>CAVVBC010000005.1:0-954982 GCA_963746325.1 uncultured Gammaproteobacteria bacterium | reverse complement strand
CGAGCACGTCCATCACGCGACCGAGCACGCCCGGGCCGACCGGCACGGAGATGGGCGCACCGGTGTTGCGCACCTTCATGCCGCGCTCGCAGGCCGTCGGACGAGCCGAGCGCGATCGTGCGCACGACACCGTCACCGAGCTGCTGCTCGACTTCGAACGTCAGGCCTTTCTCGGCCAGCGTGTTGGCGCTGTCCTCGAGGACGAGCGCGTCGTACACCCGGGGCATCGCATCGCGCGGGAACTCGATGTCGATGACCGCGCCGATGGTCTGGACGATGGTGCCGTGGGCTGAGGTGGACATAGCGGATCCCTACGAAAAATGTGACTAGTGACTGGTAACTGGTGAATAAGGCGTCAGACAGCGCGCGCCGCCCACGATCTCGGACAGTTCCTTGGTGATCGAGGCCTGCCGGCTCTTGTTGTAGACCGGCTGCAGCTCGTCGATGATGTTGCGCGCGTTGTCCGACGCCGCCTTCATCGCGACCATGCGCGCCGACTGCTCGGAGGCGATGTTGTCGGTCGCAGCCTGGTAGACCACGGTCTCGAGGTAGCGCACGAGCGGCTGGTCGAGCACCGCCTTCGCGTCCGGCTCGTACAGGTAGTCCCAGGTTGCCTTCGCCGACGTCGGCCTTCATGACCTGGCCGGTCGGCAGGACCCATTCCTGCGGGATCGGATCGATCGTGCGCGTGCGTCGGCTCCTGCTTCATCGTGTCGACGAAGCGCGTGGAGAAGAGGTGCACCTCGTCGAGGCGGCCTTCGAGGAAGCCGTCGATGAGCATCTTCACCGGGCCGATCAGGCGCTCGAGCTGCGGGTGGTCGCCGTAGTTAGTGACCTGCGAGACGATCTTGCCGCCCATGCGGTTGATGAAGCCGAGGCCCTTGTTGCCGATCGTGCAGTACTCGGCCTCGATGCCCTTCGCCAGCCATTCCTTGTGCTGGTTCAGCACCAGGCGCAGCACGTTGGTGTTGCAGGCCGCCGCACAGGCCCTTGTCGGTGGTAATGACGACGACGCCGACGCGCTTCACGTCGCCGCGCCGCGTCAGCAGCGGGTGCTTGTATTCCGTGTTGGCGCGCGCCGCGTGCATCGTGATGTCGAGCAGGCGCTGCGCGTACGGGCGACCGCGCCGCATGCGCTCCTGCGCCTTCTTCATCTTCGAGGCAGCGACCATTTCCATCGCCTTGGTGATCTTGCGCGTGTTCTGCACGCTCTTGATCTTGAGGCGGATTTCCTTGGTTCCGGCCATGGCTTACCTGTACCTGTGCGTCGCGCGAGTCGAACGGGCTCAGTACGCGCCGTTCTTCTTGAAGTCTTCGATCGCGGCCACGAGCGCCTTCTCGTCGTCGGCGTTCAGGTCCTTGGTCGTCTCGATGCGGTCGAACAGGTCCTTGTACTTGCTCTTCACGTGGGCTGCGCAGCGCCAGTTCGAACGCCAGGGCGCGCTTCACTTCGACGTCGTCGAAGTAGCCCTTGGTCACGCCGAACAGCGTGATGGCCTGCTCGGCCACCGACATCGGCGAGTACTGCGGCTGCTTCATGAGCTCGGTCACGAGCTTGCCGCGCTCGAGCTGCTTGCGGGTCGCGTCGTCGAGGTCCGAGGCGAACTGCGCGAAGGCCGCGAGTTCACGGTACTGCGCGAGCGCCAGGCGGACGCCGCCGCCGAGCTTCTTGATGACCTTGGTCTGCGCGGCGCCGCCGACGCGCGACACCGAGATGCCGGCGTTGATGGCGGGACGGATGCCGGCGTTGAACAGGTCGGTCTCGAGGAAGATCTGGCCGTCGGTGATCGAGATCACGTTGGTCGGGACGAACGCGGACACGTCGCCGGCCTGCGTCTCGATGATCGGCAGCGCGGTGAGCGAGCCGGTCTTGCCCTTCACGGCGCCCTTGGTGAACTTCTCGACGTACTCCTCGTTGACGCGCGCGGCGCGCTCGAGCAGGCGGCTGTGGAGGTAGAACACGTCGCCCGGATACGCTTCGCGGCCCGGCGGGCGGCGCAGCAGCAGCGAGACCTGGCGATAGGCCCACGCCTGCTTGGTCAAGTCGTCATAAATGATCAGCGCGTCCTGGCCGCGGTCGCGGAAGTACTCGCCCATCGTGCAGCCCGAGTACGGCGCGATGTACTGCATCGCGGCCGATTCCGACGCCGAGGCGGCGACGACGATCGTGTACGCCATCGCGCCGGTTTCTTCGAGCTTGCGCACCACGTTCGCGATCGTCGAGGCCTTCTGGCCGATCGCGACGTAGATGCAGATGAGGTCCTTGCCCTTCTGGTTGATGATCGTGTCGACCGCGACGGCAGTCTTGCCGGTCTGGCGGTCGCCGATGATCAGTTCGCGCTGGCCGCGGCCGACCGGCACCATCGCGTCGATGGACTTGAGGCCGGTCTGCACCGGCTGGCTGACCGACTTGCGGGCGATCGACGCCAGGCGCCACCTTCTCGATGACGTCGAATTCCTTGGCGTCGATCGGGCCCTTGCCGTCGATCGGCTGGCCGAGCGAGTTGACGACGCGGCCGATCAGCTCGGTGCCGACCGGCACTTCGAGGATGCGGCCGGTGCACTTGACCGTGTCGCCTTCCGAGATGTGCTCGTACTCACCCAGGATGACCGCGCCGACCGAGTCACGCTCGAGGTTGAGCGCGAGGCCGTAGGTGTTCTTGGGGAACTCGAGCATTTCGCCCTGCATCACGTCCTGCAGGCCGTGGATGCGGACGATGCCGTCCGTGACCGACACCACGCTGCCGACGCTGCGCGCCTCGGTGGCCGCGGTGAAGTTCTGGATGCGTGCCTTGATCAGTTCGCTGATCTCAGAAGCCTTGATGGACATGTTGCCAATCCTCTGCGGGCCTGCCGCGGTGCGCGGCGTGGGCCGTTGAATCGTTTTCGGTCGTCAGCCAGTCGTCAGTTCGACGTCGAGCCGCTGGAGCTTGTTCACGAGCGAGCCGTCGATGAGCAGGTCGCCCGAGCGCACCACCGCACCGCCGATCAACGAGGGATCGACACTGCAATGCAACCGCACGTCGCGGCGCAGTCGTGCACGCAAGGCGCCGGCGAGACGCTCGCGCTGGGTTGCGTTGAGCTCGGAAGCCGACACGACCTCGACGTCGGCGACGTTCTGGTGGTCGGCCTTGAGCTCGTCGAACTGCTCGGCGATCTCGGGCAGGAAGTCGATGCGGTCGTTCTCGGCCAGCAGGTCGAGCAGCGCCCGCCCGTTGCCGTCGATCGCGTCGCCACAGACGTTGGCCACCAGCTCCTTGAGCTGCTGCCTGCCCACGCCCGGGCTGCTCTCGAATGCCTTGAACTCGTCGCTCGAGACGACCGCGCGCGCGGTGCCAAGCCAGCCCGACCAGGCGTCGAGCGTGTTCTTGTCCCGCGCGTGGGCGAAGGCCGCCTTGGCGTAGGGTCTCGCTACGGTGGCTTTCTCAGCCATGCATCGTTACTCCAGGTTCCGTCGTCGTCGGGGGTGCCACAGGCCCTCAGGCCTTGGCGCCCTCGATTTCACGGGCCAGTTGCTCGATCAGGTCGGCGTGTGCCTTCGGGTCGATCTCTCGCTGCAGCAGACGCGACGCGCCGGCCACGGCCAGCGAGGCCACGTCCTTGCGCAACTCGTCACGGGCGCGGGACTTTTCCTGCGCCGCGTCCTGCCGCGAGCTGTCGACGATGCGCTTGCCCTCTTCCACGGCGGTAGCGCGCGCCTCGTCGACGATTTCGACCTCGCGCTTGTGCGCCTGGTCGACGATCTTCTTGGCCTGTTCGCGGGCTGCAGTTGATGATGCCCTGGGCTTCCCCGTGGGCGCTCTGCAACTCGGTCTGGCCGCGTTCAGCGGCGGCGAGACCTTCCGCGATCTTCTTCTGTCGGTCTTCGATCGCCTTGGTGAGGGGCGGCCAGATGAACTTCCAGGAGAACCAGATCAGGATCCCGAACACCAGCATCTGGCCGAGCAGCGTCGCATTGATATTCATGACGACGTCCTCGCGTCAGGTGCCGGGTCAGCCGAAGCGGGCGAGCAGCGGGTTCGCGAACGCGAAGAACATCGCGAGCGCCACGCCGATCAGGAACGCCGCGTCGATCAGGCCGGCGAGCAGGAACATGCGGCCCTGCAGCGTGGGGATCAGTTCCGGCTGGCGGGCGGCCGCCTCGAGGAACTTCGAACCCATGATGCCGATGCCGATGCAGGCGCCGATGGCACCGAGGCCGATGATCAGGCCGAGTGCGATCGCGGTGTAGCTCTGGACCTGTGCGATGAGCGCGAGGTTTTCCATCTCAATCTCCTGGCGGAAAGTGCAGTTGCAGTAAAACGAAAACGAATGAACGGCGTGGTCGGTGCGGCGGGCGTCTGGCCTAGTGGTGCTCGGTGGCCATCGCGGAGTACACGACGGTCAGCACCATGAAGATGAACGCTTGCAGCACGATGATGAGGATGTGGAAGATCGCCCAGGCCGAGCCCATCAGCAGCTGGCCGACGAAGCCGGCGGCGCTGCCGACGGTGAACGTGAAGACGCCGGCGCCGAGCAGCGCGATCAGCATGAACACGAGCTCGCCCGCGTACATGTTGCCGAAGAGTCGCATGGCGAGCGAAACCGGCTTCGAGAGCAGCTCGACCAGGTTCAGGAAGAAGTTGGGGATCCAGAGCACCGGATGCGCGCCGAACGGCGCAGTGAACAGCTCGTGCATGTAGCCGCCCGCGCCCTTCGCCTTGAACGAGAAGTACAGCACGACGAGCAGCACGGTGATCGACATCGCGAACGTGGTGTTGGCGTCGGCCGTGGGCACCACGCGCCAGTAATGGATGCCGAACAGCGCGGCGACCTTGCCGGGCAGGTCGAGCGGCAGCAGGTCCATCGCATTCATCATGAACACCCACACGAAGATCGTGAGGGCGAGCGGCGCGAGGAACGAGCGGTCGAGGTGGAAGACTTCCTTGACGGTGGTGTCGATGAACTCGACGACGATCTCGACGAAAGCCTGCCACTTGGAGGGCACGCCGGCCGTCGCCTTGCGCGAAGCCGACCAGAACAGCCCCAGCGTGAAGATGCCGAGCACCACGGACATGAAGATCGTGTCGACGTGGAAAGACCAGAACCCCTCGCCGACCGTGAAATGGGTCAGGTGGTGGGTGATGTATTCGGTGCTGTTCGCGGGACCTGCGGCGTGCTCAGCGGCGGCCATGTTCTGTTACCCACTCCGACCGTGCGGACCATTGTTGCTGGCCGGACCGCCACCGAGGCGGGCCGCGCCAAACCAGTATCCAAAGAACGTCGCGACGTACGCTGCAAGCAGCGGGACCGCCTCGACGTTCGGTGACCTGAACGCCATCACCAGCAACGCAATGGTGAAACCCACCTTCACGAGCCAGCCCAGGAAGAACCCGATCGTGGCGCGCATCAGCGTTGCGCCTTCGCCGTGCCGCAGCATCGCGAAGGCCATCAGCGTCGTGGCTGCGACGCCGATCGCCGTACCCAGCAGCGCCGATGCGCCAGCACGGGTTCCGTCGATCGCGTAAAACGCCGCCGCGACGACTGCCCCAAGCACCGCCTGACTCAGCACGACAGCCAGCGCCTGGCGCCGGCCTTTCTGCACGTCTGGGTTGCTCAAGGCCCCATCCAACTTCCGGGCAACAAAAAAGCCACGACATGCCGGTTGGCCGGCCACGGGTGGCGTAGGAATCCGTTACCCGGGCGGGCTCACGCCGAGGCGTGGCTTCCGGAAAGGCGCGGCAGTATAGGGGTCTTTTTGCAGTGCTTCAAATCCGCATCTGCCGCGCAGCGGCAGATGGCGGAAGGGGTTGGGGGTTAGGGGATAGGGGTTAGTCGGAACGCCACCTGATGCACCTGATTCATGCAGCTGATCGGCGACGAAGATCGCGACTCCGATTCAGATTAAGAAGTATCGACTTTACTAACCCCTAATCCCTAACCCTTCTAACTCCCTTGCCACTACGTCAGTTGCTGCTACTTAATGTGAGCGAGGATTCCATCCAGCTCATCGAGGCTGTTGTAGGCGATCACGAGCTTGCCCTTGCCGCTGGCCTGGGCGTGCTGCAGCGAGACCTTGGCACCGAGCTTGTCGGCCAGGTCCTGCTCGAGCCGGTTGATGTTGGGATCGGCGCGCGGCGCGTCGGCTTCGTCCTTGCGATTGGCCTTGTCGCCGTGGGCGAGCATCCGCTTCACCAGCGCTTCGGTCTCGCGGACCGACAGCCCCTTCTTCGCAACCAGCGCACCCACTTCCACCTGCTGCCGGACCTGCGTCAGGCCAAGCAGCGCCCGGGCGTGACCCATCTCGAGCTCCCGCTGCTCGACCAGAGCCTTCACTTCGTCGGGCAGCTCCAGCAGCCGCAGCAGGTTGCTGACGGCCGCGCGTGAGCGGCCAACCGCATCGGCCGCCTGCTGGTGGGTGACGTCGAACTCGCGGATCAGCCGGTCGAGCGCGCGGGCTTCCTCGAGCGGGTTGAGGTTCTCGCGCTGGATGTTCTCGATGAGCGACATCGCCACCGCCGCTTCGTCGGGCACGATGCGGACGACGGCCGGGATGTCGTGCAGGCCGGCCATCTGCGCCGCGCGCCAACGGCGCTCACCCGCGATGATTTCGTAGCGGAGCGGTTCGCCGGTGCGTTGCGCGGCGAGCGGCCGCACGACGATGGGCTGCACCACGCCCTGCGCTTTGATCGAGTTCGCCAGTTCCTGCAGGCTTTCGGGCCGCATGTCGAGTCGCGGCTGGTAGCGACCGCGCTGCAGCAGGTCGACCGGGACGCGCGTCAGCTCTTCGTCGCGCGGCGCGCTGCTCGGCCTGGCCGCAGCTTGCAGCCGCGCTGGCGGCATCGTTGCTGCTGACGCTGCCAGCGGGGTCGGCTGCGACGGTGCCCGGGGCGGGCCGGCAGCAGACGCCGGCGGCGCGGAGACGGAACCGAGCAGGGCTTCGAGTCCCCGTCCGAGGGAGGGTCGCTTAGTTGCCATAGCGCACTATTATGCCGACTCGACCCCTGTCCCGCGCAGCGAGAACGGGTTGCGGTGAAGGCTTGGGCTGTCACCGCTCCCGCGCCGCGGGGGAGGTCGCGCAGAGCGCGGGTGAGGGTTCGAGTGAGCTTAGCCCTGGTCTTCGTCGTCGAGCTCAGGCGCCGGACCGGCCAACGCCTCTTCCTCGCGGCGGATCATTTCGCCGGCGAGCGCGAGATAGGCCAGCGCGCCGCGTGAATCCTTGTCGTGGAACAGCACGGCCTTGCCGAAGCTCGGCGCCTCCGCGAGGCGGACGTTGCGCGGGATCACCGTGCGGAACACCTTGTCGCCGAAGTGCAGCATGAGCTGGCCCGACACTTCGTTCGAGAGGTTGTTGCGCGGGTCGTACATGGTGCGCAGGATGCCTTCGAGCACGAGGTCGGCATTGACGCTGGCGCGGATCTGCTCGATGGTGTTCATCAGCGCCGAGAGTCCTTCGAGCGCGTAGTACTCGCACTGCATCGGCACCAGCACGCTGTCGGCGGCGACCAGCGCGTTCAGCGTCAGCAGGTTCAGCGACGGCGGGCAGTCGATGATGATGACGTCGTAATCGTCGCGCACCGGCTTCAGCGCGTTGCGCAGGCGCACTTCGCGGCCGATGACGCTCATCAGCTGCACTTCCGCGGCGACCAGGTCCTGGTTGCCGGGCAGCAGCATGAAATTGCCTGGATCGACGCGCACCAGCGCAGCCGCCAGTTCGCAATCACCCAGCAGGACTTCGGTGGTGGAGCGCTCGAGGCTCGCCTTCTCGACACCGCAGCCCATCGTCGCGTTGCCTTGCGGATCGCAATCGATCAGCAGCACCTTGCGCTGCGTGGCGGCCAGCGAGGCGGCAAGGTTGACGGAGGTGGTCGTCTTGCCGACCCCGCCTTTCTGGTTCGCGACTGCGATGACACGTTTCATGGGCCGGCGCAAGGATAGCAAATAGGGACGTGGCCCTCCTGCAAGGGTCGCGTCCCTGCTTCTGCGGGCCTATCTGGCGTGCGAATGGGCGAGTTCGACGAGATGCCGCTCTTCCTCGAGCCCGGGCACGTGCAGCGGGTGGACGGCCACGACTTTCCAGCCGCTGAGCTTCTTCGCGAGCTCGTCCTCGGGAACGCGTCCCTTCATGGCGAGCAAGCGGCCCCCGCCGGCCACGAGCCCGCCCCCGTTCTTGACCAGGTCCACGAGCGGGCCGACGGCGCGCGCGATGACCGTCTCGAAACGTTCCTTCGGCTGGTAGCTTTCCGCACGCGATTGCACGACCTCGACGTTTTCCAGGGCGAGGGTGTCACGGACGCATTCGAGGAAACGGCACTTCTTGCCGACTGATTCGACCAGCGCGAAGTGCACGCCAGGCAGCGCGATGGCGAGCGGAATGCCTGGAAACCCGGCGCCGCTGCCGATATCCGCGACCCGCGTGCCGCGCAGCCATGGCACGAGCGTCAGGCTGTCCAGGATGTGCTTGGTGATCTGCGCCGGCCGCTCGCGGATCGCCGTGAGGTTCATGCGCGTGTTCCAGTCGTCGAGCAGGTCGAGGTGCTGCAGCAGCTTCTCGCACTGCACGCGGTCGAGTTCGAGGCCCAGGCCGCGGGCCCCTTCCTGTAGATCGTTCATCGCGCAAGGATACCGGTTCGGGGTACCTCGCAGCACCGGCACGCGTCCCCCGGTCAGCTGCGCCGCTGGGACGAGTACGCTCCGACGAATATCGCGACCACGACGGCGATGTAGAACTGACCGGTGACGGCCTGGATCATGGCCAGCATGCGTGCCGTGCTGGTCGCGGGCAGGACGTCGCCGTAACCGACCGTCGCGAGCGTCACCAGGCTGAAATACGTCATGTCGGCCTGCAGCAGGTGCACCGGGCGGCCCGCCACACCGGAGGGCAGCGAGAAGCTCGCCGGATCCCAGGTCAGCAGGCACATGTAGACCTGCGTGAACAAGCCCGCGACCAACAGGTAGGCGGCAATCGTGGCAAAGATGCTGTCGAAGGTGAGCTTGCGCTCGCGCAGCACGAACGCGAGCATGCCCCCTGCGAGCATGCCCATCAGCGGCACCAGGGTCAGCAGCTCGAGCGTGCGCGACCAGCGCCAGGCCGGGTGGTCGGTCGTGGCGATGGACAGCAGCGTACCGGTGACCGATACCAGCCAGAGCACGATCAGCACGTTGCGCAAACCCTTCAGGCCGGGATTGGCCCACACCGTGACCAGCAGCGTGATGAGCATGAACGCTTCCAGCATCAGCTCCACCCGCCAGGCGCCGCCCACCAGCGGCATCAGCAGCAGCCAGGCGCACATCAGCAACGTGAGGACGAGGAAGCGCCAGCGAGTGAAAAAGGGCACCGCGGAGCTACTCATGGGTCGCGACCGCATCGACTAGAGGTGACATCGGCGCAGGATACACCGGAGGCCTCGCGACTCGAGGCAAGGAGCGCAGCGCCCTCAATTGCGCACGGTCAGGGAGACCATCTCGTTGATTGGCAAGGCGCGGAGCCGATCGAAGTCGGCGAACAGCCCCGTGAGGCGCGTCGCCTGGACGCCCGGGAAATGCGCGGTGACGCTGGTGCAGAAGCGCTCGCGAATGCGCGTGACTGCAGCCGGGTCGAGCGAGAGAACCTGTTTGGGCGCGGGCAATGCAGTAGATGGCGCTGGTTCGGCGGGTGATTCGGCCAACGCGATCAATGCGATGCGCACGGCGCGACCGCTGGCATCGCCGAGCCACCAGCGCTGTGATGCGCCGTTGGCACCAGCAGCAGCGGTCTCGCGTGCTGCATGACTCAGCGCCGTCATCGATTGCGCCTGCGTTGCCCCGAGCAGGTTCGCCACTGTCGCTGCAGCAGCCGCGCGGACAGCGTCGCCGCGTGCCGCAGGCACGTCGCGCCGCAGGATTTCGGCTGGGGCGAACTGCCGCGCATGTGCATCGAGCACCGCGGTCAGCAGGTCGTGCACCGATCCCGGGGCGCGTCCTTCGGCCAGTGCCTTGCGTGCCTGGTAGTCGGCCACGGGCAGGAGCGCACCGAGCAGGTGGGCTGGATGCAGCGTGCCCGTCGCGAGCGACGTGTCGCATTGATCGAGCCAGCCGATCATCGTGCCGAAACTGAACGCGGCCTGCACCGGATCGAGCTGGTACGAGGTCCCCGGAACTCGCGCACCGAACGTCATCGTTGCGCCCGGCACCACCGGGCCGATCAGTCGCACGCAGCCCGGGTGCTGCAGAGCCTGGAATGCCGCGGTCAGTCCATCCATGAGTGCGCAGCATGCCGCTGCGTAGGCCGCTGGCGGATGGGCCTCAGTCGTCATGACCGCGCCCCGCGATCAGCACTGGCACGCGCACGCGCCCTTCCATCAGGATGCGGGCGCTGCGGCTCATGATGGCCTTGGTCACGGTCCATTCGCCATTCACCTGCGTCGCTTCGGCACCGACGCGCAGCGTGCCCGACGGATGACCGAAACGCACGGCCGTGCGCGTGCCCCCACCGGCGGCCAGGTTCACCAGCGTGCCGGGAATCGCTGCGGCCGTGCCGATGGCGACGGCGGCCGTCCCCATCATCGCGTGATGCAGCTTGCCCATGGAGAGGGCGCGCACGAGCAGGTCGATGTCGCCGGCCGCGACTTTGGCGCCCGCTTGCGACACGTAATCTGCTGGCGGCGCCACGAACGCGATCTTGGGTGTGTGTTGCCGTTGCAAGGCTTCCGCAGGCGTCTTGATCAGGCCCATGCGCAGCGCGCCCGCGACACGGATCTGCTCGAAGCGCGCGAGCTGCTGCGGATCGCCGTTGATGGCCTCGCGCAGCTCGGTGCCGGTGTAGCCGATGTCGCGAGCGTTGACGAACACCGTGGGGATGCCCGCAGTGATCATCGTCGCCTTGAACGTGCCGACGCCCGGCACGTCGAGGTCGTCGACCAGGTGCCCGGTGGGGAACATCGAACCGCCGTCGGCGCCGTCATCGGAGGGATCGATGAACTCGAGCACGATCTCGGCGGCGGGAAACGTCACGCCGTCGAGTTCGAAGTCGCCGGTCTCCTGCACGGCGCCGTCAGTCACCGGCACGTGCGCGATGATGGTCTTGCCGATGTTGGCCTGCCAGATGCGCACCGTGCAGGTGCCATTGCGCGGGACGCGCGCAGGATCGACGAAGCCCGCATGGATCGCGAAGGCGCCCGCCGCGGTCGAGAGGTTGCCGCAGTTGCCGCTCCAGTCGACGAAAGCCTTGTCGATCGCGACCTGGCCGTAGAGGTAATCGACATCGTGGTCGGGGCGGGCGCTCCTGGAGAGGATCACGCACTTGCTGGTGCTCGACGTGGCGCCACCCATGCCGTCGATGTGCGCGCCGTAAGGATCGGGGCTGCCAATCACGCGCAGGAAGAGACGGTCACGCGCCTCACCGGGCACCTGTGCGGCGGCTGGCAGATCCTGCAGGCGGAAGAACACGCCCTTGCTGGTGCCGCCACGCATGTAGGTGGCGGGAATGCTGGCCTGCTGCGGGAAAGTGGCGGACATTCTCCTATTTCCTGCTCTCGAGGAAGTCGCGGGCGAACCGCTGCAGCACGCCGCCCGCTTCGTAGATCGACGCTTCCTCGGCCGTGTCGAGCCGACACGTGACCGCAACCTCGACGCGCTTGCCGTCTTTGCGCGTGGATCACGAGCGTGAGGTCGGCGCGCGGTTCGCGTGCGCCCACCACGTCGAACGTCTCCGTGCCGTCGATGCCGAGCGTCTTCCGATTCGTGCCCGGCTTGAACTCGAGCGGCAGCACGCCCATGCCGACGAGGTTGGTGCGGTGAATGCGCTCGAACCCCTCGGCCACGATTGCTTCGACACCCGCGAGCCGCACGCCCTTCGCCGCCCAGTCCCGCGACGAACCCTGGCCGTAGTCGGCGCCCGCAATGATGATCAGCGGTTGCTTGCGCTCCATGTAGGTCTCGATCGCTTCCCACATGCGCGTCACCTTGCCGTCGGGCTCGATGCGCGCAAGCGACCCGGGCTTGACCTTGCCGTCGACGGTCACCATCTCGTTCTTGAGTGTGGGGTTGGCAAACGTTGCGCGCTGCGCCGTGAGGTGATCGCCACGGTGGGTGGCGTAGGAATTGAAGTCTTCCTCCGGCAATCCCATCCGGGCGAGGTACTCGCCGGCCGCGCTGTTCAGCATGATCGCGTTGGACGGCGAGAGGTGGTCGGTGGTGATGTTGTCGCCGAGCACCGCCAGCGGTCGCATCCCCTTGAGCGAGCGCTCGCCGGCCAGTGCGCCTTCCCAGTACGGCGGCCGGCGAATGTACGTGCTCTGCGGACGCCAGGCGTACAGCGGGCTCACCTTGGGTCCGGATTCCACGCTGATCCGGAACATCGGTTCATAGACCTTGCGGAACTGCTCCGGCTTCACGCTCGCCGCGACGACCGCGTCGATCTCGGCATCGGACGGCCACAGGTCCTCGAGCAGGATCGGCTTGCCCGCTGCATCGATGCCGAACGAATCCTTCTCGATGTCGAAGCGAATCGTGCCTGCGATCGCGTACGCCACCACCAGCGCCGGCGAAGCCAGGAACGCCTGCTTCGCGTACGGATGGATGCGGCCGTCGAAGTTGCGATTGCCCGAGAGCACCGCCGTCGCATACAGGTCGCGCTCGATGATCTCCTGCTGGATCGCGGGATCCAGCGCGCCGGACATGCCGTTGCAGGTCGTGCACGCGAACGCCACGACGCCGAAGCCGAGCTGTTCGAGTTCGGCGGTGAGTCCCGCTTCATCGAGGTACAGCGCGACCGCCTTCGAACCCGGCGCCAGCGAGGTCTTCACCCACGGCTTGCGCGTGAGTCCGTGCCGGTTGGCGTTGCGTGCCAGCAGGGCGGCCGCGATGACGTTGCGCGGATTGCTGGTGTTGGTGCAGCTGGTGATGGCCGCGATGATCACGGCGCCGTCAGGCATCCTGCCCGCTTCGTCCTGCCACGCGCCGGCGATGCCTTTCGCCGCGAGATCAGTGGTGGCCACGCGCGCATGCGGATTCGACGGACCGGCCATGTTGCGCACGACGCTCGAGAGATCGAACTGCAGCGTGCGTTCGTAGACGGCCGTCGCCAGGCTGTCCGCCCACAGGCCGGTGTGCCTCGCGTACGTCTCGACCAGCTTCACCTGCGCGTCGTCGCGGCCGGTGAGCTTCAAGATACGTGATCGTCTGCGCGTCGATGAAGAACATCGCGGCCGTCGCACCGTACTCCGGCGCCATGTTGGAAATCGTCGCGCGATCGCCGAGCGTCAAGGCAGAGGCGCCTGCGCCGAAGAACTCGAGGTACGCGCCGACGACCTTCTGCTGGCGCAGGAACTCGGTCAGGGCCAGCACGATGTCCGTTGCGGTGATGCCTGGCTGCGGCTTGCCCTGCAACTGCACGCCGACGATGTCCGGCAACCGCATCCACGACGCGCGCCCGAGCATCACGCTTTCTGCCTCGAGACCACCCACACCGACGGCGATCACGCCGAGTGCGTCCACGTGCGGCGTGTGGCTGTCCGTGCCGACGAGCGTGTCGGGGAACGCAACGCCGTCGATCGCGTGCACGACCGGCGACATTCGCTCGAGATTGATCTGGTGCATGATGCCGTTGCCAGGCGGAATCACGTCGACGTTCTTGAACGCGAGCCGGGTCCAGTCGATGAAGTGGAAGCGGTCTTCGTTGCGGCGATCTTCGATCGCGCGGTTCTTCGCGAACGCGTCCGGATCGTAGCCACCGCACTCCACCGCCAGCGAGTGATCGACGATCAACTGCACCGGCACCACCGGGTTCACCTGCGCCGGATCGCCGCCCTGCTCGCGCAATCGCATCGCGCAGGCCCGCGAGATCGACGAGCGCAGTCTGTCCCAGGATGTCGTGACACACGACGCGCGCCGGAAACCACGGAAAGTCGAGATCGCGCCTGCGCTCGATCAACTGCCGCAGGCTCGCCTCGAGGATTGCCGGCTCACAGCGGCGGACGAGGTTCTCGGCATGCACCCGGGCCGTGTACGGGAGACGGTCGTAGGCGCCGGGCTCGATGGCGTCGACGGCTGCGCGCGCGTCGAAGTAGTCGAGATTGGTGCCGGGCAGTGGCTTGCGGTAGGCGCTGTTCATCGATCCTTCATCGGCACGAACTGGCGATCCTCGGGTCCCGTGTAGTTCGCGCTCGGTCGGATGATCTTGCCGTCGATGCGCTGCTCGATCACGTGGGCGCTCCAGCCCGCCGTGCGCGCCACGACGAACAGCGGCGTGAACATCGCGGTGGGCACGCCCATCATGTGATACGAGACCGCGCTGAACCAGTCCAGGTTCGGGAACATCTTCTTGATGTCCCACATCACGGTTTCCAGGCGCTCGGCGATGTCGTACATCTTCATGTCGCCCGCTTCGGCCGACAGCTGGCGCGCCACTTCCTTGATCACCTTGTTGCGCGGATCGCTGACCGTGTAGACCGGGTGACCGAAGCCGATGACGACTTCCTTGCGCTCTACGCGGGCCTTGATGTCCGCTGCGGCTTCGTCGGGCGTCTCGTAGCGCTTCTGCACTTCGAACGCGACTTCGTTCGCGCCGCCGTGCTTCGGTCCGCGCAGTGCGCCGATCGCGCCGGTGATGCAGGAATAGATGTCGGAACCGGTGCCCGCGATCACGCGGCCGGTGAAGGTCGAGGCGTTGAACTCGTGCTCGGCGTACAGGTTGAGCGACACGTGCATCGCCTTCACCCACGAGGCGGGCGCGGGTTCGTCGTGCAGCAGGTGCAGGAAGTGACCGCCGATCGAGTCGTCGTCGGTTTCGACTTCGATGACCCGGCCCGAGTGGCTGTAGTGGTACCAGTAGCAGAGCATCGAGCCGAGGCTGGCCAGCAGGCGGTCGGCGATGTCGCGCGCACCCGCGGCGTTGTGGTCGTCTTTTTCGGGCAGCACGCAGCCGAGCACCGACGTGCCCGTACGCAGCACGTCCATCGGGTGGCTGGACGCAGGCAGTGCCTGCAGTGCCAGTTGCACGGCCTCCGGCAATCCGCGCAGCCGCTTGAGCTTGGCCTTGTAGCCTTTCAGCTCGGCCGCATTGGGCAGCTTGCCATGCACCAGCAGGTGCGCGACTTCCTCGAACTCGCACCGGTCGGCGAGGTCGAGGATGTCGTAGCCGCGATAGTGCAGGTCGTTACCGCTGCGGCCCACCGTGCACAGGGCCGTGTTGCCCGCGGGCACGCCCGACAGCGCGACGGACTTTTTCGGCTTGAATGCGGTGGCGGCGGGAGGGGTCTCGGTGCTGGTGCTCATGATGAGTGCTCTCGTTCGGGTTTACTTGACCGCGCCTTCGCGCACGAAGAGCTCGTCGAGCTTCTGCTCGTACTCGTGGTAGCCGAGCACTTCGTACAGTTCGACGCGGGTCTGCATGCGGTCGAGGACGCCCTGCTGCGTTCCTTCCTGGCGCAAGGCACCGTAGACGATCTCGGCGGCCCTCGACATTGCGCGAAATGCAGACAGCGGATACAGCACCAGCTGCGCCCCGGCGCCGGCGAGTTCCTGCACCGTGAAGAGCGGCGTCTTGCCGAACTCGGTGATGTTGGCCAGCACCGGCACCTTCACGGTAGAGGTGAACTGGCGGTACTCGTCCAGCGTGGTGAGCGCCTCGGCAAAGATCATGTCCGCACCGGCCTCGACGTACCGGAGCGCGCGGTCGATGGCGGCCTGCTGGCCCTCGACGGCATGCGCGTCGGTGCGGGCCATGATCACGAACTGATCGTCGGTGCGGCCGTCGACGGCGGCCTTGATGCGATCGACCATTTCGTCCGCTGACACCAGTGCCTTGCCGGGCCGGTGACCGCAGCGCTTCGCCTGCACCTGGTCCTCGAGATGACAGGCACCGGCCCCCGACTTGATCAGGTCCGCAATCGTGCGCGAGATGTTGAAGGCCGCGCCCCAGCCGGTATCCGCATCGACCAGCAGCGGCACGTCGGTGGCCGAGGTGATGCGGCGAACGTCCTCGCAGACGTCGTTGAGGCTGGTGATGCCGAGGTCCGGCAGCCCGAACGAAGCGTTCGCGACCCCCGCACCCGACAGGTAGATCGCCTTGAAGCCGGCGCGTTCCGCCAGCAGGGCGGAGTAGGCATTGACGGCACCGGCGACCTGCAACGGCTTCTCGGCGGCAAGGGCGGCGCGAAACCTGGCGCCGGCGGAGGCGGATGACTTGGCCGTTGGCATGGGTGGGGCGTTCTCCACGGGGGTGGCTGGACTCGGGAAGGCCGATAGTTTGCTCCATGCGCGCGTTGCGTAGCCTGCAAATAAGGGCGTATAAACTTGCGAAATCCTGTGAAATTGTGAAATTGTAAAATCAATGCGCGACAAGCTCTTCGTTGGGCCCAAGGTCCGCGCCCTGCGCGAGCGGCAGGGCTTGACGCTCGATGCCTGCGCCAAGCTGCTGGGGCTGTCGACCAGCTACCTGTCGCAGATCGAGACTAACCAGCGCCCCGTCACGGCGCGGGTGCTGATCGCCCTGTCCCGCATCTTCGTCGTCGGCCCCGGCGAGTTCGACAGCGACGAGGAAACCCGGCTGATCGCGGACCTGCGCGAAGCCAGCGCCGACCTGGGGCTGGGAATGCCTTCGCCGGCGCTGTCCGAACTCAAGCTCGCGGCGGCCACGACACCGACGCTGGCACGCCAGTACCTGGCGCTGCATCGGGCCTACCGCGCGCTGGACGAGCGCATCCTGCGGTTCGACGAAACGGTGCGCATGCGCACCGAAGACGCGCCCGACTCGCTGGTGCCCTACCAGGAGGTGCGCGACTTTTTCCACTACCGCGACAACTATGTCGACGAACTGGACGTCGCCGCAGAGGCGGTGGCGGCCGACATCGGCATCGATGGCGACGGCAACGCGGTGGCGACGCTCGAACGCGCCCTGTCCGAACGTTTCGGCATTCGCGTCGTCCGCACCGTGGCCGATGCAGGCCTGATCCGTCACTACGACCCTTCGACCAGGGTGCTCACGCTGGACCGCGACCTCGCCGAGCCGACGCGGGCGTTCCAGCTGGCCACGCAGCTGGCCGACCTGCTGTTCACCGATCTGTGCAACGAGGTGCTCGCGACGGCTGGACTCGAATCCACCACGGCCCGCGACATCGCCCGCATCGGTCTCCTCAATTACGCAGCCGGCGCGCTCGTGATGCCGTACCGGCGCTTTGCCGCGTCGGCGATCGAACTGCTGCACGACATCGAGCAGCTGCAGCACCGGTACAACGCGAGCTTCGAGCAGGTGTCGCACCGCCTCAGCACGCTGCAACGACCCGGTGCCCGCGGCGTGCCGTTTTACTTCGTGCGCGTGGACCAGGCCGGCAACATCACCAAGCGGCACAGCTCGACGCGCTTCCAGTTCGCGCGCTTCGGTGGGGCCTGTCCGCTGTGGAACGTGCACGAAGCGTTCGGGCACCCGGGCCGCATCCTGGTGCAGGTGGCCGAGATGCCTGACGGCGTGCGCTATCTCTGCGTGGGCCGCAGCATCGTCAAGCGCTCAGGCAATTTCCGGCGCCCCAATCGGCAGTACGCAATCGGCATCGGCTGCGAAGTGGCCTATGCCGACAAGGTCGTGTACTCCGAAGGGCTGAGCCTCGACGGCGCCGCCGTGCCCGTGGGCGTCAGCTGCCGGATCTGCGAGCGGCCCGACTGCCACCAGCGCGCGTTCCCGCCGCTCGGCCGCAAGCTGACCGTGCGTACCAATGAACGACGGATCGTGCCGTTCTCGATCGATTGACCCTCGCCTGCGCGAGCGCGGCGCGCCTCAATGCCGCTTGCCGAGCCAGCGCTGCGCGCGTTCGAGCGCCACCAGGTCGGCAACCGTCCGCATTCCCGCGCGAGTCGCCTGCTCCAGCGCGAGCAACCACAGCTGCGCGCTGGCATACGCGTCCGCTATGGCGTGGTGACGGCCGATCGGCGGCAAGCCGAAATGCAGGATCCAGTCGTCCAGCGTGACGTTGGCCCGGTCCGGAAACAGCGCCGGCAGCACGACCGCGAGGTCCAGGAACCGCGTCTGCAGGGGGACCCCTAAGCGCGTCTCCAGCTCGCGGGCCAGTACCGTGGCGTCGAATTCCGCGCGGAACGCCACGGCCACGGACGCGCCCAGGTAGTCCAGGCAGTCCAGCAGTGCGCTCGCGGGCTCGTCCCCCGCCGCCTGCGCCTGGCCCCCGATCTGGTGGATCAGTATGTTGTCGTGGGCACTGGATCGCTCCTGGCGCAGCACCCGCTCGAACGCATCGGCATGACGGATCGACCGCTCGGCCACCGCAACGGCACCGATCGAGATGATCGTGTCGACGAGCATCCGGGGCCCGGTGGTTTCCAGGTCGAGCGTCACGAAGCGGGCGAGCGCGAGCGGCTGCGCCAGCGCTTCGCGATCGGAACGCAATTGCTCGCGGCGGCTCCGCTGTCCAGCCAGGCGCAATCGCTGGTCCGGCGGCAGGGCCTGCCGGGTGCGCCACCGCCGCAAGCGGGCGACGAATGCCACCGCTATTGACCGAGCGTTCGCTCGAGCAGCTGCTGCAGCGAGCGGGCCTGGCGGAACGCTTCCTTCAGCAGCCGCCGATCGAGCTCGTTGAGCGCGTTCGGGTTCAGCCGGTTGTGGGCGGGCGCGGCGTCGTGCGCCGGATCGACGCCGCTGTCATCGAGCCCACCGCGCTGCACGCGCAGCCGCAGCATCTGCAGGAACTCGAAGGCGTCGACCGCAGCTTCGGTCTCGCGCTCGCCGAGGTTCAGTCGGCGCGCAGCCAGCCGGAGCCGCTGCACCGTGTTGGTCGCCGGGATGCCGAGCCCCAGTGCTAAGGTCCGGGCCGCGTCCACGAAGATGCGCGTGCCGTGGGACTTCAAGTCGATGGTGCCGGCGTGCGGCCCTTCGTCGGTCCGGAACGAACGGATCACGCCGAGCGGCGGCTCCGCCTGCAGCGCATTGGCCGTGAGCATGCGCAGGAACAGGCGGTTGTCGGTCGTCAGGCCGAGCACGTACGTGCGCAGCCGCTCCGCCAGTGTCGACGCGCCGGCCAGTGGCCGGAAATCGAAGTAGATGTTGGCGTTGAGCAGCGCCTGGGGAGTCGGCTCGCGCACCCACGCAGCGAACCGCCGCTGCCACTCGTCGAGCGCGAGGCAGCAGTCCGGATTCCCGGCCATGATGTTCCCCGGGCACAGCGGCACGCCGAGCGATGCGAGCGCCGCGTTGACGTCGGTGGCGAACGCCAGCAGGCGGCGCCGCACGTCGTCGTGGTCGGCGTGGTCGGCGACATAGACCAGGGCGTTGTCCTGATCGGACGCGACCGTCTGCTCGCGCCGCCCTTCGCTGCCGAGCGCGAGCCAGCACCAGTCGATGCCGTCGAGCGGATGCTGCGGCGCCAGCAGTGCGAACACGCGATGCGTCACCGCATCGTTGAGGGCGGCAATCGTGTGCGTCAGCGGACCGGCGGCGGCTCCCTGCGCCACGAGGTTGTCCGCCAGCGCGACGATGTCGTCGGCCGGGCCACGCAGCTCGTCCAGGCTGGCGGCCGAGTCGATCGCCGTCAGCACATTGCGCATCGACACGCGCTGCAGTGCGAACAGGTCACGCTCCGAGACGACACCGACCAGCCGGCCAGCGCGCGTCACCAGCACCTGGTGCCAGCCGTGCTCGGCCATCAGCGAAAGCGCGTCCTGCGCGGTCGCGAGCGCGTCGAGAGCGCGCGCGCGTGGGGTCATCACGGTTTCGATCGGCGCCGTCAGCGGCACGCCGTCGAGCACGACGCGGTCGCGCAGATCGCGCAGCGTAAAGATTCCCACCGGGTGCGCGTCGGCATCCACCACCGCGATGGTCGCGACGCGCTCGGCACGCATCTGCTGCAGCGCTGCGGCGATCGGCGTGGACGTCGTGCAGTGCACCGGCGCCCGTCTTACCAGTGCTTCGAGTGGCAGCAGCAGGTTCTGGTGCTCGATCGCCCGGTTGCCGAAGTTCTGGCGCAGCTGCGTCACCGACTGCCGGACGATGGTCGCGAGCGCCTGCGCGCAGAACCCGGCGAACGGGGCGCTGCGGCTGCGCAGCTCGACGAAGTCGTCGCGACCGAGTTGCCAGCAGAAGACATCCTCGGTCGCCGTGAACGTGCCGACGCCGGCGGTGTCCGCCGCCAGCCGGACCAGCGGGAAGCACTCGCCGGGCCCGAGCACGTCATTCGTGTCCTGGAACGTCGGATCTTCGCTGCGCACATGACCCTGCCTGATCACGTGCAGCGCCCCGGCGGCACCCGTGGCCGCGTCGACGATCGTCGTCCCCACCGGGAAATACGCGAGCTGCGCGCGGGACGCGAAGAAGCGCAGGTCGTCGCGCGCCATCCGCGCGAACGGCTCGTAGTCCTGCAGGAACCGGGCGGTGGATTCGACGATCAGTTCGGGTGCGGACATCGCTTCACTCCCGTATCCCGGGACATTCCCGGGATACGGGCGCCTCGGGTCACCTCAATGCGCGCTCGACCGGGACACCAGGATGCCGGTGTTCTGCCGGGCGTACACCTCGTTCCACATGGCTTCCGCGCGCCGGTCGCGGAACAGCAGCGAGAACAGCAGCACCGACAGGAAGCCGAGCGGGATGGAGATGATGCCCGGGTTCTTGAGCCCGATCAGCGGTTTCTCGAGCCCCATGAACGACGTGCGCTTGCCCGCGTTCTTCTCGATGTCAGCATTCGCCTTCGCGATCACCTTGTCGAGCGCCGCCGCGTCCTTGGCGGCCTTCGCGGCAATCGCGGCGTCGCTGCTGGCGAGTGCCGCGGCGATCGTCTCGCGCTTGGCAGGCTCGCCTGCGAGCACCTTCTGCGCCGCCTCGGTGGCGGCGATCGGGTACGTGAGGTTAGGCGACACCAGCGTGAGGCCGACGGCACTCAAGGTGCCGACCAGCATGCCGGCCACGATGCCCGCGGTGTTGCAGCGCTTCCAGTAGAGCGTCAGCAGCACGCACGGGAAGTTCGCGCTGGCAGCCACGGCGAACGCCAGGCCCACCAGCACCGCCACGTTCTGCCCCTTCGCCGCAATGCCGATCATGATCGACATCGCGCCGACGATCACGGTTGCGATGCGTGCCGCCTTCACCTGTTCCTGCGGCGTGACGTTCTCGCCGGCACGGAACACCCCGACGTAGAGATCGTGGGCCAGCGCCGACGAAGCCGCCAGCACGAGGCCGGCGACCACCGCGACGATCGTCGCGAACGCAACCGCCGAGACGAACGCGAGCATGAAGTTGCCGAGGAACGAGTTCGCACCACCCCCGAGGTACTGCGCGAGCAGCGGCGCCGCCATGTTGCCGCCGGCGTCCACCGCGGCGATCTCCGCGGGTCCCACGAACCGCGCCGCGCCGAAGCCGAGGAACAGTGTCAGGACATAGAAGCCGCCGATGATTGCCATCGCCCAGACGACGGACTTGCGCGCCTGCTGCGCGGTGGGCACCGTGAAGAACCGCATCAGGATGTGCGGCAGGCCGGCGGTGCCGAACACGAGCGCCAGGCCGAGTGAGATCTGGTCGATCGGGGCCTTGAAATACAGGCCGGGCTCGAGGAACCGCTGACCCAGCTCGGCCGCGGTCATGTTCGCCGAGGAGTCGCCGAGCAACGCCGCCACCCTCGCCTGCACCTTGGAATCGCCAATCACGTCCGTCAGGAATGCCGGCAGCGAGAATCCGTAGGGTGTCCAGACCAGCATCACCAGCACGACGGATGCGGTCACCAGCAGGATCGCCTTGATGATCTGCACCCAGGTGGTCGCCACCATGCCGCCGAACAGCACGTAACCGAGCATCAGCACGCCGACCGCGATCACCGACACCTCGTAGTCGATGCCGACCAGCGTCTTCACCAGCACGCCGCCGCCGACCATCTGCGCGGTCAGGTAGAAGGTCGATACCGTGATCACCGAGAGCGCGCCGACGATGCGCGTCTTCCGCGGGTCGTTGCGGTACGCGAGGATGTCGGCCAGCGTGTACTTGCCGATGTTGCGGCACGGCTCCGCGATCAGCAGCAGCACCGTGATGTAGGCCATCAGCCAGCCCACCGAGTACATGAACCCGTCGTAGCCGTACTGCGAAATCAGGCCCGCGATGCCGAGGAACGATGCCGCCGAGAGGTAGTCACCCGCGATCGCCCAGCCATTCTGCATGCCGGAGATGCCGCCGCCGGCAGTGTAGAAGTCCGACGCCGACTTCACGCGCTTCGCCGCGAGGTAGGTCACGTACATCGTCAGGCTGATGATCGCGGCGAACACCGTGAACGTCAGCCACTGGTACTCGGCGGACACGGCACCCACGGCGAACGCCGGCCCTGCGGCCAGGCCGAGTGCACCGGCCAGCCCCCAGGCCACCCACTTGCGCTGCATCTGCTGCATGGCTCAGCCCCCCTGCCGTGCGACGTCGTCGGCGATCTCGGCCGCCATGCGGTCGAATTCGGCGTTCGCCTTTCTGGAGTAGTAGATCGCGACGCTCCAGGCCACGATGAACTGCGACAACGCGAACAGCAGGCCGACGTTGATCGGCCCCCACACCTGGACCCTGAACAGGTCCTGGAAGTAGGCGGCGCCGATCGGCAGCAGGAAGTAGTAGGCGACCGAGAAGGCCATCAGTCCCCACAGGAACGCGGATTTCTTCTTGTGCAGCGCCTGGAACCGGGGATCCGCAATCACGGCATCCCAGTCCACGGTCTTGTCGGCCTTCACGAGCATGCTGGCTCTCCCCTCAGAATGAGTACTTGGTCGTTAGTTGTACACGGTCCAGCGAACCGTCTACCCCGTTCTCGAGCTCGCGCACGGCGTGGCGGAATTCGGCGCCGATGTCGAGCTTGGGTAGCGGTGAGTAGAAGACGTTCGCGGCGACGCTCCAGCTCTCCTTGTTGGCGAGCCCGCCGGTCAACGCCACGTCGTTGTCGTAGCTCTGGGTCGCGTAGTAGAGGTTGGTGCGGACCGTCTTCGTCCACGGATGCCGCCACGCGACGAAACCCGCGTAGCCCTCGATCGCGTCGAGGCTCGCGACGCCCGTGGCCCCGTTCGTCGTCAGTACCGCATCGTTCGCGAAATTCAGGCCCACGTAGCGGCCGAGGTTGCCGCCGGCCAGCACGAAGCGGATGTCGTCCTGGCCGAGGTTGATCTTGCCGGAGAAGGCGAGCGCGCCGGTGTAACTCGTGTCGTCGGCGCTGATGGCGCCGGTGGCGGCGAAGCCACGGTACTTCAGCTGCCGGCCGAGGGCGGCTGCCGAGACCTGTCCCCAGCCACCCTTCCACGTGTACTTGGCGACCAGGTCGGGGACGTTGCTGTCGTCGCTGGTCACGCGCGCGTTCTGGGTCGTTGCGCGGAACGGCGTGATCGTGGTCTCGGTGTTCTCGGCCGACAGCGACAACCCGCCGCGCGTCCAGCGCACCTGCGGCTGGCGCACGAACACGGTGCCGTCGGTCGAGCCGATGAAGTCCACCGCGTCCGGCAGCGCAGCCGGGTCCTCGAAGTTCGACCATGTCTGGCCGATGAGCCACTCGTGCCATTGCACGAACGCGTGGCGCACCTGCAGTCCGTAGGTGTTCGTCGTCCGCTGGTCGCCGAGCGACGAGCCGAACAGGTCGACTTCGAAACGGGTCTGCAGCAGGTCCTTCGGGTTGCCGTTCAGCGGCGTATCGGTGCCGAAGATCAGGCGCGACTGCTTCACGTGCGCATCGAGGTTGGCACTGCGCGTGCTGCGCAACGGCGTCGCCGCCGTCGGCACGAAGACCGGCGTCGCCGCAGGCACGTAGAAATCCCGCCCGGCCGTGTTCTCGGGGATTACGCCGTCGGCGGCTTCGGTCCACAGCACATCGGCCTTGAAGTAGCCCGTGTACAGGAACTTCGTGCCCGCGGCTGCATTCGGCGTGATGCTGGACGCCTGCACCGGCGCGGGTCCCGCGGCCGACGCGACGGCTGCCGGCGCAGCAACCTGGGCCGGTGCGCCCGGCGCAGCGGCAGCCGCAGCGGTCGCACCTGGCGCGGTGGACGGCGCGGCGCCGCCCTGCGCGGAGGACGTCTGCAGCAACTGCTGCACCAGGCGCTCGAGCTCGCTCACGCGCGCCTCGAGCTCTTTCTCCCGGGAGGTCTGCGCTGCAGCCGGCAGGGCCGTGGCGACGAGCAGCACGCCGGCGGCGAATCCCGCGAGGACGGGAGCGCGCAGACGGCTTGTGATCCGTGTGCGATTCATGAACGATCCCCTTGATGGCACCATGGGCCGATGCTGCAAGCCCGGCCGCCCTGACCGGTATTCGCCTTTGGTCGTAAACGGGCCCTGCGGGACTCGTGGCTTGTGCTTACGACCAAGGTCGAAGTCCGTCCGCCGCTCCGGTGCCGGAAGATGGTCAATGCAAGAGGCCGGTGTGCGGCCCGGGGATGCGACATGACACACGTATACGAAGTGCCGGCCGGATTCGCGCGCGAAGCGCGCATCGACGCGCAGCGCTACGCAGCGGACTACGCGCGCAGCGTGCGCGAGCCCGAGGCGTTCTGGGGCGAGATTGGCCGTCGGCTCGACTGGATCGTGCCTTACACGCAGGTGAAAGACGTCTCGTTCGACGTCAAGCAGTTCCGCATCCGCTGGTACGCGGACGGCCAGCTGAACGTGGCCGCGAACTGTCTCGATCGCCACCTCGCCACCCGCGGCGACAAGACCGCGATCCTGTGGGAAGGCGACGATCCGGGCGAGAGCCGGCGCGTCACCTATCGTGAACTGCACGAACAGGTGTGCCGCTTCGCGAACGTGCTGAAGGGCCTCGGCGTCGAGAAAGGCGACCGCATCACGATCTACCTGCCGATGATCCCCGAGGCCGCGGTGGCGATGCTCGCCTGCGCGCGCATCGGCGCGGTGCATTCAATCGTGTTCGGCGGCTTCTCGCCGGAGTCGCTCGCCACCCGCATCCAGGACTGCGCCTCGAAGCTCGTGATCACGGCGGATGAAGGCCTGCGCGGCGGCAAGAAGGTGCCGCTGAAGGCCAACGTCGACGCCGCGCTCACCCAGCACGCGCTGCCCACCGTCGAGAAAGTCGTGGTGGTGAAGCGCACCGGCGGCAACATCGCGTGGACCCCAGGCCGCGACGTCGCCTACGAAGACCTGATGGCGGCCGCCTCGGCCGACTGCCCGCCCACGCCGGTAGGCGCGGAAGACCCGCTGTTCATCCTCTATACCTCCGGCTCCACCGGCAAGCCGAAAGGCGTGTTGCACACCACGGGCGGTTACCTGGTCCACGCCTCGTACACGTTCGAGAGCGTATTCGACCACCGCGAAGACGACGTCTTCTGGTGCACCGCCGACGTCGGCTGGGTCACGGGCCACAGCTACGTCGTCTACGGCCCGCTCGCGTGCGGCGCGACGTCGCTGATGTTCGAAGGCGTGCCGAACTACCCGGATGCGGGCCGCTGCTGGCAGGTCTGCGACAAGCACCAGGTCACGATCTTCTACACCGCGCCCACCGCGATCCGCGCGCTGATGCGCGAAGGCGAGGGCTGGGTCACCAGACACTCGCGGCAGTCCATCCGCCTGCTGGGCAGCGTCGGCGAGCCGATCAATCCGGAAGCGTGGGAGTGGTATCACCGCGTGGTCGGCGAGCGCCGCTGCCCGGTCGTGGACACGTGGTGGCAGACGGAAACCGGCGGCATCCTGATCACGCCGCTGCCAGGCGCGACCGCGCTCAAGCCCGGGTCCGCTGCCATGCCCTTCTTCGGCGTGCAGCCCGCCATCGTGGACGGCAGCGGGCAGGTGCTGGAAGGCGCGTGCGAGGGGAATCTCGTGCTGCTCGACAGCTGGCCGGGCCAGATGCGCACCGTGTACGGCGATCACCAGCGCTTCATCGACACTTACTTCCGCACGTTCCCGGGCACGTACTTCACCGGCGACGGTGCGCGGCGCGACGAGGACGGCTACTACTGGATCACCGGCCGCGTCGACGACGTCATCAACGTGTCCGGGCACCGGATGGGCACGGCGGAGGTCGAGAGCGCGCTGGTCGCGCACCCGGCCGTCGCCGAGGCCGCGGTGGTCGGTTACCCCCACGACATCAAGGGCCAGGGCATCTACGCGTACGTGACGCTGAAGGCGGGCTTCGAACCGTCCGACCTCCTGCTCGGCGAACTGCGGCAGACCGTGCGCCAGCAGATCGGCGCGATCGCGACCCCGGACGTGATCCAGTGGGCGCCTGGACTGCCGAAGACCCGCAGCGGCAAGATCATGCGGCGCATCCTGCGCAAGATCGCCGCCAACGAGTCCGACCAGCTCGGCGACGTGTCGACGCTCGCCGATCCCTCGGTGGTGCAGCAACTGGTCGCCAACCGGCCCCAAGGGTGAGCCCGCGCTTGATCCTGATCGCGGACGACCACCCGCTGTTCCGCGCTGCGCTGCGCGGCGCGATCGTGGGTCACCTGACCGCGGGCGCGACCGCGGAATTTGTCGAGGCCGACTCGGTAGCCGCGCTGCTGGAGGTCGTCGAGCGCAACCCGCAGGCCGACCTGCTGCTGCTGGACCTGGACATGCCGGGCGCGCACGGCTTCGGGGCACTGGCGCACGTGCGGGGTGTCCGGCCCGAGCTGCCGGTCGTGGTCGTATCCGCGTCCGACGACGCACGGACCGTGGCCAACGCCCTCGCCTTCGGCGCGCAGGGCTTCATCTCCAAGTCGTCGGACGCGCGCACGATCGCTGCGGGCGTAGAGGCGGTGCTCGCCGGCGACGTCGTCACGCCGGCCGGCTTCGTGCCGCCGACGGCGGCCGAACCGGACGCGCGGGATCTCGAGGCCGCGAGTCGTATCGCCGAGCTCACGCCGCAGCAGTTTCGCGTGCTGGGCATGCTGCTGTCGGGGCTGCTGAACAAGCAGATCGCGTTCGAGCTCGACGTCTCGGAGGCGACCGTGAAGGCGCACGTGACCGCGATCCTGCGCAAACTCGGGGTGACCAACCGCACGCAGGCCGTGCTGCTGGCCGGGCGCCTCGCGGTGGATCGCGGCGCGCTCCGCGTGCCGCCCGACGACGCCGAGTAGTCTAAAGCGCCGCGCGCGCGCGTGACGCCGCGCGGCCCGCGCTGACCGCACCGAGGAACGCGCGCAGGGCGGCCGGCTTCACCGGCTTGCGCAGCACGGGGCAGCCAAGCGCACGCGCCCGTGCCGCCACTTCCGCACCGTGGTCGGCCGTGATCAGTGCGGCCGACGCGGGCTGCACGGCGCCGGCCCGCAGCGTCTCGATCAGCGTGAGCCCATCCTCGCCGTCGTCGAGGTGGTAATCGGCGAGTACGACGTCGATGCCGCCGCCTGCGAAGGCGGACTGCGCTTCGGCGATCGTCGCCGCCGGCACCACCCGCACGCCCCAGCGCTCCAGCAATGCCGCCATCGCGCGCAGGATCGTCGGGTCGTTGTCGACGCAGAGCGCCACCAGGCCGTCGAGGCGCGCGACGCCGGCGGCGGGCCGTGCGACAGTCGGCGTGCGCACGACGGGGAGTCCTTTCGGCACACGCACCCCGAACGTCGAGCCGCGGCCCGGTCGTGACCGCAGCTCCAGCTCGTGCTCGAGCAGCCGCGCGATGCGGTCGCAGATCGACAGCCCGAGCCCGAGTCCCTTCTCGCCCCACGGCGACTGCCGCTCGAGCCGCGTGAACTCCGCGTAGATGGCCTCGAGGTGGTGCTCGGCGATGCCGGGCCCGGTGTCGCTGACGCGGAGCGAAAGCGTCGCCCCGCGGCCACGGCACGTGACGATCACGCCGCCGCGCCGCGTGTAGCGCAGTGCGTTGGCCAGGTAGTTCTGCAGGATTCGCCGCAGCAGCACGCGGTCGCTGGTGACCCATTCCTCGCTGCGGACTACCCGAAGCCTCAGCTGCCGCGACGCGGCGACCGGGGCGTACTGCCGCTCAAGGTCCGCGAGCAGTTCTGCGATCGGAAACGTCGAGATCTCCGGCCGCATCGCACCGCTGTCGAGCCGGGCGATGTCGAGCAGGCCGTCGAGCAGTTCCTCGGCCGCGCGCAGCGAGCTGTCGATGTGCGCGGCGATCTCGCGCAACCCGCCGTCCTCGCCGGCCTGCGCATCCAGCGCCGACGCGAACAGCCGGGCGGCGTTCAGCGGCTGCAGCAGGTCGTGGCTCGCCGCCGCGACGAAGCGCGTCTTGCCGACGTTCGCCTCCTCGGCCTGGCGCTTGGCGGCAGCCTCGGCCTGCAGCGCCAGCTGCAGCGCGTGCGTGCGCTCCTCGACCCGTACTTCGAGTCCCTGCTTGGCTTCGCGCAGCGCCTGCTCCGCGAGCTTGTACTCGGTCACGTCCGTGTACGTCGTCACGTAGCCGCGGTCGGGCATCGGCTGCCCGCGGATCTCAAAGACGCGGCCGTCGCGCCGCTCGCGCTGGTAGACGTATGGCGTGCCGGCACGCAGGTGCTCGAGCCGCCGCGTGACCTGCTCGAGTGGCTCGCCGGGACCGAGTTCGCCGCGTTCGGCATTGAAGTGCATCAGGTCCGCCACCGGACGCCCCACGTAGACGAACCCGTCGGGGTAGCCAAACATGTCGACGTAGCGGCGGTTCCACGCCAGCAGCTTCAGTTCCGCGTCCACCACGCTGATGCCCTGCGCGACGTTCTCCATCGTCGCCTGCAGCAACCGGCGGCTGAAGTTCAGCTCCTGCGAGGTCTCGTCGAGGAGTTCGGCGACTTCGTCCACTTCGAGGCCGCCGCGGCGGAGCGCGTGTGTCAGCAGCATGCGCGCGGACGACGCACCGAGCGAACCGGCGAGTGCACGCTCGACGTGCTGCAGCAGCGAGCGGTCTGCGGGGTCGCCCGCCCGCGGCACCGGCTGGCTGCTGCCCACCGACCAGTCGACCAACAGGCGGCGCGCGGCCGCGGGTCCGACGATGCGCGCGGCCAGCGTCTCGAGGTCGCCGACGCGGGCGTGGCTCGCGCCGCTCGGGAGCGCCGCCCGCGCGGAGGGCTGCACGAAGGCCCTGGCCGACTGCCGCTCCTGCAGCGTCGTGCCGCGACGGAGCGAGATGCCGACCAGCACGGCCACGTTGGCCGCGATCGACCACATCGCGCCGTGCGTCAGCGGTCCGGCTTCACCGAACCAGAACAGGGAATGCGGACGCAGGAAACCGAGCCCCGCAGGGCCGGCGACGACGAGTGCGGAGGACGGCGCCACGGCGGGCAGCACCAGCGTGTAGAGCCAGAGCGCGAAGCCCGCGGCGAGGCCCCAGAACACGCCGTCGCGAGTGGCGCCCCGCCAGTAGAGTCCGGCAATGATGCCGGGGGCGAACTGCGCGAACGCGGCGAACGCGAGCAGGCCGATCTGCGCGAGGTTGGCCGGCGTGCCGGCCTGCCGGTAGTACGCATAGGCGAGCAGCGCGAGGCAGAAGATGGCCGCGCGACGCAGCCACAGCACGCGCTCGCCGAGGTCTGCCACCGCGACCAGCCGCGAGCGGCCGAGTGCCGGCAGCACGAGATCGTTGGTGATCATCGTCGCGAGCGCGATGCTCGCGACGATCACCATCGCGGTCGCGGCCGAGAGCCCGCCCAGGAACGCGAGCAGCGCCAGCGCCGGCACGCCTTCGCTCAGCGGCAGCGTGAGCAGCAGCGTGTCCGGCGAGTGGCCGGCGCCGCCGGTCTGCTGCGCGAGCAGCACGACGGGGACGACGAACACCGTGAACAACGCCAGGTACGCCGGGAACGTCCAGCGGGCGCGCCGCAGGTCGCCGGGCTCCACGCATTCGACCACGCCCACCTGGAACTGCCGCGGCAGGCAGAACATGGCGCAAGCGGCCAGCAGGGTCGTGGTCAGGAAGTTCACGCCGTGCAGCTCCCCGCTGGACGCGAGCGCCTGGGGGATGCGCATGCCGCCTGGCTCCAGCCGCAACCACGCCCACACGCCGACGCCGACGAAGGCGAGCACCTTGACGACCGACTCGAACGCGATCGCGAGCATCAGCCCTTCGTGGTGCTCGGTCGCCGAGACGCGCCGCGTCCCGAACAACACGGCGAACAGCGCCATGGTCAGCGCGACGCCCAGCGCGATGTCGCGGAACCAGGGTACGGCCGGGCCGGCCGGCGCGTTCGTCAGCACGCCGATGCTGGCGGACACGCCCTTGTACTGCAGCGCGAGGTACGGGATCGCGGCGGTCAGCGCGATCACCGTCACCAGGGCCGCGAGCGAGCGGCTGCGGCCGAAGCGGGACGACAGCAGGTCCGAAATCGAGGTGATGTTGCGGGCGCGGACGACGTTGACGAGCCGCTCCATGAACGGCAGCGCGAACAGGAAGACGAGGGCCGGACCGAGGTAGATCGGCACGTAGGCCCAGCCGTCCCGCACCGCCGTGCCCACCGCGCCGTAGAACGTCCACGTGGTGCAGTAGACGCCGAGCGCGAGTGCATAGACGTGCGGGCGCCACCGGGCATGGGTCGGATAGATGCGCCGCCGCTCGCCCCATTCGGCCACGGCGAACAGCAGCGCGAGGTATCCGAATGCGAACGCAGCCAGCACCCAGCCCGAAATCATCGTCCCCCCGTAGGTCAGGCCAGCACGCGTGCCCGCCGCAGGTACTCGACGATCGCGTCGGCCGACTGCTCGGACGTGCTCCTGGTCGTGTCGAGGTAGATCTCGGGGTGCTCGGGCGGCTCGTACGGCGAATCGATGCCGGTGAAGTTCTTGAGGTCGCCACGCCGGGCCTTCTTGTACAGCCCCTTCACGTCGCGCTCTTCAGCCACCGCCAGCGGCGTGTCGATGTGCACCTCGTGGAACTCGCCCGACTCGAACAAGCCCCGCGCGAGTCGTCGCTCGGCACGGAACGGCGAGATGAACGACACCAGCACGATCAGGCCTGCGTCGGCCATCAGCTTGCTGACTTCGGCCACGCGACGGATGTTTTCGACGCGGTCTGCGTCGGTGAAGCCAAGATCGCGGTTCAGGCCATGACGCACGTTGTCGCCATCGAGCAGGTAGGTGTGCTTGCCCAGCGCCAGCAGCTGCTTCTCGACCATGTTCGCGATGGTGCTCTTGCCCGCGCCCGAGAGGCCGGTGAGCCACAGCACCGCGGGCTGCTGCCCCTTGATCGCGGCGCGCGACTTCTTGTTCACGTCGAGCGCCTGCCAGTGGATGTTCTGCGAGCGGCGCAGCGCGAAGTGGAGCATGCCCGCGCCGACCGTCGCGTTGGTGATGCGGTCGATCAGGATGAACGACCCCGTCTCACGGCACTGCTCGTACGGATCGAAGGCGATCGGCTGGTCGAGCGAGACGTTGCAGACGCCGATCTCGTTCAGGTCGAGCTTCTTGGCGGCCAGGTGCTCGAGCGTGTTGACGTTGACCTTGTACTTGGGCTCGGTGATGGTCGCCGTGACCTGCTTGGTGCCGATCTTCAGCCAGTACGGGCGACCCGGCAGCATGGCGTCGTCGGACATCCAGACGACGCCCGCCTCGAACTGGTCGGCCACGCCGGGCAGGTCGTCCGGACGCGCGATGACGTCGCCACGGCTGATGTCTATCTCGTCTGCGAGCGTCAGCGTGATCGCCTGGCCGGCGATCGCTTCGGCCAGGTCGCCGTCCATCGTGACGATGCGCGTGACCGTGCTCTCGCGACCCGAAGGCAGCACGCGCACGCGTTCGCCCTGCTTCAGGCTGCCACTGGCGATCGTGCCGGCGAAGCCGCGGAAATCGAGGTTGGGCCGGTTGACCCATTGCACGGGCAGCCGCAGCGGGCGGTGTCGTGCCTCGTTCTCGACGTCCACGGTCTCGAGGTATCCCATCAGGGTGGGTCCCTGGTACCAGGGCGTGTTCTCACTGGGCGCCGTGATGTTGTCGCCGCGCAGGCCCGACAGTGGAATGGCGATGAATTCATCGATGCCGATCTTCCGGCCGAACTCGCGGTAGTCGTCGACGATGCGGTCGAACACCTCCTGGTCGTAGCCGACGAGGTCCATCTTGTTGAGCGCGAGCACGACACGCTTGATGCCGATCAGCGACACCAGGTAGCTGTGCCTGCGCGTCTGCGTCAGCACGCCCTTGCGCGCGTCGATCAGGATCACGGCGAGGTCTGCGGTGGATGCACCGGTGACCATGTTGCGCGTGTACTGCTCGTGCCCCGGCGTGTCGGCGACGATGAACTTGCGCTTGTCGGTGGAGAAGAACCGGTAGGCGACGTCGATCGTGATGCCCTGCTCGCGCTCGGCCGCCAGGCCGTCGACGAGCAGGGCGAAATCGAGCTCGCCCCCCTGCGTGCCGACCTTCTTCGAATCAGCCTCGAGTGCCGCCAGCTGGTCTTCGAAGATCATCTTCGAGTCGTACAGCAAGCGGCCGATCAGCGTGCTCTTGCCGTCGTCCACGCTGCCACAGGTGATGAAGCGCAGCAGGCTCTTGTGTTCGTGCGCGTGCAGGTAGGCTTCGATGTCCTCGGCGATCAGGTCGCTGATGTGGGCCATTAGAAGTACCCCTCCTGCTTCTTCTTCTCCATCGAGGCCGACTGGTCGTGGTCGATCATGCGGCCCTGCCGCTCGGACGTGGTCGTGAGCAGCATTTCCTGGATGATGGCGGTGAGCGTGTCGGCCTCGCTCTCGATGGCGCCGGTCAGCGGATAGCAGCCGAGCGTGCGGAAACGCACCTTCTTCAGCATCGGCTGCTCGCCCGCATGCAGCGGCATGCGCTCGTCGTCGACCATGATCAGCGTGCCGTTGCGCTCGACCACGGGGCGCTCGGCGGCGAAGTACAACGGCACGATCGGGATGTCGTTGAGGTAGATGTACTGCCAGATGTCGAGCTCAGTCCAGTTGGACATCGGGAACACGCGGATGCTCTCGCCCTTGTGCTTGCGCGTGTTGTAGAGCGACCAGAGTTCGGGCCGCTGGTTCTTCGGATCCCAGCGGTGCTGCGCGGCCCGGAACGAGAACACGCGCTCCTTGGCGCGGCTCTTTTCCTCGTCGCGCCGCGCGCCGCCGAAGGCCGCGTCGAAGCCGTGCATGTCGAGCGCCTGCTTCAGGCCCTGCGTCTTCATGACGTCGGTGTGGATCGCGGAGCCGTGGGTGAATGGATTGATGCCCTGGGCAATGCCGTCCGGATTGGTGTGCACGATCAGCTGCAGGTTGTATTTCTGCGTGATCTGCTCGCGCAGCTCGTACATCGCCTTGAACTTCCAGAGGGTGTCCACGTGCAGCAGCGGGAACGGCGGCGCCGCCGGGTAGAACGCCTTCAGCGCCACGTGCAGCATCGCGGCGCTGTCCTTGCCGATCGAATACAGCATCACCGGCTTTTCGCACTCGGCGACCACCTCGCGCATGATCTCGATGCTTTCGGCTTCGAGTCGCTGCAGGTGCGTGAGCCGCGCGGGGGTGACGAGAGGCTTGTCCGCGGCGGCGGCGGCGGCGAGCGCCGTACCCGGCTTGGTCGAGGTCGGTGAACTCATGCTGCTGCTCTAGGATGCAATCTTGACGATGGTGCGGCCGGTGACGCGGCCCTGGATGTAGTCGTCGAACTGCGCGGGCAACTCGTCGAAGTTCACCGTGCGACCGGCGATGCGGTCGAGCTTGTGCGGCCGCAGGTCGGTGGCGATGCGTTGCCAGACCTGGAGCCGCAGCTCGCGCGGCGTGGCCACGGAGTTGATGCCGAGCAGGTTCACGCCCCGCAGGATGAACGGCATCACCGTGGTGTGCAGTTCGTGGCTGCCGGCAAGGCCGATGCTGGCGATGTTGCCCCAGAAATCGACGGTGCGCGTCAGCCAGGTGAGCATGTCGCCACCGACGTTGTCGACGGCGCCTGCCCACTGCACGGCTTCGAGTGGCTTGGCGCCGCAGTTGATGTCCTGCCGGCGCAGGATCTTCGCCGCGCCGATCTCGCGCAGGTAATCGTCGGCGTCCGGCTTGCCGCTGACAGCGACCACCTCGTACCCGCGCCCGGCCAGCATGTTGATGGCGAGACTGCCGACACCGCCCGTGGCGCCGGTCACGACGACCGGGCCCTTGGCCGGCGCCTGTCCGTTCTGCTCCATGCGGTGGATCGCGAGCGCCGCGGTGAAGCCCGCGGTGCCGAGCTTCATCGCGTCCGCGTCCGTCAGGCCTGCGGGTAGCGGTATGACCCAGTCGCCCTGCAGGCGCGCGTACTCGGCGTAACCGCCGTCCTGCGTTTCGCTGAGGCCGCAGCCCGTCACCAGCACTTGCTGGCCCGGCGTGTAGCGCGGGTCGGCGGAGGTTACGACCTCGCCGGCCAGGTCGATGCCGCCAGCCAGCGGGTACTTGCGCAGGATCGGTGCCGTGCCGGTCGCGGCCAGCGCGTCCTTGTAGTTGATGTCGGAGTACGTCACGCGCACCACGACGTCGCCGGCCGTGAGGTCGTCCAGCGTCACGTCATCGAAGCGGGCGGCAATCTTGCCGTCGGTGCGATGGACCCGGTAGGCACGGAAAGTGTTCGGCATGTTCACGCAGCGCTCCGGGATAGCCAGACTTCGAGGCCCTGGGTATTGAGATTGACGTCCTCGTCGATGAACTCGTGCCTCCGGGCCAGGTCGCCCTGGTAGCCGTGTGCATCCAGTCGGTCGCTGAAGTAGGCGAACATCTCGCTGCGGATCCGCTGCGCCCGCTCGGCCGCCGCCGCATGGCGCTGCGCCATGTCCACCAGCGGCCTCGAGGTCCGCGTGCAGGTCGCGGGCGAGCCGTTCGATGTCGGTGACCGGGCCGAAGTGCGTCTGCACGATCCGCCGCGGCCGGTACGACAGCAGGCGGTCGATCGTCCGGTGCAGCGCGTCGGGTTCGAAGTGCACCGGCGTGGTGGTCGGCAGCATGAACGGGCCCGCCGCGGTGTCGAACTCGCGGTAGCAGATGCCGAAGTTGTCGCCCGCGTACACGTCGCGATGATCGAGATCGATCGGGCAGTGATGATGTTTGGCGTGCCCGGGCGCATCGATGAACTCGAAGGTGCGCCGGCCGAGTTGCAGCCGCAGCCCATCAGTCATCAGCAGCACACGCTCGGCCGGGATCGGCAGCAGCTCGCCATACAGGTGCACGTAGTTCGCCTCGCCGTACACCGCGATCGTGCCCGCAATCAGCTTGGACGGATCCACCAGGTGCGGTGCCCCCCGCGGATGCAGCACCGCCTTGGCGTTAGGCAGCGCACGCATCATCTGGCCGGCCCCGCCGGCGTGGTCCAGGTGCACGTGCGTCAGGAACAGGTAGTCGACGTCGGCGCGGTCGATGCCGACCTCATCCAGTGCCGCAAGCAGCTTGGGTGCGGCGGGCCCGGGGCCCGTGTCGACGAAGGCCGCGCGCCCGTGATCGACGATCAGGTGGCTGGCGGCCAGTCCCGGCCGCACGTAATCCGTGTCTATCAGGTACAGGCCGTCGCCCAGCGGCTGGGCAACGCGCGCTGGTGTCTGGGCGGGCTGGGTGACAGTTGTCGTCATCATTCACTGCGGGGTCACCGGGGGGGATTCGAAGCGTGCGGGTCCAGGGCCCCGAAAACAAGAAGGCCGGGGGGTCCCGGCCTTCTTCGCATGAGCTCATGCCGCAGGAATCACCGCAATGTCACCGTCCCTTGCACTTGCCCGCCTTGCGGATTTCGTCGGTGGCGCAGAGGCCGGGACGCTGCGAGGAGTAGTACTTCGCCAGCTCCTTGATGTCCTGTTCCGTCAGCGCCGCGGCCATGCCGGCCATGATCGCGTTCTTGCGCACGCCGCTCTTGTAGTTGCGCAGGGCGTTCAGGAGGTAGTCCTCGTGCTGGCCGGCAAGGTTGGGGTATTCCGGCAGGATGCCGACGCCGTCGTTGCCATGGCAGGCGACGCAGGTCTGGCTGGCCTTGGGCGCCGTGCCGACGGCGCGGCCCGTGGGCTTCAACTCGGTACCCGACAGATAGGCTGCGATATCGGCCATGTCCGTGTCGGAAAGGTTGGCCGCCTGCGCATACATCGTGGGATGCGACCGGTCCTGCGCCTTGTATTCCTTGAGCGCGGCGACCATGTACGCGGCGTGCTGGCCACCGAGCTTCGGCACGTTGTAGATCGGATAGGCGTTCTTGTAGTTCGGGATGCCGTGGCAGCCGTGGCACGTATAGGCCAGCTTGGCGCCGCGCGCGGCATCGGCTGCCGGCGCCAGCGCCGGGGCGAGCAGCGCAATGGTCAGGCTCAGGGCGAGCCAGGCCGATCTCGGGGTCATGTACCACTCCTGCGGAATCATCTTCGTTTTGGCTTGGGCTGCCCGGGGCGGCCGAAGGGTCGGGCATGTTAATAAAAATGGTATGGCGAGTCGAATGGAGAGCCCCCCGGCCGGGGCCGTCGGTGGCTTAGACTTCGTGTCCTACGCGGCAAGAGGATTCTTTCCATGACCCACAAGTCACGCCCACTCAGCGCGCTGGCCCTGGTTGCGGCAACACTGTTTCTTTGCGTCGGGACGGCCACAGCCGCGGATGCCCCGCAGCGACTGGTGAGCGTCTCGGGCAGCGGCGAGGTCAAGGCCCAGCCCGACATGGCCTACGTGACCATCGGCGTCGAGGCACGCAAGCCCACCCTGGAAGCGGCCCGGGGCGAGGTCAACGCGGCGGTCGAGCGCCTGCTGGCCCTGACCCGCGAACTCAAGATCGACCCCAAGCACGTCGACTCGACCCGCCTGCAGGTGCAGCCGGATTACCGCTGGGACGAGAAGGCACAGCAGCAGGTGCTGCTCGGGTACCTCGTAAACCGGCAGCTCGACGTCCAGCTGCACGACCTCGACCGGCTCGGCAGCCTGCTCGAGCGGGCGGTCTCGGCGGGTGCCAACCAGGTGGGCGGGGCGCGGCTGGACTCGTCCCGGCGCGAGGAACTGGAACGCGAGGCATTGACGAAAGCGGTGCAGGACGCGCGCCTCAATGCCGACACGCTGGCACGGGCGGCCGGCGTCAAACTCGGCCCGGTGCAAAGCCTGAGCGCGAACAATGGCTCGCCGCCGATGCCGATGTATGCGGAGCGCGCCATGGTGGCCTCGGCGCCGCCGATGGCCGACGCTGCAGAAAAGTCATACCAGTCAGCCGAGATGAATTTCCGCGCCAACGTCAGCGCGCAATTCGAGTTGCAGCTGCCCTGACCAGGCGCAGCATACTGTCAACTTAATGTTATTGAACCGACCTTGAAGTCATTTATTGAAGGCCGGCTAACCAGTATTTATTGATAGCTGGAAACGCTTCAGCGGCTCGGCATGCGATCGACGATCAGCACCCGGCCGTCGACGCCCGTGATGCGGACGGAGCCGCCGGCGGGCACGTCGGGGCCGCGCAGCGCCCATTTCTGTAGACCGATCTGGACCAGGCCCGCGCCATTGGCTATGCCCTTCGGCACGATCACGACCTGCCCGATGAAGCGCTCGCTCATGCGCTGCGGCGAGGCCGCACTCTCCAGGTCGCGCTGCTGCACGGAGTACTGCCGCCAGTACCAGACAGCGAAAACAGAAAGGGCGAAGACGACGAACCAGGTCATGGGCGTTCCATCTTTTTCTCAATGATGGATCGTCGCAAGCGGCGCACGCCGCCTCAACCTTCCCCGGTCCCCGCGCGCATGATCTGTGACGCAACCCTCAGGTGGCCGGCGGCGCCAGGTAGAGGTCCTTGCTGTAGACGACGTTCATGACGTTGTCGCTCCACCCCTGCACCCACGGCTTGATCAGGTGCTTGTTGACGTAAAAGTAGAGCGGCAGGACGGGGTGGTCCGCCAGCATCACCCGCTCCGCCTCCTCGAGGGCAGCCCGCCGTAACGCAGGGTCGGCCTGGCGTACCGCAGCGGCCAGCAGGCTGTCGTAGCGGGGGTTGGAATAGCCGGTCAGGTTCAGGCCGAAGCGCGACTCGAGCAGCTGCGCGAAAGTGTAGGCATCGTTGAAATCGCCGACCCAGCTGGAGCGGAAGACCTGCGTGTCCTCGCGCGCCTGGATGCTCTGCAGCAGCGCGCGGAACTCCTCGGCGTAGAGCGTCGTCTCGACGCCCAGCGCCTCCTTCCACATGGCCGCAACCGCGACCGCAAGCCGGTTGTGCTGGTCGCCCGAGTTGTAGCGCAGCTCGAGCTGCAACGGCTTGTCCGCCGAATACCCCGCTTCCGCATACAGGCGGCGGGCCTCCGCGACCCTTTCGGCGTAGGGCTTGCTCGCGTAGTCAAACTGCTGCGGCGTGTAGTTCCAGACCCCGTGCGGAATCCAGCCATAGGCGGGCGCCTCGCCCACACCGGTCACCGCCGTGGTCAGCTTGTCGCGATCGATCGCCAGCGACAGGGCGCGACGGAGTCTGGGGTTGTCCTTGAATGGCGGGCGCGACAGGTTGAAACCGTAGTAATAGACGCTGAGCTGCGGTGCGACGTGCAATTCGTCGGGCAGGTTCTGCTTGATCCACTGGAACTGCGGCGCCGGGACGACGTAGGTGTAATCGAGCTGGCCGGCGCGGTACTGGCGCAGCTCGGTGCCGGCGTCGGCGATGTGCACGAAATGGACCGCGTCGAGCCGGGTGGCCGCGTCGTTCCAGTAGTGCGGGTTGCGGCGCAGGACGACGTGCGAACCGAGCACCCAGTCGTCCAGCACGAAAGCGCCGTTCGAAACGAGTTTGCCCGGTCGCGCATATTCCGCGCCGTTGGCCGCGAGCGACGGGCCGTGCACCGGGAAGGCCCCCGGTTGCGACAGCAGTCCCAGCAGGTAGGGCGCCGGAGTCGCGAGCTGGATCACGACGGTGCGATCGTCGGGTGCGCTCACGCCGAGTTCCTCGGGCTTCTTCTCGCCACGCGTGATCGCTGCCGCATTGACTACCGGATCGAGCATCTGCGCGTACGGCGACGCAGTTCCAGGCTCGACCAGCCGGCGCATGCCGCGCACGAAATCGGTGGCGGTGAGCACGTCGCCATTCGACCAGCGCAAACCCTCGCGCAGCGTGAACCGATACTCCAGGCCGTCGGGCGCCACGGTCCACGAGACAGCGGCCGCCGGTACCGGCGCGCCGTCGCTGCCGACCGCCGTGAGGCCTTCGAATACGTCGCGCAGGATGTGGAAAGCGCCTTCGGTGCGTGCGACCTGCGGATCGAGCGTGTCGGGCTCGGGACCGTTGCCACGCCGCAGGACTTTCGGGTCGAAGTCGGACGGCAACTGGCTGCCGGCCTGGTCCGCGCTGCCGGCGGCTGCGCGCTCGTCGCTGCCCTTGCCGCAGCCGGCGAGCGCAAGCAGCGCGACGCAAAGGCCGGCAAGCCACGGACGATGCGTGGGGAACGACCGCTCGTTGGAGCGGGGCGACGACGGCAGCAGCATGCGGAAAGACCTCGTGCGCAACAGCGCGCGATCTTACCCGGTGCCGCCCGCCCGTGTCGGTGCGGCCGACTCGTGCCGGCGTTTCAGGTGGATCAGCAGGATCGAGATCGCCGCAGGCGTGAGCCCGGGAATGCGCGCAGCCTGGCCGAGCGTGGTCGGCCGCTGCTGCGCCAGTTTCTGCCGCACTTCGTGCGAGAGGCCCCGCACCTGGGCGTAGTCGAGCGACTCCGGCAGCACGGTGTCCTCGCTGCGCCGCTGCCGCTCGATCTCGTCGTGCTGGCGATCGATGTACCCCATGTACTTGGCCTGCACGTCCACCTGCAGGGGCACCTGCACCGCGAGGCGCTCGTCGTCGCGCCAGTCGTCCGTGCCGCCGCCGAGCGCGGCATCGAGCGCGGCGTAAGGAACCTCGGGCCGTCGCAGCAGCTCGAAGCCGCGCTGCTCGCGTGTCAGCGCTACGCCGGTCACGGCCTCGAGCGCTGTCGCTGGCGGCGTGCCGGGACGCACCCAGGCGTCGTTGAGCCGTGCCAGCTCGAGGTCGACCGCCGCGCGCTTGCGCTCGAACAGGTCCCAGCGTTCGTCGTCGACCAGCCCCAGCTCGCGCCCGGCCGGAGTGAGGCGCAGGTCGGCGTTGTCCTCGCGCAGCGTCAGGCGGTATTCCGCGCGGCTCGTGAACATGCGGTAGGGCTCGGGCGCTCCGCGCGTGATCAGGTCGTCGACCATGACGCCGATGTAGGCATCGCCGCGCGTCGGCCACCAGGGCTCGCGTTCCTGCACCTGCAGGCTCGCATTGATGCCTGCGAGCAGACCCTGCGCCGCGGCCTCTTCATACCCCGTGGTGCCGTTGATCTGTCCGGCGAAATACAAACCGGGGATGTGCTTGGTCTCGAGCGTCGGGTGCAGGTCGCGAGGGTCGAAGAAGTCGTACTCGATCGCGTAGCCGGGCCGCGTGATGTGCGCGCGTTCAAAGCCCTTGATGCTGCGGACGAAGGCCTGCTGCACGTCGAACGGCAGGCTGGTCGAGATGCCGTTCGGGTAGATCTCGTGCGTGTCGAGGCCCTCGGGCTCGATGAAGACCTGGTGCGAAGCCTTGTCGGCAAAGCGCACGACCTTGTCTTCCACCGACGGGCAGTAGCGCGGGCCCACCCCTTCGATCACGCCCGTGAACATCGGCGAGCGGTCCGTGCCGGCGCGGATCAGCTCGTGCGTCTGCGCGTTGGTGGCCGTGATATGGCAACACACCTGTCGCGGGTGCTCAGACCGGCGACCCAGGAACGAGAACACCGGCATCGGCTCATCGCCGGCCTGCACCAGCAGACCGGTGTAGTCGATCGAGCGACCGTCGATGCGCGGGGGCGTGCCGGTCTTGAGGCGTCCGACGCGCAACGGCAGCGCCCGTAACCGTTCGGCGAGACGATTCGAGGGCGGATCGCCGGCGCGACCACCCGGCGACTGCTCGAGCCCGACATGGATCTTGCCGCCGAGGAACGTGCCCACCGTGAGCACGACGGCACGCGCCGCGAACTCGAGGCCGACCGCGGTGACGATGCCGGCCACGCGACCGTGCTCTAGCGCCAAATCGGCGACCTCGGCCTGGAACAACGACAGGTGCGGCTGGTTCTCGACGATGGCACGGATCGCCTTGCGATAGAGCGTGCGATCAGCCTGCGCGCGGGTGGCGCGCACCGCCGGACCTTTGCTCGCGTTCAGCGTACGGAACTGGATGCCGGCCTGGTCGATGGCGCGAGCCATGGCACCGCCGAGCGCGTCGATTTCGCGCACCAGGTGACCCTTGCCGATGCCGCCGATGGCCGGGTTGCAACTCATCTGGCCGAGCGCTTCGATACTTTGCGTGACGAGCAACGTGCGCGCACCGCGCCGCGCCGCGGCGAGCGCGGCTTCGGTACCGGCATGGCCGCCACCGACCACGATCACGTCGAACGCTGCGGCGACGTACGTCATGTCACTGACCTGTCACTGGCCTGGCCCCGGGGCCAGGCCACCTGGCCCGGGCGGGCCAGGGCGGCGCGGAAGGCAGCGAGCCGCAGCCGGGTGAACCGGCGTGCCTGGCGCTCGTACCGGTTGTTCCAGTAGCCGCGCCGGCGCCACTCCAGCAGGTAGCCGAGCACGTTCATGCGCCCGCGGTTCCACTGCCGCAAAACGTGGAAGTATTCGTGCAGCATCAACTCGGGATGGGCGAAGAAGTCGGCGGCCGAGCCGCGCAGGTAGATCGTATTGCGACGCGTGGTCGCGGTGGCATGACCGTGCAGCTTCGCGAACCACGAGTGCTCGCGCAGCTCGACATCGTCGACGGAGTCGCCGAACACCGCGGTCAGCGCTGCCCGCAGTTCGGCCGGCATGCAATCGCGCGTGCGCATGTCAGGCCGTGGTTTCCGGCGCGGTCGACTTGCCCGTCCGCCGCTTGCGGCTGGCTGGCTGCGCGCTTTTCGTGCCTTTCGCGCGCGGGGCGGGCTTGGCCTGGGACGTCGCGCGGCGGCGCGTGGCCTTGCGCACCACTTTGCCTTCGATGACATGGGCGTCCGTGGGTGCCGCGATCGCCGCGGCGTCAGCGACGGTGAACGCCGCTTCACGTGCCGCCGCTTCCTGCATCTTGGCAAACGAACTGCGCAGGCAGTCCGCGAAGAACGATGGATCCGGCAGCATTTCGCGGCACGACACTGCGCAAAGCCACATGTTGCCCGCGTAGCTGAAGGCCGTCACGTTGAGGCCCATGCCGTCCAGCGCAATGCTGATCGGTGCGTAATTCACCAGCCGGGCACCCGCCATGTACAGCGGCACGTCCGGACCACGCACGTTGGAGACGATCAGCGAAAGGCGCGGCAGCTTGGCGTTGCGCAACAGCGGGTCGGCCACGATGCTCGGCAGCGTCTCGAGCAGGTCGCGCGCAAGCTCCTTGCCCACCGCATTGGTGACCCGCTTCGCCGTCTGGGCCGCCTCGCAGATCGTGCGCAGGCGCTCCAGCGGATCCTCGATTTCGGAATGCACCGGCATCAGCGTGAAGCCCACCTGGTTGCCCACGTCGCCGCCCTTTTCGGTGCCGCGCAACGACATCGGCACCATCGCGACCATCGTGGCGTCGGGCAGCTCGTTCTTCGACGACAGGTAGGCGTGCAGCGCGCCGCCCACGACGCACAGGAACTGGTCGTTGATGGTGGCCTTGGGCACCTGCTTGCGGATGTCACGGAAGCCGGACAGCGGCAGCGTGACCGCTTCGAACACACGATGCGCGGAGACGTCGCCGCTGAAGCGTGTCTGCGGCGGCATGCGGGGCAGCAGCGTGCTGAGATCGCCGCTCAGCAGTGCGCGCACGTTGGACACGAAGCCGGCCTGGCCGAGGTTGTTGAACTTGGTCATGGCCTCGGCGCCGAGCGCCGCGACCTTGCGGGCGGTGCCGAACGAGAACCGAGCGAAGTTCGGCAGCCGCTGCACGTTGTGCGCCAGCGCGCGGGAATACAGTTCGACCAGCGTGGGCTCGCGGTCGACGTGGTACACGCGGCTCACCGCTTCGTCGGCCTCGCTGTCGATCGGGTCGGGCGTCAGCGAATGCAGCGCCTTCATGATCTCGATGCCGGATTCGCCGTCGACGATCGAATGATGCATCTTGGTGTAGAGCGCGAAGCTGCCCGGGGGCAGCCCTTCGACGTTCTGCAGGCCTTCGATCACGTACGCTTCCCACAGCGGTTTGCTGCGGTCGAGGGGGCGCGAATGCAGGCGCGCCACCTGGATGCACAGCTGGCGCCAGTCGCCCGGGTGCGGCAGCGCGATGTGCCGCACGTGGAACTCGACGTCGATGCTGGCGGCCTCGATCCAGTACGGGCGGTCGAGCGAGAGCGGCAGCGAGACCAGCCGGCGGCGGAACTGCGGGAACTGCGCGATGCGCGCGGCGAAATGATGCAGCACGTCCTTGAACCGCACGCCGCCGCCGGGGGCCGTCGACGGGTCGTAGAGCGCGAGCGACGCGACATGCATGAAATTGTTCCCGCGTTCGAACTGCAGGAACATCGAATCCGCACCGGAAAGCTGTCGCATGGCCGCCCCTCTACCCGGCGTGGGCTGTTGCCGGGCCGGCCATGATAAGCCAATCTGCGGTTCCGACAGAGCCGTGGCTGGCAGGGAAGTCCTCATGAAAACAAGACCCTGGCACCCCCTGCGGGCGGTCGCCGCAACTGCGGCGGTACTCGTCGCTGCAGGTGCCGCGGGGCTCGCGCCGGCGGCGCCTGCGCCTGAACCCGTCCGGACCCAGCTTATCGCAGCGGCCGATCTGCAAGCAGACGCAGCGGTCCTGCGGCGGGCTTACCAGCAGCTGCATCCGGGGTTGTATCGTTACCGGACCCGCGAACAGGTCGATGCGGCGTTCGCCGGGCTGGACAAGGAATTCGCCCGGGACAGAACCCTGGCGGAGGCCTACCTGGCCATTGCGCGGCTCACTTCGTACGTCCAGTGCGGCCACACCTACCCCAATTTTTTCAATCAGGACGACGCGGTCAAGCAGGCACTGCTCGAGCGGCCTCGGATTCCCTTCGAATTCCGCTGGCTCGACGGACGCATGGTGATCACGCGCAGTTACGCCGACGTGCCCGGATTGCAGCGCGGCACCGAGGTGCTGGCCATCGACGGTCGCCCGGTCGCGCAGATTCTCGCGGCGCTGCTCCCCTACTCCCGGGCCGACGGCGGCAACGACGCCAAGCGCGTCAGCAACCTCGAGGTGCAGGGCCACGGTCGCTACGAGGCGTTCGACGTGTTTTTTCCACTGGTGTTTCCGCGCGACGACAACCGGCCGTTCACGCTGCAGGTACGCCCTGCACCCGGCGCCACGACACAGCTGCTGCACGTGCCGGCGATGACGGCCGATCGGCGGGTCGCCGTCGACGGCGCGCCGGAAAGCGACACGAACCCGTGGACTTACCGGGAGATTTCGGCGGGCGTCGGCTTGCTCGAAATGCCGACCTGGGCGCTCTACAACTCGAAGTTCGAGTGGGGGGCTTACCTCGACCAGTTGTTCGCCGGGCTGACCGCACGAGGGGTAAGTGACCTGGTCATCGACCTGCGCGGCAACGAGGGTGGCGACAGCGTGGGTGACCGCATCCTGGCGCACCTGAGCGAACGGCACCTGCCCGCCGAGCCGGTCGTGCGCAAGACCCGCTATCGCAAGGTCCCAGCGGATTTGCGCCCGATGCTCGAGACCTGGGACCCCAGCTTCTACGACTGGGGCGATACCGCCACCGACCTTGGCGATGGCTTCTATCAACTGACGAAATATGACGACGACACCGCCGGGGGCGCCGTCGTGAAGGCGTTGGCGCCTCGCTACCCGGGACGCGTCTGGGTATTGATCGGTGCGGCGAACAGTTCGGCGACCTTCGAATTTGCCTCCGCACTGCAGCGTCACCGCCTGGGGATCCTGGTTGGCCAGACCACTGGCGGCAACCAGCGCGGCATCACTGGCGGCGCGTTTTTTTTCCTGCGCCTGCCAAAGTCCGGCATCGAAGCCGACGTGCCACTGATCGGGCAGTTCCCGGTCGCCGAGCAGCCACCGCCCGACGCTGGGCTCGAGCCCGACGTGCACGTGCAACCGCGCATCGAGGACATCGCGGCAGGGCGGGACGCGGAACTCGAAGCAGTGTTGCAGCTGATTGCGGCGAAGCGAACCTGATTCGTCGTGGTTGCGCCTGCGGACGCGAATCACGCGACCGTGTTACTTGCCGATGCAGAAGCTGGAGAAGATCTTCCCGAGCAGGTCGTCGCTCGAGACTTCGCCCGTGATCTCGCCCAGGCAACGGTGCGCATCGAGCAACTCCTGCGCGACGAGTTCGCCCGCATGGCGCTCGGTGAACAGCTGGTGCGCGGTTTCGACGTGGGCGCGGGCGCGGCGCAGGGCCTCGACGTGGCGCGTCCGGGCTGACAGCGCGCCTGCGGCTGGCGGATGAAAGCCGATGCAGTCCTTGAGGTGCTGTCGCAGTCCTGCCAGCCCTTCGCCGGTAAAGGCGCTCAGGAATATGCGCGGTGCCCCGCCCTGCCCGGCTTCGATCCGGGCCTCGTCGCCGCTGCGATCGGACTTGTTGAAGACGAGCGTCAACGGGACCTTGGCCGGCACGTGCTGCAGGTCGTGTTCGATCCCCTGCACTGCTTGTGCATCGGCGGCATCCACAACGAACAGCACCTGGTCGGCGCGAGCGATTTCGTGGCGCGCGCGACGGATGCCCTCGGCTTCGACCACGTCGGGTGCGTCGCGCAGACCGGCGGTGTCGAGGATGTGCAGCGGCAGGCCGTCGATTGCAATGCGTTCCCGCAGCACGTCACGTGTCGTACCCGGCGTGGCGGTGACGATGGCTGCGTCGTAGCCGGCGAGCCGGTTCAACAGGCTCGACTTGCCGGCGTTCGGGCGTCCCGCGATGACCACCGTGAGCCCGTCGCGCAGCAGCGTTCCCTGCCGCGCAGTTTCCGCGAGGTCAGCGAACCGCTGGCGCAGGTGGTCCATGCGTGCGCCGAGCGCGCGGTCGGCCAGGAAGTCGATCTCCTCTTCCGGGAAATCGATCGCGGCTTCGATCCACAGGCGCAGTTCCAGCACCCGTTCGGCCAGCTCGTGCACGTGGCTCGAGAACTCGCCTTGCAGGGAACGCATCGCGGCCCGCGCCGCCTGGTCCGAGCCACTGTCGATCAGGTCGGCGATGGCCTCGGCCTGCGCGAGGTCGAGCTTGTCGTTGAGGAACGCGCGCTGCGTGAATTCGCCGGGCTCTGCGACGCGCGCGCCCAGCTGCAGCACGCGCTGCAGCAGCAGGTTCATGACGACTGGTCCGCCGTGGCCGTGCAGTTCGAGCACGTCTTCGCCCGTGAATGAGTTCGGCGCCGCAAAGTAGAGGGCCAATCCCGTATCGATCGCGACGCCTGCTGCATCGGCGAATGTGCGCAGTTCTGCGCGCCGTACCTGCGGCACCGCTCCCAGCAGTGCGCGAGCAATGCCCTGCGTACCGGTACCGGATACGCGAATCATGCCGACGCCGCCGCGGCCCGGCGGGGTGGCGACGGCAGCGATCGTGTCAGTTGCAACCGGTTGCATGCGTACTTCGTGCTCAGGCAGCGGGCAGCGGCAGGACGCCGTCGACGAGGAACGCGGTTCGCGCGAACTCGCGAATGCCGCCGCCCGTGCGGCTGTAGTAAGTCACGTTGTCGGCATGGGTCGTGCACAGCCACTCGTCGAGGATCGTGGGCGGGCGCGATCCCAGGGAAATGGGCGTGAAGAGCGCCACGTTGATGCCGGCCTGCGGATCCCGCGCGGACCGGTACTCGATCACCTCGATGCCTGCTTCCCGCAAGGCAGAGCCCAGCGCTTGTGTGGCGCCGTAGTCGCTGCGGTGTGCGAGAGCGGCGATGAATTCGGTGAACGGCGGCATCTGCAGCTGCAGCCCGCGCGCAGTGTCGATGACGACAGTGAACATGGTGTGACGAGTGTCGAGTGGTGCGCCGGGTGGGGTCTGCATGCCGGTCCAGAACACGAACCGGTAGTAGGCGCTTTCGGCCAGCACCGTGTCGCTGGTGCGCGCCGCGTAGAACAAGCTCGGTTCGAAACGGCGGCCGAAACGCGAGCCCCAGGGCAAGGGTGGATAGCGGAACGGTGTGGACAACAGGTAGTGCAACCCGTGCGCCGGGGACGGCACCTTGGGTTTCGAAGCCTCGATGAGGTCTTCGAGCAAGGCCTGCTCGGCAAGAGTTCGCACCAGCGAGTTGGTGGCGACCTGCTCCTGGCTTTCGACGAGGCGAAAGATGTCGCCGGTGAGCGGAACGGGCGCGGCTCGTGCGGAGCACGCGGCCCAGATCGCGCTCACACGCGGCCCCGGATCGCGTCGAGATATTCGACCACGCGAACCAGGCCCGGCACGGTGCGGATGAGGTCCGACGGCACGCCGCCCAGGTGCAGGTTGGACGTGTGCATCCAGTGCTTCATCTGCTGCGGTTCGCCGCCGACGAGCACAAAGAGCGCGCGGTAGGCGCGGATCAGCAACAATGCCAGCTCGCCCGATTTGGTGGCCGGCTCAATTGCGGACCGGCTGAGCGCCGTGCGGTCGCGGCCCACCACCGCAGCCACGTCCACCTGGGTGAGGCCGAGCTCCTTGCCCGCCTTGACCAGCGCACGAGTCAGGACATCAGCAGCACGTGGCTGGGACTCGGCAGCGACCGCGGCAGAGTGCAATGTGCGATCCATAGGCACATTCTATGATAGTTTGCGGCTTTTGCAACATTATCCAAGGATGCCTTTGCAGGCGCGACGGGACATGGCGGATTGGACGCCAGATGGAGACCCTACCCCGCCGAGCAGATCGCGCAAGGTCTCGTGTACTTCGTCGAGCCGCTAGGTTGTCTATCGAATTGATCTGATCAATCGATTGGCTCATTTTGACGTCGCTCGACCATGCTCTCTCATGTCATCGAACCGCGGAGCGACCATGTCCACAGAAGCCAAGTGCCCGTTTGCCGCAACTCACGGGGCGTCGACGACCGTTGGCGCACAGTCGAACCGTGACTGGTGGCCTGACCGCCTCAATCTGCGGCTGCTGAGCCAGCACTCAGCGAAGTCCAACCCCATGGACCCGCAGTTCGACTACGCCACCGCATTCAGGCAGCTCGATCTCGCCGCCCTCAAACAGGACCTGTACGCGCTGATGACCGACAGCCAGGACTGGTGGCCCGCTGACTGGGGCCATTACGGCGGCCTGTTCATCCGCATGGCCTGGCACAGCGCAGGCACGTATCGCGTGTCGGATGGCCGTGGCGGCGCCGGAACGGGCAGCCAGCGCTTCGCGCCGATCAACAGCTGGCCCGACAACGGCAATCTCGACAAGGCGCGCCGCCTGCTCTGGCCACTCAAGAAGAAGTACGGCAACAGGATTTCGTGGGCCGATCTGATGATCCTGGCCGGCAATTGCGCGCTGGAATCAATGGGCTTCAAGACCTTTGGCTTCGCTGGCGGCCGCGAAGATATCTGGGAGCCGGAAGACGATGTCAACTGGGGCGCGGAAGCGGAATGGCTGGGTGACCAGCGCTACAGTGGCGAACGCGAACTGCAGAACCCGCTCGCCGCGGTGCAGATGGGCCTCATTTACGTGAACCCGGAGGGCCCCAACGGCAATCCGGATCCCCGCGCCTCGGGACGCGACGTGCGCGAGACCTTCGCGCGCATGGCGATGAATGATGAAGAGACCGTCGCGCTGGTCGCGGGCGGACACACCTTCGGCAAGGCGCACGGCGCCGGCGACCCCAAACTGGTCGGACCGGAGCCGGAAGGTGCAGCCCTCGAGGAGATGGGCCTGGGCTGGAAGAACGCCTTCGGCTCCGGCATCGGCGTCTGCACCACGACCAGCGGCATCGAAGGCGCGTGGAAGCCCAACCCGACTCGCTGGGACAACGGCTATTTCGACATGCTGTTTGGCTACGAGTGGGAACTGGTGAAGAGCCCTGCTGGCGCAAAACAGTGGCGGGCCGTGAACGTGCGCGAAGAACACCTGATCCCGGACGCGCACGACCCGTCGCAGAAGCATCCGCCGATGATGACGACGGCCGACCTCTCGCTGCGCTTCGATCCCCTCTACGAACCGATCGCGCGTCGCTTCCACGCGGATCCGCAGGCTTTTGCCGACGCGTTCGCGCGCGCGTGGTTCAAACTGACTCACCGCGGAATGGGACCGCGTCACCGCTACCTGGGTCCCGAGGTTCCGCAGGAAGAGTTGATCTGGCAGGACCCGGTGCCGCCCGTCAGCCACCCGCTGGTAGATGCCGGCGATGTTGTCGCTCTCAAGGATGCGATCCTCGCCCACGGCCTGACGGTGCCGCAGTTGGTGGGCACGGCCTGGGCCTCCGCATCGACCTTCCGCGGGTCGGACAAGCGTGGCGGCGCCAATGGCGCGCGCATTCGGCTGGCGCCGCAGAAAGACTGGGCAGTGAACCAGCCGCAGGAGCTCGCCAAGGTGCTGCAGGTCCTGGAGAAGATCCAGCACGACTTCAATGCGGCCCACAACGGCAGCAAACAGGTGTCGCTCGCCGACCTCATCGTACTTGGCGGCAATGCAGGGATCGAGCAGGCCGCGCGCAACGCCGGGCATTCGGTCGTCGTGCCCTTCATGCCCGGACGCACGGACGCCTCGCTCGAGCAGACCGACGTTGCGACCTTCGCAGTGCTCGAGCCGGTCGCCGACGGTTTCCGCAACTACCGTCGTGCTGACTTGCAAACCCCAGCCGAGGAACTGCTCCTGGACCGTGCGCAGCTGCTGACGCTGACGGCCCCGGAGATGACAGTGCTGGTTGGGGGCCTGCGCGCACTCGCTGTCACGGTGGGCTCGTCCCGCCACGGAGTGTTCACGGCGCGGCCGGGCGTGCTGACAAACGACTTCTTCGTCAACGTCTTGGACCCGGGGTTGGTGTGGAGCGCGGCGGCCAGCGCCGCCGGCGTCTACGAAGCCCGCGAGCGCTCGAACGGTGCCGTGAAGTGGACCGGTACACGAGTCGACCTGATATTCGGATCAAACTCGGAATTGCGGGCGGTGGCGGAGGTCTACGCCAGCGATGACAGCCGCGACAAATTCGTGCGCGACTTCATTGCCGCGTGGGTCAAGGTCATGAACCTGGACCGGTACGATCTGGCGTAAACATCGCCGGTTGGTAAATCAGGCGCTCGAGTGCTTCCTGGCCTCGGCCTCGACCACGCGGTTGATCTGCCACTGCTGCGCGATCGAGAGCAGCGTGTTGGTCAGCCAGTACAGCACCAGGCCCGCCGGGAACCACGCCATCATCACCGTCATGATCACCGGCATGAAGGCGAACATCTTCGCCTGCACGGGATCCGGCGGCTGCGGGTTCAGCTTGAACTGCGCGAACATGCCGAAGCCCATCAGGATCGGCAGGATGAAGAACGGATCCTTCGACGACAGGTCCTGGATCCAGCCGAAGAACGGCGCCTGCCGCATTTCGACGCTCTCGAGCAGCACCCAGTAGAACGCGAGGAACACGGGGATCTGCACCAGGATCGGCAGGCAGCCGGCGACCGGGTTGATCTTCTCGCGCTTGTACAGCTCCATCATCTGCTTGGCGAGCTGCTCGCGATCGTCCTTGTACTTTTCCTGGATGCTCTTGATGCGCGGTGCGATCGCTCGCATCTTCGCCATCGAGCGGCCGCTCTTCTCGGTGAGCTTGTAGAACAGCAGCTTGAGCAGGATCGTCACGATGATGATCGCGAGGCCCCAGTTGCCGACGAAGCCGTGCACCTTCTGCAGCAGCCAGAACAGCGGCTGCGACAGGATCGTGAGCTTGCCGTAATCGACCGTCAGCTCGAGCTTCGGGCCCGTCACCTTCAGCTCTTCCTGCAGCTTGGGGCCGATGAACACCTTCTCGCTGAACGTCGCGCTGGCACCGGCCGGCACGCTCTTGAGCGGCCCGCGGTAACTGACGAGTGAATGCTCGTTCTCGCGACGCAGCGAGAAATCGTACGTCTCGCCTTTCGGCGGCACCGCGGCCGTGACGAAGTGATGCTGCATCTCGGCCATCCAGCCGTCGCTGAAGGCCTGCTGGAACGCCGAGTCTTCCTTGTCCTCGACATCGAGCTTCTGGTACTTCTTGCCGTCGTAAATGGCCGGACCACGGAACGCGTAGCTCTCGACGTCGAACATCGAGCGTTCCTGGGCGTAGGCATGCCGCACGAACTGCAGGTAGGAGGCCGCCTGCCAGTCGCTGCCGGAGGCATTCTGCACGTCGTAGACGACGTCGAAGCCGTACTGTCCCGGCTTGAAGACGTAGGTCTTCATCACGGTGACGCCCTGCCCGTCCGTCCACGTGAGCGGCACGCGCAGTTCGTCCGCACCCGGGCGCGAGCCGGTACTCGGTCGCGGGCGTCGTGTAGGTGGCGAGATGCGTGGGTTCGGGACGCCCGTCGGCAACGCGCAGTCCGGTGCGCACGATGCTGAACGTCGCATCGTCGGTCGAAAGCAAGCGCACGGGCGGGCTGCCCGGCTTCTTGTCTTTCGGGTACTGCATGAGATCGGCGCGCAGCAGGTCGCCGCCCTGCAGGCTCAGATCCATGTCGATGACGTCGGTGACGATACGCACGGTCGGCGCATTGGCTGCGGCGCCCACTGCAGACGTGACGGGAGTGGCTGGCGCTGCCGTCGGTCGCGGCGGCGCCACTGGCCGCGGTTGCCGCAGCGGACGGCAGGTCGGGCAGGCTCGCCTGCGCGGCGCTGCTCCCGGCGGTCGGCGAGGCAGTGCCCGCCGGCGCGGCCGGCGCGGTGCTCGACACGGCAGACGCGGTGGCCTGGGCGCCATAGTCGCGGTCCCACTGGATGATGTTCATCCACGCGAGCAGCGCGAGGCCAATCCATAAGAGCAGGCGCGGGTTATCCATGACTCGGTCGCTTTTCAGTGGGGTGCGGTGCGTGCGTGCATTCGGGCACGGGATCGAAACCGCCGGGATTCCAGGGATGGCAACGCCCGATGCGGCGCGCCGCGAGCCACGAGCCGCGCAGGGCCCCGTGACGTTGAATGGCGTCCTGCGCGTAGCAGGAGCACGTCGGATAGAAACGGCAGTTCGGCCCGAGCAGCGGGCTGATGAACCAGCGGTAACCGGTGATGAGTGCGATCAGGAGCGGGCGCATCGTCGCACGATCCTATCCCAGTGCGATTGCAGGCTGGCGCGGATCTCTTCGCTGCTGCACTTGGTTGCGGCAGGACGTGCGTTGACGACGACGTCCAGGGGCGGCAGTTCATGCTGGCGGTGGCGGAAGGACTCGCGCGCCAGGCGCTTGAGTCGGTTGCGCTTGACCGCGTTGCCGGCGGCCTTGATGCCCACGGCGAGACCGAGCCGCGCGTGGCCTGCAGTGTTGGGACGGGTGATCACGAGGAACAGCGCATCGGATGATCGCTGGCCTTGGCCGTGGACGGCGTCGAATTCGGGCTTGTCGGTCAGGCGGCTCGCGCGCGGGAAGCGTCGCGAAGCGGACGAGCGGTCGTTACTGCTCGTGAGAACGGTCAGACCGCAAGGCGCTTGCGGCCCTTGGCGCGACGACGGGCGAGGACGAGACGACCGCCCTTGGTGGCCATGCGCGCACGGAAACCGTGGACTCGCTTGCGGTGCAGGTTGCTCGGGTTGAATGTGCGCTTCATCTTCGGCTCCGACGTGTCCCGCGATGGGACCGGATAACTAGACCAGTAAAATCAGGACCAGAAACAACGACATGCACTGGCCGCAAAAGGGCCGGAAAGAATACGCACGGGGCCTTGCAGAGTCAACCGCAACCGTAGATATCCACAGGCCGGGAGCCGGTATACACTCGCCGCCCCTCGCCGCTCGCAAGCGCCCACCGCACCCTAGATAAGGCCTGTCGGTTCGTGGAGATTTCGCTCTGGCACCAATGCCTCCGCCGGCTCGAAGCGGAGCTCCCGGAACAGGCCTTCAACACCTGGATCCGTCCTTTGCAGGCCGTCGAGGACGGTGACCGGCTGCGCCTGCTGGCGCCCAACCGCTACGTGGTCGACTGGGTCAACCAGAACTGCACCGCCCGCATCAGTGAGCTGGTCGACGAGCTGGTTCCCTCCCCAACCCCACAAGTGGTCGTGGAAATCGGGTCGCGGCGCCCCGCAGGCCCCACCCCGGCCCAGATGACCGAGGGTATTGGCTTGCCCGTGCCACCCAGGCCCGCGCCAGCCGTGGCCGCGCGGCCGCAGCCAGCCACATTCGAGTCCCAGCCGGGGGCGGCGCCGCGGCGCCCGGCCGACCCGCTGCCCCAGTTCGGCGGTCGCCTGAACCCGGAGTTCACCTTCGCCAACTTCGTCGAGGGCAAGAGCAACCAGCTTGGCCGCGCCGCCGCAGTCCAGGTCGCCGAGAATCCCGGCCGTGCCTACAACCCGCTGTTCATCTACGGCGGCGTCGGTCTGGGCAAGACGCACCTCATGCACGCGATCGGCAACCAGATCCGCGCGAAAAACAAGGATGCGAAGGTGGCGTACGTGCACTCGGAGCGCTTCGTCGGCGACATGGTCCGCGCGCTGCAGCACAACACCATCAACGAGTTCAAGCAGGCGTATCGCACGCTCGACGCGCTGCTGATCGACGACATCCAGTTCTTCGCCGGCAAGGATCGTTCGCAGGAAGAATTCTTCCACACGTTCAACACGCTGCTCGAAGGCCAGCAGCAGGTGATCCTCACCTGCGACCGCTATCCGAAAGAGGTCGACGGCCTCGAGGAACGGCTCAAGTCCAGGTTTGGCTGGGGACTGACGGTCGCGATCGAACCGCCGGAGCTCGAGACGTGCGTGGCGATCCTCATGAGCAAGGCCGCGGCCAGCGGCGTGGAGCTGCCGGACGAAGTGGCTTTCTTCGTCGCCAAGCGCATCCGCTCGAACGTGCGCGAACTCGAAGGTGCGATGCGGCGCGTGATTGCCAACTCGCAGTTCACGGGCCGGCCGATCACGCTGGATTTCGCCAAGGAAGCGCTCAAGGACCTGCTCGCGCTGCAGGAGCGCCTGGTCACGATCGAGAACATCCAGAAGACCGTGGCGGAGTACTACAAGATCCGCGTGGCCGACCTGTTGTCGCGGCGACGCAGCCGCTCGATCACGCGGCCGCGGCAGATGGCGATGGCGCTCTCGAAAGAGCTCACCAATCACAGCCTGCCGGAAATCGGCGACGCGTTCGGTGGCCGCGACCACACCACGGTGCTGCATGCGTGCCGCGTGATGAAGGAACTGCGCACGTCGCAGCAGCGTCTCAACGAGGACTACTCAAACCTGTTGAGAACCCTTGCGGGATGACATGATCAACCTGTGGATGAAATCCGAAGCCGAGTGCTCCACATTTCGTCCACAGGCTGCAGACAGGGCTTGCGGGTTTTGCACGGGGTGTTGACCCTGCCTGAAAATGCGCTTGTGCCTTAGGGAAATCGAGGTTTTGCACAGGCATCGGCTGTGCTAAAAGTCATAACAATAGAACTCTTATATAAAGACTCCGGAACTATAGAAGATGAAGATCATCGCGAAGCGCGAAGCGATCCTGAGCCCGCTGCAGGCCGTCATCGGTGTCGTCGAACGCAAACAGACGATGCCGATCCTGGCCAACGTGCTGCTGTCGGCCAAGGGCGGCAAGCTCTCGATCACGGCGACGGATCTCGAAGTCGAACTCGTCGCAACGTCCGAAGTCGACGTGCAGCGCGGAGGCGAGATCACGCTTCCCGGTCGCAAGCTGCTCGACATCTGTCGCGCGTTGCCCGAAGGCACCGAGATCACGCTCAACCAGGAAGGCGAGCGGATGCTCGTACGAGCTCGCAAGAGCCGCTTCACGCTGTCCACCCTGCCAGCGGCTGAGTTCCCCACCGTCGAGGAGATCAACGCGGAGCAGACCCTGCAGCTGGCTCAGAAGGACTTCAAGCGGCTGCTCGACAAGACCCACTTCTCGATGGCCCAGCAGGACGTGCGCTACTACCTGAATGGCCTGTTGCTGGAAACGTCGGCGAAATTGCTTAGAGCAGTGGCTACCGACGGCCATCGTCTTGCATTGTGCGAAGTTGAGCTGCCGCAGGGCGGTAAAGCGGGCCAACAGGTCATTGTTCCACGCAAGGGTGTGCTCGAATTGCAGCGAATCCTCGGCAACGAAGACCAACCGCTCGAAGTTTCGATCGGTTCCAATCATCTTCGCGTCCAGATCGGCGACATTCGCTTCACTTCGAAGCTGATCGATGGGCGTTTCCCGGAGTACAGCCGCGTTATTCCGGCAACTCCGCCGAAGACGGTCGGTGCAGTTCGCGACGACCTGCGTCAGGCACTGCAACGTGCCGCAATTCTCTCGAACGAGAAATATCGCGGTATTCGCTTTGCTCTCAAGCCGAACGCCTTGATGATCCAGGCCCACAATCCGGAGCAGGAAGAAGCCGAAGAAGAAGTCGAGGTCACCTACGACGGTGAAGAACTCGAGATCGGCTTCAACGTGAATTATCTGCTCGATGCATTGGCCGCAGTGGATGGCGCGGACGTCCAGGTCGGCCTGACGGATGGCAACAGCAGTTGCCTGATTCGAGCGGCGCAGGACGGCTCCGCACGCTACGTCGTCATGCCGATGAGGCTCTGACCTCTGCGACTTCTCCCGTGCAACGGGAGTGGGTTGGGGTGAGGGACACGATGTTCCACGTGGAACGTCTGCCTCCGCGGAGCGATGCCCCGTAGTGAGGTCGTGATGTTTCACGTGGAACATCCGGCTCGTCGCCAGCACTGCGCCGGCAATCACCCTCGTTGGTTCCACGTGGAACATCGGCCCAGCCAGTCACCATGAGCCTGCACCGCCTCGAAGTCCGTGATTTCCGGTGCATCGCCAGCACGGATCTGGATTTCGATGGCCGCTGTAACCTGATCAGTGGTGCCAACGCTTCCGGCAAGACCAGCCTGCTCGAAGCCATCTTCTTCCTGGGAAGGGGGCGGTCATTCCGCACGGCCCGCAACGAGACCCTGATCCGCAAGGGCATGCATGAGCTGATGCTGACCGGTCGATTCGGCAAAGGGGAGAGTGTCCGACCTGTCGGGGTTCGCTACAGCCGTGAAGGGTTCGAAGCCCGGGCAGCGGGCAACCGCGTCGGCAGTCTCGCGGAGCTGGCCACCATCCTGCCGGTGCAGGCCATCGACCCTGAAGTTCACCGCCTCGTCGAGGAGGGCCCGCAGGAGCGGCGCCGCTACCTCGACTGGGGTGTGTTCCACGTGGAACCAAGATTTGTCGAGCAATGGCGGCGCTATCAGCGCGCCCTGAAGCAACGCAACGCGGCGCTGCGGGCCGAGGCCCCCGACCAGGTCGTCCGGGCCTGGGACCCGGAACTGCTGGAGGCCGGCCGGGCACTGGCGGAATCGCGGCGAAATTACTTCACGCTTTTGCAGCCTCATGTCGATGCGGTCGGGCAGCGGCTGCTGGGCACCACCATCGAGCTTTCACTGAGTGACGGCTGGCTCGCCGGCACCGACCTCGCTGACGCCGTGGCGCAGTCGTGGTCCCGTGATCGGGAGCGGGGGACGACGCATGCCGGACCTCACCGTGCTGACCTGTCAATCCGCGTCGGCGGCGACCTCGCCAAGCACCGGGTATCCCGCGGCCAGCAGAAGTTGACCGCCGCCGCGCTGCTTCTCGGACAGCTGCGCTGTGACGAATCCCTGGGCAGTCCCACGGCGGCGCTGCTTGTGGATGATCCGGCGGCGGAGCTCGATGCGGCCAACCTCGACCGGCTGATTTCCGTGGTGCTGGAGCTGCCGGGACAGCTCTTCGTAACTGCGCTGGACCCGTCCATGCCAGCCTTCCAGCGCTTGCCGGAGTCCCGGAGGTTTCACGTGGAACACGGAAAAATCACCCCTCTGCTATAATCCGATGTCCCTCTGAACCGGGTATCCCATGAGCTCCGCGGACGTCTACGACTCCAGTAAAATCAAAGTCTTAAAAGGCCTCGATGCGGTCCGCAAGCGCCCGGGAATGTACATCGGCGACACCGATGACGGCTCCGGCTTGCACCACATGGTGTTCGAGGTCCTGGACAATTCGATCGACGAGGCCCTCGCCGGTCACTGCACGCAGATCACCGTCACGATCCACGCCGACCAGTCGGTAACCGTGGAGGACGATGGCCGTGGAATTCCTGTGGATATCCATCCGGAGGAGGGGGTCTCGGCGGCGGAAGTCATCCTCACCGTGCTGCATGCGGGCGGCAAGTTCGACGACTCGTCGTACAAGGTCTCGGGCGGTCTGCATGGCGTCGGCGTGTCCGTCGTCAACGCGCTTTCGGAGACCCTGAACCTCACGATCTACCGCGACGGCAAGGTCTACACGCAGGAGTACCGCCTGGGTGAGCCGGTCTCGCCGTTGGCCGTTACAGGCACCAGCGACAAGCGCGGCACCACGATCCGCTTCAAGCCCAGCGACACGATCTTCACGAACATTGAATTCGAATACGAGATCCTGCAGAAACGCTTACGCGAACTGTCATTCCTGAATTCCGGTGTGAAAATCGAGCTCGTGGACGAGCGCGACGATCGGCGCGAATCGTTCTTCTACGAGGGCGGCATCAAGGAATTCGTGAAGTACCTGAACCGCAGCAAGACCGCGGTCCACGATTCGATCTTCTGGTTCCGCGGTGACCGCGACGGCATCGGCGTCGAAATCGCGCTGCAGTGGAACGACTCGTACGCCGAGACGATGTACTGCTTCACCAACAACATCCCGCAGAAAGACGGCGGCACGCACCTGGCCGGCTTCCGCGCGGCGCTCACTCGCACGCTCAACGATTACATCGAAGGCGAGATGGCGAACAAGAAGGACAAGGTGCCGACCACGGGCGACGATTCGCGCGAAGGCCTCACCGCTGTTCTTTCCGTGAAACTCAGCGACCCGAAATTTTCTTCGCAGACCAAGGACAAGCTGGTCTCGTCCGAAGTGAAGAGCGTGGTCGAGGCGATCGCGAGCGAAAAGCTCGGCGAATTCCTGCTCGAGCAACCGGCGCAGGCCAAGGCCATCGTCAACAAGATCATCGATGCCGCGCGTGCGCGCGAAGCGGCGCGCAAGGCGCGCGAACTCACGCGTCGCAAAGGCGCGCTCGACATCGCGGGCCTGCCCGGCAAGCTCGCGGACTGCCAGGAAAAAGACCCGGCCAAGTCCGAGCTGTTCATCGTCGAGGGTGATTCGGCAGGCGGCTCGGCCAAGCAGGGACGCGATCGTCGCTCGCAGGCCATCCTGCCGCTCAAGGGCAAGATCCTGAACGTCGAGCGCGCGCGTTTCGACAAGATGCTGTCGTCGGCCGAAGTCGGCACGCTGATCACGGCGCTGGGCTGCGGCATCGGCAAGGACGAACTCGACCTCGCCAAGCTGCGCTATCACCGCATCATCATCATGACCGACGCCGACGTCGACGGCTCGCACATCCGCACGCTGCTGCTCACGTTCTTCTACCGCCAGATCCCGAACCTGATCGAGCGCGGCCACGTCTACATTGCGCAGCCGCCGCTGTACAAGGTGAAGAAGGGCAAGAGCGAGAATTACGTCAAGGACGATGTCGAGCTCAACCAGATCCTGCTGCGCACGGCGCTCGAAGGCGCCTCGCTGGTCGTGCGCGATTCGTCGGTGCCCATGCAGGACGGCGCGCTCGAGACGCTCGCCCGCAAGTACATCGACTTCCAGAACGCCGTGCGCAAGTCGCCGCGACGCTACGACGCGCACGTGCTCGAGCAGATGCTGCACCTGCCGGAGATCGGCATCGCCGACCGCGAAGATCCCGCGAAGCTCACCACCTGGGGCGCGCAGCTCGAGAAGATGCTGAACGACCTGCCGCAGGCCGGTCGCCACTACACCGTGACGCTGCAGCCGGGCACGCCGCCGCACCTCGTCGTCACGCGCGTCGAGCACGGCAACGCCGTCGAGAAGCACCTGCATCGCGAGTTCTTCAACTCCAGCGAATACCGCCGCATCACCGATCTCTCGCGCACGCTCGTCGGCTTGTTCGGCGCGGGCGCCATCGTGCGTCGCGACGAAAAGGAACAGACCGTCGCGAGCTTCAAGGAAGCCATCAACTGGCTGCTCGACGAAGCGCGTCGCGGCCAGACGATCCAGCGCTACAAGGGCCTCGGCGAGATGAACCCCGAGCAGCTGTGGGACACGACCATCAATCCCGAAACGCGCCGGCTGGTGCAGGTGCGCATCGAGGACGCGCATGTCGCGAACGAATTGTTCTCGACCTTGATGGGCGATGAGGTCGAACCCCGCCGCGAATTCATCGAGAGAAACGCGTTGCTGGTGTCGAACCTGGACGTCTGATCGATTGTGTCCTTTGCCTGACAATGGTGGACCAGCGGCCGCTGCGGTGCGCGACCCCATCCCGCGCGGCGAACGCTATTTTCCTGAAGAGAACCGCGACCAGCAGCACAGGAACAACAGGACGCTCAGGCGACTTCGTCCCACGGGCACCTGACCGGCCCGGACCTCAGATCAACCTGGCGCGGAGCTTCTGGTACTCGGCGTCGGTGATCGAGGCCTTCGCTTTCAGGTCGTCGAGCTTCCTGATCTCATCGGCTGCACTGAAGCCGACGATGTTCCGCAACTCTTCCCGCGCCTTCGTCACCTGGGCCTGGGTTCGCTCGGCCATGCCGCCGCCTTGGGTAAACAGGTAGGAGAAAACGCCGAGATAGGGAAGGACGACCAGGAAGATGACCCAGATAACCTTGGCGCCGCCCGAGATGTCGTGACGCCGGAAGAGGTCGCTGAAAACCGAGATCAGCAGCCAGATCCAGACCACGAACATAAAAATGACGAACACGTCTACAAGGAACGTCGCGAACGTAACGCCGCCCAGGTGCACCGCCGCTTCTCCGTCCATGTCGCTTCACCTTGCTATGTGATGTCAAGAACTGATGCCGGCGCAAGTATAGGACGGATCGCTCCTGTCCAAGACCAAGGTGATGGAAAGCGAACTCTTGCTGGCGATCGGTTGCGCCAGATGGTCGACCGGTTGCGCATGGATGGCGCAGCGCCATCGGATGATGTTGCGCAATTCAATCAGCTCGTCGATGGCTTGATGGCGCTCGACCGCCCCGCCTGGCCCGCGCCGAAATGGCAAAGGCCGCGGACAAGGGCCCGCCGCTGGCGCCCAACGCCTTTTCCTGGGCCACGTTGCTGCTGGCCGAAGGCGATCGCGCCGGGGCGCTGAAGATGCTGGAAGGCGACCTGAAGCTGCATATGTCGTCGGTCTGCGTCAACCCACCCTGGATCGGCGACGACTGGGCGCTGAAACCACTGCACGGCGACCCGCGCTTTGCAGCGATCACGACCCGCTGCCGCGCCGCAATCAACCAACAACGGCAGATCGGCGGGCTGCCGCCAGCGGAGTTGAAGCAAGGGAACTTAGTGGACGCCCGCAAATGGGTGCAGGAGCCAGTCCCTAACCGCAGGTGGCCCTGTTGCTCGGCTGCAGCACGTTGCGCCGACACCGATCGTCGGGTTCAGAAAGTGTCCTTGTCGCTCAGCTGCTTCTCGATCCGATCCGCGCTGAACATCACGACCTCGATCACCTTCTGCAGGGTGGCCGCATCCGCCGCCGCCGCGACCTGCGCCGAGTACACGACGAGGTACTCGTCCGCGCCCTGGTTGACTTGCCATGCCCCCAGGATCATCCGCACATTCTCGGTCAGCAGCTTGCGGGCGAGCTCCGCCGGTACCTCGCCCTTGCCGCGCGCCGCCACCGACCAGACGTCGCGGATCTCGAGCTGGTCGATCGACGCGGTGTCGGACGCAACCCAGACCCGCTGGCCCCGCTCCTGGTCGACGTCGTATTCGAGGAGAAAGTCACCTTCGTCGAGGGTGTATGGCAGGCCCGCCGCCTTGAGCGCCACCACCACACGCGGGTCCACGCTCGAGGACGTCGGTTCATCCGCCGCGAACGTGACGGGCGCAGCCGTCATCACCAGCGCCACGGCAATCACCATCCAGGCAAGTAATCTCATCGAGACTCCCGGCTACGCCGCCTACTTGAGCTGACTTGTCGATTTGCAGTGCCGATCAGCAACCCGGATGCACCGGCCGTCAGGCCGACGCCACAGGTTGCGGGACCGCAGCAGACCACAGTCACGTTGAACGAAACAAGGCCGGCCGGCTGTCCCGTTGCATTCGCAGTCCACACTCAGCTCGGGTGGACAGTCTCGCCGAGCAGACTGTCGAGCACGTCATCGGCGGAGTAGGTCGTACGACCCGCGCGCAGGAAGCGATGCAGGTACGCGGCGTCGTCGCCCGCGGTGATCAGGACCGGTTCGGTCTCGCCGCTCGGTCGAACCTGGGCGTAGTCGACGGCTGCGACCAGACCGTTGCACACGCATTTGCGGCCGTGCGTTTCTGGCTCGGTCCCGCCTTTGCGCAGGTAATCCTCCAGCGGCTCGCCGGGGCAGCGATAACCCAGGGTGCCGTCGTCCTGGCGATAGGACTGGCGCAGGTAGCCCAGGTCGCAGATGCGTGCGCGTCCTGCGAAGACGTCCCGCTCTGACACCGTGCCCACCGCCTGCAGCACCTTGAACGGAAACCCGGTCGGCGATGCGTACGGATCGGTGAACACCTTGATGCGGCCTTCACGGCAGGCCGTCAGCGTCTTTTCCTTGAGGTCGGGCAACAGCCCCGATTCGTCACAGAACGCAAAAGCGGTGCCGACCTGTATGCCGGACGCACCGAGCGCGAGGGCTTGCGCGAGCTTGGTCGCGTCGCCGTACGAACCCGCCAGCCAGAACGGCAGACCCAGCGCACGGATCTGCTGCAGGTCCGGCGAATCGCGCAAACCGTAGACCGGCTCGCCACCGGCATCCAGTGTCATCGCACCGCGCGGCGGCGCATTGTGACCGCCGGCCGACGCACCTTCGACGACGAAGCCATCGACTTTGCCGGCACTCTTGCGCGCCAGCGTCATGGCCAGCGTGGCCGATGAAACGATGGCGAGGAACTGCGGGCGCCGCAGCTCGACCGGTCCCGCGCCCAGGTAGGGTTGCGGGTCGAAACGAGCAACGAACTTTTCACCCGGCAGTGCGCCGGCCACATCCAGTGTCATTTCCGCGGGCTCGCCGGCGGCAAGCCGATCGAGGATCGCCGGGATGCTGCGCGGTATGCCCGCGCCCATCAGCACCACGTCGACCTTTGCCAGCATTGCGCCGAACAGCGACGCCAGATTGGGCAACTGCACTTTTTCCAGCAGGTTGATTCCCACCCTGCCGTCGTGATGTGCCTTGGCAAGGTAGACCTCGGCGAAGTTGCTGATCACGAGCAGATCCAGCAGTGCCACCGGCATCTTGATCGAGTGGATCGGCTTCGACTTGAACGGGGCGGCCGGGTCCTTGCCGCCGGCGATGTAATAGCGGTCCCACACCCGCTCGGCCACCTCGCGCACCGGGAACGCGTCGAAGGCCTCGCGCAGGTGGCCGCCCGGATCGCCCTGCTGCAGCCGGCGGGCGACCACGGTGTCGATCGCGGTGCCCGACACCACGCCGAGCTGGCCGCGCATCGATACGGCGCGAGCCAGTCGCCACGACGAGACGGCCACACCCATGCCGCCCTGGATGATCAACGGCTGCTGCTGCATGCGCGCACCGTAGCAGCTGAGCCGAGCGCCGGGACGGATCTACGTACAAATGCGATGTCGACCAACGGTCAGCCCCGGCCCCGAAAGCACGTCGGCTGTCACAAAAGCACGCGACTGTGCCTCGACTTTCATGCGTCGCCGCCCACAATCCTGTCAACGTATCTCGGGCGCGCTCGTTGTGCTACCGACAACGACAACGTACCTCTGCAACGACGCCCCGAGCGGGCGCCTGGTCCTGATGGGTAACCCATGCTGCGTAACATGCTGCGATCCGGCCTGGTAGCGATCTGTGCGACCTGGCTCGCCGCGTGCGGCGGGGGCGGCTCGGCCACCACACCCACCAACCCACCGCCTGCAACCGATGCCTGGGCCGAGGTCGACCGTCTCGCGCAGGCGACCTTCACGCGGCAAGGCCTCAGCGGTATGGGTCTCGCGATCTACGACCGCAACGACAGGAAAGTGTTCGAAAAGATGTACGGCGACTTCGCGCCGGACAGGCGCTTCGCGGTTGCCTCGGCTTCGAAGATCGTTTCCGGACTGGTCTTGTTTCGCCTGGTCGAGCAGGGCTACCTGTCGCTCGACTCGACCACCGCCGACGTCCTCGGCTGGACCCCGCCACTGGGTGCGATCACTTTGCGGCACCTGCTGTCGTTCACGTCGGGACTCGAACCTTCGGCGTCGTGCACATCGCTGTCGGGCATCACGCTGGCCGATTGCGTCGCGCAGATCGCGATGACTGCGCCCGTGGCGCCGCCGGGCACGCGCTTCGACTATGGCAGCACCCACCTGCACGTTGCGGCACGCATGGCTGAAGTCGTCACGGGCGCCACCTGGGACGAAGTGCTGGCACAGCAATTGCGGCTACCCCTCGGCTTGCCGGCAGACGCGCGCTACTACACCGCGCCACGACAGGCAATCGGCACTACGAATCCGCTCATCGCGGGCGGAATGCGCGCGACGATGGACGAATACGCGCGCCCGCTCTCGGTGGTGTTCCACCGCGGCACGTTCCAGGGCCAGCGTCTCGTCGCCACGGCGTTGTTCGACGCGCAGGGCAGGGAGCCGTACCCGGGGGTGGTGATCGGCAACTCGCCGATGTCGGCGCTGGCGTACGACTTCCGCTACGGCCTCACCGCCTGGCTCGAATGCATGACGCCCGCCACCGGTTGCAACGTGCTGTCCTCGCCGGGCGCTTTTGGCTGGACGCCATGGGTCGACCGCGACGGCGGCTATTACGCGATCATCGGCATGGAGGTTGCGGACGCGCGCGAAGGTGTTGTCAACTTCAGCGTGGCATTGGCACAGGAGCTGAAGCCGGCGATCCGCCGCGCGCTGGGGACAGCTGCTGCCGGTTCGTAGAATCAACATTGTCAGGTGGCAAAGATGGCTACAGCAGTGTCGCTTCCAACCCTTGCAACGCTCACCGCATGCCTCGGCCTGCTCGCGGGCTGCGAGACGCTCGACGCGCTCGCCGTCGCTGAAACGCATCGGCTCGGGGACGCGCCGTACTATGTCAACGTGAAGGCACCGCCACCCCCGGGCAGTTGTGCGCTCGTGTTGCCGGTGACGATCGATCCGGAGCTCGCCGAGCAGTTTGGCTACGGCGACCGGTTGCGCGAATTCGAGCCGCTGCGCGCCGCCCTCGACTCGCGGCTCGCAAGTCGCGCAGGCTGCATCCAGGTCGCGCAGGCCACGCCAACACCGGCCGCGAAATCTCCGCGCGTGTTCGTGGGCAGCAGCGAGAGCGACTACGCGCCCGCTGCGGCCGCCGCCCAGCGCTTGCCGAGCGATCGATTCGCGCCGATGGTGCTGCACCTGGAACGGCCCGACGAAGCCTGGGCCCAAGCTGTCGCTGCGCTGCTGCAGCAGGCGCAAACCCCGTATGCGATCGCGATCCAGGTCGGTGTCAGCCAGTACCAGAAGGGCTACTCAGGTGTCTTCCGCAAAGAGGTGATGCTTGGAACCGGCTATCGGCAACCCATCCAGTTCCTGACCTCTGAGGTGAAGCCGGTGGAGGTTCTGCATCTCACGGGCGTGCTCGTCGACACCAACGGTCAACCGGTGCGTGCGGGTGCCGAAGGGGTAGTCTTGCGCGATACACCATTTCTTGCGCAAGCCATCGACGTGTCCCGTGTCTTCGATGCGGGCGAGCTGCAGAGCGTCCTCGTGTCGGAGCGACGCCAGGACCTGCCCGACGCGCCGCTGAAGCTGGACGTCGCCCTCGACAACCTCATTGCGCAGCTGACGCGGGGTGAAGTGCGCGTGCCCGCCACACCGTAACCTGCAATCCGGTACTCCAGACCTCGCCATGCACGCACTCACGCCGATCCGCTCCTTCTTGACCGCACGCGACACGGGTGATCGCCTGACCGAGCACCCGGCACAGGTCGCTCAGGCAATCGACCCTGCGCTGCCGACGGTGATCGTCAATACCGGACGCGCATTCCAGCGGCTCGAGGGCTTCGGCGGCGCCTTCACCGAGTCGGCCGCGGTCACCTGGCTCGGACTGGGCGAATCGCACCGCCAGCAGGTCCTCGAGGCCTGCTTCGATCGCGTACATGGACACGGTTACTCGCTGTGCCGGGTGCACATGGGCAGCTGCGATTTCGCGCTCGGCAACTACGCTCATGTCGAAGCCGCGGACGACAGGGCGCTGGCGAGCTTCAGCATCGAGCGCGACCGACAATCACTGCTGCCGTTCATCCGCGCGGCGCAGCGCGTGGCGGGCACGCCGCTCAAGTTGCTTGCCTCGCCATGGAGCCCGCCTGCCTGGATGAAGACGTCGGGCCGCATGAACGAAGGCGGCCAGCTGCGCCCGGATTGCGCGCGCGCATGGGCGCGCTGCTACGTCCGCTTCATCGAGTCGTACGCGGCGGAGGGCGTGCCGATCTGGGGCGTGTCGGTGCAGAACGAACCCCTGGCCACGCAGCGCTGGGATTCGTGCCTGTACACGGCCGAGGAAGAGCGCGATTTCGTGCGCGACCACCTGGGACCGGAACTGGCGGCCGCCGGCCTCGGGCGAGTGAAGATCGTGATCTGGGACCACAATCGTGACTTGATGGTCGAGCGGGCGAACACGGTGTACTCGGATCCGGCCGCCGCGCGCTACGTGTGGGGCACTGGCTTCCACTGGTACGGCGACGACTGCTTCGATCACGTGCAGCAGGTCCACGATGCCTGGCCCGACAAGCAACTGCTGTTCACCGAAGGTTGCCAGGAGGGCGGACCGCACCACGGTTCGTGGGAACTGGGCGAGCGCTACGCGCGCTCGATGATCAACGACCTCAATCGCTGGACCGTCGGCTGGATCGACTGGAACCTGCTGCTGAACCATGACGGCGGCCCGAATCACGTCGGCAACTTCTGCAGCGCCCCGATCCATGCGAACGCAGCGTTCGACGGCTTCTCGCTGCAGAGCTCGTACTACTACCTGGGGCACTTCGCGCGCTTCATGCGCCCCGGTGCGCAACGCGTGCTTTGTGCCGCGTCCCGGCAGGACATCGAGACCACGGCGTTTCGCAACGCCGATGGCTCAGTCGCGGTCGTGCTGCTGAACCGTACCGAACGTTCTCAACGCCTGGCGCTGCGCGTGGACGCCATTGGCTGCGTCGCGGAACTGCCGCCGCGGTCGATCGCGAGTTACCTGTTCTGATTTACTGGAACGAGATGGGGCCGACGTTGAGGCCGTTGGCGAAGTCGGCCGATCCGCTGGTCACGTACTGCACGTTGCTGCCCAGCACCTGGATGTGCACTTCGTTGACCCCGGCGGCCAAAGCCGCCGCGGCCGACGCGTAGGCGCACGCCGTCTGCAGCGTGAAGGAGCTCAGCGCCACCGTGTAGTTCTGCACGCCGGGTGCCGTCACCACCACGCTGCCCTTCAGCTCCGACGTGCATCCGCCGACCGTCGGTCCCTTCAGGATCAAGGTCAGCGTCGGCCCCGTGTTCATCAACTCGTCGTTGCCCCACACCGCGAGCTTCAGGTTCGTCTTGCCGGCAACATCGGCCGTGCCGTTGGCCGGAGCCTTCACGAACGCGCCGAATCCCCAGGGCTTGGCGTTGACGTTGATGCCGTAACCGAAATAGAAGCTCGGCGTCGCATCGCCCGGGGCCACGCCGTTCCACCAGTACTGCGTCGCTACGCTGGTGTCGATGTAGGTGCCGGCGTCACCGCCCTCGGTGGATTTCCAGTTGGAGGCGTCCACCTGCGAGTAGTTGCTGGAGAAAACGAGTGCCGTACCGCCGGTGCTGAGCGCCGGGAACCTGAGTTCATCGACCAGCATGGTCTTGTCGGCGGTGACCGAGCTGCGCCCGTTGGGGAACAGCACGACGGTCGTGTAGGTGCCGGCATCCGGCATGACGAAGCTCAGCGTCTCCCACGCGCCGGCCACCGTCGTCGCCGCGTCTTTTTCCGTCGTGGCCGGTCCACCGCTGCCGCCCTCGAACTTGAGCAGGAAGTTGGTGCCGGCGGCCGGCGAGTACACCCGCAGGGTGACGGTCTTCTCGGTCGGCGTGAGCACCACCGAGCCACCGAGGCCGGTGATGGTCGTGCCGAAGTAATCGCCATCGCCGGGCTTCTTCACGAACTGCACGACCTTGTTGGCCGCGTCGTTCGGATCGTCGATGATCGCCACGGAACCGCCGCCGCCGTTTTCGAACGGACCGAAGCCGATGCCCGACTCGGAGAAGTCGATGCAGGCGGTACCGGTGCAGGTCCCCGTGCTGCCGGAGCCTGGGCCGGACGCAGCCGCAGGGAACTGCAACTCGTCGATGTACATGGTCTTGTCGGTGGTGACCCGGCTCCTGCCGTTCGGGAAGATCACGACCGTGGTGTAGGTGCCAGCCGCACCCGCGGACAGGTCGAACGACAGGGTTTCCCAGGCTCCCGCCACGGTTGTCACCATGTCCTTCTCCACCACCGCGGCACCCGGTCCACCTTCCAGCTTGAGCAGGAAGTTGGTTCCCACCGCGGGCGAGTAGACGCGCAGCGTGACGGTCTTGTCCGTCGTCGTCAGCGTCGCCGGACCGGCGAGTCCGGTGATCGTCGTGCCGAAGAAGTCATTGTCGCCGGTCGTCTTGACGAACTTCACCACGTCGTTGGCGGCGTCGTTCGGATCCGCGGCGATGGCGGCGGTGCCGCCGCCCGGATTCTCGAACACGCCGAAGCCGATGCCGCCGCCGGAGAAGTCGGTGCAGCTGGGTGCCGTGCAGGTGCCGGTGCTGCCGGAGGCGCCACCCGCGGGGAAGGCCACGTCATCGAACAGGAAGGTGCCCGCGCCACCCGCAGCGCCGGTCTTGCCGAAGTCGAAGAAGATCGACACCTTGTTGTAGGTGTAGGCCAGGTTCAGCACCGCGGTACCGGTGGCCTGGTTGGCGAAGTTGAACGTCAGCGTCTCCCAGGCGTTGGCCTGCGTGGTCAGCGCCTCGGTCTCGACGGAACGGGTGTCATCGGCCGCGTCCTCCACCTTGAGTCGCACCGGCATGCCGGCCCGCGGCGAGTACACGCGCACCGTCATGCGCGTGCTGGTCGACGTGAACGGAATCTTGCCGACGGAGTTGTTCGCGCCCGTCGATACGGTCGTCCCGGCCCACAGCTCGGCGGTCGACGACTTCACGACCCGTGCCACGACGTTGCTGGCGTCCGTCGGGTCGGGCACCAGGGTGGAATCCTCGGCTCCGCCGAAACCCGTCAGGGTGTAGGCCACACCGGCCGAATCGAAAGTGATGTCCGTGAACGCGCCATCGCCACCGCCACCGCCGATGGCGACGGCAACGGCTGTCGTGGCGGTCTTGCCCGACGCAGTGTGGGTCGCGGTGATCGTTGCGGTTCCTTCCGCGATGGCCGTCACGACCCCGGCGGCATCGACGACCGCAACGGCCGGGTGGGAGGACGCGAAGGTGGAACGCGTCGTCTCCGCTCCGGTCGTCCCGTTGTTGTAGGTGCCGGTGACGCTCAGCGCTTGCGTCGCGCCCGGCGCGAGCGTGGTCGACGCCGGGCTCACGGCGATCGAGAGCACGCGCAGCGGGGCGACCGAGACCGTCGTGGTCGCCGTCTTGCCCGAGTCGGCGTGCGTGGCCGTGATGGTTGCGGTGCCGGCCGCGACCGCAGTCACGTACCCGGTATCGCGACCGACCGTGGCCACGTTCGGCGCGGATGACACGAACGTCGTGCCGAAATTGACGACGAAGGTTGAGGAGTCGGAGAAGGTCCCCGTGACCACCAGCGACCGCACGCCCCCGATCTCCAGGTTGACCGGATTGGGCGTGACGGCGATGGACGTCACCACCGCCACCTTGGGCGAGTCCGGATCGGAAGGCTGACACCCCGTGAGGATGAGGCCCATGAAGGCCGACAGGGCGAGCAGAAAAATCTGCCTGGGGAATGTCATCTGGTGTCTCCCGCTACGGTACTGGACGCGAACGCGAGGGACCCGCCATCCGTGCGGCCGTCGCTTCCGGGCCCCTCTCCGAAAGCGCTTTCAAGGCTGAATCTACACAGCGCGTGTCGCGCATGTCAATCGAACGCACGCGGTCGGCTATGCTGCAAAGCGGCAATCGCGCTATGCGCTCTGCTGCTGTCGCAACAGGTCCGGATAGAGCGAGTGCATGACCTGCTTGGGCTCGCGATCCACCGTGAACAGGCCCCAGTGCTTCTCCGGCTCCAGCGGGTCGGGCGAGCCCTTCCACGGCTCGTCGAACGCTTCGAAGACAAACGTCAGGATGCCCTCCTGGCGCGTCCACTCCATCAGGTCGCCGTAGTAGATCGCCTGCAGCTCCTCCGACGTGTTCTGCGGGCAGATGCCGCGACCGTTGGAATTCGTCGCCCAGCCGGCTTCCGAGATGACCACCGGTTTGTCGGGATACAGGCTGGCGACGCTGTGGTAGTTGTCCTTGGAATACAGCAGTGCGTCGTGCACATGCTTGTACTCCCAGACCGGATACGTGTGCAGCGAGATGAAATCGAGTTCGCGCACCAGGGGGCGCAGCTTGTCCCGCCAGGGGACGTAGTTCTCGCAGAACGTGACGGGTTGCGGTACCTCGCGCTTCACCTTGCGCACGAGCTCGATCATCCTCTCCACCGACACGAAGTGGTCGGTCCAGTCGACCGTGGCCTCGTTGCCGACGGCCACCGCGAACACGATGTCGTCATGCAGCCGTGCGAGATCGATCAGCCGTTCCACCTCGGCCTCGTTCTCGGCGACGTTGGCCTGCAGCTGCGCCTCGCTGCAGGAGGCCCCCCACGGACAGCCGAAATTGTTCATCTCGGCCGCCAGGTGAGCGCCCAGCAGGACCTTGAAGTCGAGCCGGTCACGCCGGATGACCTCGAGGACTCGCTCGGCGTGCAGGCTGCAGTCGTACAGGCGCAGCAGGCTCCAGTGCTTCTGCAGGATGCACAGGTCTTCACGGATTTCTTCGATGGTGGGATAGACCTTCTCCGCCGGGCTCTGGCCGCGGCGGTAGCCCGAATAGCAGATGGCGTTGCCGCGCGGAAGTTTCAGCATTCCCTTCAATCCCGGTGTCAGACGTACTTCGGCCGGCCGTGCTTGTCCCACAGGCCCCAATACGCGCCGACGTCGCCTTCGGCGCCGACCTTCCACGCCTCGTCGAAGGCTGCGAAATAGAAGACCTCGATTCCGTCCTGCCGGGCCCACCGGCAGGTGTCGATGAAGTAACGCATCGCGCCATCCACCGCAGGCACCGCCCCGTGGAACGCGGAGCCCGTGTTCGGCCAGCCGGTCTCGCTGATGATCACCTTCTTGCCGGCGGCGACCGCGACCGTGCGCTGGTACATGCTCTGCATGTACGCGATCGCCTGGTCCCGCGGGCAGCCTTCCCAGAACGGATAGCAGTTGGTCAGCACCACGTCGCACGCCGCCGTGACGCGCGGGTGGCGCTCGAACAGGTAGTACGCGTCGACGTAGCCCACGGGAATGCCCGGCGGCACCGCCTGCCGGACGCGTTCGATGTAGCCGAGCAACTCGTCCTCGCTCATGTCTTCGCGCAGCAGGACTTCGTTGCCCACGGCCACGATGTCTGCATGCCCGGCCCGCGCCAGGGCGATCGCCCCGGCAAGCTCGCGCTCATTGACCTCACGGTCGGTGCCAAGCCACGCGCCCACCAGGGTCTGCATGCCCAGCTCGTGCGCGATGCGCGGCGTGTGTTCATGCCCGTCCGTGCAGGAGAAGCTGCGCACCCAGCGCGTGTAGGGCCGGATGATCTCCAGGCGCGCGCGGACCTGGGCCTCGCCCACGAGCGATCCGGGCGACTGCCCCTCCAGGTACGGGCTGAAACACAAACCGTGCACCCCGGCGTGCAGGGTCTGCGCGAACTCCCCGGCCAGGTCGGCAAGTTCACGCGGCGAAAGCGCGACCGGCACCGGCACCGTGGCGGCGCCGGAGCCCCAAGCGGCTGCCAGCGCAGGAATCCGTGGCGCGGAGGGGGCTGCGGCTGCATCGGCCGTTACCCCCTTGGTCGCGGTCGAGTCCGCACCCGGCAGGCCGACCGTGGCGATGCGCCGCCCGTCGTCGATCGCGCCCGGCTTCACGGCGGCAGGCGACACCGGCGTTTCCGTGCCGCCGCCCGCGTCAGGCTCGGATCCGCGTCGGGCTTCGAGGTCGGTCGACATGCGCTTTACGGTTTCTTCGTCGATCTCGTAGAACCACAGCGCCGCGACAGCTGCAACGGCGGCGATGGCCGGGATCACGCTCATCATCAGCACGATGCCGTGGATGGTGCGCGGGCTCTGGGCGACGTTCGGCAGGTAGCCATAGAAGGCCAGCAGCCAGCCCGCACCGGCCCCGCCGATGGCCCAGCCCAGCTTCTGCGCGAAGGACGCAGCCGAGAAGATCAGGCCGGTCGCCCGGCGCCCCCACTTCCATTCCGAGTAGTCGGCGGTGTCTGCATACATCGCCCAGACCAGCGGTGCAGTCGGTGCGGCGCAGAAATTGATGAGCGTGTTGGCGGCCCAGACCAGCTTGATGTTGTCCGTCGGCACGAAATAGAAGCCGAAAGTCAGCAGGGCGGTGACTGACATCGAGACCAGGTAGAAATTGCGCTTGCCGAACCGCTTGGCCAGCGGCGACGTCGCCATGACGCCGAGGATGAAGGCGACGGCCCCGGTCGTCATCACCGGGCCGAAGTAGCCGCCGCCGTTCGGCACGACGTTCTCGAAGTAGAAGATCGTCACCGTGTTGCGGATGTTGCCGAAGGTCAGCGCCGCGATGCCGACGCCGCAGAGCACGACCCACGGCCGGTTGCGGAAGAGATCCTTGAGATCGGTCTTGAGCGAGGTTTCCTGCTTCGGCGGCGGCTTCACCCGCTCGCGGGTCATGGCGAACGTGGCGAAGTAAAGCAGCACGGCGATGACGGAATAGATGAGCATCGTCATCTGCCAGCCGTACGGCGACGTGTCGCTGCCGCCGCCGAAATGCCTGACCAGCGGCAGGGTCGCGTTGACGATGATGAACACGGGAATCAGCGCCATCACGAAGCGGTACGACGTGACGCTGGTGCGCTCCTTGGAGTCCGGGGTCAGCACGCCGAGCAGCGCCGAGTAGGGGATGTTGATCGCCGAGTAGGCGAACATCATCAGCATCAGGGTGACGTAGGCGTAGACCGTGCGGGCCGAGCCGTCGAGGTCCGGCACCGTGAACGCGAGCACCGCGGTCGCGCCCATCGGGATCGCCATCCAGATCAGATAGGGCCTGAAATGCCCCCAGCGAGTCTCGGTACGGTCGGCGATGGTGCCGATCATCGGGTCGAAGAAGGCGTCGACGACGCGCGTCACCAGCATCATCGTGCCCATCGTCGCGGCGCCGAGCAGGAACACGTCGGTGTAGAACTTCGCCATGAAGATCGCGAACATCTGCCAGAACATGTTCGACGCGAGATCGCCGAGCCCGTAGCCGAATTTCTCCGTTACGGAAAGCTTGCTGTTTTCTGTCTTCATTGCCCCCCCCAGAACGCCTTGAATGCCGCGTCGTGTTCAGCGCTTCTTGTGATATGGCAGCCGGCCCTTGCCGCGCCGCGCGGGCGCGCCATACCCGCCCACACGTTCGTAGACGCGCACGTAGTCGACGACCAGTTCCGCCGGAAACTGCGTCGCCGGATTCGGCACCCCCGGAAAATTGCCGCCGACGGCGACGTTCATCACGATGTAGAACGGCTGGTCGAACGGCGCAGGCCACGGATTCAGGTCCGCGCTGCTGCGCGCGACGATTCCCTTGCCGTTGCGCAGCTTGCTGCAGCTCCACCAGAACGTCTGCGTCGCCCAGACTTTGCCGTCCACCAACCAGCGGATCTCCCCCGGCTCCCACTCCACCGCATAGACGTGGAAATCCGCCACCGACTGCCCGGCGGGAAACTCGTGCACGTGCGTGACGAGCTCGCGCTTGCGGGAAGGTCGACCCGAAATGCACCGTGCCCAGGTACTGGTGCGGTTTCTCGCCGACGATCTCCATCACGTCGATCTCGCCGGAGGCTGCCCAGCCGCCGTATCTGTCGTCCTGGGGCAGCAGCCAGATCGCGGGCCACAAGCCCTTGCCGTGCGGCACCTTCGCGCGGAACTCGAACTTGCCATAGCGCTGGCTGAACAGCGGCGTGCCGTCGCGCTTGCGCGTCCGGATCCGTGCCGAGGTGTAGCCACAACCGTGCAGCGCTTCTTTCAGGGCGCGGATGTACAGCAGGCTGTCGCGGACCGACACGTTCTCCGGCTCACGCGTGTAGTACTGCAGTTCCTCGTTGCCCCAGCCGGGCACCCATTGGTGTGACTTGTAGTCGAAGAACCCATTGCCCAGCTCGAAGTCCCACTTGGTGGCGTCGACCGCGTCACCGTCGAACTCGTCGCTCCAGACGAGTTGCCAGCGAACTGCTTTACCGGCCACTGGGCAGTCTCCGCTGTGCCGACCGGTCACCGACGGCGGCTCTGGCCCGCGCACAGAACGCGCGATACCAGAGCGCACTGTCCTTCAAGGTCCGGCGCTGCGTGGCGTAGTCGACGAAGACGAGCCCGAAGCGCTTGGTGAAGCCGTCGGCCCACTCGAAATTGTCGAGCAGGCTCCAGACGAAGTAGCCGCGCACATCGACGCCGCCTTCGAGTGCGGTGGCCATCGCGGCGATGTGCCGCTGCAGGTAGCTGATCCGTTGCGTGTCGGCGACGCGTCCGCCGTCCACGCGATCCCGGTACGCCGCACCGTTCTCAGTGATGTACAGCGGTGGCAGACGATAGTCGACCTGCAGGCGCTGGAGCAGTTCGGTCAACCCGTCCGGGAAGACTTCCCAGCCCATGTCGGTGACTTCCCGGCCGTCGTCGACGGGAGCCAGTGGCGTACCCGTGCCGGAGAGATTGCGCGTGTAGTAGTTGATGCCGAGGAAATCCAGCGGCTGCCGGATGACGTCGAGGTCGCCTGCGGCGACCTGCGGCGCGTCCTCGCCCAGGAATTCGAGCACGTCTTCCGGATAGCGCCCGTGCAGGAGCGCGTCCATGTACCAGCGGATCGTCAAGCCGTCATCGATGCGTGCCCTGGCTGTGTCTTCCGGGGCATTCGAAGCGGCATGCACGGGCGCCTGGTTCAGTACGATGCCGAGCGGTGCAACGCAGCGCTCCGCGCGCAACGCCTGCAGGGCCAGGCCGTGGCTGAGCAGAAGGTGATGCGAGACCTGCATCGCCACTTTCTGGCTCTTCAGGCCGGGCGCAAAGAGCCCTGTCTCGTGGCCGAGGATGGCGACGACCCACGGCTCGTTGTGCGTGGCGATCGAGGCCGCGCGATCACCCAGGCGGCGCGCCACCTCGACCGCATATTCCGCAAATTGCGCGGCGGTAGCCCGGTTCGCCCACCCGCCGCCGTCCTGCAGCGCCTGCGGCAGGTCCCAGTGGTACAGGGTCAGGTACGGTGCGATGCCTCGTTGCAGCAGGCCGTCGACGAGCCGGTCGTAGAAGTCGAATCCCCGCTCGTTCCACGCCCCCGCACCCAGCGGCTGGACGCGGGGCCACGCGATCGAGAACCGGTAGGCGTTCGCGCCGAGGCTCGCGATCAGGTCGAGGTCGTCAGCGACGCGGTGGTAGTGGTCGCAGGCGTGCTCGCCACTGCTGCCGTCCTTGATCGCGCCCGGTCGGCGACAGAACTCGTCCCAGATGGAGTCCCCGCGGCCGTCGTCGTGCGCCGCGCCCTCGACCTGGTATGCACTCGTCGCCACGCCCCAGGCAAAACCGCGCGGGAAGCGCTCGGCGAGGGCGCCGGCATCGGGGCCCAGCGGCCCAGGGTCCGCATGTCGGTCTGAATGCATCAGCATCGTGTCGTTCGTTGCAACCGTGCGGTGGGTCGAGTGCTGCCGGGCTGGCTGCAACCTGGACTGATACCCCTGTCTGACGCTGCGGGCGCGCCGTTTGGAGAAAGCGCTTTCAAACAAAATCTAGCACAGGGTCTCGCGGTCGTGTCAAACCCGCGCACGAGCCGACTCCGGCGGGGCTGCGACGGTCAGTCGCGCAAGGGTCGGGTCGATTCCCGGATCGCAAGAGTCGGGGCGGACAGCCGGATATTCGGAGTCCGCCGCTCGATCAGGTCGATCATCGCCTCCGCCGCGCGCTCGCCGATTTCGTCGGTGTACCTGTGCACCGTCGTGAGTGGCGGGATGATGAAGGCGGAGGTCGGCAGGTCGTCGAAACCGACCACCGAGACATCCTGCGGCACCTTGAGGCCGCGACGATGCAGTGCCAGCAGCACGCCGAATGCGGTCTGGTCGTTCGCGGCAAAAACCGCGCTGAATTCGACCCGCGAGTCGAGCAGTGCGTTGACGGCTGCAAAGCCCCCGGTTTCCAGGTAATCGCCGGCCACGACGAGCTTGTTCGCGTACGGAATCCGTGCCGCCGCGAGCGCGGCCCGGTAGCCGTCGAGCCGCTGCAGCGCGTCCGGATGATCCGCCGGGCCGGAGATGAACGCGATGCGCCGATGGCCTTGTCCGATCAGGTAGTCGGTGGCCACGCGCGCGCCCATCGTGCTGTCCACGTCCAGGCAATGGATGCGTTCGCCGGCGACAAATCGCCCCGTCACCACCAGCGGCACGCTGCGCGCGAGACCCACGAGTTCCTCGTCTGGCAGGCGACTGGTCAACAGGATGATGCCTTCCACGCGCCGGCCGAGCAGGTGGTCGACACAGCGCCGCTCATCACCCTCACGCCAATGCCCACTGACGAACAACGGGGAATACTTGGCCCGCAGCAGGCCCTTCTCGATTCCGGCCAGCGACACGCCGTAGAACGGGCTGTCGATGGCCTGCGTCACGACGCCCACGCTCATCGATTTGCCGCCAGCAAGCGAGCGCGCCACCGGGTTCGGCATGAACTGCAGTTTGGCGATCGCTGCTTCGACGGCTCGTACCTTGGAATCCCGCACACGTGCCGTGCCGTTCAGGATGCGCGAAACGGTGCTCGGGGAGACTCCGGCTTCGCGTGCGACCATCTCCAGTGTCACCGCCGTGCCGGATGCGGCCGCGGCGGTACGTCGCTCTAGTTCCGATCGGCGCATTGTTCTTGTATTCCAGGATTCCGAGGCGCGAGCACAGCGGGCACATCGCCGGCTAACTTTGCCGCGCCGCAACAGAAAACGCGAGCGTCGTAAGCCCGGGCGGCTCCAAGATTGACAAGGATGCCGAGGCTCCGCTAGCTTCTGCAAGCGCTTTCAAAATTGCCCCGGTCCACTGACAAGACGCAGCGCGGCGTCGCAGTCGACCGCAGAGCGGGAGAGCGTGGCGAGTGGGGGAGGTCGATGCAGATGAGCCGGATCGATATTCGAACTGCGCAGCACTGCGTGCAGCAATCCAGGCTGTCCGCGCGACCCACATCATTTTTTCCGGGCTTGCAGGCGGTGAACATCATGCGGAGCGTGACGTCGATTTTTGCGTCGTACCGGCGGCTCGTCCCGCTCGGCCTGTGTCTCGGCCTGGCGGCCTGCGGTTCCAGCCAGAACTGGCAGGACGACAGCCAGTTCGTCACCGTCAGCGGTTCCGTCACGGGCTTCACCGGCGGGACGCTGGCGTTGTGGAACAACGGCGGTGACAAGCTCGCCATCCCGGCCAACGGCCGCTTCACGTTTCCGTTGCAGATCGCCAATGGCAGCGGCTACGCCGTGGTCGTCGCGGTGCAGCCCGAGGGCCTGACCTGCACCGTCGCGAACGGTGTCGGCACGGCGCGCGGCAACGTCACGGGCGTCACGGTGAACTGTGCGCCCTATACGTTCACGCGGCGGCCGCTGCCGGCGATCTACAGCACCGGCAAGGCCGTCAACTACAGCGCGTATCGAACCGCCGGCGGGCCACGGGAACTCGAGGTTCCCAGCGACGCCGAAGTGATCCAGGACCTTACGCTGCTCGACTTGGCGGGTTTCGACCTGCTCCGGCTGTTCGGGGCCGAGGCGCCCGCCACCGACGTCGTGGCCGAGAAGATCCTGCGGCTGGCCGCCCAGAACTTCCCTGACATGAAGTTCCAGCTCGGCCTCGCCATCGGCGGCGTCACCTCGTGCAGCGACACCAAGAACGATCGCAACATCAGTTACCTGATCACGAATCTCGCGAAGTATCCGAACGTCGTCTCGATCAGCGTCGGCAACGAGACGTCCTTCTTTTCGAAGTTCTCGCCCCTGCCTTGCCTCGAAAGCTACATCCGGACGATCCGCAGCCAGGTGACGCAGCCCGTCACGGCCGACGACGACTGGACGTTCTATGCCGGTAAATCCACCGGTGGCGGTGACCGGGTCGACGTCAAGCCGGACACGATCCTGCCACTGATCGATTTCGCGGCCATTCACATGTACCCGATCAGCTATCCGATCTGGGACTGGCAGCAGACCGGCGTCGCCGCGGGGCCCGCCCGGGCGCAGGCCATGATGGAGACCTCGCTGGTCGCGCTGAAAGAATGGTACGGGGAGGTCGTCTCTTACCGGTACGTCGGCGCGGGCGGCGTGACCGTAACCGTCGGCGACTCGATGCCGATCGTGATCGGCGAGACCGGCTGGAAGGCCCGGCAGACCAATCCGGCGTCGGAGATCGAGCAGTACGCGGCGCTGCCCCCGAACGCCAAGTGGTACTTCGACCTGCTGTACGGCAATCCGGGCAAGTATCCGTCCTGGCAAGGATCGGTCGGCGGCCCGCCTACGATCTTCTACTTCGAGGCGTTCGACGAGCAGTGGAAAGGCATCGACGACGGCTGGGGCCTGTGGGACCTCGCGCGCCAGGCGCGCTATGCCCTGTGCGGCCTGCCGGCAGGCCCGGCATGCAAGGCGGACGTGTACGAAGGTGCCGGCTATTTCAACCCGCCACCGTTCTCCACGGTGACCTTCGATTCGCCCACCATCAACTACGCGCTGGTGGGTTTTGCGGGCGCCGAGGATTCCCAGGTCGTGGCGGACCCGGTCGGCGGCGCCAACAAGGTGGCACGCGTGAACCGGTCGGCAACGGCAGATACCTTTGCCGGAACCGTCGTCGGCACTTCGGGCTTGACGGTCGGAACCATACCGTTCGACGCGTCCAACACCCGCATGACGGTGCGCGTGTACTCGCCCGCCGCGGGCATCCGCGTGCGGCTCAAGGTCGAGGACTCCGCCAACCCGGCGCGCTCAGTGGAGACCGAGGCAGTCACGACCACGGCCAACGCCTGGGAGGTGCTGACATTCGACTTCGCTGCCCCGGTTACCGGCTCTCCAGCCCTGAACCCGGCCTATGACTACAACCGCCTGATCATCTTCTTCAACTTCGGCGCGACTGGCGCTGCAGCCGGCGCCCAGACCTACTACTTCGATGACCTGACGTTCATCGGCGGCGGCGGCTTGCCCATCGGGCCTTTCGCGGACCTGAGCTTCGACTCGACGGGCCTGGTCTACACCCTCACCGGTTTCGGCGGCGCCGAGGACTCGTCGTTGCAGCCCGACCCGACCAACGCCGCCAACACCGCGGTACGGGTCAACCGGGCGGCCAACGCCGAGACCTTCGCCGGAACCGTCGTGTCCACGGGTCCCAGCCTGACGGCCGGCACGATTCCGTTCACCGCGACGAACACCCGGATGTCGGTGCGCGTGTATTCGCCCGCCGCCGGTATCCGCGTGCGGCTCAAGGTCGAGAGCGCGCAGGACACGACTCGCTCGGTGGAGACCGAAGCGGTGACGACCGTGGCCAACGCCTGGGAGACACTGACTTTCAATTTTGCCAATCAGGTCAGCGGGACTCCCGCGCTGAACCCGAGCTACGACTACAACCGCCTGATCATCTTCTTCGACTTCGGCCAGGCCGGGGCGGCCATCGGCGCGCGCACGTACTACTTCGACGACGTGCTGTTCGTGCCCGGCGGTGGCAGCGGCGGTGGCGGGACGATCGTCTTCGCGTCGGGCTACGCCAGCAACAACCGTACGGTCGAGGGTGGCGAGTGGGGCTTCTACAGTGGCAACTTCACCAACTACTCGAACACTTACGCAGGAGGCGGGTTCACCGACGGTGCGGGAGCGGTCCCGCCGGCGGATTCCTTTATCTACCTGGTCGTCGCCACGTCGCAGCCCACGACGGACGGCTACATGGGCATCTTCACCGCGGCGCCGGGCTACACCATCGCGGCCCCGAACGCGGGCGTGACGCTCAACGGTCAGGCGAGCCTCAAGATCGAGCTCGGCATGGCTGCGGAGTGGTTCCAGCAGGCCACCAACAAGCAGCTGACCGTGCGCTTGATCGGCAGCCAGGTGTACTCCAACGGGTCCGGGGGGTTCTGCCAGATCCTGGTGGAGACGCCGGTCACACCGACCACGGCGGACCTGACCCTGTACACCATTGCGCTGAACTCGATGACCCTCGCCCAGGCCTGCAACGGCGGCGGATTCACCTCCGGAGTCACCACTCTGGCCGAAGCGCTGGCCAAACCCATCGGTGAGGTCCACGTGCAGGCGATTTTCCCGCGGGTCAACACCACCGTGACGAACGGCGCAGGCTCGGAGTACCCGACCGGCTTCACTCGCGGCTCAGTCTCGTTCGAGTGAGTCGACCCATGACGCAAGCAATGACGACTCCAATCCGTCGCTCCGGGGAGACCGCTGTGAACAAGAACGCTGTCAGTCGATCCCTTGCGGTCGCTTCGATGCTGCTCGCCAGCGTCCCGGCGGCCGCGGAACAGTATGGGCCGCTCGAGGTCGTGGGCTTTCTCAAGAACGAATACAGCCTCTGCGACAACTGCACGGAGGGCCTGGTGAATCGCTCGGCCTACGATCCACGCGGCGTGCTCTCGCCGCCGGACCCGATGGTGAACCAGGGCGGCGACTCGGAAACGACGGGACGCAATCTCTTCCTCGCGCAATTGACGCTCGGCCTGTCGCACGAGTTCGACAACGCCGTGAAGATCGAGGCGAAGACGAGCGCGCGCATGCGCAACTCGGACGCCGACATCTACGACAACTGGATGACAGACCTCTACGCCGGCGTGTCGCACCCGACTTACGGCGCGTTGCAGGCTGGCAAGATGACCTCCCGCGCGTGGACCCGCTCGGACGACTTCGCTTACCCGCTGGGCCTGTCGAGCCCCTGGGCCGAGTCGGGCGCGGGCTACGGGATCTTTCCCGAGGCCGTGCGCTATGCCACCCGCGAGTTCGAGATTCCGTTCGGCAAGATCCGCTTCGAGGCGTCCTACGCCGAGGCCGACACGCGCAATCCCCTCAACCGCTCCTCGCTGGTCGAGGCTCCGCCGGATCCGAGCCTGTACGAGATCTTCATCCAGTACTCGAATGAGAAGAACCTGGTCGAGCTGGTCTACCAGGACAGCGACGGTGGTCGGCAGAGCTCGTTCCAGAAGGGCGCGTTCTACGGGGCACAGGGCAATACCAACGGCCCGGTCTCGTCGCCGGACTACGAAGCGCCGTCCCAGAACGTGCTGATCGTGCAGGGCAACCACTGGATGAACGAGCGCTGGAAGTTCACGTACGGACTCCGTCGCAGCGAATGGTCGGGCCAGGCACAGCAGTGCGACTTCGGCCCGGTATCGACGGTCCAGAGCGCCTGCTTCTGGGATCAGCCGGGTTTCAACTACTCGGACGAACTCGACAAGGTCTACTCCGCCGTATCGTGGGATGCCATGCTCGGGGCCGGCTACACCCGGGGCAAGTGGACCTACACCGCGGGCGGCGTTTACCTGGACAAGGCCAGCACCGACAACCCGCTCGAGTGGGGCCAGGAAAACACCGCGCTGTTCCTGAACCTCGGCGTCTATCGCAAGCTGCCCGAGATTTCCCTCGGCGGTGTGTTCAAGATGGAGGTGTACGCGGGACTGGGTCGCGTCATGTTCGGGCGCGAAGGCCCGGCGCCCTTGAGCATGCCCAGCAACATCGCCTTCGGTGGCGTCGATCCGCGCACCAGTGAATCGGGCAACTTCTTCACGCTCGGGGCGAATCTCAACTTCTGAGGACGCAAGCATGCGCAACATCGACGCCAGGCCGCGGCACCGAGGGCTTCCCCTGTTCGGCAGCGCTGCCCGCACCGCGGCCTGCTGCGCGCTGCTGCTGGCCGGCGTCGGCGTCGCGCTGGCCGCAACCCCGGACGTGTCACTGGGACGCGGCGGTTACTACACCAAGCTGAAAAGCGGCGACGGCACGCTGCCCGTCGCCGAGTTCGTGACCGGCGAGGCCGCCGGCAAGGCCGCGCCCACGAACCAGTGGTACTCGTCGGTGATGTTCCAGCGCTGGTCGCAACCGCTGCACGCGCACCCGATGACGTACCAGGCCACTGACAAAGGTTTCGAGCTGGGACTGCCGAGCAAGCGTCACGCCGACGTCGGCGGCAGCATCGAGTTGAGCTATCCGCACGTGCCCGCCATCGTCGTGTCACCGATGGGGTTCACGCCACAGGACGCCCGGCTGTCGAAGTTCTCCGACTGGCTCGCCCAGGTCAGCATGGCAGCGGGCGCCGGCGAGGCGCTGACCGCCACCGTGCTCCATGGCAGTCCCTTCAGCTATTACGAGCTCAGCAAGGGGGACGCGCGTTTCCGCTTGTCGGCAGTCGACACCGTGATCGCAGATCCGACCAAGGCGGGACAGGACCCGCGAGTCGCCGCGATCAAGATCGCAGGCCGGCCCTACGCAATCTTCGCGCCGACCGGCTCGACCTGGGAGTGGCAGCAACCGACCGAGCTGGTGCTGCGGCTGCCGGAGAATGCGCGGTACTTTTCCGTGGCGGGACTGCCGGACGCCAATGAAGCCACGCTGCGGGATTTCCACGCCGTCGCCTACGCCTTTCCGACGGACACCCGCGTCGAATGGTCTTACGACGAGGCCACGAGCAAGGTGCGCTCGGTCTACCGCGTGCAGACCGCCGCCCGCGAAGGCGAGAACCTGGCGACGTTCATGGGCCTCTATCCGCATCACTGGTCCAGCGTCGTGTCCGATCATCCGTCGCAGTACGGGTACGACACCGTGCGCGGGCGCATCCGTCTCGTGCCCGTCAACAGCTTCACGCTCGAGCGCACTTACAACGGCTTTGTCCCGATGTGGGCCGGCCTGCAGGACCCGGCCAGCAAGGACAGCGTGGGCAGCCTGCTCGTCGGCGATCTCGCCAAGGCGCCGCAGTTGTTCAGCCTGATGGGCCGCGGCACGTACTACGTCGGCAAGGGTCTCGGCGCCACCGCGAAGCTGATGGGCGTGGCCGAGGTCGAGGGCAAGACGAAGATGCGCGACCAGCTGCTGGAGCAGCTCAAGACTCGCATGGAATCGTGGTTCGACGGCAAGCGTTCCACGTACTTCGTGCAGGACTCCCGGCTCGGCACGTTCGTCGGCGTGCCGCAGGAGTTCGGCAGCATCAAGGCCATGAACGACCATCACTTCCACTACGGCTACTGGGTGATGGGCGCCGCGCAGGTCGCACTCAGGGATCCCGAATGGGCCTCCGAGCAGCAATGGGGTGGCATGGTCCGCAAGATCATTGCGGACATCGCGACCGACGAGCGCGGTCGCCAGGACTTCCCCTTCCTGCGCAATTTCGACGTGTACGAGGGGCATTCCTGGGCCTCCGGTGACGCGGACTTCGACGCCGGCAACAACCAGGAATCCTCGTCCGAGGCGGTCAACGCCTGGGCGGGCCTCTTGTTGTGGGGCGAGGCGACCGGCGATCGCAAGCTGCGCGACCTCGGCGTATTCCTGTTGACGAGCGAGATCGCTTCCGTCAACAAGTACTGGTTCGACCTCGACCGGGAAGTGCTGGCGCCGGAATACGGCAAGCCTTTCGCCAGCATGGTGTTCGGCGGCAAGTACGCCTACAACACCTGGTGGACCCAGGAGCCGCGACAGATTTTCGGCATCAACATGCTGCCCATGACGACTGCCTCCACTTATCTCGGGACAGACCCGAAGTACGTGGCCAGCGTGGTCGCGGCGCTGCCGGCTGCGGTCAAGGCCTACAACGCACGCGGCGGTGACGACGGCACGCCTGCCGACATCTGGCAGGACATCATTGCCTCGTACGCCGCGCTGGGCGACCCGAAGCCGGTGCGGCGCTGTGGAATCGCAAGGGCAGCGTGGAGCCCGGCGAGACCCGCGCGCACACGGCGTTCTGGCTGGCGAGCCTCAAGGAAATGGGCACGCCCGACTTTTCGGTCACGGCCGACACGCCGTTGTACGCGGTGTTCAAGGACAAGAACGGCGTGCGGACGTACCTGGCGTACAACGCGCGTACCGCGGCCACGCAGGTGAAGTTCAGCACGGGCAAGGTGCTCGAGGTGCCGCCGAAGTCGCTGCTGCGCGCCCAGTGAACATGGCGGGCGCGCAGGCGGTCGCCGGGGAATTTGTCGATGTCGAAGGCGAGCGCTGCTACGTCATTCGCAATGTCGACCGGATGCCGCCGTTCTTCGTCAGCGTCATTTCGAACGCCGACCACTGGCTGTTCGTTTCTTCATCCGGAGGCCTGACCGCCGGTCGCGTCTCGCCGGACACGGCGCTTTTTCCCTACCTCCCGGTCGACAGGATTCACGAGTGCCAGCCGCATACCGGCCCGAAGACGATCCTGCGGGTCGGTGAGCAGGGGCGGCAGGTACTCTGGGAGCCGTTCAACCGCGAGCATGACGGTCGCTTCGAAACCCGCCGCAACCTGTACAAGAGCGTCCTCGGCAACAAGCTCTGCTTCGAAGAGGTCAACCACGACCTGGCGCTCGTCTTCCGCTACACCTGGGCCACGAGCGACCGCCATGGCTTCGTGCGGCTGTGCGAACTGCAGAACCTCGGCGCCGAGCCGTTGCGTGTCGAGCTCCTCGACGGTGTGCAGAACCTGCTGCCCGCCGGCACGCCGCTGTCCGTGCAGTCGAGCTCGAGCAACCTGGTGGACGCGTACAAGTGGACTGAACTCGACGTGCGCACCGGGCTCGCGACCTACGCGTTGTACTCGGGGATCTCCGATCGTGCCGAGCCCTGCGAATCCCTGCGGGCCAGCGTCGTTTTCAGCCTGGGCCTCGAATCGCCCACCGTACTGCTGTCCTCGCTGCAACTCGATAATTTCCGGCGCGGTGGACACGTCGTGCAGGAGGTCGGCAAGCGCGGTATCCGCGGCGCGTACTTCGTGCATTCCTCGCTGCTGCTGCCGTCCCGCGAGTCACGCCGCTGGCGGATCGTGGCCGACGTCGAGCGGACCCAGGGTCAGGTCGTAGACATCGTCCGGCAGCTGGCCGATCCAGTCGCTGCCGAACGGGCAGTGGCAGCGGCTGTAGCAACAGGTTGCGACGAGCTCGCCCGCATCATCGCCGCAGCTGACGGCTTCCAGTCCGCTGCCGAAGAAGCGGTGACGACGCATCACTATGCCAACGTGCTGTTCAACGTGCTGCGGGGTGGCGTATTCCACGACCAGTACCGGGTGCTGGGCGCCGATTTCGCTGCGAGCATCCGGCATTTCAATGCCGCCGTCTTCACCCGTCACCGTGAACTCCTGCAGCGTCTGCCAGCCCGGTTGCCGGCGGCGGAACTGCTCGCGGCCGTGCGGCGTGCCGGCGATCCGCAACTGGAAAGACTCTGCTACGAGTACCTGCCGATCACCTTCGGACGTCGTCATGGCGATCCGAGTCGGCCATGGAACCGGTTCGCGATCCGGCTGAAGGATACCCAGGGCGAGCCGCTGCTGTCGTACGAAGGCAACTGGCGGGACATTTTCCAGAACTGGGAGGCGCTGGCATTCAGCTTCCCGGAGTTCATCGAGAACGTGGTTGCGAAGTTCGTGAATGCGTCGACGGTCGACGGCTACAACCCCTATCGCATCACGCGCGATGGCATCGACTGGGAAGCTGAAGAGCCCGACAACCCGTGGAGCCACATCGGCTACTGGGGCGACCACCAGATCATCTATCTGCTGAAGTTGCTCGAGCTGTCGCAACGGTTTCACCCGGCCAGGCTCGGCGAGTTGCTGCACCGGCCCCTGTTCGGCTACGCCAACGTGCCCTATCGAATCCGCGACTTTGCCCAGATCGTCGCCGACCCCAAGCGCACCGTTGACTACGACCATGCGCAGGCCGGGCGTATCGCCGATCGTGTGGCCGCGATGGGCGCCGACGGCAAGCTGGTGCTCGACGCCGAGGGCAACGTCTACCAGGTCAACCTGCTGGAAAAGCTGCTGGTGCCCTTGCTGACCAAGCTTGGGAATCTCGTCGTCGATGGGGGGATCTGGCTCAATACTCAACGGCCGGAGTGGAACGACGCGAACAACGCTTTGGTCGGTCACGGCGTATCCGTGGTCACGTTGTGCTACCTGCGCCGGTACGTCAGCTTCCTGCAGCAGTTGCTGGCCGGGTACTCCGAATCCGTCGAATTGTCAGCCGAGGTCGCCGCGTGGCTTGCAGACACGGCTGCAGCCCTCGCCCACGTCCGTCCGCTGCTGGGTCACGGCGTGCTCACTCCGGCGCAGCGCTGGCGCTCGCTGCAGGAGCTCGGCCTGGCCGCGACCCGTTACCGGCAGGCCGTGTACCGCGACCTGCCTTTTGCCGGCAAAGTGACGCGCCCGCTCGCCGAGCTCACGAGCCTGCTCGATGACACCCTTGCGGTGATCGACCAAGGTATCCGCAGCAACCGTCGCGAGGACGGCACCTACCACGCCTACAACCTGCTGGACCTGCGCGGCAGCGAGGTGGGCGTCGACTCGCTTTATCTCATGCTCGAGGGCCAGGTCGCCGCGCTCAGCTCCGGCGCACTCGCGCCGCAGGCGGCCGCGGAGCTGGTGGAAACGCTCTTCGACAGCGACATCTATCGGCCCGACCAGCGCTCCTTCATGCTTTATCCAGATCGTCCATTGCCGGGCTTCCTGGAAAAAAATCGCGTCCCGGCCGACGAGGTCGAGCAGATAGCGCTGCTGCGTCGCATGCACGCCGCCCGCGACGAACGCATCATCACGCGCGACGCCGCCGGCTGCTATCGCTTCAACGCCGATTTCAGGAACGTCGGCGATCTTTCCGTGCGACTCGCCGAGTTGTCCGCAACCTATGGCGAGGACGTCCAAGACTCAACGAAGGCACTGTACGACCTGTACGAGCGGGTGTTTCGGCACCGCGAGTTCACCGGCCGTTCCGGCAGCATGTTCGGCTTCGAGGGCCTCGGCTGCATCTACTGGCACATGGTGTCGAAGTTGCTGCTGGCGCTACAGGAGAACTTCCTTGCGGCGCTCGGTGACGATGCCACGAGGGACGTCTGCCAGCATCTCGGCGCCTTGTACTATCGAGTGCGCAACGGCATCGGCTTCAACAAGGCACCGGCAGAGTACGGTGCCTTCCCGATGGATCCGTACTCGCATACGCCCGGGCACGGTGGTGCCCAGCAGCCCGGCATGACCGGGCAGGTCAAGGAAGAGGTCTTGACCCGCTTCGGCGAACTGGGCGTGCGGGTGACTGGCGGCACGGTTCGCTTCGATCCGAGGCTGCTGCGTGCGTGCGAGTTCACGGTTGGGCCGCGCGTGTTCCGGTTCCTCGACATCGACGGCCAGTGGCAGTCGCTCACCTTGCCTGAATCGACGCTGGCCTATACCTGGTGCCAGGTTCCGATCGTCTACCACCTGCGCAGCGCAGGCCGTCCGGCCCTGACGATCACGCTCGAGGACGGCAGTGTCCAGGCGGTGCCGGAGCAGTCGCTGCCGGCGGAGTTGAGTGCGCAGCTGTTCCGGCGCACTGGGCGGATACGACAAATTTCGCTGGAACTGACGCGAGAATCGCTGCTGCTGTGATGCCCAACGGCAGGCTGTCGCCTGCCGAGCGTTGACTGTGTCGGCGGAACTCGCGCATCAAAGCGTGGGCGCCGTGCCCCACGGCAGCGGCGGGGTCGCCACGGGCTGCGTCAGGTCGAACTCGACGCGAAACAATCGCCCTGGCCGTGCCAGCTCATAGACGAACTTTTTTCCTGGAACGATTTCCATCGCCCAGGTGTTCGTCACGGACGCCTTCGAGCCTTCCTTTTCGAACAATGCGCGGGACTCCGCATCGACCGGAAACTCCTGTCGCACGGCGGTGCCGGGCGCCGTCGTGTCGCCGCCGTACAGGGTCAGCACGTCCGGCGAACCGTCGGCATGACGATGATCGTGCTTCAGCTGCAAGCCGCTGGCCGTGCGGGTGATCACCCAGGTGCGCGAGTGGTCGTCACCGACGTGAAACGGAATGCGCAGCTGCTGCGGACTGCAAGCCAGCACGTGCATCACCAGCGGCTGGTTGGCAAACGGATCATTCGGCGCCGCCGGCTCGTTGGCGGTGATGCGGCCCGCATAGGCCTTGCCGCAATGCCGGGCGATGGCTGCCACGAATGAATCGGCTGGCGACCGCTGCGTTTCGATCCAGCGCTGGACCTTCGTCTCCAGCACCTGCAGTGGCACCGCGCCATCCTTCAGCACTTCGACGTGGAATGCGCGGACGTCGAAGCGGTCACCGAGCGCCTCCTGTGCGACGCGCCGCAGTCGCTGGATCTCGAGCATGCCGATCTTGTAGCCCAGTGCCTGCCCGGGCCAGACGGCGTACCTGTCGATCTCGGCTTCGGCCTCGAGCGGATGCACTCCGGCCGTCGTGATCGCATAGTCGATCGCCTGCGCGCGACTCCAGCGCAGCGAATGCATGCCGGTATCGACCACGAGACGCACTGCGCGCCACAGTTCGTCCTGCAAACGGCCGAGGTCACCGTAGGGATCCTTCGCGTACAAACCCATTTCCTTGGCGAGCGCCTCTGCATACAGGCCCCAGCCTTCGCCGAACGCATTGGAGTAGAGGGCCGTGGCGATGACCGGCGTGCCGACCCCCATCCCGAACGCGGCCTGCAGGTGATGGCCCGGATTGGCCTCGTGGTAGGTCAACGTCTTGAGCTTGAACGAGGGCAACACCGCCGGATCGCGCAGGTTGATCCAGTAGGTGCCGGGCCGTGAGCCATCGAGCGCCGGCGCATCGTAAAAGCCACCCGAGGAACTGTTCTCGGCCTGTTCGGGCACCGCCTGCACGACGACCTGGGCGGGCGGCAGCGTGCCAAACCATTGCGGCAACAGCGGCGCGATCTCGGCGATCTGGGCCTTGGCGTCGGCCAGCAGTCGTGCCTTGCCTGTCGCGTCGTTCGGATAGACGAAGCGCTTGTCGTCGGTGAGCCGCGCCATGCGCTCGCCGACCGTGCCTGCCGTGAGTCCCTCGCCACGCAGGATCGTGTCCATCTCGCCCAGGATGCGCGCCACTTCAGACAGCCCCAGGTCGTGGACCTGCTGCGGCGACATCCGGGTGTCGGTCATGTGGGTGATCAGCGCCTGGTACAGGGCATCGCCCTTGGGCAGGCGCCAGATGCCCGGCTCGTCGCTCGCGCCCGTGCGCAGCGACTGGAGTTTGGCCGCCAGCCGCGCATTCGCGGGCAACACGCCCGTCGCGACCAGTTCGGCGGCGCGCTTGGACAGGGCTTCCGGATTCGGCAACCCGGCCGCACGTGCCTTGGCCTCGAACACCATCACGAGCGGATGCTGCGACGCTTCGTCGCCGGTCGGGGCCGCGAGCGTCAGGATCGTCTTGTCGATGACGAAACCGGGCGGCACCACGCCCAGGCCACGGTCGTGCTCGATCTTCGCAATCGTCTCGTCGATGGTCCTGGCGTACGCCGCCAGCCGGGCGAGGTAGTCCTCCGCGTCGGCCGCGTTGCGCACCGGCTGCTGGGTGTCGAGCAGCTTGGTGACCTGGTCCTGCGGCCCGCCCATGTGGTTCACCGCGTACGGCATGTACCACATGCCCCACGCGCTGAAGACGGTGCCGTAGTCGACGATTGCGGCCGGCGCCAGCGCACCCCGCAACGTGGCTTCGAGCGCGGCGTGAAACACCTGCTCACGGGGATTCAAATTCGTGGTGTCCACCGCGGCGAATCGCTCGAGCACCCGCGTGAGGGCAGAGCGTTTCGCGACTTCGTCGGCGGGCGAGCGCGGCGACAAGCGTCGATTGGAGTCCTTGCCGGCATCGACCGCACCGACGCTGTAGAACGTCGCCATCTCCGGATACCACTGGAAGTAGGTCGCGGTGAGTTCACGTTCGCACTTCCGCCGCGGTGGGGCGCGGCGGAGTCGCCGCGGCGTGGCGACCAGGCTGCTGCAGAAACAGTACGCTCGCGAGGATCCAGCGGCAGGTCATTGATCGCTACCTCGTGTGCCTGAGCGCAAGCGAGTTGCGCAATGACTGCAACGGATCGGTCAACGTGAAGGATCGCGCATCCGCTGCACGAACCACCACAGGTGACCCTCTGGATCGGTGGCCCCGTAGGCACGGTCGGACCAGTAGGCCTCGCCGTAATCGTGCAGGGACGGCTCCTCGACGATCGTGGCTCCGGCGGCTCGTGCCCGTGCGCAGTGAGCGTCGACGTCATCGACATAGACCATCAGGTTCTGGGTATTGCAGCCAGCACTGAGCGGGCTCGACATGTCCACCCCGAACCGTCGCGCCGGACCACTCTTTTCACCGCCGACCATGATGAGTCCGTCACCGAACGTGAGCTCGCTGTGTTCAATCCGGCCGTCATCGCCGACGACCTTGAGCCGGACTTCGAAGCCGAAGCCCCGGCACAGCCAATCGATCATGGCCGCCGGCTCTCGATAAAAAACGCCGGACGAGATGCGCGGCCAGCCCAAGGGGGTTGCTTTCATGGGTCCTCCTGCGTGGCACGAGAGATGCTGTGCACTTCGAAATCCTTCCGACTAGCGTGGCAACGCGTAGGCGACGAGAAAGTCCCCGCGCGTGCTGTCTTCCTTGTAGCCGCCTGCGGCGATGACGACGTATTGTCGTCCGCCGGTGATGTAAGTCATCGGCGTCGCCTGTCCGCCCGCCGGCAGTTTGACCTCCCAGACCAGCGTCACCACTGTCCGTGTCGAACGCACGCAGTCGATCGTCGAAACTGGCGGCGATGAACACCAGTCCGCCGGCGGTCACGATCGGCCCGCCGAGGCCCGGCAGGCCCAGATTGAGCGGAATGAACGGCGTAACGCCGAGCGGAATCTGCCACTTGATCGTGCCGCGCGTCATGTCCACGGCGGTGAGTTGACCCCAGGGCGGCTTGACGCAAGGAATGCCAAGGCGCGAGGTGAAGGACGTGCGGCGCATGCCGTACGGCGTACCGTGTTGCCGCGAGAAGTCGAAGTCGTCGTAGAGGCCGGAGTCCATCTCCTGTTGCAGTCGTTCGCGCGGCACGAGCGCCACGACAAACGGCAGGTTCAGGGTATTCGCGATGGCCAGCTGGCGCCGGGGATCGAATGCTATCCCGCCCCAGTTCGATCCCCCTGCGTTACCCGGTTGCATGAGCGAGTCCTGCAGCGTCGGCGGCTGAAACATGCCCTTCGACCGGTAGCCCTCGATACGCTGGCGGCAGGCACGGGTGTCGAACCACGTGAGTCCCCACGCGTCCTCCGGCGTGACCGGTCCCTGGCGCGCGAGCGCGGGCGGCGCCAGGGGGTAGGGCTGAGTCGGTGATGGCCGCTCGCCCGGCACCGCGTCCTGCGGCACGGGCTTCTCGACGATCGGGAACACGGGCGTGCCGCTGTCGCGGTCGAACGTAAAAAGGAAGCCCATCTTGGTGGCCTGGATGACGGCAGCCACGCGCTTGCCCCGGCGCACCAGGTTCGCCAGGGTCGGTTGTGACGCCAGGTCGTAGTCCCACAGGTCGTGGTGCACCAGTTGCTGTCCCCAGCGCAGCTGGCCCGTGTCGGCGTCCAGGGCCACGATGGAGTTGGCCCAGCGGTTATCGCCGGGGCGCAGGCCGCCGAAAAAATCCGGGCTTGCCGAACCCGTGGGCACGAACACGAGACGGCGCTCGGCATCCACCGACAGCGGCGCCCAGGCATTCGCGGCGCTGGCTGTCGCGATGCTCGCGGGGCTCCATTCCTTGTAGACCGGATTCGATGGCTCGCGCGGGATCGGGTCCCAGCTCCAGACCAGCCGGCCACTGCGTGCATCGTAGGCCCGCACGATGCCGAGCTCCTCGAGCACCGCGCGATTGTCGCCGATGGAAGAACCGACGATGACTTTGTCGTCCAGGACCGCCGGTGGCGAGGTGACCAGGTAGTCCCGCCACTCGTCGCCTTCCTTGAACTGTGACCGCACGTCGAGCAGCAAGTTGACGGCGCCGCGCTCGCCGAACTCGACGCAGGGCTTGCCCGTGGCCGCATCCAGCGCCAGCAGGCGACCATCGAGCGTCGGCGCAAAGATGCGCGCGTGGCACACGGCTTGCGGCTGGCTCGCAGGGTCGACCCACAGCGACACTCCGCGCGACACGCCGTCGGAATAGTGCAGGTCGTCGCGGCTGCGGCTGTCGTGTCGCCAGCGCAGTTGGCCGGTGACGGCGTTCACTGCGACGACATCGGTGCTACTGGTGGTGAGATACAGGGTTCGGTCGTAGAGAATCGGCGTGGCTTCGAAAGCCGAGCGACTCCAGTCCTTCACGCCCTGGCCCAGTTCTCCAGTGCGGAAGGTCCAGGCCACTTCCAGCTGGTCGACATTGGCCGGCGTGATCTGTGCGGCGGTCGAGTAGCGCGTGCCGCCCGCGTCGCCGCCATAGGCGCTCCAGCCCACATCGGGGACGGGTGCCGCCGCTGCGGCCGCCATGACGGTCGACGAAAACGCGATGAACACTGTCGTTCGATCCATTGCGGTCCCCCCCCGGTCACGAACCGTCATCGTCTTTCGCTCGAGTTGAGACGCTACCACACCCCCCTCGGCGGCCAAACGGGGTATCACGCGCCTGCGCATTTAACCCCGCAGGTCCCGGTCGACCGTTTACAGGGATGCACACCCTGCAAACGGAGCCTGAGCCATGAGCATTCCGATCAACCGCCGCACGCTGCTGGCGACCGCAGCGGCGACCGTTCTGGCAACCGCGATCGTGCCACTTGCCGCTGTACGAGCCGACTCACTGGCGCGTGTCGACGTCTACGACCGCAGCGCCGGCGAGGCCCTGCCCGTCTACCGTCATCACGGGCGCCGGTATGTCGAAGGCCACCCCGGCAACGAGTACGCCGTTCGCATCCGCAACTGCACCGACCAGCGGCTGCTCGCCGTGCTGAGCGTGGATGGCGTCAACGCAGTGACCGGCGAAACCGCGTCGCCCGATCAATCGGGCTACGTCATCGAGCCGGGCGGCTACGTGACGGTGCAAGGCTGGCGCAAGGACCTGAACCGGACCGCGGCCTTCTACTTCTCCGACCCGGAAGCCTCGTATGCCGCTCGCACCGGTCGACCGAATGACCTGGGTGTCATCGGCGTGGCGCTGTTTCGCGAGCGACCGATCGAACGACAGGGCTGGTTCAGCAGCGACCGACGTCGACCGCTCCCGCGCCTTCGCGCGAGAAGGCGGAAGCCGATGCAGCTGGGAAAGCGGTCGACAGCCGCGCCGCAAGTGCCGATGCCGCTGCACCGGCGATGCAGGAGCCGTCGCTCGGCACGGGACACGGACGCGGCGAGTACTCGCCCGTGCAGCAGGTCGAATTCGAGCGTGCCAGCGCGCGGCCCGACGAACTGGTCGCGATTCGTTACGAGCGCCGCGAAACCCTGGTCGCGATGGGCGTCCTGCCGGGGCGCGCCATGCCTCGCGCAGATCCCGATCCGTTCCCGGGCGCGCTGAGTTTCGTCCCGGATCCATGACGCCGCGCGATTGCCGCATCCGTCGCGCCGCTCGATACTGCGCGACGGATGCACCCACTCACTGCCGAGATGGAGCCACGCACGGACGAGGCGCTGATGCGTGCCTACGGCCAGGGCGATGCGCGGGCCTTCGAGACGCTGTACGCGCGGCACAAAGGCGCCACCTACCGCTACTTCCTGCGCCACGCGGGCGGTGACACGGCTACGGCGGACGAACTGCACCAGGACCTCTGGCTGCGGGTGATCGGTGCGCGCGAGCGCTACGAGGCGCAGGCGAAATTCTCCACGTGGCTGTACACGCTCGCACGGCATCGCCTGGTCGATCACTGGCGCTCGCGCCATGGCGTCTCGCTGGCGTCCCTCGAGGACGACGGCGATCGTCACGCAGGCGGAGGAAAGCGTCGCCGCGTCACGCGAGGTCGACGACGATCCATTGCACGCATCGATCGACGCCGAGACTCGCCGTCGCCTGGTCGCGGCGCTTGCCGACGTGCCGCCGCTGCAGCGGGACGCATTCCTGCTGCACATCGAGGGCGGGCTCTCGCTCGACGAGATCGCGAGCCTGACGGCCACTTCGGGCTGAAACGGTGAAGAGCCGCTTGCGCTACGCGTACCGCCGGCTGCGCGAGACGCTGGAGGACCTGCAATGAGCAACCACGACCGCGAAGGCTCGCTATCCGTCGAGCCGCGACGACGACCTGGCGCGCGCGTGGCGCGAGGCGTCGGACGAACAGCCGTCGTCGCACCTCGATGCCGCGATCATCGCCGCAGCACGCAAGGCCGTCGCGGACGCGGCGAGCAACCGAATGCGGCCCCGGTCCGCGTCCGATCCCGGACCTGGCTGCGGCAGTGGCAGCCACTGGCCGCGGCGGCCACGGTGGCGGGGCTCGCATTCGTCCTGGTGCAGATGTTGCCGCGGGAACACGATTTCGAGTCGTCGGTGCAGCGGACGGAGTCCCTTCCGGCCCCGGTCGAATCGCAGCCGCGCAGCTCCTCGGTCCCAGCAGCGACCGACCCCAGCCCGTCATCCAGTGCAGCCAAGGCTTTGGCCCGGCCTGAGCAGGTCGTCGTTCCCGACCGTGCGCCGGCGCCAGGCGCGGTCCCTGAGCCGCCCCGGGTACCTGCGTCACCGGTGACGACTGACGACCAAACTGCGGCGACGGCTGACATGGCGTCGGCCGGCGCAGCGGGTGCCGATCGACGCGAGGCCATATCACCGGCGATGGCGGGTCGAAACGCGAGTGCCGCCGCGGTGGCGTCGTCGGCGCGGGAGAAGGATCTCGGCGTCGCCGGGCCGCTCGACGCGGCGGCATGGACAGCAAAGATCGTGTCGCTGCACGCGAACGGCGACGTCACCGCGGCGGCTGATGCCCTGCGGGCGTTTCGTACCGCGGATCCAGGCGCCGACGCGTCTCTCCCGGACTCGCTCCGCGACTGGGCCCGTTCGGTGAAGTGATGCCACCCACGGTGGCGACCCACCTTCAAGGGTCATGAATTCGACCGCACCCTCGCACGAAGCGTATTTACTATTTAATGATGATTCCGTTGCAGATGAATAATAAATAGTCTGATTATCAACCAAATAGCAGCTCCAGACCCGCGCAAGACAAGCCGAGGATCAGCGCCAGGGTGCAGGCAACACAAGGTCCCGCAAGCCTGGAATTGAAAGGCAACAGGAGTGAGGACCGCCCGGTCCACCGCCAACATCACCTGGGCGGCCTCGGCAAGCCTTGTCGTGCCCGACCTCGTCGCGCATAGTCGCCGCCCCCTCGACGACCCGACGCTGCACCTCGCACGATGACGACACTTGATCCCTCGACGCTGGCCTCGATCGGTATCCGCATCGCCACGGAACTCGGCGTCAAGCCGGCCCAGGTCGCTGCCGCAGTCCGGTTGCTCGACGAGGGCGCGACCGTGCCGTTCATCGCGCGCTACCGCAAGGAAGCGACCGATGGTCTCGACGACATCCAGCTGCGCGCACTCGACGAACGGCTCGTCTACCTGCGTGAGCTCGAAGAGCGCCGGGCAGCCATCCTGGAGAGCGTCCGCTCGCAGGGCAAAATGACCCCGGAGCTGGAGGCCAGCCTGCTCGCCGCCGATGCCAAGCAGCGGCTCGAAGATCTCTACGCGCCGTTCAAGCCGAAGCGGCGCACCAAGGCGCAGATCGCGCGTGAAGCGGGACTCGAACCGCTCGCGGAGGCTTTGCTGCGCGATCCGACGCTCGACCCCGAGACCGAGGCCGCCCACTACCTGAAGCCGCCGTTCGAAACCGAGCACGGCGCCAACCCCGGCGTGGCGGATGCGAAGTCGGCACTGGAAGGTGCGCGGCAGATCCTGATGGATCGGTTCGCGGAAGACGCCGAGCTCCTCGGCAGCCTGCGCAATCACCTGCGTGAACACGGTGTCGTTACGGCGATCGTCGCCGAAGGCAAGGAGGAGGCGGGCGCCAAGTTCCGCGATTACTTCGCGTATTCCGAGCCCTATTCGAAGGTCGCGCCGCACCGGGCGCTGGCCCTGTTCCGTGGTCGCAACGAAGAAATGCTGCGGCTGGCGATCAAGCTGCCCGAAGACATTGCCGCGGGCGACGCCCTCGTCAAACCCATGAACACCTGCGAGAGCCGCATCGCCGGTCGTTTCGCCATCGCCGACCGCGGGCGCAAGGCCGACGCGTGGCTGCTGCAGACCGCGCGCTGGACCTGGAGCGTGAAGCTGGCGTGGCAGCTCGAAACCGAGCTGTTCGTCGCCCTGCGCGAAATTGCGGAGGCCGAGGCGATCCGCGTCTTTGCCATGAACCTGCACGACCTTCTGCTCGCTGCCCCCGCCGGCAATCGCGTCACTCTGGGTCTCGATCCGGGCCTGCGCACGGGCGTGAAAGTCGCTGTCGTGGACCGCACGGGCAAGTTCGTCGACATGGCGACCGTGTATCCGCACGTGCCGAAGAATGACTGGGAGGGTGCGCTGCGCGCGCTCGGCCAGCTCGCCCAGAAGCATGGCGTGGAACTCATCAGCATCGGCAACGGCACGGCCTCGCGCGAAACCGACAAGCTGGCGGGCGACCTGATCAAGCGGCATCCGGAGTTGCGCCTGACGAAGGTCGTCGTCTCCGAGGCAGGCGCGTCCGTGTATTCGGCGTCGGAACTCGCGTCGCGTGAATTTCCGCAGGTCGACGTCAGCATCCGTGGGGCGATCTCGATCGCGCGCCGGCTGCAGGATCCGCTGGCCGAACTCGTGAAGATCGACCCGAAGTCGATCGGCGTCGGCCAGTACCAGCACGACGTCAGCCAGACGAGGCTTGCGCGCCAGCTCGATGCCGTGGTCGAGGACTGCGTGAACGCCGTCGGCGTCGACGTGAACACGGCCTCCGCGCCGCTGCTCGCCCGGATCTCCGGCCTGTCGTCGTCGCTCGCGGAGAACATCGTCGCCCACCGCGACACGAACGGTCCGTTCAGGTCGCGTGACCAGCTCAAGGCCGTGCCGCGGCTGGGGCCGAAGACGTTCGAGCAGGCGGCGGGCTTCCTGCGCATTCCCGCCGGTGACAATCCGCTCGATGCGTCCTCGGTGCACCCGGAGGCGTACCCGGTCGTCGAGCGGATACTCGCCGACCTGCAGCGACCGGTGGCCGAAGTGATGCGCGACGCCGCGACGCTGAAGGCGATCGATCCGGCCCGCTACACCAACGAGCGCTTCGGCCTGCCGACCGTGCAGGACATCCTGAAGGAACTGGAAAAGCCGGGCCGCGACCCGCGGCCGGAGTTCAAGACCGCGACGTTCCGCGAGGGGGTCGAAGAACTTGCGCAACTCGAGACCGGGATGATCCTCGAGGGCGTCGTCACCAACGTCACCAACTTCGGCGCGTTCGTCGACATCGGCGTGCACCAGGACGGGCTCGTCCACATCTCGGTGATGTCCAACAAGTTCGTGCGCGATCCGCGCGAAGTGGTGAAGGCCGGCGACATCGTCAAGGTGAAGGTGCTCGAGGTCGACACCAAGCGGCGCCGCATCGCGCTCTCGATGAAGCTCGATGCGCCGGCGCAGCCGCAGGCCCCAGGCCCACGCGAGGGGAATGCAACCTCGGGCCGCGGCCCGCAGCACGCGCCCGGCCATAAGAAGGACAATCGAGCGCGACCCGCAACCCAGGGTCGGGGCGAGCCGAAGCCAGAAAACGGCGTGCTGGCCGAGGCATTGCAGCGGGCCCTACAATCGCGCTGAGACCTGCGCCCGCTGGCGACGCCAGTCGACGTCGCCATGCCTCAGGTAGCGGTACCATTAGGTCCTGACTCTCCTGCAGTGAGCGGAGGCTGCGATGGCATCGGACATCGGCTTCGTCGAGTACGTCTGCGAGCAGATTCGAGGCGCGGGCAAGGTGTCGCATCGCAGGATGTTCGGCGAGTTCGCCGTCTACTGCGACGGCAAGGTCGTCGCGCTCGTGTGCGACAACCAGTTCTTCCTCAAGCCGACGGACGCCGGCAAGGCACTGCTCGGGCGGGTGCAGGAAGCCCCGCCCTATCCGGGCGCCAAGCCGTACTACCTGATCGACGCGCTGCTCGACGATGCGGAGGCTGCATCGGCGATCGTGCGTGCAACGGCAGGCGCGTTGCCGGCGCCCAAGGCCAAGCCCCTGTCCAGCTCGAGACCGAAAAAGACGCCGAAACCCCGGTCAGCACGCTGATTTCGCAGTTTCCCGGTACCAGTCGACCTTGCGTTTCAGGACCACGATCACCGACAAGATCAGGAACAGCAGGCCCGCGCCGAGCATGTCCGTGAAGCCGACGCGCAACTTCAGCGCGGTTGCCCGCCCGGCTGCGCGACGATTTCGGCGACCTTCGCCTCGATCCACTGCTGCGCCCGTTCGTTGACTTCACGCGGGGTCAGGCCCGTCGGGTCGATGGGGGGGCCGATCACGACGCGGATCGTGCCCGCCTTCTTCAGCAGGCTGCGGCGGCGCCAGAAATAGCCCGAGTTGTGCGCGATCGGCACCACCGGCGCGCCCGTTTCGCAGGCGAGCAAGGCGCCGCTGACCCCGTACTTGCGCGTCTGGCCGGGCGCCATGCGGGTTCCTTCCGGGTACACGATCACGCCCATGCCGGCGGCCAGCCGCTCGCGCCCCTGCGACACCATCTGGTTCACGGCCGAATGCCCGGCGCTGCGGTTGATGGCGATCGGCTTGAACGTGCTCACGGCCCAGCCGACGATCGGGATCCAGATCACCTCACGCTTGAGCGACCAGGCCGCCGGCGGCACGACGAACATCTGCGCCAGCGTTTCCCAGACGGACGAATGCTTCCAGAGCGAAACGAACGGGCGCTGCGGCAGGTTCTCCTGGCCCTCGATCGTGTAGCCAAGCCCGCAGACGGCCTTTGCCAGCCAGGTCAGGAACAGCCCCCAGGTGCGCGGGATGACGTAGCGCTGTTCGATGCTGAGCGGCAGCACGGCCGAGACCAGCACGATGACGCCGAACACGCCCGTCACGGCGAACAGCAGCACGGTGTAGATCACCGAGCGTATCCACTGCAGCATCCGCACTAACCCGGCAGTCGCGACAAGTCGGCGGCGCGCATGAACAGGCCGCGCATCCGGTTGAGCAATGCCAGCCGGTTCGCCCGCAGGGCCGGATCGTCCGCATTGACCATGACGGAATCGAAGAAATCGTCGACCGCCTTGCGCAGGGCGGCGAGCTCCTGCAGTGCCGGGGTGTAGTCGCGCGCCGCGAACATCGGCTCGACGTCGCGCGCAATCGCCACCACCTGTTCTGCCAGCACTTGTTCCGCCGGATCGATGAGCCGTGCATCGTCGACCGTGTCGCCGACCGGTTCCGTCACCTTCTTCAGGATGTTGGCAATGCGCTTGTTGGCGGCGGCAAGGCTCGCCGCATCGGGCAACTGCAGGAACTGCACCAGGGCGCGCAGTCGGGCGTCGAAATCGAGCGCCGACGCCGGACGTGTCGCGAGCACGGCGTCGAACATTTCCGGCGTCACCGCGATGCCTGCACCGCCTTCGACGTAGTACGCCCGCAGCCGCTCGATGATGTAGTCGTAGACCTCGGCCGGCAGCTTCTCCGCATCGATGGCGACCAGCGTCTTGCCCTGGTCTGCCGCGACGCGCGCCATGTCAGCCCGCGCTGCCGTGACGGCCTGTTCGATCAGCCGCTGCAGGTCGAGATCGAGCTCGCGTTCGATCGAAATGCGCAGCAGGCCGAGCGCAGCACGACGCAGGCCGAAGGGATCGCGCGTGCCCGTGGGCTTCTGCCCCGTGGCGTAGATGCCCGCGATCGTGTCGAGCTTGTCGGCGATGGCGAGCGCCATGCCGGTGCGTGTCGCCGGGAGTTCGTCGCCCGCGAAGCGCGGCAAGTACTGCTCGCGCAGTGCCTCCGCGACTTCCGCCGGCTCGTGATCGTGCAACGCGTAGTACCGCCCCATGAGCCCCTGCAGCTCGGGGAACTCGCCGACCATGTTCGTGAGCAGGTCGCACTTGCTGAGCTGCGCGGCGCGATCGCTGAACTTTGCGTCGCCGCCGATCGTGGTCGCGATCGCATTGGCCAGCGCGCGGACGCGCTCCGCTTTGTCGTGCTGCGATCCGAGCTGGGTCTGGAACGTGACGCGCTTCAGTGCATCGATCTGCGCCGACAGCGGCTGCTGCCGATCGGTCCGGTAGAAGAACGCAGCGTCGGTGAGCCGTGGCCGCACGACGCGCTCATTGCCCGCGATGACCTGCGACGGGTCGCGGCTTTCGATGTTGGAGACCGTGATGAACCACGGCATCAAGCGGCCCTGCGCGTCGCGTACCGGGAAATACCGCTGGTGCTCCTGCATCGTGGCGATCGGCACTTCGGCTGGCAGTTCGAGGAACTGCGGATCGAAGCGGCCCGCAAGGGGCACCGGCCATTCGACCAGGCCCGTGACTTCGTCGAGCAGGGCGGCGTCGATCACGGCGCTGCCGCCGAGTTGCTCCGCCGCAGCGGTGACGCCGGCCCGGATGGTTTCACGGCGGGCGGCGAAGTCCGCCATCACCTTGCCGCGCTTGAGCAGCGTCCCGACGTACGACGCACGGGCTCGAGATCCTGAGCGCCTTCGGCGCCATGAAGCGGTGACCGTACGTCAGGTTGCCCGCCTTCTGGCCGAGCACCTCGGCGTCGACGACGTCGCCACCCCACAGCATCAGCACCCAGTGCACCGGGCGCACGAACTGCGCTTCGCCCGCGCCCCAGCGCATGCGCTTGGCAATCGGCAAGGCATCGAGCGACGCGGTGACGATGGCCGGCAGCAGGTCGACGGTGCGCGCACCCGTTTCGGTGCCACGGAAGACGAGCCATTCGCCCTTGGGCGTCTCGATTTTCTCGAGCGCGGCCACCTCGACGCCGCAGCCGCGCGCGAAGGCGAGCGCGGCTTGCGTCGGGCGCGCCGTTGGCGTCGAACGCGGCCTTGACCGGCGGACCGCGCTTTTCGAGCGGACGGTCCGGCTGCTGTTCGACCAGCTTCTTGACCCGCACCGCGAGCCGGCGCGGCGTGGCGAACTGTTCGAGCGACTTGTAGGCGACGCCGGCGTCCTTGAGACCCTTGGCGATGCCATCCGCAAACGCGTTGCCGAGGTTCAGCAACGACTTCGGCGGCAGTTCTTCGGTGCCGATCTCGACCAGGAAGTCGCGGGTGCTGGCCGTCATGCCAGGCCCCCCGTGGACAGGCCTTTCTCGGGCAGCGGCGGATCCACGTGCGCAACAGGGGACATTCTCCCTTTTCGGAAATGGGTGAATGTCCCCTGTTTCCGAGCATCGGGAAGCCCAGGGCCTCGCGGCTCGCGTAATACGCCTCGGCCACGCCGCGCGCCAGGGTGCGCACGCGCAGGATGTAGCGCTGGCGTTCGGTCACCGAAATGGCTTTGCGCGCGTCGAGCAGGTTGAACGTGTGCGAAGTCTTGAGCATGCGTTCGTAGGCCGGCAACGAGAGCTTCGCCTCGAGCATCCGCAGACACTCTTTCTCATGCGCGTCGAACTGCCGGAACAGCTCGTCGACGTCGGCGTACTCGAAGTTGTACTTCGACTGCTCGACTTCGTTCTGGTGATAGACGTCGCCGTACGTGACACGCCCCAGCGGGCCGTCGGCCCAGACCAGGTCGAACACGCTCTCGACGCCCTGCAGGTACATGGCCAGGCGCTCGAGGCCGTAAGTGATCTCGCCCATGACCGGGCGACAGTCGAGTCCGCCCACCTGCTGGAAGTAGGTGAACTGCGTGACCTCCATGCCGTTCAGCCAGATCTCCCAGCCGAGGCCCCAGGCGCCGAGCGTCGGCGACTCCCAGTTGTCCTCGACCAGGCGGACGTCGTGCACGAGCGGGTCGATGCCGACCGCGCGCAGCGAACCGAGGTACAGCTCGATCATGTCCGGCGGCGAGGGTTTGATCGCCACCTGGTACTGGTAGTAGTGCTGCAACCGGAACGGGTTGTCGCCGTAGCGGCCGTCGGTGGGCCGACGCGAAGGCTGCACGTAAGCGGCGCTCCAGGGCTCCGGTCCGACCGCCCGCAGGAACGTGGCGGTGTGGAACGTGCCCGCGCCCACCTCCATGTCATAGGGCTGCAGGATCACGCAGCCGCGCTCGGCCCAATACCGTTGCAGCGTCAACAGCAGGTCTTGAAAGGTACGGGGAGGCTGGGCCACTTTCGACATTGGAACGCTCGAGGGGTCGCGCTAAGGGCGGGAGTATAGCAATCGCGCGGCGCTCGTCCGGCCGTTGCTATTGTTAATTAAAAACGATATATGTTGCAGCTATCGTTTAATAAAAATATTGATATTCATTATTTTTTGATCAAAAGGTCTGGTCAGCGAATGGCATAGCCACCGTCGACCCGGAGCATTTCGCCCGTCACGAAGTCCGCGGCGGAAGACGCCAGGAAGATCGCCGGTCCGGCCATTTCCTCGGCCTGGCCCCAGCGCCCGGCCGGCGTGCGCATGAGGATCTCGTCGTTCATCGCCTTGAGCGCTTCGGTCCGGATGACCGCCGTCATGTCCGTCTCGATCCACCCCGGCGCGATCGCGTTCACCTGGATGCCGTGCGGGGCGAGCTCGATGGCCATGGATTTCGTCAGTTGCACGATGGCGCCTTTGGCCGTGCTGTACGACGGGGTCAGGCCGGCGCCGAAGTACGAATAGATGCTGCCGATGTTGATGATCTTGCCGCGCTTGCGTGCCGCCATCGACGCAGCGGCCAGCTTCGACAGCAGGAACACGGCGTTCAGTTGCGTCTCGATCACGGCGTCCCAGGATTCGGCGGTCTCCTGCAGGATGCCGCCGCTCACGTTGGCGATGCCGGCGTTGTTGACCAGGATGTCCACTGGGCCCAGCTCTGCCTCGACCCGGCGGAACGCGGGTTCGAGTGCGGTGCGATCGGTGACGTCCACCGCAAGCGCCAGCGCGCGCGTGCCGGCGGCCTGCAGTTCCGCCAGCACCTCGGCGTTCTTCGCCACGTTGCGGCCAAAAATCGCGACCGCCGCTCCGGCCTGCGCGAACCCGAGCGCAATACCGCGGCCGATGCCCCGGTTGCCGCCGGTCACCAGGGCCACACGGCCTGCGAGATCAAATGCTGCCGGTGCCGTCATTGCGAATTTCCCCCTGAGGATTGTGTTCTCGCGGCCAACCGCTCCCGGTACTCGTCGAGCGGAAACAAGGCGACCTCGCCCGAGCTGTGATCCCGCGCCCCGTCCTTGAAATCGAACGGGTTATCGACGTCCTTGATGAGCCGCAGCATGTAGATGTTGACCAGCGCCACGAACGGCACCAGCAGCGCCTCGGCCACGATGCTCTTGAAACGCGCGATCATCATCAGCGAGATGATCATGACGATGAGCACCTCGAGCAGGGCGTAAGCCGGCGGCAGGAACCCGGTGCGCACGATGACGTCGATGCGGCTGACGCACCGTCGCACCATCAACAGCTGGGGCACGGCGCGCGAGGCATACGGCCCGGCACCCGCCCGTTCGAGTTGCTGCAGCACGTCGCTGAGCCGGGTCATCGCGGCGTAGACCTCCGCCGTCGAGCACTTGCGCACCAGCCAGTCGCGGATCGCGTCGGTCAGCGTCAACAGCTCCCGGCGCAGCTCGCGCAGGTCGAGCCCCGGCCGGTCCGTCGATGCCAGCACGAAGATCTCCTCGATGGTCTCGAGCGTGCACGAGAGGTCCGCCGGCAGCTTCTCGGCTTCCTTGTAGTCGGACATGGTGCCAGCCAGCAGGAACCCGATCAGGAACACGCCTGAGGTCAGGATGATCCCGACGTCCGAAAAGTCGATCAGGCCCTCGAACCCCAGCACCTGCTCGAGGAGCAGCTTCAGGCCGAGCAGGGCCAGCACGACCGGCAAGGTCGAGACCATCAATTTCCACTTCAGCACGCAACCTCCCCACGGGTCCTGCGATCATAGCGAAGGACCATTGACCGCGGCGCTCCAGCGCGCGGCGGACCCATCTGCGTACGTGTTCATCCTGGAGGGCTGTTGCATGGCCGAACCCACCCCCACGCCAGAATCCGCCAACACTCTGGTGACCTACTTGCTGGAGAAAGGGCTCGGCGGTTTCCCGCCCCTGTCGAGCGCTGCCAACCTGGCCGACGAGTACCTGATCGATCAGGACTACAAGGACAACGACCAGCGCGTCGCCTCACTCATCAAGTGGGAGATGCGCAAGAACTTCACCACGGGTTTCATCACCGGGCTCGGCGGCTTCGTCAGCCTGCCGGTCGGCGTGCCGTCCGCCCTCGCCGCGTCCTGGCTGATCCAGGCCCGCATGGCGGGGGCCATCGCGCGCATCTACGGTCACGATATCGACGACCCGCGGGTGCGCACGCTGATCCTGCTGAGTCTCGCTGGCGATGTGGCCAAGGAGGCCATGGCCGGCCTGGGCCTGAACCTCGGCAACAAGCTGCCGCAGGCGGCGGCGAAACAGGTGCCGGGCCGTGCCCTGGTCGAGATCAACAAGCGGATCGGCATGCAGTTGCTCGCCCGTACCGGCCAGCGCGGCCTCGCCCAGTTCCCGAAAGCGGTGCCGGTGCTGGGCGGTGTGGTCGGTGGCACGTTCGATGCCGTGGTGTGCCGGATGGTCGGGCGTACCGCGAAGAAGCTGTTCGCCCCAATCGCCAACCAGGACTAGGACGACCCCGGCCGGCACCCGTCGCCTGGGCCCGGCCTTTCATTCACAGGAATTTTTCGATCACGGCATGCACGTTCACGCGCGCGCGCAGCCGGGCGCAGATCAGGTACGTGCCGATCAGCTTGCGATGCAGGAACAGCGAGGCCGGCGGCGGCGAGCGCATGCCTTTGCCGAAGGCTACGGCGAGGCCGAGGTCGCGTGCCCGCACGACCAGGCCCGAGCCGGCGAAATCGTAGGGCCCGCGATGCACGAGCGGCTCGCAGGCGAGCCGGATGATGGTCATGGCGTTGCCGGTCATCACTTCCGGGTCGTCCGGGTGGGCATAGCCCACCGCAAAGATGCCCTCGCGCAGCGCCTCGTCGTCCCCCGCAAGCACGGCCCGGCAGATCGCCTGGTAGGCCGCCACGAGTGCGGCGGGGTATTCACCCACCGAGCCCAGGTCGAGCAACGCCAGCTGGTGCGTCGCGGGCAGGTACAGGTAGTTCGCAAAGTTCGGGTCCGTCTGCATGAAGCGGAACTCGAACAGTTCCCGGAACATGAGTTCGTACAGCGTGCGGGCGACCGCGTTGCGGCGTGCCTGCGGCACCGCTTCGCTGGCCAGCGCCTCGAGCGGCTCGCCTTCGATCCAGTCCATCGCCAGGACGTGGCGGGTGGTGAGCGTGCGATCGACGCGCGGCACCACGACCTCGGGCATCACCGCCACCAGTTTGCGATACCGGTCGAGGTGGCGCGCCTCGCTCTCATAGTCGGTTTCGAGCTTGAGCTGGCGCTTCGCCTCCGCGGCGAGTGCGGGCACGTCGAGCTGCAACGGCAGGAAGTCCAGCCGCCGCAACAGCGACGCCAGGTTGTCGACGTCGCTGTCCACGCTGCGCGCGACGCCCGGGTACTGGATCTTCAGGGCGAGTTCGCGCCCGCCTGCCTTGCGCGCACGATGCAGCTGGCCGATCGACGCAGCGGCCACGGGCTCATCGTCGAACTGCGCAAACCTGTCCCGCCAGCCCTTCCCGTACTCGCGGCCCAGCACGCGGTGCAACTGGCTGTCGGGCATCGCGTAGCCCTGCGAGCGCAGGATGTCGAGCGCACGCCGGAACTCCTCTGGCACCAGCTCGTCGCCCGACAACGACAGCAACTGGCCGAGCTTCATGGCCGGACCGCGCAGGACCGCCAACCGCCGCGCGAGCATTTCCGCGTTGCCCGTGGTGAGCAGCGCCGCCGTCAGGTCGACGGGCTTGCCGCTCGAGAGCTGCCGCGCCGTGCCGACTGCGGCGGACAGCGCGAGCTCGCTGCTCAGCAGGCCGAACTGGAACATTCGCCCCAGGCGCGAGGATGGCACGGCTGTGCGCTTGCGCTTGTGGTCAGTCGCCATCGGGTGGCGCCTCCGCGCGTTCATCGCGTCGCGGCGTGAGCCCATACGGCCGCACCAGGTCCCAGACGTGCGGTGGGACCATCGACTTGAGCCGCCGCGGCTCCTGCCGGCGCAGGTGCAGCACCGTCTCCACGGCTTTCATCTCGACGCGGGTGCGGGCGAACTCGACACCTTGCGGCCCGATACGTGGCATCAGCCAGCTCACGAGCGGCCGCAGGAACGCGGGCATCCGCCGCAGCGGCAGGCCGCCTGCGGCGCGTTCGGTGTTGGCCAGGAATCCCAGGACGTGGCGCCGCCGGCTGCCGCGCGAGTGCAGCGGTGCAACGCGCAGCTCGTCACCGAGCAGTTCCAGCAACGCCTCGCCGCGCTCGTTGCGCGCCAGCAGCCACTGCTCACCGGCACCGCCCATGTAACCCACGGTGATGTCGGCCAGGACATTGGTGTAGTCGACGCAGGTGCGGCACGTGAGCGGGAAGAAGTCCGCGGGCAACTGCGAGATCGGCAGCTGCAGGAAGGGAATTTCACGCGTGTGCCCGTTCGCGAAGCGCAGCTCGACCATGAAGTCGGCGCGGAACTCGAGATACGTGACTGTCGCGGGCTCCGGCGTGAGCAGGGCCAGGAACTCATGGAAGCGCGCCGTCGTGGTGTTGTCGGAGCATGGCGTGCCGATCACATAGATGCGCTCGAACCCGAGCTCCGCCTCCAGCGCGCGCAGTGCGTAGACCTGGCACGGGATGCCGATCACGCCGATGCGCCGATAGCCGCGCTCGCGCGCCGGTTCCAGCAGCGCGAGCAGCGGCGCATAGCCCATGCGCATCCCGCGCACTTGCGCCATGTCCTCGGCGCGCGTCACCAGCACCGGCACGGGCTTCCAGCGATCGTCCGCGTCGGGCGCTACCGTCAGGATGGCATCGACCTGCCCAGTCTCGAGCAGGCGCTCGCCAAGGCGCGTCGCGATGCCGCTCCACTGCGCGCCTTGCCGTTGCGGAACGAGGGTGGCCCGTACCATCCGGCGCAAGGGACCAAAATGCAACTCATCGGCGCGACTGGCGTCGCGCGCGCGCCCATGCACGCGTTGCTCGAGCGTGGCGTAATCGGGCCGCACGAACTGGCATGCGCGGCCGCAGCGAGCGGCCTCAGTCGTGCGCGAGATGCCGCAATCCGTGCACAGATGGCGCGGAGCCGCTGCCGCGAGCGGCGGTGTTTCAACGCTCAAGGCGCGCTGCATCCATCGGCACGGTGATCCGGTCGCATCTGCAAAGACTACCGCAACGACGCGAACGTAGGCGGTAGCTCGCACGCCATGTAGGACAAACCCCTCCTGACAAGGCGCAGGCCGCGTCCCCATACTGGGCGGCCATGTTTTGAACACGCTGACGAAAACTGGAGACCTGATGGCCTCGACCCGGAACAAGCGCAGGGATGCGCGCACCTCCGCACGGCCGCGAAAGACCCTCACCCGACGCCGCAAGGCTGCCGAACTGGACTTGCGGCGCACGCCGATGCAGGCGCGCGGCCAGGCCACGTTTGAACGCATCCTCGATGCGACCGCCGCATTGCTCGACGAAATCGGCGGCGAGCGCCTCACCACCAACCTGATTGCGAAGGCGGCCGACGTCAACGTCGCCACGCTGTACCAGTACTTTCCCAACAAGCAGACCGTGCTGCTGGAACTGTTCCGGCGACAAAGCCAGAAGAACATCGAGCTCGGCGCCCACCGTCTCGCTGCGCTGCACGACGCGGCGGACTGGCAGCGCGTCATCGGGGCCGTGATCCAGGAGATCACCGATGCGCGCGCCGCGACGCCCGGCACCGCCGCGTTGCGTCAGCTGATGCGCTCATCGCCTGACCTGCTCGCGCACGAGCAAACCTACGCCAGGCAGATGGCCGGTACGCTCGCACAGGCACTGCGCGGCGCGGGCGTGAAGCGCGAACAGGCGCTGCTCGTCGCACGCTGCACGACCGAGGTACTCACGGGGTTGCTCGACTGGTGGCTGATCGATACCGGCGGCCGCGACGGCCGGATCGTTGCCGAAGCCAAGGCGGTCGTCATCGGCTACCTGGCGCCGTACTTCGGCAAGACCCGCTCCCGGGGCCGCACTGTGCGCGCCCGGGGCTGAGGGCCCCGCACGAGCTCTTCAGCGGGGTTCCCAAACCCCGGCGCTCATGGCCCACGCGACGTGGGCAGTGGCTCAGGTATACGCCTGGTACTTCGGCAGGTGGCGCACGGGCTTCGACAGCGCGTCACGGCGGAACGGGTCGCCCAGTTCCTGCGTCACCATCATTTCGAGCACGGTGCACTTGCCCTCGGCCTGTGCCCGCACCGCGGCCTGCAGCGCGGGACCGACGTCGGCGAGCTTGTCGACCGTGAGTCCCTCGCAGCCGAACGCCTGCGCGACTTTCGCCCAGCTCGGGCTGTCGAGATTCACGGCGTTGAAGCGCTGCGAATAGAAATCGACGTGATTCTTCTTCTCGGCGCCCCACTGGCCATTGTTGAAAACGACGACGGTGACGCCGATTTTCTCGCGCGCGCAGGTGAGCAGTTCGTTCAGGCTGATGCCCCAGGCGCCATCGCCCACGTACGCGATGGCCGGCCGGTGCGGCGACGCGATTTTCGCGCCGCAGGCCACGGGGAACGCATAACCGCAGTTGCCAAAACTCATCGCGGCGAACATCGAGCGCGGTTGCTCGAACCGCAGGTACGAGTTCGACACTGAGCAGATGTTGCCGATGTCGGTCGCGACCATCGCGCCGCGCGGCAGCGCCTGTTCGAGTTCACGCAGCATCTGCCGCGGATGCATGTAGCGCGAATCCTGCGCGACGGCGAGCGAGAACGGATCGCGCTCGTGCGTCCACTCGCCCAGTTCCTTTTCCCACGCGGCGCGCTCGGCGACGATGCGCTGCGTGCGCTCCGCCTGGTTGGCCACGCACGCCAGCTCGCGGCCCCGCAGGCGCTCAATCAGCGCCAATGCAGCCGCCTTCGCGTCGCCGTGGATGCCCACGGAGATCGGCTTCACCAGGCCGAGCATCTTCGCGTCGGCGTCGACCTGGATGATCCTGGCGTCGACGGGCCAGTAGTCCAGGCCGTGCTGCGGCAGCGTGCCGAACGGGCCGAGCCGCGTGCCAAGCGCAAGTACCACGTCTGCCTGCGCGATCAGCTTCATCGCGGCCTTGGAGCCCTGGTAGCCGAGCGGGCCGCACCACAGCGGATGCGAAGCCGGGAACGTGTCGTTGTGCAGGTAACTGTTCGCGACCGGTGCGTGCAGCAATTCAGCCAGCTGTACGCACTCGGCGCAGCCGTCCGCCATGATCACGCCGCCGCCCGCCAGGATGACGGGAAACTTCGCGGTGGCCAGCAGCGCGGCGGCCGCGTCGAGCGCCTGCGCATCGCCGGGGCCGCGGCCGATGCGCAGCGGCGGCTGGATCACGGCATTGCACTCGCCGTAGAAGTAGTCGCGCGGGATGTTGAGCTGCGCGGGGCCCATCTCGAGCATCGCACGGTCGAAGCAGCGGCCCGCGATTTCGGCCATTCGCTTCGGGTTGTTGACGTGCCCCTGGTACTTCGTGATCCCGGAAAAGATCGGCAGCTGTTCCGTTTCCTGGAAACCGCCGAGACCCATCGTCATCGAACCCGTCTCTGGCGTAATGAACACCACGGGTGAATGCGCCCAGTAGGCTGCTGCAATGGCGGTGACGAAGTTGGTGACACCCGGCCCGTTCTGCGCGATGCAGACGCCGTGGCGGCCCGACGCGCGCGCATACCCGTCGGCCATATGGGCTGCGCCCTGCTCGTGTGCCACGGGAATGAAGCGGATGCCGGCGGCTGGAAAGATATCGAGCGCATCCATGTACGCCGAACCGACGATGCCGAAGACCTCGGTGACGCCGTTCGCGACCATCGTTTCGACGAGGGCTTCGGAAGGAGTCATGCGCTGCACGCCTGGATTGCCGTTCACGTCAAAGTCTCCCTGGTAGGTGTGCGTAACGCCCGACGGGGCGGCGCCAGCCGGATCCACACGGATTCTCCGACAGCCTGCACGTCACGTCATCGTGACAGTCCGAACCGAGGACTGCTGCAGCATGCAGTCTGCACCGCCTGTGGCTCACCGTGCATCGCGCCCTGGCCGCACGCGGCCTGCAGAGGCTGGCCAAAAAAATGGGCGGCCCGGAGGCCGCCCATGGAGTCGTCGATTGTCTGGACTCCGCGTTCAGGTCGCAGGCGGCACGATGGCCGTCCACGACGAGTCCGGGTCGAAGCTCTTGATCGCGTCCACCGCAGCAGCAGTGTCCTCGCCAAGGTCCTTCTGGAAGACCACGCCGTCCTGGTTGACGATGAACGTCATCACGCCGCTCGAGCCATAGTCGGCCGGCCACGCGATGCCCGCGAAGCCTTCCGTCAGCACGCCATCCTTGAAGTACTCGCGCGCACCGCCGTTGGCATTGGCGCCCTGTGCATAAAGCATGCGATAGAAGTAGCCGTGGTACGGCGTGCCGCCGCCACCGCCCGTCGCGTAGCCTTCTTCTGCCGCTGCCGCGACGAACGGACCGGCCGGGCTCGCCGGCTCGCCGTCCGTGGTCGGCCAGTAGAGGCCGTTGTGCAGGCCCGCGTCGCTCACCAGCTTGATGGCATAGATGCCTGCCGGATCGCCGTCGCGGCCTTCCGCGGCATAAGCGTTCTGCGCGTTGACGTAGCCGTACATCACGTCGATGGCGCCAAGCTCGTTGGCGCCCACCCGGCGATAGATCATCTCGTCGACGCCGGCCGTGGCGTCGAAGCTCCACTTGCCGTCCTTCTTCACGAGCGGGATCGGCAGCGGCCAGTCGTTTGCGCCGACGATGAGCGTCGCCTGGTCGCCTTCAGTCGCGATCGAGTTCTTCGCGGCGTAGTCGGCCAGGAAGGCGTCCAGATCCGCCTTGTCGGCAATGGCGTCGCCGGAGGACAGCAGATCTTCCGAGCCCGGTCCGAGCAGCTTCGCGGCCGCGGCCAGGTCGCTTTTCTGCAGCGCGGCCACCAGCGCGGTCACCACTGCCTCAGGCGTGTCGAATCCCTGCGCAGCTGCAGGCGTCGCCTCTTCCTGTTTCCTGGCGCAGCCCGCCACCAACAGCGCGACGGCCATGAAGGTGACTGCAAGGCCCGTGCGCGTAAACATCGTTTCGATTTTGTTCATGTCCATGTTCCTTGCTCAACGCGCCTGCTTCTTGCCGCCGCCGCCGCCCTTGCTGCGGGCGCCTTGCGGCATGCTCTGCTTGCCGCGCTGGCTCGCTGCGTTGGCGGCGCCGCGATTGCTGCTGGCTCCTGACATGGCCGTGCCCTTGTTCGACTTGTTGCCACCCTGCGGCATGCCGGGCGCCGGTCGATTCATGGGCTTGGCCGACGGCGCCGGCCGTTGCGTGGCACCTGCACCACCGCCATAGCCGCGGTCACCGCTCGGCAGCGGTTTCTGCTGCGGCATCTTGCTGGGCTTCTGCAGGTCGCGGGTGTCCGGCCGCTGCTGTGGCCGCTGCTGCGGCATCTTGTCGGGTTTCTGCAGGTCGCGGGTGCCAGGCATCGAGCCCGTCGACGGACGATTGGCCTTGTCCTTGCCCGCGTACGAACCGGACACCTTGGGCGGTGTCTTGTTCTGAGCGCTCGGCGGACGCGCGGTGGATGCGGGCCGCGAATAGCCCGGCGTCGCGGCATTGATGCGCTCCTGCGGCGTCTGGGCGGAAGCCGGGCGCTTGTCCTTGCCCGCATAGGTCGACTGACCCTTCCAGTTGCTCGCGGTGGCATTCGGCGCCGGCCGCTTCACGTCAGCGGGCATCGGGCGCGGTTGCCGCTGGTTCAGCTGGTTCAGGTCATTGCGATTCGGCTTCGCCTGGGTGATCGGGCTGCGAACGTCGCGCGCCATGGTCGAGGTCGCGTTGTTGAGGCCCGCTGGGCGGGGCTGCGCGCCGTAACGGTTCCAGTAGTCGTTGCCGCCCGTGTTGATGTAGATGTTGCCGTTGTTCTGGAAACCGCCGTTGTTGTAGTTCGGCGGACGGTTGTAGTTGTTGCTTGGGTAATAGCCACCGCCATACGAGGGACGGTACGGATACGGCGGGTAGTACGGCATGCCGCCGTAGCCATAGTTCGGGTAGTAATACCCGTTACGGTTGTCGTTATCGTCGTCATCGAAGACTTCGTTGACGAGGATGCCGGCACCGAAGGCCAGCAGGCCGGTCGTGATCATGTTGCCGGTGCTGTACTTGGTCTTGTCCTCGACCGGGGTCGTGGTCGTCACCGGTGCGGCGGGTGCCGCAGCCGTGGCCGGCAAGGGTGCGTAGACGGCTTGCGGGTCGTAAGTCGGCACGTAGACGACATCAGGCTTCGGCGGCTTGAGGACGATGACCTCCTGGCCTTCCTGCGTGACCGTCTCGACTTTCATCGCCGGAGAAGACTGCAGGTTGCCGACGTCCTGGGCCTGCTTGCGCAGGCGCTGCACTGCATCGAGCACACCGGCCTGGTCGGCGACGAACGCCTCGCCGAGTTCGGTGGTCCAGCCCATCTCCATGCACATGAGGTCTACAGTCTGCGGAAACTGCACCAGCGCGCGGATCGGCGGCGTGAAACCGGCCTTGGCGGCGCCGTCGTCCAGCGCCTTGCCCTTGAGGCTTTCGTTGGCGATGAGCCAGTTGCCCGCGTCGAGCACTTCCTGCGGATTGGTCGAGGCGATCAACACCTGCGACAGCACCGGGTCGGGGTACAGCGCAACGGGCGCGAGCAGGTCCTCGAGCGCCTCGGGCGTCCACGTCGCATTTGCGACATCGGTCGCGGTCACCGGAGTGGGCACCGGTGCTGGAGCTGCGTCGGGTGCGGGGGCTGCCGCGGGTGCCGAAGCTGCAGCAGGGGGTGCAGCAGCCGGAGCCGCAGGTGGTTCTTTCGAGCCGCAGCCGGCAAGTGCCGTTGCGACGCCAAACGCGAGTGTGATCGCCATCGAACGGCGATCCAGGGCGCGAATCTTCATCGAATCCTCCCCCGCTGGGGCGCGGGTTTTGTACTGACGCACGCGAGCCGCTGCCGCATGGCCGCGGCAACCGTCGCGCAGATTTCCGCACCCCCCAGAAGACTTACCGACTCTAGCACGCACCTTGCCGGTTTCGTGACGTGGTGCCGATCGATCGCGGTCACGGTGGATATCCCGGTGCGGAAGTCCTTGCTTCCGGCAGGTCTGCCGACCATGACTGCCGCTTGCACCAAATTAAGTCAGCCATTGCCGCATTTGCGCCAATGTGGTGCATAATTCTTTCCGAGGAATTAGTTTTCCGGCGTGTTCAAGAGTGCTTTGCGCGCTTTTTGTGCGGTGGCATAATTGCTGCATTCCGTTTGCGCTCACAGACATGCTTCTCGGCCGTCGCGGCGAGCGTCCGGAAGCACCTCAATCGCTGCAAGAATTTCATCAGGAGACTCCATGAGCACCGGTGCCGACGTCCTCAAGCTGATCGAGGAAAAGGGAATCAAGTACGTTGACCTTCGTTTCACCGACACGAAGGGCAAGGAACAGCACGTGACCGTGCCGACGCGCATGGTCGACGACGCTTTCTTCGAGGACGGCAAGGGCTTCGACGGCTCGTCGATCGCCGGTTGGAAGGGCATCCAGGAGTCCGACATGATCCTGATGCCGGACGCGAGCACCGCCATCGTCGATCCGTTCTTCGAAGAGCCCACGCTCAACCTGCGCTGCGACATCGTCGAGCCGTCGACGATGCAGGGCTACGAGCGCGATCCGCGCTCGCTCGCGAAGCGCGCCGAGGCCTACCTCAAGTCCACCGGCATCGCCGATGCGTCCCTGTGGGGCCCCGAGAACGAGTTCTTCATTTTCGACAACGTGCGTCACGGCAGCTCGATCAACGGCTGCTTCTACGAGGTGGATTCTGCGCAGGGCGCATGGAACTCGGGCACCCAGATGGATGGCGGCAACCTCGGCCACCGCCCGACGGTAAAAGGCGGCTACTTCCCCGTCCCGCCGGTCGACACCTACCAGGACCTGCGCACCGCCATGTGCGGCGCGATGGAGCAGCTCGGCCTCAAGGTCGAAGTGCACCACGCCGAAGTCGCGACGGGCGGCCAGGCTGAAATCAACGTTTCGGCCAACACGCTGGTGAAAAAGGCCGACGAAGTGCAGATCCTGAAGTACGCGATCCACAACGTGGCTGCGGCCTACGGCAAGACCGCCACCTTCATGCCGAAGCCGCTCGTCGGCGACAACGGCAATGGCATGCACGTGAACCAGTCGTTGTCGAAGGACGGCAAGAACATCTTTGCCGGCGACAAGTACGGCGGCCTGTCCGAGATCGCGATCTATTACATCGGCGGCATCATCAAGCACGCCAAGGCGCTCAACGCCATCTCCAACGCCGCGACCAACAGCTACAAGCGGCTGGTGCCGGGCTTCGAAGCGCCCGTGATGCTGGCGTACTCGGCGCGTAACCGCTCGGCGTCGATCCGCATCCCGCACGTCATCAACCCGAAGGGCCGCCGCATCGAAGTGCGCTTCCCGGACAGCACCGCGAACCCGTACCTGTGCTTTGCGGCCATGCTCATGGCAGGCCTCGACGGCATCAAGAACAAGATCCACCCGGGCGACCCGGCCGACAAGGACCTGTACGACCTCGAGCCCGAGGAAGCGAAGAACATCCCCACGGTGTGCCATTCGCTCGACATGGCGCTCGAAGCCCTCGACAAGGACCGCGGCTTCCTCAAGGAAGGCGGCGTGTTCACGGACGACGTCATCGACGCCTACATCAACCTCAAGATGCAGGAAGTCACCCGGCTGCGCATGGCCACGCACCCGGTCGAGATGGAGCTCTATTACAGCGTCTGACGCGGACCGTGCAGCTGGACTCCCGCCGGGTGGTGGCCCTGTTCGCCGCCACCCGGCCGGACCCCTGTCCATGACGCACTTCGCGGAACGCGGGTGTCGCTTTGTCAGCGGAATCGCTTGTCGCTATGCTTCCGGACCATGAAGAACTGGGTACTGCTGTTCGGATGCCTGCTCGTCGCGACGAGCCAGGCCCAGACGCGCCGCGATGTCTGGCAGTGGCGCGACGAAAACGGCGTCACGCACTTCTCGGATTACCCGCAACCCGGCGCCCGCAAGATCACCCTGAACGGCTCGCCCGCAAGCTCATCGGCGGCAGCACCTGCCTCGGCGGCGGTCGCTACCCGGTCCCGGGCACAACCCGCGGCGACCGAAGTCGTCTACGACCGGCTGGAAATCTGGTCGCCGGAGAGCGGAGCGAGCTTTTTCGAGGCCGACGCCGTCGTCACTGTCCGCATCCGCGCGGAGCCCGAACTGGCGCCCACGCATCGTCTGCTCACGTACCTCGACGGCAAACTGCTGCCCGGCGAAAACGTCCTGGATCATTCGCTGTCCAATGTGGATCGCGGCGCCCATTCCGTTACGAGCGTGATTGTCAGCCGCGACGGCACGGAGCTCATCCGCAGCGAGCCGGTCGTCTTTCACATGCGGCCGCCCACCGCGAACAACCCGCGCAACCAGGGTCCCGCCTTGCGACCGCCGCAGGCCGTGCCCTTGCCGCGGCCTACCCCCAGGGGCGGCTGAGCTCGTACGCGACCGCGTCGCACCTCCCCGGGGGTGCGTGACGTGGCCGCCGAAATCCGCGCCATAGCGCGCCCGACCCCGTCCGAACTCACCGCGCTGCTCGATGGCATCGCCACCTCGATCGTGTGGCTCGACGCCGATGGCGCCGTCGTCCACCTGAACGAACCCGCGGAGGACCTGTTCGGCGTGAGCCGGAACCAGGCCATGGGTCGCGCCGTCCGCGACCTGCTCAAGTCCAACACCGAACTCGAAGGCGTCGTGAGTCGCGCGCGCGCAGCGGGCGCACAGTACTCGCGGCGCGAAATTCCATTCGAGGCGGGCCCGGGGGCGCCACCGCGCGTGCTCGACGTGACGGTCACGCCGTTCGATCCACCTGGCCGCAGCGGCGGGGTGCTCATCGAGCTCAACGACACCACGCATCACCAGCGCATCACACGCGAAAATGCCCTGCTGACGCAGCTCGGCGGCAGCCGCGCGATGGTTCGCCAGCTGGCGCACGAGATCAAGAATCCGCTGGGCGGCCTGCGCGGCGCTGCGCAACTGCTCGAGCGGCAGCTCAAGGAACCGTCGCTGCACGAATACACCGCGGTGATCATCGCCGAAGCCGACCGGCTCGCCGCGCTCGTCGATGCCTTGCTCGGCCCCGGCCAGCCGCCGCACAAGGAGCCGGTCAACATCCACGAGATCGTGCAGCACGTGGGGCACCTGCTCGCGGCCGAGGCGCCCACCGGCGTGCAGATCGAGCGTGACTACGACCCGAGCCTGCCGCGCCTGCGGCTCGACCGCAACCAGATCATCCAGGCGTTGCTCAACCTTGGACGCAACGCGATCCAGGCGGTGGGCGAGCACGGCCGCATCGTGCTGCGCACGCGCGCACTGACCAACGCCAGCATCGGCAGCCGCCGCTATCGTGTCGTCGTCGGCATCCAGGTCGAGGACGACGGTCCCGGCGTGCCGGTCGAACTCAAGGACACCGTGTTCTATCCGCTCGTCACGGGGCGCAAGACCGGCACCGGTCTCGGGCTCGCGGTCGCGCAAGACCTGATCGGCCGTCACGACGGCCTCATCGAATTCGACAGTCGTCCAGGTCGCACTGTCTTCACGATCCTGCTGCCTTTCGACGCCAATGAACCAACCGCCGCCGCTTGAAGTCTGGATCGTCGACGACGATGCCTCGATCCGCTGGGTGCTCGAGCGCGCCCTGAAGCAGGCGGGCATGTCCCCGATCGCATTCGAGGACGCGGACAGCGCGATGGCCGCGCTGCGCCGCGGCGAGCCGGACGTGCTCGTCACCGACATCCGCATGCCCGGCAAGAGCGGCCTCGACCTGCTCGACGACGTGCGCACGCGGCGGCCGAAACTGCCTGTGATCGTGATGACCGCGCACTCCGATCTCGACAGCGCCGTCGCGGCTTACCAGGGCGGCGCCTTCGAATACCTGCCCAAGCCTTTCGACATCGACCAGGCCGTCGAACTCGTGCGGCGTGCAGCCACGCAGCAGCATGCGGTTGAATCAGCGTCCGAGTCGCGCCGCATCCCGGAAATGCTGGGCCATGCCCCCGCCATGCAGGAGATGTTCCGTGCGATCGGGCGGCTTTCGCGCTCGAGCATGACTGTGCTGATCACCGGCGAGTCCGGCACCGGCAAGGAGCTCGTGGCGCGGGCGCTGCATCGCCACAGTCCGCGCGCGACCAAGCCATTCATCGCGCTGAATACGTCGGCCTTCACCGCCGACCTGCTCGAGTCCGAACTGTTCGGTCATGAGAAAGGCGCGTTCACAGGCGCGACCGAGCTGCGCCGCGGCCGCTTCGAACAGGCCGACGGCGGCACGCTGTTCCTCGACGAGATCGGCGACATGTCGCCGCAACTGCAGACGCGCCTGCTGCGCGTGCTGGCGGAAGGCGAGTTCTATCGCGTGGGCGGGCAACTGCCGGTCAAGGTCGACGTGCGCGTGATTGCCGCGACGCACCAGGATCTCGAAGCGCGCGTGAAGGAAAGTCTTTTCCGCGAAGACCTGCTGCATCGACTGAACGTGATTCGCATCGAAGTGCCGCCGCTGCGCAACCGGCGCGAAGACATCCCGGAGTTGCTGCAGCACTACCTCGACGTCGCCGCGATCGAACTCGGCGTGGCGCCGAAGGTGCTTTCCGACGACGCGGCGCTGGCACTCGCCGCATTCGACTGGCCGGGCAACGTGCGGCAGCTGGTAAACGCCTGCCGTCGACTGACTGTCCTCGCCGCGGGCCGCGAGATCAAGGCGAGCGATATCCCGGCGGACCTGGGCGGCGGTGGCGCAGTCGTGTCCGCGCATGGCACCGAGTGGTCGCTGGCGCTTGCCAGCTGGGCGCAGGCGCGGCTCGCGAGTGGCGGCACGCCGCTGCTCGACGACGCGATGCCCGAGTTCGAACGCACGCTGCTGCGCGAGGCGCTGAAGGTCACGCGCGGTGGCCGGCAGGAGGCTGCGAAGCTGCTGGGCTGGGGGCGCAACACGCTCACGCGCAAGCTCAAGGAACTGGGGATGGACGACGTCTGATCCCTGCCTCGCCCGAGGCAGTGGGAGAGCACGCGCTACGACCCGCGACCGATCCGAGGCCTTTCGCCGAGCGCGTGTCTGCCTTTCCAAGCTCGGGACCCGGCACCGGACCCAAGACCCGGACCCTCCCCGCGCTGACGCGCGACCTCGCGCGCGAGCGGGAGACGCCAGCTCACTAGCAGCTGCAGGCTTCGACGACCCGCTTCGGCGCCTCGAGGCTGCCGATCAGCTCACTGATCGACGCCATCCGGTTCGCGGCGAGGTAATCCGCGATGCCGGCATTGATGCGCTTGCAGGAGTGCGGTTCGTAGAACAATGACGTGCCGACACCCACGGTCGTCGCACCCGCGATCAGGAACTCCAGCGCATCGGTGGCATTGCAGATGCCGCCCTGGCCGATGATCGGCACGTTGTGCGGGCGCGCCACCTCGGCGACCTGCATCACCTTGAGCAGCGCGATCGGCTTGATCGCCGGGCCGGAGAGCCCGCCCTGCACGTTGCCGATGACCGGTTTGCGCGTCTTCACGTCGATCGCCATGCCCATCACGGTGTTGATCACGGCGAGCGCGTCGCTGCCGGCTTCGATGCAGCGTCGGGCGTTCTCGCGGATGTCGGTCTGGTTCGGCGACAGCTTGGTGATGATCGGCTTGGTGGTGACGCGACGGCAAGCCTCCACCACGCGTCCCGACATCTCTGGCGAGTTGCCGAACTGCACCCCGCCTTCCTTGATGTTGGGGCACGAGATATTCAGTTCGATCGCGTCGATGGCGGAGTCGTCGAAGCGCTGCGTGACGGCCACGTAGTCTTCGATGGTCGAGCCGCAGACGTTGGCGAAGAACGCCGTTTCGGTGAAGTCGAGCGTCGGCAGGATGTGGTCGACGACGTAGTCGACACCGGGATTCTGCAGGCCGATGGCGTTGAGCATTCCCATCGGCGTTTCGTAGACGCGGTGCGCCGGGTTGCCGAGGCGCGGTTCGCGGGTCGTGCCCTTCAGCACGATCGCGCCCACGTCGCGATTCGAAAAGCCGTCGACCCGGGTGTATTCCTCGCCGAAGCCGACGCAGCCGGACAGCAGCACGATGGGTGAGGCGAGGCGCAGGCCGCAGAAATCCACGGCGAGCGAGGGAGGAAGGAGGTCGGCCATGCCCGAATTGTAAAGGAAAAGTCCGGCCCGGCTGCTGCGTGCAGCGTCGGCATGCTGGGTGGCTAGCGCGACCTGCCGGGCTGCGGGACGTCAGCCCGCGATGAAGCGCTCGAGCTGCTCGATTGTCTGATCCTGCTCCTCGATCACGGTGCGCACGAGGTCGCCGATCGAGATTACCCCGACCATGCGGCCGTCCTGCATGACCGGCAGGTGGCGGATGCGTTGCTGGGTCATCAGTTGCATGCATTCGCGCACGTCCTGGTCGGGCGTGACCGTCACCACGGGTGAACTCATGATCTGCCAGACCGGAGTCTCGGCGGACGACCGGCCGAGCAAAATCACCTTGCGCGCGTAGTCGCGCTCCGAGATGACGCCTACAAGCTCGCCACCGCGGGTGACGGGGAGCGCTCCGACGTGCCGGTCAGCCATGAGCTGGATCGCTTCCAGCACGGGCTCCTCCGCGTCCACCGTCCAGACATCGTGGCCTTTCCGTCCGAGCAGTTGCTTGACGCGCACCATGCGAGAATCCCCCTCAGTGCCAGCGCGCGGGGTTGTCCCGCGGGTGTCGGATCGATTCTATGCCACTGCACGTCGTCCTGGTCGAGCCCGAGATTCCACCCAACACGGGCAACGTCATCCGGCTGTGCGCGAACACGGGTGCTTGCCTGCACCTGGTGGGTCGCCTCGGCTTCAGGCTGGATGCGCGCTCCGTGCGCCGGGCGGGCCTTGACTACCACGAACTCGCCGACGTGCGCCTGCACCCGGACCTGCCGACCTGTCTGGCGTCGCTGACGGCCGGCAGCGCCGTTGCCGCCGCGCCGCGCTGGTTTGCGCTGACTACGCGCGGCGAGGTTTCCTACGACGCCGTGAGCTACCGGGACGGTGACGTGCTCGTCTTTGGATCCGAGACGCGCGGCCTGCCTGACACCGTGCTCGCAGCGTGTCCCGCGGGACACCGGTTGCGCCTGCCCATGCAACCCGCCGCGCGCAGCCTCAACCTGTCGAACTGCGTGGCGGTCGTGGTCTACGAGGCCTGGCGCCAGCTCGGCTGGCGGTGACTGCATCCAGTCCGGGGTAGCCTGGCCTTGTCGCGGACAGCCCGCTTCTGCTTGGATGACGACATGCAGCACCCGCCCGATTCCGGTCGCACCGACGCCGGCCCCCCTGTCGCGCACGCGCAGCCCATCGATCGCGAGATGGGTCTCAAGTATGCCGGCGGGCAGGTGGAACTCTACCAGCGGGTGCTCGGCCGGTTCCGCGACCTGCACGCCAGCGATCACGTCGCCGTGCGTGAGGCACTGGCTGCCGGCGACCGCGCCGCGGTGCGCCGCCTGCTGCATTCACTGAAAGGACTCGCGGCCATGATGGGCGCGCTGCCGCTGCGCGATGAAGCCCTGCGGCTCGAGAACCTCTGCAAGGCCGACGCGACAGACGAAGCCATCGCTGCCGACCTGGACGGCCTCGAGCGCCGTCTCGCCGAAGCCTGCACTGCCATCGACGGGTTGCTATTCGGTCTCTGACTTGACCGCGCGACCCATGAGTGCGGCGACCGCGTCGCGTGGCGCCAGTCCTGCGTACAGCACCCGCCAGATCTGCTCCGCAATCGGCATCTCGACGCGATGCTTGCTCGCCACGTCGCGGATGGCTCGCGCCGCGAGCACGCCTTCGACCACCTGGCCGATTTCGCGCTGCGCTTCTGCAGTGGACTTGCCAGCGGCAAGCGCGAGGCCGAACCGCCGGTTGCGCGACTGGTCGTCCGTGCAGGTGAGCACCAGGTCGCCGAGGCCAGCGAGGCCCATGAAGGTGTCCTTCTCGGCGCCCAGCGCGACGCCCAGTCGCATCATCTCGGCGAGTCCGCGCGTGATCAGTGCCACGCGCGTGTTGGCGCCGAAGCCGAGTCCGTCAGAGATGCCGGCGCCGATGGCGAGCACGTTCTTGGTCGCGCCGCCGACTTCGACACCAACGACATCGGTCGAGGCGTAGGCGCGGAAGTTCTGCCCCGAGAGCCCCCGCGCCAGGGCCAGCGCGTAGTCGTCGTCACGCGAGGCCACCGTCATGGCGGTGGGCAAACCCAGCCCCACCTCGCGCGCGAAAGTCGGGCCGGAGAGCACGGCCTTGGGTACCTCGACGCCAATCACTTCGTTGGCGACCTGGTGCGGCAACTTGCCGGTGTCGAGTTCAAAGCCCTTGGTGGCCCACGCGATCCGCATGCCTGGCCGCATCAGGGGCGCGATGTGCTCGAGACATTCCCTGAAGCCGTGGCTGGGAACGGCGAGCAGCAATTCATCCGCCGCGGCGACAGCACGCGCCAGGTCGGGTTCGACGCGCAACGAAGCGGGGAACGGCGTGGCCGCGAGGTAGCGGGTATTGCAGCGCGCGGCGGCGAACGCCGCCATCTGCGCCGCATCGCGCCCCCACAGCACCGTCGGATGCCCGGTGCGCGCGAGGTGCACGGCCAGTGCCGTGCCCCACGAGCCCGCGCCGAGCACGGCCGTCGCTGGCCGTGCAGCGGCGGGAGTCCCCGCGTCCTTGGCGGTTGTCACGGGACTCCCCTGTGCTGGATGATGGCTCGCGACCGGTCCGCGATCAGTTGACGGTCGCAGCGCCTTCGACTGCGGACTGCTGCGTGGCGCGCTGGCGCGCGTGCAGGGCTTCGAACGTCACCAGCGGCAGCAGGAACGGCGGGAAGCCGCCCTTCACCACGAGGTCGGAGATCGTCGCGCGCGCGTACGTGAGCAGGTAGTTCGGCGCCATCAGGTTCAGCACCTGCATGAGTTCCGCCGACGGCAGGTTCTTGACGACGAACGCGGCCGCTTGCTGCAGCTCGCACAACCACACGACCTTGTCGCCGGCGCGCGCTTCGAGGTTGATCTGCAGTACCACTTCGTACACGTCGGCAGCGAGCACGCTGTTGTTCGTGCGCATGGTCAGGTTGACCTGCGGCTGGCCGTCGAGGCCCCCGGTGAACGGACCGTTCGGCGATTCGAACGAGACGTCCTTGATGTAGACGACCTGCGGCGTCACCGCCGGGGCATTGGGATCGACGGCGGGCGTCTGGGCGTTCTGCTGTTCAGTCATCGCGAAGGATTCCTTGGTTACTACTTGAGGCTCTCAGGCCCGGCCGAGAAGCTTGTCGAGCTCGCCGGCCTTGTCGAGGGCATACAGGTCGTCGAAGCCGCCGACGTGGCGGTCGCCGATGAAAATCTGCGGCACTGTGCGGCGTCCGCCGCTGCGCTTCAGCATGAGGTCGCGGCTCGCGGGGTCTTCGTCGACCTTGACCTCGCTGAAGGCGACGCCCTTGCGCTCGAGCAGGCCGCGCGCGCGGTCGCAATACGGGCACCAGCCCGTCGAATAAATCGTTACTTCAGGGTGAGCAGTGTCGTTCATCGCATGCTTCCTAACTTACCTGGACTTGGCGCTGCCTTCTTTGACCAGCGGCAGGTTTTCCGTGCGCCAGGCTTGCAAGCCGCCGCGCAGGTTGACGACCTTGGTGAAGCCCTGGGCCTGCAGCACGCGCGCCGCCGCACCGGAACGCATGCCGCTTTCGCAGCACACGACCACGACTTTTTCCTTGAAGCGCTTGAGCGTCTCCGCGGCCTTGGCCACTTCTTCCTGCGGCACGTGGCGCGCATCCAGGATGTGTCCCGAGTCGAACTCGGCCTGCGAGCGCACGTCGACCAGCACGGCGCCCTGGTTCATGAGCCGCACGGCTTCGGTCGGCCCGACGGCCTGGCCGCCGGAGCGGGCGCGGCTGAACTCGTACGCGGCGACAGCCAGCGCAAGAAGCACCGTGCCGCCTGCCAGCAGTGGATGGCGGGCGACATACTCGAGAAGACGATCCATCAGGGAGACCGGCGAAAAGGGGCGCGAATTATAGCAGTACGCGCCGACAGGCTAGACTTGCGCGGGTTTGCACCCCGTCCGCACCCCCAGAACCGACGATTCCAGCCGCCGCATGCCTGCATCCCGCCCCGAACCTGCCCCGCGATTGCCGCCTGTCCGCGCAGTGCAACGACGCGCGGCGAGATGGCGCGCCGTGCTCGCGGGTGCGCTGTGCCTGGCGTGCGTGCTGGGCACCGGGGCCGCCTGGGCCGCGACCAAGCAGACACCTGCCCAGAAAGAGGCCGAGCTGCGCAAGCTCAACCAGCGCATCGAGAAAGTGCGCAAATCGGTCAATGCGGACGTGCAGAAGCGCGACCAGCTGTCCGTGCAGCTGCGCGATGCCGAGCTGGGCGTGCAGGCCGCCCGCAAGGAGCTCGACCAGATCCGGGCGCAGCGGCTGGCCACGGAGGCCCGGCTGCGCGAACTGCAGGCCGAGCAGGCGCAGCGGGAGAAGGAGCTGGACGGCGAGCGTAACGCGCTGGCCGGCGAGCTGCGCACCGCCTATGTGAACGGCCGCGAGGAACAGCTGAAACTTCTTTTAAATCAAGAGGATCCATCGACTTTTGGGCGTCTGCTGGCGTACTACGGCTACTTTGGCCGGGCCCGCGCCGACCGCATCCAGGGCATCCAGGACAAGCTCGAGCACCTGGCCCTGGTGCGCGAAAAGATCGTCGCGGAACAAACCCGCCTCGACGCGCTCGAGCAGCAGCGCGCAACGCGGGTGGCCGATCTCAAGTCGTCCCAGGACCGGCGGGCGAAGGCGGTGACCGCGATCGACCAGTCGATCAAGTCGCGCGGCGGCGAGCTCAAGCGGCTGCAGTCGCAGGCCAAGGGCCTCGAAAAGCTGATCACCGAATTGCGCAAGGCCATCGAGCGCGCCCAGGCGGCCCAGCCCGCGCGCAAGGGGGGCACGACCGGCTCGGGAATCGCGAAGCAGGCGCCGTTCGAGCCTTTGCGCGGCAAGCTGCCGTGGCCCGTGCAGGACGGCAAATTGATCGCCCGGTTCGGCCAGCCGCGCGCCGGCGGCTCGCTGCGCTGGCAGGGGATGCTGATCGGCACCGAGCGGGGCGCACGGGTGCGCGCCCCTTTTGCCGGGCGCGTGGTTTACGGGGACTGGCTGCCCGGCATGGGCCTGATGCTGGTCATCGACCACGGCGGGGGCTACATGAGCCTGTACGGCCACAACGAAGAACTGTTCCGCAAAGTCGGCGAAACAGTGGCCGCCGGGGACGTCATCGGGGCGGTGGGCGACTCGGGCGGCCACAGCCAGCCGGCGCTGTACTTCGAAGTCCGGCGCGGCAAGACGCCCGTCGATCCCCAGACCTGGCTCACTCGGAAGTAGGGCCCGCGTCACGGTTTGCCTCGTGCAATTTCCGGATCATTTCAATCTGGATCAGATTCACGGCCACAGGATGGGCCGGAAACGATGGCATCGAACGCAAACCTGCTTGCCAACGCTCCCGCCGTACCCGGCGGCACATCGCTCGATCCGTACGGGCAGCTGCTCAAGATGCTGCTGCCGCGCGCCCACGCCATCGCCGTATACGACCGCCTCGGCGTCGCCGTCTGGGAGAACGAGGGCGACCAGACGGACCTGGAAATGCTGTTGCAGCAGGCGAGCTCCGCCGAGCAGACGCAACGCGGCGCCATGGGTTCGGGCTTCGCCGAGCCGCTGCCCGGTGAACAGATCGCGTATTTCTTCGTCCTGCGTGATGCCGCGGGCGAGATGATCGGCGGTGTCGGCATGGTCAGCCGCGAATCGGCTCGCGAACCGCGGCCCTTCGCACTCGTGCAGGGCCTGCTGCGTCCGGCACTGCAGTGCCTGGAGCGCGAGCTTGCCGCGCAATCGAGCATCGGCGACCTGCAGCGCAGCCTGGTCGTGCGCGACCGCGACCTCGAGCTGCTGCTCGGCGCGGCCCACGAGGAAGCCGACGGCGGCAACTCCACGGACGACTTCGCCAAGCTCGTGCAGGGTTGCGTCGACCACCTCGGCTGCGCCGTGGGCGCCCTGCTGATTCCGGACAAGAACATCGCGGTGTGCCGCACGTCCAGCGACACGCCACCGCGCGTGGGCGCGGAGATCCTCACGCGCGCGCATCGCCAGGTGCTGGGGTGGGCGCAGCTGCACCGCCAGACCATGACCTCCAACGCGCCCCCCGCCACGGGCCCGTTCGCCAACATCCCGTACAAGATCCTCGCGTGTCCCGTGATGCACGGCGCGCAGCGCGTGCACGGCGTGCTGGTACTGTTCAAGCGGATGCACTCGCCCGACTTTGACCTGCGCCAGGTGCGCATCGTCGAGCTGCTCGGCCGCCGCGTCGCCTACATCCTCATGAATTCGTACGATCCGTCCACGGGGCTGCTCACGCGGCCTGCGTTCGAGAAGCGCGCGCTGTCGGTGCTGACGCCCGCGGCGCTGCAGAAGAACAACTGCGTCATCTACATCGACCTCGACCGGCTGCACGTGCTGAACGAGAACCTCGGCATGCACGTCGGCGACTCGATCATCGTGCGTGTCGCGGAGGCGATCCGCCAGAACCTGTCGCCGCGCATGCTCGCGGCGCGCATTTCCGGCGACCGCTTCGCCGTGTTCGTGCCGGACACGTCGGTGGACGCCACCTACGACATCGCCGACAACATGCGCAAGTCGTTCGAGCAGCTCGGGTTCGTGCGCGAGCGGCAGCAGGTCGACGTCACCGCGAGCCTGGGCGTAGCCAACGTGATCGAGGGCCACCATCCGTTGTCGCACGCGCTCGCCTCCGCCGAGATTGCGTGCAAGGCGGCCAAGGATCGCGGCCGCAATCGCGTCGAAACCTATTACGACGGCGACCAGAGCATCGTGCGCCGCTTTACCGACCTCACGCTGATCAGCACGGTGCGCTCGGCGCTGCTCGACCAGCGCTTCCGGCTCGACGCGCAGACCATCGTCCCGCTCAATGGCGCGCCGGCCCACCCCAAATTCGAACTGCTGCTGCGCATGTGCGACGAAACGGGCGACAGCGTGCCGCCGGAGAAATTCCTGTCGGCGGCTGAACGCTACCAGCTCGCACCCGCCATCGACCGCTGGGTCGTGCGGCAAACGATCGATATGCTCACGCCGCACGCGGCGCGCCTGCACGAACTGCAGGCCTGTTTCGCCGTCAACATCTCCGGGCAGTCGCTCGGTGATGCCGACTTCGCGAGCTTCATGGACACGGCGCTGCGCGAAAGCACGCTGCCGCGCGGGCTGCTGTCGTTCGAGGTGACCGAGACCGCGGCCGTGGCCAACATCGTGCGGGCCGAGGCGCTGATCCGGCGGCTGCGCGAACTCGGCAGCGATGTCGCCCTCGACGATTTCGGTCGCGGCCTGAGCTCGCTCACGTACTTGAAGACGTTGCCCGTGACGCACCTCAAGATCGACGGCAGCTTCGTGCGTGACGTGGTCGTGGACGACCGCTCCCAGGCGATGCTGAGCGCCATCGTGCAGCTGGCCCGCGCCATGAAGCTCAAGACCGTGGCCGAATGCGTCGAAAGCGAAGCGATCTGGCAGGCGACCCGGGCCCTCGGCGTGGAATATGGCCAGGGCTTCTCGATCGGACGGCCGACTCCCCTCGAGAAGGTGCTGGAGGAGCTGGTTGGCGGTACCATGGAACGCTCCCTCCAGACGCAGACCGCCTGACCCGAGTGACTGCCCGTTCGCACCTCCTGCTGGCCGCCGTGGCCGGCATCGCCCTGGGCTATGGGCTGGCCCGCGCACCCGTGTGGTTCGGCGCGTCGGCCCCCGTGCGGGCGGCCGCGGTTACTGCCATCGCTGCGCCGAGCACGCCGGGGCATGTCCTGCTGGACGAGGTCGTGGGGCGCATCCGGCGTGAATACGTCGAGCCGGTCCCCGACGCGGCCTTCGACGCCGCCGCGGTGAAGGGCATCGTCGCGAACCTCGATCCGCATTCCGCATTTCTCGATGCCGCCGAGTACGACGAGATGCGGGCCGCCACGACCGGGAGCTACACCGGCGTCGGCATCGAGGTGTCCACCACCGAAGGTCGCGTCGTCGTGGTGACCCCGATCGAAGGTTCGCCGGCCGCGCGGGCGGGCGTCCGCGCCGGCGACGTCGTGCTGGCCGTCAATGACCAGCCCGCGACAGGCGACCGACTCGACGAAACCATCGGCCGCATGCGCGGCGTGCCGGGCACCCGCGTGCAGCTTGCCGTCGGGCGCGCCGGCGAACCCGAGCCGCTGATCTTCACGCTGCAGCGCAGTGAAGTGCACGTGCATTCCGTGCGTGCCGAGCCGCTGCCGGGCGATTTTGGCTACGTGCGCATCTCGCAATTCTCTGACTCCACCCCGGACGACCTGGTGCAGGCCCTGTCCGGCCTCGTGCGCCACTCGCCGCAGAATACGTTCCATCCGTTGCGCGGCCTGGTGCTCGACCTGCGCGGCAATCCGGGCGGCGTGCTCGAGTCCGCCGTCAGCGTGGCCGATGCCTTTCTCGACGCCGGCGTGATCGTGCGTGCCGACGGCCGCACGCCTGCGGCACGCTTCGAGATGTCGGCCACGCCAGGCGATGCGCTCGACGGGCAGCCGCTGGTGGTGCTGGTCGACGGCGGCTCGGCGTCGGGTTCAGAAATCGTGGCCGGTGCCTTGCGCGATCACGGCCGTGCCACGCTGATGGGCGAGCGCACCTTCGGCAAGGGCTCGGTGCAGACCGTGATCCCGCTGCGCGATGGCCAGGCGCTGAAGCTCACCACGTCGCGGTATTTCACGCCGGCGGGAACGTCCATCCACGAACGCGGCATCGAACCCGACATCGCGATCGGTCCGCTCGAAGGCGAGCAGGCGCGTGCCGCCCCGGTCGCCCCGATGCAGGATGCGGCAGTCCTGACGGCCCTGCAGTACCTGAAAGACCGCGGACTCGGCACGCACTACGCGGCCGTCAAGCCGACCTCACCGGTGCAGAAGCGCTAGCACCGCGCCAACCAGGCCGCCGACCAGCAGCACCATGATCGGCAGGAAACTCAAGCCGAATCCGGCGCCCCGCCTGGCGGGGTCGGCCACATACGACCGGAAATACATGAAGCGGCCGACGAGGTAGACCGCGCCGAGCACGGCCGCCCACGACGAGCTGACGTAGTGCGCGAACAGCCACAGGCCGGGCACCAGTGGGGCCAGCAGTTCCAGCGTGTTCATCTGCACGCGGAAATAGCGCTCGAACACGGGATGACCGGCGATGGCGGGGGCGGCGACGCCGTACTGGCCCCGCGCCTTGCCCACGAGCATCGCAAACAGGATGTACTGCAGCAGCGCGAGCACGGTGACGATGGCGACGAATTCCATGGAGCCTCGATTCCGGGGTGGGCCGGGTGGTGTGACGGGCGGCAGATTCCATTACCATGCCGCGCAGGTCAACTGACGCCGCGCGCGCGTCCCTGCAAGGAGAGTTCTGCATGGTCGGATTCCTGCTGCGTGCCGCCATTTCCGCACTGGGGCTCTGGGTTGCCAGCCAGCTGTTCGATGGCCTGCACTTCACGACGACGGCCAAGCTCGTGCTCGCCGCAGTGCTGCTCGGCGTCGTCAATGCCGTGGTCCGCCCGCTCGCCTTCATCCTCACCCTGCCGATCACCGTGCTCACGCTGGGGCTTTTCCTGCTCGTGCTGAACGCCGGCATGGTCGCGCTCGTGGCCTGGCTGGTGCCCGGCTTCACCATCGCGGGTTTCTGGACGGCCGTCGGCACGGCCATCATCGTGGGCCTGGTCTCGTGGGCGGCTTCGGGCCTGATCGGCCCATCGGGCAAGTTCGAGAAATTTGACGTGCGGCACTGACCGCAGGCCGCCAGCCGCCACGCGACCCGCCGCTGGCAATGGCGGTGCGGCCCGTCGCTAGAGATAGCGGTGCGGCATCGTCACCAGCACCACCCCGCCGAGCGCGACCAGCATTCCCAGCAACTGCTGCGGCGTGAGCGTCTCACCGAGCACGAGCCAGCCCAGCAGCGTGGCGATGGCCGGGTTGACGTAGGCAAACGTCGCGACGTGGTCCGTGCGCGCGTTCTTCATGAGCCAGGTGAACGCGCTGTACGTGATCGCCGAGGTGAATACCGCAAGGAAAAGGATCGCGAGCATGCCACGCCATTCCCAGTGCCAGCGGGGCAACTCGCCCGAGGCGACGCCCGCGATACCGAGTACGCCGCCGCCCACCAGCATGACCATCGCGTTGAACGCGATCGTGCCGATGACGAGCGTGCTGTTGCGGTAGAGAATCGTCCCGCCAGCCCAGACGGCGGCCGCGGCCAGTACCAGCAGTTGCCAGCCGATGTGCGGCGTGAGCCGTGCCTCGGCGGGCCACACCAGCAGCGCCACGCCGACGAACCCGATGCAAAGCCCGATGGTGCTCGGTACCGACAGCTTCTGGCCCTGCGCGCCCAGCGTCCCCAGGCCGGCGATCCAGAGCGCCATGCTGGCGTTCAGCAGCGCGACCTCGTTCGACGCGATGTACTTGAGCGCGAACGTCGAGGAGCCGCTGCTGAAGGCGATCAGCACCAGCGAGAAAAAGAAGATCTGCTGCCATTCGCGCGCGGTCGTCGGCAGGCGGCTGCCGCGATACAGCGCGAAAGCGAGCAGCAGCGACCCGCCGATCAATGACCGCAACGCAGCGAACAGCAATGGCGGCAGATCGGTGACGCCGACGCGAGCCACCAGGAAGCTCGAACCCCACACCAGGTACACGAGGGCGAAGCACGCATACACGCGTGCCCTGTGCGAGGTCATCGCCCGGGCCGTTGCCGCGTCGCTTGCCGTTGCACCATCCGTGTGAACCAGGTCATGCGCGACGGGCGGCGCCCACGCGATACAGCGCGAACGCAAGCGCTGCGACCACGGCGAGCCCCAGCCCCTCGCCAAACTGCAGGCCCGATCCCAGGGCCAGCACGTCCGCGCGGCCCGACATCACGATTGGAATTGCGATGAAGATGCCCATCAGCGCCTCGCCGGTGATCAGGCCGGCGGCGAACAGGATACCGCCCTGCTTCGCGCGCTCGGCGGCTGGCGAATCGTCGCGAATGCCAAGCTTGCGCTCGACCAGGTAGGCGATCAGGCCGCCGCAGAAGATCGGCACCGACAACTCGAGCGGCAGGTAGATGCCGACTGCGACGGCGAGCACCGGCGCTCGGAACGGAGCCTTGCTGCGCTTCAGGTACTCGTCGAAGACGATGATGCAGGCGCCGATCAACGCGCCGATCGAGATCATGCCCCACGGCAGGTCGCCGCCGAACATGCCCTTGGCGACCGATGCCATCAGCGTCGCCTGCGGCGCGATCAATGCGTTCGGGTGCTCGGCGGTGGGTGCGCCGATGCCGTAGGCCTTGAGCAGCAGGTTGAGGACGGGGGCCATCACCAGCGCGCAGCTTGCCGCGCCGATGGCGAGCATGACCTGCTGCCGCCAGGGCGTGGCGCCCACCAGCTGGCCGGCCTTCAGGTCCTGCAGGTTGTCGCCGCCGATGCAGGCCGCGCAGCACACGACCGAGCCGATCATGATGGCCGCGACCGGCCCGAGGGCCGCGCCGCGCCCCATCAGCACGACCAGCAGCAGCGACGCGAACAGGATCGTGCAGATGGTGATGCCGGAGACGGGATTGTTGGACGATCCCACGAGCCCCGCCATGTAGGCCGACACCGAGGTGAACACGAAACCGGCGACGATCATGATCACCGTCATGAGCAGGCTGATGCCGATGTTGTCGACGATGAGCTGGTAGAGCACGAACAGCGGGATCGTGAACAGCACCAGCCCGATCAGGATGGCCTGCATCGGCAGGTCCTGCTCGGTGTGCGACGTAGCGCGCGCCGCGCCCGCGCGCGTGGCCTCCAGTCCGCTGCGGATGCCGGACGCCAGCGAACTGCGAATCGAGATCAGCGCCCACACGCCGCCCACCAGCATCGCGCCGACGCCGAGGTAACGCACCTGCGCCGACCAGATCGCCCCCGCCATGGTCTCGGCGTCCGCGCCGGCGAGCTGCTGCGCGAGCGGCGCGTTGTCCTGCAGGAAATGCGCGGCGTAGATCGGGATCGCGATGTTCCACGAGATCATGCCGCCCGCGAGCGCGAGCGCGCCGATGTTGAGGCCCACGATGTAGCCCACACCGAGCAGCGCCGGCGACAGGTTGGTGCCGAAATAGGCGAGCCACTTGCCGAAAAAGCCGCTCGCGGCCGCCGTGTCGGGGATGACGCGCAAGCCACTGCCCGCCGCGAGCTTGGCCAGGCCGCCGCCGAGTGCAGCCAGGCCGAGCAGCTTCACGCCCTGGGCCGGATTGTCGCCGGCCTTGAGCACCTCGGCTGCCGCGACGCCTTCGGGAAAGCGGAGGTTCTGTTCGACGATCAGCGAGCGCCGCAGCGGCACCGAAAAGAACACGCCGAGGATGCCGCCGAGGCCCGCGATCGCCAGCACCCAGGCGTACCGGAAGTCGGTCCAGTGGCCGAGGATGACGAGCGCGGGAATGGTGAAGATCACGCCCGAGGCGATCGAGGAACCGGCCGACGCGCCGGTCTGCACGATGTTGTTCTCGAGGATCGTGCTGCCGCCGAGCACGCGCAGCACGGCCATCGACACGACCGCCGCCGGAATGGCCGAGGCGATCGTGAGCCCGGCGAAGAGGCCGAGATAGGTGTTGGCGGCAGCCAGCAGGACCGCGAGCACGATGGCGAGGATGATTGCGCGGGGCGTCAGTTGCGCGGGCGCCTGGAGCTCGGTCATGGAGGAGTTCATGATCACCAGCCGCAGGTCTGGCCCTTGTTCTGCTGCTTGAGCCAGCCCTGCAGCGGCTTGAAGTACTCGATGATCGCCGAGGCGTCCATCTGCCGCGTGCCGGTCAGCTCGTACATCGTGTCCTGCCACGGCTGGCTCGCGCCCTTTTCGAGCATTGCGCCGAACTTCTTGCCCGCGGCTTCGTTGCCGAAGATGGAGCATTCGGACAACGGGCCTTGGTGGCCGGCGGCCTCGCACAGCGCCTTCTGCAACTGGAACTGCAGGATGAACGAGAGGAAGTAGCGCGTGTAAGGCGTGTTCCCCGGAATGTGGTACTTCGCGCCCGGGTCGAAATCGGCCTCGGTGCGGTCGACGGGCGGGCGAATGCCCTGGTACTTCTCGCGCAGCGCCCACCAGGCGGCGTTGTAATTCTCCGGCGTGACCTGGCCGGAGAACACCTGCCAGCGCCATTCGTCGATCATCTTGCCGAAGGGCAGGAACGCGATCTTCTCGAGCGCCATCTTCATCTGCTGGTTGATCAGTGCTTCATGGCTTGCCTTCGCCGCCGGCGGCACCAGCCCGATCTGCGCGAGGTAACCAGGAGTCATCGACAGCGTGACAGTGTCACCGATCGCTTCATGGAAGCCGTCGTGCGCGCCGTTCTGGAACATGAACGGCTGGTCCTTGTACCAGAGGAAGTAATAGACGTGGCCGAGCTCGTGGTAGATCGTCTTCAGTTCTTCGAACGTCGGACGCGTGCACATCTTGATGCGCACGTCTTCCTTGCCGTCCATGTGCCAGGCGCTGGCATGGCATTGCACGTTGCGGTCGCGCGGCTGCGACAGCATCGAGCGCTCCCAGAACGTGCCGGGCAGGGCCGGAAACGCGATCGACTGGTAGAACGCCTCGGCTGATTTCGTCATGCGCACCGGATCGTATTTCTGCGCCACGAGCGCCGAGTCGACGTCGAGCTGGCTCACGCCCGGATACGGCTCGAAGATGTCGTAGGCGGCATCCCACTGCTGGGCCCACATGTTGCCGAAAAGATGCGCCGGGATGGGCTTGCCCGCCGGCACCTTGTCTTCACCGTACTTCGCTGCGAGCTTGCCGCGGGCATAGCACTGCAGGTCCTTGTACAGGGGCTCGACCTGGCTGTAGAGGCGCGCCGCCTCCTTCGTGAAATCGTCGGCGGGCATGTCGTAACCCGAGCGCCACATTGCGCCGAGATCCTTGTAGCCCATGGTTCGCGCGCCTTCGTTGGCCAGCTCCGTGAAGCGGACGTAATCCGGGCGCAGCACCCGCGCCTGGTCGTGCCAGCCCTTCCAGGCATCGAGCAGTTCGTCGTAGTTGCGGCTTTCCTCGATCACGGTCTTCAACTGGACTTCGTCACGGCAGTCCTTGCCGCCTTCCTTGCAGTACTTGGCCGAGCCGTATTTCGCTTCCATGCCCGCCATGAGCTTCGCCAGTTCGGCGCGCTTGGCCGGATCGTCCGGCGCAGGGGCAGGCACGCCGAGGCGCAACAATTCGAGGGTGCGGCGCGAGTCCGCGCTCATCGGCTTGCCGTCGAACTGCTTCGACTCCTCGACGGCGCGGCTGAAGATCTCGAGGAAGCGTTCATTCGCACGCGCGGTCAGCAACTGCGTGTCGACGGTGATGTAGGTCGCCTGGGTCCAGCCGGCCGCATTGAGCTCGCGACCGATGTCCGCGAACTCCTTGTTGAGTCGCGCCACGAACTCGTCGGCCGTCTCGGCTGCTGCGCCGCACAGCGGGGCGACGGCGAACAGGCCGATGGCAACGGCCCTGCCGAGCGCTGAGCGCAGCCGATGAATGCGCGGGGACAAGAGGGATGCACCGCTGGGGTTGGTCGACATCTGCGATCTCCAAAGACGAAAAGGAGGCGAACGGTGGGCTCAGTCGAGCCCGACTTTCGTTTCGACCCGGTAGCTGAAAAGGTCGGAGTTGTAGCGCGCCGTGAGGTGATCCTGCAATCGGCCATTGGCGTCGTACGAAAAGCGGACGAGCTTGAGCAGCGGCTTGCCGCTCGGCACGTCGAGCGCGCGCGCGACATCGGGGGCGGCGCCCTCGGCGCTCAGGAAGCGTTCCATGCGTGCGATCTTCAGGCCATAGCGTTCGAACAGGGTCAGGCGGCTGGCCCCCTCGAGCTCGCTCTTCGGCATTGCGGCCGAGAACTTCGGCGTCCACGACACGTAGTGCGCGAAAGGCTGGCCCCGTGCGCTGCGCACCCGCACCAGCTGGCAGACGCGTGTGCCTGCCACGAGCCCGAATGCATCCTGCAGCTCCGGCGGCAGCACCGCCATGCGCTTCTGCAGCACGGTGAGGGTCGTGCCCCGCCCGAGGTCGCCGAGGCTTTCGGCATTCGAGCCGAGCGGGGCGACGATCGGTGCGAGCCGTTCGCCCAGGCTTACGAAGGTGCCTTTGCCGCGGTGACGGACCACGAGCCCCTTGGCCGCCAGCTCGACCAGCGTGCGGCGTGCCGTGATGCGCGACACCTCGAAGCCGTCCGAGATTTCCTTCTCGGACGGCATGCGCGAGCCGGCCGGGATCAGGCCTTTGACGATCGCGTCGTGCAGGACCGTGAACACCTGGAAGTACAGCGGCGAAGGCGAATCGGCGTCGATCAGCTCCCGGTTGAGCACGGCCGTCGCCGCCGCTCCCTCGGTGCGCTTCATGCAGTGGCTCCGCCGCTGTACGGCATCAGTGCTTGATCTCTTCGGCGCCGTGCATCCAGCGCACGAGCATGCCGGACAGCGTCCACAGCACGATGGCGAAGAAGAACAGCGTGGCGGCGAGTCCGCCGAAGATGGACAGCTCGCCGAGCGACTCGGCGTACGAGCCGATGATGCCGGCGAGCCAGTTGGCGACGAAGTTGATCAGGAACCAGACGCCCATCATCAGCGAGGCAAGGCGCAGCGGCGCCAGCTTGGTCACCATCGAGAGGCCGACCGGCGAGATGCAGAGCTCGCCCGTGGTGTGGAAGAAATAGGCGATCACCAGCCACCACATGCTGGCCTTGGCGTCGCCGCCGTGCGATTCGAGCGCGGCGCCGACCATCGCCAGGAAGCCGATGCCCGTCAGCACCAGGCCGAGCACCATCTTCTTGGGCGTGGCGGGATTGCGGCCCATTTCACCGAGCTTGCTCCAGGCCACCGAGAACAGCGGCGCGAGCAGCACGATGAACAGCGGATTCAGCGACTGGAACCAGCCGGCAGGCACTTCGAAGCTGCCGAGCATGCGGTCAGTCTTGTCGGCCGCGTACAGGTTCATGAGGCCGCCCGCCTGCTCGAACGCGGCCCAGAACAGCACGATGAAGACGAAGAGCATGAAGACCACGCGCAGGCGATCGACTTCGTCGGGTGTGAGCGGCTTCTTCTGGCCGCCGGCAAGCGCTGCGGCACGGCGTGCGGCGGGCACGACACCGACTTCACCAAGGTACTTGCGCGCGAACAGCAGCTGGATGATCACCGACAGGATCATGCCGACGCCGGCCGCGAAGTAGCCGTAGGCCCAGCCCCTGGCCGGATCCTCCCCGAGTGTCGAGCAGACCAGCGGCGCAATGAACGCGCCGGCGTTGATGCCCATGTAGAAGATCGTGAAGGCGCCGTCGCGTCGGGCGTCGCCCTCGCGGTACAGGTCGCCGACCATGGTCGAGATGTTCGGCTTGAAGAAGCCGTTGCCGATGACGAGCAGCACGAGGCCGATATAGAAGAGCTGCAGGTTGCCAGGAATCGCCGAGGCGAGCGTGAACTGGCCGGCGGCCATCACCAGGCCGCCGATGATCACGGACTTACGCTGACCGAGGTAGTTGTCGGCGAGCCAGCCGCCAATCAGCGGCGTGAAATAGACGAAGCCGGTGAAGAGGCCGTAGAGCTTGAGCGCTTCCCCCTGCGACCAGCCGAAACCCGGATTGGCAGTCTCGACGCCGGCGACCAGCGACAGGACCAGCAGCGCACGCATGCCGTAGTACGAGAAGCGCTCCCACATCTCCGTCGCAAACAGCAGGAACAGGCCTTTCGGGTGGCCGAGCAGGGTGCCGTCGGGTACGCCGGGGACTGCGGTGCTGGACATTATTTTGTTCGCTTTTCCAAAGGGTTGCGCCGGTCGGCGCGAAGGCCGAGAGTCTGGTGGATATTGCGGTGCGAGAGCAAGGGCTCGCGTCGGGACAGGTCTGGGCCGTCGTCGCGCATCATTGCTTGTAGACGGTGCCCTGCTTCATGACGAACTCGATGGCGTCGAGTGCGTGGATGTCGGCCAGCGGGTCGGACGTGACCGCCACGAGATCCGCCGAGTAGCCGGGCGCAACCTGCCCCACCTCGGCACCGATCCCGAGCGCCTCCGCGCCCACTTTCGTCGCCGCCTGGATGGCCTGCATCGGCGACATGCCGTACTGGACCATGTAGGCCAGCTGCTTCGGCGCGTCCTGGTGTGGATGCACGCCGGTGTCGGTGCCCATCGTGAGCTTGATGCCCATCTGCACGGCCTTACGGAAATTGTCGCGCTGGGCCTGGGCCACTTCGCGGTCCTTGCGCATGAACTCCTCGAGCTCACCGCGCTTCGGGCCGGCGGTCTGCGTGTACTCGGTGTTGAAGATGTCCATCGAGAGATAGGCGCCGTTCTTCTTCGCCAGGTCGAGGCCTTCCTGGTCGATCAGGCTGGCGTGTTCGATCGTGTCAACGCCGGCATTCAGCGCGACCTTGATGCCGTTCGCGCCGTGCGCGTGCACCGCCACCTTGCGCCCGTGCATGTGGGCCTCGTCGACGAGGGCCGCAACTTCCTCAGGCGTGTACTGCTGCGCGCCGACGCGCGTGCCCTTCGAGAACACGCCGCCGGTGCCGCAGTACTTGATCACGTCGACGCCGTACTTCACGTTCTTGCGCACCATCGCGCGGACGGCATCCGGGCCGTCGGCCACGCCTTCGCCGCGTTCGGCGTATTCGGGCGCGAGCAGGTTGCCATCGCAATGTCCGCCGGTGATGCCGATTGCGGGGCCGGATACCAGCATGCGCGGCCCGACGACGTCGCCCGCGTTGATCGCGTCACGCAGTGCGACGTCGGCGTAGCCCGAGGCGCCGACATTGCGAATCGTGGTCACCCCCGAGAGCAGGGTCTCGCGTGCGAACCGGGCGCCTTTCAGCGCCTCGCGCGGCACGGAGATGCCGTAGCCGTAATACGGCGGCGACGTCGGATCACCGGTGACGTGCGTGTGCGTGTCGATCAGGCCAGGCAGGACCGTCTTGTCCGCGAGATCGACGATGACGGCGCCCGCCGGCAGCTTGGTTGCGCCGGCTGGGCCTACCGCCACGATTTTGCCGTCCTGGATCACGATGACCTGGTCAGTGCGCACGCGTCCTGCTGCGACGTCGACGAGCTTGCCAGCCTTCACCACCGTGACGGGCCCGGGCGTCGGCGCATCCGCGGCGAACGCCGTGGGAACTGCGCAAGCGACCCAGGCGATGAAGGCACGACGCAGGGGCAGGTTCAAAGACATGCAGGTCTCCAGCTGAGAAAACGATGACGAAGGGCGGCAGGCGGGTTCAGCGCACGTTGCCCATGAGCCGCGCGAGCGGCCGGCTGAGCAGCAGCAGTACGACGCCGACGCCGCACGCGAACAGCACGATCTGCAGGAAGCGATCGGGCATCGCGCCGAGGTTGTTGGGGTCGAAGCTGCCCGCGATCAGGCCGGCCATCAGCTTGCCGAGCGAACTGCCGAGGAACCAGACGCCCATCATCTGGCCGACCAATCGCGCCGGCGCGAGCTTGGTCACGGTCGAGAGACCGACGGGGCTCACGCAGAGTTCGCCGAATACGGTCAGCAGGTAAGTCAGGATCAACAGGTAAGCCGGCGCGCTGAGTCCGCCCGCGACGATGCGCGCCGCGGCCACCATGAACAGGAAGCCGAGCCCCATCAGCAGCAAGCCGAACGCGAACTTGAGCGGCGCCGCGGGATCCATGTTGCGCCGGGCCAGGTAGACCCACAGCGCCGAGAAGAGCGGCGCAAGCAGGATGACGAAGGCCGGCTGCACCGACTGGAACCAGCCCGCCGGAATCTCGAACCCGCCGACCATGCGGTCGATGTGGCGCTTGGCGAACAGGTTCAGCGATGAACCCGCCTGCTCATAACCGGACCAGAACGACGCCACGGCCAGGAACATGACGAGCACGACGACCATGCGCTTGCGCTCGACGGGGTCGAGTCCGGCGCCGAAAAACAGGTAGATGAAATACAACGCGGCCATGCCGACGAGGACGTAGGCCGCGCCCTTGGCGAGCCGCGTCGGGTCGAGGTGCACCGCGCCCGAGAACAGCACCGCCGCAACGATTGCCAGCACGCCGAGCGCGATCCAGAGCCGGCGCCAGTCCGTCGCAATTCCGGCGCCGCCGTCCGCGCGGTTGTGCGCAGCGCCCGCGCCATTGAACAGGTGTCGCGACAGCCAGAACTGCAGCAGGCCGAACGGCAGGCCGACTGCCGCCGCGAGAAAGCCCGATGCGCCAGCCGTAGTGCTGCGCGAGCGAGCCCGCGATCAATGGGCCGATGAACGCCCCCAGGTTGATGCCCATGTAGAAAATCGTGAAGCCGGCGTCACGGCGTCCGCCGCCTTCCGGGTACAGGTCGGCAACGAGCGTGGAGACGTTCGGCTTCAGCAGCCCGACGCCCAGGATGATCACGAGCAGCCCGCCGAAGAAAAGTTGCTGCGGGCCGGGGATGCTCAGCATCAGCGTGCCCACGGTCATCATGGCGCCGCCGATCATCACCGCGCGCTGCGCGCCGATCAGCCGGTCGGCAATCCAGCCGCCGGGCAGCGCGGCCATGAATACCGCCGCCGTGTAGAGGCCGTAGATCGCAGTGGCCGTCTTGTCGTCGAGGCCGTAGCCGCCGGACTCGACTGCATCGACCAGGAACAGCACGAGCAGGGCGCGCATGCCGTAGAACGTGAAGCGCTCCCACATCTCGGTGAAGAACAGCGTCGCGAGCGCGCGCGGATGGCCTCCCAGCATGGTGCGGGCTCAGCCTTCGGACGGGGCGGGCGCGTCGACGCCGCGGCTCTTCTGGATCATGCGCGCGAACACGATGCCTGCCTCGTACAGCAGGTACATCGGGACGGCCATGAAGCTCTGCGACACGGCATCGGGCGGCGTCAGGAACGCGGCGAGGACGAATATTCCCAGGATCACGTAGCCGCGGTTGCGGGTGAGCGTGTCGATCTTCACCAGGCCCGTCACCACCAGCAGCACCACCGCCACCGGCATCTCGAACGCGATGCCGAACGCGAGGAACAGCAGCAGCACGAAGTCCAGGTAGTTCGCGATGTCGGTCATCATCTTCACGCCGACCGGCGTCGTGGTCGCCAGGAACTGGAACATCAGCGGAAAGACCACGTAGTAGGCGAACGCCATGCCCGCATAGAACAGCACGATGCTCGAGACGATCATCGGCAGCGCGAAGCGCCGCTCGCGCTTGTACAGGCCGGGTGCCACGAACCCCCAGATCTGCAGCAGCACGTAGGGCATGGCCAGGAAGATGGCGCAGATCAGCGAGAGCTTGAGGGGCGCCATGAACGGCGACACGACGCTGGTCGCGATGAGCGAAGTGCCTTCCGGCAACTTGTCGATCAAGGGCTTGGCGACGAGAGTGAACAGCTCGTTCTGGAAGAAGGCCAGCGGCACGAAGCAGATCGTTACCGCGATGACCGAGCGCAGCAGGCGGTCTCGCAGCTCCAGCAGGTGCGAGACGAGCGTGCCTTCCGCCAACGGCTCGCCTTCACCCGTGCTTTGGCTCATCAGCGACCGTCTTGTCCGGTGACGCCGTCAGCGTCCGGTGGGGAATTCACGGGGTCCGCCAGCGCAGCGATCTGGCGCACCCACCGGCGGCGAAACGCTTTCTGCCGCCTGCGCCGGAGCCGAGCGCGAGTCGGCGTCGGCCGCCGCAGCGGGCGGCGCGGGCGCCGGGTGGATGGTGTTCGACGGCGCGTCCATGGCCGACCTGATGTCCTTCAGGGGATCGAACTGCGTTTCCTGCTCGAGCTGGGTACGCAGTTGCCGGGCCATCGTGCGGGCTCGCCCGGCCCAGCGGCCCAGGTCGGCCGCCAGCTTCGGCAGCCGCGCCGGCCCCAGCACCAGCAGCGCGATGCCGAAGATCAGTACGATCTCGGTGAAGCCGACCTCGAACATGCCGCCGGGCTCAGCCCGTCTTGCGGTCCGAGTCGGCCGGCGCAGCCGAACGTTCCTTGAACTCGGCGTCCTTGTCGGTGCCCGCCGGTCAGGTCGGTCAGCTGCTTGCTCTGCTCGTCCTCGCCATCGTTCATGGCTTTCTTGAAGCCACGCACGGCCGAACCGAGGTCCGAGCCGACGTTCTTCAGCTTCTTGGCCCCGAACAGGACGAGCGCGATCGCCAGGATGATGAGAAGTTCGCGAAAACCAATACCCATGGAGTTCTCCGGGGCCCGCAATGAGGGGCCGCCATCATACGACAATCGTCATGACGACTCGTTTGCACCGGCTGCGGAAAACCGCAGCCAGAACGTGACGGGACCGTCGTTCACCAGCGCAACTTTCATGTTGGCGCCGAAGCGGCCCGTGGCGACCTTCCCGGGCAGCGCCGCCCGGGCATGAGTCACCACCCGCTCGAACAGTTCGCGGCCGAGTTCCGGTGGCGCGGCCGTGGTGAAGCTCGGGCGCAAACCCTTGCGCGTGTCCGCGGCCAGCGTGAACTGCGAGACCAGCAGCAGCTCGCCGCCCACCTCGGCGAGGCTCAAGTTCATCTTGCCTGCGGCATCCTCGAACACCCGGTAAGCCACGGCTCGCTCGACCAGACGGCGGGCCGTGGCGTCGTCATCACCGGGCTCCACGGCCACGAAAGCCAGCAAGCCTGGACCAATCTGGCCCACAAGCGCTTCTCAACCCGTACCGAAGCTTCAGAAACACGTTGAATAAGCAGGATCACGATTTAATTATCTACTCTATCAATCCCACTTCACTGCTTAATCGATCGAGAAAGCCATGCTCATGCAGGTGAATTTTGCCGAAGTGGGCTATGGTATGAAAAAATAACAGGAATATGGCCTAGGAATGGAATTCCATAGCCGTCCTCATTTGGATACAAGCTCTTTTGAGCGATCCAGTGCTTCCTGCGCCTGCAGGGTTCTTGCCGCGAGCCCGCAGCGAGTCGGCGATGAGTTGCCAGGCGCTCGACTGGGTGCGGTTGTCCCCGGGGGCCATCGACAATGCCTTGCGACCCATGGCTTCGGCCTGCGCGTAATTGCGCTGGTCCATGCGCAGCCGGCCCATCTCGATCCACAGCAGCGGGTTGCCCGGTTCGATCCGCAAGGCGCGGTCCAGCGAGCCCGCCGCGCCGGGCAGGTCGCCCTTCTTGCGCTGATTCTGCGACAGCGTGACCAGCGCGCTGCTCGCCGGGCTCAGCGTTGCCGGCGCCACACGCGGCCGCTCGCGCGGCACCGGGATCGACGGCGCCGGTCCCTGTACGACCGGTTCGGTCGGCATGGTCGAGGTGACCGTCGGGGGCTCCGGGATGACCGGGACCGCTGCCGGCGGGCGACGAGCGCGGGGGCGCGGGGGTCGGCTCGGTTTGGAACGGCTGCAGGCTGCAGCCGGCAGATGCGAGCAGGGCAAAGGCGGCGACGGTTCGCATCAACGGCAGCATTCGGGGTACCTCGGCAGGGATTGTCCGGCCCCCTCGCGCCGCAGATCAAGGCGGATTGGCTGAGGGTTCGCTGCCCGTGCCCGGAAGCGGGACGTCCGCCTCGTTCGGGGCGTCCTGCAACAACGGCTGCATCAGCGCAGCCTCCTCCTGCGTGGTGCTCGGTGGGCAGGACGGGCTGGGATTGAGGACCGTGCCCAGCTCGAACGGCATGCTCACGGCCGAGCCCGAGCAGTAGGGCGAGGTTTCGAGCCCCGAGTAGTACTCGATCCAGCGGTCCTCGACCGCTTCGGGCATCAGCGGCTCGAACGAGGTCGTCGTGATCGACGCCATCAGGCGGGTCCAGGCCTGCAGCGCGCCGGTCGTGCCGGTCAGGCCCGTCGGTGCGTTGTCGTCGTGACCCATCCACACCACGATCACGTGACCGCCCGAAAACCCCGCGAACCAGCTGTCACGGTAGTCATTCGACGTGCCGGTCTTGCCGGCGACGACCAGGTTCGGCGGCAGCGCCTTGCGCGCCGGGCGCGCCGTGCCGCGTTCGAACACTTCGATCAGCATGCGGTTCAACGCGTACACCGCTTCTGCAGGCGCGGCTTCGGTCACCTCCAGCTCGGGCGCCTTGAGCGCCTTGCCTTCCTCGTCGATGACCGCGCGCACGGCGCGCAGCGGCGAGCGGAACCCGCCGTTGGCCAGCGTGTTGTACATCTGTGCCACTTCGACCGGGTTCAGCTGCGCGGTGCCGAGCATGATGGACGGATACCTGGGCGGTGCTTCGGCGAGACCCAGCTGCACGTAGGTCTTGGCGATGGGGCCGAGGCCGACTTCGAGCCCGAGGTTGACCGTCGCCAGGTTGTACGACTGCGTCAGCGCGCGCACCAGCGTCACCTGGCCGTGGATCTTCCGGTCGTAGTTGTTCGGCTTCCACAGGTCGCCGCTTTCGAGCTTGAGCTCGATGGGTTCGTCCATGACCACCGACGCGGGCGTGAAGTTGCCCGACTGCAGCGCCGCGAGATACACCATCGGCTTGGCCAGCGAGCCGATCGGTCGCTTCATGTCGAGCGCGCGATTGAAGCCATCGAACGAGGCGCGACGTCCACCGACGACCGCGACGACCTCGCCGGTCTGCGGCGTCGTGACCACCATCGAGCCCTCGAGACCACGCGCAGCCTTGCGGCCGCCCTTGTCCTGCCGCTCGAGCTCGGCGCTGAGTGCTTGCTCGGCCTTCTCCTGCAGCAGCGGGTCGAGCGTGCTGAACACGGTGAGGCCCGTTTCAGTGAGGGCCTGCTCCTGGTAGTCCTCGCGCAACTGGCGACGCACCAGGTCGAGGAAGGCCGGGAAGTAATTCGCCGAGCGACCCGCCGTGTCGGTGATGCCGAGCGGCGCCTTGGCTGCGCGCGCGGCTTCTTCGGGCTTTACGACGCCCTGTTCGGCCAGCACCTTGAGCACCAGGTTGCGTCGCTCGAGCGCGCGTTGCTCGTGCCGGCGCGGATCGTAGTACGACGGCCCGCGCACGATCGCGACCAGCAGCGCGATCTCGGGCAGCTTCAGTTCGCTGAGCGGCTTGCCGAAATAGAACTGGCTCGCGAGGCCGAAGCCGTGGACGGCGCGCCTGCCGTCCTGTCCGAGGTAAATTTCGTTGATGTACGCGTTCATGATGTCCGCCTTCTCGAACCGTGATTCGAGAATGAACGCCATCACCGCTTCCTCGCCCTTGCGCCGCAGGGTGCGCCGGCTGTCGAGGAAGTAGCTCTTGACCAGCTGCTGCGTGAGCGTGCTGCCGCCTTGCTCGACCTGGCCCGCACGCACGTTGACGAACAGCGCGCGCAGGATCGCGAGCGGGTTCACGCCGTGATGGCTTTCGAACTTGCGGTCCTCGACGGCCTTCAGCGCCTCGGGCAGCAACGCGGGCACCTCGGTCGGGGACACGATGATGCGGTCCTCGCCGTGGATCGGGAAAATGCTGCCGATCAGCAGCGGGTCGAGGCGGTACACCGGCACGTCGGTGCCGGCTGCGTTCGTGAGCGCGGTGACCGTCTCGCCGTCGAACCCCAGCCGCAGTTTCTGCGCAGCCTGCTGCTCGTCCGAAAAGCGGAAATCGCGCACGAACACGTCGACCGTTTCGCCCTTGCGCCGGAACGTGCCCGGCCGGTCGACCGGCACCTGTGCCAGGTAACCCAGGCGGGCGAGTTCCTGGGCGAAGCGAGCGGCGGAGAGACTCTGTCCGACGTACAACTCGAGTGGTTGCGCATACACGCGTGCCGGCAGCGTCCAGCGACGGCCTTCGAACTGCTGCGTGACGCGGCGGTCGAGCACGGCGACCAGCACGATTGCGGCCAGCAGGCCCAGCAGCGCGATGAGCGCGAAGCCGCGCTGCAGCTTGCGGCGGGTCGTGGCTTTGAGTTTGCGCTTCTTCGGCATGGGCTCCCGCTTATTTGCGCCAGAACGTCGGCGTGAACAAGAACCAGCATCGAGAAGATCTCGAGGCGGCCGAGCAGCATGGCCAAGGAGCAGATCCAGGTCTGGAAGTCTGTCAGCCCCTGATAGTTGCTGGCGGGCCCGACCACGCCGAGGCCCGGGCCGGCGTTGTTGATGCACGCGATCACCGCGGAGAACGCGCTGATGAAGTCGAGCCCGCTGGCCAGCAGCAGGAAGGTCAAGGTTACCACGGTGCCGAAGTACAGCACCACGAACGCGAGTACGGCGAAGACGATCTTGTTGGCGACCACCTGCTGCCCGATCTTCACCGGCGTGACGGCTGCCGGGTGGACGAGCAGGAACAGTTCGCCGCTGCGCCTGCCGGAACAGCACGAGCGTGCGGAACATCTTGATGCCGCCGCCCGTCGACCCGGTGTTTGCGCAGTAGCAGGAGAGCATGAGGATGACCATCGGCGCGAACATCGGCCACGCAGCGTAGTCCTGGCTGACGAAGCCGCAGTCCGTCGCGATACGAGACCAGGTTAAACGCCATGTGGCGCAGTGCCGCCCAGAAGTCCGGGTAAACGCCGTGCAGCCAGATATACAGAGCGACGCCCACGGTGCGACGGCGATGATGACGAGCATCGCCTTGGCTTCGATGTCGGTCGCAGTACGTGCGCAGGCTCTTCTGCTGCCAGGCAATGAAATGCCGTGCGAAATTCATGGCAGCTATGAGCATGAAAACGATCAGCACGACTTCGATCGCCACCGAGTCGAAATGCGCCGACGCTGGCGTCGTAAGTCGAGAATCCGCCCAGCGCGAGCGTCGCGAACGCGTGGCAGACAGCGTCGAACCAGTTCATGCCGGCAAGCCTACAGGCTGAGGATGCATGCAATCGTGATCAGCAGGTAGACCAACCAGAGCGCGCTGGCGGTCTGCGTGATGCGCGGCGTCAGCTTCTCGTTCTTGACCGGACCCGGCGTCTCGGCCTTGTAGAGCTGCATGCCGCCGACGCCGAGCATCGGCAGGATCGCGACCACGAGCACGATGATGCCCATGCCGCCGTACCAGTTGCAGTGCGTGTCGCCACAGTTCAGTGAAGGCGCCATGTTATCGAGACCGGTCAGCACGGTCGCGCCCGTCGTGCTGAGGCCCGACATCGTCTCGAAGAACGCATCGGTGAAGGTCAGGCCCGGCAGCGCGATCAGCAACGGCACCGTGGCGATAGCCGACATGAAAATCCAGCCGAGCGTGACGAGCAGGAAGCCGTCACGCGAACGCAACTCGCGCTTGTGCCGTCGCGTGAGGGCGACGAGGCCGGCGCCGACCGCCAGGAATCCACCGCTGCATAGACGAAGTCGACCAGCAGCCCGTCGGCGTAGATCAGCGACGTCACGATCGGCAGCAGGTAGGTGACGCTGAACAGCATCAGCATAGACCCGAGGACGTTGAGTACGGCAAGCACGGAGCGACTGCGCGTAGCGGGCCGGCTCAGGTCTGGAACAGGCGCTCGACCTGTTCCACGTGGCGCTTGTCCGAGAGGAACAGGATCACGTGATCGCCGTTCTCGATCACGGTGTCGTGGTGCGCCATGATCACCTGCTCGCCGCGCACCAGCGTCACGATCTTCGCGCCTTCGGGCAGGCGGATGTCCTCGATCGGGCGCCCGACCACCTTGCCGCCGCGCAGGCCGTGCGCGATGGTTTCCATCGCTTCGGCGGCGCCGCGCCGCAGCGAGTGCACCTGCACCACGTCGCCACGCCGCACGTACGCGAGCAGCGAGCCGATGGTCACGGTCTGCGGCGAGATCGCCACGTCGATCGAGCCTTTCTGCGTGAGATCCGCATACGCGGGCCGGCTGATCAGCGCCATCACGCGCCGCGCGCCCAGCCGCTTGGCGAGCATGGCCGAGAGGATGTTGGCTTCCTCGGAGTTGGTCAGCGCGCAGAACACGTCGACGCTGTCGATGTTTTCCTCGACCAGCAGCTCCTCGTCCGCCGCGTCTCCCACCAGCACGATGGCGTTGCGCAGCGTCTCCGAGATCTGGCGCGCGCGCTTGCTGTCGCGCTCGATCACCTTGACCTGGTTCTCGTCGTCGAGCGTCTGCGCGAGCCGGTAGCCGATGTTGCCGCCGCCTGCGATGACGACGCGCTTCACCGGGTCCTCGAGCTTCTGCATCTCCTTCATGACGGCACGGATGTCCTGCGTGGCGGCGACGAAGAACACCTCGTCGCCGTCCTGGATCACCGTGTCGCCGTCGGGCTCGACGCTTTCGCCGTCGCGATACATCGCCGCCACGCGCGCTTCGCTGTTGCGCATGTGGCCTTTCAGCTCGCGGATCGGGCGGCCGACCAGCGCGCCGCCCTTCAGGGCCTTGAGTCCCACGAGCCGCACCCTGCCCTCGGCGAAATCGACGACCTGCAGCGCGCCCGGGTAGCGGATCAGTCGCTCGATGTAGGCGGTGACGGCTTCCTCGGGACTCAGGTACATGTCTACCGCGAAGCCGGAAAACCCCGTCGGCGCCTCGGCCCCTTCGGTCGACACGAACAGGTTCGCCTGCTTCGTATAGTCGCGGGAGCGGATGCGCGCGATCTTGGTCCTGGTGCCGAACAGGCTCCACGCCACGTGACACGCGACCATGTTGGTTTCGTCGCTGTTGGTCAGGGCGACGAGCATGTCGGCGTCGCGCGCGCCCGCCGTCTCGAGCGTGCGCGGACTCGCCGCGTTGCCCTGGACGGTGCGGATGTCGATGCGGTCCTGGAGGTCGCGCAGCAACCGCTCGTCGGTATCGACGACCGTAACGTCGTTGGCCTCTTCGCGGGCCAGGTGGTACGCCGCCGTCCGGCCGACCTGGCCGGCCCCGAGGATGATGATTTTCAAGCTTTAAGGACCTGTGGGGCTGCGCGCCATTCTAGTGCGAAACCGAGTCAGCCCCCTAGAAACGCTCAAACCGCTTCAAGGTTGGCGTATCCGAGCATCAGCCACTTGGTGCCCTGGCGTTCGAAATTCACCTGCACCCGGGCATTGGTGCCCTGGCCTTCCAGGCTCAGGACCACCCCGTCGCCGAACTTGGCATGGCGCACCCGCTGCCCGAGCTTGAGGCCGCCCGGCGCAGTCTCGTCCTGGAAGCGCCGCCCGCTCATCGACAGGTTGCTGCCGGCCGGCCGGGTAGCCTGCTGCTGCGGCACGTGCCGTGACTGGGGCGAGTACACCGGGCGCGACACCTGTACCTTCGGACGCACTTCCTCGATCAGTTCAACCGGAATCTCGGCCAGGAAGCGCGACGGGTGCGCCGAAGTTGTCGATGCCATGCATGCGACGCTGCTCGGCGTAGGTCACATAGAGCTGGCGCATGGCGCGGGTGCAGCCCACGTAACAGAGCCGGCGCTCTTCCTCGAGGCCGTGCACGTCCATGACCGAACGCTGGTGCGGAAACAGGCCGTCCTCGAGGCCGGCCAGGAACACGACCGGGAACTCGAGCCCCTTGGCCGAGTGCAGCGTCATCATCTGCACGCAATCCTCCCACGCCTCCGCCTGGCCCTCGCCGGATTCGAGCACGGCGTGCGAGAGGAAGGCCATCAACGGGGGCATGTCCGTGTCGTCGGGCTCGAAGCCGCGCGCGGCACTCACCAGTTCGTCGAGGTTCTCGAGGCGGGCTTCGCCCTTGTCGGCCTTTTCTTTCTGATAGTGGCCGATGAGCCCGCTGGCCTGGATCACGTGGTCGACCTGCTCGTGCAGCGGCAGCCCCTGCGTTTCCGCATCGAGCTTCTCGACCAGCGTCAGGAATGCCTGCAGGCACGAGACGGCCTTGGTGCCGAGGTCTTCGTTGCATTCGAATGCAGACTGCCACATCGACCTGGAGTGCTCGCGGGAATGGGCCCGCAGCACCTCGAGCGTGCGCGCGCCGATGCCGCGCGTCGGCAGGTTCACCACGCGCTCGAACGAGGCGTCATCGTCGCGGTTCGAGATCAGGCGCAGGTACGCCAGGGCGTCCTTGATTTCCTGGCGCTCGAAGAAGCGCAGGCCGCCGTAGACGCGGTACGGGATGCGTGCGGCCAGCAGGTATTCCTCGAACACGCGCGACTGGGCGTTCGAGCGGTACAGGATGGCGTTGTCGGCACGCTTGCCGCCGCGGGCGATCCATTCGCGAATTCTGCCGATGACGAACTCGGCCTCGTCGCGCTCGTTGTAGGCGCGGAACAGCCGGATCGGCGCGCCCTTGCCTTCGCTCGTCCACAGTTTCTTGCCGATGCGGCCACTGTTGTTGCCGATGATCGCGTTGGCAGCGTCGAGGATGTTGCCGGTCGAGCGGTAGTTCTGCTCGAGCCGGAACAGCTGCACGTCGTTGAAATCCTTGCGGTACTGCTGCAGGTTCTCGACCCGCGCACCGCGCCAGCGGTAGATCGACTGGTCGTCGTCGCCCACGACGTAGGGCACGCTGGTCGAACCCACCAGCATCTTCATCCAGTTGTACTGGATGGTATTGGTGTCCTGGAACTCGTCGACCAGGACATGGGCGAAGCGCGCGCGGTAGTGATCGCCGAGCCCCGGCGCATCGCGCAGGATCTCGTAGCAGCGCAGCAGCAGCTCGGCGAAGTCGACCACGCCGTTGCGGCGCGAGGTTTCCTCGTACGCCTCGTACAGCTTGATGAGCTGCCGGCGCGTCGGATCGCCGTCGTCCTTGAGGTGCTTCGGCCGCAGGCCTTCGTCCTTCTGCGCGTTGATGAACCACGTCACCTCGCGCGGCACCCAGCGGGTGTCGTCCAGCCCCAGTCCCTTGATGATCTTCTTGACCAGGCGCTGCTGGTCCTCGCCGTCCAGGATCTGGAAACCTTGTGGCAACCCCGCCTCGCGCCAGTGCAGGCGCAGCAAGCGGTGGCAGATGCCGTGGAAGGTGCCGATCCAGAGCGGCGCCGAAGGCAGGCCGAGCTGAGTCTCGATGCGGTGACGCATCTCGGCCGCGGCCTTGTTGGTGAAGGTGACCGCAAGGATGCCGTGCGGCGACACGCCCTCGACCTGCACCAGCCACTCGACCCGGTGGGTGAGGACGCGCGTCTTGCCGCTGCCGGCGCCCGCCAGCACGAGGGTGGGCAACAGCGGGGCACTCACGGCCTGCCGTTGCGCGTCGTTCAGCGGCGCAAGAATGTGGGATACGTCCATCGGAAGGCCGCGGATTCTACAGGACTCCCGCTCGCCTCGCGTAAAGTACCGAGTCCGGCATCCCTTCTGCCCGACCGCATTCACAGGAATCGACTCATGCGCCCACCTGCCACGCTGCGACTGACCCGCCTGCTGCCATTGCTGGTCATGGCGACATGGGCCTGCGGCATGAGCCCTGCTTCCGCGCGGACCGCCGCGCCGACGGCCGACGCCGCCTGGGATGCGGACGTGGCGCAGTTCATCGCCGGGCATTTCGCGGCCAACCCCGTGACGGCCGTGTATGCCGGCCGCCATGAATTCGACGGGCAGCTGCCCGACCTGAGCGAGGCCGCCCTGCGCCAGGACCTCGCGCGGGTCGAAGCGGCGCGGGCCCGCATCCAGGCCATCGACCCGGCCACCTTGTCGGAATCGCGCCAGCGCGAGCGTGCCTATCTGCTGGCTGCGCTCGACGTCGAGCTGTTCTGGAAGAAGGAAGCCGAATGGCCGCGCCGCAATCCCGCGTACTACCTCGGCCTGCTCGATCCGGAGATCTACCTGAGCAAGCCCTACGCGCCGCTCGAGACCCGCATGCGCGCGTACATCGCCTATGCGCGCGAGGTGCCGCGCGCGGCCGCGCAGATCCGGGCGAACCTGCGCACGCCCATGCCGGCGCCCTGGATCGAGTACGGCATCAACGCGTTCGGCGGCTTCGCCCAGTTCTACGCCACGGATGTCACGGCCGTCTTTGCCGACATCAAGGACCCCAAGCTGCAGCAGCAGCTGGCTGACGCGAATGCCGGTGCCGCGAAGGCGATGCAGGAACTCGCCGACTGGCTCGTGACTGAACGCAAGCGCGCCACGCAGGATTACGCGCTGGGGCCGCAACTGTTCTCGCGCATGGTGGCCGCGACCGAGCACGTTGACGTGCCGCTCGCGCGGCTGCAGCAGATCGGCCAGGCGGACATGGAGCGCAACCTGGCGGCGTTGCGCAACGTGTGTGCGACGTACGCCCCGGGCAAGACCCTGCGCGAATGCGCGGACAAGGCGAACTCGCACAAGCCCGAGGGCGGCTCGGTCGCTGCCGCACGCCGGCAGTTGCCGGAGCTGCGCGATTTCGTCGCGTCCAAGGGCATCGTGACGATCCCGGGGCCGGAGCAGGCACTGGTCGAAGCCGCGCCGCCGTACAACGCGCAGAACTTCGCCTACATCAACACGCCCGGTCCGTACGAAAGCAAGGACGTGCCCGGCGTCTATTACATCGCGCCGCCGGATCCGCGCTGGACGCCGGCCGAGCAGGCGAAGTACGTGGGCGGCGAGGGCACGCTGCTGTCGACGTCGGTGCACGAGGTGTGGCCGGGCCATTTCCTGCATTTCCTGCACGTGAACCGCAATCCGTCAAAGGTGGCGCAGCTGTTCCAGAGCTACGCCTACACGGAAGGCTGGGCGCACTACACGGAAGAAATGATGAAAGACGAGGGCCTGCGCCAGGGCAGTCCGGAGTGGCAGGTCGGGCAGTTGTTGTCGGCGCTGCGTCGCAACGCCCGGTTCGTGTCCGCGATCGGCCTGCACACGCAGGGCATGACGGTGGCGCAGTCCGAGCAGGTCTTCATCGATGCGCTCGCCGACCCTGGCAATGCCCGGCAACAGGCGTTGCGCGGCACGTACGACCCCGCGTATCTCAACTACACCCTGGGCAAGCTGATGATCATGCAGCTGCGCGACGACTGGCTGGCCGTCCATCCGCAAGCGACGCTGCGCGACTTCCACGACGCGTTCCTGTCGTACAGTGGCCCGGTGCCACTGGTGCGCAAGCTGATGCTGGGCAACGATTCACCGCCGCTTTGACGGGCGGCCAGCCAGCGGCATCATCCAAGCGTGCCCTTGGGCTGGCTAGCGCTGCGGCATCCAGCGCGCTACCACCCAGCCGGCGGCGCCTGCCAGCAACAGGTCGACCCAGCCGTAAGCGGGCGCAGGCATGCCGAGCTGCAGCAGCGTGAGCAGCAGTACGAACAACGCAACCATGCCGGCTGCCACATGTGGAACGAGTCCAGCGCCAGTAAGCAGCCAGCCCAGGGAGAGGTAACTGAACGCCTTGTTGGCGAGCAACGGCGGCGGCGGCACGCTGCGCAACAGCATCTCGCGCAGGGCCGGTGCATCGACGGCGAGGACAGTCGCACCCTGCAGCAAAGGGCGCACGGCCGCCCAGGCGAGCCACACGCCGAGCAACACCGCGAACAGCGTCGAACGCGCGCCATCGTCGAGGCGGCTGACCGGCACCAGCAGCGGCAGCAACAGCGCAATCGCCGCGATCTCGTCGATGTCGAGCGTGCTGCCGCTGACGAACACGCGACCCACCAGCACAGTCGCGATCAGGATCAGAAAGACGTCCATCGCACGCTGCTTGCGCACGAGTCCGAACACGACCTGGGCGACGACGAGCCACCCGACGATGAAGCCCACGACCGACATCCAGTCGACGTGCGGCGTGAGCAGCGGACGCACGGCGCGCTTGAGCTGACGCAGGCCCGGATCCGGCACCAGTGGCCACAGGCGCTCGAGCAACCACAGCACCAGGATCGACATCGCGACGAAGGCTGAGCGACTGCGTGGCGTGCCCTGCGGCGTCACCCGGCTGCCGAGTGCGTGGTAGATGGTGCCGAGCATCGTGCCGAGCAGCGAGCCCGCGGCGTTAAGCGCCAGGTCGCGCAGGCTCGAGACGCGAATGGCCACCGACGCCTGCAGCAACTCGAGGCCAAACGACAGCAGCAGGCCGAGCAACGTGCCCGCGACGATGCCTGCCATGCGACCCCAGCGCGGCTCGATGACCAGCGCGACGCAGAAGCCGAACGGCACGTACAGCAGGACGTTGTTGAGCATGTCGCCGCGACCGGCGCGCGCCCAGGTCAGCGTGCGCAGTGCCTCGTGCAGGCTGGGGCCGTCGAGTTCGAAGCGGAAGGGATACAGCGAGACGTAGACGATCAGGCCGGTGATGACGGCCAGCAGCAGCGGCGCGGCGAAGTGCGAGGAGCGTCCGGCCATCGTGCCGTCAGGGCCGGATCATCAGGTAGTGATCGAGCAGCAGCGCGGCGAAAAGCAGCATCAGGTAGTTGATCGAGAAACGGAACGCCTGCATGTGCAGCTGGTCCGGCGCCTCGGGCTTGCGCATCGCCACGGCATAACGCATGAAGATCACCCCGAGCACGACCGCGGCCGCAAGGTAGATGAGGCCGCTCATGCCGGTGAGATACGGCAGCAGCGTCACGATGAACAGCAGGATCGTGTACAGCAGGATGTGCAGCTGCGTGAACTCGACGCCGTACGCCACGGGCAGCATCGGGATGCCGGCCTTCGCATAATCCTTGCGGCGCGCGATCGCGAGCGCCCAGAAGTGCGGCGGCGTCCACGCGAAGATGATCAGGAACAGCAGCAGCGAATGCGGGTCGGCCGAGCCGGTCACCGCGGTCCATCCCAGCACGGGCGGCGCGGCGCCCGCGGCCCCGCCGATCACGATGTTCTGCGGTGTGACGTGCTTGAGCCACACGGTATAGAGGACCGCGTAGCCGATCAGGGACAGGAACGTGAGCACCGCAGTGAGCGGGTTCACCAGCAGCCACAGCACGATCATCGATACCACGCCGATGATGCCGGCGTACGTCAACGCCTGGTGCGTGGTGACGTGGCCGGTCGGGATCGGGCGATTCATCGTGCGCGCCATTTTCTCGTCGAACTTGCGGTCGACGACGTGGTTGATCGCCGCGGCACTGGAAGCGGCGAGACCGATGCCCAGCGTGCCATAGAGCAGGGCCGGCCACGGCGGCATGCCGGGCACGGCGAGGAACATGCCGACGACGGCCGTGAAGACGATCAGCGCCACGACCCGCGGCTTGCCGAGTTCGTAGTAGTCGCGCCAGGTGGCCACGGCGGCGGGTGCGACAGTAGGGCGGGTGGAGTTCATGGGGAGCGCGATTGTACCGTCCCCGGACGGCGGGGCGCCCGGGGAAGCGGTCACGGGCGCGGCGCGGACGTCCGGATCAGTAGATTCCGGAGCCCCGGGGCGGGTGGAGGAACCGCAGCAGCGCCACCATGGCCAGCACCAGCAGTGCCGCGACGGCGTTGTGCGCCGTGGCGAGCGGCAGCGGGAACGTCTTCAGGACCATGACCGGGCCCACGAGCAGCTGCGCAGCCAGGGTGACCGCCAGTGCGATGCCTGCTGCGCGCACGCCGCGGGACTGCCCGTTGCGGATGGCACGCCAGGCCACGAAGCCAAGCACGAGCGCCGCGATCATGGCACCGAGGCGATGCGTGAAGTGGATCGCGACGCGCGCAGGATGGTCGAGCACGCCGCCCTCGTAATCGATGCCGAGACCGCGCCAGAGGACGAAGGCGTCCTTGAAATCCATGCTCGGCCAGAACGAGCGCTGGCAGGTCGGGAAGTCCGGGCACGCGACGGCGGCGTAATTGGTGCTGACCCAGCCACCCAGCAGGATCTGTACGGTGAGGACGACCAGGCCGAAGATGGCCCACCGGCGCAGGCTGTTTTCGGCCTTGGGGCGCGAGCGGCGGGCGGTCTGCAGCGACATCCACCACAGCAGCGACATGGTCGTGAGGCCGCCCATGAGGTGGGCCGACACGATGGCCGGCTTGAGCAGCAGCGTCACCGTCCACATGCCGAGCATCCCCTGGAAGATCACCAATGCCACCAGTGCGAGTGGCATGCGGACCGGCTGCTGCGAATCGTACCGGTTGCGCCAGGCGAGCGCGGCGATCACCAGGATCACGAACCCCAGTGCGGCGGCGAGGTACCGGTGCAGCATCTCCTTGAGTGCCTTGTGGTACTCGATGGGCCGGTCGGGATAGGCCGCATTCACGGCCTGCTGGTTCTGCGCAGCCTCGCCGGCCGTCAGGTGGCCGTAGCAGCCCGGCCAGTCCGGGCAACCGAGACCGGCGTGGCTCAGCCTGACGTACGCACCAAGCACGATGACGCAGAGCGCGAGCACCGTGCCGAAGAGGCACAGCTTGCGGAAGGTGGGCAGCCGGTTCCTGGGTCTCACAGCGATTTCACCCGATATGCGAGAGCCGCAGCAGTTTCTTGACGTCGGTCAGCAAGGCCTTGTCGGGTGCCGCAGCAGAATAACTGAGGACGAGGTTGCCGAGGGGATCGATCACGTAGAGCCGGCCCGCTGTCGCCGCGGGCGTGCCGCCCAGTGCCGGGAATTTCGCGAGCAGCGCCGCCGAGTCTGCATCGGTTCCCAGCAGCGCAATCGCCAGGTCGGGATGTTCGGCGTTCATGAAGGCGCTGTCGACCGCAGGACTCGTCGCGAGGAATACGCGCTGCACACGGTCCATGTCCTTGTTGAGGGCGATGCGCGACTGCCGCGACAGATAGAGAGCCTTGCGGCAGCGCTCGTCACACGCGCCATCGCCGAGGTATGCGACCGTCCACTTGCCCTGCAGGAAATCAGGGGCCGTGCGCGTGCCGTCGAGCCTGGCGAGCGCCACGGCCGGCAAGGGCACTGCGGGGTCGATCAGGTCGCCCTTGTTGGTGCCGCCCTCGGGGCGCCACCCCGTGCCGCCGTAGTACAGCCAGAAAGCGAGCGCCAGCGGTACGAAAAACAGTGCGGCCAGCAACACGAGCTGGCGGCGGCCGCGCCGGCGCTGGGTGTCTGCGTTCGACGAGTTCATGGGGTCTGTGGAGTCCGTCGTTGAAGCCGTGCCTGCGTCGACACGACGCAGGTTGAGGGCGATGAAGATGACCAGGGCCACGATGGCGAAGGCGAACCATTGGACTGCGTAACCGTAATGGCGTTCGGGCCCGAAGCGCATGGCGGGACGCCAGGCGCGCTCGAAACCGTCGGGGGCAGCGGGATCGAGCAGCAGGATCCGGGCCTCGACGGGCTGGCCGAGTGCGCGCTCCAGGTCGGCCTGCTGCGGGAAGTTCAGCACGCGGGGCCAGTTCGTATCGCCGGCCGTGCCGGCCTCGCCGACGCGAACCCCGGGTGCCGGCAGCGCATCCAGCCGACCCCACACGGTGCGAACGTCTGCGGCTACCGTGACGTCGGGCAACGACGCACGCGATGTACCGAGCGGAACCCAGCCGCGGTCGACGAGGAGCAGCCGGTCACTGCCCGAGCGGCGCAAGGGCGTGAGCACCCGGTACCCCGGCTTGCCGGCCTGCGAGGGCATGTTGTCGAGCAGCACCTGCTGGTCGGGCTCGTAGTGACCCTTGGCGCTCACGTGCTGGTAGCGCGGCAGGGCATCGAAAGCGACGCCCTCGGCCAGCTCCACGCTCGACTGCTGGCCCTGCTGGAAGGCCTGGACCAGCGCCTGCTTCTCCCGGCCACGCTCCAGCTGCCAGGAGCCGAGGGAGATGAACGCAGCCATCGCCGCGCCGGTGAGCAGGACCGTCCACGCGCGTGGAGCGAACTCGCGGTTGGCGATCCGCAGGCTCATTTATACTGCGCTCCCGCCGCGAGCACATCGCGCAGCAGACCGAAACGTCATGCTCATCAAGGTCCTCATCGTCATCGTACTGTTCGCCATCGTCCTGAGCCTGGCTTCAGGCCTTTTCCACCTGGTGAAGGACGACAAGGGCGAATCGAAGCGAATGGTCAACGCACTGACCGTGCGCATCGCGCTCTCGGTGGCGCTCTTCATTTTACTGTTCGTCGCGTGGTACGCGGGGCTGATCACGCCGCATCACGTCAGGTAGGACGGGAGGAAGGGGCTAGGGGTTAGGGGTTAGGGGTAGGATAGGGATTAGGGATTAGGGATTAGGGATTAGGGATTAGGGATTAGGGATTAGGGATTAGGGATTAGTCAGGCGTGCGGCGGAAAATGCAGCTCTAAACCAAGACATACAAAACTATTTTCCAATTGAAAAAGGCCGGCAGAGAATGCCGGCCTTTTTATTGATGCAGGGGAAAGGATCTAGGTACCTGGTCGAAGTTGCGCTCCGACTAATCCCTATTCCCTAACCCCTATTCCCTTCCTCTCAAAGCCAGTACACGAAGATGAACAGGCCGAGCCAGACCACGTCCACGAAGTGCCAGTACCAGGCCACGCCCTCGAAGGCGAAGTGCTGCTTGGGCGTGAAATGGCCCTTCATGACGCGCAGCCAGATCACGAACAGCATGATGGCGCCGATCGTCACGTGCAGGCCGTGGAAGCCGGTGAGCATGAAGAACGTCGAACCGTACACGCCGCTGCCGAGCGTGAGGTTCAGCTCCTGGTAGGCATGCATGTATTCCTCGGCCTGCAGGATGACGAACGCGAAGCCCAGCAGGAACGTCGCCGCCAGGAAAACCTTGAGCACGCCGCGGTTGCCCGCCTTCAGCGCGTGGTGGGCGATCGTGATGGTGACGCCCGAGGTGAGCAGTATCGCGGTGTTGATCGCGGGCAGGCCAAAGGCGGGAATCGTCTCGAACGCGCCACCGATGGCGGCCGGGCCGTTGGTGGGCCATGCGGACTCGAATTCCGGCCACAGGAACAGGTTGGTCAGGAACCTGGAGCCTTCACCCCCGAGCCACGGCACCGACAGGTGGCGCGCGTAGTAAAGAGCGCCGAAAAACGCGGCGAAGAACATCACTTCCGAGAAGATGAACCACATCATCCCCATGCGGAACGAGCGGTCGACGCCCTCGTTGTACATGCCCGCCTGGTTCTCGCTGATCACCGTGCCGAACCAGCCGTAGAACATGAAGAGGACGGCCAGGAAGCCCGCCCAGAAGATGAAGGGCGCAATGCTCACGCCATTAAGCAGCGCGGCCGCGCCCAGCATCATGACGAACAGCGAGACCGAGCCGACGATGGGCCACTTGCTGCCGTGCGGGATGTAGTACTTCCCCGCGTCGGGCGCGGTGTGTGCATGAGCCATGGCGTGTGCCTTCTTTTAACTGTCTGAGAGCTTCGTTAACTAAGGGAAAGGAATAGGGATTAGGGACTAGGGATTGGCAAGAGGCAGGCCCCAGGCGGCAGGCGCAAACTTACTATTCACCAATCCTTAATCCCTAGTCCTTATTCCCTACGCACCGCCGCCGCGACCCGCGTGGGTTGCGCGTCGGGCATCGTGTACATCGAATAAGCCAGCGTCATGCGGTCCACTTCCTGCGGCAGGTCGGGGGCCACGATGAAGCGCACCGTGAATTCGCGCTCTTCGGCCGCCGCAAACGTCTGCGGCGTGAAGCAGAAGCATTCGGTCTTCTGCAGGTAGCGCGCGGTCGTCGACGGGGCGACGCTCGGGATGGCCTGCCCGACCACCGGCACGTCGGCGCGGCTCCTGACGAGGAACTTCGCCTCGTAGAGCTTGCCGGGCTGCAGCTTCATCTGCCGCTGCTCCGGCGTGAGCTCGAAGGCGCTGCCCGGCGGGATCATCGACATGAACTCGAGCGTGATCTCGCGGCCGGCGCCGGCGGTGGAAGCCTGCATCGCCGACGGCGCCGTGTTGACGCGGATGCCCGCGGCTTCGCAGATCACGTCGTACAGCGGCACCAGCGCGAAGCCGAACGCGAAACTGCCCGCCACCATGACCAGCAGGCTGCGGGTCAGCGAACGGTTGCTCGTCGTCGTCGGTTTGGCGGAGGTTTCGCTCACGTTGTCTGATCGGTTCCGCGCGGGTCAGCCCCGGGCGCTCATGACGCCCGAGGCGATGAAGGCCACGTAGATCGCAATCGCGACCACCGCCAGCACGATGGCTGTACGGCGGACGCGACGGCGTTGCTCGGCAGTGACAGTGGTGTTGCGCTCGGTCATGTCCTTACTTGACGACCGGTGCTTCATCGAACGTGTGGTACGGGGCCGGCGACGGCACGGTCCATTCGAGCCCGTGGTTGTAGGCGCCCTCCCAGACGTGGTCCGAGGCCTTCGTGCCACCCTTGGCGCACTTGATGATCACCCAGACGAAGATCAGCTGCGACAGGCCGAAGCCGAACGCGCCGATCGACGAGACCATGTTCCAGTCGGCGAACTGCGTCGAGTAATCCGGGATGCGGCGCGGCATGCCGGCCAGCCCCAGGAAGTGCTGCGGGAAGAACAGCAGGTTCACGAACACCGTCGAGGTCCAGAAGTGCCAGTTGCGCGAGCTTCATGTCGTACATGTGGCCCGTCCACTTCGGCAGCCAGTAGTACACCGCCGCCATGATCGCGAAGACCGCGCCCGGCACCAGCACGTAATGGAAGTGCGCCACGATGAAGTACGTGTCGTGGTACTGGAAGTCGACCGGGGCGATGGCCATCATCAGGCCCGAGAAGCCGCCGATCGTGAACAGGAACAGGAACGCCAGCGCGAACAGCATCGGCGGTTCGAACGTCAGCGAGCCCCGCCACATCGTCGCGGTCCAGTTGAACACCTTCACGCCCGTCGGCACGGCGATCAGCATCGTGCTCAGCATGAAGAACATCTCGCCGGCGAGCGGCATGCCCACCGTGAACATGTGGTGCGCCCAGACGATGAACGACAGGAACGCGATCGAGGCGGTCGCGTAGACCATCGCGTCGTAGCCGAACAGCTTCTTGCGCGAGAACGTCGGGATGATCTCGGACACGATCCCGAACGCGGGCAGGATCATGATGTAGACCTCGGGGTGCCCGAAGAACCAGAAGATGTGCTGGTAGAGCACCGGGTCGCCGCCGCCGGCCGCCGCGAAGAACGTGGTGCCGAAGAAGTGGTCGGTGAGCAGCATCGTCACCGCGCCCGCGAACACCGGCATCACGGCGATCAGCAGGTAGGCCGTGATCAGCCACGTCCAGGTGAACAGCGGCATCTTCAGCAGCGTCATGCCCGGCGCGCGCAGGTTCATGATCGTGACGATGATGTTGATGGCGCCCATGATCGACGAGGCGCCCGCGAGATGGATGGCGAAGATCGCGAGCGGGAACGCATCGCCGGTCTGCAGCACCAGCGGCGGGTACAGCGTCCAGCCGGCCGCCGGGCCGCCGCCCGGCATGAACAGCGACAGGATCAGCAGCGAGAACGCCGACACCAGCAGCCAGAAGCTGAAGTTGTTCATGCGCGGCAGCGCCATGTCGGGCGCGCCGACCTGCAGCGGGATCATCCAGTTGGCCAAGCCGACCGTCGCGGGCATGACCGCGCCGAACACCATGATCAGCGCGTGCACCGTGGTCATCGTGTTGAAGAAGCCGGGATCGACCAGCTGCATGCCGGGCATGAACAGCTCGGCGCGGATCACCAGCGCCATCGAGCCGCCGATGAAGAACATGACGAGGCTGAAAATAAGGTACATCGTGCCGATGTCCTTATGATTGGTCGTCGTCAGCCAGCGCATGATGCCCTTGGCCGGGCCATGGTCGTCGTGGTGGTCGTGCGCGGCGGCGTGGCCGTGAGTGTGGTTGGCGCTCATTGGTCGATTACTCCGCGTTCGCGACGAGCACGGTCGTCGTCGTCTCGTTGGCATTCGTCGTCGTCGGGGCGGCGGCGGCAGCCTCTGTGCGGCCGGCGTCGCGGCAGCCTGGCGCGCAGCCTTCTGGCCCGCGAGCCAGGTGTCGTACTCGGCCTGCTCGACGACTTGCACGACCACCGGCATGAAGCCGTGGTCGCGGCCGCAGAGTTCGGCGCACTGGCCGCGGTAGGTGCCGACCTTGTCGGCCTTGAACCACAGTTCGTTGATGTAGCCCGGGATCGCGTCTTTCTTCATGCCGAAGTCGGGCACCCACCAGTTGTGGATGACGTCGGCTGCGGTGACGAGCACGCGCACCTTCGTGTTGACCGGCACGACCATGGGATTGTCGACTTCGAGCAGGTAGTTCTCGACCTGGTGCACGTCGACGCCCGAGTCGAGCTGCCGCGCTTCGTTGCTGGTGCTCGCGAGCGTGGAGAAGAAGGCGACGCCGTCGTCGACGTAGTCGTACTGCCACTTCCACTGGTAACCGGTCACCTTGACCGTGAGCTCGGCGCCGCGCGAGTCCTCGATCTTCACCAGCGTGCGCGCGGCGGGAACCGCCATCGCGACCAGGATCACTACCGGGATGACGGTCCAGATGATCTCGGCCTTGGTGTTGTGGTCGAAATCGGCGGGGACCGCGCCCTTCGATTTGCGGAAGGTGGCGATCGAATAAATCATCACGCCGAACACGGCCACGGCGATGACGACGCAGACCCAGAGGATCAGCATGTGCAGGCCGTAGATTTCGCGGCTCAGTTCGGTGACGCCTTGCGCGCAGGTTCAGGGTCCAGGCCGCGGCGGCGGGGGCCGACCACAATGCGGCGAGGGCCGTCGCCGAAATGGCCCCAAAGGCCTGCTTCACCATCTTCGTTGGCACTACCGAAACTCCCGTGTCATTAAAACCGGCACGTCCACGGGACGCGCCAGACCCGCGCGCCGGACCGGTCTCACGACCGCGCTTCCAGCACAGGGGATTCACTCGACTTGCCCACCAGTTGCCGGAGCCGCCCGGCGAGGCCGCGGCGCTCCTCTTCGGTGAGGAAACGTCCCACCTCGCAGGCGCGACCGTGCGACTCGATCACGAGTCGGCTCGGGTGCTGGGCCGCTGGCGGGTCGCGCAGTTTAACCGTCGCCCAATGGCGTGCAAATACCGTCCGGCTCTGTTCAGTCTGAAACTGACGCTCGATCACCACGGAATCGTCCGTAATTAGAATGAGTTCACGCTGCTCGCCCGCCCGCATGCTCGCACGGACCGCCCACCAGAGCAGGCCGATCTCGAGCCCGGCAAAAGGCAGGATGGGCCACAGGCCGCGCAGCGCAAAGTAGCCGGCGATCGGCGAAGGTCACTGCCGCGAGGCCGCCGACGAACCATCGCGCCGACTGCGGCGTCAGCGAGCAATTGGGCGCCAGCTCGATGCGGTAGGCGGCAGACGCTGGCTGGATTTCTGGGTTGGAAAGGACCATCGGGCGCGCAGGCGGCGGTGGAACGAGAGCCGGAATCTACTCTCGCAGCGGCGCTCCGCACATCCTGTACAAGGCTGATTTTTGCTTCAGCCGCACCTTTACCGCTGTACAACTAGGACGGCAGCCCGGCGAGCAGCGCCTGCCGCAGGCGCACCGCGCTGCCCAGGTCGAGGACCGGGTTACCAAAGGACGACCGCGCTTCGCTCCAGGGCGTGACGGCGAGCGGCGGACTGCCCAACAGCCTTTCGAGCGTGGCGAGGTTCCCGGCCTTCCGCTCGAATCCCGGGTCGATTTCGTTCGCGATCCAACCAACGAGTCGCGAGCGCCCGCTGACCTGGATGGCCTCCGCGGTGAGCCGGGCGTGGTTGAGGCACCCGAGCGTGCACCCGACCACGAGAATGACCCCCAGTCCCAGGGCCTCGGGCAGGTCGCTGAGGAAGCCTTCGGGGTGCAACGGCACCCGCCAGCCGCCGGCGCCCTCCACCACGGCGAACTCCGCGAACTCCGTCGCCCGCTGGTACCACTCGAGCAATGCCGGCAGCGCGATGTCCTGGCCCGCCTCCTGCGCCGCCAGGTGTGGTGCGATGGCCGGCTCGAAACACCAGGGGTTCACCGTCTTGTAGTCCAGCTGCACGGGCGCCGCAGCCTGCAGCTCGAGCGCGTCGGCGTTGCGCATTTGCCCGCCCGGTCCCGCTGCGCTCGCTGCCGCTGGCGACGGGTTTCAGGCCGACCGCACGGACTTCCTGTCCGGCGAGCAGGCGGAGGATGGCAGCGGCGATCGCCGTCTTGCCGACCCCGGTATTAGTCCCTGTAATGAATATGCCTGGAACCATTGAATTATTCACGCACTTTATTTAATAAAAACATCTAATTACGACGCCGGATCTGGCTGATCGGCACGACGGTTTCGGTACGCGGCTGGCCCTTGGTCCGGAGGGGTCCCGTGGGGCACCAGGCCTGCGCAAAGACCACTTCGTAAGTGGCCGGCAACTTGCCGTCCCGGCGAAAGCCTTCATAGGCCGTCAGCATGCGGGCCAGCGTCGCCTTGCCGGTGAGGCCGCGCGACCGTCCGGCCGTCACGTTGTGGGCCCCGATGTCCTTCAGGTCGCGCATCAATTGGCGGGCATCGTCGTAGGTCAGCGTGTACCGCTCGACGTCGAGCACCGGCTCGGCGAACCCGGCGCGGTCAGCGCATCGCCCAGGTCGTGCATGTCGATGAACCGGTTGACGTGGGCGTGACCGGGGTCGGCTGCCTGCCATGACCGGCGCAGTTCGACCAGGGTATCGGGGCCGAGCGTAGTGAAGTGCAGCACACCGCCTGGCCGCAATGCGCGCCGGCACTCACGCAGCACCCGGTCGGGGTCGTTGCACCACTGCAGCATCAGGCTCGAAAAAATCATGTCGAAGGTGGCGTCGCCCACCGGCAGCGCCGCGGCATCGGCGACGACGCGGTCGAACCGTCGCAGCAAGGTCTGGCGCTTGCGTGCCTGCTGCAGCATGCCCGGCGCCAGGTCCATCGCGACGACCCGACTGCCCGGGTACCGCCGCTTCAAGGCGATCGTGCCCTGGCCAGTACCCGCTCCCAGGTCGAGGACCGCCGCGGGCTGCATGCGCAGCACGTCCAGCCGGCCCAGCAATTCGTCCCGGACCTGTCGCTGCAGCACCGCAGCCTGGTCGTAGGTCGCAGCGGCCTGCGAGAAAGAATTGCGTACCTGGCGTATGTCCAGCGTGAACTCGCTGGCCGGGTCGGTTGCGCGGGTGGCATGACGCTGGTCGGGAAGAGCCCGGACCGCGTCGCGGCCCGCAGCCGCGGGTTCCGCGGCGACGGGCAGCATGAACGACAGGAAGTCGGTGACTTCGGCGTCGGACGATCCCGGCGTGGGACAGGAACGGCGCATGACCGGCCTTCGGCACCTGCACGAACCGCGCAGTCGGCAGGCGTGCAGCCAGTTCGCGTCCGGCTGCGGCGGGCGTGATGCGGTCGTGTTCCCCCGCGATGACGAGCGTGGGCACGGCGATACGGTCGAGGTGTGCGCGCAGGTCCGCGTGGCGCAGGATCTCGAGACCCGCGGCAAGGGCACGGGGATCGGGCTCGCCGTGGTCGTCGAGGCTGGCGCGCAAGGACCGCAGTGCCTGGGTTGCGTTCTCGTCGCCCCAGGTCTGCAAGGCCAGGAAATTCGAGATCGTCCGCCGGTAGTCGCCGCCGAGGCCGGCCGCGAACCCGTCCAGCACCGCAGGGTTCATGCCGCTGGACCAGTCGTCACGCGCAAGAAAGCACGGCGTCGTCGCGACCAGCACGAGCGCTGCGAGATCGCCGGGCCGGGTGCGCGCCAGTTCCAGCGCCACCATGCCGCCGAGCGACCAGCCGAGCACGGCGGCACCGGCGGGGACGTGCGGGGAGACGGCCTGGGCCAGGTCGTGCAGGCTCGCGGTACCTGCGGACCACGGGCTGCGCCCGTGTCCGGGCAGGTCGACAAAATGCAGGCGCGCGCGCGCTGCGAGCGGTTCGAGCCAGGGACCCCACATGCCCCCGTGCAGGGCCCAGCCGTGCAGCAGCACGACATCGGGTCCGCTGCTGCCGCGGATCTCGACATGCACGGGCGCCGTCATGCGCGGTCGGCCAGGCCGAAGTGGCCGCGTCGTCGCAGTACGGCGAGCATCTCCAGCAACTGGTCGACTTGCGACTCTGTGTGCGCGGCCGAGAACGTAAAGCGCAGCCGTGAGGTGCCGACCGGAACGGTGGGCGGACGAATGGCCGGTACCCAGCAGCCGAGTTCGAGCAAGGCATCGCTCGCGGCCACAGCCGCGGCCGCGTCGCCTGCGAGCACCGGCTGGATCGGCGTACGCGACGGGATCGCCGCCAGTCCCAGCGCCGCGAGTCCCGCGCGGAATCGTGCCGCGTGCGCGAGCACGCGTTCGCGCCGCGCGGGTTCGTCGTGCATCACGCGCAAAGCAGCGCGCGTCGCTGCCGCGACGGCAGGCGGCAGTGCCGTCGTGTAGATATAGGTGCGCGCCTGCTGCAACAGGCTTTCGATGAGCAGCGCCGAACCGGCGACGAACGCGCCGAACGTGCCGACCGCCTTGCCGAGCGTGCACATCAGGACCGGCACGTCGTCCAGGCCGAGTGCCGCATCCTCCACGCTGCCCGCACCGGTCGCGCCGAGTACGCCGAAGCCGTGCGCATCGTCGACCAGCAGCGCTGCATCCGCGGTGCGGCAAGCGGCGGCAATTGCACGCAACGGCGCGACGTCCCCATCCATGCTGAAGACGCCGTCGGTCATCACGAGGGTCTGCGCAACCGGGCCGGCTCGCTGCAGCTTCTGCTGCAGGGCCTGCACGTCGCCGTGGGCGTAGCGCGCAAAACGCGCACCCGATGCGAGCCCGGCATCGAGCAGCGACGCGTGGTTGAGCCGGTCCTCGATCACGTGATCGCCGCGGCCCACGAGTACGGATGCCACCGCGAGATTCGCCATGTAGCCCGTCGAAAACAGCAGGGCGCGGGGACGGCCGACGAAACCGGCGAGTTCTTCTTCCAGCGCGTGGTGCTCGGCATCGTGGCCACTCACGAGGTGCGAGGCACCGCTGCCGACTCCCCAGCGCTGCGCCGCTGCGCACAGCGCGCCGACGACACGGGGATGATCGGCGAGCCCCAGGTAGTCGTTGCTGCAGAATGCGATGCACTCGCGGCCAGCGACCGTCACGTGCGTGCCACCGGGGCCGCGCGCCGTGACCGTGCGTCGCTGGCGCGAACGACCCGCCGTGGCTTGCGCGGCCAGCCGCGCGGCCAGCCTGGTGTCGGCGCGCGACATCGGCGGGCGTCCCGGCTCAGCCGGCGACGGCGGCGGCTTGTTCGGGCTGGATTCCGAGCCGCTCGAACAACTGCTCGTCGTGGCTGCGCCCGGGGTTCGGCGTCGTGAGCAGCCGGTCGCCGTAAAAAATCGAATTGGCGCCGGCCAGGAAACACAGCGCCTGCACGGCATCGCTCATGTCGGTGCGACCGGCCGAAAGGCGCACGTACGACTTCGGCATCAGCAGCCGCGCCGTCGCGATCGCCCGGATCAGGTCGAGCGGGTCGAGTTCCGGCACACCGTGCAGCGGCGTGCCGGGCACCTGCACCAACTGGTTGATCGGCACGCTCTCCGGATGTTGCGGCAGCGTGGCCAGCGTCTGCAGCAGGGCCACGCGGTCGGTCTCCGATTCACCCATGCCCAGGATGCCGCCACAGCACACGTTGAGGCCGGCATCGCGCACGGCCTGCAGCGTGTCGAGCCGGTCCTGGTAGGTGCGCGTGGTGATGACCTCGCCGTAGAACTCTTTCGAGGTGTCGAGGTTGTGGTTGTAGTAGTCGAGCCCGGCGTCCTTCAGCTCGGTCGCCTGCTGCGGTGTCAGCATGCCGAGCGTCGCGCACGTCTCGAGGCCGAGCGCGCGGACTTCGCTCACCATCACCTTGATCTTCTGCAGCTGGTGCGGCTTGGGGTTGCGGTAGGCGGCGCCCATGCAGAAGCGCGTCGCGCCGTTGGCCTTGGCCGCCTGCGCGCGCTCCACCACGTCGCAGACCTCCATCAGCTCCTCGCGTTCGAGGCCAGTGTCGTAACGCACGCTCTGCGGGCAGTACGAGCAATCCTCGGGGCACGCGCCGGTCTTGATCGAGATGAGCGTGCTCACCTGCACCTGGTTGGGGTTGAAGTGGGCGCGATGAACCCTCTGCGCATGGAACAGCAGGTCGCTGAAGGGCGCGGTGTAGACCGCACGCGCCTCCGCGAGCGTCCAGTTGGTGCGAACGGAGCCGAGCAGGCTGAGATCGGGCGAGGTCATGCGTGAATCTCGTCGGAGTGGGCAACAATTCCGCGCGCCGGGGCGACACAAGGGCCCGAAACTCAGCGGAACAGCGTCGGGCCAGTATTCGGACCCCAGCGAGGGCTGTCAACCAATGCGACGCAGCCAGGTTTACACGGTCCTCGACCAATGCATGGGGTGGCTGCTGCCGCCCCGCTGCGTGCTTTGCCGGGGTGCTGGTCAGGCCCCTGCGTACGACCTCTGCGTCGAATGCGAGTCGGCGTTGCCGGGCATCATGCACCCGTGCCCACGCTGCGGCCTGTCGTGTGCGGTGCCGCTGCGCGCAGGTGCCGAGCATTGCGACCGGTGCCAGGCATGGAACCTGCCGTATACAGCCTGCGTGGCGCCCTGGGCCTATGAGTTTCCGGTCAGCCAGCTGGTGCAGTCACTGAAGTACGAAGGTGCGCTGGCCAATGCGCGGATCCTCGGCACGCGCCTCGCAAGGCATGCGCGCGATCGCGTGCAGCTGTGGCAGGCAGCATCGCCGCTGATGGTGCCGATGCCGTTGCATCGATCACGACTCGTCGCACGCGGGTTCAACCAGTCGCGCGAAATCGCGCGGATCGTGTCGCGCCTGCTGGACCTGCAGCTGGCGGAACCGTGCATTGGTTCGTGTGCGCGCAACCGCGCCGCAGGTCGGCCTCGGCCGGGACGAACGCGCCGGCAACCTGCGCGGAGCCTTCGCCGCGGATGCGCGCCTGGTGGCCGGCCGCACGGTGGTGCTGGTGGATGACGTCGTGACCACCGGCAGCACCGCGGCGGAAGCGGCGCGCACCCTGGCGGCGGCCGGGGCACAGGCCGTGCAGGTCTGGGCGGCGGCCAGGGCGCTCGGCTGACCGCCTGCCGGCACTGGCAGGCACGCAGAACTTGCAGCCGCGTCCGTTACACTGCGCGGCAACCGAGGCCAGCCGAACCATGACCCAGCATAGCTACGACCCGAGCCCCCTTGCCGGATTGCGCAACTTCCTCCAGCTCGAGTCCGCTAGCGGCGTCCTGCTGGTGATCGCGGGCAGCCTCGCCATGATGGCGGCCAATTCGCCGCTGGCCGGTGTGTACCAGGCCTTGCTCGACACGCCGATGATCCTGCAGATCGGCACGTTCAAACTCGACAAGACGCTGTTGATCTGGATCAACGACCTGCTGATGGCCATCTTTTTCCTGCTCGTGGGCCTCGAGATCAAGCGCGAAGTCGTCGGCGGTGAACTGTCGGACCGCAGCAAGGTGGCCTTGCCTGCCATCGCCGCGCTCGGCGGCATGATCGTTCCGGCCGGCATCTACCTGGCGCTGAATTACCACGACCCGGTCGGCGTCCGGGGCTGGGCCATTCCGTCGGCCACGGACATCGCCTTCGCGCTGGGGGTGCTGTCGCTGTTCGGTCCGCGCGTGCCGATCGGCCTGAAGGTTTTCCTGATGACGCTGGCCGTGCTCGACGACCTCGGCGCCATCGTCATCATCGCGGTGTTCTACTCCGGCGACCTCTCGCTGCAGGCGCTGGCCGCCGCCGCCGTCGCGATCGCGTTGCTGTTCGTCCTCAATCGCGCAGGCGTCACGCGCATTGCGGCCTACATCCTGGTGGGCATTGCGCTGTGGGTGTTCGTGCTCAAGTCAGGCGTGCATTCGACGCTCGCCGGCGTGATCACGGCATTGTTCGTGCCGGCGTCGGATCCCGCTCATCCTGAGCACCCGCCGTCCTCGCAGCTCGAGCATTCGCTGCATCCGTGGGTGGCGTTCGGCATCCTGCCCCTGTTCGCCTTCGCCAACGCGGGCCTCGCACTCGGCGGCATGAGCCTGAGCAAGCTGCTCGATCCGATCCCGCTCGGCATCATGCTGGGCCTGTTCGTCGGCAAGCAGGTGGGCGTGTTCACGTTCGCATGGGTTGCCGTCAAGAGCGGGCTGGCGCAACTGCCCACGGGCGTGACGTTTGCGCAGGTCTACGGCGCTGCGATCCTGTGCGGGATCGGCTTCACCATGAGTCTGTTCATCGGCATGCTCGCGTTCGAGAATGCCGCCGCGGCCGACATCGTCGTCACCGACAAATACGGCGTGATCGCGGGCACGATGCTGTCGGCGGTGGTGGGTTCGCTGGTGCTGAACTGGGTACTGCCGCGCAACGCCGGTCCATCCTCATCGTGACGCGTCCGCAATACTTGTCGCGGGTCGGTCAGGCGCGGAACAGGTAATCGAGCAGGATGCCGCCGAACACCGCCAGCCCGAACAGGTTGCTGTTGAGGAAGGCGCGGAAGCAATCGTCGGTGTCGCGATTGCGGATCAGGTACTGCTGGTGCAGGGCCGTCAGCAGGGCAATGGCGAGCCCGAGCCAGTACCACCGGCCCAGTTGCGCGAGCAGTCCTGCCAGCGCCAGCAACAACAGCGTGCCTGCCTGCAGCCCGGCGACGATGCCGCGATCGGCCCGCCCGAACAGGATCGCCGAGGAACGGATGCCGATGACGAGGTCGTCCTCGCGATCGACCATGGCATAGATCGTGTCGTAGGCCGTGGTCCACAGCACGCCCGCGACGAACAGCACCCACGCCACCGGTGGCAGTTCGCCGGTCTGGGCGGCAAATGCCATCGGGATCGACCACGAGAACGCGAGGCCCAGGTACGCCTGCGGCAGCGCGAAGAATCGCTTCAGGAACGGATAGGTCACGGCGAGCACACCGCCGACCAGGGCCAGCACCTGCGTGGGCCGATTGAGCGGTATCAGCAGCGCGAGCGCGATCAGGCCGAGGACGGCGAACACGGCCAGCGCTTCGGCCGGCGAGACCACGCCGCGCGCCAGCGGACGATTGGCCGTGCGCCGGACGTGCGGATCGAGTTCGCGGTCGGCGAAATCGTTGATGACACAGCCGGCCGCGCGCATCACGAACGTGCCCAGCAGGAAGATGACGAAAATGCGCTCGTCGGGTTGGCCATCGGCCGAAATCCAGAGCGCCCACAGCGCGGGCCACAGCAGCAGCCAGATGCCGATGGGCCGGTCGAGCCGCATGAGCCGCGCGTACTCGACGAGCCGGCCGCGCGCCCGCGCCAGGCCGGTCGACGGCACTGCGGCTTGTTTTTCCAGATCTGTCAGGTCGCTCATCGGCACTACTCAGACGTTGCGGAACCGCTCGCCCGCGCCGACCCAGCGGCCGACGAGGCCCGCTATGTTGGCCTGCGGGCCGCCCAGCATCAATGCGGACGCGCGCTGGACGTCGGGCAGGAGGTCCGCGTCGCGCAGCAGGTCGGCCACGCGCAGCTGCATCAGTCCGGTCTGGCGCGTGCCCAGCAGCTCGCCCGGGCCGCGCAATTCCAGGTCACGCCGGGCCACCTCGAAGCCGTCGTTGGTCTCGCGGAGCACGGCGAGCCGCTCGCGCGCGACGGGCGACAGCGGGCCCTGGAAGAGCAGGACACACGTGCTTTCGACGGAACCGCGCCCCACCCGACCGCGCAACTGGTGCAATTGCGCGAGTCCCATGCGCTCGGCGTTCTCGATCACCATCAGGCTCGCGTTCGGCACGTCGACGCCCACCTCGATCACGGTGGTGGCGACGAGCAGGTCGAGCTTGCCCTGCTTGAACGAGGTCATGACCGCGTCCTTCTGCTTGCCCGCCATGCGGCCATGCACGAGACCAATGCGCACGTCCGGCAGCGCCGCGGCCAGCTGCGCCGCCGTCTTTTCCGCCGCCTCGTAGCGGACCAGGTCCGACTCGTCGATCAGCGGACAGACCCAGTAAGCCTGGCGACCCGAGCGACACGCCGTGTCGATGCGCTGCACGATTTCGCTGCGCCGCGTGTCGGGCAGCACCACGGTCTTGATCGGCGTGCGCCCCGGCGGCAGCTCGTCGATGATCGACACATCGAGATCGGCATAGGCCGTCATCGCCAGCGTGCGCGGGATCGGTGTCGCGGTCATCACCAGCTGATGCGGGAAGCGATCGTCCGTGCGGCCCTTTTCGCGCAACTGCAGGCGCTGGTGCACGCCGAAGCGATGCTGCTCGTCGACGATGGCCAGCACGAGCCGCTGGAACCCGACGTTTTCCTGGAACAGCGCGTGCGTGCCCACGGCCACCTGGATCGCACCGGAGGCGAGGTCGGATTCGAGCGCAGCACGAACCTTGCCGGTCTGGCGGCCGGTGAGCAGCGCAACGCGCACGCCGAGCGGGTCGAGCCACGCGTGAAAGTTGCGTGCATGCTGCTCCGCGAGCAGCTCCGTCGGCGCCATGACCGCGGCTTGCGCGCCGTGTTCGACCGCGCGCACCGCGGCGAGTGCAGCGACCACGGTCTTGCCTGAACCCACGTCGCCCTGCACCAGACGCATCATCGGGTGCGGCCGGGCCAGGTCGGTTTCAATCTCGGTCCAGACGCGCGACTGCGCATTCGTCAGGCGAAACGGCAGGCTCCTGCGGCAGCGCTCGGCGAGATCGGTTGCGCGCGGCAGCGGCCAGGCCGCGTCCTTGTCCGTTTCCTGGCGCAGCAGGCGCAGGCTCAGCTGGTGCGCGAGCAACTCTTCGAACGCGAGTCGGCGCTGGGCCGGGTGCCGGCCTTCTGCCAGCGCGGCCACGTCCGCATCGGGCGGCGGGCGGTGGACGTAACGCAGCGCGGCTTCGAGCGGCGGCAGCTCGAACGCATCGAGCACGCCGTCCGGCACGAAATCCTGGATCGCGCCCTGCGACAGCATGGCGAGCGCCAGGTCGGTGAGCATGCGCAGCCGGCCTTGCTGCACGCCGTCGGTCGTCGGATAGATCGGCGTCAGCGTGTCGGGTGGCGCGCCGCCTGGCTCAGCGAGGATGCGGCGATACTCGGGGTGCACGATCTCGAGACCGCCCGGGCCGAGCCGCGCCTCGCCGAAGCAACGCAGGCGCTGCCCGCGGACGAGCTGGGCCTGCTGTGCGCCCGAGAAATGAAAGAAGCGCAGCGTGACGAAGCCGGTGCCGTCGGCGATGCGCACGAGCAGCGTGCGGCGCCGGCGAAACACGACTTCTGCCAGCTGGATCTCACCTTCGACGACGGCGCGGTCGCCGTTGCGCAGCGAGCCGATGGGAACGACGCGAGTGCGATCTTCATAGCGCAGCGGCAGGTGGAACAGCACGTCCTGCACGGTGTGCAGTCCGAGCTTGGCGAGCAGTTCGGCCAGCGCAGGCCCCACGCCGCGCAGCGCCGTGACCGGCCTTGCGGCGAGCGTGGTTGCGCCGGTGCTCATGCCTCGTCCGGCGTGCGGTCAGTTCAGAGGACGAGGACGGCGTCCACTTCGACGACTGCGCCGCGCGGCAGCGCAGAGACGCCAACGGCGGCGCGCGCCGGATACGGTTGCGTGAAGTACTCGGCCATGACTTTGTTGACCGTCTGGAAATTGCCGAGATCGGTCAGGTAGACATTGAGCTTGACCGCGTTCGACAGGTCGCCGCCGGCGGCCTTTGCCACCGCACGCAGGTTGTCGAACACGCGCCGCACGTGCACTTCGACTTCACCCGTCACGATCTCCATGGTCTTCGGATCCAGCGGGATCTGACCCGACAGGTAGACCGTGTTGCCGGCCTTGACGGCCTGGGAATACGTCCCGATTGCACCAGGGGCGTCGGGAGTGGTGACTGCGTTCAGGGACACGTTGAACTCCAGCAAGGGGATAGGGGCTAGGGGCTAGGGACTAGGGACTAGTCGGAATGCGGCGTCGAGAACAACGGCATCCGTCAAGCTTCTTGCGACGACGTAGTGTAGAGCGAGAGGCAGGAGTTTTGAGCGGCGGTCTCAGTCTGCATTCCGACTAACCCCTAGTCCCTAGCCCCTCCAACCCCTTCGCTCGCCGTCAGGCGAGCGAGCGCGCGACCTTCAACACCTCCGGCATGCCGCGCACCGCGCGGATCACGCTCGCAAGCTGCTTGCGGTCGTGCACCATCATTTCGAAGATCAGCGTCGACGTGTCCGTGTCGCGCTCGACGACCGACACGCGGTCGATGTTGGTCTGCGTGCCGGCAATTGCGGAGGCCACCGAGGCGAGCACGCCCATCCGGTTGGTGACGTCGACGCGGATCTCGACATGGAAGAGGCGGTCGGTGGCTGCTTGCCACGCGACGGGAATCCATTTCTCCGGCTGCTTGCGGAAGGACGCGAGATTGCCGCACGCCTCGCGGTGGATCACGACACCGCGGCCGGTCGAGAGGCTCGCGAGGATCGGGTCGTTCGGGATCGGGAAGCAGCAGCGGGCGTAGGAGACGACCAGGCCTTCGGTACCGGCGATCGCCAATGGCCCGGCGACGCCTTCCGCGACACCTTCCGCGTCCGCGGGCAGCAGTCGCCGCGCGATGAACGGCGCGACGCGCTCGCCGAGCCCGATCTTCTCGAACAGTTCGTCCTGCGCGCGCAGGCCGAGTTCGGCAACGACGGCGTCGATCGACTCCGAGGGAATCTTGCGCAGCGTGAGCGAGAACTCCTCCAGCGCCTGGTTCAGCAGGCGCTTGCCGAGGTCGACCGCCTCGCCGCGCTTCAGGTTCTTGAGGTATTGGCGGATGGACGCGCGGGCCTTGGCCGTCACCACGAAATTGACCCAGGCCGGATTCGGCGTTGCGCCCTTCGCGGTGATGATCTCGACGGTCTGGCCATTGCGCAGCGGCGTGCGCAGCGGCACCAGCCGGCGGTCGACTTTCGCCGCCACGCAGCGGTTGCCCACGTCGGTGTGCACGGCGTAGGCGAAATCGACGCACGTCGAGTTGCGCGGCAGGCGGCGAATTTCGCCCTTGGGCGTGAAGACGTACACCTTGTCCGGGAACAGGTCGACCTTGACGCTCTCGAGGAATTCCTCGGGGTTGCCGCCCTGCTGGATCTCGACCAGCTGTTGCAGCCACTCGCGCGCGCGGTCGCCCTGGATGCCCAGTCCGGCGGCTCCGCCTTCCTTGTACTGCCAGTGCGCCGCGATGCCCGATTCGGCGATGCGGTGCATGTCCGAAGTGCGGATCTGCACTTCGATCGGCGTGCCGTTCGGCCCGAACAACGTGGTATGCAGCGACTGGTAGCCGTTCACGCGCGGGATCGCGATGTAATCCTTGAACCGGCCCGGCATCGGCTTGAACACCGAGTGCACGACGCCAAGCGTGCGGTAACACGTGTCGGCCCGGTCGACGACCAGGCGGAAGCCGTACACGTCGACGATCTCGTTGAGCGAGATCTTCTTGCGCCGCATCTTCTCGTAGATGCTGTAGACGTCTTTCTCGCGGCCTTCGATCGACGCGGGAATCTTCGCCGCGTCGAGCGCGTCCTTGAGCGAAGCCGCGATGCGGCCGACGAACTGCTTGTGATTGCCGCGCGTCGCCTTGACCGCGGTCTCGATCACCTTGTAGCGCTTCGGATACAGCGCGCGGAAGCCCAGGTCCTCGAGTTCGCGCTTGATCGAATGCATGCCCAGGCGGTTGGCGATCGGCGCGTAAATTTCGAGCGTCTCGCGCGCGATCGTGCGGCGCTTGGCCGGCGGCATCGCGCCGAGCGTGCGCATGTTGTGCGTGCGGTCGGCGAGCTTGACCATGATGACGCGGATGTCCCGCACCATCGCCAGCAGCATCTTGCGGAAGCTCTCGGCCTGCGCCTCGGCGCGGCTGCGGAACTGGATCTGGTCGAGCTTGCTGACGCCGTCGACGAGCTCGGCGACGTCGCGACCGAAGCGCTCGGTGATCTCGTCCTTGGTGTTGGGCGTGTCCTCCATGACGTCATGGAGGATCGCGGCCATCATCGTCTGCGCGTCCAGCCGCAGGTCGGCGAGCAGGTCGGCGACCGCCACCGGATGCGTGATGTAGGGCTCGCCGGATCGGCGCCGCTGCCCGTCATGGGCCTGGAAGGCGAAGTCGTACGCCTCCTGCACGAGCTCGACCTGGTCGGGCGGCAGGTAGGTCTCCAGCTTGGAGATGAGCTGGTTGATGCCGATGGAGCGTCTTCCATAGGGCAGCAGGCTGCGCAGGGAAGACGTGACGTCCATGGGCGGAGGCGGGACGGGCGGTTAGTCCCCCAGCCCGATCTGCGGCGCGCGGAACTCACCCATGAATTCCGGTTCCGGCATCAGCTCCGGCGGCGGAGGCGGCGGCAGGTCCGGTTCTTCGAGGATTTCCACGCCCACGTGGCCGGCTGCGATCTCGCGCAGGGCTAGCACCGTCGGCTTGTCGTTCTCCCAGTCGAGCGTCGCTTCGGAGCCGTTGGCCAGTTTGCGGGCGCGGCGCGAGGCCACGAGCACCAACTGGAACAGGTTGGGGACGTTCTGGAGACAGTCTTCGACGGTGATGCGGGCCATTGTGCTGGAGAACTGAAGGTGGAAGGGCGTGAGCTTAGCAGGGGGAGGGGACAGGGGATAGGGTCAAGGAAAGGGGTTAGGAGGGTTAGGGGTCAGGGGCTGGCCGGAGGAGCCGACAGGCCCACGGCGAGTTCCGCCAGCCCGGCGCGCTCCCGGCGCAATCCTTCACCTGCGCCCCGGACGATGGCCTGCAGCTCGGCGAGGGCGCGCTCGAACTCGTCATTGACGACCACGTAGTCGAACTCCGCCCAATGCGTCATGTCGGCGGCGGCGTCGCGCAGGCGACGCTGGATCACATCCTCGGTGTCGGTGCCCCGTCCACGCAGGCGCCGTTCGAGCTCCGCGCGCGACGGCGGCAGGATGAAGATCGACACGCACTGCGGCATCGCGGCCCGGATCTGCTGCGCCCCCTGCCAGTCGATTTCCAGGATCAGGTCCTGCCCTGCGGCCAGCGAGGCCTCGACCTGGCGGCGTGCGGTGCCGTAGCGGTTGTCGAACACGCGCGCGTGCTCGAGGAACTCGCCCCGAGCGACCATTGCCTCGAACTCTTCGCTGGTGACGAAGTGATAGTCGCGGCCATCCAGTTCAGCCGCGCGCCGCGGGCGCGTGGTGTACGAAACTGAAAAACGCAGCCCGGGTTCGCGCTGCATCAGCGCCCGCACCAGCGAGGTCTTGCCGGCGCCGGACGGCGCGGCGAGGACGAACAGGCGCCCGCTGCGCGGGCGTGAGGGCGTGAGTTCCATGACCGATTGTAGCGTCGTCGACCGTGACCGCGCGCCACACGAAGAAAGCCGGGCACGAAGCCGGGCTTTCGGTCGAGCGCCGAGTGGCGCGATCAGCGGGCGCGGCGGCGGCTGAAGCCCAGGCCCATGAGCCCGAGGCCGAGCAGCGCCAGCGACGCAGGTTCGGGCACGCTGGTCGGCGCAGCCTCGACCTTGGTTTCGACCGCTTCGCCCTGCAGGCGGATCGCGTTGTAGCCGGAGCTGTCACGCCAGCGCCGCGCATCGCTGGAGTAGGCGAAGCCCTCGAACTTGATGCCTGGCGCAGCGCCGGGCTTGCCGTCGCGATCCAGGTCGAGCCAGCGAAACTCGTCATGGCCGTGGTAGCCCAGCAGCGCAAAGGCATACGTGGTGTTGGCGGCGAGTTCGAAGCCATCGTTCGCCAGTGAGAACGTGTAGTACTTGCCTTTCTTGTCGAGCTCCGCCGACTCCTTCGCGGTCGCCAGCGCCTTACCCGTCGGGCCACGGTCCGCGTCTGCCGCAAACAGGCTGAACAGGAAGTCCCAGTCGCTGCCGTTCTTCTTGCCGGCCAGGCCGAGCGTCACCGAGTCGAGCGTGAAGCCGGTCGCGCCGGTGGTGAACACCACCGCCCGCGCGTCGCCTTCTTCCATTTCCGAGCCGGAGTCCAGCTTGGCCGTGGCGTCCACGGTGTTGTCGAGCAGGTCGATCGGGACGGCATGGGCATTGCCCAGGCCGGCGAGGAGCAGGGCGAGGGTGGCGGCCATGCCGCCGGAGCGAGACAGGCGGCGCGAGATCGAGCGGGGCATGGCAGGACTCCGGGGTCTTCGTTGACGTTGATGACACTGTCCGCCAACCGGGCGCCGCCCTCGATACCCAGATGGGTGGGGCGCGCCAGCGCGTGCCAAAACCGTGAATCACCCGACGTTTCCGGCGATCCGCTGCGACGGGTGGCGCCGACTGCGCGATCGATACTCGGGTCGTGGCAATCCCGGATGCGCGCGCGTAAACGCGAGAAACGCGCCGCTACTCGATGTTCTGCACCTGCTCGCGCATCTGCTCGATCAGGACTTTCATGTCGACGGCGGCGCGCGTGGTGTCGGTGTCCTGCGACTTCGACGAGAGCGTGTTCGCTTCGCGATTGAATTCCTGCATCAGGAAATCGAGCCGCCGTCCCGCCGGTTCTTTTGCGTCAAGTATCTGCAGCGTCTCGGTGACGTGGCTGCCGAGGCGATCGAGCTCTTCGTCGAAATCCATCTTGTAGGCGAGCAGCACGAGTTCCTGCTCGAGCCGCGCCGGGTCGACCGAGCCGCCGAGCGCTGCAACGCGTTCACCGACTCGCTCGCGGATGCGCGCGGCGATATCGGGCAAACGCTCGCGCAACTGCGCCACGGTGTCCTGCAGCGAGAGGCAGCGTCCGCGCAGCATCTCACGCAGTCGCGCGCCTTCCCGTGCCCGGGACTCGTTCAACTCGGCAACCGTTTCCTGCAGCAGGTCGAGCGCCGCGGCCTGAGCTGGCTGCAGGTCGCGGTCAGGCTCACGGATGACGCCGGGCCAGCGCAGCAAGTCGAGCGGGCTGACGGCGCCAAGCGACGAGTCGGCCAGGCTCGCGACGTCCCGGGCCGTGCGCGCCAGTTGCTCGACCAGTGCGCGGTTCAGCTCCAGCGTGCCTGTCTGTGCGGGTTGTCCGCGCAGGTAGATGCCGACGTCCACCTTGCCGCGACGCAGCGCGGCGGCCACGGCCTGGCGCGCGTCGCCTTCGAGGCCGCGCAGGTCTTCGGGAAGCCGCAGCGAAAGCTCCAGATAGCGATGATTTACCGAGCGGATTTCGCAGGCGAGGGTGCCCCAGGGGCCCTGGCGTTCGCGCCGTGCAAAGCCCGTCATGCTGCGTATCATGGCGCCTCGCCGGTGGCTGCAAAGAAAACCGACACCTCGCGGTGCTGTATGTAGGCGCCGCTAAGTGCTATAAATCGCCGCGAATTCTACATGACAACGGGCGTGCCGGAGCGACCCTTGCAGATCGAGCACGCCGACGTAAGCCTCATAGGGCATCGCGAAGAAAACCAGGATCGAGTCGCGATTGCGGATGCCGATGGCTCCGTCATGCTCGCGGTCGTCGATGGCATGGGCGGCCATGCGGACGGCGCTCGCGCTGCGGAAGTGGCCTTGCGCGCCATGCTGAACGAGTTCTGGGAAGTCAGCCGGCCGCTGTTCGACCCCGACGGCTTCCTGCACCTCACCATCGGCCGCGCCCACGAAGCCGTGGTGGCACTGGGCCAGGGCTTGCCCCCCGAGATCCGTCCGCGCGCCACCTGCGCGCTCTGCCTCGTGCAGGGTTCCAGCGCCTATTGGGCCCACGTGGGCGACAGCCGCGTCTACCAGTTCCGTGGCGGCAAAGTGTTCGAGCGCACACGCGACCACAGCCACGTCGAGTTGCTGCTGCGCGCAGGCCGCATCACCGAACAGCAGGCGCAGGGCCATCCCATGCGCAACTACGTCGAATGCTGCATCGGCGGCGATCCTGTCCTGCCCGAGATGACGCTGAGCGGCCGCCGCGCGCTGCTGCCAGGCGACGTGCTGATGCTCTGCTCCGATGGCTTGTGGTCCGGCCTGACCGACGACCAGCTGGCTGCGCTCGGGCGCGAGCCGCGGGTCGACCTGCGCGAGACGCTCACGACGCTGGGCGAACAGGCCATATCCAATTCCGCGCCCTACGCGGACAATACCTCGGCCGCAGCGGTCCGCTGGCTCGGCTCCTAGGGAAATGAAGACTGAGTAGTGAGGAGTGAATGGGCATCGCGTCGCACCATTCGCGGCTGACTATTCACTGCTCGCTCCTCGCTGTTCATATTCATTATTCATTCCTCACCATTCACTTGCCGGAGTCCCCTTGAGACCAAGTGGCCGCGCGCCCGAACAACTGCGTCCCGTCCGCATCACGCGCGGGTTCACCCGCCACGCCGAAGGGTCCGTGCTGGTCGAGTTCGGCGACACCCGCGTGCTCGTCACGGCCACCGTCGAGGACGGCGTGCCCGGCTTCATGCGCGGCAAGGGCGAGGGCTGGATCACGGCGGAATACGGCATGCTGCCCCGTTCGACGCACACGCGCAGCGCGCGCGAGGCTGCGCGCGGCAAGCAGGGTGGGCGCACGCTCGAGATCCAGCGACTCATCGGCCGTTCGCTGCGTGCGATCGTGGACATGCGCGCGCTCGGTGAACGCACGGTCACGCTCGACTGCGACGTGCTGCAGGCCGACGGCGGCACGCGCACCGCCTCGATCACGGGTGCATACGTGGCGCTCGCCGACGCCATGACGACGCTGGTGCGGCGACGTGTCCTCGCTGCCAGTCCGCTGCACGGGCAGGTTGCCGCGGTCTCCGTCGGCATCGTGCGCGGCGAGCCCGTCGTCGATCTCGACTACCCGGAAGACTCATCGGCCGAAACGGACATGAACGTCGTCATGAACAACGGCGGCGGCTTCGTCGAAGTGCAGGGCACGGCCGAAGGCCATGCCTTCCGTCGGCACGAACTCGACCAGCTGCTCGACCTGGCGGCCAATGCCTGCCAGCAGCTCTTCGCGCTGCAACTCGAAGCGCTCCAGGCACCGCTCGCGGTGCCCGAGGGAGCGCCGCGCGGCAAGGCTCGCTGAGGCCGGCCGCAATGGGCATCCCCGACCGCCTGGTCCTCGCCACGGGCAACGCCGGCAAGCTGCGCGAGATGCGCCAGATCCTGGCGCCATGGCGCGTCGACGTGCGTGCGCTCAGCGAGTTCACGCCGGATTCGGCGGAGGAAACCGGGCTGACGTTCGTCGAGAACGCTCTGCTCAAGGCGCGTTTTGCCGCACGGGTCTCAGGCCTGCCCGCCATTGCCGACGACTCCGGGCTCGAGGTCGATGCGTTGCACGGCGCGCCCGGCATCTACTCGGCGCGCTATGCGGGCCCCGCCGCGGATGACGCGTCGAACAACGCGTTGCTGCTGCGCGAGCTGGCGGCGGTCGATGCCGCCGGACGCACCGCGCGTTACCGCTGTGCGATGGTGTTTCTGCGCTGGCCCGAAGATCCTGCACCCGTGATCGTGCAAGCCGCATGGGCAGGTCGCATCGGCCATGCGGCGCGTGGCGCGGAAGGCTTCGGCTACGACCCGCTGTTCCTCGTGGACGACGGCGCGCGGACCGCAGCCGAACTCGATCCTGCCGAGAAAAACCAGCGCAGCCATCGCGGCCAGGCGCTGCGTGGGCTGGTGGCTGCACTCTCCTCCGGCGCCGCATGAATGATTGATGCCCGCGGTATTCCGCTCGCCCTGTACGTGCACCTGCCCTGGTGCGTGCGCAAGTGCCCGTACTGCGACTTCAACTCGCATGCCGTGCCCGCGGGCGGCATCGCGGAAGAGGCCTACGTCGCCGCATTGCGGCGGGATCTCGACTTCGTGGCGCCCGGCGTCGCCGGCCGCGAAATCGTCTCGGTGTTCTTCGGTGGCGGCACGCCCAGCTTGTTCTCGCCCGCCGCGATCGCGCGCGTCTTGTCGCACGCGCGCGCCCTGTTGCCCTTCGCGGTGGACGCCGAGATCACGCTCGAGGCCAATCCGGGCACGGTCGAACACGGCCGCTTTGCCGACTACGCGGCGGCGGGCGTCAATCGCGTCTCGCTCGGCGCGCAGAGCTTCGACGATGCCAAGCTGGCCACGCTCGGGCGTATCCACGGCGCCGGCGACATCGTGCGTGCAGTGGGCGAGCTGCGCACGGCCGGCATCGACAACTTCAATCTCGACCTGATGTACGCGTTGCCGGGCCAGGATCTGCAGGGCGCGCTCGACGACCTCGATCGCGCCATCGCGCTCGCGCCGACGCACGTCTCGCATTACCAGCTGACGCTCGAACCCGACACGCCGTTCGCCAAGCGGCCGCCCACCGGACTGCCCGACGACGACCTCGCCTGGTCGATGCAGGTCGAATGCCAGTCGCTGCTCGCGAGCGCGGGCTACGAGCAATACGAGGTGTCTGCCTATTCGCGACCAGGGCGCCGTTGCCGTCATAACCTGGTGTACTGGGAGTTCGGCGACTACCTCGGCATCGGCGCGGGTGCGCACGGCAAGGTGACACGCCCTGGCGGCGATGCCATCGAACGGACGATTCGCGTGCGCCACCCGGCGGCGTACCTGGCCGCTGCAACGGCGCCGCAGGGCGTGGCGGAAGCCCGCGACGTGTCGCCGGCCGACCTGCCGTTCGAGTTCTGCCTGAACGCGTTGCGGCTGGTCGCCGGATTCACCCCGCGGCACTTCGAGGAACGCACGGGCCTGCCGGTGGCCGCGCTGGAGGGTCCCGCCGAGCGCGCGCGCGCGCGCGGCTTGCTGGAGCGGGTCGACGGACACTGGCGCGCGACGGCGCTTGGCCGCCGATTTCTCAATGACCTGCAGGAGCAATTTTTGCCGGTCTGACAGACATTTAGGCCCTTGAGGGCCTGCTTGTCCCAGCGCGGGCCCACGATGCGGAGCTGCAATTGGGCTTGCATGCCGAAACTGTTTGGAGTACCCAAAAATCACTTATGCACAACGCCGGGCTGGGCGGCTAACTTTCGCCGGGTTACGGGCTGTAGCGAAAGTGACACGTGAGGCGAAGCTCATAAGTAGTTGAAAATAAATAAGAAATAGGCGTGGTTAAAAATTGACCAATGCAGAAATAGCTGCATTCCGTGCGGACTGTGGCCACCAGTGCCTCGCGTCATCCACAAAGTTATCCACAGGTTTTGTGGATAACATCTGTCAAATTGAGTCCAGACTGCAGATTCGCGGGTGGGCAGGCCCCCGAAGCCCTGCCCAGCGGCAACGCGGCTTGTCGAACGCGCCGTCCGTCCCTATAATTCGCCCCCCTCTTTTGCACCTGCCTGGAAGCTGCGCCATGAAAGACGCGATCCATCCGAACTACAAGGCGATCAACGTCACCTGCAGCTGCGGCAACACGTTCGAAACGCGTTCGACGCTGGGCCAGGACCTGCAGATCGAAGTCTGCTCGAACTGCCATCCGTTCTACACGGGCAAGCAGAAGATGGTGGACACGGGCGGTCGCGTCGACCGCTTCCGCAAGAAGTACGCGACCGGCGCCGCCAAGGCCTGAGTCCGTACCGCCCGGCGGCAAAAAGCCGGGCCAAGACTTCAGCGGGGCGCCCTTGGGCGCCCCGTTGCGTTTGCGGCGGGGAACTTTCTTGCCCTGCGACCGCACTCTAGACTCAGGTCCCCTGTACCGGAGCGATCCATGCCGCGACCGAGCCCCCCGTTGGCGGCCCTGCTGCCCCTCGCACTGCTGACGGGCATGGCGCTGTTCGCGTGGGGACCGGTGAGCCTTGCTGCCAGCGCCACACCCGAGAAGGTCGAGTCCAAACAGGACGCGGCGGCACGCCAGCGCCATCTGCAGACGCTGCAGCTTGTATGGCCGCTACCAGGACGAGCGCCTGCAGCGTTACGTGGAAGAGGTCGGCCAGCGGGTTGCCGCCGGCAGCGACCGGCCCGACCTGAAATTCACGTTCACCGTGCTGGATACGGACGACGTCAATGCGCACGCGGCCCCGGGCGGCTACGTCTACGTGAATCGCGGCCTGCTCGCGTACCTCCGCTCGGAGGATGAGCTGGCCTCGGTGCTCGGCCACGAGATTGCCCACGTCACTGCCAAACACATTTCATCGCGGCAGGCGGGTGCTACCGCCGCCGGGGTAGGTTCGGCCCTGATCGGCATCCTCACCGGGCGTCCCGACCTGATGGGGGTTGCCGACCTCGCGGGCGGCCTGCTGGTCAGCAGCTATAGCCGGGAGCAGGAAATGGAGGCCGACGAACTGGGCGCGAAATTCATCGGCCGTGCCGGCTACAGCCCCGGAGCGACGGTCGAATCGCTGCAGATGATGCACAACCTGGAGTTGTTCGGCCTGCAACGCGCCCGCGAGGAAAATCGCAGCCTGGCCGGCACCGGCGACTCGATGGCCTCGCATCCGGACACGGCCAAGCGCATTCAAGAAGCCCAGCAGCAGCTAGGCACCGCTACGCCGGCGGAGCCAACGGCGGGCGACACCTACCTGTCACGGATCGACGGCCTCACTTTCGGGTCCAGCCAGAACGAGGGCGTGGTGCGGGGCTCACGCTTCTACCACGCCGGCATGGGCATCACCCTGGCGTTCCCCAGCGGCTGGTCGGTCGACAACCAGCGTACGAAGGTGGTCGGCTACAGCCCGGCCCGGGACGCCCTGATCGAGGTCACCGCGCAGCCGATTCCGCCGAACATGTCGCCGAAGGAATTCCTCGGTCGCCTGCTGCAGGGCCAGCCGGTCACCAAGTCCGAGCCATTGGAGGCGAACGGGCTGGACGGCCATCGGGCCAACCTGCGCAGCATCGGGCTGCTGTGGGGCAACCAGGGTCCGGCCTCGATCGCGGTGGTTTACTACAACGGGCTGGCCTACGTGTTCCTTGGCGAGTCCCGCCTGGCGGCAGGCTTTGCCAGCCTGGAGCCGGTGTTCGTCTCGAGCGTCAAGACCTTCCGCCGCCTGCGCGATAACGAGTTCGCCGCGGCCGAACCGGACCGGATCCGGGTCGTGGACATCGCGCCCGGTGCCACGATCGAACAGATTGCTGCCGGTTCGCCCATCGGCAAGTACGCCGCCGAGGAACTCCGGCTGCTGAACGGGCTGTATCCCAACAAGCAGCCAACGCCCGGGCAGAAGCTCAAGATCGTGGATTAGTCCGGTCTTGAACAAACTTTGCTGCCATGCAAACCTGACTGGCCAACCCCGGACCGCCGGGGCTCGAGGGTCGCCATGGGGTTTGCACGATGAGCAGCAGCAACACGAAGTACGAACTGGTCAATACCGGGACCGGTAAGAAATCGATCCTCGAGGCGAAAAGCGGCACGCTCGGCCCGGATTGCGTCAATGTCGCCAGCCTGACCAAGGACCACGGCGTCTTCACGTTCGACCCGGGCTTCATGGCCACGGCGGCGTGCGAGAGCAAGATCACCTACATCGATGGCGATAACGGCGTCCTGCTGTACCGCGGCTACCCCATCGAGCAGATCGCGACCAAGTCCAACTTCCTCGAAACCGCCTACCTGCTGATCCACGGCGACCTGCCCGTGACCGGCCAGCTCGAGCAGTTCGACCGCTCGATCCGCTACCACACGATGATCAACGAAACGCTGCTGCGTTTCTTCAACGGGTTCCATTACAACGCGCACCCGATGGCGATGGTGTCGGCCGTGGTGTCGTCGATGGCGGCGTTCTACCACGACAGCATGGACAACCATAATCCGCGCCACCGCGAGATCTTCGCGCACCGCATCCTGGCCAAGATCCCGACCGTGTCGGCCGCCGCGTTCAAGCACATGCTCGGCCAGCCTTTCGTGTATCCGCGCAACGACCTCGATTACTGCGCGAACATGCTGCACATGTTCTTCGCCGTGCCGGCCGAGGACTACGTGGTCGACCCGATGGCGGCCGAAGCGCTCGACCTGCTGCTGATGCTGCATGCCGACCACGAACAGAACGCGAGCACCTCGACGGTGCGCCTCGCCGGCAGCACGGGCACCAATCCGTACGCGGCGATTTCCGCGGGCGTCTCGGCGCTGTGGGGCCCGGCGCACGGCGGCGCGAACGAGGCCGTGCTCGAGATGCTCGAGGACATCGGCACCGTCGACAACATCGACAAGTTCCTGGCACGGGTCAAGGACAAGGACGACAACACGCGCCTGATGGGCTTCGGCCACCGCGTGTACAAGAACTTCGACCCGCGCGCGAAGATCATCCGCGAAATGTGCCACAAGGTGCTGTCGCGCCTGGGCCAGAACGACAACCCGTTGTTCGAGCTTGCGCTGCGCCTCGAAGAGATCGCGCTGAAGGACGAATACTTCATCGCGCGCAAGCTCTACCCGAACGTCGACTTCTACTCGGGCGTGATCTACAGCGCACTCGGCATCCCGCGGTCGATGTTCACCGTCATGTTCGCGATTGCGCGCACCGCGGGCTGGGTGGCGCACTGGCAGGAGATGATCGGCGATCCGGCGATGAAGATCGGCCGCCCGCGCCAGCTTTACACGGGACCGGCGCAGCGCGATTACATCGAGGTCGACAATCGCGGCTGAGTCGTCCGCTGATTCCCGCCTCGCGGGTATCCGCTTCCCCGAGCTCGGAAAATCAGACTCGCTCGTGACTGTCCCGACGTCCGACCCGGCATGTCCTGTCGCGCTTGGAAAGGCAGACACGCGCGCGCCAGGACATGCCGGATCGAACGCGTGACGTCACGCGCCTGAGCGGCTTTCGCGCGGGCGCGAAAACCCGCACGGCGCATTCCGCTGCGTTGGGAACCGACTACATGCGCCGTGCGACGTTCGCGGGCATGCCCGCGGACTAGCTCAGGCGCCGTGTGTCGCAAGCGATTGATCCGGGGCCTTTCCCAGAGCGCGTGTCTGCCTTTCCAAGCTCGGGGAAAGGCCCCGGATCAATCGCCTGCAAATGTCACGTGACGCGCTGTCCGACAGCCCAGCAGTCACGCGGACTTGAGCTCCTGCGCCGAGTCCGGCAGGTAATCGCGCAACACCTCGGGCCGGCTGTGCACCAGGTCCTTCGGTACCTCGTAGACGATGCAGGCCTTGATTCCAGCCGTCAGCTCCGAGCGCAGCATGCTGCGAAACGGCGCGCTCGCCACGACGATGAGCTGCTGGAATGCATGCTCGCGCCGGTCTGCGTCCAGCCTTTCCGCGATGGTCCGTGCGAAGGTCGCTGCCTGCTGTCGCCGGAGTTCGGGTGGCTCGTCCCCCACCGCGTGCCGCTGTCCACCCATGCTCTCGTAACTGCGCCCGGGACGGTCTTGTTGTGCGCTCAGTTCCAAAGTCGGGCGACGTGAGCTCGGGTCGCTCAACCGCGCCACTTCGACGGGACGGGTCTTGAGGGAGGACATGTCGTAGAAGATCGCCTCGGCCTGGTCGGCGACGACAACTCGTATGCGGCTCATGGTGGTTCCTTCCCTGCGTTCCCGGTCTCCGACTCGAGAATGCGCCGGCGCCCGGGAGGGTGCCATTCGGAAGAGTGCCGAACGGGAGTCGGTGCATTCCTACATCCCGACGGGGGTATGGCGCGCCGTGGTTAAGTCGTTGCCGACCCCGATTCGGGCCGGGGCGGACCGTCAAAGCATTGCGGCGACTTCCGCCGCGGTCGCGCGGCGCATCGGCTTGCCATCCACTGGACTCGAAGGCGCCTGGCGAATGCCGTCCAGTGGAAACACCACTGCATCGACGGTTTGCCGGCCCGCGACGAAGCGGAACGCAGGGAAACTCACGATGCGATCCCGCTCGAAGCGCAACCTGCGCTCGAGCGGCTCGTGCGGCACTCCGCGCTCGTCGAGCCGGATCGAGACGGTCTCCGCCGATTCCGAGAACAGGTGCAAATTGATGTCGGAGTGCGCCGACGCCGCGCCCGTCAGCACGGGGCCGACCAGCCGCGGCTCGAAATCCGCCAGGAACTGCATGGCCTGCAGCGCGGCACGGCGCAGTTCCGCGATCGTCTCGTCGTGTCGTCCGCCGGAAAACAGGCGCCGGCGGGCGAACAGCGCGGCTTCGATCTCGGTGTTGCGCGGCAGGATCGAGGCGTCGACCACACCGAGGCGCTCCGCTGCCTTGCGCTTGGCGAACAGGAAGTCATCGATGCCCTGTTCGGCCATGACGCGCGCCGCTTCCTCGGCCACGGCCTGCCGCAGCATCTCCGCGCGTGGATTGGGTCTCTGCCGGCTCATCGGCCCTGAGCATACCGAATCGTCGTCGGTCGGCAACGCCGGGCACCGCTTTGCGGCGTCAGAAGATCGAATCGTCGCCGGCAGGCGATTCCACCGTTTCGGCACCGACCCCGTCGTCGCCGAAGCCGCCCATGCCGGGTTGCGGGGCGAAGTTCTCGAGGAAGGCTTCGAACAGCGCACCCGGCGCCCCCGCCCGGCTCGGCGCCCCGCTCGCGCGCGACACCCACATGCGCACGACGCCCGGCGGCTCGGGCTGGCGATGCTCCGGCTTGTCGCGCAACGCTTCCTCCATGAAGTAGATCCACATGGGCAGGGCCGTCTTGCCGCCTTCCTCGTTCTCGCCGAGCGAGCGCTCCTGGTCGAAGCCCACCCAGACAGCCGTCGCGTAGTCGGCATTGAATCCCACGAACCAGGTGTCGCGCCGATCGCTGGTCGTGCCGGTCTTGCCCGCGATGTCGTTGCGCTTGAGGGCGACGGCCGCGCGTTGCGCGGTTCCGCGCTGGACCACGTCGGTCATCATGTCGGTCATGACGAACGCATTCGCCGGGCTGATCGCCTGCGGTGCGCGCGCGGGCAGGGGGGAAGCAGGGGAAGGGGAGGAGGAGACAGTATCGACCGGTGTGTCGAACTCGCACTCGCTGCAAGCGCGTGCGGGCTGCGCGGCGAACGTCTGCTCGCCGTTGGCTCCCTGCACCGACTGGACGAAATAAGGGGTTACCAGCGCGCCGCCGTTGGCGAAGACCGCGAAACCGCGCGCCATCTCGAGCGGCGTGACCTGCCCGGTGCCGAGCGCGAGCGTCAGGTTGGCCGGCAGTGCCTGCGGTCCAAAGCCGAACTGCGCCATGTGGCCCGTTGCAAAGCCGATCCCGGCGCCCCGCAGCAGCCGGATCGACACCAGGTTGCGTGAGCGGACCAGGCCTTCACGCATGGGCGTGGGGCCGTAGAACTTGCGGGTGATGTTCTGGGGCCGCCACTCCTCGCCCCCCTCGGCGCCACCGCCGCCCGGCAGCACGATCGGAGCGTCGTTGACGAGCGTGGCCGGCGTGAAGCCGCGTTCGAGCGCAGCGGAATACAGGAAGGGCTTGAACGCCGACCCCGGCTGGCGCTGGGCCTGGATCACGCGATTATATTTGCTCGAACCGAAATCGAAGCCGCCGACCAGCGCGACGATGGCGCCGTCGTTCGGATCGAGCGCGACCAGCGCGCCCGCGACCGCGGGCAGTTGCGCCAGCCGGAACTTGCCTTCCGGCAGGGGTTCCAGATAGACCACGTCGCCAACAGCGAGCACCTCTTGCGGGGTCTTGGGGAACGGCCCCAGCGCATCCTGCAACTGGTTGATCACGGGACGCGCCCATGACATCGCCTCCCACTCGACCACGGCGGCCGCGCCACTGCGCAGCACGAAGTCCGCACTGCGGTCGCCAACGGCCGTCGTGACGGCAGGCAGCAGGCTGCCGCGCCCCGGATTGCGCTTGAACACCAGCGCGAGCGTGGCCGCATCGCCCAGCTGTGCTGCCGCGATCCGCTCGACCGGGCCGCGATAGCCATGCCTGCGCTCGTACTCGAGCAAGGTGCGCCACGTGGCGGCGTTGGCCGCCCGCTGCAGGCGGCTGTCGATGGTGGTCGTCACGCTGAAGCCTGCGGTCAGCGCCTCAGGGCCGTGCTGGCGCAGCATGTCGGCACGAACCATTTCGGCGACGTAGGGCGCCTCGAGCTCGATGATGGGACCGTGCAGCCGGTTGGACAGAGTCTCGTGCATCGCCGCATCGTGCTGGGCCTGGTCGATCTTGCCGAGTTCGAGCATGCGGCGCAGCACGTATGTCCGCCTGTCCGTGGCGCGCTCGATGCTCGCCACGGGGTTGTCACGCGACGGCGAACGGGGCAGTCCGGCAATCATGGCCGCTTCCGCCAGCGTCAGGTCAGGCACGGTCTTGTCGAAATAGACCTCGGCCGCGGCGCCGATCCCGTAGGCGCGCTGGCCGAGGAAAATGCGGTTGAGGTAGAGCGTGAGGATCTCCTGCTTGGAGAACTCGCGCTCGAGGCGCAGCGCCAGGAACACCTCCTTGAGCTTGCGCCGCAGGGTTTTCTCCGCAGTGAGCACGGTATTGCGGGCGAGCTGCATGGTGATCGTGCCGCCGCCTTCGCGGGCGCTGCCTGCGCTCACGTTGGCGAGGAGCGCCCGCAGCAGGCTCTGCCAGTCCACTCCAGGGTGCTCGAAGAACCGGGCATCCTCGGCGGCGAGGAAGGCGTCGACGACCACGGCAGGGATGTCGTCGAACTGGACCGGGATACGGCGCTGCTCGCCGATCTGCGCGACGAGCTTGCCGTCGCGCGAGTACACACGCAGCGGCAGCTGGGTACGCACGTCGCGCAGCGAAGCGGCCTCTGGAATCTCCGGCGCAAGGTACTGGTACGCGCCGGCAAATCCCATGGCGACCAGCGCGATGCAGGTCAGGCCTGTGGAAAGTACGGCCCCGAGAATTCTGGTTATCACATTGCGACCCATTGCGAAAACTGCGAACCGTTCCTTGCTGCGCCCCTGAGCCCTGTGCATAGTAGCCGTCGCAACAAGGGCAAACCCGTCGAAAGGCGGGGGCGCAAAGCCACTGGCCTAAAGGGGCAACCCTAAGGCGGCGGGGCTACCGGTTCGGATGCTGCAGGCCATGGCGTTCCATCGTCGAGGTCCTCGTCCCGATCGTCACTTAGCTCGCCACCGCCCCCAGGCCGTGCGCTGCGCCACCCTTGCGAACGGTCGACGGTTTTTCACCAACACGCCCGCAGGGAGCGACGCGGATGTCGGTTTTTGTTAGCCCACGCACAATTCTATTAGGTTCAACCCTGATATATAGTGGCGCGGGGGCTTTGAAACTGCCACACAATCGCGGCGCAACCTCTTGAACTAGAAGGATCAACCGTGCTGCTTCAGCGCAGGTTCCGACCGGTCATCGGACTCGACATCACGACGTCTTCGATCAAGTTGATCGAACTGACGCGCACCGGCGATTCGTATCGTGTCGAGTCTTACGCGGCCGAACCGACGCCGCCGAATGCGATCAACGAAAAGGCGATCGTCGACGCCCAGGCGGTCGGCGAGGCCGTGCGCCGGGCCGTCAAGCGCGCGGGCGCGCGCAGCAAGGAATGCGCGGTGGCGGTGAGCGGCGACGCCGCGATCACCAAGGTCATCCAGATGCCGCGCAACCTGCGCGACGACGAGCTGGAATCCCAGGTCGAGATGCAGGCCGACCAGTACATTCCCTTCCCGATGGAAGAGGTCAGCTTCGACTTCGAGGTGATCGGCCCGTCCGAGAAGGACCCGGACATGCTCGACGTGCTGCTGGTGGCCACGCGCTCCGAAAACGTGGAACAGCGCCAGGCCGCCGTGCAGTCCGCCGGGCTCACCGCCCGCATCGTCGACGTCGAGGCGTTCGCGCTCGAAAACGCATGTCGCCTGCTGACGCACCAGATGCCGGACGGCGGCATGGAGCGCAACATCGCGGTCATCGACTTCGGCGCCAGCAGCACCACGTTCTCGGTGCTGCGCGACACCAAGGTTTCCTACACCCGCGACTTCTCCTTCGGCGGCCAGCAGCTGACGGAAGAGATCATGCGCACCTACGGCCTCTCGATCGAGGAGGCCGGGCGCGCCAAGAAGGAAGGCGGGCTGCCCGCCAACTACCAGTCCGAGGTGCTCGATCCGTTCATCGACGACATGTGCCAGCAGGTGAGCCGCTCGCTGCAGTTCTACCTGGCGGCGGGCGCGGGACGCGAGCAGCCCGAACAGATCCTGGTCTGTGGCGGCTGCGCCAACATCCCGGGCGTGGCGGATGTGATCGCCAGCCGGGTCGGCATTCCGGCCGAGCGCGGCGATCCACTCGGCCAGATGAAGATTTCGACCCGCGCGCTGGCGCAGGGAGTGAAGAAGGACGCGACGGCCCTGCTCACGGCCTGCGGCCTTGCGCTCAGGAGCTTCGACTGACATGCCAAGAATCAACCTGCTGCCGTGGCGTGAGGCCGAGCGCAAGCGCAAGCGCCAGGAATTCTTCCTGTCGCTGGGCGCCGCCGTCGCCACCGCGGGACTCATCATGCTGCTCGGCCAGTGGCAGATCAGCTCCTCGATCCAGCACCAGCGTGACCGCAACGACTTCCTGACGCGCGAAATCGCGCAGCTCGACAAGCAGATCGAGGAAATCAACGGCCTCGACCGGCAGAAGCAGCGGCTGCTCGCGCGCATGGAGATCATCGAGACGCTGCAGCGCAGCCGTCCGGAGATCGTGCACGTGTTCGACGAGATCGTGCGGGTGATGCCCGAAGGCGTCTACCTGACGTACCTGCGGCAGTCAGGCACCCGGTTCGAGCTGCGCGGCGTCGCGCAGTCGAGCACGCGGGTGTCCTCGTTCATGCGCAACATCGACGCCTCGCAGTGGCTCGCCGACCCGAGCCTGCAGATCGTCGAAACCCGCACGAAGGACGCGACGGGCGGCGCTTCGTTCACGCTGTTCGCCAACCAGCGGCGCCAGGCCACGGCCGAGGACGCGGCTCAGGCGGCGCCGGCCGGCAAGCCCCGCAAGAAGGTGGCCGCCAAATGAACAAGCTGCAGGTCCTGTTCGACCAGCTCCGCAACCTCGACCCGAACGACCCGGGCCGCTGGCCGTTCGCCATCCGCATCGCCACCGTCGCGCTGCTGTTCATCGTCGTGACTGCCGGCGGCTACTACTTCCTGGTCTGGAAGAAGCAGCGGCCGGTGCTGCTCGAGGAACGCGCCAAGGAAAGCGAACTGATGGAGTCGCTCTCCACCAAGGCGCGGCGCGCGGCCAACCTCGAGGCCTACCGGCAACAGCTCGCCGAAATGGAGAAATCCTTCGGCGCGATGCTGCGCCAGCTGCCGAACAAGACCGAAGTGCCGAACCTGCTCGTCGACATTTCGCAGACCGGCCTGGCCGCCGGCCTCGAAGAGAAGCTGTTCCAGCCGCAGGGCGAGAACAAGAAAGACTTCTACGCCGAGCTGCCGATCAAGATCCGCCTGACGGGCGGGTACCACGAGATGGGCACCTTCGCGAGCGGCATTGCCGCGCTGCCCCGCATCGTCACGCTCCACGACATCGAGATCGTGCCGGCCAGTGGCCGCGGCGTGGTCGATCCCACCGAGCTCACGTTCAACGTGACCGCCAAGACCTACCGCTACCTCGACGACGAGGAACAGGCGGCTGCGGACGAGCCGCAGGGCAAGGCCAAGAAGAAGGACCGCCAGGGCAAGAAGAAGCCTGCCGCGGGTGAGGCATGAGCATGACCACGACCGTGAAGACGAAGCCGTCGTCCGCGCGCCTGGCGTTGCTGGGCACGGTGATTGCGCTGCTCGCGGGTTGCGGCAGCGACCTGGACGAGTTGCAGGCCAAGGTCGACGAGATCAAGAGTGCCCCTGGCACCGGCATCGAGCCGTTGCCCGAGGTGAAGCCCTACGAGACGTTCAACTACGCCGCGGCTGATCAGCGCGCGCCGTTCGAGCCGGGCCTGTCGGCCTCGGCCAACGCGCCCGGCGCGATCCGCCCGGACCAGAGCCGCCCGCGCGAGTTCCTCGAGCAGTTCTCGCTCGACACGCTGCGCATGGTCGGCACGGTCAACCTGAAGGGCAAGCTGTTCGGACTCGTCCAGACCAGGGACGGGCTCGTGCATCGGGTGCTTCCCGGCACCCACCTGGGACAGAGCGATGGCCGGATCACCGGCATCGAAGAAGGCAAGATCTCGCTCATCGAGATCGTTCCTGACGGCATGGGCGGCTTCATAGAGCGCCCGGCTGCACTGGCGCTGAGCGAATGATCTGCAAGGAGATTCGAGAATGACCGCTGCATCGTCGCACGTGAACCTTCGCCGCCCGGAGGCTGGCCGTCGTCATCGGCCCTTCCGCGCCGTGGCGCTCGTCGCGCTGGCCGGGGCACTCGCATTCGCCGCGCAGGCAGCGCTCGCGCAGGCGGCCACCCGGCTCACCAAGGTCGAGCTGCAACCGCAGCCCGGTAACCAGCTCGAGGTCAAGCTCGTGCTCGACGGCCCGGCGCCGCAGCCCGTCGCCTTCACCATCGACAACCCGGCGCGGCTGGCCATCGACCTGCCCGGCACGTCCGTTGCGCTGGAGTCGCGACGCATCGACGTCAACTCGAGCGGCGTCGACTCGATCGTGGCGGCCGAAGCCTCCGGTCGCACGCGCGTCGTCTTCAACCTCGATTCGCTGCAGCCCTACTCGACCCGCACCGAAGGCAACAACGTCTACGTGTCGGTCGGCGGCACCGCCGGCAACGCGGCCTCCGGGCCCACAGTCACTACAGCGGGCGCGGTTGCAGCCGCACCGGGCGCGTTCACCATCGACAAGGTCGACTTCCGCCGGGGCACCGACGGCGCCGGCCGCATCATGATCCGCACCAACGACCCGCGCGTGCAGGCCAGCCTGAAGCAGGAAGGCGGCCGCCTCATCGTCGATTTCCCGCGTACCAAGGTGGCACCTGATGCCGCGCGTCGCTACGACGTGGTCGACTTCGCGACGCCCGTGAGCTCGTTCGACGTGACGAGCACGCCCGCCGGCGCGCGCATCGTGGTGGCCGCCAGCGGCGACTACGAGCAGCTTGGCTACCAGAGCGATCGCGACTATGTGCTCGAATTGCGCCGCCGCGTGAAAACCGCCGCCGCGACCGACCCGGGCAAGAAGGAATATCGCGGCGAGCGCCTGACCCTGAACTTCCAGGACATCGAGACGCGCGCCGTGCTGCAGCTGCTGGCCGAGACGAGCGGCCAGAACATCGTGGTCAGCGACACGGTGCAGGGCAACGTCACGCTGCGCCTGCAGAACGTGCCGTGGGACCAGGCGCTGGACATCGTCATGCGCACGAAGGGCCTCGACAAGCGCCAGGAAGGCAACGTCATCTATGTCGCGCCGGCCGAGGAACTGGCCGCGCGTGAGAAGCAGCTGCTCGAGTCGCAGAAGTCGATGACCGAGCTGGCGCCGGTCCGGACCGAGTACCTGCAGGTCAACTACGCCAAGGCGTCCGACCTCGCGTCGCTGATCCGGGCGCAGGGCAAGGGCAATACGCTGCTGTCCGACCGCGGCAGCGTCTCGATCGACGACCGCACCAACACGCTGTTGCTGCAGGACACGGCTGACCGCCTGGCCGACATTCGCCGCCTCGTGCAGACGCTCGACATCCCGGTCAAGCAGGTGCTGATCGAGGCCCGCATCGTCATCGTCAGCGACGACTTCAGCCGTGAGCTGGGCGTGCGCTTCGGCGGCGCATGGGTCGGCAGCAACGGCGCCGACGGCCTCATGTACGTGGGTTCACGGGGCCTGGATACGAGCGACGGCACGGGTCCGATCATCACGCCGCAGAACAATGCGGGCCTGAACGGCAACCAGGTGACGACGCCTACGGTCAACGACCGCTACATGGTCAACCTGCCGATCGCCAACCCGGCCGGCCGGCTCGCCATGACCCTGCTCGATTCCAATTACGTGGTCGACCTCGAGATCACGGCGGCCCAGCGCGAAGGCCGTGGCGAGGTGGTCTCCGCGCCGCGCGTGATCACCGCGAACGGCAAGGAAGCGATCATCGAACAGGGCCAGGAAATTCCGTACCAGGAATCGGCTTCGAGCGGCGCCACCACGACGCAGTTCAAGAAGGCCGTGCTCGCGCTCAAGGTGACGCCGCAGATCACGCCGGACGACCGCATCATCCTCGACCTCACGGTGTCGAAGGACAGCGTCGGCCAGAACGTGGCGAGCGCCACGGGCGGCTTCGTGCCGAGCATCGACACGCGCGAGATCACCACGCAGGTGCTGGTCAACGACGGCCAGACCGTCGTGCTGGGCGGCATCCTCGAAACCGAACGTCGCGACACCGTCAACAAGGTGCCGTTCCTCGGCGACGTGCCGGGCCTTGGCGTCCTGTTCCGCAGCAAGGGCCGCACCGACAACAAGGACGAGCTGCTGATCTTCGTGACCCCGAAGATCCTGCGCGAAGGCGCCGAGATCTACTGACGCGCCGTTCGACCGGTGCGAGAATGCGCGGCCGCAGTGATCCTGCGGCCGCTTTTCTTTTGGGGACCCGCCACACGTGGACGAGCGCGCGCCACCGCTGAACGTCTTCCTCGTCGGGCCGATGGGCTCGGGCAAGAGCGCGGTCGGCCGGCAGCTGGCGCAGCGACTGGGCCTGGCTTTCGTCGACAGCGACGAGGAAATCGAGGCCCGCACCGGTGTCGACATCGCCTACATCTTCGAGCGCGAGGGCGAAGCGGGCTTCCGGCAGCGTGAAGCGGAAGTCATCGATGCGCTGACGACGCGCGAGGGGCTGCTGCTGTCCACTGGCGGCGGGGCCATCCTCGACCCACGCACCCGCGAGCGGCTGCGCGCGCGCGGCCGGGTCGTGTATCTTCAGACCTCCATCGACCAGCAGCTTGCACGCACCCGCCGCAGCCATGACCGGCCGCTCCTCAACAACGAAGATCCCCGTGGCACGCTCGAGCGGCTGTTCCTGCAGCGCGCGCCGCTCTACCTCGAGGTGGCCGAAATCGTCGTCGATACGGACGGGCGCAAGGTGAAGACGGTCGTCGACCACATCTGCCGGCAGCTCGGCGCAAGCGGAATTTCCCAGTGACCCGTCCCGCCCGGCTCGAGTTGGGCATCGACCTGGGCGAGCGCAGCTACCCGATCCTGATCGGCCCCGGCCTGCTCGACGACGCGGCACTGCTCGCGCAGCTCGTTCCCGCGCGTGATGTCTTCATCGTCACCAACACAACGGTCGGGCCGCTCTACTTGCAGCAACTGACGGCTGCACTCCTGGCCGGCCCTGCCGCCAGGCGCGTGCAGTCGCTGGCCTTGCCGGACGGCGAACGGCACAAGACCCTCGCGGTGCTGGGCCAGGTATTCGATGCACTGGTCGAGGCGCGCCTGAACCGCGATGCCTGCGTGGTCGCGCTGGGCGGCGGTGTCGTCGGTGACATGGCGGGATTCGCCGCGGCCTGCTACCAGCGCGGCGTCGATTTCGTGCAGGTGCCGACGACGCTGCTGGCCCAGGTCGACTCGGCCGTCGGCGGCAAGACCGGCGTCAATCACCCGGGCGGCAAGAACCTGATCGGTGCGTTCCACCAGCCGCGCGCGGTGCTGGCCGACCTTGGCACGTTGCGGACGCTGCCGGCGCGCGAGCTGCGTGCCGGCCTGGCCGAAGTGATCAAGTATGGCCTGGTCGCGGACATCGACTTCCTCGCCTGGCTCGAAGCCAACGTCGAGCAACTGCTGGCGCTCGACATGGCGGCCCTGGCAATCGCCGTACAACGCTCCTGCGCCATCAAGGCGCGCATCGTCGCCAGCGACGAACGCGAGCAGGGAAGCCGTGCGCTGCTGAACCTGGGCCATACCTTCGGCCACGCGATCGAAAACGCGTCCGGCTACGGCGCCTGGCTGCACGGCGAGGCGGTGGCCATGGGCATGCTGCTGGCGGCCGACCTGTCCCAGCGCCTGGGGCATGTCACACCTGCGGACGTCGCGCGCATTCGCGACCTGTTGCAACGCGCCGGCCTGCCGCTCGTTGCGCCGCCGATCGGTGCGGCACGCGCGCTCGAGCTCATGGGCATGGACAAGAAGGTGCTCGCCGGCCGGATCCGGCTGGTGCTGCTCGACCGGCTCGGGTCGGGCGTCGTGACGGGCGACTATCCCGCCGCTGCGTTGCAGGAAACGCTGCAGGCGCACTTCGAGGGGGCAGCGGCATGAGCGGCCACACGGGCGGCAGCGGCGACGACACGATCCTGGCGCCCTACGCACAGCGCTCCGCCGACTCGCGCGGCAGGCGCGTGGCCGAGCCGCCACCGCGCCATCGCACCGAGTACCAGCGCGACCGCGACCGCATCGTGCATTCCACGGCGTTTCGCCGCCTCGTGTACAAGACGCAGGTCTTCGTCAATCACGAGGGCGACCTCTACCGCACACGCCTCACGCATTCGCTCGAGGTGGCGCAGATTGCCCGCAGCGTTGCGCGTGCGCTCAGCCTCAACGAACCGCTGGCCGAGGCCATCTGCCTGGCGCACGACCTGGGGCATACGCCGTTCGGCCACGCGGGCCAGGACGCGCTCAACGACTGCATGCGTGAGTTCGGCGGCTTCGAGCACAACCTGCAGTCGCTGCGGGTCGTCGACGAGCTCGAAGAGCGGTACGCGGAATTCCGCGGCCTCAACCTCACGTTCGAGGTGCGCGAGGGCATCCTCAAGCACTGCTCCGCGGCCAATGCCCGCACGCTCGGCGAACTCGGCGTGCGCTTCCTCGAACGCAAGCAGCCCGGCCTCGAGGCGCAGCTGGCCAACCTCGCGGACGAGGTCGCCTACAACAACCACGACGTCGACGACGGCATCCGGGCCGGCCTGATCACCATCGAAGCGCTGTGCAGTTGCCGCATGTTCGGGCGGCAGTTCGAGCAGGTGCGGGCGCAGTACCCGGACCTGGGCGAGCGACGCCTGGTGCACGAAGTGGTCCGGCGCATGATCGACTACACGGTCAACGACCTCGTCGACACCTCCGCCGCCTCGCTCGCCCGGGCGACGCCTGCCAGCGCGGACGACGTCAGGTCGAGGCCGGCGCCGTTGCTGCTTTTCTCCGACGCCGTGCGTGACGAACACCTGGAACTCAAGCGCTACCTGCGCGAGCACCTGTACAAGCACTACCGCGTGCTGCGCATGACGACCAAGGCGCAACGCGTGGTGCGCGACCTGTTCGGCGCGATGTTCGGCGAGGTCAACCTGATGCCGATCGAGCACCAGGAAGTGGCGCGCCGCCTCGAGTCCGTGAGCGGGGAAGCCGGGCGTGCCCGCGCCGTGGCCGATTACATCGCCGGCATGACCGACCGATTCGCCATCCTCGAGCATCGCCGGCTGTTCAATCCCGCCGAGCGCACCTGAACAGCCCCGCACAGCCCCTTCCACCGCAGGTAATCCCGAGCGATGCCCACCCACGCCGAGCTGAAGATGCAGCAGTTGTCCGGCACGCACTTCATCGACGGCGTGGCCGTCCCGGGCCAGGGTCCTCGGCGCGAGATCATCGATCCCGCGACCGAAGCCGTGATCGCCCATTTTGCCGATGCAACCGCGGACGAAGTGGAAGCCGCCGTTGCAGCGGCCGCGCGTGCGCAACGGCAATGGTGGGCGATGGGCGCACTCGATCGCGCGAATGCCCTGCATCGGGTCGCCGCCCGGCTGGTCGAGATGTCCGCCACGGCGGGCGAGTGCCTCACCCGCGAGATGGGCAAGCCGTTTCGCGAATCCAACTGGGAAATCGGCGCGTCGGCCTCGTCGTTCCGTTACTACGCCGAGCTCGCGCGCCACGACCAGGGACGCGTGTCCGGCCCCGTCATCGCCGGGCAACTGCAGATGACCATCAAGGAGCCGCTGGGCACCGTGGTCTCGATCGTGCCGTTCAATTTCCCGGTGCTGCTGTTCGGCTGGCAGGCCGCGGCGGCGCTGGCAGCGGGCAACGCGGTCATCGTCAAGCCGTCCGAGCTCACGTCGCTGACCCTGCTGCTGGTGATGGCAGCGTTCGACGAACTGCCCCGCGGACTGGTGCAGGCATTGACCGGCGGGGCCGAGACCGGCCGTCGCCTCGTCGAGCACGCGAACACGCACGCCATCGCCTTCACCGGCAGTGTCCCGGCGGCGCAGGCGGTCGCGGAGGCGGCGGGGCGGCGCTTCAAGCCGGTGCTGATCGAGGCGTCGGGCAACGATCCTTTCATCGTCATGCCGTCGGCGCCGGTCGCCGTCGCGGCCAAGGGAGCGGCGTTCGCGGCGTTCCTGAACTGCGGCCAGGTGTGCACTTCGGCCGAGCGCTTCTACGTGCACGCAAGCGTGTACGACTCGTTCGTCGAGCTGCTTGCCGCTGAAGCCCGTGCGCTGCGCGTCGGCAGCGGCCTCGACCGGATCGACATCGGGCCGCTGGCCTCGGCCCGTGAACGTGAGCGCGTCGAGCGTATCGTGGCCCGGGCCGTGGAGCAGGGCGCGCGCGTCCGTTGCGGCGGCAAACGCCCGCCCGGCCTGGCCAGGGGGTGGTTCTACGAGCCGACCGTGCTCGAAGTCACCCACGCCATGGACATCATGCACGGCGAGTGTTTCGGTCCGCTGGCGCCGGTGTGCAAGGTGCGCGATCTCGACGAGGCCATTGCGCTTGCCAACGATTCGCAGCTGGGGTTGGGCGCCAACATCTACACCAATGACCTGGCCGAGGCCATGCGCGCCGTGGACGAGATCGAAAGCGGCATCGTCTGGGTCAACACGCCGCTGAACGACAACGACTGCGTGCCTTTCGGCGGGCGCAAACTCACCGGCCTGGGGCGCGAACTGGGCGCCGAGGGCCTCGAGCAGTTCCGGCGCTCCAAGATGGTCATGATCGCGCCCCGGGCCGAGGCCGATCCCGAGTGGTTCCCCTACCCCGACGAGTGACGCTTTTCCCGGCCAGTGAGGGCTTGCGCGGAGGCCGCGCCGTGGCCCGTCTGGTAGCATTCCGGGGCTTTTTCCGGAGTGCCGCCTTGACGCCGAAGAACATCCCCGATCGCGGGAACGCCTCATTTTCGCCATGGACGTCGCCGACCCGCAGGCGGCGCGCCTGATCGTCGAGCAGCTCGGCGATGCCGTCGTCTTCTACAAGATCGGACTCGAGCTGTTCATGTCCGGCGGCTACTTCGAGCTGCTCGACTGGATGGTCGCCCGCGGCAAGAAGATCTTCGTCGACCTCAAGTTCTTCGACGTGCCGGCCACGGTCGCGGCCGCCGTGAAGCAGTTGCGCAACCGCGGCGTGACCTTCGCGACGATCCACGGCAACCAGGCCATCATGGAAGCAGCGGCCGCCGCCAAGGGCGACGTCAAGATCCTCGCGGTGACCGTGCTCACCAGCCTGGATCGGGGCGACCTCGACGACCTGGGGTTCACCGTGGACGTCGAAAAGCTGGTGCTGTCGCGCGCGCGGCGCGCGCTCGAAGCCGGCTGCGACGGCGTGGTGTCGTCGGGTCTCGAGGCGCCGATGCTGCGCCAGTTCATCGATCACCGGCTGCTGGTCGTCACCCCCGGCATTCGTCCGGTCGAGAACAAGCCGGTCGATGACCAGAAGCGCACCGTCGACGTCGCGCAGGCTTTTGCCAACGGCGCCGACTACATCGTCGTCGGCCGCCCGATCCGTGATGCTGCGGATCCGCGCGCGGCTGCCGAGGCGATCCAGGCCACCATTGCACAGTCATTCGCTGGAGCCAAAGCATGAGCGCGCCGCTGCAGAACGACCTGTTGCTGCGCGCGCTGCTGCGCCAGCCCACGCCGCGCACGCCGTTGTGGATGATGCGACAGGCCGGCCGCTACCTGCCGGAGTACCGCGCCACGCGTGCCAAGGCCGGCAGCTTCCTCAAGCTGTGCATGAATCCCGAACTGGCCTGCGAAGTCACGCTGCAGCCGCTCGACCGCTACCGGCTCGACGCGGCGATCCTGTTCTCGGACATCCTGACGGTGCCGCACGCGATGAACGTCGGACTGTCGTTCGAGACCGGCGAAGGCCCGAAGATCGCGCGCCCCGTGCGCACGTCGGCCGACATCGACCAGCTGCCGATCCCGGATCCGGAAGGCGAGCTGCGCTACGTGATGGACGCAGTGCGCACGATCCGGCGCGAGCTCAAGGGCCGCGTGCCGCTGATCGGATTCGCCGGCAGCCCCTGGACCGTCGGCACCTACATGGTCGAAGGCGGCGGCAGCAAGAACTTCGAGCACATCAAGGGCATGCTGTACGGCGCGCCGCAAGAGCTGCACCGGCTGCTCGACGTGATCACGCGCGCGACGATCGCCTACCTCAATGGCCAGGTCGCGGCAGGCGCCCAGGCCCTGATGGTGTTCGACACCTGGGGCGGCGCGCTGACGCCGAGCGACTACCGCGAATTCTCGCTGCGCTACATGCAGCGGATCGTCGACAGCGTGACCCGCGAAGCCGAGGGCCGTCGCGTCCCGGTCATCCTCTACACCAAGGGTGGCGGGGCGTGGTTGCCGGAAATGGCGGCGACGGGTTGCGACGCGCTCGGCGTCGACTGGATGACCGACCTGGGCGATGCGCGCCGCGCGGTGCAGGACCAGGTGGCGTTGCAGGGCAACCTCGACCCGAGCGTGCTCTATGCGCCGCCGGAGCGAATTCGCGAACAGGTCGGGCTGGTGCTGGCCAGCTACGGCAAGGGCTCGGGCCACGTGTTCAACCTGGGCCACGGCATCCACCCGGAAGTGAAGCCAGAGCACGCACTCGCGATGATCGAGGCGGTGCACGAGCTCTCTCCGCGTTATCACGCGGAAGGGAGTAAGGAATAGGGAATAGGGAGTAGGCGGAGTGAAACCGAGCAGCACATAACGCTACACTTCTGACTAGTCCCTAATCCTTATTCCCTAATCCCTAAGCTCCACCCATGGACATCAACAAGATCAGCATCGGCGCGGACCCGCCCAGCGACATCAATGTCCTGATCGAGATTCCGCAGGGCGGCGTGCCCGTCAAGTACGAACTGGACAAGGAATCCGGCGCGCTGCGCGTCGACCGGTTCCTGAACACGGCCATGTTCTACCCGGGCAACTACGGCTTCGTGCCGCACACGCTGTCTGGCGACGGCGACCCGGTCGACGTGATCGTCGTGGTGCCGAGTCCCATCGTGGCCGGCGCGATCGTCCGGGTCCGTCCGGTCGGTGCGCTGCTGATGAAGGACGAAGCCGGTGACGACGAAAAGATCATCGCCGTGCCGGTGGACAAGCTGCACCCGTTTTACTCAGGCGTGAAGTCGTACAAGGACCTCCCCATCACGCTCGTCGACCAGATCGCGCACTTCTTCCAGCATTACAAGGACCTGGAAAAGGGCAAATGGGTGACGATCGTGAACTGGGTCGGCACCGAGCGGGCCGAGAAGATGATCATCGAGGGCATCCATCGTGCGGCCAGCGCCGGGGACGACGTGGCTGCGCACTACGTCGCGCAGCACTCGATGGCGGCCGCGGCATCGTCGCGGTCACGGCGCGCGAAAAAGAAGCAGTAGCCTGTAGTAGCACGAACAAAGCGCCAGCGACGTCGCCCGCTCCGCTGCGCAGCGACGCTATCGCCTGCAGGCTGTAAAAAGAGTACGGTCTGATCGTACGGGCTGCGTCCAGTCGATGCAGACTTGCAAGTCATGCCGGTAAGCCACGACCCGACCGCAAATCACCTGCTCGCCGCCCTGGCGCCGGACGAGCGGGAGCGGATCTTCCCGCACCTGCAGTACGTCGAATTGCAGCTTGGGCAGGTCCTGTATGAGTCCGGCGACACGCTGAGCCACGTGTACTTTCCGACTCGATTGCATCGTATCGCTGCTCTATGTGCTGCTCGACGGCGCCTCAGCCGAAATTGCAGTTGCGGGTAACGAAGGCCTGATCGGCATCTCGCTGTTCATGGGCGGCGAGACCACCCCGAACCGTGCCGTCGTGCAGAGCGCCGGGCACGCCTGTCGCCTGACCGGGCAGCGCATCAAGGACGAGTTTCATCGCAGCGGCAGGCTGCAGAACCTGTTCCTGCGCTACACGCAGGCAATGATCACGCAGATGGCGCAGACCGCCGTCTGCAATCGACACCATACCGTCGACCAGCAGCTCTGCCGCTGGCTGCTGCTCTCGCTCGATCGGCTGCCTGACCAACAAGCTCAACATGACCCAGGAACTCATCGCCAACATGCTGGGAGTGCGCCGCGAAGGCGTCACCGAGGCCGCGGGCAGGCTGCAGCGGCTCGGCGTCATCCGTTACAGCCGCGGGCAGATCGTCGTCCTGGACCGGCCGCACCTGGAGCGGCTTTGCTGCGAATGCTATGCAGTGGTCAAGCAGGAAGAGGATCGCCTGCTGCACTGCATGGCGCAGAAAAGACTGGGGTAACGCCAGGATCTCGCAGCGACGCCGGTCCTCAGCCAGGCTCGCGAATTTCGACGCAGACGAGCCAGGAAGCCGCCCCCGACTGGATCAGAGCCCACGGACGCATAAGCGGCTTTCGATGCGCCGTCGGGCGCCAGGAAACGCAAGAGCGCAGCCGTCCGCAGCATGGCCGTCGACCACGCGCGTCAGCGCAGCATGCAATGCGCGGCTCGACTCCGGTTCGAGGAAGCTGTCGAAGGGCAGGCCGATGAGCGAGTCGCGCTCGCGCCCGAGCAATTGCGCGCCCATGCGGTTGATTTCGCCGAGCACCGTCGAGCGATCGATCGCAAAAAGCCCGGCCGGCGCAAAGTCATGGAGCTGGTCCTGCCGAAACAAGGCCGTTTCCAGGTCGGCTACCGCACGGCGCAGTTCCTCTTCCTGCAGGTCCAGTTCGACCTGGTGCACCTGCAGCTCGTGCAGCAGCTTGAGCGAAGATGCCGCAGTCAAGGGCGACGACGCGAGTTCGTGCAGCACCGCGAGCGCACCCGCCGAGTTGACGCGCGCCGCGGCGGGTCGCTCTGTCCGGTGAGATGGCGTCAAGGCCCGCAGGCGCAAGCTCTTCTGTCCGGCCGTCTCGTCGTGTGTTGCTGGGCACGTTGTTACCTCGTTCCGTCCGTGATGCCGTCGTCATCGCCACGCGCCGCCCGGCCCTGGACCATGCGCAGGCGCGACTCGAGTTCCTTCGCGGCCGTGATGTCGACGAACGTGATGACCGCCCCCTGGATCACGTTCGCCACCGTGCGGTACGGCATGATGCGGACCGTGAACCAGTGCCCGTCCGTCGTCGAGATCTGCTTCTCGGAGAATGCCAGCGTGCGCAGGGTTTCCTTCGCGTCGACGTGCAGCTCCGGATAATTCAGCGTGCTGGTCAGGTCGCTGAGCGGCCGCCCGACGTCCACCTCGCGCACGTGGATGATGCGCGTCACCCGGTCCGTGAAGCGGCGCACGTTCAGGTCCTTGTCGAGGAACAGCGTGGCGATGTCCGTGCTGTTCAGCAGGTTCTGCATGTCGCTCTGCGCCAGCGCCAGGTCGTCGAGCTTGATCTGCAGTTCGCCGTTGATCGTCTGCAGCTCTTCGTTCATCGACTGCGCTTCTTCCTTGGACGTCGTCAGCTCTTCGTTGGCGGACTGCAGTTCCTCGTTGGTCGATTGCAGCTCTTCGTTGGCCGCCTGCAGTTCCTCCTCGGACGCGCGCATCGACAGGCTCAGCGCACTGATCTCCTGCTGCAGGCGCGCCAGCTCTTCGTTCGCGACCGCGTCGGCCGGGCCGTCCTTGTCGCTTGTGCCGCCGTCTGCGGACGCGGGCGACGTCACGGAAGACGATCATGACCATGCCCTGCAGCGCTGCGGCTGCTGCACCACATGGACCGTCACGTCGAGAGCATGCCCAGCGTCGTCCTCGAGCCGCAGGCCATGCAATTCGACGGGTTCGTGGGTCTCCAGCGCCTGCCGCAGCGCGCCGTCACCTGTGCGCGTATCGTCAGTCGCAGCATCACGTGGATGTTCCAGTTGGCCTTGCCGGCCGCGGGCTCCAGGTACTTGCCGTGCGACCACTGATGTAGACGACGTCGCCCCTGGCATTCACCAGCACCGCCGGCGGCGAAAACTCCTGGAGCAGGACCTGGTCGGCCAGCGACTGCAGGTTGGCGTGCGGATTGACCGGCTGCGACACGTTCGACTCCTGGGTTGCCTGGCGCGACGACAGATGGCGATTGACGGGGAAGTCGACCCCACCCGGATGGGCCGCCTCGTCGCTGCGTCGATAGAGCCTCGACTTGGGACTCACGGGCGTGAACATCGCATGCGCCTGGCCGACCGTTTCCGATCCGCCGAGCACCAGTATGCCGCGCGGACGGAGGCTGTAGTGGAACAATGGGATCAGCCGCCGTTGCAGCTCCGCGTTGAAATAGATCAACAGGTTGCGACAGGAGAGGAGGTCGAGCCGGGTGAACGGCGGGTCGACGATCACGTCATGGGCAGCGAACAGGACCATTTCACGAATGTCCTTGTTGACGCGGAATCCGGCGCCCTCGGCGGTGAAGAAGCGGGCCAGCCGCTCGGGCGACACGTCCTCGGCGATCCGAGCCGGGTAGTGCCCCTTCCGCGCCACGGCGATCGCATCGCCACTCAGGTCGGTGGCGAAGATCTGCAACGTGCAGGCAGCGATCGATCGGCAACGAGTCGGCGGCCTCCCTGAACAGCATGGCCAGCGTATAGGCCTCTTCCCCGGTCGAACATCCGACCACCCACGCGCGCAACCGTCTGGTCTCGTCGCCGAGGCCCTGCAGCACGCCAAGCAATGCGTCCTTGACGTCCTGCCAGACCGTCGGATCACGAAAGAAACCGGTCACTCCGATCAGCACTTCCTTGAACAGGAGGTCGAACTCCCCGGGATTGTCACGCAGGAACTGCTGATACCCGGCCATCGAGTCGAGGCCGTGCACGCCCATGCGACGCTCGACCCTGCGCCTCAGCGTGCTGGTCTTGTACTGCGAGAGATCGTGCTTGCTGTGTTCGCGCAGCATGTCGAGGATTGCGGCGAGCACCTGCTCGCCGCTGGCTTCGCCACCGACTGTCGCGCCGGGAAAGCTCGCGCTGCTGGGCCGAATCACGCGCGCGATGCGCTGCGGCAGTTCGGCTGGGGTCGCGACGATGTCCACCGAACCGGCGGCGATGGCGCACTTCGGCATGGAATCGAACTGGGCCGACTCCGGTTGCTGCGCCAGCGTCACGCCGCCCTGGGTCCTGATCGCCTGCAAGCCCACCGTCCCGTCCGACTCCCATGCCCGACAACACCACGCCGATGGCCTGGTCACCCTGCTCCCGGGCGAGCGAGCAGAACAAGGTATCGATGGGAAGCCGCATGCCTCGCGGCTGCATCGGTTTGGTCAGGTGCAGCAGGCCGTGCCGGACGCTCAAGTCGTTGTTGGGGGGAATCACATAGACCGAGTCGCGCTCGACGCGCATCGATTCGCCCGCCTCGCGCACCGGCATCGTCGTCGCGCGCTGCAGCAGTTCGACCAGCATCGCCTTGTGCGTCGGGTCGAGGTGCTGCACGACGACATACGCCAGTCCACTGTCGGGCGGCGTGTTGGCGAGGAACTGCTCGAGCGGCTCGAGGCCGCCCGCAGATGCGCCCAGTCCCACGATGCGAGTCCTGGGAAGGTCGTCAAACCCGCCGTCAGGCCGCTCGGGGACGTTCATGATTCCACCGTGCCGTCGCTCGTCTGGCTGAACGTAGACAGACAGCATGAAACATACCGCTAAACGCTGATCGTCGCGTACGGATTGGTGGCAGCCGGTTCCGCGGGCGCGGGGGAATCCGGGCTGTCCGGCACGGCGACGGGCTGACTGCGACAGTCGGCGAGCTTGTGGTAACCGTCGCGATATCCCGCAGCCGTGTCCTCGCCCTTGATGGCAGCCAACAAAGCCGAGTCCAGGTGGTCGCTCACGGCCTCGCTGCCGAAAAAAGGCCCGCATCAGGCCGGTGAGATACCCGTTCCAGTAGCCAGGCTGGACGCCGCCGCCCATCCGTTGGGCACGTTCGATTTCGTCATTGAAGATTTCTTCCTCCAGCTTCATCGGCATACGCTAACGACCCGCGGTCGGCTGTTCTGTTCGGAACCGAACACAAGAGACAGCCCAACCCGCTCGCGGCGCGAGCCGGAGCGAAGCGAACGTCGACGGCGGGAGAAATGCCGTGGCCGTGGTCCGCGGCAGCCACGGACTGACGAGGCGTCAGCCTCAGTGATGCGCGGTGCTGGCTCGGGGGGCCTGCGACCGGCGCCTGCGGCCGGGGTTTCAGCGAATCCTTGAGTTCGCGTCGCAGGATCTTGCCGACGTTGGTCTTCGGCAGTTCGTCGCGGAAATACACGCGCTTCGGCACCTTGTAGCCGGTCAGCTGCGTGCGGCAGTGCTCGATCAGCTGGTCTTCCGTCAGTGACGCGTCCTTGCGCACGACGAACAGCGCCACGACTTCACCCGCTCGCTCGTCAGGCTGCGCGACGGCCGCCACTTCCAGCACGCCGGGATGCATGACCGCGACGCCCTCGACTTCGTTCGGGTACACGTTGAAACCCGACACCAGGATCATGTCCTTCTTGCGGTCCTCGATGAACACGAAGCCCTGCGGGTCGATGTAGCCGATGTCGCCGGTGCGCAGCACCTGCCCGGGCAGCATGACCTTGGCGGTCTCGTCGGGGCGATTCCAGTAGCCGCGCATCACCTGCGGACCTTCGACGCAGATCTCACCCGACTGGCCCAGCGGCAGCACGTTACCGTCGTCGTCACGAATCGTGATCACCGTGGACGAAATCGGCAAGCCGATCGAGCCGTTGAAATCGTCGCCGGGTCGATTGATGCAGGCGGCCGGTGAGGTCTCCGTCAGCCCCCACGCCTGCGTCAGCACGTTGCCAGTGACTTCTTTCCAGCGCTCGGCCACGGCTTTCTGCACCGCCATGCCGCCACCCAGGCTTACGCGCAGCTCGCTGAAATCGACGCTGTCGAAACCGGGGGTATGCAACAGCGCGTTGAACAGCGTGTTCACGCCGGCGAAGAACGAGAAGCGGTGCCTGGCGAGTTCGCGCACGAAGCCGCCGAAGTCGCGCGGGTTCGGGATCATCACGTTGTGCGCGCCGAGCTTGAGCATGGTGAGGCTGTTCGCCGTCAGCGCGAAGATGTGATACAGCGGCAGCGCCGTGATCGCGACCAGCGCCTCGTCCGCGCGCAGGCTGGGCTTGATCCACGCTTCCGACTGCAGCACGTTCGCGACGAGGTTGCGATGCGTGAGCACGGCGCCCTTGGACACGCCCGTGGTGCCGCCGGTGTACTGCAGGAACGCGATGTCCTCGTGTCCGAGGTCGATGGGATCGAGGTTCTCGATACCGGCCCTGGTTCAGCGCTTCCTTGAAGCGGACGGAGCCCGGCAGGCTGTAGTCCGGCACCTGCTTCTTGACGTGGCGCAGCGCGAAGTTGACGACGGCGGAGCGCGGAAACCCCAGCAGGTCGCCCACGCCGGTCACGATCACCGTATCGAGCTGCACGTCGTCCCGCACCGCCTCCAGCGTATGGGCGAAGTTCTCCAGGATCAGGATCGCCCGCGCGCCGGAATCATGCAGCTGATGCTGCAGCTCGCGCGGCGTGTACAGGGGATTGACGTTGACGACGGTGAGGCCTGCCCGGAACGCACCGAGGATCGCGATCGGGTACTGCAGCACGTTCGGCAGCATGATCGCGATGCGGTCGCCCTTGCGCAGGCGCGCCACGCGCTGCAGGTAGGCGGCGAACCGGCCGGCAAGCACGTCGAGATCGCCATAGGTCAGGGTGCGGTCCATGCAGGTGAAGCACGGGCGGTCGCGGTACTTGTGGATTGATTGACCGATCAAGTGCAACAGCGACGGGTACTCAGCCGGGTTGATTTCAGCCGGCACGCCGGGCGGGTAATGCTGCAGCCAGATCTTGTCCACGACGCTTGCCCCACTGGTAGGTCCGCGGTCGGCACCGCGGTGTAAGTCATCGTCTCTATATAGCAGCGCGGGGACCTAAAAACACCGGCCCCCCATCCGCACAAATCGATAGGCTCATGGGCGCCGCAGCATGGGCTCGAGGTGGGGCCAGACTTCGCGCAGCAGCAAGGGCTGGGCCGCCGCGGTGGGATGGATGCCGTCGGCCTGGAACAGTTCCTCGTCCGCGGCGACGTCCTCGAGCAGGAATGGCACGCTGGGCAGCTTGAATTCCCGCGCCAGCTCGCCAAACAGGGCGTGGAAGTCGCGCGTGTAGGACGGACCGTAGTTGGGCGGGATTTTCATCCCGACCAGCAGAATCCTCGCCCCGGCCTGCTGCGAAGTGCGGATGATGGCGGTGAAGTTGCGACGGATGTCGGCGAGCGGCAGGCCGCGCAGGCCGTCGTTGCCGCCCAGTTCGACGATGACGATGGCGGGTCGATGCAGGGCCAGCATGCGGGGCAGCCGGGCCAGTGCACCGCCGGTGGTTTCGCCGCTCGAACTGGCGTTGACGACACGGTAACCGTACCCTTTGGCGCGCAGCCGAGCCTGCAGCAGGGCCACCCAGCCTTGCTCGACCTTGATTCCGTACGCCGCGCTGAGGCTGTCGCCCAGAACCAGCAGGGTGGGCGCAGTGGCCGCCGGTGCGTCGGCCGCGCGAACGGCAAGCGCGCCGCAGGCGAGCAGCAGGCAGGCGATGAATCTCAGGACAGTAAACGCAGGACGGGATTTGATGGACGACACGACGGTAGTGCTGGCGGCGACTGGACTCGGCAAGCAGGTTAGCAGTCCCGAAGGAACGCTGGCCATCCTGTCAGACGTTACGCTGTCCATCAGGCGCGGCGAATCCGTCGCGATCATCGGCGCCTCCGGCGCGGGCAAGTCCACGCTGCTCGCCCTGCTCGCCGGTCTCGACGAGCCCACTTCCGGCCATGCTGCGCTCGCGGGCAACGACCTGACGCAGCTCGATGAAGACGGACGCGCGGCCGTGCGGGCCGGACACGTCGGCTTCGTCTTCCAGTCGTTCCACCTGGTGCCGTCGCTCACGGCGCTCGAGAACGTCATGCTGCCGCTCGAGCTCGCGCGGCGCCGCGATGCGCGCGAAGCGGCGCGCGAGGCTCTCGTCGGCGTGGGCCTCGCCGAGCGCGTCGGTCATTACCCGCGCCAGCTGTCCGGCGGCGAGCAGCAGCGTGTCGCCATCGCACGCGCATTCGTCGGCAAGCCCGACGTCCTCTTTGCCGACGAGCCGACGGGCAATCTCGACGCCGCGACGGGCGAGAAGATCATGGACCTGCTGTTCGGGCTGAACCGCGCCACGCAGACCACGCTCGTGCTGGTGACGCACGATCGGCTCCTCGCCGAGCGTTGCGATCGCGTCATTCGGCTCGAGGCGGGCCGAGTCGTCGCCAGCTGAAGTGCCGCACAGCATGCCGTCGCTCGCGTTCGCCCTGCGCAATCTGCTGCGCGACCTGAAATCCGGCGAGCTCGCCGTGCTCGTGCTCGCCCTGCTGGTCGCAGTCGCTGCGCTCACGGCCGTCGGGTTCTTCACGAGCCGCATCGGCCTCGCCGTCGAGCGGCAGGCCGGCGAAGTGCTGGCTGCCGACCTGCGCCTGCAGTCGGCCCGCCCGATCAGCGAAGCGTACGCAACCGAGGCGACACGGCGCGGGTTGCGCGTGGCCCGCATCGAATCGATGCCGAGCGTGGTGTTCGCAGGGCAGGAGTCGTCGCTGATCGCACTGCGCGCCGTGGGCGACGGCTATCCGTTGCGCGGCCGGTTGAAAACGACCGATGTACCGTTCGGCACCGGGGTCGTCACCGACGACATCCCGGCCCCCGGCGAAGCCTGGGCTGATTCACGCCTGCTGGCGAAACTGGGCGCGACGGTCGGTTCGTCGCTGACCGTGGGCGCCGCAGCGGTGCGTGTCACGCGCGTGCTCGACTATCGCCCCGACCAGGGCGGCGGCTTCGCCGACCTGTCCGCCACGCTGATGATCAACCGCGCGGACCTGCCGGCCACCCAGCTGGTGCAGCCGGGCAGTCGCGTGAGTCGAGCCATGCTGTTTGCCGGGCAGCCCGGCGCGATCGATGAATTTCGCGAGTGGCTGGATGCGCGCAAGGCGCGCGGCGAGCGGGTGCAGTCGATCGCCGACGCCAGCCCGCAGATCCGTGCGTCGGCCGACCGCGCCGGCCGCTTCCTGTCCCTGTCCAGCCTGGTGAGCGTGCTGCTCGCGGCGATCGCGGTCGCGATGGCGGCGCAGCGCTATGCGCGTCGCCACCTCGATACCGTGGCGCTCATGAAATGCATGGGTGCGCCGCAGCGTTTCGTGCTGGCGCAGACGCTGCTGCAGCTGGTGGTGATCGCAGTCGTCACCTCCGTCATCGGCACGGCCATCGGCTACCTCGCGCAAGCGGGCATCGCGTGGCTGCTGCGCGACCTGCTGCGTGGCGACCTGCCGCCGCCGTCCGCCGACGCGTTCGTGCTGGGCATCGTCACCGCCGTCGTCGTGCTGGTCGGCTTCGCGTTGCCGCCGCTGCTGCGCCTGAAGCGGGTGCCGCCCGCGCGCGTGCTGCGGCGCGATCTCGAGCCGCCGCCCCTGCGCTACTCCGTGGTCTATGGGCTGGCGATCGGCGCGGTGCTCGCGTTGCTCTACTGGATCGTGCGCGATCCGACGCTGGTCGGCTACGTCGCCGGCGGCCTCGGCGCCACGTTCCTGCTGCTCGCCGTGGCGGGCTGGCTGCTCGTGCGGGCGCTGGCGCCATTTCGCAGCGGCGTCGGCGTGGCCTGGCGCTACGGCCTCGCCAACATCGCGCGCCGCGGCCGCGACAGCATCGTGCAGATCGTCGCGTTCGGCCTCGGCTTCATGGTGCTGTTGCTGCTCGGTCTCGTGCGCGACGACCTGCTGCGCGACTGGCAGCGCAGCCTGCCCGTCGATGCCCCCGAACTATTTCCTGATCAACATCCGCCCCGACGAGGGAGCCGCCGTGCAGGGCTTCTTCAGCCAGGGCCGGCCTGCCGGCGACCGAACTGGTGCCGATGCTGCGTGCGCGGCTGACGGCAATCAACGCCACGCCGGTCGAGCGCATCACGTTCGAAGGCGATCGCGCCAACGAGTTCGTCGAGCGCGAGGCGAACCTGAGCTGGGCCGCCGTGCTGGCAGAGGGCAACAAGATCGAGGCAGGGCAGTGGTGGCCAGCCGACCATGCGGGCGAGCCACAGATTTCAGTCGAGATCGAATACGCCGAGCGGCTCGGCCTCAAGCTCGGCGACACGCTGACCTACGACGTCGCTGGCGAGGCCGTCACCGGCCGCATCACCAGCCTGCGCGCGGTGCGCTGGGACACGTTCAAGCCGAATTTCTTCGTCGTGTTCTCGCCGGACGCACTCGAGAGCGCGACGGGCACGTTGATCACCAGCGTGCACGTCGAATCGCAGCAGCGGCCGCTGCTGGTCGACCTCGTCCGCCAGTTTCCGGAGGTCACGATCATCGACATCGAGGCCCTGCTCGCGCAGGTGCGCGACGTGATGAACAAGGCGAGCCTGGCGGTGCAGTACGTCTTCCTGTTCACGCTCGCGGCCGGCGTGATGGTCCTGCTGGCTGCGGTGCAGTCGTCGCGTGAAGAAAGACGCTACGAAAGCGCGATGCTGCGCACGCTGGGCGCCTCGCGCAGCGTGGTGTTCCAGGGCGTTGCGGCGGAGTTCATCGTGCTCGGGGCACTCGCCGGATTGCTCGCTGCCGCGGGCGCCACCGGCGTGGGCTACCTGCTGGCCACGCGCGTGTTCGACCTGCAGTTCACCCCCAATCCCTGGGTGTGGATCGTGGGTGTCGGCGGCGGCGCACTGCTGGTGGGCCTGGCGGGAATTCTCGCGGCGCGTTCGGTGGTGTCGCATCCGCCCATGCAGGCGCTGCGCGCCGACAACTAGGAAGGCTCTGCCCAGGTCCGCAAGTGACGCGTTGCGTGCGCTCGATCCGGTGCCTGTCACCGAGCACTCAAGGTCAGCCGCGCCGGTTTCCAATCGGCACCGCGCGTCGAACACGCGCAGGGCGACCAGTCGCTGGCGCGTCCGACCCGGGACCGTTCCCCGAGCTTGGAAAGGCAGACACGCGCTCTGGGAACGGTCCCGGGTCGGACGCTTGCGACTGCCAGCCAGCGACGCTGCTCGAGCGCTCGATCCGGTGCCTGGTAACAGGCGCGTGTCTGCCTTTCCAAGCTCGGTGACAGGCACCGGATCGAGCGCACGCAACGAGTCACTTGCGGACCTGTGCAGAGCTTCCCTGGTCGGTCACGGGCTGGGCGCAGCCACCTTGAGCCGCACCCAGCCCACGTCGACGCGTGCGCCGCGCCACGTGTAGCCCTGCAACCGCAGCCGGTATTCGCCGGGCCCCAGCGCAGAACTGTTCAGGGACAGCACCAGGTCCTTGTTCGAGTCGGGCGCGATCCGTTCGACCGCCAGCACGCGGCCGTGATCCACCTTGTCCATGATCACGGCGAACGTCAGGAAATCGGCATAGCCCACCGGCAGGTGCAGTTCGAGCAGTTGCGGTGGCTCGGGCCATGCAATCGTGGCGTCGGGCGCGGCAGACCAGCTGCGCGGGTTCGGGGCGATGCGCAGCGCGCGCACGCTGTTGATCGCCCGCAGGGTCAGCTGCTGCTCACGCTGCGCGGCGGAGCGTGCGGCGGCACGGTCCTGCGCCGCGCTCCAGGCCGAGACTGCGGCCGCTACCCCCAGCGCGACACAGGCCGTGGCCAGCGCGAGCACGAACGGTTTCGACTGCCACCAGGCAGGCTCGAACCCGGCTACGTACTCGAATTCATCCGCAGAATCCGCGCTGGCCTCGCCGGTGGAGCCCGCGGCTGGCGGCGGCAACTCGAGTTCAGCCTGGGTCAGGTACCTGCGCCAGTGCGGCGGCGGCTTGCGCACGGCCTTCTTGCGGCCTGGTCGTGTGGGCGTCCGGCCACTTGCGCTCATCCCGTCGTTGCCCTCTGCTTGCCCTTGCGTACCGTCGTTGCAAAATCGAACGGGTCGGCGTCGCCCGCCAACAGCCGCTCCATGGCAGTCTGTTCACGAGCGCGTACCGTGCCCAGGAATTCCTGCGCGCCGTGCATGGCTTCGAACGCGTCGAGTCCGCGCTCGAGGAACTCCTGCAGCAAGCCAAAGCCAGCCGCGTGGGCCGGCCCGCGCGCCAGTCGCACGAGCGTCCGCACCATGGGCTTGCGCACGACACCGTCGAGATACTCGCCTATTTCGCTCGTCAGTGCGATCTGCCGCGCGCGGTCGGTGCGCCGACCTGCCGCACGGTACGCCTGCCCGTAGCGCGCGACCGTGATGCCGCCCTCGGGCAGGGCGCGCGCCACTTCCGCATCGAGCTCCTGCGACAGCGTCTCGAGCTCGATCGCCAGGCAGAGCGCCTCCAGGCCTTCCCGCGGCAGCAGTCGCTCCATGGCCCGCTGCACCTTGATCATGTCGGAATCCCGGCGCCGCGCGTCCTTGCCGTACAGCTCATTGAAGAAGAACTCCACGGCGAGCCGATAGCGCGGGCTGGCATGCAGGTCGGCATGCGAACGCAGCAACCGGCGCGACTGCCATTGCTGCAGACGCTTGAGCTTGCGGGCCAGGCGCGGGTCGGCTGCGAAGACGTCGCGCAGCGCCTTGTTCTGCTCGAGCAGGCGGCCCAGCGTGCCGCGCTCCTCGGGCGGAGCCCCGATTTCGACGCCGAGCAGCTTCAAGGGGTCAGGCCCGCCCGCCCGCGAGGCTCGCTTCGAGCGCGTCGAGCGTGCGGTGCAGCGCACCGGTGACGGGATACTCGCGTCGCTTCCGCTCCTGGATCGCCTGCAGGAACGTGCGGCGCGGATCCTCGAGCACGTCGCGTCGCAGTTCGATGCCGTGGCGACGCAGCAGCGGTTGCAGCCCGTCGGCCTGCCGCAGCAGGTCGCCGCGGGTGCGCTGGTACGCATGCTCGGCCAGCCGCCTGCGGTCCGCGTAACGGAACACGTTCTGGAAGAACAGGCGCTCGTCGCCGCGGTCGGGCTCGAACAACAGCACGTCGGCGCGGGGGTAGCGCTGCTTGTAGCCCTTCATTCCGGCCTGCATGCGCGACTGGATCAGCGAGCGGAAGGTCTGGCTGAGCACGACCGGCAGGCCACCGTGAGTCAGGTCGTGGGCGGCCGGCGGGAAGCCGTCCGGCGGGCGTGGCGCGCTGGACGCGTCGAAGGCCACCAGCGGGTTCACGCAGATGACGAAATCCGCGCCGGCATCGAGCAGCACCGATGCATTCATCGTGCGCAACAGCGCACCGTCCGCGTAGACGTGGCCGTCGATGGCGACGGGCGGGTACAGGCCGGGCAGGGCGGTGCTCGCCTGGATCGCGCGCGAGATAGGCACGTGGTCGAGCCCGGGCTCACCGAAGCGCACGGAATGTCCGGTGTTGAGTTCCGCGGCCACGACGTACAGCCGTGGCACCAGCTGGCGGAAGTCGTTGGTGCGCCCCTGGCTCGACAGCAGCTGGGCCATGACGCGTTCGAGCGGCTTGTTGTCGCAGATGCCCGTCGGCAGCAGCCGGCCGAGCGGATCGATCATCTCGGCCCAGTTCATGCCCGGGTCGCGCAGGTACTCGCGGGCGATGCCGGCGAGGAGGCCGGGTGCGCCCGCAATGCGTTTCGCGTACTCGCGCACGGCCGGCATCAGGAACAGCGCGGGCGAGAACTGCATCTCGCTCGACGCGTTGTGGATGAAGACGAGGCCCATGTCGGCCGTGTCGAAGCCGTTGGCAAGCGCGGCTGCGATCATCGAGCCCGAACTCACGCCGACGTACATCTCGAGTTCCGTCAGGCGGAAGCCGTCGAACGCCTCCTCGATCGCGTGCAGGCAGCCGACCTCATAGAACGCGCCGAGCGGCCCGCCGCCCGCGAGCGCCAGGCCGAAGCGGCCCTGACTTGCGCGTCTGGCTCCTGTCGCGGGTTGCAGGTCGAGCATCGCCGGGACCTCCGCGCCGTGGTGGCCGCTGGGTCAGTCAGCGTGCCGGGCGGCTGCGCTTGGCCTTGGCCCGGCGGGGTGCTGGTTTCGCTGCGCGACGCGACGCCACCTTGCCCTTGGCCGCCTTCTGCGCTGCCCGGCGCGGCTGGCGCGAATCCATCACCGTCTCGTTGAGTTCAGCGACGCGGCGCGACAGCTCGCGGATCTCTGCCGCCGTGGGCACGCCGAGCTGGTGCATCGCACGCTGCACCCGCGACTGGAACAGCGCCTCGAGATTGTCCCAGGTCTCTTGCGCCTGCTCGCGTGCACCGCCGACGCGCCCTTGCAGGGTTTCCTGCGCAGCGCCCACGACGTCGCGCATGCGGCGCTGGGCCGTGGTGCCCGTGTGGCTGAACAACTTGAGCCCTTCGGCCACGGCTTCCTGGAACGCAGCGGGGCCCTCCTTCTGCGCGCGGAGGAAGGCGCCCATGCCGGCCAGCCACACCTGCTGGACGGCTTGCTTCAGCTGCTCTTGCGCCGCCTGCGGGCCGGTGCGGGCCTTGGGGCCGCGACGGCTGCGGGTGGAGCCGGAGGTGCCGCGGGCACGCGAGCGGGATTTCGCCATGTCAGTCTCCATTGGGCGCGTCGCACGGTACGGCCCCGAGTGTGAATTGTGGGGGATGCTAGGCCATTGCTGCAGTGTGTCAATCCGCAGGTTAGGTATTTCCCGCCAGCCGCCAGCTGGAACGTACGCCACGTTGACCGGAGTACCTACGATCCCTAAGGTAGCCCGACAACTTCAGGGGGCTCCACGGATGACGTATTTCGTGACCGGCGCGACCGGTTTCATCGGTCGTTTTCTCGTCCAGTCGCTGCTGCAGAAGGGCAAGGGCACGATCTACGTGCTGGTCCGGCCACGGTCGATGGGCAAGCTCGACGAGCTGCGCGCATTCTGGGGCAAGGACAGCCTGAAGCGCGTCGTCCCGATCAAGGGCGACCTGGGCCAGGCGAAACTCGGCGTCGGCAAGGCAGACCTGGCGAAGCTCAAGGGCAAGGTGAAGCATTTCTATCACCTCGGCGCCGTGTACGACCTCGAAGCCAGCGCCGAGGCGATGGAAAAAGCCAACATCACCGGCACCAAGGGCGCGCTCGAGTTTGCCGAGGCGGTCAACGCCGGCTGCTTCCACCTGGTGAGTTCGATCGCGGCGGCGGGCCTGTATCGCGGCACCTTCGCCGAAGACATGTTCGAGGAAGCCGAGGAACTCGATCACCCGTATCACCGCACGAAGCACGACTCGGAAGCGATGGTGCGCGCCAACGGCCGCATTCCGTTCCGTGTCTACCGTCCCGGCATGGTGCTCGGCCACTCGCAGACGGGTTTCATCGACAAGATCGACGGGCCCTATTACTTCTTCAAGGCGCTGCAGAAGCTGCGCGAATCGTGGCCACGATGGATTCCGCTCGTGGGCATCGAGGGCGGTTACGTCAACGTCGTGCCGGTCGATTTCGTGGTCGACGCGCTGGTGCACCTGTCGCACCAGCCCAAGCTTGACGGCCGCTGCTTCCACCTCACCGAGCCGAAGCCGCGCCGGGTGGGTGAAATGTTGAACGTGTTCGCGCGCGCGGCGCACGCGCCCGAGATGGCGTTCCGCCTCGATCCCAAAGTGTTCGCGCTGGTGCCCGAGCCCGTGACGCAGAGCGTCGGGCGCAGCAAGCCGGTGCAGAACGTCTTCAACCAGGTGCTGCGCGACCTGCAGGTACCGCGGTCGGTGCTGCAGTTCGTCAACTATCCGACGCGCTTCGATTCCGCTGCGACGCAGAAGATCCTCGACAAGGCCAAGATCCGCGTGCCGGCGCTCGAGGACTACGCGTGGCGGCTGTGGGACTACTGGGAGCGCCACCTCGACCCGGACCTGTCGATCGACCGCAGCCTGAAGGGCGCGGTCAAGGGCAAGGTCGTGGTCATCACCGGCGGCTCGTCGGGCATCGGCGAAGCGGCGGCCATCCGCGTGGCGGAAGCCGGCGGCAAGGTGGTCGTGGTCGCGCGCGACGAGGAAAAACTGGCGGAGGTGCGCAAGAAGATCACCGACGCCGGCGGTTTCGTGAAGACCTACTCGTGCGACATCACCGACTACGCCGCCAACGACAAGCTGGCGAAGGACGTGCTGAAGGAGTTCGGCCAGGTCGACGTCCTGATCAACAACGCCGGCCGGTCGATCCGCCGCTCGCTCGCGCTGTCCTACGACCGCTTCCACGACTTCGAGCGCACGATGCAGCTGAACTACTTCGCCTGCGTCCGGCTCACGATGAACCTGCTGCCGTCGATGACTGCGCGCAAGGATGGCCACGTCATCAATGTCTCGTCGATCGGCGTGCTGACGAATGCGCCGCGGTTCTCGGCCTACGTGGCGTCGAAGGCCGCGCTCGAATCGTTCGCGCGCTGCGCCGCGTCCGAATTCCATGACGAGAACGTGCACTTCACCATCATCAACATGCCGCTGGTGCGCACGCCGATGATCGCGCCGACCAAGCTGTACGAGGAAATGCCCACGGTCATCTCCCCGGAAGAGGCGGCCGACATGATCGCGGACGCGATCATCCGCAAGCCGCAGCGCATCGCGACTCGCCTCGGCGTGATCTCCGAGATCATGCACCTGGTCATGCCGAAGATGTCCGAGGTCGTGATGAACTCGGCCTATCGCATGTTCCCGGATTCGGCGGCCGCGCAAGGCAAGCGCGAAGGCGAGGAGCAGCGGCCCGCGACGCGCGAGGCGATGATTTTCGCGTCGCTGATGCGCGGCATCCACTGGTAAGCGAGCCGCGCAGCAGGCGTCAGACACCTCCTACGCAGGTCCGCGTTGGCCCGGCAATGACGACGTGTGACGCACGGCGTTAAAACGTCTCTGCGGCTTTCATTACTCCGCCAATGCGGACCTAATGGCTGTGTGCTCCCCGGCGGTGATCGGGGAGAATTCGCTGTGGGCCCAGTCCGGCCGGGCGATCACCAGCGGCCTGCCACCGCACACGACCAGGGATATGGACATGAAACTTGCGTTGATCGGTTTGTTGCTGTTCGCAGGCCTGGTTTTCTTTGCGTTCTCACGCAGGCGGGCCGCGGCGCGTGACGCGCAAGCCGAGGCCTTGGCCCGGTCGCGCGCCGCGCGTCGTCCTCGCGTCCCCACGGTGTCCAATAACCTGAAGGGGGTCACGGCGTCGCAGACCATCGACCCGGTCAGGCCGCGCGACGCCGACGACGAGTACCGCGACGATCGTTGAAAGCACCCCCTGTCTGGTGCAGCTCACTCGGCTGAAAGGTGGCGCAAGCCGCCCGCACTGGTCTCCCAGTTCCGTCCATCGAAGGGCTCCACCGCCAGCGACTCGATGGTCGCAGGATCGAGGCAGCGCGCGTTGACGCTGAACCCCTCCGGATTGGAGCGGGGCACATAGAACGACTTGACGCCGCAACGGCGGCAGAACAGGTGTCGCGCCACGCCGGTGTTGAACGTGTATTCGGTGAGGTTGTTGCCTCCCTGCAACAGCCGGAAGCGAGATCCCGGCACGATCAGGTGCTGGAACCCGGTCAGGGCGCAGATAGAGCAATTGCAGTCATGGACCACGAGGCGCGCCGGGGCATCGACTTCAAAGCGTACGGCCCCGCAATGGCAGCCACCGCGGTGCGTGACCAGGTTCGGGTTCAACGTGTCGCGCATCTGCCTGAAGTTACACCCTGGGCCGCTCGCTTGTCGTTGTAGGCGCCTGCTGAAGGCCGGGCCGCCCACTGCACGCTATAATCTCGCAGTTAGTACTTGGATGCCGTGGCCTGCGCAGGCCATGAATGCACAAGGAGCGAGGAACGTGCGTTTACCCTCATTGCGTTGGAGCCGCCTGGTCACCACCGCGGCGCTGGCATTGGTCGCAGGGCATGGCCTCGCCGGCCGCGTGGCGGCGGCCCCACCCGACGAGGTCGTGATCCGCTACCAGCTGGCCACCGAATTCGCAGGCACGGAAAAAGCGGGTGGGCGCATCGCCGTTACCCTGGTCAACCATTCGTCGCGTGCATTGGCCGAGGTCACCGTGCGCCTGGCCGATCCCAGCGTGGGCCGACTGATCGGTCCCGTGCAGGAAGAGCTGGACCTTGCCGCCGGCGAAACACGGCAGCTCGAGGGCGAGTTCGTGCTCGACACCGACTCGCTGAACGATGCACGTCCGCTCGAATGGGTCGTGGTCTATACCGATCCGCAGGGCTTCGCGCGGCAGCTGGTCGTGACCGGCGAGCCGTTACCGAGCGTAGTCGTGGACGCAGGCGCACGCACCGCAGCCCATTGATTCGAGCGCCTTCACCTATTTGGGTGATTCATTTGCAGGGGCGATGTGGTCTAGTACGACCATAGACGGCCGGCCGTCTGCGAACGACACCGAACATAAGCCATGGCTAAACCAAGTCGCCCGACCGATGGGCGGGACGCGCGCGCGTCGAAGGAATCGACCCGTGCCAAGCCAGGCAAGACTGCGGGCAATGGGAGTCGTGCGATGCCAGGGAAGGTGTCGCGCGGCTCTCTCCCGCGCTGGACGTCAAACGGATTCTCGCCCTTTGCGCGCTCCATCCTCGAGAAGATCGATCGTGGCGTCGTGCTGCTCGATGCGCAGGGCACCGTCGTCGATGCCAACTCGATCGCGCGCCAGGTGCTCACCCATGGCAACGGCCTGCTGCTTCGCAACGGACGCTTCACCTTCGCTGATGCCGAGATCGAAGGCCGCTTCGAACAGTTGCTGAAAGCGGCCGGCAAAGTGAACGGCGCGCCGCGGGTGGTGGCCGCGAGCGTGAGGCGTCCCGGTTCCGCCACGTGCCGCGTGCTCGTGTCCCCGATCATGGTCGAGGACGGCCAGGCTCACTCAGTCGCGTACATCGTCGTCATCTTCGCGCCGGCGGAGCAGCGCGCCATCACGCACGAAGTGCTGCTTGAAATCTACGGGCTGACGCGGGCGCAGGCCGATGTCGCCCGCCAGTTGTATGCCGGGCTGTCGGTCGAGGAAACCGCGGCCGAACTCAAGCTCTCGCTCAACACGGTTCGCACGCACCTCAAGCAGATCTTCTCGAAGTGCGGCGTGCAATCGCAGGCCGAACTGCTGCACACGCTGGCGCTGGGTCCACAAAGCTTCTAGCGGCTCAGGCCCCACGCAGGGTGCGCAAGGCGCCCGGCTCGATCGTGACCAGGGCGGGTGTCCGCCCGACGAACTGCCCGTCCGCCTCGATACCCGCATGAGGCGAGGCATCGATCCGCAGCTGCGACGCGACCCGCTGTCGCACTGCGGGATCGCGCAGGATGCTGCCGTAATACAGCCGCGCGAGCTTGGGCAGCGCGCGCAGCAGACTCAGCGCTTCGATCGTGACCACGTCGAACAGGCCGTCATCCTGGCGTGCAGCGGGCGCGACGCGCATGCCACCACCGCAAAACCGGCCATTGGCCACGAAGGCGAGCAGCCAGCGGCCCTCGACCCTGCGCCCGTCGCCAGGCCCGTCCAGCAGCGTGAGCTCAAACGCCGGCGACCGGTAACGGCCGAGTTCGCGCAGCGCACCGTACAGGTAAGCGAATCGCGAAGGCGTGCGACCTGGCATCCGCTCGATGACGTGCGCGTCGAAGCCCGCTCCGGCCACGTTGATGAACCAGCACGTGTCGCGTGTCGCGCCCGTCGCGTCCAGGAAATCGATACGGCCCGCGTCGTGCAGCGTGTGGTGGCCCCGCTGAATGGCCGCCGCCAGTGCTGCTGGGCGACGCGGCAAGCCGAGCGTACGGGCCCAGTCATTGCCGGTGCCAAGCGGCAAGGGTATGAGCGTCGGCGTGCGCGGCGGGGTGTCGTGTGCAAGGGTGCGGTCGCTGCAGCGTTCGCGCATCAGTCCGTTGAGCGCGTCGTGCAGCGACCCGTCGCCGCCCGCAACCAGGAACCTGTCGCGCCCCTCACGCCAGCCCGTCGCTGCGATGCGGGCACCGTCGCCAGGCGATCCCGTCCATTCGACGTCGAATGCCACCCCGGCTCGCCGCAGGGCGCGCTCGGTGGAGCGCCAGGCGCGTGAGTCACGACCGGCGCGTCCGGCTGCCGGGTTGGCTATGACGAGCCAGGAGCCTGCTGCAGGTGGTGACCGGTGCAGTTGCGTAAGGGGACGGGGGGAGGCAACCGCAGGTTCGACTGCGTGCTGCACCGGATCGCTCAGCGCACGGGTGCCGTGCAATGGGACTCGATGAACTCCTGCTGCACCTTGAGCTGCTCGCGCGTCGGCCGCTGGCCGGGCTGGAGCATGTCGGCGAGCTTGTTGCGCGCGTCGATGCAGACGTCGCCCCGGGCGACCCGCAAGCGCGCGGCCATTTCTTCCTGCTGTCCGCGCGTCACCGAATCCTTGCTGCAATTGCGGTCGGCCGTCTGCTGCAGGCGCCGGAATTCAGCCGGGTCGACGGCTTCGCCGCCCTTGCCCATGCGATCGATGGCTTCGAGTGCGACGACGCATTCGCGGGTGCGCAGCGACGTCACCATCTCATTACGCCGCGCCGATTGCTCGGGTGACGCGGTCGTAGCGACCCGGGTCGCTCCGCTGCTGCCGCCCGTCCCCGACCGGGTGCCCGGCGACTTCAGCGGTGTTGCCAGGGCGACCCGCTCATAGGGGGTACCCGCGGGCGGCTTGGTCGAGGAGAGGTGGGTAATGCCGGTCGCATCGACCCACTTGTAGACCGAAGACGACGCAGACGCTGCGCCATGCGCACCCAGCAGCCAGAGGGCTGCCAGCATTGCGCCTGCTACGGACGCCGCGCGGAATCGGCTTGAGGCTCGGGTCATGGGCGGATTCTACGTTCCGCGGCTACCCGGCCAAGTGACGTGCGTCATGATCCGGCAATCCCCCCCCTGTTGCACTCGCCCCGGCGGGTGCGTTGCGCTGGTCAGCCGTACCGCTTGAGGATCCCCGCGAGTCCGGCCGCGCCCGGGTGCAGCTTATCGTACGGCTGCTGGCTCAGCGGCAGGTCGCAGGTCTTGAGCATCTCGTGCATGTCCGGGTGCGGGCTCTGCGACATGAAGATCAACCCCGTCACGTGCTCGCCCTGGCGCAGCTTGGTGCGCAGGTACTCGAAGGCCTTGCCGCGATGCGTCGGGTCGTAGTCCTGGTCGAGCTTGCGCAGCAGGAGCTTGCTGCCGTCGTGCATCGGCACCGCCAGCAACTCGCCCTCGCCGTACGAGGCCGTGATCTCCTGCCGGGGGGCGATGTAGTCGGCGTGCACCGCCTCCTGGTAGTGCTCGCGCGCGAACTCGTAGCTCTTGGTCGAGCCCACGTGATCGTTGAACGTCACGCACGGCGAGATCACATCGATCATCGCGAAACCCTTGTGGGCCAGCCCGGCCTTGATCAGCGGCACCAGCTGCTCGCGGTCGCCGGAGAAGCTGCGCGCGATGAACGTGCCGCCGAGACTGAGCGCAGCGAGGCACGGATCGACGGGGGACTGCTGGTTCTCGTCGCCCTTCTTGGACTTGGTGCCGATGTCCGCCGAGGCCGAGAACTGGCCCTTGGTGAGGCCGTATACGCCGTTGTTCTCGCAGATGTACAGCATGTTCACGTTGCGGCGGATCGCATGCGCGAACTGGCCGAAGCCGATCGACAGCGAATCGCCGTCGCCCGAGACGCCGATGTAGTGCAGGTTCTTGTTGGCGGCATTGGCGCCGGTCGCGATCGAAGGCATGCGCCCATGCACGCCGTTGAAGCCGTGCGCGCCGCTCGCGAAGTACGCCGTGGTCTTGGACGAACAGCCGATGCCAGAGAGTTTCGCCAGCTGCTCGGGACGCAGGCTCAGCTCCCAGATCGCCTGGGTGATGGCCGAAGTCACCGAGTCGTGCCCGCAGCCGGCGCAGAGCGTCGACATCGCGCCTTCGTAGTCGCGGCGAGTCAGGCCCAGCTCGTTCTGCGGCAGGTCCGGGTGGCGGACTTTGGGTTTGTTGATGAACGACATTGGTAGGGGTCAGGGGATAGGGGTTAGGGGCTAGTCGGAAATGCAGGTTGACGCCATTGGTGCAGGGTTCGGGGAACCGAGACCGGGGGAAGAAAGATGAACGTCATACTGCCACCTTCTTACTAGCCCCTAACCCCTATCCCCTAGCCCCTCAAGTCACGGCAGCGACCTGCGCTCGCCGGGCATCGCCGAGGTCTGCCAGCACTGCGTCGACGATCTCCTTCGAAGTCATCGGCAGGCCGCTGTAATGCAGGATCGAGTGCAGCTTCGACTTGGGCACATCGGTCTCGAGCGTCAGCAGCGAACGCAGTTGCGCGTCGCGGTTCTGCTCGACGACGAAGATCTTGGCATGGGCGGCCATGAAGGACTCGACTTCCTTCGTGAACGGGAACGCCTTGATGCGCATGTAGTCGATCGGGATGCCGCGCTTCGCGAGGATGTCGCGCGCCTCGTTGACGGCGCCACGGCTCGACCCGATCGCGACCAGGCCGATGTCGCTGGTGCCGGTCGCCTCTATCACAGGGGCGGGGACAAGCGTTTTAGCTCGCTTGAACTTGCGCAGCAACCGCTCCATGACGACCTGGTACTCGGCTGAGTCTTCGGTGTAGCCGCCGTACTGGTTGTGGCCTGAGCCGCGCGTGAAGTACGCGCCCTTCGGCGTCACGCCGGGCAGCGTGCGCGCGGGAATGCCGTCGTCGTCCTTGTCCAGGTAACGATGGAACTTGGGCAGCGCCTCGATCTCGTCCTTGGTCAGCACCTTGCCGCGGTCGGGCCGGTACGCGTCGTCCCACTTGAACTCGGGCACCATCCAGTCGTTCATGCCGATGTCGAGGTCGGACATGACGAACACCGGGGTCTGCAGTCGCTCGGCAAGGTCGAACGCGACCGGCATCATCGTGAAGCACTCTTCCGGGTTCGACGGGAACAGCAGCACGTGCTTGGTGTCGCCGTGCGAGGCATACGCGCAGAGCATCAGGTCGCACTGCTGCGTGCGGGTCGGCATGCCGGTGGACGGGCCAACGCGCTGCACGTCGACGATCACTGCGGGGACCTCGGCGTAGTAGGCGAGGCCGATGAATTCGCTCATCAGCGAAATGCCGGGGCCGCTGGTGGCAGTGAACGCTCGCGCACCGTTCCAGTTCGCGCCGAGCACCATGCCGATCGCCGACAGCTCGTCCTCGGCCTGGATCACCGCGTAACGCCGCTCGCCGGTCTCGGGGTCCACCCGCAGCTTGGCGCAGAACGAGCTGAACGAATCCATCAGCGAGGTGGACGGTGTGATCGGGTACCACGGGCCGACCGTCGCGCCGGCATACACGGCGCCGAGGCCGGCGGCCGTGTTGCCGTCGATCATCACGTGGCCCCTGGTCTTGTCCATGCGCGCGACGCGTGTCGGCAGCGGGCACGGCAGGTGCGCCTTGGCGTAGTCATAGCCCAGTTGCACGGCCTTCATGTTGGCCTCGACCAGCGCGGGCTTCTTCGCGTAGCTCTCGGTGAGCAAGCCGCGGATGACTTCGACGTCTATTTCGAGCAGCGCGGCGAGCAACCCGACATACATGATGTTCTTCATCAGGATGCGGTTGCGCACGCCGACGAAGTTCTCGTTGCAGATCCGCGCGAGTGGCGCGCCGAGGATGGCGACGTCGTCGCGCGCGAGCAGCGCCGAGCGCGGCCAGGTCGAATCGAAGATCAGGAAGCCGCCGGGGCTCACCTCGCGCACGTCCTTGGCATAGGTCTCGGCGTTCATCGCGACCATGAGGTCGACGCGGCCCGAGCGCGCGACGTAACCGTCCTTCGTCACGCGGATCTCGTACCAGGTGGGCAGGCCCTGGATGTTCGATGGGAAGTAGTTCTTCCCCATCACGGGCACGCCCATCCGGAAGATGGACTTCATGAGCAGCGTGTTGGCACTGGCGGAGCCGGTGCCATTCACGTTCGCCGAGCTTGATGACGAAATCGTTTACGCGGTCTTGCGTTGCGGGGACTGGGCCATTGGTGGTCGTTCGCGTGGGGCAGGTGGATCGTGGATTTCTGCATGTCCCAGGCCGCCGTGGGGCAGCGCTCGGCGCAGAGTCCGCAGTGCACGCAGAGGTCTTCGTCCTTCACCATGACGCGGCCCGTGTGCTTGAGCGGCGCGGAGACGTAGAGCGGTTGGTGCGGGTGCTTGCGCGGCGCCTTCAGGCGCTGCGACAGCTCGGCTTCATCGCCGTTGCGGGTGATGGTGAGGCAGTCGGTCGGGCAGATGTCGATGCAGGCGTCGCATTCGATGCACAGCTTCGTCTCGAACACCGTCTGCACGTCGCAGTTGAGACAGCGCTGCACTTCCTGCGCCGTCTGTTCCGCGTCGAAACCGAGCTCGACTTCGATGCTGATCTGCTTGAAGCGTTCTTTCAGGCTGACGTGCGGCACCAGCCGGCGCTCGACCGGGTTGTAGTCGTTCTTGTACGACCACTCGTGCAGGCCCATCTTGCGTGACGAGAGGTTGAGCAGCGGGGGCAGGCGGTTCGCTGACCGGCTGTTCGCATGCAGTGATTGTGGATCGAGATCGCGGCCTGGTGGCCGTGCTCGACCGCCCAGATGATGTTCTTCGGGCCGAAGGCGGCGTCGCCGCCGAAGAACACGTCGGGACGCGTCGACTGGTGGGTCTTCGACGTCGACGACCGGCACGTGCCACTTGTCGAACTCGATGCCCAGATCGTTCTCGATCCAGGGGAACGCGTTCTCCTGGCCGATCGCCAGGATCACGTCGTCGGCTGCGATGAACGTCTCGCCCGTGACGCGCTCGGCCGTGATGCGGCCGCGGGCGTCGAAGTCGTATTCCATCTGCTCGAACAGCATGCCCTTGAGCTTGCCGTCCTCGACCACGAACGCCTTCGGCGAGTGGTTGACGACGATGTCGACGTTCTCGCTCTCGGCGTCTTCGAGTTCCCATTCCGAGGCCTTGAAGAACTGGCGCGGCTTGCGCGCCATGACCTTCACTTCTTTCGCGCCGAGGCGCAGCGAGGAGCGGCAGCAGTCCATGGCGGTGTTGCCGACGCCGATGATCAGCACCTTCTCGCCGATCTTGTCGAGGTGCTTGAACGCCACCGACTCGAGCCAGTTGATGCCGATGTGGATGTTGGCGTCGCCTTCGGCGCGGCCGGGGAGCTTGAGCTCCTTGCCCTTCGGCGCGCCGCTGCCGACGAACACCGCGTCGAAACCGCCCGTCTCGAGCAGCTTGCGCAGGCTGTCGATGCGCGAGTTGTAGCGGATCTGCGCGCCCATCTGCTCGATGTAGCCGATTTCCTCGGCCAGCACCGTTTCCGGCAGGCGGAACGCCGGGATGTTGGTGCGCATCAGGCCGCCGGGCTTGTCCCACTGCTCGAAGATCACGACTTCGTAGCCGAGCGGCAGCAGGTCGTTGGCGACCGTGAGCGACGCGGGGCCCGCGCCGATGCAGGCGACCTTCTTGCCGTTCTTCTGCGCGGGGATCACCGGCAACCGGGACGAGATGTCGTCCTTGTGGTCGGCGGCCACGCGCTTCAGGCGGCAGATGGCGACCGGCTTGTCCTCGACGCGCCCGCGCCGGCAGGCCGGTTCGCAGGGACGGTCGCAGACGCGGCCCAGGATGCCTGGGAACACGTTGGACTCGCGGTTGACCATGTAGGCGTCGGAGAACTGCCCGAGTGCGATGAGGCGGATGTACTCGGGGACGTCGGTGTGGGCCGGGCAGGCCCACTGGCAATCCACTACCCGGTGAAAGTAGTCCGGATTGGCCGTGTCGGTCGGCGGAACGGTCACGTAGAACCCTGTAATCCTGAGTCGGAACGCGACTTTAGCGGTTCTGCGAGGGGGCGCAACCCGCATTTCCGCGTGCCGGGCGCCGTGCCGCCTGGCGTGGATCCCGAGCCAGTCTGGTTCCATCCATACCCTGGGCCTATTGCGCAAGCGGACCGGCAGGGTTTAGCTTTGAAACGTGATCCGATTCACGTGAATTAGCGATTAAATCTTATGTCCGCGCAGCTCACATGGCGGTTTGATGGTACCCATGCAACGGGCCGGTCCGCGCAGGCGAGCCCCCGGTCCGGGACGGTGGTCGCGATGCGGTCGGTGTGGCTGCTTCTTGCCCTCCTCGCGTGGGTGCCGACCCAGGTCCGCGGCGGACACCCAGCGTGCCGAGCTGCGGGTGTCGGCTTACGTGGCGCCAGTCGCGCGCGTCGATGCGGCGGACGCGCCAGGCACCTTCGTCGTCACCGCTGCGGACGTCACGGCGGGCTACAAGGACGTCAGTGCCCGGTACCGCGTCAGCTCCAACACTGCTCATGGCTACCTGCTGCAGTTCTCCGGGCGAGCTGGACTGACGCGGGCCATCGAAGTGCGCGGTCTCGGCGCCCCGGTCGATCTCGGTGTGTTCGGCGCCGACGTGGCGCAGCTCAACGGCCCGCGCCGTGCCGAACTCAACCTGCAATACCGGCTGCACCTGGCGTCCGACGTGAGCCCCGGGGAATACCCGTTGCCCGTCTCGCTGGCCGCCACCCCGCTGTGAGCGGCGCGCGCCGCCTCAGAACGTGATCGTCAGGACGATTGCGTCGGAGTAGGAACCCGGCGTGGCGTTCTGCTGCGCGGGAACCCGACCGTAGATGGCGTGGGTGGACGTTTGCGAGGTCTGGAACCAGACGAAATTCTGGGCGCCGGCCACCGTGCCGGTCGAATTCGTGCCGTCGCCCCACACCTGCGAACGGGCGGCATCCCGGTACAGGTTGTAGTTGAGCCGACGCAGCCCCCGCGTTCATGCGACGCAAGGCATAGTTGCCGCTCGAGCCGCGGCTGAGCGCCAGCGTGTAACTGACGTTGAAGGGGTCGACCAATATCTGGCGCGTACACCGCACGGTGACGTTGGCGGTCGAATCGTCCGGCGCCGTGAGCACGGGATCGTAGTCGCCGAAGCCGACGCCGCTGGTCGACGCCGTGCAGTCGATCGCCGCCTCGGCCGCGCCGGACACGAGGCCCCCTGCCAGGCAGAGCCAGGCGGCAGTCAACTGGACAGGGCGGCGTAGACGGTGCAAGGCGCAGTACTCACTCCGCAGTGCTGCGGCACACGATTGTACCGAGGTCGGGCTGCGGGTCGGTGCCCTCTGCGCGCGTGAAGGAGAACTCGCAGCGACGACCACCGGCCCACTCGGCAAAGGCCCGTTGGGTTCCCGCCGCCTCGCTCAGGTACACCAGGCCCTGCAGGCCGACCGGCACCGTTTCCTGTCGCGTGCGCACACTCGCGCCGGCGGGCACGGCCGTGCCGTCGGCTTGCACCAGGCGCAGCGTCGCGGGGCGAGCGCGCGTGACCGGGAATTCAACCAGCGCGCCGCTGCGGTAGGCCGGCGTGACCTGCATCGTCGGCACCGCCAGCGTGGCATCCATCGGCAGCTGCTTCGGGTCGATGCTGATCTCGTTGCGTTCGTAGGCGCGCAACCCGTCGAGCAGGATGCGACCGTGGTCATCGGTGACGCCGATGGGCTGGTTCTCGACGTAGACCGTCAGGTTCTCGTAGTCCGCGACCTTGACCACGGCGAAGCTGCGATCGAGCCGGCGTGCAGGCATGACGCCGGCGCCCGTGAATGCGAGTCCGCCGGACACGTCCGCGCGCCAGCCGTCAGTGTCGTTGCGCCGCGCGTACTGCACGTTCGCCGTGCCAGCGCTGCCCTGGTAGGAGTAACCGAGCTCAGCGTCCTCGTTCGACGCGAGCGAGACCTGGTAGCCGACGCCGGAGCCGACCGGCAGGCTCTGCTGCAGGGATGCGACCGCGGCGAAGGCGTCGCCGTCGCTGGCCGGATGCGACTGGCGCAGCGAAAGCGCGGCCGAGCGCCGGTCGCCGAACGGCATCGTCCAGTTCAGGAACACGTCCGTGGTGGTCTCGTCCCCGACGTTCTGGCTGACGATCAGGTTCAGGAAGCCGAGTTGCCCGAGCGTGACCGCGTGGCTCACGCCGATCGTTTCCTGGCGCGGCTCCGTCCATGAGCTTTGCAGGCCGTAGGCCACCTGCAGGTTGCCGAGTTGCGCGAAATTCAGGCCGAACCCGAGGAACGTGCGCTGCTTCGGCCGCTCGTCCACTTCGCCGGTGCCGAGTTGCGCGAACGACTCGGATGCAAACTGGGTGCGTGCGAACAGGCTCGCGCGCTGGCCGTTGTGCTCGAAGCCGACTCCGGCAAGCCAGCCCAGTTGGTCGTCGACGCCGCCCACCGCGAGGGTCGAGCTGAGGATGCCGAGCTTGCCCGCCTGCCAGGCGCCGTTCAGTCCGACCGCAGCCGGGCCGCCCACCTGCATTTCCGCGTGCGCTTCGGCCGTGAACTGGTCGGTGATGCCGCGCCGGAACGTCCCTGCTGCCGCCATGTCGCCATAGGCGTTGCTGGCATAACCATAGTCTTCGCGCAGTGCGCCGAGTTCGAACGAGTACTCATTGAGACCGGCCCGCAGCAGCGACGGCCCGGTGTAGTACGGCTGCGACAGGATCTGCTGCCGGCCGAGGGCGTCCGTGATCACGACCTGCATCTGCCCGGCGCCCGTAATGCTCGGCACGTGGTCGATGGTGAACGGGCCGGGCGGCACGTCCTGGCTCGCGACCTGTGCGCCATTCACGAACACGTCGACCGTCGACGGCACGACCGCCGAGCCGTGCGCCGCCAGCATCGGCGTGGTCACCAGCGTCGGTTGCGTCGCGAAGTTGGTGCCGAACTGCACGCCGCCAAACCGCACCGAGCGGCCCCAGGCGCCGGAGGCGCTGATCGCGTCGCCCAGCCGCAGGGTCGCCAGCCGCTCGGGCAGGTCGCGGGTCCAGGTCGTGTCCAGCCGCACGGCCGAGCGGCCGTCGGCGTCGTCACGACTCAGCACCGTGCCGGTGCCGACGCCGTACGGCGTGAAGAAGCCGGCTTCGGCAATGCCGCCGAGGGTCGTGCGCTGCGACGTGCTCTCGCCATACAGGTTGTAGTTGAGGAAGCCGCCGAGCGTGGGTGTCGTCACTTGCGGCCGGTCGGCGCTGGACGCGAGCTTGACCGTCGCGAGGAAGGCCTCCGGCGGCAGGGTCACGTCGGCGTGCTGTGTCGCGGCGTCGAAGTTGACGCGCGCACCCATCTCGGCGCCGAGCCGATAGTAGCGTTCGCCGTTGACGAGCAGGGCGCCACGCGTGGGTGTCTTCATGCGCAGCGTGGCAAGATCGGCCGCCCGCAGCAGCAGCGTGCCGTCGGCATCGCGGCGCACCACCAGGGTCGTGATCGCCGGCTGTCCATTGACCGTGAATTCGACGACGGATTCGGTGAACGCGTCCGGGCCATCGGCCGCGGGAACCAGTGGGGCAGCGAGCGCGAGCGCGATGGCGAGCGAGAGGGCTGCGCGCATGACTCAGTCAGTCGTCAGGCTCAACTCCGTCGCGAAGTCCCCGTCGCCGGTGGCACCCTTCACGCGCAGCTGGCGCCACTGGGCGCTGTCATTGTTCTTATTGTTGCTGTTGTCGTTGTTGTGGTCGATGGGCCAGCTGCGAGACTGGCCCGGGAGCACGTAATAGGCTCCCTGGTGCTGCAGCCACTCGCCGGAGCCGGGCTGCGGGTTCACCTGCAGGTCCAGGATCCGGGTGTGTTCCGTGCCTGCGTTCAGTGCGGTGACGGCGACCTTGCCGTCCTTGCCGCGAGCCGCCGACCACTTGAGCTGCGGTGCCGTCGGCGCTTGTGCGGCGACGAAAACCGGCAGGCTCATCTGCAGCGCCATGTGCAGGCCGTTGAAATCCGGCGCGGCCTGCTGCGGCACTTCGGTCAGGATCAGGCGGTAGCTCAGTTCCATGCGGGGGTCGACTTCGCGGCGCAGGGCGAGCCGGACCACCTGCGAGCCCCGTGGCGGAATCGTGAAGACGGCGGGTGTCACCAGCACGTCGCGGGTCGGCTCGAGCTTTTCGCCGCCACCCGTCTGTTGCCAGAGAAAGGTCTCGGCCTGCACGACGACGGGTGCATCTTCCTGGTTGCGGATGGTCACTACGCCCGCCGTCGACTGGGCCGCGAGGTCCACGCGCACCGGGGAAATCGAGAACGTGCCGGCCATGGCCTGCGCCGATGGCAGCCCGCAGGCTGCCATCGACGCCAGGATGCTAACGAGCAGGTTACGCACGTTCGCGCCGCTCTACCGATCAGTAGACGATCGAGGCGACGATCGTGTCGGTGTACGTGCCAGCGCCGATCGGACCGGTGTTGGCGGAGGCGAGCAGGCGACCGGCAACCGTGATGTTGCGAGTGGACCCGAAGCCCGCGCCGGTGCCGGGCACGCGCACGGTGCCGGTGGAGCCGTCGCCCCAGATGTTGGTGTACGTGATGTCCGTGTACAGGTTGTACACCAGCGAATCGGTGCCGTTCGACATCGTGCGGGCCGCAAAGTTGGACGACGAGCCGGCGTTCAGGTCGACGTTGTACGCCGTGCCGTTCGTGCAACGCACGACCACGGTCGACGTCGCAGCCAGGTCGTTGGTGCCGTCGAAAGCGCCGAGTGCCAGCGGGTTGGCGCTGATCACGCAGTTGTTCGCCACCGTCGCGGTGACGTTGAAGCTGGCGGTCTTGGTGGCGGCCTGGGCCGAGCCAGCGCGGCGAGCGCAAGGGCGACGGCGATCGGAGCAACTACATTCCTACTCATTTTTCATCCTCGTTCTTGTTTTCCACGACGGGCTGTCGTGTGGGGGGAATTTTTCCGATCCGGACGCCCGCGAAACGTGATGCGGCTACCGTTTTGGGCAACCACATTCAAAATGGATGCAAACAGGTGCGCTGGGCCGCAGGTTGCAGCGCGTGATACCGGCTTCGCGGCAGTCGCTCGCACGCTGAAACGTGCGCCCGTTCACGGAATTCCGGCGAGGCGAAACTCCGGGCTGCCGTAGTGGACGTAGTCCGCCCAGTCGACGCTAGGTATTGCGTGCAGCTGTTGCCTGCCGGCAAGCACGGCCTCGCCGAGGCGCCGGCCCCGCAGCAAGGCTTCGTACATCTGGGTGGAGAAGGCGAAGGCGGCTTCATCCCCGACGGGCCAATGCGTGCCCACGAAGTTGGCGACACCGCCGGCGAGAAACGCTTCGGCGATCCCGGTCATGGTTCGCTGCGAGCTCCGCAGTCGCGCCGCCGCGGGCGTGCGGTCGCGAGCTGCCTGGCGGACGCGAGCCGCTTCGCACGCATTGCAGAAAACGAGCGCCGGCAGCGCTCCCACGCTGGCAAGGTGCTCGGCTTGCAGCACTTCCCTGCCATCACAGACGAGGCCGCCATTGCGCGGCTCGCGGGCGTCGAAGAATGCGTGCCCCGCGAAGTGCAGCACGTCGAATGCGCCCGTGCCGAGTGCCGCGACGATGCGTGCACGAGTGGCGTCCCGCCCGGCGAGCACGTCGAACGTCACGCCGCGCCGCACCAGCAGTTGCTTGATCGCTGCACCCTCGGCGGCGGCGCCAGGCAGGTCGCGCGTGGGATCGACGATCAGCAGCACGCGCAGCGGATCGCCGGACTTGCGGTCGTCGCGCCACCGGGCCACGGACAGCGCGTCGCTCGCATAGCGCCGGCTCAGGCCGCCCGTCAGCGCGGGATGGACGGTGCCGATGCGCAGGACCTCCCACGGCACGCGCGATGCTTCCACGTCGTGCACGATCACGAGCGGTCGCGACGGCATGGCCTCGAGGCCTTCCCGCACCGTCGCCGGCAGCAGCGCCTTCGCGAGCGCGCTGCCGATGCGGGCAAGATCGCGACTGGTCGCGACACCGCTTTCCAGCGACTCGAGCTGTTGCAGCAGTTCGGTGCGACGCAGCGTGATGCTTCCGCTGAGCACGGCCGCTTTCGCGCCAGCGGTCAGCACGGACGAGCGGCATTCGAGTTCGCCGCGTCCCGCCGGTGTCATCGATACCAGCAGGTAGACGGGATCCTGCGCGGAGGTCGACGTCGACCTCCGCGGCGTACGACGGGGCGGCCGCCGTGCGTTGCCGTCCGCCTGCACTTCGTCGACCAGCAGCGTCATGCCGGCGCTCTGCAGGCCCGGCGCGAGCTCGCGCGCGGCACGCACCAGCGCCGCGTACTTGCGCGCGTCGATCTCGCAGATCGAGATGCGGCGGACGACCGCGTCCGGATCGGCGTGCTGCACCCCGGCCACGAATCCGCGCAGCTGCTGCTCCAGGGCCATGGCTACCGGGACGCCCGATCCCGCACCGAACAGCACGGTCGCGAAGTCCTCGACGTGAGTGCGCGCGAGGGTGCGAATGATGTTCTCCGCGACAAAAGCGGGCGCCTCGGCACCGAAGTCGTCGAAATCGCCGAGGCCCGCGAACAGCACGAACTCGGCCAGCAGGCGGCTGCCGGCGACGGGCATGACGAACACCTGTCCGAGCTGGGCAGCGAACATGCGCCGCAGCGTGAACTCGCGGATGGCGCCGTCGAGCGCAAGGTCCACGGCGGCCGCGGGCCCGGTGGGGTCGACGTTGGCAAACACGCCGAGCACCAGCGCCCGGGCGTTCGCCTCGACGATGCTGCCGTGCACGAGACGAATCTCGAGCGCGCGCTGCAGTGCCTTGGTGGCAGGCTGCGTCCGTGCGCTGGCGGCGCCGGCCGCGGGTTCGAGGGTCGCAGGCTGCACCGCGATGTGGAACTCGGGTGAGACGACGGGCTCCAGCAGCCGTCGGCGGGCGTCCGCGGAGAGGTGCTGCCAGTCGATCTTGTGCGCAGCCACGCGCCGCAAGGCCGCTTCCGTCACGCGCCGGGTTGCGGCGGTGCGGGCGCGTGTCGCCGCGGCGGGCAGTCGCCGGGTCGAGCCTGTCCGCAACAGGTCGACCACGGCGTTGATGACGCGGCCGTTGTTCGGCAGGCCGCCGTGCTTTTCACCGACATACCACGCCCGCTCGCCCGGCCGCACCGTGAGCGCAAGCGGCACGGTGCCATCGCCGAGCGGCGCCACGTCGAACTCGAAAGTCGTGCCCGCGCGCCGCAACGCAGTGACGGTGTCCTGCCGCACGCCCACGACCTGCAGGCAGCGGTCGTCGCTGGCGGGCCACTGCTGGCGCTCGTTCCAGGCGGACTGGAGCAGCGCTGCGCCAGGGCGCAGTTCGTCGTCCGGCCACGAATTCACGTCGAACAGATCCGGCTCGCCGGCCAGTCGGGGATCCGGCAGCAGTTCGTGCAGGGCGGGCAGCGTGCGGAAAATGATGCGTGCGAGGTCTTCGGCCGTGTGCCGGCGGTCGATCGCTGCCAGCTTGCGCACCGACGGGTACAGGCCGCGCAACGCGAGGACCGGTGCGAACGAGCCGTGGTTGGGCGCACCGAGCTGGACGACGCGAGTGATGTGTCCCGCGCGCTGCCGGCCCAGGGCCACCCGCGCAACGACCCCGCCCATGCTGTGGCCGACGAGCATGACGTCGGTGCTGCCGCTGTCGCTGGCGATGCGCTGCTCGAGTTCCACGGCCAGTGCGCCGATGCTGCGGCGCCAGTCGTACGCGTGCGTGCGCGTGTCGAAGCCCGCGATCTTGAGCGACAGCTTCAGCTTGAGCGTATTGAGCAGCATCGCGCCTAGCGCGACGAGGCGTGATCCCGCGGGCAGGGCCAGCCGCGTGAGATGGCCCGCTGCAATCTCGACCAGGTCGAGCCACAGCACGTCGTCGAGCAGCACGCCGCGCGAACCGAGGCGCGATCCCATGAGGCCGGGCAGCAGGTAAACGCGCGGGCCGGGCCTGCCGCGTTTCGCCGCCGCACGCCGCGCCAGCGCATGCAGTTCGCGGTAGCCCTGCTCGCCGAACAGAGCGGTCAGTTCGGCGCGTCGCTCGCCGGTGACGAGCAGGCTCTCGATGTCATCGTCGTGCAGACGATGCACCGGCAGCGCGAGGGTCGGGGCAGTCACGACGTCGTGTCGCGCATGGCGACCTTCAACGGGCGTCGCCTGGCTCGTCGCCCGGTGCCACGACCCGGACGCTGACGACCAGCGTGCCGGCCCGGGCGAACTCGAGCGTCAGCGGAAAGCGCTCGCCGGCGACGAGCGGCTGCGGCAGGCCCATCAGCATCAGATGCGTGCCCTGCGGCGCGAGCACGACCGTTGCCCCGGCGGGGATGTCGACGCCCGCGGCCTCGCGCATGCGTGCCATGCCGCCGTCGCTGGTGACGACGTGAATCTGCGTCGTTCCGGCCCGCTGCGTTGCTGCAGCGAGCAGGCGGTCAGGCGTGGCGCCGCCCTGCACCGTCGAGGTAGACGGCCCCCATCGTCATGCCCGGCGCCGTCGCGCGCGCCCAGGCGTCGCGGACCGCGACGGCACGTGCCTGCGGTGCGTCTGCCGTCGCAGCGAAGCAGGCGGCCAGCAGGCACGACAGCGCGAGCAGGCGGGGCCGCCAACCGGTCATTTGCGCATTTCATCCTTCATTGCAGCGCGGATGGTGGCGGCGATCGAGGCGATCGCCGGCGTGCGTGTCGTCGACTTGCGCCAGACCGCCCCGATCGTGCGTCCCGGCGCCGGCTTGGCAAAGGGCTTGACGCGCAGTCCGCGCGCGGTGCCCACCGACGTCTCGGCCGCCAGTTCCGGCAGCAGGGTGATGCCGTGACCGGCCGCGACCATCTGGCGCAGCGTCTCGAGACTCGTCGCGCGGTAGTCCTGCTCTTCGCTGACACGGATACGGCTGCAGACCTCCAGCGCCTGGTCGCGCAGGCAGTGCCCGTCTTCCAGCAGCAAGAGTGTTTCGCCGCGCATGTCTTCGACCTTGACGCGATCGCGGCCCGCCAGCGGGTGCGCAGCCGGCATTGCCAGCATGAAGGGTTCGTCGTAGAGCGGAGCCGCTTCGAGCCCGTCCATGACCACCGGCAGCGCCAGGATGCCCACGTCGATCTCCCCGGCACGCAAGCGCTCGAGCAGTTGCTCCGTCTGGTACTCGTACAGCATGAGCTTGAGTCGCGGCAGCTCGCGCCGCAGCTTGCCCACGACGTGCGGCAGCAGGTACGGACCGACGGTCGGGATCAGGGCCAGCTTGAGCGGTCCGGCCAGGGGGTCGCGGTCGGTCTTGGCGAGCTCGACGATGGCGTCGGCTTCCTGCAGCAGCAGGCGCGCGCGCTGCACGATCTTTTCGCCGGTGGCCGTCAGCGCGACGCGCTTCGGCTGGCGCTCGACCAGGGGCACGCCGAGGTACTCCTCGAGCTTGCGCACCTGCGCGGAGAGGGTTGGCTGGCTCACGAAGCAGCGTTCGGCAGCCTTGCCGAAGTGACGCTCGTCGGCCAGTGCCACGAGGTACCGGAGATCACGCAGGTTCATGCGCGAAATAATAGCTGCTGCCTATCGTGGTACGCAAAGCCATCAGGCTCGTGAATCGCCTATACTTGGCGGATGGGTCCAAGGTCCACGCGGCTTTCAGCCGGCGTCGTGGTCGTTTGCCGCGCAGGCGACGACTGGCGCTATCTCCTGCTGCGCGCATTCAACCACTGGGATTTCCCCAAGGGGATGGTCGAGGAAGGGGAGGAGCCGCTCGCCGCCGCGATCCGCGAGGTGCGCGAGGAATCCACCATCGAAGACCTCCAGTTCGCCTGGGGCTCGGGCTCGACCGAGACCGGCCCCTACAGCGGGGGGAAGGTCGCGCGGTACTACCTGGCCGAGACGCGCACCACCGCGGTCATGCTGCCGATCAATCCGCTCATCGGCCGCGCCGAACACAGCGAGTATCGCTGGGTCGATTTCGACGAAGCGCTCGAGCTCGTCTCGCCGCGCGTCCAGCCCGTCCTGCGCTGGGCAGCGCAGGCCCTCGCGCGCAGCTAGGTCGCGGTACTCAGACGACGCGGCCCCGGCGGCCGCCGCGCTGGAAGTCGGCGATGTTCGCGGCCATCTCGTCCAGGCAGCGCTGGCGCGCAGCGCGCGCCGCCCACGCGATGTGCGGCGTCACGATCAGGTTGGGAATGTCGCCGGCCAGCAGCGGATCACCGTGCACGGGCGGCTCCTGCGGCAGCACGTCGATCGCCGCACCCGCGATCATGCCCGCTCGCAGTGCATCCGCCAGGGCGAGGGAGTCCACCAGTGCGCCGCGGGCGGTATTGATGAGCAGTGCGTCGCGCTGCATGCGGGCGAGTTGCGGTGCCCCGATCATCCCCTGCGTGGCCGGCGTCAGCGGACAGTGCAGGCTCAACACGTCGACCTGCGGTAACAGCGCCTCGAGGTCATGGCGACCGGGTTGGCGCTCGCCGCCCGGACGGTTGGCCACCAGCACTTCCATGCCAAGAGCGAGGCGTGCTGCGCGCGCGACGGCCTTACCGAGCACGCCGTGGCCCACGATGCCGAGCCGGCGCCCGGTCAGTTCGCGGATCGGGTAATCGAGCAGGCAGAACTGATCGCCGCGCGACCATGCGCCGGAGCGGACCAGCGCGTCGTATTCGCGCAGGCGCTGCGTCAGCAGCAGCAGCGTGCCGAGCACGTGCTGCACCACGGAGGCCGTGCAGTAATCGTGCAGGTTGCAGACGCCGATCCCGCGCGCGCGCGCCGCCTCCAGGTCGACATTGTTGGTGCCGGTCGCGGCCAGCACGATGAGCTTCAGGTCCGGCGCGCCGTCGATCGTCTCGCGCGTGAGGCGGAGTTTGTTCAGCGCGACGACGGCCGCGCCGGCGATCGCCGCGGGCACTGCGGCCTGCGCCGTGTTGTCGCGCAACTGGATGCCGGGCACCGCCCGCTGCAGGCTGGACGGGTCGAGGTCGTCATTGCAACTGACGGTCCCGTAATCGAGAAAAACGGCTCGCATCGACAGCTCACTGACAAGCGGCGGGCGCAAACCGTAGCATTCCCGCATGCGCCGGTCTCCCCCCAAAGCTGCCGTGCCCGCCCCGGGACCCATCCGCAGTGGGGCTGCGACCGCGGCCCTGTGGCGGGCCTTCGCCGACGCGCTCGCGGCGCGCGAGGGGCTGGCGGGCGCGCAGGCGATTCACGAGCTGTGGTTGCGCGGTGAACTGGGCATCAACATCGAGCGTGCGCTGGAGCAGCTCTGGGCCGCCGCGGCGCCCACGGTGCCCGACTGGTTGCCCATGCGCCACGTGCAATGGCTGCCACTTGCATACGAAGTCACTGCACGCTTCATTCCGCGCCGACGCGGTCGCTCCAACATTTATCTCGTCCTGCTCGATTACAGCGACAGCCGCGCCGAGCCTTACGGCGTTTACGTGGGCATGACCCGCCATACTCCAGAACAGCGGTTCGAGCAGCACAAGGCGGGGATCCGCGCGGCGGGCAGCGTCCTGCGCCGCGGGCTCGAAGTGCTCGCGGGTCCGACGTTGCACCTGCAGGGGATGTCGCGCACCGAAGCGGTGCGCATCGAAGAAGAGCTGGCGCTGGCCCTGCAAGCGCATGGGCTGTTCGTGCAAGGCGGGCATTGAAGCGCAGCACGCAATCGAGCACGAACGCCACGCCCTGATCGCGCATTGACGCGATCCGCAACGGGTTTTCCGCGATTGTTGCACCTGGCGCGGACAGGCAGCCTAGTCGTGTCCTTCGCAGCGAGCATCGCGCAGAAAGTGAATCCTCCGCAGACCGAACCTTCCGGCATCGACCACGTCGTCGACGCCGCGATCGCGCATTGGGGTAACCAGCCCACGCGCCTCCTGCAGGTGCTGCGCGAGCTGCAGGAACACTGCAACTATCTCCCCGCGAGCGCGCTCGAACGCGTCGCGCAGCGACTGGGCCTGCCGTTGTCGCAAGTGCGCGGCGTCGCGGCCTTCTATGATTTCCTGTCGCTGGAGCCCACCGGCGTCTACCGCGTGCTGTTCTCGGACGACGTGACTGACCGCATGCAGGGCAGCGCCGAACTCATGCAGCGGATGTGCCAGCGGCTGTGGGCCGAACCCGGCAAGGTCACGCAGGACGGGCTGGTCAGCGTAGGTCACGCTTCGTTTCTTGGGCTTCCGGACCAGGGGCCGTCGCTGCTGGTGAACGGGCGGCCCGTGCCGCGTCTCGATGCCCACCGCATCGACACGATGTGCGGCCTGATCCTCGCGCGCCGGCCGCTCGATGAGTGGCCGGCCGATCTTTTCACCGTGCAGTCGACCGTGCGCAAACGCGGGCCGCTGCTGTCCGCTTCACTGCAGCCCGGCGCTGCGTTGCGCGCGGCCTTCGCGCGCGCCGATGCCGGCGGCAACGTGGCACAGCCGGTGCTCGATGAAATCAAGCGTGCCAACCTGCTGGGGCGCGGCGGCGCCGGCTTCACCACCGGCGTCAAGTGGGAAAGCTGCAGCCGGATGGCGGCGCAGCCTCGCGTCGTCGTCTGCAATGCTGACGAAGGCGAGCCCGGCACGTTCAAGGACCGGGAGCTGCTCACTTCGCAGGCGGACCTGATCTGCGAAGGCATGACCGTCGCTGCGCTCGGCATCGGCGCCGCGCTCGGGTTCATCTACCTGCGTGGCGAATACCGCTACCTGCTCGAAGCGCTGCGCGGCGTGCTGGCGCGCCGGCGCGAGCAGGGATTGCTGGGAACGTCGATCGGTGGCCGCGCGGGCTTCGACTTCGACATCGAGATCCACGTCGGCGCAGGCTCGTACGTTTGCGGTGAAGCCTCAGCGCTGGTCGAGTCACTGGAAGGCAAGCGCGGAATTCCCCGCAACCGCCCGCCGCGCCTCGCCGAGAAGGGCTACCTTGGCCTGCCGACGATCGTGAACAACGTCGAGACGTACTGCGCTGCCGCCCTGATCGTGCTGCACGGCGCCGACTGGTTCCGCAGCGTGGGCACGCCGAAGTCGTCGGGTACCAAGCTGATCTCGGTGTCCGGTGACTGCGAGCGACCGGGCGTGTACGAGTACCCGTTCGGCGTGACCGTGCGGCAGGTTCTCACCGACTGCGGTGCGCAGCGCACGATCGCCGTGCAGTGCGGCGGTCCATCGGGCACCTGCCTGGACCAGGACGAGTTTCACCGCCGCATCGCGTTCGAAGACCTCGAGACCGGCGGCGCCTTCATCGTCTTCGACGAAGGCCGCGACATGTTCGAGGTCGCGCGCCACTTCGCGCATTTTTTCGCCGGCGAAAGCTGCGGCTTCTGCACGCCTTGCCGCGTGGGCACGTCGCTGCTCGCGCGCATCATGGATCGCATCAGCGAGGGCAAGGGCTCGGAGCACGACCTGCAGGCGATGGCAGAGCTGCAGCGCCTGCTGCACAGCGCCAGCCATTGCGGACTGGGTGAATCGGCCGGGCGTCCCATCGCGCACACGCTGCAACGGTTCCGGCCCGCGTACGAGCGCCGCCTGCTCGCGCATGGCGTCGAACCTGCCTTCGACCTGGACGGCGCGCTCGCCCGCGCGCGGCAGATGACAGGCCGTGACGATCCCGGCGCACACCTCGGAGACCACGCGTGAACGCACCGGCCACGTTCAAGCTCGACGGCGCGGACGTCCCGTTCGAGCCCGGACAGACCATCCTGCAGGCGGCGCTCGCCGCTGGCAGGCACATTCCGCACCTGTGCTATCACCCGGAGTTCCGGCCGCACGGCAGTTGCAAGCTTTGCACCGTCAAGCTCAACGGTCATTCCGCGACCTCGTGCACGACGCCGGCGCGCGCCGGCATGGAAGTCTCCAGCGAGACCCGCGAGCTCAACGACGAGCGACGGATGCTGGTGCAGCTCCTGTTCGTGGAGGGCAACCATTTCTGCCCGTCGTGCGAGAAAAGCGGCAACTGCAAGCTGCAGGCCATCGCCTACGACCTCGGCATGACTTCGCCGCGCTTCGATCATTTCTACCCCGACCGTCCCGTGGATGCATCGCACCCGCAGATCCTGCTCGACTTCAACCGCTGCATCCTGTGCGAGCTGTGCGTGCGTGCCTCGGCCGAAGTTGACGGCAAGAACGTGTTCGCACTCGCGGGTCGCGGCATGTCAAAGCACCTCGTCGTGAACTCGGTTTCCGGACTGCTGCGCGACAGCGCGGTGTGCGCGTCCGACAAGGCGATGGACGTCTGCCCGGTGGGCGCGATCCTGCGCAAGCGCGTCGGCTTCGCCGTGCCGATCGGGGAGCGTCGCTTCGACGACACCCCGATCAGCACCGTCGCGGCCGAGTACGCGCCACGCGTGCCTGGGCGGACGCCATGACCGACGTCACCCGCCGCAAGCTGAAAATCGCGACCACGTCGCTCGCCGGTTGCTTCGGCTGCCACATGTCGCTGCTCGACATCGACGAGCGCCTGTTCCCGCTGCTCGAGCGCGTCGAGTTCGATCGCTCGCCGTTCACCGACATCAAGCAGTGTGGGCCCTGCGACATCGGCTTCATCGAGGGCGGCATCTGCAACGCGGAGAACGTACACGTCCTGCGCGAGTTCCGGGCCAACTGCAAGATCCTGATCGCGGTGGGCGCGTGCGCGCTGAACGGCGGCCTGCCGGCGCAACGCAACCACCTCGACCTCGGGCAGTGCCTGCAGGAAATCTACCTGACCGAACCGGGCATCGGCCGCGGCATGATTCCGAACGATCCCGAACTGCCGCTGCCGCTCGACAAGGTGCATCCGCTGCACGAGGTCGTGAAAGTGGATTACTTCATCCCCGGTTGTCCGCCGTCGGCGGACGCGATCTGGAAAGTCCTCACCGACCTCATCGATGGGCGTACGCCGCGACTCGGCCCGTCCCTCATCCGCTACGACTGAGCGCCCCATGAACCAACCCTCGCTGGAAAATGCCGCCCATCCCGAGAAGCTCCGGCGCATCGTCATCGAGCCGCTGTCGCGCGTGGAAGGCCACGGCAAGGTGACGCTGCTGCTCGACGAGCAAGGCCACGTCGAGCAGGCGCGGCTGCACATCGTCGAGTTTCGCGCCTTCGAGAAATTCATCCAGGGCCGCCCGTACTGGGAAGTGCCGGTGATGGTGCAACGCCTGTGCGGCATCTGCCCGGTCAGTCACAACCTGGCGGCGTGCAAGGCGCTCGACCAGGTGCTGGGCGCGGTGGTCACGCCGACCGCCGAGAAGATGCGGCGGCTGATGCACTACGGCCAGATCCTGCAGTCGCACGCATTGCATTTCTTCCACCTGTCGTCGCCCGACCTGCTGTTCGGTTTCGACTCCGACGCCGCCCGCCGCAATATCGTCGGGGTGGCAGAGGCGTTCCCGGAGATCGCGCGGCAGGGCGTGCTGCTGCGCAGGTTCGGCCAGGAAGTGATCCGTCACACCGCCGGCAAGCGCATCCACGGCACGGGCTCGGTGCCCGGGGGCGTCAACAAGAACCTGAGCCTCGCCGAGCGCGACGAGCTGCTGGCCGACGTCGAGCAGACGATCGCGTGGAGTCGTGATTCGGTGCAGATCGTGCGCCGGCTGTTCGAGCAGAACCTGGGTCTCTATCGTGCGTTCGCGACCTTTGCGACCAGCACGCTGGGCCTGGTGCGCTCCGACGGCGCCATGGACCTGTACGACGGCGGCCTGCGCGCCCGTGATGCCGCAGGCCACGACCTGTTCGACCATGCGCCCTACAGCCGCTACTGGGAGCGCATCACCGAGGACGTGAAGGCCTGGTCGTACATGAAGTTTCCTTACTTCAAGGAGCTTGGAGCGGAGGAGGGCTGGTATCGCGTCGGACCGCTGACCCGGGTCACGCAGTGCGATTTCATCCCGACGCCGCTCGCGGAGCTCGAGCGTCGCGAGTTCATGGCCTTTGACCAGGGTCGTGCCGCCAGGTCGACGCTCGGCTTCCACTGGGCGCGCATGATCGAGATGCTGCATGCCGCAGAGTCCATTCGCGACCTGTTGCACGACCCCGACCTGCAGGGCACCGACCTGATGGCGAAAGGCGAGCGGCAGCCGCGCGGCGTGGGCGTGATCGAGGCGCCGCGTGGCACGCTGATCCACCACTACCGCGTCGACGAGCAGGACCAGGTGGTGCGCGCGAACCTGATCGTCTCGACGACGCATAACAACCAGGCGATGAACGTGGCGATCCGCGAAGTCGCGCGCCGTTACCTCGACGGCCGCACCCTGACCGAGGGATTGCTCAACCACATCGAAGTGGCCGTGCGGGCGTTCGACCCGTGCCTGTCGTGCGCGACGCATGCCGTCGGCAAGATGCCGCTGGCAGTTGAGCTGCTCGAAGTCGACGGCACCGTGGCCGACAGCAGAAGGCGCGGATGACGGTCGCACCGACGCTGGTCCTGGCCGTCGGCAACCCGAGCTGCGGTGACGATGCCGTGGGGCCGTTGCTCGCGGATCGGCTGCTGGCTGCGAACCTGCCAGGCGTCGAGGTGTTGGTCGAGTTCCAGCTGCAGGTCGAGCACGCGCTCGACCTGCAGGCGCGGGAGCGCGTGATCTTCGTCGATGCCTGCGTCGACGCCGAGGCACCCTATGTCGAGCGCACCGTCGTCGCGGACGCCGGCTTCGCGCATACGAGCCATGCGCTCCATCCGGCGCAGGTGCTCGAAACCTACCGGCGCATCACGGGCAGTGAGCCGCCGACGGCGCTGCTGTTCGGCGTGCGGGCACACAGCTTCGAACTCGGTGCCGGGCTGTCGCCGGATACCGAGACCGCCACCAACGCCGCCTGGCCGCGACTGCTGGAGCTTTGCGGCGGCTGAGCGTACCCGGCTTCCTTACAGCGGATCCAGGCGCACCTGCTGGTGCCGATCGTATTTGCAGGTAATCCGGCGCTGTTCGCCTGATTGTGCGCGCACCTGCAGTTCCATCTTGTAGCCCCGGTCGTGCGGCACGGCCGGCCACTGCTGCAGGACGCGCCCGCCGCGACGCTGCACTTCCTGCACGCAGGCCCGCTCTGCCTGAGCCGCGGTCGAGCCGTTGGAGCCACCGGATCCGCCGCTGTTGCCGCGAACCCGCTCGAAGCGGCCGCGGCAACCCTGGGTGACCCAGATCACGCCATTGCGGGTACCCCAGGTGGAGTTCTGCCGGCAGCGGCCATTGCTGTTGTCGCGCAGCAGCCGGCCGAAGTAGCCGGAACCGATCGTGCATTCACGATAGCGGCCACCATCCGAATTGCAGTCGACGACGTTGGACCCGCCACTGCCACCGCCTCCGCCACTGCCGCCGCCACGACGCACCTCGAACTTGGCGCGACACCCCTGGCTGACCCACACACGGTCGCTGCGCTGGCCCCAACTGCTGCCTTCAATGCAGGCCGAGTCCGAGAGCCGCTTGACCAGCACCGCGCGGCCCCGCACGGGCAGCTGGCATTCGCGGTATTTCTTCTCTACCGACGCGCAGTTGAACTGCATGTAGTCGTCGCCGTCGTCGTCGTAACCCCAGCCGAAACCGTACAGGTTGACGTCGCCGGAGCGAGTCTCGACGAAGCACGAGCCGTTCGATACCTGGCCGCGCTGGTTGCGCACACGCAGGTCGATCGACCAACCCTCCTTGAACTGCTGGAAGTTACTGGTGTCCAAGACCGTGAATCCGCGCCGGTTGGCCTCGCGTACGCAGTCGCCCTGGGCAGAGCGATATTGCGGCGCAGGCGCCTGCTTGAGGGCTGGCTGTTGCACTGGAGCGCGCGATTTCGAGTCCGCGTCGGCTGCGGCAGGTAGCGCGGCGGCAAGCACCCCGAGCAGGGCGAGCAGGCAGGCGCGAAGGGCGACTCGTTCCATGGCGGTCTCCGGAGGTGGAGTCTTTGAATGAGGATCAACGGGCCAACGGGCGAATCGTTGACCGAACCGACGTTCTACCGCAACAGTCGACAGCGGAAGCGGCCAATGGCGCATCGTGCGGGCCTGCAGGGACACGGCAGCGCACCGATTTCGTGCTGCGGCGCAATGCAAAGAACGCTTATGGATCAGTTACTTGAGCAAAACTACCTATGCGGTGACCGGGGGTCGCCGCTACACTGATCGACCACTGCCCGAAACCACCGAGGCCGAGCGGAATCCCCTGATGCACAACGATACCGACACCGTCGCGCGCCCCGTCGAACACGCGCCAATCAACTGGGTCACCACGATCCTGTTCACGGCGCTGCCATTGGCGGCCATCACGGTGGTGCCCTGGTACGGCTTCACGCATGGCTTCAGTCTCGCGGCCTGGGTGCTGGCGCTCGTCTCTTTGTGGGCCTGCGGCCTGGCGATTACCGCGGGCTACCACCGGCTGTGGTCGCACCGCACCTACAGCGCGCACTGGTCGGTGCGCACCGTGCTGATGCTGTTCGGCACCATGGCCTTGCAGAACAGCATCCTGGTCTGGGGCTCGCAGCACCGCACCCATCACCGGTTCGTCGACGACTGGGACAAGGACCCGTACAGCGCCAGCCGTGGTTTCTGGTTTTCGCACATGGGCTGGATCCTGCGCGACTACCCGAGTGGAGTGAACGACTTCTCGAACGCGCGCGATCTCGAACGCGACCCGATCGTGCGATTCCAGCACCGCTTCTACGTGCCGCTCACCATTTTCATGAACGTCGCCGTGCCGTTGCTCGCCGGCTGGGCCGTGGGCGACGTCTGGGGCGTGTTCCTGCTGGCCGGCATCCTGCGGCTCGTCGTCAACCACCACTTCACGTGGTTCATCAATTCGCTGGCCCACATGTGGGGCACCCAGCCGTACACGGATGAAAACTCGGCGCGTGACAACCCAGTGATGGCGTTCCTCACCTACGGCGAGGGCTATCACAACTTCCATCACATCTTCCAGAACGACTACCGCAACGGCGTGAGGTGGTGGCACTACGATCCGACCAAGTGGCTGATCGCCGCTTTGTCGTACGTGGGCCTCGCCCAGAACCTGAAGCGAGTGCCCGATCTCTCGATCCAGCGGGCGCAGATCGCCATGCAGTTCAAGCGCGTCGAGCAGGCGCTGGCGCGGCGGCGCAGCCGACAGGGTGACGAACACGTCGAACGCCTCAAGGCCCGCGTGGCCGAGGAATATGCAGCGTTCCGCGCTTCAGTCGACGAGTGGTCCAAGGTCCGCGAGCAATGGGTGGCCGACCGCAAGCAGCGCCTGCTGCAGCGCTGGGAAGAAACCAACTTCCGCCTGCAGCTCAAGCAGATCGAGCAGGGCATGCGGCTGCAGCGCCGGCGCCTGCGCGCCATGAGCAAGGCGTCGCTCGCGTAGGAAAACGCGCGCCGCGGGGTGCGCGCTAGAAGCGCACCTCGATCCCTGCCTGCACCAGTCGCGGCATGCCCGGGATCAGGCCGCGGCTCATGTCCGCCACGTACAGCTTGTCGGTCAGGTTCTTGGCGGTCGCGAACGCCGTGCAATGGCAGATGGGCAGCGCATAGTTCGCGGTGAGGTTCCACACCGTGTAGCCGGGGATCTCCCCGCGCTGGCCGTTCGCCACCACTGCGACGGTGTTCAGGTCGTCGGTGTACGCCGCGCTGGTGTAAACCGCCTCGAGACCCACTTCCAGGCCCAGCGCCGTGCGCACGCCCAGCGTCCCCGAGAACAGGTGCTCTGGTGCATAGGGCAGCCGGTTGCCGGTGACCCTGACCGTACTGAAGCCGGAGACGTTGCTGTACCGCTCGCCGACATACTCGGCATCCGCAAGCCAGGTGTACGTGCCGCGCGCGAAGACTTCGACCGGCCACTCCGCGAACGCGGTGCTCGACACGTCGCCCGCCAGCTCGAGGCCCTGCTGCAGCGTCTCGCCCGCGCTCGTCAGCGTGGCGCCCGAGCCGCCGGCCACGCTGGCCGGCACGATCTGGTTCTCGAAGTCCATGCGGAAGAGGGTGGCCTCGTACGACACGCCGTCGTTCGGCTGGGCGCGCAACCCGATTTCGTAATTCCACGACAGTTCGGCGTCGAGGTCGACGCTGCCGCCGGCTGCGGTCACGATGTCCGCGACGCCGGGAGGGCCGAAACCGCGGTGCACGCCGGCAAAGGCAACCAGCTGCGGCATCACCTCGACGGTTGCGCCGATCCCCGGCACCACTTCATCGATTTGCGAATCGCCCGAGGCGCCGGTCAGGTTGTCGGTGCGTTCGTAATCGACGTGTTCGAAACGCACGCCCGGCGTGACCGTCCAGCGACCCAGATCGAACCGGTTCTGCACGAAACCTGACCAGGCCTCGACGGAGCGGTCGCTGTCTTCCTTGATCCCTGCGTTGCGGCCCGTTCCCACGCGGCGCGATGTCGGCAGGTCGCCATTCGCCTGGATGCGTTGCTGGTCCTCGACGTGATATCGCATGCCGGCTTCGGCGACGTTGTCCACGCCGAAGAGGCCGTGCTGGACCGACACGCGCGGCTCGAGCCCCGCAGTCCAGTATTCGCGCAGGCGCCCTTCGTTGCCGCAGGTGCCGTTCAGGTTCGCCATGCCGGCGCAAGCCGGGTCGCTCGCGTCGTTGGGGCGCTGCGTCGAGTTGCTCGCCTGGCGCCACCAGTCGCGGTTGAAGAATGTGTAGTAGGCGTTGGTCGTGAACGTCACCGCGGGGCTCAGCGTGAGGCGATGCGTCGCCGACGTGCCGTACCGCTGCGCCTTCATTTCGTCGTTCCGGAACGGATTCTGGAACGGATCGGCCTGCCACTCGGCCAGCGTCAGCCCCGAGTACGTCACCTGCGAAGTCTCGTCGTAAGCGCTGGCCCGGAACGTGACGGCCTGGCGCTCCGAGATTTCGTGGGCGACCTTCAGGTTCAGGTCGCCGACCTCGAAATGCATGTTGTCGCGCGCGCCATCGGTCTGCTTGTAGGTGCCGTGGGCGATGAAGCCGGTGTCGCCGTAGGAGTCGCCGACCTGCCCGTGGATCTCGCCGAACGCCTTGTTGCCGAACGCGGCGACGAGGCGGCCGGTCAGGTCGTCGGGCACTGACGGCGTGATGTAGTTGACCACCGCTCCAACCGTGTGCGGTCCGTAGGCGATCTGGCCGGAGCCCTTCAGCACCTCGATGCGCTCGAAGCGGTTCACCGGCGGGTGGTAGTAGCTCGCGTTGTCGCCGTACGGGGCATACGCGATCGGGATGCCGTCCTCGAGCAGCAGCATTTTGCTTGAGCGCGTCGGGTTGAGCCCGCGCACACCCAGGTTCGGCCGCAGCCCGAAGCCCTCTTCATCACGCGCAATGATGCCCGGCACTTTGCGCATCGCCTCGTTGATCGTGAACACACGGGACTCGGTCAACACGTCCGCTTCGAGCAGCGTGGCTGAACCCGGGATCGTGTCGAGGCGGATGCGGTCGCCGATGACGATGATGGCCGGTTCCAGCTCGCCCGTGACCGACGCCTCGTCGGCATGGGCGTGCGCGGCGAGCAGCAGGGTCGTGGCAATAGTGCCGGCCAGCAGGGTCGAACGAGTTGCAGTCAGCGGGCGGAGCGTTGGCAGACGAATGGGCATGGCGGAACCGGAAATCAGGTTGGGTGCCGCGACTTTGCTAGCGCCCTCTGTTTCTGTCAATGCTAATCATTCGCATTCGCATTAAGTGTTTACCGAAGCGAGCAGCGGCTCCGCCCTGTCTCGCTGTCCGTGTGCAAGGTAGTCTTGCCGCATCGTCCACCCGCCCGAGTCCTGCCCATGCCCTCGTTCGACATCGTGTCCGAGATCCCCATGCACGAAGTGACCAACGCCGTCGACCAGGCCTCGCGTGAGGTCGGCCAGCGGTTCGACTTCAAGGGGACGAATGCCAAGTTTGAGTTGAAAGAGCACGTCATAACGCTCTCAGCGCCTGCAGATTTTCAACTTAAGCAAATGATCGAAATCCTCAAGCTGAAGCTGGCCAAGCGTGGTATCGACGTGGCCTGCCTGAAGATCGACGAGCCGGTGATCACCGGCCAGACGGCGAAGCAGATCGTGACGCTGCGCGAGGGCATCGAGACGGAGCTCGGCAAGAAGATCCAGCGTCAGATCAAGGATTCGAAGCTGAAGGTGCAGGCTGCGCTGCAGGACAAACAGGTGCGTGTCACCGGCAAGAGCCGCGACGACCTGCAGGACGCCATCGCCCTGGTGAAGAAGGGCGAGTACGACCTGCCGTTGCAGTTCACCAACTTCAGGGACTGACCGGCACGACGGTTGCCGGCGCTGCCCCGGGGTCGGCCGGCGCATCGAGCAGCGCCTCGATCTGCAGCTCGAAGTCATGGGCTAGCAGGTCATGTTGCACACCGGTCGCGGGACCGGCAAACCCCGTATGGATCGACCGCACCAGTCCGGCCCGGTCGATGAAAATCGCCGTCGGAAAAGCCGCGACGGCGTCGAGCTGCGGCAAGGCGGCCGACGCCCTGGCCTTGTCCGCTTCACCGGCGATCAGCGTCGGGTACTGGATGCCATGCGCCTGTCGAAAGCGCTGCACGGCCTGCACTGCCTGCTCGAACTCCGCGTGCTGCTCGAACATCAGGCTCACGATCTGCAAACCCCTGGCGCGGTACTTGCGGTCGAGCCGCACGAGCAGTGCGGACTCGTCATGGCTGTTGGGACACCAGCTGCCCGCGAGCGTCACCAGCATGACTTCGTCCTTGAACAGCGGGTCACTCGAGGCGACGGTCTTGCCGTCCAGGTCGCGAAAGGCGAACGTGAACGGCTCCAGGGGATTGCGCAGCCGCGTGGCCATGGCTGCCGCGTCGATCGAGGCATCAGGATCGCGTGTCGCCACGAAGCGCCGCGCCCCGCCGTGATCGGACCAGCTCGTGCCGACCAGCCTGCCTTGCTCGTCGAGGCTGGCTTCGTACAGCACGGCGGCGCCCCCGTCGAAGCGCGACAGCCGCAGTTCCTCGTCCCGGACCTCCCCGGCCAGGAATCGCTGGTCGCCATCCGGCAACTGCACCGTGCCGGTCACGCGCTCGAAGCTTTGCGCGAAAGTCGCCACGCCCGGCTCGCCACGACCGCTGCCGTCCGTGAACTCGACGCGCCAGCGACCGGCGACGTCGGCGTTCTGCGGCAGCGCTTCCGGGAAAAATCGCCAGGTGGCACCCAGCGTCGCCTTGAACGGCAGGCGGACGACCTTGCCGCCGGCACGCGGCAGCAACACTTCGCCGGTCAACTCGTCATCGGCGACGCGGGCCTGCAGCACGGTCTCGTAGCCGGCAAACCGCGCCTCGAGCGAGCCGGGGCCGACCTTCAGCTCGTCGAGCCGGATCCGCTCGTCGCCATTGCTCACGTAGAGCACCGTGCCTTGCTCTTCCTGCGCCACGTCGAGCCCGAAGGGCACGGCCTTGGCGTCGGCAATCTCGATCGTGGCGCGGTAGCTGCCGGGCTGCAGTTCACCACTGCCGGGCTTGGCGCAGGCCGCGAGCATGAGCAGCACGACCAGTGTCGACGCGCGAGCCGCAAGCGGCCACTGCCACCCCGCCGCGGCGACGGTTGTGTTCAGGCGGTGCATGCCATGGAATCCAGGCGTCGAGGGTCAGACTTTCAGGGCGACGCGGATCTTTTCAACCAGGTCTTCGCCGCCGTGCTGGCGGACATGCTCGATGATGATGGGCCCGAACTTCTTGGCCGTATCGATGTCGACGCCCAGTTCGGCGAACGAGGCCGCAAGCCCGGCCCAGCGTCCCGCCGCGGACTTGCCCCCGAACAGCGAACCGATGCCGCCCGCGAGCGAGCTCAGTGCGCTGGGCGGCGGCGCCGTCTTCAGCAGCTTGTCGGCGCCCGGCACGTCGTTGACGAAGGCCTTGAAGTCCTTCGGGCTGAGGTTCTGCTGGCCGGCTCGCAGCAGGGCGACGACGCCACCACGGGCCTGGTCCTTGGATACGCCCAGGTCTTTGGTGATTTTGCGGATCAGGTCGTCCATCTGGGCCACTCCGGTGGGGCGAGCCGGACTGATTCTACGTCAAGCCGGTTGCCAGACGAGCGCGAGATCAGTGACGCCGGTGTCGGACTTCCGTGCCTTGATCGCCGCCGTTTCCACCAGCAGGGCGGCCGGGTCGAACTTTGCTTCGAGCGCGGCTACCTCGTCGGCCAGTTCGGTTTCAAGCGCCGCCTGCTGCTGCTGCAGGGCGCCGAGGTCGGCCTCGGCATGGGCGACGTCGGTGCGCTCCTTCGCCGTCCGCCCGACGCTGCGGGCAGCGGTGGAAGCCTTGCCGAATGCGCTGCCGCGCCGCCCCCCACCGAAGAGCGCGCCCAGCAGGCTGCCGCCGACGCTCAGCGCGGACGACATCGTCTGCTGGCTGGCCTGTGCCTGCTCGCGGGTCAGCTTCTGTTCTGCCTTGCGGGCGCGATCGGCGAGCGTGGCGAGCTTCGCGGCGTACTTCGCGCGCAACGCGTCGATCGCGGCATCCCTTTTCTCGCGCACGGCGTGGGCGATCTGCGCGCGGAATTCGCTTTCGCTCCCGCCCGGCACCGACGTGAGCTTGAGTTCCGGGCACCGCATCACCGACATCGAGCACGTGCGGTAGACGTGGTCAGCCAGTGCCTTGCCGTGCTGGGCGAACGCCTTGGCGGCCAGCAGGCTCGCCGGCACGTCCGCAAAAGACAGCGCCGGCCGCGGGTGCGTCGAGCAACTCGATGGCATCGGCATTGCAGACCTCTGCGGCCTCCCATGCAGGCCCTTGCGCGGTCAGTGGTGCGAGGTAGTACCAGTTCTCCCACGCATCGATGCCCGCCTTCGCGTCGACGAAATGCGCGCGCACGCGGGCCCCCACGTGAGGTTCGTACTCGACTCCCTGGTTGCCGGCCGCCGCCAGGAACTTCTCAGGTATTCCGGCCGGCACGATGGGCCGCTGCGCCGCGATCGACGGCGCCGCGCGCTGGGGTGCATTGCCCGGGGCAGCAGTGATTGCGTCAGCGGGCGATGACGAATCTGTCGCGGGGCGCCCCGCCTGGAGCCTGGCGATCTCGGCTGAAGTCAGCGGGCCCCGCAGGTAGGACAGTGCCCAGCGCGTGCGCAGCATGACCGGCGCCGCATCGTGTACGTTGCGCATCAGGAACGTGCGCTGCGGCAGGCCGGAAATCGCGGCCTCCAGCTGCGCCTTGTCCATGCCGCCGGCTGCGTCGCTGCCGAGCAGGCCTTCGATCACCCGCGCCTTGTCGCGCTCGGTCTGCAGCCGGCCGATGAACCACGTGCCTGCATTGCCCAGGCCCTTGTAATCGAGGTCGACCGGATTCTGCGTGGCCAGCACCACACCCAACCCGAAGGCGCGGGCCTGCTTCATCAGTGTCAGCAACGGGGTCTTGGACGGCGGCATCGCGCCGGGTGGGAAATAGCCGAACACCTCGTCCATGTAGAACAGGGCGCGCAGGCTCGTGGTGCCCGACTGCCGCCGCATCCACGCGACGAGTTCGTTGGCGACCAGCGTGACGACGAACATGCGCTCGGCGTCGTTCAGGTGCGCGATCGAGATGATGGCGATGCGAGGCTTGCCCTGCGCGTCATAAAGGAGCGACTGGATGTCGAGCGCGTCGCCATCGAGCCAGGCTTCGAAGCCCGGCGACGCCAGCAGGCCGTTGATGCGCAGCGCGAGCTCGGTGCGGTCCTTCGCCGGGAAGAAGCTCTCGACGTCGAAGACGCCCACCTGTTCGAAAGGCGGCTTCTGCACGGAGCGGATCAGCGCGGCGAGGTCGAGGCTTTCGCCCTTGCGCCACGCCGCATCGAGCAGCGCCGACAGCAGGATGAACTCGCGGCTGCGAATCGGGTCGGCGTCGATGCCCAGCAAGCCGAGCAGCCCCGCCACGGCCGAGCCGACCCGTTCCTTCAGTGCAGTCGCATCGCTCGCGACGAGCGGGTCGGGCGCTGCGAACGAGCGCAGGATCGACAGCGGCCGCCCCGAGCGCGAACCGGGCGTGTAGATGTCGATGGCAGCGGCGTCGCGGAGGCGCTGGATGCGCGCGCCGTCCTGGCCCCATTCCTCGAGGCCCTTGCGCCACGTCGCGGCCGTCGCCGCCGCATATTCGTCGACGGTCTGGCCCTTGCGTGCGGCTTCGCCGGCATCGACCCAGGGCTTGAAGCTCGCGGGGTCGAGAGCGGGGAACGTGAGAGCCAGGTTGGCGATGTCGCCCTTGGGGTCGATGGCGATGGCCGGGATGCCGTCGATCGCGGCCTCCTCGAGCAGCGACAGGCAAAGGCCGGTCTTGCCGCTGCCCGTCATGCCGATGCAGACCGCATGGGTGGTGAGATCGCGCGAGTCGTACAGGACCTCCGCGCCCAGCTGTTGCGTGGCCGGTTCGAATTCGCGGCCCAGATAGAAGACGCCGAGTTTTTCGTAGGCGGGTAGCGTCATGTTCGTCATCCCAGGAGAAGCTTGTGCGACGCCCGGCGAAGGGCTGCCGGATGTTACCGAAATGTCACCCCTCTGCGACTGACGGCGTAACCTGACCGCCTACGATGGACGCGGAAATCCCAGGCAAACTCACGGCCAGCGCATGTCCATCGCCCTTGACCAGGTCACCAAGCGGTACCAGGACGTACCGGTCGTCAACGACGTCTCGCTGAACGTCCACCAGGGCGAATTCCTGGTGTTGCTCGGCCCCAGCGGCAGCGGCAAGAGCACCCTGTTGCGCGCCATCGCGGGCCTCACCGAGATCGACCACGGCCGCGTCTCGCTGCATGGCCGCGACGTGACGCACGTGAACGTGCGCCAGCGGCAGGTCGGTTTCGTGTTCCAGCACTATGCGTTGTTCCGGCACATGACGATTGCCGACAACATCGAATTCGCGCTGCGGGTGCGCAAGGTCAAGGCCGCGGAACGGCGTGCGCGGCGCAAGGAGCTGCTGAAGCTCGTCGCCCTCGAAGGCATGGACGACCGGCTGCCCGCGCAGCTGTCAGGCGGCCAGCAGCAGCGCATCGCGGTGGCGCGTGCGCTCGCCAACCGGCCGGAAGTGCTCCTCATGGACGAGCCGTTCGGCGCCCTCGACGCCAAGATCCGCGAAGAGCTGCGCCGGACCATCCGCCAGATCCAGCGCGAGCTGAACATGACCACCGTGCTCGTCACGCACGACCAGGAAGAAGCGTTCGCGCTCGCCGACCGCATCGGCGTGATGCACCAGGGCCGCCTGCTCGAATGCGGCAAGCCCGACGACCTGTATACCCGTCCGGCCACGCGCTTCGTCTCGACGTTTCTCGGCGCTGCCAACCTGTTGCTGGGCTATCGCACGTCCCGCGGGGTGCGCTTCACCGCGGCGTCCGTCGCCGGCGGTGACGTGCCGCGGGAAGTGGTGGCCGTGCTGCGACCGGAAGAGGTCGAGCTGTGCGCCGACGAGACCGAGGTCAAGTCGAACTTCGTCAGCCACGGGCAGGTCGAGGAGCTGCTGTTCGGCGGTGCCGTCGAGCGCCTGCGCGTGCGCATGGCGAGCGATGGACCCGTGCCGGTCGCCCCCGGCCGGGACGGCGCTGCCGACCAGGGTTCGCTGCTCGAGGTTTCACGCACCCTGCCCGAGCAGCGCGCCTTTCCGGTGACGGTCGGGCAGCGCATCGCGGTGGGCGCCCGCCGCATCCACGTCCTGCCGACGCCGATTTCGAGCTTCACGGCGGTGGCGGCCGATGAGCGCGCGGCCCGCGAGCTGTGCGATTCCACGCTGCTCGCGACCCTGGCTACCCGCATGCAGACCCGCGTCGCGACCCGCGTCGGCCGTTTCGAGCGCGCGCCGCCGGGCATGCCGGCCATTGCGACGGGGCCGGACTGCGCGGCGTCCGCCGAATGGCACCTGACGCACGGCGCCGTGCAGCTGCTCTGCGTGCCGCCCGGCGCCGGGCCGCTGCCCAATCACGTCGTGATCCATGCGCTGGACGCCGAGTCCCGTCGCGCCACGCTCGCCGTCGCCGCGAGTCTGCTGCGGCACGTCGCCGCCGAAGCGATCTACCTCGGCATCCAGCCGGCGACTTCGGCGGAGTCCGAGCGCGCGGCCTACATGCGCGACCTGCTCGACGCACGCTCCGCCGCGCAGGCCGACCATGGGCTCGACATGCGCACCGAACTCCGGCCGGGCGCCGTGACCGAAGAGCTGCAGAAGGAACTGGCGGCCTATGAACTCAGCATGCTGGTGCTCGGCACGTCGGACCCGGCCGCCATCCCGCGCGACTGGCTCAAGTCGCTGCTGGATTCGAGTCCGGCGCGCCCGGTCCTGATCGTGAATTCGGCCCGGGCCGAGACGCTGGCGGACGGCTGACGCCATGGCTGCCCACTGGTTTCGACAGCCGAGCATCCTGCCGGGCTTCGGCCTCACGCTGGGCTTCACGACATTCTTCCTGAGCGCGCTGGTGCTGCTGCCGCTGGCGGCGCTGGTCTTCAAGACCACGTCCATGACCTGGGCCGACTTCGTCGATACGGTTTTCGATCCGCGCGCGCTGGCCTCGTACCGCCTGAGTTTCGGCGCCGCCTTCATCGCCGCGACCATCAACGCCGTGTTCGGCTTCATCGTGGCGTGGTCGCTGGTGCGCTACGAGTTCCCGGGCCGGCGTCTCGTCGATGCCTTGATCGACCTGCCTTTCGCGCTGCCCACGGCGGTCTCGGGCATCGCGCTCGCCGCGGTGTTCTCGCCGACGGGCTGGCTCGGCCTGCAATTGCAGGAGCGCTTCGGCATCCAGGTGGCCTATACGTGGCTCGGCGTGGTCGTGGCGCTGATCCTGATCGGCCTGCCTTTCGTGGTGCGGTCCGTGCAGCCGGCGCTGGTCGAGGCGCAACGCGATCTCGAGGAGGCCGCCGAGACGCTCGGCGCCGGTCCGTTCACCGTGTTTCGCCGCATCATCCTGCCGGCGGTCATGCCGGCGCTCGTCACCGGCTTCACCATGGCCTTCGCGCGCGGCGTCGGTGAATACGGTTCGGTCGTGTTCATCTCCGGCAACCTGCCACTCAAGACCGAGATCACGCCGCTGCTGATCGTGATCAAGCTCGAGCAGTTCGATTACAACGGCGCGGCCGCGCTCGGGTTCATGATGCTGCTCGTGAGTTTCCTGATGCTGCTCGCCATCAACCTGGTGCAGGGCTGGAGCCGGCGCCGCCAGACGGGCACCGACAGCCGGGGTGGCCGGGTCGAACGCCGCGCCCGCCCGCGCAAGAAGACGGTGACCTGACGTGGCTGGCGGCGCTCCCCGTTACGAAAAGCGGCAGTACGTGGCTCCCGGCGTGCGTGCAGGGCCGCGTCGCGCTCATTGCCATCGCGATCGCGTTCCTCGGCCTGCTGCTGCTCGCGCCGCTGGCGGCGGTGCTCGGACAGGCGTTTGCGGAAGGCCTGCGCGTCTTCCTCGAGTCGTTCAGCAACCCTGACACGATCGCCGCGATCAAGCTCACGCTGCTGACGGCCGCCATCGTCGTGCCCGTCAACACGCTGTTCGGCATCGCCGCGGCGTGGGCCATCGCCAAGTTCGAGTTCAAGGGCAAGAGCCTGCTGATCACGCTGATCGACCTGCCGTTCGCGATCTCGCCCGTGATCGCCGGCCTGGTGTTCGTGATGCTGTTCGGTTCCCAGGGCTGGTGGGGCCAGTGGCTGCAGGACAACGACATCCAGGTGATCTTCGCGGTGCCGGGCATCGTCATGGCCACCATGTTCGTGACCTTTCCGTACGTCGCCCGCGAACTCATCCCGCTGATGCAGCAGCAGGGCAGCGAGGAGGAGGAGGCGGCCATCACGCTCGGCGCCAACGCGTGGACCACGTTCCTGCGCGTGACCCTGCCCAAGATCCGCTGGGGCCTGATCTACGGGGTGATTCTCTGCAATGCCCGCGCCATGGGAGAATTCGGCGCGGTGTCGGTGGTGTCCGGGCACATCCGCGGCCTGACGACCACGATGCCGCTGCAGGTCGAAATTCTTTATAACGAGTACCTGTTCGTGTCGGCGTTCGCGGTGGCGTCCATGCTTGCCCTGCTGGCGATCGTGACGCTGGTGATCAAGACGTTCGTGGAATGGCGCGCCGACCGGCGCACGGGTTGATGGACAGGATTCCTGCACAATTGCGCGAGTGGATGGCCAGCCTGCGGCGGCTGGTCACTGGGCCGGCGACCCTCGAGCGCACCCTGACGTTGACGCTGGGCGGCCTCGTGCTGGCCGCGATCCTCACGCTCGCCTTCAGCGCCGTCGGGCTCCTGCGCAAGCAGGCCGAGCAGCAGGCCATTGCGCAGGTGCGCTACGCGGGTGTCGCGGCCCGCGAGGAACTGCGCCGCCTGGGTGAAGACACCCTCACGACGGCACGCGTGCTGGCCGGGCGGCAGCCGTTGCAGCGCCTGATCCGTGCCGGCAACCGCGCGCAGACGGAGCTGTTCCTGCGGCGCACCTGCAAGGCGCTGAACCTCGAGGCCTGCGCCGTGATCGTCGGCGCCAACGTCATCGCGAGCACGGGCGAGGGTGTCGTCTGGGCCGAGGCGCTCGAAGCCAGCGCCGACCAGGGCGAGCGCTTCATGCTGGCGCCCGCCTGGCAGCCGGACGGCCTGATCGGTGCGATCGGGGTGGTGCCCAATTACGTAGACACGCGCGTCGTCACGCTGCAGTACTTCGACGAGCGGCTGGCTGCCACGCTGTCCGAGCAGGCAGGCATGCCGATCCGGCTGGTGCGCCTGTCGAACTGGCTCGACAACATCGAGCCTGACTTCAAGGAACTGCATTCGACGGCGTTGTCGCGCGCGGAGAGCGTCGCGCGCCGTATCGAAGCGCGCGACCTCTTTGCTTCCAGCACGCCGATCTTCGCGGCGACCGGCGAGGGCATCACGCTGCTCGAAGCACGCCTGCCAAGCTCGGCGAGCGATTCCGAAGTCGCGGGCTTCGTGCGCCGCCTCGGCTGGATCGTCTTCCTGCTGAGCATCGCGGCGGTTGCTGCGGCATTGATCCTGGCGCGACGCATCGTGCGGCCGCTGCAGTCGGTGGCCGACTCCGCCATGCGCCTCGGGCGCGGCGATTTTTCCACGTCCATCCCGGCAGCGGGCGGCGGGCCGGAGGTCGACGCGCTCGCCCGCACGCTCGAAGACATGCGCCGCCACCTCGTCGAGCTCACGGCCACCTTGCGGCGCAGCGAGGCCGAGGCGCAGGCCCTGCTGCGTGGCGTGGTCGAAGGTGTGTATGCGGTCGATGCCAACCGCAACGTCAAATACCTCAACCCGCAGGCCGAGCGCATGCTCGGGGTCGACAGTGCCACGGCCGTCGGCAAGTTCTGCGGCGACGTGCTGCGGCCCTGTGCACTGGCGGACGGCAGCCGGCCCTGCGAGACCGCGTGCCCGATCGTGGCGTCGCGCGAACCCGGCCAGGCGCAGGCCACCGAAGTGCTGACCCGTGCCGACGGCTCGCGGCGCACGATGATCATCACCAGCGCCGGCATGGTCGACGGCCTGCAGGTGCAGGTCATGCGCGACGAGACCGACCTCGAAGCCGCGCGCCGTGCGCGTGACTCGATCCTCGCCAATATTTCGCACGAATTCCGCACGCCGCTGGCGGCGCAACTGGCGTCCATCGAGCTGCTGCAGGAGAACCTGCACCAATTGCCACGCGCACAGCTCGAGGAACTGGTGACCTCGCTGCGGCGCGGTTCGCTGCGCCTGACGCGGCTCATCGACAACCTGCTCGAAAGCGTCCGCATCGAGGCCGGCCAGCTCAGCATTCGACGCCAGCACCTGCAGGTCAGCGACGTGATCCAGGACGCGGTCGAACTGGTGAGCAGCCTGTTCCCGCAACGCGGCCAGGTGCTGGTCGTGGACGTGCCCGACGACCTGCCGCCGCTCGAGGGGGATTCGCCGCGCCTGACCCAGGTCATCGTCAACCTGCTGGCGAACGCGAACAAGTTCGGACCCGAAGGCAGCACGGTCGCGGTGCGGGCGCGCAGCGTGGACGGCGCCATCGAGATCGCCGTCGAAGACACGGGCCCCGGCGTGACCGAGCATGAACGCGGTTCCATCTTCGAACGGTTTCATCGGGCCGCCGGTGATGAACCCGAGCCGCGCGGACTTGGCCTCGGCCTGTGGATCGTCAAGTCGATCGTCGAGCGCCATGGCGGCACGGTGGCCTCGCCCCACGACGCCGCAGGCCTGACCCGGTTCGTCGTGCGCCTGCCCAGCGCGGGCCCCGCCGCGCCATGAAAATCCTGATCGTCGACGACGATCCCGACCTGCTGGCGCTGGTCGGCTTCGCGTTGTCGCAGTCGGGCTTCGTCGTCGTCAAGGCGGCCGACGTGCCCACCGCACTGAAGGCCTTCCACGCCGAGGCGCCCGACCTTGCGCTGCTCGACATCAACCTGCCCGGCGGCAGCGGCTTCGACATCTGCGAGGCCATCCGCAGGCATTCGCGAATTCCGGTGATGATGCTGACCGCGCGCGGCGAGGAAGAAGACCTCGTGCGCGCACTGGACCTGGGCGCCGACGATTACCTGACCAAGCCCTTCAGTCCCCGTACCCTGCTGGCGCGCGTGCGCGCGTTGCTGCGACGGGCCGGACTGGAGACCGGCGGGGCCATGACTGCGGGAACGCTGCAGCTCGACCTCGAGGAACTCGTGCTGCGCGTCGGCGCTGCGGCTCCGGTCAAGCTCACCAAGCTGGAGACGCGATTGCTGCAGATCCTGCTCGCGAACGCCGGTCACGTCGTCGGCACCGAGCGGCTGCTCACCCATGTGTGGGGCCATCGCGGCAGCGGCGATCGCCAGTTGCTGAAGCAGCTCGTTCATCGGCTGCGGCACAAGATCGAAGCCGACCCGGCCGAGCCCCAGGTGCTCAAGACCGCAGCGGGCGCGGGCTACCGGCTGGAGCCGGGGCCATGACGCAGTCGAACGACGAACTTGAAGCGATGGCGGCCAGGCTGGCGGCCCATCCGGATTATCGCGTGCTGCGTCGGCTCGATCCTGCCACGCAGCGACCGGCGCTCGCCGGTCCCACGGTGCGCCGCGCCGCGATCGTCGACACCGAAACCACCGGCACCGATCCTGCCGCCGACCGCATCATCGAACTCGCGCTCATCGTGTTCGAGTACTGCCACGCCACCGGCGCGATCGGGCGCGTGCTCGAGACCTACGATGCGCTCGAAGACCCGGGCATGCCGATCCCGCCGGAATCGACGGCGATTCACGGCATCACCGATGCCATGGTGGCGGGACAACGCATCGACGACGCGCAGGTGGGACGATTGCTCGAAACCGTGGGCATCGTGATTGCGCACAACGCGGGCTTCGACCGCAGGTTCCTCGAGCGGCGCCTGCCGGTCTTCGAGTCCCTGCCATGGGGCTGCTCGTGGCAGGAGGTGCCGTGGTCGACCGCCGGCATCGCCAGCGCCAAGCTCGAGTACCTGGCCTACCGCTGCGGTTTCTTCTACGAAGCGCATCGCGCCGAAGCCGACTGTCATGCGCTGCTGCAGGTGCTGGCGCAGCCGCTGGCGGAAACCGACGGCAACGCGCTGAAGGCACTGCTCGATTCGGCTCGAGGCCCCTCCTACCGGTTGTGGGCGAACCAGTCGCCCTTCGAAACCAAGGACGCGCTGCGGCAACGTGGCTTCCGCTGGGATCCGGGCCGTCGCTGCTGGTCGCTCGAGGCGCGTTCGCAGCAGTCCGTGCAGGAGGCGCTCGAATGGCTGCGAGACGCAGTCTATGCAGGCAAGAACGTCGAGGTCGAACTCGACGAGTTCGACGCCAGGAATCGTTACTCGTCGCGGGAGGGCAAGCGCACGCGGTTGCGGACGGCGTGAGCGAAGCTCATCCTTGTCGCCAGCAAGACCCAAGGAAGCAAACGGCATGACGGTGCGAGACAGCAATGGCAACGAACTGGCGGCGGGCGACTCGGTGCAGGTCATCAAGGACCTGCGGGTGAAAGGCTCGTCGGACACGCTGAAGCGCGGCACCACGTTCAAGAACATCCGGCTCACGGCCGACGAAGCAGAGATCGAATGCGGCCAGGGGCGGAACACGGTCGTGCTGAAGACGTGCTTCCTTAAAAAGGCATGAGAATAAGGATTAGGGATTAGGGATTATTCGCAGGGGCAGCAATACATCCCGATTCCTTAATCCCTATTCCTTAATCCTTTCCCTCAGCGGTAGCCTTTCGCCTGCAAAGCGAACAGTCCGGCGTAATGCCCGCCGAGTTGCATCAGCGCCTCATGACTGCCGCGCTCCAGGATGCAACCACCCTCGATGACGAGGATCTGGTCGGCCATGCGCACGGTCGAGAAGCGATGCGAGATCAGGATCACCATGCGCGTGCGGGCGAGCGCCTGGAACTGCTCGAACACCTGTGCCTCGGCTCGCGCATCCATCGCCGCCGTCGGCTCGTCCAGCACCAGGATGTCCGCGTCCTCGCGCATGAACGCGCGCGACAAGGCGATCTTCTGCCACTGTCCGCCCGACAGTTCGCGCCCGTCCTTGAACCACTTGCCGAGCTGCGTCGAATACCCGGCGGGCAGCTCCTCGATGAAGGGTGCGGCCATGCCCAGTCCGGCAGCTTCGCGCCAGCGCGTCTCGTCCTCGAAATGCGTCACGTCGCCCGCGCCGATGTTCTCGCCCACCTTGAGCTGGTAGCGCGCGAAGTCCTGGAAGATCACGCCGATGCGGCGGCGCAGCGTGGCGGGATTCCACGCCGCGAGGTCGGTGCCGTCCAGCAGGATGCGGCCCGTGTCCGGGGTGTACAGCCGTGTCAGCAGCTTGATCAGCGTCGTCTTGCCGGAACCGTTCTCGCCGACCAGCGCCAGGCTCTCGCCCGGGCGCAGGGTGAAGCTCACGTCCCGCACGGCAGGCTCGGTCGCCCCCGGGTAGGTGAAACTCACCTGCTCGAAGCGCAGGCCCGTGCCGGGCGTTGAGCCGGTCGTCGCGGTGCCGGAAGACGGCGCGACGGGGGTGTCGAGGTAGTCGTACAACGTGGAGAGATACAGGTTGTCTTCGTACATGCCGCCGATGGCCGAGAGGATCGCGGACACTGCGGCCTGGCCTTGCCGGAACAGCAGCACGTACATCGTCATCTGGCCGAGCGTGATCTGCCCGCGCACCGCGCTGACGGCCACCCACGCATAGGCCGCGTAGAACGCCGCAGTACTTACCAGGCCAAGGAAGAAACCCCAGGTGTCACGGCGGATCGTGAGCGCGCGATCCTCCCGGAACACTTTCTGGAAGATCGCGCGATAGCGTTCGAGCAGGCGCGGTCCCAGCTCGAACAGCTTCACTTCCTTGGCGTGATCCTCGCGCGCGATGACCGTCTCGAGGTACATCTGCATGCGTGTCTCGGGTGAGCGCCAGCGGAACAGGCGGAACGCGTCACCCGAGAACTTGGCTTCCGCGATGAACGACGGCAGGCCCGCGAGCAGCAGCACCGCCACTGCCCAAGGCGAGAACTGCGCGAGCAGCGTGCCGAAGCTGAGCAATGCGATCGCGTTCTGCACCAGCCCGAAGCTGCTCATCACCAGCGCGAGCGGACGCGTGCTGGCCTCGCGGCGCGCCCGCGTCAGCTTGTCGTAGAATTCGGAGTCCTCGAAGTGGCGCAGGTCGAGCGTGAGCGCCTTCTCCAGGATCATCTCGTTGACACGCTGCCCCAGCTGGGCCCGCAGCAGCGACTGGCACGTGGACAACCCGCGCTGCACGGCGGCGAGTGCCGCGACGAACACGCCTTCGAGCACGACGTAGCCCAGCACCGTCGAGAGGTCTACCGCGGCTGCAGACTGGTGCAGGGCCACGGCTGCAACGACGGCGTCGACGATCTTCGCTCCGACGAAAGCGATCGCCGCGGGCAGCACGCCGGCCAGCAGAGTCAGCGCGGCAAGCGCGACCGTGAGGCGCCGGCTGGTCGACCAGACAAGTTCGAGCGCATGACGCGTGTAGCGGAACACATCGCCCAGTCCCTTGAGGCTGGACCAGGCGCCGCTCGCGCCCGGGCCCGGGCGTGAGCCGGGGTTCGCAGGAGTGTTCAATCTTCGGCCAGCCACCATGATGCCGGCAGCTTGCCACAATCGGCCGTCACGTTACTTGCGCTGGTAGATGCGGTCGAACTCCGCATCGTTGGCGAAGTGCGTCGCGTTGGCTTCTTCCCAGCCGCCGAAATCGGCGATGGTCCACATGCGGACCTGCGGAAAGACCGCCGCGTACCGCGCCGCGACCTGCGGATCACGCGGGCGGTAGTGATGCTTCGCCGCGATCTCCTGCGCCTGGGGCGAATACAGGTGCTCGAGGTAGGCGCGCGCGACGTCGAGCGTGCCGCGCCGCACGGCCACCTTGTCGACGACGGCGACCGGAGGTTCGGCCAGGATACTCACCGAAGGCACCACGGTTTCCAGCTGCTGCTTCGGCAGCCGCGCGGTGGCCATGTACGCCTCGTTTTCCCAGGTGATGATGACGTCGCCGATACCGCGCTGCGCGAAGGTCGTCAACGAAGCGCGCGCACCGGTGTCCAGCACGGGAACGTTGCGATACAGCTTGCCGAGGAACCCGGCAGCGGTGGCCGGCGTGGCGCCCGGCTGCTGCATCGCCCACGCCCACGCCGCCAGGTAGTTCCAGCGCGCGCCGCCCGACGTCTTCGGGTTGGGCGTGATCACCTGTACGCCGGGCTTGGCCAGGTCGTTCCAGTCGCGGATGCCCTTGGGGTTGCCCTTGCGCACCAGGAACACGATCGTCGACGTGTAGGGCGAACTGTTGTAAGGCAGTCGGCCCTGCCAGTTGGCTGGCAGCAGCTTGCCCTTGCGGGCCAGCGCGTCGATGTCGTACGCCAGCGCCAGCGTGACGACGTCTGCCGGCAAGCCGTCGATGACCATGCGTGCCTGCTTGCCCGAGCCCCCATGCGACTGGCGGATCGCCACGTCCTGCCCCGTCTTCTGCTTCCAGTGCTGGGCGAACTCGCGGTTGTACGCGTCGTAGAACTCACGCGTCGGGTCGTAGGACACGTTGAGGAGCGTGACTTCGGCCGCGCGGGCACCGGTCGCGAGCAGCGCGAGCAGCGCGATGACGACGCAGGAGGCCAACGAGGTACGACGGTCGCCGGAATTCAGCATGCGCAGGGGACTCTCTGGTAGAGGACCCCATGTTAACGCGCCTGCCCGGATCGCCGGCAGCGACTCGTCCCTGAGTCGCCCCGGATGAATCCTACGGCCGTGGCCGGCAGCGCCTCACTGCGAGTAGATCTTGTCGAACGTGCCGCCGTCGGCGAAATGCGTGCCCTGCGCCTTGGCCCAGCCGCCGAAGTCGGCGATGGTGACCAGGTTCAGGTTCGGGAACACCGTGGCGTACCTGGCCGCCACGGCGGGGTCGCGCGGACGATAGAAATGCCGGGCCGCGATTTCCTGCCCTTCCTTCGAATAAAGGTATTCGAGGTAGGCGCGGGCTTCCGCCGTCGTGCCGCGCCGGATCGCGACCTTGTCGACCACCGCGACCGGCGGCTCGGCCAGGATGCTGAGCGACGGAACGACGACCTCGAACTTGTCCTTGCCGAGCTGCTTCGAGGCGAGGAAGGCCTCGTTCTCCCACGAAATCAGCACGTCGCCGATGCCACGCTGGGCAAATGTCGTGAGCGCACCCCGCGCACCGGTATCCAGCACCGGCACGTTCTTGTAGAGCTTGCCGATGAACTGCTCCGCCGTGGCCGCACTGCCACCAGGTTGCTTGAGCGCCCAGGCCCAGGCCGCGAGATAATTCCAGCGGGCGCCGCCGGAGGTCTTCGGATTCGGCGTGATGACCGAAACGCCCGGCCGCGCGAGGTCGCCCCAGTCCTTGATCTTCTTCGGGTTGCCCTTGCGGACCAGGAACACGATCGTCGACGTGTAGGGCGAGCTGTTGTGCGGCAGTCGCGACTGCCAGTTCGCAGGCAGCAGCTTGCCCTGCGTCGCCAGGGCGTCGATGTCATAGGCGAGCGCCAGCGTGACCACGTCCGCGGCCAGGCCATCGATCACCGTGCGGGCCTGCTTGCCCGAGCCGCCGTGCGACTGGCGGATCGAGATGTCCTTGCCCGTCTTGCCTTTCCAGTACTGGGCGAAGGCCTTGTTGTAGTCGTCATACAGTTCGCGCGTCGGGTCGTACGACACATTGAGCAGCGTGGTCTGCGCGTGCAGCACCGGCCCCGCCAGCAAGGCGAGAGTGCCGAACGCCGCGAGCGCTAGCGACTTGAGGGTTCGTGGGGTCGTCATGATCGGTTACTCCGTTCAGAAGCCGAGGGCGAAGCGGGTGAGGAATACGCCCTCGTCCGTACGGTCCGCGCCACCAGCGGCACCGCCGTCGAACTCGGTGCGATCATAGTTCAGCACCCACTTCAGGTTTTCGTTGAGATACCAGTTGAGTCCCAGGCCGTAAGACGTGGCCTTGCGTGCAGAGGTGGCCGGATCCGCGAAAGAGGCCGTTCCGCCCAGGAAGGCATCGTCGTCGGTATCGAGTTCCTGGTAGCGCGCGACCAGTTCGAAGGCGCCCCAGGTATTGTCCGCCAGCGAGAAAACACTGTTCGGTTTAAAGCCACGGAAACTCTCCTCTTCGCCAGTCAGGAACCATGAGGCCTGCAGCTGCCAGGCCGTCGTGTCGAGCGAGCCCTCGCGCCGCCCCGCCGTGGTGGTGCGCGATACGTCCTGCGAAACCGTCGTGTACTCGGTCAGCACGCCGAAGCGCCCCACGTAGTAATAGAGCTGCGGTGCGATGCGTATCCGCTCGCCGTCGGCCAGCGTCGGCGTCGTGCCCGTGCGATAGCGGAAGAACGTCGATTGCGAAGGTGTGCGGAATACGGGCAGCAGGGGCTGCGCCGTCGTACCCGTCTGGTCGGTATACGTGCCCGCGATGCCGAGCCCCAGCCCGCGCAGCGCAAAGCTGTCGCTCTCGGCGAACGGGTGTCCGAACAGGCGCGCGGCCCATTCCTTGTCGTCGTTGGTGTCGACGTCGGCGAACGTTTCACTGCTGCCGCCGTCGTTCGAGCCGTTCAGGAACGCGACTGCATAGGTGAGCCGATCGCCGCCGAAGCCGCCGCCCACCTGCAGCCCCAGGTCGCGGTTCGGCGCGAGCTGCGTCGGGAAGCCGCGCGCAACCATGCGGATGTCGTTCGCCGACTGGAGGCGCTCGAGACCGACGGGCGACTTGAACTTGCCGACCGTCACCTGCACCTCGGGTTTGAACCGTGCGGTGACGTACGCGTCCTGGATCACGGTGCGGCCCTGGCCGAAGTCGGGCGTGAAGCGGAAATCGTAGATGCCGCCGAGCGTGCCCTCGACGATGGGACGCACGCGCGTGGCCTGCCACGAATCCTTGAGCCCTTCGGGATCGTCATCCTCGAAGAAGCGACCGTCGACGTGCAGCACGCCGCGCAGCTTGAGCTGGTTCCTGGCGTCGGCCGAAGCGATCGAGAATCCGCGCGGGCTCGCCTTGACCACCGGGGTCGACGTGGCCGCAGTCTTCGCCGCTTCGTCCTGCACTTCGAGCTTGCGCTCGAGCACCAGCACCTTCTGGCTCAGTTCCTCAATTTTCCGCAGCAGCTCCTCGCTGGCAGGATCGGCCTGGCCGGCTGCCGGCAGCAGCGCTGCTGCCACGGCCAGGGCCAGCGCGCGGCGGTTCGGGGTCGCAGATGACATCACTCGCTCTCCTTGGATCGGACGAGCGGGATGTTGCGGGTGTGGCGGTTACGCGGTCAGTCGCGGACGGGTTAGGAAACGGTGACAGGACAGAACGGCGAGCAATACCCTGATCACGAATCGCACCGGCAGCGCGACGCGCGGGCCGCGCTACGGTCCCCGCGGCCGGCCTACCGCAGCGGCAACTCCAGGTCGGCCGTGAGCTGCTCGACGTCCGCCTGCGTCGCGGCGGAGGCCGCGCGCTCGATCAGCCGGCGCGTCAGCTGCGGGGCGAACAACTGGATGAAATCGAGCTGGTACTTGCGCAGCAATCCGCCGCGCCGGAAGCCGATCCAGGTCGTGTGCGCCGGGAACAAGTCAGACGCGTCGATGTGGACGAGGTCTTCATCGTCTTTCTGTTCCACCGCCATGCTGGCGACGATGCCCACCCCGAGCCCCAGGCGCACATAGGTCTTGATGACGTCGGCGTCGCGCGCCGTCAGCACGACGTTGGGCACGAGGCCCTCTTTGGCAAAGATGCCGTGCAGTGACGAGGGGCCGGTGAAACTGAAGACGTAAGTCACGATCGGGCAGGCCGCGAGCTGCTTCAGCGTGAGTCCCTTCTTCGCGCGCGCCAGCGGGTGGTTGCGCGGCACCACGACGTGCCGGTGCCAGCGATAGCACGGCAGCAGCGAATACCCGTCGAACAGGTTCTCGGACCCCGTGGCGATCGCGAAATCGATGCGATCGAGCGCCGCCATTTCCGCGATCTGCTCCGAGGTGCCCTGGTGCAGGTGCAGGCGCACCTCCGGGTACTGCTCGCGGAACTTCTTGATGACCTCGGGCAGCACGTACCGGGCCTGCGTGTGCGTCGTCGCGATCGAGAGCGAGCCGCGTTCCTCGTCCTTGAGGTCGTCGGAGAGACGCTTGATGTTCTGCACCTCGCGCAGGATCTTCACGGCGCGGTCGATCACCTGCTGCCCCGCCGGCGTCACGCGCGTCAGGTTGCGGCCGTCGCGCACGAAAATCTGGAAGCCGAGCTCGTCCTCGAGCAGCTTGATCTGCTTGCTCACCCCGGGCTGCGAGGTGTGCAGCTTCTCCGCCGCCGCCGTGATGTTGAGTCCGGTCTGGGCCACGGCGGCGAGATAGCGCAATTGGTGCAGTTTCATGCCGGCATTCTATGCGAAAGCATGCGTTTCGCAGCTTGAGCGCGGCCGACCCACGCGGCATATCGACAGCACCCTTGGTTACCTTCGGTCGCCGGCATGACACTCGCCACGCTCCTCAGTCGCACGCCCCAGGGTCTCGAGGCGCCGCTCGTGCGGGTCGAGGTGGATGTCGGGGCGGGCCTGCCCGCATTCTCCGTGGTCGGCCTGCTCGAAACCGCCGTCAAGGAAAGCAAGGACCGCGTGCGCGCGGCGCTCGCCAACTGCGGCTACGAGTTTCCGGCGGGCCGCGTCACCGTCAACCTCGCGCCCGCGGATCTCCCCAAGGAGGGCGGACGGTTCGACCTGGCGATTGCAGTGGGCATCCTGGTCGCCGCCGGGCACCTGCCTGACGGATCGTTCGCCGGCGTCGAACTCTATGGCGAGCTCTCGCTGGGCGGCGAGCTGCACGGCACGCGCGGGGTGTTGCCGAGCTCGCTGCAGGCAGTCCGGGCCGGCCACGCCTTGATCGTGCCGCTCGCCAACGGGCGCGAAGCGGCCCTGGCCCGCGGCGCCCGGGTGTTCGTGGCGCCGCATCTGCGCGATGTGTGCCTGCACGCCACGGGTCGTCAGGCGCTGGCCGTCGAAGCGGCGCCCGCCGCGCTGCAACTCGAGCCGCGCCGTCGCGAACCCGACCTCGCGGACGTGCGCGGCCAGGCGGGAGCTCGCCGCGCGCTCGAGATCGCGGCTGCCGGCGAGCACAGCGTACTGCTGATCGGACCGCCGGGCAGCGGCAAGAGCATGCTGGCGCAGCGCCTGCCCGGCTTGCTGCCGGAGATGAGCGACGATGAAGCCATCGAGTCGGCGGCAGTCCGTTCGCTGTCGCTGCAGGGCTTTCGCCTCGATGGCTGGCGACGGCGGCCCTTCCGCTCGCCGCACCACACCGCATCGGCAGTGGCACTCGTGGGTGGTGGGGGCCGGCCGCGGCCGGGTGAGATCTCGCTCGCTCACAACGGCGTGCTGTTCCTCGACGAGTTGCCCGAGTTCGATCGCAACGTGCTCGAAGTGCTGCGCGAGCCGATGGAGAGCGGCCACATCGTGATTTCGCGCGCAGCGAGGCAGGCAGAGTTCCCGGCGCGCTTCCAGCTCGTCGCCGCGATGAATCCCTGCCCGTGCGGACACCATGGCGACACGCGCGGACGCTGCCGTTGTCCGCCCGAGCGCATCGACGCGTATCGCAGTCGTGTCTCGGGGCCGTTGCTCGATCGGATCGACCTGCACGTCGAAGTCGGTCGCGTCGCGCTGGAAGACATTGCGGAAGGTCCGCGTCCCGAGTCGACGCAGAACGTGGCTGCGCGCGTGGCTGCAGCCCGCGCCAGCCAACGGCAGCGGCAATCGCGCCCGAACGCCCGGCTGGAAGCAACCGACCTGTCGGCTTGCGTGCGCTGCCGAGCCCGCCGCGCTCGAGGTGCTGGGCCGCGCAATGCGCCAGCTGGGTCTGTCGGCCCGCGCGTATCACCGCGTCCTGCGAGTCGCCCGCACCATCGCCGATCTCGCGGCCAGCGATCGCGTTCGCAGCGAACACGTCGCCGAAGCGATCAGCCTGCGGCAACTCGACCGGCGTGCACAGGCGCCGGACCCGACCGGCCCCATTTCAGGCTGAGTGCAGCAGAAATGCGTGACGACCCGCCACGCCTGGCACGCGACCATTCAAGGCGAGAGCTGCGCCGACGCTGGCCGCGGCAGGCCAGTGACCTCGCTGCCATGACGAACTCGCCCGCACGGATGCGGCGCGCCGGCCAGCTCTCGTTCTGGTCGCAGGCCATTGTCGGTTTTCCTTACAGCCGCCCCGCCGCGACCGTCACCCAGGCAAACGAGACATTCATCCCGGTTTTTCGGGTTGAATGGATAAATTGACCGCAGCGAGGGCGCCTGGGCACTCCTGTCGGTCACTCGCGATTCGGTTATGTAAAACCACCGCGAACCCCGGGCTGACGATGCGCTTTGCAGCTTTGGGTCGCGTGTATTATGTAAATCTCATAAATATTTGATTAATATAGACTTTTTATTTTGGCACGACGGTTGCATTCAATTCCCGGACGCAACGCCTTTTCCTTGGCTCGAGACTCAGGAACCGCTGACATGCAGAAACTTCTGAAAATTGCCCTGCTGCCTTGCCTGGCGGCGCTCACGTTCGCCGCGGCGCCGGTCGCACAGGCGGTCACGGTTTCGTCGAGCGCGCCGACGGCCAGCAGCCTGACGTCCGGCACGACTTCCTCCACGGCGCTCACCCGTCAACAGCTCAAGCAGCAGAAGAAGCTGCTGAAGCAGCAGCAGAAGCTGCGCAAGCAGTGCGCCAAGCTCGCCAGCGGCAAGGTCAAGGCCAAGAATCGCGCCAAGCTGACGGCCATGTGCAAGCCGACCTCCGCCGCCCCGGCAGTGGCGAGCGTGCCGACACCCCCTGCCAGCAGCAACGCTGGCGGCAACTCCAGCAACACCAACGCCGGTGGCAACTCCGGCAGCGGCAGCAATGCCGTCGTCAACCTGCTGCCGACCCTGCCTTTGCTCGTGGTCCCGCAGGCACCGGGTAACGTCAAGACGGACGTCGATACCAGCGACGAGATTCCCGCGGCCGTGGTCCCGCAGGCTCCCACTTCGGTGCCGGAGCCGGGCAGCCTGGCCCTGCTGGGCCTCGGCTTGCTCGGGCTCGGTTACGCGCGTCGCCGCGTCGCCCGCTGACATCGGGCAAGCGTACTGAACCCCAGAAGAACCAGGGAAACTGGTCTCGATTCAACGGGCTCCGACGGCAACGTCGGGGCCCGTTTTTATCTGGGCAGGTTCGTTGACGGCGGCCAGGGCTGTTTCGTTCGCTGCGCAAGACCCTGTTCGCGCAGGGCGGCGGATCATTCTGCGGGTGCAACCGCCGCTGCAGTGATCTCAGCTTCGCGCAGCTTCGTCTGCACGTTGCGCAATTCCTCGACCGTCGCGATCGGGCCGATCCGCACCCGGTACCAGGTCTCGTCCTCGACCGAGGCGCGCTGGATCTTGGCCGAGATACCGACCAGCGCGAGCTGCGCCTGCATCTTCTCCGCTTCGGTGGCTTGCTTGAACGACCCGGCCTGCAGCACGACGTCGCCCGTCGGCAAGGGCGCCTTGGTGGCCCCGCCCGGATCCGCCTGCACCTGGCCGGGGACTTCCACTTCCTGCTTCGGCAGCATGTCGTAGAAGTCGAGTTCGGGGGCCGCAGTCGTATCCGCAGCCACGATCGCGCCGTCGTCCGCGGCCGCCGCGGAGGCCGGCGTCTGCGCCGGCTCAGGCACGGGCCCCGTGACCACGACCTGCTGGTTGCGGTGATACGCGTGCACGGCCAGCGCGACGGCCAGCCCCAGGCCAAGGCCTGCGGCGAATCCCGTCCAGCCGCCGAAACCCGGGCCCGGTGTGGCGGGAGCATGCCGGCGCACGTCCTTGAAGTCGCGCCCCAGGGTGCGGGCGCCGCGACCCTGCGACATTACATCGCCTCCGGTGCGGACACGCCGAGCAGGCACAGCCCGTTGCAGACGACCTGCCGCACGCCGCGGATCAACGTGAGCCGTGCGTCGCGCACCGATTCGTCCGCGACCAGGAACTGGTGCGCGTTGTAGTAGGCATGGAAGTCGGTGGCGAGTTCCCGCAGGTAATGCACCAGCGCGTGCGGCGCGCGCTGCAGCGCCGCCATCTCGACGACTTCCGGGTAGCGGCTGACGGTGGCGAGCAAGGCCTGCTCGTGCTGTTCCGAAAGCGTGCCCAGGCTGGCACGGCCGCGGTCCGCATCGTGCTCGAACCCCTTCTCGCGCATCTGGCGCAGCACGCTGCACACGCGCGCGTGCGCGTACTGGATGTAATAGACAGGGTTCTCGTTCGACCGCGAGGTGGCGAGCTGCATGTCGAAATCGAGGTGCTGTTCGTTGCTGCGGAGCACGTAGAAGAACCGCGCGGCGTCGTTGCCGACTTCGCGCCGCAACTCGCGCAGCGTGATGAACTCGCCGGACCGCGTCGACATCTGCACCTTCTCGCCGCCGCGGTACAGCGTGACGAACTGCATCAGGCGCACGTCGAGGCTGTCGCCGGGCTGGCCCATCGCGACGAGTCCCGCACGCACGCGCGCGATGTAGCCATGGTGGTCCGAGCCGAGCACGTCGATGAGCTGCTCGAACCCGCGCTCGCGCTTGTTCAGGTGATAGGCGATGTCGGAGGCGAAGTACGTCTTGATGCCGTTGTCACGCACCACCACGCGGTCCTTCTCGTCGCCGAAGTCGGTGGCGCGAAACCACTGCGCGCCGTCCTTCTCGTACACGACGCCGTTCCCGCGCAGCAGGTCGAGGGCGTGGTCGATCGCGCCGTTGTCCGCGAGGCTGCGCTCGCTGAACCAGCTGTCGTACCGCACGCCGAATTCCTCGAGGTCGTCGCGGATGTCGCCGAGGATGTCGTGCAGCGCCAGGTCGAAAGCCTGCCTGAAACCGGCGTCGCCCAGCAGCGCGCGCGCGCGGTCGATGACGGCGTCGATGTAGGTGTCCTTGTCGCCGACCGGCGCGTCGGGCGGCAGGTCCGCAAACACGGCCGCAGCCGGCTGCAGCAACGAGCGCCCCGCACGTTCGACGAGCTTGTCGGCGATCGGGCGGATGTAGTCGCCACGATAGCCGTTGGCCGGAAACGGAAACTGTTCGCCGAAACTCTCGAGATACCGCAGCCACACGCTCGCGGCGAGAATCTCCATCTGCCGGCCCGCGTCGTTGATGTAGTACTCGCGGTAAACGTCGTAGCCGACCGCGTCGAGCAGGTTGGCGAGCGACGCGCCGAAAGCCGCGTGCCGGCCGTGACCCACATGCAAGGGGCCGGTCGGGTTCGCTGACACGAACTCGACCATGATTTTCTTGCCGCCCCCGAGTTGCGAGCGGCCGTACGCGCGGCCGAGGTCGATCACGCGCAGCAGTTCGGCCTGGTAAGCGGCCGGGGTCAGGAAGAAATTGATGAACCCGGGCCCGGCAATCTCGACGCGCGCCACGAGGTCGCTCGGCGGCAGCGCCGCGACGAGCGCCTGCGCCAGGTCGCGCGGCTTGCGCTTCGCCGCCTTCGCGAGTTGCAGCGCGACGTTGGTCGCGAAATCGCCGTGACTCGCATCGCGCGTGCGCTCGACGACGATGCCGGTGGCCGTGTCCGCGGGGCGCAGATCTGCCGGCAATGCGGCCAGTGCAGCGCGCACCAGCTTTTCTATCAGGTATTTCAAGGTATTACGTTCAGGCGAAGCGGAGGCGGACGAGAGTCTAGGGAATTCCCGGCCGTGATGCGAGTTCAGCGCTGTCCGCAACGCAGTTCGCTGCCGGGGCGCTCCGCTCGCAGCCGCGCTTTGTCGTGCGCATGTCGCCAAAGGCAGACAGTCGGGTCGTGAACGCCCCCGCGCGGACCCGGTCGGAACTAGCTCATACCATGGAGGGTATAGATCATGCGCAAAAACACTTTAGCTCTTGTCATTTCTTCAATGTTGATGGCCTCGGCCGCCCAGGCTCAGTCGGCCGCACCGACCGATTCGCCAGGGATGACGCCGGCGCAGTCGCAGAGCCAGACGACTGGCACCACGTCCCGGACGGATGCCAGCTCGACCACCACCCGCCAGACTTCGTCCGCTTCCGACCAGTCGAACAGCAGCGACTCCGCTGCCATGGCGCAGCAGCGCTGGAGCGCGGCCGATACCGACCGCAATGGCACGCTGTCCAAGGCTGAGATGCAGGTTTCCATGCCGACCATCGCGGCGAATTTCAGCAAGATGGACGTCAACGGCGATGGCCAGCTGTCGCGGGACGAGATGCATGGCGCCAAGCACTCGACCAGCAAGGCCGAGTGGAGCCCGGGCTTCAAGGCAGCCGACACGGACCGCGATGGTTCGTTGACGCTGGCCGAGGCGCAGAGCGGCTTGCCGACCGTGGCGGCGCATTTCTCCACCGTCGACGCGAATCGTGACGGCAAGCTGACGCAGCAGGAAATGGCTGCCCATCAGCAATCGATGAAGAGCAACGGCTCCGACGCGTCGATGGACGCCGATACGAGCACGCGGTCTTCGACCACGACGACGACCACCGAAACGGCCGCCGATAAGGACAAGCCGGACGCGGGTTCGTCGCGCTAAGGCCGCGGGTTGACCGCTGGAGGCGCTAGAACAGCTCCAGCGGATCGACATCGAGTGCCCAGCGCACCTTGCGTGCGCCGGGCGCTTCTTCCAGCAGGGGCACCCAGCGCGCCAGCAGGCGCTGCAGCGGCGAATGCGATGCCGCATGCAGCAGCAGCTGCGCACGATAATGGCCGGCGCGCCGTTCCATCGGCGCCGACGCGGGCCCCAACAGCTCGACTCCCGCGACGCCGCAACCCAGCGCGCTCTGACGCGCATGCTCGAGGAACTCGAGCGGAGCCTCGCGTCCAGGCGCCTCCGCGCGCAGCACTGCGACACGCGCAAACGGCGGCCAGTGCGCCTGCTCCCGTTCCACCAGCGCAGCCGCGGCGAAGGCGTCATAGCCACCGCTCACCAGCTGCTGCAGCAACGGGTGCTGCGGATACTCCGTCTGGATCAGCACTTCGCCTGCTTTCTCCGCGCGCCCGGCCCGGCCCGCCACCTGCACGATCGTTTGCGCGAGGCGCTCGGCCGCGCGGAAATCCGTGCCGAACAGGCCCTGGTCCGCATTCAGCACGACGACGAGCGTCACCAGCGGAAAGTGATGTCCTTTGGTCAGCATCTGTGTGCCGACCAGCAGGCGCACTTCGCCGCTGTGTACCCGGTCGAGCGCGGCTTCGAGCGAGCCGCGCTTGCGCATCGCGTCGCGATCGATGCGTTCGAGCGGATACGACGGAAACAGGTTCGCCAGCGTTTCTTCGATGCGTTCGGTGCCCTGGCCGACAGGCTTCACGGCCTCGCCGCAGTCGGGGCAGATTTCCGGTATCGCGCGGTGCGTGCCGCAATGGTGGCAGTCGAGCGAGCGCTCGCGCTGATGCACCGTCAGGCGCGCATCACAGCGAGGGCAGGGCGCGACCCAGCCGCAGCCCGGACAGAACAGCGTCGGCGCATAGCCACGCCGGTTCAGGTAAACCAGCACCTGCCCGCCGGCGTCGAGGTGCCGTCGCATCGCGAGCACCGTCGGTGTCGCCATGCCTTGCGTTTCGGCATGTGCACGCAGGTCGATCAGGTGCAGCGTGGGTGGCTGCGCGCCCGCGGTGCGGTTGGGCAGGTCGAGCCGCTGCGCGCGACCGGCGCGGATGCGTTCGAGACTTTCGAGCGAGGGCGTCGCCGAGCCCAGCACCACGGGCACGCTGAGACGCTGTGCGCGTGCCAGTGCCAGGTCGCGCGCCGAGTAACGAAACCCGTCCTGCTGCTTGTAGGACGCGTCGTGCTCTTCGTCGATCACGATCAGGCCGGGACGCGCGAGCGGTGCGAACACGGCGGAGCGCGTGCCGATGACCACCGGCGCCGTGCCCGCGCGCGCGGCGCGCCAGGCCTGCAGCCGGTCGGTGTCGGTGAGTCCGGAATGCAGCACCGCGAGTGGCCCGGGAAAACGCTCGCTGAAACGCGCCACCAACTGTGGCGTCAACGAGATCTCGGGCACCAGCACCAGCGCCTGTTCGCCGCGAGCCACGACCTCGGCGATGGCGCGCAGGTAGACCTCGGTCTTGCCACTGCCCGTGACCCCGTGCAGCACGAAGGGCGCGTAGCGTCCGTGCGCGCCGACGATCGCGTCGACGGCGGCCGCTTGCTCCGGCGTGAGTTCGGGCCCGATCGCGCGTGCAGCATCGAGCACGGCTGTCGCTGCGGCGGGGGCCAGCACGTCGGCGCGCACGCGAATGACCCAGCCGCGCTGCTCGAGCTCGCGCACGTGATCGCGCCAGCGCGGTGAGAGTGCTGCGAGCTCAGCCGCGCCCGCGGCGCCTTGCGCGGCCAGCAAGTCGGCCACCTCGCGCAGCCGCGTGGCACGCGCGCCGATCGGAGTGGCCGATCCGGTGCGCGCCGCGGCACTCAGGGCCCACCGTTCCGCGGTGGCGGTCGCCTCGGTACCGCTGCGCAGTGCAACTGGCAGGGCGGCGGCAATCACCTCGCCGGGTGGATGCCGGTAGTACTCCGCTGACCAGCGCAGCAGGTCGAGCAGCGCGGGGTCCAGGACCGGCTCGTCGTCGATCAGGGCGACCGCGTGCTTGAGACGACCTGCGGGCACGTCCGACCGCTCACGCAGTTCGAGGACGACGCCCACCACCTTGCGGCGACCGAACGGCACCCAGACCCGCTGCCCGGGACGCAACCGCCCGGGTCGCATGCGATGGGCGCGAGATAGTCGAAAAGCCGACGCAGCGGCGCATCGATCGCGACCACGAGGATGGGTGTGCTCATGCCCGGTGAGCTGCCCGGGTTGTCCACAAGGGCTGTGGAAAACTCTGTGGATGAGGTGCGTGAAGATCGCCCAAGTGCTGATTCTGCCGGGAAGTTCGGGCGCTGATCAGAAAATAGCCGTCGCCGAAAACTATATATTTTTCAGTCACTTAATAAAAATCGCCGCCGGCTTTACACGCGCTCTGCCGCCCACGCGGCGGCGCCGGGCGCGGAGATGGCGGCCGGGCGCCGCGGCGGTGCACATCCTGCTGCAGTGCGCCACGTCAACCGATCGGCGTGCAACACGTTGTTCGAGCAGGAGATCATGGAGTCGCGCAGGGTGCGAGTCTACGCCAAGGGTGGCTTTGCTAGTCTGGAACGGTGGGCCGAGCCGCCCGCTGCGTTCGGTGCGGATACCAAAGACGAGGAGATGGGCCTGGACGCAGCGCACTTACGCGAGCTCGACCGGTTCCTGGCGGGAGTCGAGCGGCGCGCGTTCCGGATCGCGCAGCTCGCGCTGCGGGACACCGACGATGCACACGATGTCGTGCAGGGCGCGATGTTGCGGCTGGCGCAGAGTTATGCGGCCCGTCCGGCGGCTGAATGGCGGCCGCTGTTCTTCCGCATCCTCTACAACTGCATCCGCGACCTGCAGCGACGCCAGGGCGTGCGGCGCCGGTTCTTCGGGCTGTTGCCCGGGGCGGGCCGGCCTGACGACGAAATGACCGAGGACCCGTTCGAGCAGGTCCCCGATCCCGGCCCCGAGCCGCTGCAGCAGCTGGCCGCGACCGAATCGATGCAGCAACTGGAGCAGGCGCTGCGCGGATTGCCGGCTCGGCAACTCGAGGCATTCTCGCTGCGTTGCCTCGAGGGGCTCGATGTCGCTGCCACGGCGACGGCGATGAGCTGCAGCGAGGGCAGCGTGAAGACACATTATTTCCGTGCAGTGCAGGCGTTGCGCGCAGCGCTGGCGGATGAACGGGTCGAGGAGCAGACATGACGAAGCCAGCAGACGAGGGCGATCCAACCGTGGTCGAGCGCCGGGCGCGAGCAGCGTTCGAAGCGAGCGTTGCGGACCTGGATGCCGCCACGTTGTCGAAACTGAACCAGTCGCGACAGCGGGCTCTGGCTGCTGCCATGGGAGTGCGCTCGCAGTCCCACTCGCGGTGGTGGGCCTGGGCTCCCGCCGGTGCGCTGGCAGCGGCTGCGCTCGTCGCGGTGCTGTTGCTGCGGGCACCGTCCGGGCCGGACGCGACCGGCGACCCGGTCATCGTCGAAGCAGCCGCAGACCAGGCGCTCGATCCGCTGGTGCTGGTGGCTGCGGGCGACGATCTCGAACTGGCCACCGAGGCAGACCTCGATTTCTACGCCTGGGTTGAACTCGAAACAGCAGACGGGGCCGGCTGATGACGCAACACAGGACACGCCAGCCGTTGCGGCGAGTGTGGTTGCTCGCAACGCTTGCCGCGGGGGGTGGCGTTGCAACTGCGGCCCCGCCGCCGCTGCCGGAGGACCTGCTCGAATACCTCGGCAGCTGGGAAAGCGACGATGCGGACTGGCTCGTTGCGAACGCTGCCGCCGCCGTTGCTGCTGCACAGCCGGTGGCCACGGCCACGCCTGAGACCAAGACCATCACAGCAGCACCCCGCGCAGCGCCGGCAGCGCCAGCGACGGGTGCGGAGCGCAAGCCATGAATCTTCGCCATTCCCTTTTTCTGTCAGCGGCGCTGGTCGCGCTCGGCTGCATCACCGTGGCGCCGGGCGTGCAGGCGCGGGCTCAGGAAGCCGGTGCTGCAGCATCGAAACGCGCACCGACCAGTGCGGGCATTGCGTGGGACCAGCTCACGCCCGAGCAGCAGCGCGCACTGGAGCCGTATCGCGCGCGCTGGGACCAGTTGCCGCCCGAGCGCCAGCAGGCGTTCGCGCGTGGCGCGGAGCGCTGGCAGCACATGACGCCGCAGCAGCAGGACCAGGCCCGACAGCGCTTCAAGCAGTGGCAGGACCTGCCGCCCGACGAGCGCCAGAAGGCGCGCCAGCGCTACCAGCAGTTCCGGGACCTGCCACCGGAAGAGCAGGAGCGACTGCGCGGCGCGTATCGCAAGTACAACTCGTTGCCGCCCGAGCAGCGCGAGCAACTGCGCGAGCGCTGGCAGGACATGACGCCCGAGCAGCGGCAGAAAATGAAACAGCGCTGGAAGGATGCGACGCCGGAGCAGCGCGAGCAGATGAAGCAGCACGCGCGGGAAAAGCGCGGGCGTGAGAAACGCGAGCAGGATGAAACCTGAGTCCTGCGCCCTCTCCCGCGTGAGCGGGTTGGGGTGAGGGCGTCGAAAGTTGCGCTGCACGCGCTCGTCCGAGTCTTCTCCCGCTGACGCGGCATCACGGAGAGTAGTGCACTGAATCCGCGTCGGGAGACAAGTGCACATCTCCGGTTACCCACCCAATGGCCCAGGGTTCGCCCAGCGTTAGACGTAGACCGACGAGTGACTTTGGGATATGAAAGCAGACACGGGCCTAGGGCCGTAGTCGGCCAGGAACGGCCGTCGTGCTGAAACGAGAGGCGTCTCCCTGGTGTGGTACCGGGAGGTGAAAGACTGGCTCGACAAAGTACACGCTGCCGCCCCGTAAGGACGAGCCCACGCTCCACCGCAGAATCGTTTTCGGTAAGGTCGGCCTCTCTTAACCATTGGCGGGGGACCTGCGCATGGCAACCACGAAAAATGCCTTTCGACAACGGGACTCAATGAAGAAGGCCTCCGCAAAGCAGGCTTCTGCAAAGAAGGTGTCAGCCAAGAGTGCGCCGGCCAGGAAAGTGGCCCCAGCTGGAAAGGCTGGCCCGGCGGCGAAGACGCGGGCTCCCAAACGCCTGCTGAAAGCTGCCCCTCTGTTCGCCAAGCGCGTGTCCGTCGCGGACGCGCAGTTGAAGGTCGAGCAGAATCAGATCACCGCGAAAAAGGCTCAATTGACGGAGTTCCAGAAAGCGGCCGCGGCCGAATTCGCTCGCCTGCAAAAACTGCTGGGGTGAGATTGCCAAGAAGTTGGTCTCACCGGTCGGAGTCGGCCAACTGCAGACATTGACTCGCATCGGAAGACGGTAGGTATCGACGCAGCGAATGGCGGAATTCAGCACCCTTGTTGGCGACAAGCTAACCGCCGTTCGCACTGTAAGCGGTGCGCCGACCGCCACCCATAACCTGCCTTGGCTCGAGATTGAGACGGATTCCGGTCGGAAATTTGGACTGGCGCCTGTAGCCGATAATCTTGTGAACGGGATGGAGCAGCTTCAGATTGAGCTCCAAAAGGTCGCTTGCTTCTCGACAGTGCCGCAATGGCCTGACGGACCCGCCGTACCAAAGTCGGATCTGCTCGCAATGAACGGCTCGTTGTCGAAGCTGATCGCCAGCGCGACGTTTGAATCGAACGAGTCAACCGATTGCGTCCTGATGAGACTTTGGGGTGGCGGCGTCGTGCGCATCCGTCACGATCCTGCGCGGCCCATGAGTCTTACACTTGATGCAGCGTGAGGGGTTCCGTTCGAACAGAGGATTCGACTCGGCAAAGCAAAAATGGCCGGAATGGATCGTACCTCTAGTAGGAAGTCTGCTCTCCGCATCGTTGTTTCGGGCGTTGACCGCGGAATTTGGCTGTCGCGAGTTTGACGTCTGTCGGACATTGATGAGACACGGATCAACTTTTGACTTCGGCACGCTGGCAGTGGCGTGGAGGCCACCGCCGCGGTGCGGGGAATCGATTCGAATTGATCTATCGCCTAGGGACGGCAGAAACAGTGCAACCAGCAGTGGCTGCGCGCGCGGATGAGATGCATCACGCGACTTCGACACTGTGCGGTTTGATGACCAATCCTCCTGACCGGTCAAGAATGGGAGCCTAAGACAATCGTCTATGGATCAACGGAAGTTCGGCAATTCCGTCAGTCGTGCGCGATTGCCGGTCTTCGAGTACACGCGAGTCGCCCGCTGCACCGCATCGTGTCCGTAGTAGGTGTTCGCCGCCCACTTGTCGAGCAATGCCGGCATGCTCTCGATCATTAGGGACTCGGCTTCCTTTAACCGCCCGATTTGCGCAAGACACCCGGCGCGAACGTTGTCGACGAACGCAACACGCCAGGTTTCGTCCGGATAGCGCGCTGCCGCGATGGGACGCGCCCTGTCCAGTCGCGCGAGCCCCGCCTCGATGCGCCGCGTTCGGCACTCGAGATCCGCCAGGTCCGTCAGGATCGGACCCTCGAGCCGATGCTTCGTCGCAACCGCCGCGCTCAGCGCACGCTGCAAGAGGGGTTCAGCCGCCGCGAACTCACCGAGCCCCATGTATGCGAGCGCTAGGTTGGTCCAGGCGAAGACCTGGCCCTCGTGAGTTTCGCTCTGCTCGGCGGCGTAGATTGACACCGCATCCGCAAGCCGTTCTCTGGCACGAACGAAGTTGCGTTGCTCGACGTCCAGCCGACCGAGGTTGTTCAGCGTTACGGCTACGTCAGGATGACGGGGGCCGAGGATGCGTTGGTCCACGGCCAGTGATCGCAGCCAGTATTGCTCGGCCTGGTCGAGCCGCCCTTGGTGGAACGCAACCGATCCAAGCGCCGTCAGCGACTCCGACACTTTCGGGTGTGTTTCGCCGGAATGACGAATGCGCACAGCCAGCGCGCTTTCGTAGGACCGTTGTGCCAACTGCATGTCGCCGCTGTAAAAGGCAGCCAGCGCAATCCCCTCAAGTGCGCGCGCAGTCACGTCGCCAAGCTTTTGTTCGGTGCCGATGCGCAGCGCCTGCTCGAAATACATCTTCGCATCGGCATCGCGCTCCATGAATGCGGCGACGTCACCGCGATCGAGCAGAATCCGCGCGTGCAGCGCCGGCGCGGCGGCGTCTCGACGGTCCTGCAAGCGCTTCTGCGCCGCCGCGAGCAGATTGTCCGCCATGGCATCGTTGCCGCGCTGAAATTCGAGTTCGGCCAACGCAATGGTCTGACGCAGCTGCGCGTCGGAAGATTGCCCGGGGACGGCGCCGGCTTTCGTAAGCAGCCCGTATGCGGAGGTGTACAGACCGAGCCCCGTGTACACCTGGCCAAGCGTGGTGGAGAGTTCCGCGCGCACCTGCGGCTCGTCGCGCAGCGACTCATCGATCTGACCTGCGCCACGATCGAGTATTTCTCGCGCCGTGACTGCATTGCCACGTGCCTCGCTGGGGTGGGAGACCTGGAAGAGCGAAATCATGAAATCGGCCGTGCGTTCCGCGGTCAGCGACTTCTGCTCGGCCAACTGTCGCAGGCGAACCGCTTCGTTTCGCTGTAGGAAAGCGGCGAGCGCCAGGCCCGCGAACGCAATGCAGCCAATCACCGCGGCCGTGACGATCACGGCGAGTTGCCGGTGGCGGCGCATCAGGTCGCGCTGGCGCAGTTCGTCGAGCCCGGTGCCGAGCAGACCGGCGATGATCTTCAGTGCGGCATCGCGGCGTGTATCTGCGCCTGAGCGCACGTCGGCGGCCAGTGGTTCAGGTGCGGTCCGTGCGGTAATCACGCCGTCGTCAACGACGAAGCGCAAGGCCGGCGGCAAGCATTCCTGTTCGGGCGGCAGACCTTTGTCGGTCGCTCGAGGATCGCCGGCGACGATAAGGCACATGATCCTGTGGGAGCGACCCAGCTCCTTGAAGCGGCGGACCTCTTCGTTCACCCAGCGCGACCGCGCAGCATTTGGCGAGCAGACGACGATGAGTGCGTCAGAATTATCGAGAGCGAGACGAACCGACTCGGCCAGATCGGACGACGATGGGAGATCTTCGCGATCAAGGAAAATGGGGGTCAGGCGACCGTCGTCCGGGCCCGGGGCCGCAACCGTCGTGCGCAGGCTCGCCGGCAGGCGATATCCTTCGATGCTGCGGTGCAGCCAGAGTGCGACCTTTCGATCGGAGTGGCTGTAGCTGATGAAGGCGACGTAGCGTCGCGCTGCGACCGTGACTGCACTGCTCATGACCGGCCTGCAATCGTCCTTGACGGCCCCGGGCCCACAAGAGCATCGTAACCCAACCAGTGTTCCTAGGGAGTGGGTCATGGGTAAGCAGGGATTGGGATGGCCGTGCGGCGTGGCTCGCGTATCGAGCGTCGTCTTGGGCTGTTTGGCGCTGCTGCTACTCAGTTCCGCAACCCACGCCCGGCGAATTTCGGTCGACTTCGGCGCCAACGGCGAGAGCGGTGATGCGTGGGCGTTCAATTCCACCGGTTGCGAAGTTGACGAATCGATCTTGCTGCACTCGTGCGGCATCCCGTTCGGCCTCGACGGCACGACGGGGGCGGTCAAACTCGGCTTCTCCGTCAAGATCGGAGACCTGCTTTACGATTCGCTCTACGTCAACAAGTACGGCTTCGTCACCTTTGGCATTCCGTTAGCGATCACGGAGGGCGAGTTTGCCGCCGCGACGGATATCGCGGGAGTTCAGGCAGCCGTGAGTCCGGTGCAGAACCGACCATTCATCGCCCCGTTTTATTCGAACCTGACGATTCCTGATCGCGACGTCCGCGAGTTCAACCTTGCGTTGTTCGACGAGTCGCTCGGCGGCCCCTTCGGCGATTTTGTCGGCGGCTCGAGCTACTACCGCGCCACCTCGGACCCGACGCCGTCCGATCCGGCTGAACGCGTGCCCGCGTTCGCCGTCACTTGGGTGGATCTCGACGCCAGTCCCGATCCGATCTACACACAGCTCGTGCTTTACAAGAATGGCGAGAGCGGCGACTTCTTCCTCCGCCTGCGTTATGGGCGCAATACACCAGGTGGCGACTCGGACCAGTACAACACGGCCGTTGTGCAGGGTGTCGCGGGATTCTCGCTCGAAACGTCGGTGGCGGCGGATACGGTCCAGGTGCCGAATCCACTTGGCGGTCTCGACGCCGGGGCCGTGCCCAAAGACTATTTCTTCAGCTTTGTGAATGGGCATCTGGCCGGCACCGCGCCGCTGGATTCCGACGGCGATGGAGTGCCCGACACGAGTGACAATTGTCCCGATGCCGCGAATCCGGGTCAGGGCGATCTCGATGGCGATGGAACAGGTGACGCGTGCGACACTGATCGCGATGGCGATGGAGTGGCCAACACGCTCGACAATTGCGCGAACACCGCAAATGCGGACCAGGCGGACCTCGACAGTGATGGAATCGGCAATGCCTGCGACGCCGACCGCGATGGTGACGGCGTGGCCAATGCCTCCGACAACTGTCCCAGTACGGCGAATACGAACCAGTCCGACACGGACGGCGACGGCCTCGGCGACGCGTGCGATACGTCGCCTCAAGCGCGGAAATGCGACGTGGACCGCGATACCGACATCGATGTCCGCGACCTTGAAGCCATCCTGCGTACGTTAGGTAAGTCCGCGACCGGACCCACCGATCCGCGCGACTACGACAGCAACGGCAGGATCCAGCTCTATGACCTGGCGAAGTGCACGACGCGCTGTACGCGCAAGTTCTGCGCCGTGCGGTAGGCGGCAACGATTGGCGGCTCCGGTGACACGCGAAGGGCGCGTCTGGAGTCGCCGATTCTCCGTGACGTAGGGGGCAGCGGCGGACCGCCATGGAGTGTCGAGGATGAGCGCTCTAGCAAGTCGAAAGGGCTGACGAATCAACGCTCACGGTCCCCGTGAATCTTCCTAACCCAAGGCGCTGCCGCAGGATGCGGCCAGCACGGCGGCGAATGCGTCCCGTTGGCTAGAGGCCAATCGCACGCGCAACCCGGCGGCTCTCACCAAATCAGAAAGCGCAAGCAACCGACGTTGACACTCGCGCCGTTTTCCACGAACGCCAAGGCATCGTTTCGGTTGGCGGTGGTGCCTCGCGTCATCGGCGTCTGTATGCATGACCGCCCCCTGATTCACCGCCCAGACACACATCCCCAGATTTGACTAACGGACGTCGCATGGCACTCGCTGAAGGTCCGGACAGGGTCGCCTCCAGCCCCTCGCGCCAAGACCGGTTCCCGAAGATTTCTCCAGCGTCCCCCGAAAAAGCACCCGCGCAGAGTGAGCGTGAAATCGGGGATTAGGTGTCACCCATCAACACGGAAGGTGAATGGGTGGCACCTGAAGTCGGCACCGTTCGCAAGTCTTGCAGGCTGGCGAGACAGTATTCCCAATCTCCTTAGTCCCCTACCGAACGATTGACCTTTTTGAAGACGGCTCTATCACGCAATAATGTCCTCTCCCGCAATGAGCCAGAGCGCCGACATGAATGCACCATCTGAAAACAAGCCGCTGATCGGGATCATCGCAGCTCTGGTCTACATCGCCATCATGGGCGTTGGCATGATCTACCTGACCTCTCAGGGGATCACCTACGGCTCGCCTGAAATGTTCGATGTGTTCTGGCCGATCTTGATAGTGCTGAACATCGTCAACATTTTCGTCGTCATGCGCTTTTTTGGCTGGCGCAATGCGGGGTTTGGCAAGCTTGACGCAAAGCAGCTGATCTGGTTCCTGCCGTTCCTGGTCCTTCTTGCCTACAAATGGTATGTGAGCCTTGGAGCCATGTCGGCCTTTCCTGCCGACAGCCCGAACTGGCGCACCTTTGCCTTCTTCGGTTTCGTGACATTGCTGATTGGTACCGGCGAGGAACTTGCCTTCCGCGGCATCCTCCTGCATTCATTTCTCGGCAGACAATCGAGCCGGACGCGTGTCGCTCTGGCCATGCTTGTCAGTGCCGTTGGTTTCGCGCTCCTGCACTCCGTGAATTATTTCGGCGGGGAGTCCTTGCCCGAAATGCTCCGGCAACTGGTCTACACGTTCCGGTGGGGCATGGTGTTTGCACCCTTGATGCTGCGGCTGAAGAACATCATTCCGCTGATGATCGTTCACTGGCTGTGGGACTTTGTGCAGTTCTCCACGTTGATCTCAGAGGACGTTGCCATCGTGGCCCACGACTACCTTCAAGCCCCCATCGAGATCGTCATCGGTCTCGTGCTCTGGTATCTGGTGCTGAAGGACGTCGGCAAACAGGAAATGGCCAAAGCGTAGAGCCAGCTCTGCGCGACGTTTGGATGCAGTAAGTTTTCTGGCGAGGCTCGAATTCGACAGGTTGACGCCTGTCCGGGGTTGGTCAAAGCGAACGGGGACACCGAAAGACTCCTCGTACGGCTCTGGATCCGCGGGCTTCCGGAAGGAGAACATGGCCTCCCGGACGGAAACTCACTCGCCAGTTTGCTCGGTGCCGTTGTCTCCCATCCCCGAGTCAGCCTGCGGCCTTGTGCACTTGTCTCCGTGACGCCGGACTGACGCGGGAGCGGTGAAAGGCCCGCGCCGATGCGCAGCCGCTACGCCTTCAGTGCCGCCAGCACCTCGTCTAGCATCTTCTTCGCGTCGCCGAACAGCATCCGGTTGTTCTCCTTGTAGAACAGCGGATTGTCGACGCCGGCGTAGCCCGAGGCCATCGAGCGCTTCATCACGATCGAGGTTTTCGCCTTCCATACCTGCAGCACCGGCATGCCGGCGATCGGGCTGCCGGGATCGTCCTCGGCCGCCGGGTTCACGATGTCGTTCGCGCCGATGACCATCGAGACGTCGGTGTCGGGGAAGTCGTCGTTGAGCTCGTCCATTTCCATGACGATGTCGTACGGCACCTTCGCCTCGGCCAGCAGCACGTTCATGTGGCCGGGCATGCGGCCCGCGACCGGGTGGATGCCGAAGCGGACGTTGACGCCCTTCTCGCGCAGCAGCTTGGTGATCTCGTACACCGTGTGCTGCGCCTGCGCGACCGCCATGCCGTAGCCCGGCACGATGATCACGTTCTTCGAGTCGCGCAGCAGCTCGGCCGTCTCGGCCGCGTTGATCGCCGTCACTTCACCCGCTGGCTCCGCGCCTGCACCCGCAGCGGCTGCCGGCGCAGTGCCGCCACCCGTGCCGAAGCCGCCCGCGATGACGCTGATGAAGTTGCGGTTCATCGCCTTGCACATGATGTACGACAGGATCGCGCCCGACGAACCGACCAGCGCGCCGACGACGATCAGCAGATCGTTCGACAGCATGAAGCCCGTGGCTGCGGCAGCCCAACCGGAGTAGCTGTTCAGCATCGAGACCACGACGGGCATGTCCGCGCCGCCGATCGCCATGACCATGTGCACGCCGAAGAGCAGCGCGATGATCGTCATGATCGCGAGCGGGAACAGGCCCGACTGCACGTCGTGCGCGTTGACGAACGCCACGCCGAACCAGATCACGCCGAGCAGTCCCGCGAGATTCAGCCAATGGCGGGCGGGCAGCAGCAGCGGCTTGCCGCTGATCTTGCCGTTGAGCTTGCCGAAGGCGATGACCGAGCCCGAGAACGTGACCGCGCCGATCAGGATGCCGATGTAGATCTCGACTTCGTGGATGGCCTTCTCGGCGCCGGTGAACACCACCGAGGTGTCGACATAGCTGGCGTAGCCGACGAGGCACGCCGCGAGGCCGACCAGGCTGTGCATGAGCGCCACCAGTTCGGGCATCTGCGTCATCTGCACTTTGCGGGCGGCATACAGGCCGATGCCGCCACCCACCGCCAGCGCGCCGACGATGAAAGGCACGCCGGCCAGCGTGACGCGCGGACCGAACACCGTGGCCAGCACGGCGATCGCCATGCCCGCCATGCCGTACAGGTTGCCGCGGCGCGAGGTCTCGGGGTTCGAGAGGCCGCCCAGGCTCAGGATGAACAGGATGATGGCGGCGATGTACGCCATCGTTGCGATATTGGCTGACATGCGCGCGACCCCTTACTTGCGGAACATCGCGAGCATGCGACGCGTGACGGCAAAGCCGCCGAACATGTTGATCGCGGTGAGCGTGAGCGCGACGACCGCAAGGCCGAGGATCAGCCCATCGGGCCGGCCCTCGGTACCGGCGCCGAGCGGCGGCGCCACCTGCACCAGCGCACCGACGGCGATGATGCTCGAGATCGCGTTGGTCACGCTCATGAGCGGCGTGTGCAGCGCCGGCGTCACGTTCCAGATCACCATGTAGCCGATGAAGCAGGCGAGGATGAACACGGTGAAGTGCGCGAGGAACGACGCGGGCGCGAAGGCGCCGACCAGCCAGAACAGCAGCGCGCCGGCGCCGAACAGCACCGCCAGGCTCTTGGCCGACGCGGGTTCACCGGCACCGTGGCCGTGGCCCGACTTCTTCGCCGGGGCCGCGGCCGCAGCGGCGGCCTTGGGCTTGGCGGCAGCCGCCGGCAGCTTGGGCGGTGGCGGCGGCCAGGTGATCGCGCCCTCTTTGATGACGGTGAGGCCGCGCAGCGCGTCGTCGTCCATGTTGACGTTGATGACGCCGTCCTTCGTCTTGCAGAGCTCTTCGGTGAGGCGCAGCAGGTTGGTGGAGTACAGCGTCGACGACTGCTTGGCCAGGCGGCTCGCGAGGTCGGTGTAGCCCACGATGGTGACGCCGTGGCGGACCACGGCCTGCCCGGGCACGGTCAGTTCGCAGTTGCCGCCCTGTTCGGCCGCCATGTCGACGATCACGCTGCCCGGCTTCATGCTCTGCACCATCGCAGCGGTGATGAGCTTGGGCGCTGGCTTGCCCGGGATCAGCGCGGTGGTGATGATGATGTCGACCTCGCGCGCCTGCTGCGCATACATCTCGCGCTGGGCCTGCTGGAAGCCTTCGCTCATGACCTTGGCGTAGCCGCCGCCGCCCGAGCCTTCTTCCTCGTAGTCGACCTTGACGAACTCGCCGCCGAGCGACACCACCTGGTCGGCGACTTCGGCGCGCGTGTCGTTGGCGCGCACGATGGCGCCTAAGTTGGCCGCGGTGCCGATGGCGGCGAGGCCGGCGACACCGGCGCCGGCGATGAACACCTTGGCCGGCGGCACCTTGCCCGCAGCGGTGATCTGGCCGTTGAAGAAGCGGTCGAAGGCGTTGGCGGCCTCGATCACGGCGCGATAGCCGCTGATGCTCGCCATCGAGGTCAGCGCATCCATCTTCTGCGCGCGCGAGAGCTGGCGCGGCAGCGAGTCGATCGCGAGCACCGTGAGGTTGCGCGCCGCCATCGCCTGCATCAGCTCCGGGTTCTGCGCCGGCCAGATGAAGCCGATGAGCGTGCTGCCCGGCCGCATCAGCGCGATCTCGTCGAGCGTGGGTGGACGCACGCGGAAGACCATGTCGGAGTCGGTCATCAGTTCGGCCGCGCTGGCCGCGATGCTGGCCCCGGCAGCCCGGTACGCCTCGTCGTCGAAATTGGCGCCGGCGCCGGCGCCGGATTCGACGCGCACGGCAAAGCCGAGCTTGACGAGCTTGGCGACCACGTCGGGCACGGTGGCCACGCGTTTTTCGCCGGCGAAGGTCTCGCGCGGCACTCCGATCGTCAGCGACATGGTCTAGCGCTCCTCCCCCAACTATCGACGCGGCTAAGCCGCTGTCGCAAAAGGGATATTTTGAATAGTCACGGCGGCGAAACAGCCGTGGATTATTGCACAGCAGTGCCGTATCTTCACGGCATGCGCGCACTTTCGCAGTACGCACTTACGCAGGAAGTCCTGCGCACGGACGTGGCGGGAATGCCCCTGGAGTGGATCGACTACCGCGACGCGGTGCGGCTGCACTTCATGGGGCAGGTCGCCTACGCGTTCGGCCAGACCCTGTTTTCGCTGCGGGGCGGCGTGAGCGCGCGCACGGGTCAGCGCACCATCGTCCGCGTGAACTCGATCGTCGCGACCATCGGCCACAGCCACAATCCCGGCGGCCGGCACCAGGGCTACATCCCGCCGCTCAACAACGAAACCCTGTTCCGGCGCGATGCGCACCTGTGCCTCTACTGCGCACAGCGCTTTCCCACCAGCCAGCTGTCGCGCGACCACGTCACGCCGCTTTCGCGCGGCGGTCTCGACACCTGGAACAACGTGGTCACCGCGTGCCGTCGCTGCAACAACCTCAAGGCGTGGCGCACGCCCGAGCAGGCCAAGCTGCAACTGATCGCCGTGCCGTTCACGCCGAGCTACGCCGAGTACATCTACCTGAAGGGCCGGCGCGTGCTGGCCGACCAGATGGAGTACCTGCTCGCGCATTTCCCGCGCTCGAGTCCGCTGCATGCCCGCCTGCGGCAGGGCGCGGCTGCGGGCAGCCCGTAATTGCGGCCGCGTGCGCTCGTCCCGGGCGCCGCCATTGAATCTGACCCCATGACTGACGCAGCGGCGATGCTGGCGATCGCGTTCTTTGCGGTTGCGGTGCTGTACAGCACCGTCGGGCATGCCGGCGCGTCCGGCTACCTCGCGCTCATGGCCTTGCTGGGCGTCGCGCCGGCAACGATGCGACCCACGGCACTCGCACTCAACGTGCTGGTCGCGGCCGTGGCGACGTATCGCTTCCGTCGCGCAGGCTGGACCGGGTGGCACGACCTGTGGCCCTTCGTGCTGGCCTCCGTGCCGTTCGCGTACCTCGGCGGGCTCACCCAGCTACCCGTCGCTGGCTATCGCGCGATGCTGGGATGCGTGTTGATCTTCTCGGCTGCAGTGATGTTGTGGCGCGCGCGCGGTGGCGGGGAATCGATCCAGGAGCGGCCTCTCACCATTCCTCGCTACGTTGCGCTCGGCAGCGGCGCGGCCATCGGCCTGCTGTCGGGGCTGACCGGCACGGGCGGTGGCATCTTCCTGAGCCCGCTGCTGTTGCTTGCCGGTTGGGCCGGTCCGCGCGGCGCGGCTGGCCTCGCGGCACCGTTCATCCTCGTGAACTCGCTGGCCGGACTGCTCGGCTTCCAATGGAGCCAGGGCTCGCTGCCCGCCGAGTTGCCGCTCTATGCGGCCGCGGTGGTGGCGGGCGGACTGCTCGGCACCACGCTGGGCCTGCAGTTCCTGCGCGGCCGCTGGTTGCTCGTCGCCCTGGCGCTCGTGCTGTGCGTCGCGGGTGGCAAGTTGCTGCTCACGCCATAGGGAAGCTCTGCCCAGGTCCGCAAGTGACGCGTTGCGTGCGCTCGATCCGGTGCCTGTCACCGAGCTTGGAAAGGCAGACACGCGCTCTGTGACAGGCACCGGATCGAGCGCTCTGGCAGCGTCGCAGGCGGGCATGTCGCAAGCGTCCGATCCGGGACCGTTCCCAGAGCGCGTGTCTGCCTTTCCAAGCTCGGGGAACGGTCCCGGGTCGGACGCGCCAGCGACGGATACCGGATAGAAAGGTAGCTGGGGCGGCCGCTGTGGACCTGTGCAGAGCATCCCTGGCAGTCTTCCTCGGCGGAGGGTCCAGGGCAATAACTCGCCGGGATGGTCTGGGGGAGCAGGGGGAGTGCGTCCCAGACCACCCGGCAAGTTCCGACGGCTTCATGTGGCGGGGGTCGCAGGGGGAGTGCACCCCAGAGCCACATCATCGAAACCCCGGACGACTTGAGACTACGTCCGATGCTGCACTGCGACAAACAAACTTTCATCACACGATGAATGAGCGTTCGTCACCCTCAGGCCGCGACCGGTGCCGCCTCGATCAGCTGGAATTGCTCGATCGACCAGTCGACCAGGGCCCGCACCTCGGACCGCTCGAAATCATCGCGCCGCGCCATCAGGTAGTACGCATCGTTGCCCTGCAGGTCGAAGCCGTCGAGCCGGACCAGCGCGCCGCGCTCGAACCACGGCTGGCAGACCACCGCCGGGACCAGCGCGATGCCGCCACCGCGCTCCGCGGCCCGGGCCACGGCGACCATGTTGTCGAACTCGATCACGTTGCTGATTCGCCGCAGGTCGAGCCCGACCTGGTTCAACCACAGGTCCCAGACGTCGCTGCGGAAGTTGCGGTGCATGATCAGCGTCTGGCCATCGAACGCGCGGGCGTTGCGCTTCCCGCCCATGGAATCCGCGACCTTGCGTGACGCGGCAGCCACCAGCCGCAGCGGCATCAGTCGCACTGCCTCGATGTCGCCCGTGTCCGGCGGTTGCCGGGCAAGCACGATCGAGATGTCAGTAAAACCGGAATGCTGGCCCGGGCGCGGGTCCTGGGTGTCCACCTGGATATCGATGCCGCTGTGGCGCGCATGAAAATCCGGCAACCGGGGGGCGAATAGCTCGCTGGCGAAGAACGGTGGCATCACGACGCGCAACTGGCGGCGCGCGCCGGAGGCGTTACGGGTGCGCTCGATGGCTGTCCCGAGCGCGAGCAGCGCGGGCTCGAGATCGTCGAGCAACTGCCGGCCCACCGGGGTGAGCAGCACGGAGCGTGTGCGACGCTCGAACAGCGAAACGCCCAACTGTTCCTCGAGTTCCTTGACCTGGTGACTGACAGCCGAGGGCGTCAGCGACAACCTGTCGGCCGCAGCCTTGAAGCTCGAATGGCGTGCCGCGAGGCAAAAGGCTCGGAGCAGCCGTAAGGGCGGCGTCCTGGTCTGGGCAACCATGTCCGTTCCGTTCGTGGTGTCCCCAACAGTGGCAACTTGCGTGCCAGTCTGGACACCACGTCCAAAACCATTGCGAAACAAAGGGATACGCGGCCTGAGCGAGCCACGTCCCCACCCCTGGCTCAGCCGAAGCGCACGATTATAGCGCCGCCGGTCACCGCTCCTGCACGGAACCGTGCAGCGGCTCGAGCCGCGCCATCAGCAACGCGTCGCAGGACGCGCCCCCGACCCGCAGGTAGTCGCGCAGCGTGCCCTCCAGCTCGAATCCGGCGCGGCGATACAACGCGATCGCGGGTGCGTTGTCGGCACGCACGATCAATTCGGCCCGCTGCAGGCCTGCCTGGCGCGCCCGCTGCAGCGTCTCGGCCAGCAGGCGCGTGCCCAGGCCGAGCCCGCGATAGGGTGCCAGCAGGCCCATGCCGAGCACCGCGCTGTGGCGCTGCGTCGGCGCTGTTTTCGGGCGCAGGTCGCACCAGCCGACCACTTCGTCATAGCCGGCGACCGCGACCACGTGCACGGCACCGGCCTTGAGGCTGTCCAGCAAGAAACGTCGCGTCCGCACGAAAGACGGCGCTTCCAGCATGGCGAGGTGGCGGCCTTCGCGCGCCACGCTGTCGACCGCGGCGTGGAAACCGGCGAAATGGTGGCGGGCGATCGGGACGATCCGGACGTCTGCCGCTGCGGACGGCGGCTGCCCGGCCTGGTGGGGCTGGCTGCTCATGCCCCATATCCTCGCACGCAGCAACCCGAATCGTCGTCGGGCGTCAACCTGCCAAGGTGTCGCCCGATCTCTTATCCTTCGCACACCATGAATACACCCAACGAAGACGGGCAAGCCCTTGCCCGCGCAGCCGCCGACGCCCTCCGGCGCGGCGACACCCGCAGCGCCCGCGACCTGTTCCTGCGCGCAGCCCAGGCCGGACAGGCCGACGTCCCGGTCATGCTCGGCCTGGCGTACTCGTGCCGGGCGCTGGAGGACTGGGCCGGCATGACTGCCTCCGTCGACCGCGTGCTCGCGCTCGATCCGCGCAACCTGCGCGCGCTCGTGATGAAGGGCGACAGCCTCGAGCGCACCGGTGACTCGCGTGGCGCAGCCGCGTATTACCGCGCTGCGCTGCGTGCGTCGCCACCAGCGAGCGAATTACCGCCCGACCTGCAGCAGGAACTGCGCCGCGTACAGCAGGTGAACGAGCAGTTTTCCAGGCGCTACGACGAGCACATGCGCTCGTGGCTCAAGCAGAAGGGCGTCGCCGCCGCACCGCAGGGCGCCACGCGGCTCGAGCAGTCGCTCGACATCCTGCTCGGCCGCCAGCGCATTTACCTGCAGGAACCGCGCTACTTTTACTTCCCGCAATTGTCACAGCAGCCGTTCTTCGACCGCGCGGCCTTCCCGTGGCTCGACGCGCTCGAAGCTGCCGTGCCGGCGATCCGCACCGAAGTCGATGCCTTGCTGCAGGATCCCGCGGCATTCGCGCCGTACATCAAGGGCGACCCCACGCGTGCCGCGGCCGACCAGCGCCCGCTTGCCGACAACCCCGCCTGGTCGGCGTTCCACGTGTGGCGCAACGGCGAGTTCAACGAGGCCAACGCCGCGCGCTGTCCGCAGACGCTGGCCGCGCTCGCGGGCTTGCCCCTGGCGCAGATGCCGCACCGTTCGCCCAGCGTGTTGTTCTGCAAGCTCGCGCCGGGGACGCACATCCCGCCGCGCAACGGCCTGATCAACACGCGGCTGATCGTGCACCTGCCGCTGCTGGTGCCGGGCAAGTGCCGCCTGCGCGTCGGCGGCGAGGTGCGCGAACTGCAGGAGGGCCGCGCGTGGGTGTTCGACGATTCCATCGAGCACGAGGCCGTGAACGAGAGCGACGGCGCTCGCGTCATGCTCGTATTCGACATCGCGCGGCCGGACATCACGGCAGAGGAACACCGCGGCATCACCACGCTGCTCGAGGGTGTCGACGCGTTCACCGGCCAGCCGCCCGGGTGGGAAATCTAGGCCCGAACGCCCGATGATCTATCTCGTCGACGCCAGCGTCTTCATTTTCCGTGCGTGGTTCTCGGTGCCCGTCGAGGTCGTCGACCGCGACGGCAACGCCGTCAACGCCGTGCTCGGCTTTGCGCGCTTCCTCGCCGAGCTGCTCGAGAAGGAATCGCCGCGGCACATTGCCGTGGCCTTCGACGAGAGTCTCGAAGTGGGCTATCGCAACGAGATCTACCCGCAGTACAAGGCGAACCGCGAGCCTGCACCGCTCGAGTTGAAGCGGCAGTTCGCGTTGTGTCGCGAGGTCTGCACCGCGCTCGGCGTGCCGCACTACGGCAGCTCGCGCTACGAAGCCGACGACATCATCGGCACGCTCGCCACCCGTGCTCGCGCCGCGGGGTTGCCGGTCACGATCGTCAGTCGCGACAAGGACCTGACCCAGTTGCTGTCGACGGTCGATGTCTACTGGGACGCGGTGGCCGACGTGCGCTACGGCTATGACGACATCGCCGAGCGTTTCGGCGTGATCCCCGAGCGCATGGCGGATTTTCTTGCATTGATGGGCGACGCGGTCGACAACATCCCCGGCGTGCCGGGCATCGGGCGCAAGACGGCGCAGACGCTGCTCAAGCATTTCCACACGCTCGACGGCGTGCTCGGCAGCATCGACGAGATCGGCAAGCTCAAGTTCCGCAACGCGACGTTCGTCGCGGCGAGCCTGCGCGAGCACCGTGATACCGCGCTGCTTTCGCGGCAGCTGACGGCCATCGCCTGCGACATGCCCCTGCCCGTGAGCCGCATCAGCGAACTGCGGCTGCTCGCGCCGGACCTCGCGACGCTCGACACGTTCTGCGAAGCGCAAGGGTTCGGGCGCCTGCTGCGCGACCAGGCGCGGCGGCTGCATTCACGGCTGTCGGCCTGACATAAAAAAACCGAAGCAGGAGGGGGATGATCCTGCTTCGGTTGGCGGTCGGCGTCGAGGACTTAGCGCATCCGTCCGTGCTGCCATCTATTGGCTGATGCTGCCTCTCGGCTTAAGTCAGGTTCGCCCGGGGGACAGGCTCGCTTGACGCAGACATCGTGTCCCACCCGCTCGGTCGGTGCTGTGACACATTCGTTGCTTTAACTTTGCAGTTGCTGTGCAACCGGCACGAATCCATGCGCAAGCCTTTGAATAAAAAGAATTTGCGCGATACCGCCAGGAATATCCGTCGTGGTTGTACGCAGCGCTGGAGCGACTCAGTTGCCCTGCCTGATCGCTGCGAAATCGGTGGCCCAGCGGCTGTAGGGAACGCACGTACCGCTGCTGCACGCGGCTTCTGGCGTGCGCCAGAAGTGGATCTGGTCGAAGTCGTCGAAGCCATTGGTCGCGCAGCCGTGATCGCCGAGCAGGTTGTTCTCCTTGCAGGCCGCGGGCACGGCCGGCACTGAGCCGAACCAGGCGGCGACGTCGCCCTGCACCTTGGCATTGAGCGACCATTCCAGCCACTTGTAGGCGCAATTGGGATGCCGCGCCTTCGCCGCGAGCATCGTCGTGTCGGCCCAGCCGGTGGCGCCTTCTGCTGGAATCACGCTCGCGATGGGCTGCCGGTTCGCCACCAGCGTGTTCACCTGGAACGGCCAGGAGCCGGACGCGACCACGCCAGCGTCGGTGAAGTCCTGCACGGCGACGTGGGTGTCGCGCCAGTAGCGGTGCACCAGCGGATGCTGCCGACGCAGCACTTCCAGCACGGCCGCGTACTGCTCCTCGTTCAGTTCGTACGGATCGGTGATGGCGAGTTCCGGCTTCTTCGCCCTCAGGTAGAGCGCGGCATCGGCAATGTAGATGGCGCCGCCGTAGGCCTGGACGCGCCCCTTGTTGCTCTTGCCGTCGCCCAGCCGTTGTTCCTCGAACACGACGGACCACGACGTGGGCGCCGCCGCAAAAGCCCGGGTGCTGTACATCAGCACGTTCGGGCCCCACTGGTACGGCGTGCCGAAGTGCTTGCCGTCGACGAAGTGCCACGGGGCCTGCTGCATGCGCTCGTCCACGTTGACGTAGCTCGGCACGCGCGCCAGGTCGATCGGCTGCACGATGCCGCCACGGATCAGCCGCAAGGACGCGTCACCCGAGGCCGTCACCAGGTCGTATCCGCCCTGTTCGAGCAGCGTCACCATTTCGTCGGACGTGCCCGCCGTCTTGACGGTGACCTTGCAGCCCGTGTCGTGCTCGAACGGAGTGACCCAGTCGTACTTCTTGTCCGTTGCACCGCGCTCGATGTAGCCGGGCCACGCGACGATGCTCAACTGGCCTTCGAGGCCCTCTGCACTGGCGGGCCTGGCAGGCGCCGCCGTGGGCTGCGCGGCCTGCTCTGTCCTGCTTCTGGCAGCCCGCCAGCGCCAATCCGAGCATGAGCACCAAGGCGAATTCCTGGCGCGAACCGCAAGCGGCGGTGTGCGGTTTCATGCGGGACACTCCTGTCTCAAGTGCGGGTCCCACCTAGCGTGCAGCTTCCAGCGCGACCGAGAACTCGACCCGCACGGCGTCGTCGAGCCACTCCGTGCTGCGCCATTCACCCTGTCCCACGCCGAACTGCAACCGCTGCAGCGTCGTGGCGCCCGTCAGCCGCGCGGTGCGACCCCCGGGCGCGGCGAGGTCGAAGCGGAACGGCAGCGCGATGGCGCGGGTGCTGTCGCGCAAGGTCAGTTGGCCCGCGGCCTCGTAGCGATCGCCGCCCAGGGCGCGAATGCGCGTGCTGGAAAAGCGAGCCTGGGGCCAGCGCGAGACGGCAAAGAAATCGACTCCGTGCAGTGCAGTGTCCCGATCGCCGTCGCCGGTGCGGGCCGACGCAAGGTCCACGACCACTTGCAGGCTCGAGTGGGCGAGGTCCGCCGGATCGAAATGCACCGTGGTGTCGAAGCGCTCGAACCGGCCTGCGAACTCGCCGCCCGCCAGCCGCGGAGTGAACGTGAGCTCGCTGCTGCGCGCGTCCATGCGCCACGGCATGGCGGCAGCGGCGGCCGCGCTGGTTGCAGCTACGCCCGCCAGCACGCCCAGCAGCAGGATGCCGAGGCGGCGCCGGGCGGACTTCACGCGGAGGGCTTGGAGAAGGGCAGCATGCGTCGCAACACGCTGTCCTTCAGCACGAGGTGGTGATACAGCGCCGCGGCGATATGGATCGCCGCCACGACGAGCAGCGCGTTGAAGAGCAGCTCGTGCACTTCTTCCATGGTTTCGTGCAGGCCGTGGTTTTCGCCGACGATGGCAGGAAACTGGAACCAGTCGAACAGCGTGACGGGGTAGTTGGCAGAAGACGACAGGATCCAGCCCGACAGCGGCTGCGCCAGGATCAACAGGTACAGCAACCCGTGGCCGGCCGCGGCTGCTTTCCGCTGCCAGGCGTTGCCAATGGGTCCTGGCAGTCCCTTGTTCATGACCTTCCAGGCAATCCGCGCGAGCGCCAGCATCAGCACCAGCATGCCGAGCGACTTGTGCCAGGTGAAAATCTGCAGCTTCTCGAGCCCGTCCGGCAGTTCTTCCGCCGCTTCCGCGAGGAAGTACTGCGGCACGATCAGCAGCACGATGGCCCAGTGCAGGAACTTGGCCAGGCTGCCGTAGGCTTCCGCTGTGTTGCGCAGGGGCATGGTGTCTCGGTCCTGTGGGATGATCGGTGCATGTTAGCAAAGACCGCGAAAAGCGCCGTTCGGGTAACGCGAATCACTGCGGTCGGGATCGTGCTGCTGCTGGCGATCGCCGCGTGTCGCACGGCGTCGGATCCGGGCCCGGCGCCGCCGGATTCGGCCGCGCCAACGCCACGGGCAGCGACCGTGTCAGACGGCACCCTGCCCGGCACGACGGCACATCCTGCAGCAAGAGTTCAATCCGCCGTCACGCCGTGGCCCATCGACCCGCAACGATCCACCGTGACGATCATCGTGCGTCGCGCCGGCCCGCTCGCCCGCCTGGGCCACGACCATGTCATCACGTCGGCCGCTGAACGCGGCACGGTCTGGGCAGGAGATACGCCCGCCGCGTCTGCATTCGAGCTGCATTTGCCGGTCGACCGCTTCGAGGTCGACCTGGCCGCGGCCCGCGCGGTCGCCGGAGCCGAGTTCGCGGCCCCGGTGCCCGAGGAAGCTCGCGCCGGCACACGCCGCAACATGCTGCGGCCCGAGGTGCTCGATGCTGCCGCGTTCCCGCTGATCACCCTGCGCTCGGTCGCCGCGAGCGGCGACTGGTCGCAGCCCGTGCTCAAGCTTGCCGTGGAGTTGCGTGGCGTGACGCGCGAACACGAGCTTCCGGTGCAGGTCGAACGCGACTCGCTGGGCCTCGTCGTGCGTGGCGAGTTGCGGCTGAACCAGAGCGACTACGGCATCACGCCGTTCGCGGTCGCGGGTGGCGCCATCCAGGTAGGCGATGCGCTCGAGATCCGCTTCGTCATTGTGGCGGGCCCGGCCTGAGGATTGTCAGGCGGTGGTGGCGGTCTCGTCGAGCAGCAGCAGCGCCGTACCTTCCGGCGCTTCGAGCAGCGCGGCGCCCAGTGCGCCCAGTGCCCGCGGCAGCCGCTGCGCAAAGCGATAGCCGCGGTCACGGAGCTCGGTAATCCTGCCTGCCATCCCGGCCGCAGAGAACACCAGCACGGGCGTCGGCAGGTCGAGGTCGTACAGCGCGAGGTTGATGTCGCGACTCGACGCCACGACCTTGCCGAAGGGCTCGGTCACCGGTTCGAACGCGACGAACCCCAGCGGCTCCCAGAACGACAGGGCCTCGGCAAACTCCGGGCCACTCGCCGACCAGGCGAATTCGTCGAAGTATCCGAGCCTGGTGGCGTGACTGGGTGCCAGCACCGGCGGTGAGAACGTGCGCGCTTCGATCAGGCGCAGGCGCTGGCCGGACGGACTGCGCAGCAGGGCCTGGTGCAACGAGAGGTCATCGAGACTGACGGCTTCGGGCTCGATGCCGAGCGCGGCGAACTGATCCAGGCGAGCGCGCAGGCCAGGCGCGACCCAGGTCAACAGCGGGGCCCCCGGTTCCTGCGCATGCAGTCCAAGGCACAGGCGACCGTCGGTGACGACTGCATAAGCGTGCGGCCAGGCTTCTCCCGCGGTGGCCTGCACGAACCCCAGCGATTCATAGAACGCGAGCGACTCGGCGACGTCGGCCGCGGCGATGCTGACTTCGAGAAAGCGTCCGAGCGGCATGGGGCCGGCGCGGAGCGCGCCGTCAGCGTGGCGCGCCGCGGGCCAGCGCGCGGTCGCGGGCGGCGGTGCGCTCCACCGCGTCGGGCGGGGCGTCCGCCAGTTCCTGCCATCCGCCGGTGTGCTGCAGCACCACGTCCTCCATGACTTCGACGTGGGCCGGGCTCGAGTTCAGGCACGGCACGTAATCGAACGCCTCGCCGCCATGCTGCAGGAACATCTCGCGATTCTGCATGCTGATTTCTTCGAGCGTCTCGAGGCAGTCCGTCGCGAAACCGGGGCAGACGACCGTGACGCGCCGGGGGCCAGACGCGGCGTATTCCTGCAGCAGCACGTCGACGTAGGGCTTGAGCCATTCCTCGCGGCCGAAACGCGACTGGAAACCGACGGACCATTCGTCCTCGCGCAGGCCCAGCCGCTCCGCGACGCCGCGCGCGGTGCCGAGGCAGAAGCAGTGATACGGATCGCCGGCCAGAAAATAGCGCTTCGGGATCGAGTGGAACGAGAACAGCAGGTGCTTGCGCCCGTGTGTCTGCCAGTGCGCCGCGATGCTGTCGGCCACGGCGCGCAGGTACGATTCCCGCTGCCAGTACTGGTTGACGAACCGCAGCTCGGGCATCCAGCGCCACTGCGCGAGCTCGCGCGTGATGAACTCGAAGATGCTGCCCGTCGTCGTCGACGAATACTGCGGATAGAGCGGCAGCACCAGCAGGCGCTGCACGTTCTGCTCGCGAAAACGCTCCAGCACCGATTTGATCGAGGGCTGGCCATAGGTCATCGCCAGGTCGACGACCACGCCGTCGCCGCAGCGCAGCGCCAGCTTGTCGGCCAGCCCGGAGGTGAGCCGCCTTGATTCGATCAACAGCGGCGAGCCTTCCGCCGTCCAGATCTTCTGGTACGCATGCGCGCTGCGTCGCGGCCGCGTGCGCAGGATGATCCCGTGCAGCGCCAGCCACCAGAGCAGGCGCGGGGCCTCGATCACGCGCGGATCGGACAGGAACTCCGCCAGGTATTTGCGCACGGACCGCGGGGACGGGTCGGCCGGGGTGCCCAGGTTGACCAGCAGGATGCCGACGCGCGATTGCGAGCCGTGGGCGAAATCGGGAGTGCCGAGGTAGTTCATGTCACGAAAAGTGCGGGTCGTGCCGGGCTCGGAACGATATCACGCCTCCGCAATTCGACCGCGCACAGTCAGCAGTTTCGGCTCCGTCCCGGGATCATGTCGCGCGGCCCGTCGTTTCCATGCGCGGCGAATGACGCATGACGACCAGCTGGAACAGGGCGGCGCCGACGCAGAACAGCAGCATCGGCAACGGGCTGCCCACCCCGACCAGTCCCATCGCCTGCACGCAGATCGCGGAAATGAACTGGTTCAGGAAGCCGAGCGTGCTCGAGCCCACCCCCGTGGCATGGGCGGGCGCCAGGTTCACCGCGATCGCGGTGAGGTGCGGCATGAACAGCCCCTGGCCGAAGTAGAGCGCCGCCATCGGCACGAAGATCCACAACGGATGCCGCAATCCTGCGGTGACGAAAGCCAGTGCCGCGAGCGCGGCGGCCATCTGCACGCTCACGCCGAGCCTGATCACCCAGTGCTGGTCACGTCCCGCAAAGCGGCCCAGCGCCCAGTTGCCCGCAACGTAGCCCAGCGAGATCAGGGGGTAATACAGGCCGTATTCGGTGGCGGACCGCCCGAGCGAGGTGACCATGACGTAAGGCGCCAGCGAAATGAACACGACGAACATCGAGTAGGCGGCCGAGGACTGCAGCACGCAACTGAGAAACCGCGGTTGCCGCAGCAGCTGGCCCGAGACGCGCATCATCTCGCCGACGGCCGGCGGCGAATGGAGTGCGGGCCGTGTTTCGGGCAAGTGCTTCCACGTGAGCCAGGCCACTGCGACGGCCATGGCAACCTGGACGCCGAAGACCGAGCGCCAGCCAAACCAGGCGGTGAGGAATCCGCCGACGACCGGGGCCGACGCGCTCGAGACGACCGCGACGATCGCGAGTTTCGCCAGCACGCGGGCCATGTCGTCGGGATAGAGATCGCTCACGATGGTGCGCGAGACGGCGATGCCGGTCGCCGTGCCGAAAGCCAGCACCGCGCGACCCGCGATCAGCCAGCCGAGGCTCGGTGCCACCAGGCAGACGACCGACCCCAGGGCCATCAGGCCGACGCCCGCGAGGATCGCATGCCGTCGCCCATAGCGATCGGCGAACGGGCCCCAGAAGAACATGCCGATCGCGAACGTCAGCAGCGCGACGGAGAAGGTCGCCTGCGCCTGCGCCACGCTCGAGCCGAAGTGCTCGCGCACCACGGGCAGCGCCGGCAGGTAGAGGTTGGTGGCGACCGACCCGATCGTGACGATCAACGCCAGCAGGTAGATGAGCGACCGCTGGTTCAACCCTCGATGCCACCGATGCAGAGGTACTTGAGTTCCGTGTAGTCGAGGATGCCGTACCTGGACCCTTCGCGGCCGAAGCCCGATTCCTTGACGCCGCCGAACGGCGCCACCTCGGTCGAAATCAGGCCGGTATTCAAGCCGACGATGCCGTACTCGAGCTTCTCGGCCACGCGCAAGGAGCGCGCCAGGTCCTTGGTGTAGAAATACGACGCCAGGCCGAACTCCGTGTCGTTCGCCATGCGGATCGCTTCCTGCTCGTCCTTGAAGCGGAAGACAGGGGCGACCGGGCCGAAGGTTTCCTCGCGCGCGACGAGCATCGAAGGCTGCACGTCGGTGATGATGGTGGGCTCGAAGAACGTGCCGCCCAGTGCGTGGCGCTTGCCGCCCAGCGCAATCCGGCCGCCCTTGGCGAGCGCGTCCGCCACATGTTCCTCGACCTTGGCCACGGCCTTGTCGTCGATCAGCGGACCTTGCTCGGTGGGTCCGGCCAGGCCGTCGCCCACGCGCAGCTTCTGCACGGCGTCGACCAGCCTGGCGACGAATGCGTCGTACACGCCCTCCTGCACCAGCAGACGGTTGGCGCAGACGCAGGTCTGGCCGGTGTTGCGATACTTGCTCGCGATCGCGCCTTGCACCGCTGCGTCGAGGTCGGCGTCGTCGAACACGATGAACGGGGCGTTGCCGCCCAGTTCGAGCGACAGCTTCTTGAGCGTGCCCGCGCACTGCTCCATCAGTTTCTTGCCGATCGCGGTCGAGCCGGTGAAGGTCACCTTGCGCACGATCGGGTTCGACGTCATCTCGCCGCCGATCGCCGTCGCCGAGCCGGTGACGACGCTGAAGACGCCGCGCGGAATGCCCGCACGGTGCGCAAGCTCGGCCATTGCGAGCGCGGAGTAGGGCGTCTGCGCCGCAGGCTTGCAGACGAAAGTGCAGCCCGCCGCGAGCGCCGGCCCGGCCTTGCGCGTGATCATCGCAGCCGGGAAATTCCACGGCGTGATTGCGGCGACGACGCCCACGGGCTGGCGCAGCACGAAGATGCGCTTGTCGGGCTGATGGCCCGGGATCACGTCGCCGTAGACCCGCTTGGCTTCCTCGGCGAACCATTCGATGAACGCAGCCGCGTAGAGGATCTCGCCTTTGGCCTCGGCGAGCGGCTTGCCCTGCTCGGCGGTCATCAGTTGCGCCAGGTCGTCCGCATTGAGCAGCATCAGGTCGTGCCAGCGGCGCAGCAGCGTGGCGCGGTCCTTCGCCGTGCGTGCAGCCCATGCCGGAAATGCAGCTGCCGCGGCTTCGATCGCGGCGCGGGTTTCGGCCGTACCCATGTTCGGCACGGTGCCGAGCACGGCCCCGGTTGCCGGGTTCGTCACCTGATTGGCCCCGCCCGCGTCGGCATCGCGCCAGGTGCCGTCGATGTAGCACTGCTGGCGCAGCAGGGTCGGGTCGTTGAGCTTGAGCGTCATGTCGTGTCTCTCTGCGTCTTCCCTCTCCCATGAAATGGGTGAGGGCTGTGGAGTGAGGGCTGTTGGGTGAGGGCCTCTACCCCAGATACCTGCCGAAAAATTCCTTCGCCCGCTCGAACGCCTGCATCGCGGCCGCCGCGTCGTAACTGGCGCGGTCCGTGCAATTGAAGCCGTGCCCGGCGGCGTAGAGGTGATACTCGCCCTGCGGAAAAGCCGCACGGATCTGCTCGACGTCGCTGACCGGGATGTGCGTATCCTGCTCACCGAAGTGAAACTGCATCGCGCAGCGTGGCACGGGTTCGAGGAATTGCGTGATGCCGCCACCGTAGTAAGCGATGGCCGCGTTGACGGTGGTGCGACTGCCGGCCAGGTACGTGACCAGCCCACCCCAGCAGTACCCGACCATGCCGACGGCCCCCGCGTGGTCGACGGCGTCGATGGACGCCTGCAGGTCGAGCATCACCTGGCCGAAGTCGGCCTGCTGCATGAAGCCGATACCGCGCGCGATGCCCGCTTCGTCGTAAGCGAGGTTGACACCGGGTTGCTGGCGGTCGAACAGGGCCGGGGCAATCGCCAGGTAACCTTCCGTCGCGTACTGCTCTGCCACCCGTTCGATGTGACCGGTGACACCGAAAATCTCCTGCACGACCACGACCGCGCCACGTGGGCGGTCTGCGGGACGCGCGAGGTAGGACGAAAAAGTGTGGCCGTCGGCCGCTCTCAGTTGCAGGTGGCTCATAAGCGAATTCCACGCGCCCGAAGGCGCGATTGCTGGCTGACTGGAAGCGCTCAAGGATAGCAGCAGGGCCCTGTGGAGGGTGAGGATTGGCCCGCCAAGGCGTACGCTGCGCCTACCTGCGGACCGGTCGGGGAATGCCTCATGCTCGTCGGAAAAACCACGCGTCGCGTCGCCGTCATTGGTGGGGCCCGCATTCCTTTCGCGCGCTCGATGGGCGCCTACGCCGAATGCAGCAACCAGCAGATGCTGACCGCGGCGCTGCAGGCGCTGACGGACAAGTACCGCCTGGCGGGTGAGCGGCTGGGCGATGTGGGCGCCGGAGCGGTGCTCAAGAGCGCGCGCGACTTCAACCTGACCCGCGAAGCCGTGCTGGGCACCACGCTCGATGCACATACCCCGGCTTTCGACCTGCAGCGCGCTTGTGGCACCAGCCTCGAGACCGCGATCCTGCTCGGCCTGAAGATTGCGGCCGGACAGATCGACAGCGCGATCGCCGCGGGCGTCGATACCGCAAGCGACGCGCCGATCGGCATCAACGAAGACCTGCGCCGGATCCTGCTGCGCAGCGCACGTGGACGCTCGCTGGGACAGCGGCTTGCACCGTGGGCTGCATTGCGCCCTGGGCACTGGAAGCCGAGCTTTCCGGCCGTCAACGAGCCGCGCACGGGCCTGAGCATGGGGCAGAGCACGGAATTGATGGTGCGGCGCTGGAACATTGCGCGCGAAGCGCAGGACGAACTGGCCTGCCAGAGTCACCGCCGCGCCGCCGCCGCCTACGACGCGGGTTTCTTCGACGACCTGGTCTTCGAGTACCAGGGGCTCAAGCGCGACAACAACCTGCGCCGCGACACGACGCCCGAGCAGCTCGCGCGCCTGAAACCGGCCTTTCCAATGCAGGGCAGCGGCACCCTGACCGCGGGCAATTCCACGCCGATGACCGACGGTGCCGCCGCAGTGCTGCTCGCCAGCGAAGAGTGGGCGCGTGCCCGCGGGCTGCCGATCCAGGCGTACCTGACGTTCGGCAAGGTGGCGGCCGTCGATTTCACCAGGGACGAGGGCCTGCTGATGGCTCCCGCCTACGCGGTGCCGCACATGCTCGACGACGCGGGCCTCACGCTGCAGGACTTCGACTTCTACGAAATCCACGAGGCGTTCGCCGCCCAGGTGCTGTGCACGCTGGCAGCGTGGGAATCCGCCGAGTTCTGTCGCGACCGCCTCGGCCGCGAACGACCGCTCGGCACCATCGATCGCGCGAAGCTCAACGTGAACGGCAGCAGCCTGGCGGTGGGGCATCCGTTCGCTGCGACTGGAGCGCGCATCATCGCGACGCTCGCCAAGCTGATCGACCAGCGCGGCGGCGGACGGGGCCTCATCTCCATCTGCACCGCCGGCGGCATGGGCGTCACGGCCATCGTCGAGCGCTGAAACCCTATAATCGCCGTCTCGTCTGCCCAGCAGGAATTCCACGCATGCCGCGCCGTTCGTCTCCCCGTGCCCTCGTCATCGGCCTCGTGATCGCTCTCGGCGCGCAGGGCCGTGCAGCGGCGCTGGAGGCGCCGGTGGCCGCCAGTCCGGCGGTTGCCCCGGCCACGACCGCATCCCGCGACTGCGACCAGGCAGCAGCTCGACGCGCTGTTCGAGGAGTACTTCGAGGCCAGCCTGCGCGCCAATCCGCTGCTCGCGACCTACATCGGCGATCATCGCTACGACGACCAGCTGCCGAACTCGATCGGCCCGGAGTACCGCGCCACGGCGCGCGCACTCAACGAAAAGTACCTCGCCGCGATTCGTGCCATCGATCCGGCGCAGCTCGCGCCGGCCGATCGCATCTCGTACGACATCTTCGTCTATGAGCGCGAACGCGAGTTGCGCGGCGACCGCTTTCCGTTCCACCTGCTGCCGCTCAACCAGGCGGGCAGCCTGCTCACCACGATGGCGGCGCTGGGTTCGGGCACCAACGCGCAGCCGTTCAACACGGTGCAGGACTACGAGCGCTGGCTGCGGCGTCTCGACGGGCTCGCGGTGTGGATGGACCAGGCGATCGTCAACATGCGCGAGGGCGTGGCCAAAGGCGTCGTGCAGCCGCGGCCGGTGATGGAGAAGGTGCTCACCCAGCTCGACGCGATGGCCGTGTCGCAGGCGCAGCAGAGCCAGTACTTCGCTCCCCTCAAGCAGTTTCCCGCGAGCTTTACCGCCGCCGAGCGTGAACGCCTGACGCGCGAGTACACGCAGCTGCTCGAGGCGCGACTGCTGCCGGCGTACGTGCGGTTGCGCGACTTCGTCCGTGACGACTACCTGCCCCACACGCGCAGCACCGTCGCCTGGACCGCGCTGCCCGACGGCCAGGCCTGGTACGCGTACTACGTGCAGGAGCACACCACCACGACCATGACGCCCGAGGAAATTCACACGCTTGGCCTGAGCGAAGTGAAGCGCATCCTCGGCGAGATGGACGGCGTGCGGCAGCAGGTGGGCTTCAAGGGCGACCTGCCGGCGTTTTTCGATTTCCTCGAGAACGATCCGCAGTTCTATTTCACGCGGGGCGCCGACCTCGTGACCGGTTATGGCGCGCTCAAGGTGCGCATCGATGCCGCGCTGCCGAAGCTGTTCTCGGTGCTGCCCAAGGCGGACTACGAAGTGCGCGAGGTCGAAGCCTTCCGCGCGCAGTCGTCTGCCGGCGGCTTCTATCAGCAGGCCTCGGCGGACGGCTCACGGCCGGGCGTGTTCTACGTCAACACCTACAACCTCAAGGCACAGCCGAAGTTCGGCATGGAAACCCTGTCGCTGCACGAGGCGTCGCCCGGCCATCACTTCCAGGTGTCGATCCAGCAGGAGCTCGAGGGCGTGCCGCGCTTCCGCCGCTTCGGCGGCGATTACACGGCGTACGTCGAAGGCTGGGCGCTGTATGCCGAATACCTCGGCAAGGAACTCGGCCTGTTCACGGATCCGTACCAGTGGTTCGGCCGCCTGAACGACGAGCAGCTGCGCGCGATGCGACTCGTGGTCGACACCGGGCTGCACGCCAAGGGCTGGACGCGCGAACAGGCGATCAAGTTCATGCTCGACAACTCCACGCTCGCCGAATCGGACGTGGTCTCCGAGGTCGAGCGCTACATCGCGTGGCCCGGCCAGGCCCTGGGCTACAAGGTGGGCGATCTGCGCATCCAGGCGCTGCGGCACAAGGCGGAGCAGGCGCTCGGCGAGAAATTCGACGTGCGTGACTTTCATCGCGAGGTGCTGAGCGACGGCGCCGTACCGATGGACGTGCTCGAAGCCAAGGTCGAGCGCTGGATCGCCGCGCGCCGCTGATGCGAAGCGCGCGCCGTCTCACGTGGCTGTCGCTGATGGCCTGCCCCGCGTTGCTGGCGGGGTGCGACTTCACCGAGCCGCCGCCGACCCGGGCGGAGGACGTCGTCTCGACGCTGTCGGCGCCGCTGCGTGCCGGCAATGCCGAATCGGCCGAGCTCTACCGGGTGGTCGAGACTTACTTCGACCAGTACCTGGCGCTCAACCCGATTTACGCGAGCGCGCTGGGCGACCACCGTTTCGACGATCGCTTCGGCGATTACGCCAGCATGAGCTGGGTGGCCGACTCGCTCGGCATCGAGCAGGAGGCGCTCGAGCACCTGCAGTCGGTGGACCCGCAACAGCTTGCGGGCGAGGATCTCGTCACGTACGAGGCCTTCCAGCGCCAGCGCGAACTCGGCATCGGCGGTTACCGCTATCCCAGCGAGCTGCTGGCCATCAACCAGGTCGAGAACTGGCCCAGCGTCTTCGCGCAGCTGGGATCGGGCCGTGGCGCGCATCCGTTCCGCACGACGCGCGACTACGACAATTTCCTCGCGCGCATGGATGGCTTCGTCGCCTGGGTGGACCAGGCCATCAACAACCTGCGCGCAGGCGTGACCAAGGGCGTCGTGCTGCCGCGGGTCGTGGTCGAGCGCACCTTGCCGCAGCTCGAGGCCTTCGGCCGGCTTGAAGATCCGCGGCAGACGATTTTCTGGCGGCCCCTGCTGAGTTTTCCCGCGGGCCCGACAGTCGCGGACCGACGCCGCTTGCTCGCGGCATACGACGAGAAACTACGCACCCAGGTGCTGCCGGCCTATCGCAGGCTGCACGACTACCTGGCCCGGGACTACCTGCCGCATGCACGCGCGACGGTCGCCTGGTCCGACCTGCCCAGTGGCGATCTCTGGTACGCGCACCTCGTGCGCCAGCAGACCACGCTCGACCTCACGCCCGCTGCAGTGCATGAGCTCGGCCTGCGCGAAGTGGAGCGACTGCGCGCGAACCTGGCAGCATTGCAGGCCCCGCTGGGCGTTCCGGGCGAGCCGCGGGTGCTGTTCGATGCGATGCGTGCGGATCCCCAGTTTCACTTTTCCTCCGCACGGTCGCTGCTGGGTGCCTACGCAGGGATGCGTGGCCCCGTCGAGGCACGACTCGCTGCGCAGTTCCCGCGCCGGCCCAAGGCCGCAATGGAAATCCGCGCGATGGAGGGATTTCGCGCCGGTGCAGCGGGCCCCACGTCGTACTTGATCCCGAGTGCCGACGGCAGTCGGCCCGCCGTGTTCTACGTCAACACGCATGAGCTCGCGTCGCGTCCGGCGTTCGACATCGAAGCGCAGTACCTGCGCGGCGCCGTTCCCGGCCGTCACTACCAGGCGGCGCTCGCGCAGGAAACGCCGAACCTGCCCCGGTTCCGGCGCTTCGGCAGCGACTCCGCGTACGTCGAGGGCTGGGCGAGCTACGCGGTCTCGCTCGGCGGCGCGCTGGGCTTGCAGGCGAACCCGTACACGCAGTTCGGCGCGCTGAATCTCGAACTGCTCGAGGCCGCCCGCCTGGTCATCGACACCGGCCTGCATGCGCAGGGCTGGAACCGCGAGCGAGCGCAGGCCTACCTGCGTGCCAACACGGCATTGGGTGACGCGGCCATCGCAGCTGAAGTCGACCACTGCATCGCCTTGCCCGCGCAGGCGCTGGCAGGTGCCGTGGGGCGCCTCAAGATCCTCGAGCTGCGCCGGACCGCGGAGTCACGGTTGGGTGATCGCTTCGACGTGCGTGCGTTTCATGAGCAGGTCGTCGGCGCGGGACCACTGCCGCTGACCGTCCTTGCATCGAAGCTGACGCGCTGGAGCGCAGCGAGCCGCTGAAGTGTCGAACCTTCCCCAATCCGGATTCATAAGCGAGTGAACCGCCCGACTTCGTGATGGACTCTTCCTACAAGCAACCGCACGCGTCTGTCGCGTGCGCTTCGCTTCAGGGAGCGTTGCGACGTGCGAATGGTTCGCTTGCTGCACTCACGGATGCGCTGGCCGCTGTTGCTCAGCCTGTGCGCGAGCTGCATGGCGGGGTCCACGTACGCGACGGTGCCGGAGTCGCGGCCCGACGTAGCCGCACTCGAATCCCCGCGTCGCGCCGCGGATGCGGACCTGCCCCGGCAGGCACGAGCAGGGACGGGGCTGCTGGGCCGCCTGAGTCCCGCTGCACTCGATGCCGTTACGCTGTCGTTCGAACTGCCGGACGGCCGCCGCGTGCAGGCGCAGCGACAGCAGCGCATCGCCGACACGGCGAACGAATACCAGGCCTGGGTGGGCACCTTCGAGGAGCAGCCGGGCAGTCTCGCAGTGCTGGGGACGTACCGCGGCGTCACCACCGGGTTTCTTTCCTACGGCGCCGAGCTCTGGGAACTGCTGCCTGCCGGCAGCGATGGGCAACTCGTGTTGTACCGGTTCGACGACAGCTCGATGCCGACCGCGGAGCCGGTGGTCACGCAGCAAGCCGACGGCGGGCCCGGCTTTGCCAGCGGACCTGGGGCTGCACGGCGCAACGGCCGAAATGCTGGCGCGGGGTTACGTGCACGACCTGCTCGTCGTCTACACGCCGGCATCGCGCGAACGTTACGGCAAGGGTGTGCTGGAAAGCCTGGTCCGGAATTCCGTGCAGGCGGCCAACCAGGCGTATCGCAACAGCGGCGTGGCCATCACGCTGGAGCTGGTGGGGCTGCAGGAAGTGGACTACGCAGAGCGGGGCAGCATGAAGGCCGTGCTGACCTCGCTGCAGAGGACGGGCGACGGCGAGCTCGACGCGGTGCACGCGATGCGCGACAGCGTCGGTGCGGACATCGTCACGCTGCTGGCCGAGGCGGCGGACTCCTGTGGCATCGCTTGGTCGATGCGGGGCGAACACGTTGCGGCGGCGAAGACGGCATTCAACGTCGTCAATGCAGGCTGCCTCAGCAACCAGTCGCTGGCGCACGAAGTGGGCCACAACCAGGGCAACATGCACGACCGCGAAAGCACCACCAACAGCGGTGCGTTTCCGTACTCGTACGGCTACCGGCGTTGCACGGGCGAGGGCGCGGGGTTCCGCACGATCATGGCCTACGCGTGCAAGGGGGTGGCGCGCGTGGCGCGCTTTTCCAGCCCGCAGCTGGCGTACCGTGGCCAGTCGATGGGCATTGCGTACGAGACTGATCCGGGCAGCGCCGCGGACAACGTCCGCTCGATGAACAACACCGCCGACACGGTGGCTGCCTTCCGCACGCTCGCGGACCTGCGGCAAACGGTGGCCCCGGACCGGTTGTCGGCATGGACGAGCGCGCCCCGGACCGTGGTGCTGAACTGGTTCGACGCCGCCGCCAACGAAGCCGGGTTCAAGGTCGAGCGATCGGTCAACGGCATCGATTTCGAGCAGGTGGCCACGCTCGGGCCCGATGCGACGCGCTTCGTGGACCAGGATGCCGGCAATGCCACGCGTTACTACTATCGCGTGCGGGCGTTCAACGGGCGGGGGAACTCCCGCTACACCGAGATCCGCGAAGTGGGTATGTGGTGAGCGCTGTTACGTCGCAGCGCGGGGCGCCGGCGCAGGACTCGGCCGATTTCAGTAGCCGCGACCGTCGGTCCTGATTTCCTCGAGCTCGTCACCCACGAAGCGCAGTTTTCGCAGCAACTTGCTCGAGCCGAAATTGTAAGTCCACACCTCGACGGGCATGTCGATCACGTCCGGTCCGAAATACGTGTAACGGTTGTAGCCATACCCGTACTCGTGGCGTGGAGCACGCCGAATCACTCCCTGGAAGTCGACTGCGGTCGGCTCCCCGCACAGGGTCCGCACCTTGTCCTTGCCATCGCCCGTGGTGACCAATCGACTGCCGCACCGCATGGAATCGTCCGCGGCCGCAGGGGGCGCAGACAACGCGCCCACGATCAGGAGTACGCATAGCGCGGAGGTCACGGGTCTCATCCGGCAAGCTTACCTGCTGCGCCGGCGCGTGCGGCCCCATCCCCGGCGTGCCAAGACGGCGGAGGCCAAGGTCATCGACCCCGGCGCTGACTAGGCCGTGGATGTAACCTGTTAAAAAATATGAAAAATAATCAATGAAGGCGGGGCGCCCCATGCCTTCTGCTACCCTACGCGCCCGTCACGAATCGTACGCAGCATGCTCAGCGACCGCGCTTTCGAAAAACGCCTGGCGGGCGTGATCAACAGCCGTGCCCGTGGCGCGCTGCAAGGCGGGCTCAAGGGCGTCGAGCGCGAATCGCTGCGGGTCACCCCGGCCGGCCAGATCTCCAGTGCGCCGCACCCGCGCGCGCTCGGCTCGGCGCTGACCAACGAACACGTCACCACCGACTACTCCGAGGCGCTGATCGAACTGGTCACGCCGCCGTTCGCCCAGACCTGGGAACTGGTGCAGTACCTCGCCGACCTGCACCGGTTCGTCTACACCAACCTGCCCGACGACGAACTGCTGTGGGCCACCAGCATGCCGTGTGCCATCAAGGGCGACGCGAGCATCCCGATCGCCCAGTTCGGATCGTCCAACGTGGGCCGCATGAAGACCGTCTACCGCAACGGCCTCGGCCACCGGTACGGGCGCGTCATGCAGGCCATCGCGGGCGTGCACTTCAACTACTCGTTCCCGGAGCAGTTCTGGCCCGTGCTGGCCGACGTGCTGCAGGCGCAAGGACTGCGGGGCAGGCCTTCCGTTCCGATTCGTACTTCGCGCTGCTGCGCAACTACCGGCGTCACGGCTGGATCGTGCTGTACCTCTTCGGCAACTCGCCGGCGCTGTGTCCGTCGTTCCTGCAGGGACGGAAGGTCGACGGTCTGCTGCCGCTGGAGCCCGCCAGCCTGTACGCGCCCTACGCCACCTCGCTGCGCATGAGCGACCTGGGCTACCGCAACAAGAACCAGGCCGGCCTCAACGTCTCGGTCAACAGCCTCGAGCACTACGTGCGCGACCTGACGGCGGCGATCAGCACGCCGAGTCCCGACTACGAAAAAATCGGCGTGAAGGTCGAAGGCGAGTACCGCCAGCTGAACGCCAACATGCTGCAGATCGAGAACGAGTACTACAGTTTCATCCGCCCGAAGCGTGTCACGCTGAGCGGCGAACGTCCGACGCGGGCGCTGCAGCGTGCCGGCGTGCAGTACGTGGAGATGCGCTCGCTCGACGTCAGTGTGTTCGATCCCGTTGGCGTCAACCAGAACAAGCTGCGGTTTCTCGAGGCATTCGCCGCGTTCTGCGTCTTGCGTGACGGCCGCGCGATCGAGAACTCCGAACAGGCCGAACTCGACGGCAACCATGCGCTCGTTGCGCGTGAAGGGCGCAAGCCGGGCCTGGCGCTGCGCCGCGATGGCCGCCACATTAAGTTAAGTGACTGGGCCGCCGAAATCATCGATTCGATGCGCGGCGTCTGCGAGCTGCTGGACGAGGGCGACGAGCAGCGACCGTATCTCTCCGCGCTGGAGTTGCAGGAAGAAAAAATTCACGACCTGTCCCTGACTCCCGCGGCACGCACATTGCACGAAATGCGCATTAATGAAGAATCCTTCTTCAACTTCGCGCTGCGCATGTCGAAGGTCCACCAGTCGTATTTCAGGGAGCTGCTGTCGACTGGCACGGCCCGGCAGGAGGAATTCGGGGCTGAAGCGGCGGAATCGATCGAGCAGCAGGCTCGCATCGAAAAATCCGACAGGATCTCTTTCGACGAATATCTCGCGAACTATTTTTCTTCGTGACGCAGTTTACGGTCTGGGAAATCCGATTCCTGCCGGCGGGCGAAGTTAAAGACCGAGTCCTACAAGAAATTGAGCCCTCCCGGGGCTCAACCGGTCGTCACTAGTCTTTAACCTAATAGATGCACACTCCGCATGAGCTATCGGAGAGGTCAATTGCGTTTTTGTCACCGCCCGACGAAGCGCGCAGCGAGGGAGCAGCATCAATGTCCACGATTTCGCTAGTCAAGTATTCGCCGGGTGCCGTCGCGAAGGCCCGAGTCGAGCACCACCCAGTGCAGATGATCGCACCGCGCCTCGTCAGCAGCGATCTCGCTCGGGTGCCGCCGGCGGAGGGTGCCCCGGCCGCTGTGTCTGCTGCCAAGCCCGCTCCGGCGCCGGCAGAAGGTTCCGCCTGGGACCCGCACGAAGTCTGGCTCACGCGCGTCAAGCAGCCGCGCGAACAGCGGTCGAGCTGAGACCCTCACCCCGACCCTCTCCCGCAAGGCGGGAGAGGGAGCAAGACCTACAGGATGGCTGTCGACAATCGACCTTGGGTGTCGATCGCACCGCGCAACATCCCGCGTGAATTGAACGGCATCGCTATCGTGCCGTCGCGCCCCACGACGATCACGCCGCCGCTGCCTCCCATCCGGCGCAGCTGTTCGTGCACCACCCGGTCGGCCGCGGCTTTGGCATCCAGTCCCGCATAGCGCACCAGCGCGGCGATCTCGTGCGCCACGGTGGCGCGAATGAAGAACTCGCCATGCCCCGTTGCCGAGACGGCGCAGCAATCATTGGCGGCGTACGTGCCGGCACCGATGATCGGTGAATCGCCCACGCGACCCCAGCGCTTGCCTGTCGTGCCACCCGTCGAAGTTGCAGCGGCCAGGCTCCCGTCGGCGTCCAAAGCGACGGCACCCACGGTGCCCATCAGCGACTCACGATAGCCGTCCGCCTCCGACACCAGCGCCGCAGCCAGTTCGCGTTGCCTGCGCTCGGTCACGAAGTACCTGTTCGGCACGGGCTCGAGTCCCTGCTCGAGCGCGAACTCCTCGGCGCCGGGGCCCGCGAGCATGACGTGTGCCGACCGATCCATCACGAGGCGCGCCAGGCCGATGGGGCTCCTGACGTGGCGCACTCCCGTCACTGCACCGGCGCGCAGGTCGCGTCCGTCCATCAATGCGGCATCGAGCTCGCAGATGCCGTTGGCCGCAATCACTGCGCCGCGGCCCGCATTGAACAGCGGGTCGTCCTCGAGCACCTGGACTGCAGCCACCACTGCATCAAGGCTGGGCCCGCCGGCAGCCAGGATCGCCTGGCCGGCATGCAACGCGCGCTCGAGACCCGCGCGGTAGGCGGCTTCGCGCTCGGGGGTCAGCTCGGCGGGCGGGATGTCTCCTGCACCACCGTGGACGGCGATCGCTGGCATGTCATTCCTTCAGGGCAGGTCGTACGAAGGAAACGAACCATACCAGAGCGCCGCGCCACGTATTATTTTGAAGCCATGCGCCACCACCGCAAGATCAGGACCCTGCTCGTCGCCAACCGCGGTGAGATCTCCATCCGCGTCATGCGCGCAGCGCACGAACTCGGCATCAAGACGGTCTCGATCTACTCGCAGGAGGATCGCTTCTCACTCCACCGCATGAAGGCCGACGAGAGCTACCTGGTCGGCGAGGGCAAGGGCCCGGTCGAGGCCTACCTCGACATCGACGACATCGTCCGGGTCGCGCTCGAATGCGGCGCCGATGCAATTCACCCGGGCTATGGCTTCCTCGCGGAGAATCCCACGTTCGCGGAGGCCTGCGCCGCGGCCGGGCTGCTGTTCATCGGCCCGAGTCCCGAGATCATGCGTCGCCTCGGCAACAAGGTGACCGCGCGTGACCTCGCGACGGCTGCGGGCGTCCCGGTGATGCCGGCCACGCCGCCGTTGCCCGCGAACGATGACGCGCGGGTGCTGCAGCTCGCGGAGCGGGTGGGCTACCCGGTGATGCTCAAGGCGAGCTGGGGTGGCGGCGGTCGCGGCATGCGCGTGGTGGAGGACGCGACGCAGCTGCTCGAAATGGTGACCGCGGCCCGACGCGAGGCCAAGGCGGCCTTCGGCAATGACGAGGTGTACCTCGAGAAACTCGTGCGGCGCGCGCGGCACGTCGAGGTGCAGATCCTCGGCGACACGCATGGCAACCTCGTGCACCTGTTCGAACGCGACTGCACGGTGCAGCGGCGCAACCAGAAGGTCGTCGAACGCGCCCCCGCGGTTTTTCTCGACGATCCGCAGCGCTTGCAGCTGTGCGAGCTCGGCTTGCGCATCGGACGGGCCGTCCACTACCTCAATGCGGGCACGGTCGAGTTCCTGCAGGACGCGGACACCGGGCAGTTCTATTTCATCGAGGTCAACCCGCGCATCCAGGTCGAGCACACGGTGACAGAGGTGGTGACGGGCATCGACATCGTCAAGGCGCAGATCCGCATCGCCGAGGGCGCCACCATCGGCACCGCAGCCAGCGGCGTGCCGGCCCAGCCCGACATCCGCATGAACGGCCACGCGATGCAGTGCCGCGTGACCACCGAAGACCCCGAGAACAACTTCATCCCCGATTACGGCCGCATCACCGCCTACCGCAGCCCGGCGGGCTTCGGCATCCGGCTGGATGCAGGCACGGCGTATTCCGGCGCCTTCATCACGCGCTCTTACGATTCGCTGCTGGTCAAGGTGACGGCGTGGGCGCCGACGCCGGACGAAACGGTCGCCCGCATGGATCGCGCACTCAAGGAATTCCGTGTCCGCGGCGTCAGCACCAACCTGCGCTTCCTCGAGCAGCTCATTACGCACGAGCATTTCGGCGACGGCTCGTACACCACGAAGTTCATCGACCAGACCCCCGCCCTGTTCCGCTATCCGCGCAAGCGTGATCGCGCGACGCGCCTGCTGCGCTTCGTCGCGGACGTGATCGTCAACGGCAATCCCGAGGTCGCCGGCCGCGCGCGGCCCGCCCGCATCGTCGATGCCAGGCCGCCGCGGCTGCCGCTGGGCGCGCCGCCATCCGGCACGAAGCAGCGCCTCGACGAACTGGGCGCGACGAAGTTCGCGCAATGGATGCTGCAGCAGCCGCAGGTGCTCTTCACCGACACGACCTTCCGCGACGCGCACCAGTCGCTGCTGGCGACGCGCGTGCGCACGCGCGACCTGGTGGCCATCGCGCCGGCCTACGCGCGTCTGGCGCCGGAACTCTTTTCCGTCGAATGCTGGGGCGGCGCGACGTTCGACGTGGCCATGCGTTTCCTGCGCGAATGTCCGTGGGACCGGCTCACGGCGCTGCGCGAGGCGATGCCGAACCTGTTGCTGCAGATGCTGCTGCGCTCGGCGAATGCCGTCGGCTACACCAACTATCCCGACAACGTCGTCCGCTACTTCGTGCAACAGGCGGCTCAGGGCGGCGTCGACGTGTTCCGTGTGTTCGATTCGCTCAACTGGGTCGACAACATGCGCGTCGCCATGGATGCCGTGTGCGAGACCGGCAAGCTGTGCGAGGCGGCGATCTGCTACACGGGCAATCTCAACGATCCGCGCCAGACCAAGTACGACCTGAAGTACTACGTCACGATGGCGCAACAGCTGGAAAAGGCCGGCGCTCACATCCTGGGCATCAAGGACATGGCTGGGCTGTGCCAGCCACGCGCGGCCCGTACGCTGGTCAAGGCCCTGAAGGACGAGATCGGCATTCCCGTCCACTTCCATACGCACGACACCAGCGGCATTGCGGCAGCGAGCGTGCTCGCGGCAATCGATGCCGGCTGCGATGCCGTCGACGGCGCGCTCGACGCCATGAGCGGCCTCACCTCGCAACCGAACCTCGGCTCGATCGTCGAGGCGTTGCGCCACGGCCCGCGCGCGTCAGGCCTCGATCCGGACAACCTGCGCCTGCTGTCCAATTACTGGGAACAGGTGCGTCACGGCTATGCCGCGTTCGAGAGCGACATGCGCTCGGGCGCGTCCGAGGTGTACGTGCACGGCATGCCCGGCGGGCAGTACACCAACCTGCGCGAGCAGGCGCGTGCGCTCGGCATCGACGACACCCGCTGGCACGAGGTGGCGCGCGCATACGCGCAGGTCAACGAGATGTTCGGCGACATCGTGAAAGTCACGCCGTCCTCGAAGGTCGTCGGCGACATGGCGATCATGATGGTCACCAGCGGCCTCACGGCCGCAGACGTCAGCGATCCCGCGACGGACGTGGCTTTCCCGGAGTCGGTGGTGTCGCTGTTCCGCGGCGACATCGGGCAGCCTTACGGGGGCTTTCCGCCAGGGCTGCAGCAGAAAATCCTGGGCACGGTGCAGCCCTCGACCGCGCGCCCGGGCGCAACCCTGCCCGCCGTCGATTTCGTCCAGGCCCGGGTCGAGGCGCAGGAAGCCATGCCGCGCCACATCACCGACCAGGAGTTCGCTTCCTGGCTGATGTACCCGAAGGTCTTCCGCGACTACATGGCCGAGCGCTCGCACTTTGGCGACGTGAGCGTGCTGCCGACGCGGGCGTTCTTCTACGGGCTCGAGCCCGGTGAAGAAATCACCCTCGACCTCGAGAAGGGCAAGCACCTGATCGTGCGTTACGTCGCGACGAGCGACGTGCACGATGACGGCACGCGCACGGTGTTCTTCGAGCTGAACGGGCAGCCGCGCTCGGTCAAGGTGGCCGATCGCAGCAAGGTCGCGAAGCGGCCGCCGCGGCGCAAGGCCGGGATCGATCACCCGGACGAAGTGGGCGCGCCGATGCCCGGGACGATCGCCACGGTGAACGTGCTGGTGGGCCATGCCGTGGCACGCGGCGACGTGCTCGTGACGATCGAGGCGATGAAAATGGAAACCAGCGTGCGCGCCGAGCGCGACGGCTTGATCGCGGAGATCGTCGCGCGTCCGGGCCAGCAGGTCGACGCCAAGGACCTTCTGCTGGTTCTCGAGCCCGCAGCGCCCTGATTGTCACGAGGATCGCGTGACGGAATGCTGCAACGGGCCGATACTGGTCCGCAGTGAACAATCGCGAATAGGAGAAGACTCATGACACCGAACGTTGGCGGCATCGACCGCACATTGCGCATCGTCGCGGGCCTCGCCCTGCTGTCGTTGTTTTTCCTGCTCGAAGGCAACGCGCGCTACTGGGGCCTGATCGGCATCGTGCCGATCCTGACGGGCACGTTCCGCTTCTGCCCCGCCTACCTGCCGTTTCGGCATCAGCACCTGTTCGATGAAGAAGGGCTGACCTGACCGCCTCCCTCTCCCGCAAGGCGGGAGAGGGTTGGGGTGAGGGTCCTAGCCCTTGATCCCTGCGTTGGCGTCCAACCAGCGTCGCAATGACGCCGCATCCATGGCGCCGGCTTGCCGCGCCACTTCCCGTCCGTCCTTGAACACCATCAGCGTCGGAATGCTGCGGATGCCGAAGCGCCCGGCGATCTCCTGCGCCTCGTCGGTGTTCAGCTTGGCGAACCGCGCAGCCGGCTCGGTCTCGGCGGCGACCCGCTCGAACACGGGCGCCATCGAACGGCACGGGCCGCACCACGGCGCCCAGAAATCCACGACGACCGGGACTCCGCTCTGCCCGACATGGCGCGCAAAGTTCGCGGCCGTCAGTTCGACGGGATGTCCGGTAAAGAGCGGTACGTGGCAGCGCGGGCACTTCGGTCCGTCCTGCAGGCGGTCGTCCGGCACGCGGACGATGCCGTCGCAACGAGTGCAGATGATTTCGGTGGCGGACACGGGGCCGGCGCCGACAGCGGACGAATGTTCCATGTGCAGAAAAGTCCCCAGAAGAGAAGATAGGCTGAGATTCGCTCTATGGGGTTCCGCGGCTGATTCGCAAGCGCAACCGCCGGGGCACGTCACAGGGCTTGCATCGGGCGCTCGTCGCCACCACATCAGACGGGCCGGGGTATACCGAGGCGCTGCGTGCATGCAATTCAAGGATTACTACGAAGTCATGGGGGTGGCGCGGGGTGCCACGCAGGACGAGATCAAGCGCTCGTACCGCAAGCTCGCACGCAAGTTTCATCCGGACGTCAGCAAGGAAAAGGACGCCGAGGACCGCTTCAAGGAGCTGCAGGAGGCGTACGAAGTCCTGAAAGACCCTGAGAAGCGCGCAGCCTACGACCAGCTCGGCGCCGACTGGCGGCAGGGCCAGGATTTCCGCCCGCCACCGGACTGGGGCAAGGGCTTCGAGTTCACCGCCGGCCAGGGCGCCCGCGGCAGCGGTGGGGGTGGCGGGCCGGGCCAGCGTCCCGAATTCAGCGATTTCTTCTCGGAACTGTTCGGCGCGCGCAGCCCGTTCAGCGGCGCCAGCACGCAAGGTGGCTTCGAGACGTCTGGTCGTCGCGGCCACCGCGGGTTCGCGGCCGCGGGCCAGGACCACGTCGCCCGCGTCGAAATCGACCTCGAGGACGCCTACCGCGGCGGCACGCGCACGCTCGAGCTGCGCACGCCCGGAGATCACGGCGGATGGCCACGTCATCGACCAGGCCGCGCACGTTGCGCGTCTCGATTCCCGCGGGCGTGGTCGCAGGCCAGCAGATCCGGCTGACAGGCCAGGGCAACGCCGGCATCGGCGGCGGTCCCGCGGGTGACCTGTACCTGGAGGTCAACCTCCGACCGCACCCGCTGTTCAAGCTGGAAGGCCGTGACGTGACGGTGGAACTGCCCGTGGCCCCGTGGGAGGCCGCGCTGGGCGAAACCGTCTCGGTACCGACGCTCGGCGGTGCCGGTCGAGATGAAGCTGCCGGCCGGCGCGCGTGCTGGCCAGCGGCTGCGCTTGCGCGGCCGCGGGCTGCCCGGCCCGACGCCCGGCGATCAGTACGTTGAGCTCGCGATCGTGCTGCCGCCCGACACTGCCAACGCGCGCGAGTTCTTCGCGCGCATGAAGCAGGAGCTGCCGTTCGATCCGCGCGCGCATCTCGCGGCGGGCGGGAGGGCCTCGTCATGAGCGACCCACGCAATCATCGGCAGGACCCGGAGTTGCTGCGGGCTGAATTCCTTGCCGACGACGACTGGCTGCGCATCGACGAGATCTGCGTGCGGCTCTGCGTCGAACGGCAGTGGGTCGTCGAGCTGGTCGAGGTGGGCGCCCTCGATCCACTGGGCGGCCATGATCCCGCGGCATGGGTTTTCCCGCGGCGTGAATTGCCGCGCGTGCTGGCGATGACGCGACTCGTGACCGATCTCGGCGTGAACCTGGCCGGCGCGGCAATCATCGTCGAGCTGGTCGAGGAACGGCGCCGGCTGCTCGCGCTGCTCAGGCAGTGAATGATGAATAGTGATCAGTGAATGGTGCGGCCGAACGCCAACCATTCACTATTCATTCCTCACTAATCCCTAGCCCCTAGGGGAGCTCTGCACAGGTTCGCAGCGGCCGCCAATGCCGCCTTACTATCCGGCAGCCGTCACCGAGCACTCAAGGTCAGCCGCGCCGGATTCCATTTCGGCACCGCGCGTCGAACACGCGAGGGCGACCGTCGCTGGCGCGTCCGACCCGGGACCGTTCCCCGAGCTTGGAAAGGCAGACACGCGCTCTGGGAACGGTCCCGGGTCGGACGCTTGCGACATGCCAGCCTGCGACGCTGCCAGAGCGCTCGATCCGGTGCCTGTCACAGAGCGCGTGTCTGCCTTTCCAAGCTCGGTGACAGGCACCGGATCGAGCGCACGCAACGCGTCACTTGCGGACCTGTGCAGGGCTTACCTAGCCGATGGCTGCGCCCAGCAATGAACCGATGATCCAGGTGGCGACGCCGGCCCCGCCGCCGATCAGCACCATGCGCACGCCGCCCCCCACTGCGCTGCGACCCGTGAACAGGCTGAGCGCCGCGCCCACGCCAAACAACGCGACCCCGGCCGTGACCGCCGCCACCGTGATTGCCTGCTGCAGCGGCAGCCCGAGCACGAACGGCACCAGTGGCACGATCGCACCCAGTGCGAAGGCGAGGAACGAGTAGATCGCGGCGCCCCACGGTGAGCCCAGATCGTCGGGATTCAGGCCCAGTTCCTCGCGCGCGAGCGCGTCGAGCGCGGCCACTTCGTTCTTGACCAGTTCGCGGCTCACGCGGCGCGCTTCTTCGAGCTGCATGCCGCGCGCCTGGTAGATCAGCGCGAGTTCCTCGGCTTCTTCCTCCGGGTACTCGTGCAGTTCGTCGCGCTCGAGCCCGATCTGGTACTCGAACATCTCGCGCTGCGAGCGCATCGACACATACTCGCCCGCCGCCATCGACAGCGCGCCCGCGAGCAATCCCGCCACGCCGCTCGTCAGCACGATGTCTGCGCCCGCTGCAGCGCCCGCCACGCCCATGATCAGGCTGGTGTTCGAGACGAGGCCGTCATTGATGCCGAACACCGCTGCCCGCAGGTTGCCACCGCCGTAGCCCTTGTGCCGCGCGCCGATGTCGGACACGGAGGTCGGCATCAGGTGGCCCGCGAGTGATCGCTGCGAATCGTAGGCCGAAAGCCCGCGCACCTTCATCGCCGCCAGCATGTGTCGTACGCGGCGCGGACCGAGCGAGCGTGCCAGCGTGGCCGTGATGCGCGCGCGCGGCGAAGGCGCAAAGGCGGGCGGCGTCGCCTGTCCGGAACTCGCCAGCCACTTCTCGGCCTGGAAATCGGCGGCCGCGGCGAGCGCGCGGAACAGGTCAGCCACTCTCGCGTCGCTTTCGCAGGTCGCCAGTTCGCGATACAGCCACGCGGACTGCTTTTCCTCGTGCCAGCTCGCGAGGGAACTCATGCGGGAGCGGCCCGCCGTCTCAGGCGGACAATGTGCTGCCGGTCTGACCGCGGATCAGCTTCTGGACCTGCTTCAGGATGGCGACGTTGGCGTAGGGCTTTTCGATGAAGTCCGTGGCGCCTTCGCGCATGGCCGCCACCGCGGTCGGGACGTCCGATTCGTCTGCCAGCAAGATCACCGGCACGTCGTTGCCGGTGCTGCGCAGCCGGCGCAACAGTTCGAGGCCCGACATGCCCGGCAGCATCAGGTCGACGATCAGGCAGGCGACCTTGCGGGCCGACCCCGACAGCAGGTAGGACTCCGCGCTGTCGAACCCGAGCAGGTCGACGCCCACGTCCCGCAGCAGCGATTTCAGCGCCGCACGCGCCACCGGATCCGAGTCGATCACGCCGACGACGGGCGGTGCCTCCTGCGCGGCAGAAATGGCGGGTGACATATGGGGACCAGCGACCAGGTAACCCGCGCAGCTCACGATGAGCCGCAGGGTGGGAAGAGCAGTGGACGCTGGTTCGCGTGAAGGGGTCGCATGCGGTGCAGTTTTCATGGCTGCACCGTCCGCGGCAATTGCGGATTTATACGTAAATGCGAGTGGTTCGCAACACCTGCTGCAGTGCAGCAGGCGGCCGGGTCATTCCTCGGCGCGCTCGACTTCCAGCACCATCCGGACCAGATGGGCCAGCGAGTGCGCCTCCATCTTTTCCATCACGCGGGCGCGGTGGATTTCGACGGTGCGCTGGCTCAGGTTGAGGTCGCCGGCGATCACCTTGTTGGCCTTGCCCGCCACCACGAGGTCCAGCACTTCTTTTTCGCGGGGCGTCAGGGATTCGAGCCGCTTCCGGATCATGTTCCGCTCGGCCAGCATGCGGCGGCTGCCGGCGTCCTTTTCCAGCGCCTGGTTGATGCGGTCGAGCAGGTCCTGGTCGCGGAACGGCTTCTGGATGAAGTCGACAGCGCCGGCCTGCATGGCCTCGACCGCCATCGGCACGTCGCCGTGGCCGGTGATGAAGATGATCGGCAGGATCGAGTGGCGCTCGTTGAGCTTGACCTGCAGTTCGAGGCCGCTCATGCCCGGCATGCGGATGTCGAGGACGAGGCAGCCCGGTCGGTCGTCACGGTCGGCGTCGAGGAATTCCTGCCCGGATTCGAAGACCTCGACCGGCAGGCCGACCGACTTGAGCAGCATCCGCAGCGAATCGCGCACTGCCGCGTCGTCGTCGACCACGAACACCGTGGGCTTGATTTCCTTGATCACTCGCACCTACTCCCCTTTGGACGCCGGTGAGGCCGGCAGCGTGAAATGAAATCGGCGCCCGTGCCCTCGTTGGGAGTGTGCCACAGGCGTCCCCCGTGGGCGCGCACGATCGAGCGGCTGATGGCGAGACCCAGGCCCGTACCGCCGGATTTCGTCGTGAAAAATGGGTTGAACAGGTGGTCTGCCGCCTCCGGCGCGAGGCCGCTGCCATGGTCGGCCACGATCACTTCGATCTCGCCTTCGGGCCGCTCATGCGTGCTGAGCAGCACTTCGCGGCGCGTATCGGGCGCCTCGGACATCGCGTCGATCGCGTTGCGCACGAGGTTCAGCACCACCTGCTGCAACTGGATCGGGTCGGCATACACCGTGGACAAGCCTGGGGCGGCCTCGATGCGCAAGCGGACGTTGTTCAGGCGCGCGTCGGTCTCGGCGAGCGTGCGCAGGTCGTCGAGCAGGCGGTTGCAATCCACCGGCTCGCGCTTGACCTCGCGGTTCTTCACGAAGTTGCGCAGCCGCCGGATGACCTCGCCCGCGCGCAGCGCCTGCACGCTGATCTGCTCGAGCGCCTCGAGCACGTCGGCGTCGTCGCGCGTCGGTGACCGCACGAACCGCTGGCACGCCTGCGCGTACGTCGCGATCGCCGAGAGCGGCTGGTTGATTTCGTGCGCCAGTCCGGCCGCCATCTCGCCCATCGTCGACAGCCGGCTGAAATGCGTGAGGCGCTCCTGCAGCTGCCGCGCCTCGTCCTCGGTCTGGCGGCGGTCCGTCACGTCGTGGATCGTGCCGACGTGCTTGAGCGCCACGCCTTGCGCGTCGCGTGTCAGCTGCGCGATGTGGTGCAGGTGACGGAACGTGCCGTCGTCCAGCACGACGCGGTATTCACAGTCGAACGCTCCGGCCGGGGAGTCGAGCTCGCGGAACGCCTCGTCGAGCACGTCGCGATCGGCCGGGTGCACCTGGCGCTCGAGCAGGCTGCGCAGCCCGAAGTTGCCGGCCACTGCGCTGCTGCCCAGGATCCGGCACAGCTGCGGCGAGCGATAGTCGGCCTCGGAGCGGTCGAGGTGCTCGACGTAATTGCCCAGGTTGGCGAGCTGCTGGGCCAGCCGCAGTTCGGATTCGCTGCGGCGCAGCCGCTCGTCGGCGAGCTTGCGCAACGTGATGTCGCGGATGAAGCCGATGAACCGGGGCGGCTCCACGTCCTGCACCTTGCCCACGGCCAGCTCGCACGCGAACTCCGAGCCGTCCTTGCGGCGCGCCCTCACTTCGCGGCCGATGCCGATGATCCGGGCCTCGCCGGTGCCCTGGTACCGGTCCATGTACGCGTCGTGCTCGGCGCGATAGGGCGCGGGCATCAGCACGGCGACGTTCTGCCCGATCACCTCGGCGGCGGTGTACCCGAAGATGCGCTCGGACGACAGGCTGAACTGCTCGATGCAGCCGCGATGGTCGATGACGATGATGGCGTCGACCGCGGCGTCCAGCAGGGCACGGAATTCCAGCTCGGCTTCGCTCGAACGTCGCGGCGAGGCGGACTGGGCGTCGGCAACCGTCTTGGTGTGCTTGGGGTCGGGCAAAATTTGTCGGATTACGGCGCGAAGGTGCGCATCCTAAAAGAACCCGCGTCGCGAGACTAGGTATAGCTGGAACGGCGCCTATGCAACGCTGCGAATCGCGTGTTCCCGACAGGGCCGCCACAATGGGCTCGAGGCCGGACAAAAGGGCCCGGCCCGTGGGTTTTTGGTGTGGTTTTCGTGTTTACCGCAGGGACACCCAAGGAGGGCGCCATGAGACTGATGCGTTGGGAACCGTTGCGTGAGATGGACGACCTGCTGCGGGGCTTCAGCCCGATGTTCGGACGCCTGCCGACGCTGGCGCGTCCCGCCGAGGGCGGCTATGAATTCATGCCGCCGGCGGACGTCGTCGAGCGGGAAAAGGAATACCTCGTCAAGATCGACTTGCCCGACGTGCGCAAGGAAGACGTCAAGGTCCTCTTCGCGGACGGCGTGCTGACGATCAAGGGCGAGCGCAAGGAAGAGAAGGAAGTGAAGGGCGAGACGATGCATCGCACCGAGCGCTTCTTTGGCTCGTTCGAGCGCACGTTCGCGCTACCGGAAGACGTCGATCCGAAGGCAATCCATGCAGCGTGCAAGGACGGCGTGCTGCTGGTGACGCTGCCGCGCGTCGCGGTCGAGAAGCCGCGGCCGCTGGCGATCACGATCCAGTGATGCGCCGGGCGGGGCGCTGAGGAATCAGGTGATTCCCGGGCCGTGACGGCCCGGCAGCGACCCCGAATCGCGTGATGGCAGCCCGGGGCCGGCCACTGGCCGGCCCCGTTTCATGCGCGGCCAGGTTCAGTGGTGATGGGCGTGCGGGTCGTCCGCCGGGACCGACGCCGCGGGCATGTCCTGGCCCATGGCGTGGCCGGCGTGCTGGCCGCGCATGAGGCCGTGATAGGCGGCGTTGCCAGCGGTCCACGCCCCGAACAGCAGCAGCAGCGAACCCGCCACGTTGCGCAGCGTGGCGCGATTCGCCAGCACCTTGGCGGCGCGCTCGAAAGCCACCGTCGCCCCGACCATGGCGGGCAGGGTGCCCAGGCCAAAGGCTGCCATGACCAGCGCACCCGTCAGCACGCTGGCCGTGGTCGCTGCGAGCAGGAGCATCGAATACGTGAGACCGCAGGGCAGCCAGCCCCAGGCGAGGCCGAGCCCGATGGCGCCGCTGAGGCCACCGCGCTGCGCCGCGCCGCTGGAGCGCGGCAGGATCCGGCGCCAGAGGCCCGCACCGGCAGCTTCCAGGGGATCGAGCAACCGCCAGCCGAACAACAGCCGGCCGGCGGCGGCGATCATGATCAGGCCCGCCAGGACGCGCAGCGCGAGCGACACGGGCGCCACGTCCACGGCTCGCAGGAGGGTGCGGCCGAGCAGCCCCGCCAGTGCGCCAGCCACCGCATAGCTCGTCACGCGCGACAGGTTGTAGGCGAGGGCGAGCGTCCATCGCGACGGCCCGCCCGTCCTGGTGCTGTCGCGCATGGCGAGCGCACCCGCGATGCCACCGCACATGGCGAGGCAGTGGCCGCTGCCGGCGAGTCCGGCGATCAGCGCCGCGCCGAGGCTCAACGAGCCTGCATCCAGTCCGTTCATCGGGGTGGGTCCTCCTGCGTGTCGTCGTCGTCCGGTGCGGCTTTCTTCTTGTCGTCGTTCAGCACCGACCAGCCCGGCGAGTCGAGATCGTCGAACTGGCCGCTGCCGACGGCCCAGAAGAACGCCCAGAGGCCCACTCCGACGAGCACGAGCCCCAGCGGCACCATGAAGTAAAGGATGTCCATTCAGGCGACTCCGGCCGGCCGGGCGTCGGTCCATTGCGGTGAGCGCGCCGCGGACGGACGCCGCGCCACACGCATGGCATTGAGCACTACCAGCACGGAACTCAGCGACATGCCGATGGCAGCCACCCAGGCCGGCACCAGCCCGAAGGCTGCGAGTGGCAGCGCCGCGAGGTTATAGGCAATCGACCAGGCGAGGTTCTGCTTGACGATGCGCTGGGCGCGCCGCGCAAGGCGCACGATGTCGGGCAACTGGTCGAGCGAGTCGCGCACCAGGATCAGGTCGGCGCTCGTCTGCGCCAGTGCCGAGCCGCGCCCCATGGCGACAGCGACATTCGCGCCTTGCAGCAGCGGCGCGTCGTTGATGCCGTCGCCGACTGCGATCACGATTGCGCCGGCAGCCTGCAGTGCCTGCAGGCTGTCCACCTTGCCTTGCGGGGTCAGCCGCGATTCAAAACGCGCGATGCCGCTGCGCTCGGCGATGTGCGCGACATCCGCTGCGGCGTCGCCGCTGACGATCGCGGATGACAGGCCGAGATCAGCGAGTTGCTGCACGCATGCGGCCGTCTCTGCGCGCAGCGGGTCGGTCAGCCGGAAGCCGGCGAGCAGACCCGCTTCGTCACCGAGAAACACGCTGCCGTCGCTCGCCTCGACGGGCACGTACCCGCCACCGCCCGCGGCCAGGCCGGCCGCGAACTCGAGCGTGCCGATGCGCAACCGCCTGCCGTCGACCGTGCCCTCGACGCCTGCACCCGGGGTGACCGTCGACACCGGTCGCCGTCGCATTGGCCACGCCCGATGCCACGAACGCCTTGGCGATCGGGTGCTCGGACATGCGCTCGAGCGCGGCCGCCAGCCCCAGGCATTCGGCCTCGCTGCAGTCGCGCAGCAGGCGCACCTCTTCGACCCGGACCAGGCCGCGGGTGAGGGTGCCGGTCTTGTCCCACAGCACGTGCGTCGCTTGTGCCAGCGCTTCGAACGCATCGGAGTGCGCGACCAGCACGCCACGCCGCGCGAGGTCGGCCGTCGCCGCCGCCAGCACGGCGGGCGTGGCCAGCGAAAGCGCGCACGGACACGTGACGACCAGCACCGCAATGGTGGCGGGCAGCGCCTTGGACGGATCCACGAACCACCAGATGGCAAACACGAGCGCCGAACCGAGCAGGATCCGGCTGAGGAACCAGGCCGCGGCACGGTCGGCTGCCTGCGCGAGCCGCGGCCGTTCCGCCTGCGCGCGCTCGAGCAGCGCGACGATGCCGGCGAGCACCGTGTTGCCCGCCACGGCGGCGACCTTTACGCGCAACGGAGCACCGAGGTTCTGGGTTCCCGCATGCACGGCCGAGCCCCCGTGCTTGGCGATGGCCGTCGATTCGCCGGTGAGCATCGATTCGTCGACCCGCCCGTCGGCCTCCCCGGTGACCACGCCGTCAGCCGCGAAGACTTCGCCCGTGCGCACGAGCATTTCGTCGCCCGGTTGCAGCTCGATGGCCTGGACGTCCTCGACCTGTTCGTTGCGGACCCGCCGCGCGGTCACCGGCGCCAGCCGTGCGAGCGCGTCGGCGACGCTGCCGGCGCGATGCCGCGCCACCATTTCGACGTAGCGCCCGAGGGACAGGAAGAACACGAACATCGTGACCGAGTCGAAGTACACCTCGCCGGTGCCGGTGAGCGCGTTCCAGACGCTCGCGACGAAGGCGATCACGATCCCCAGCGTGACGGGCACGTCCATGCTGACGCTGCGTGCCTTCAGCGCGTGCCACGCGCCCTGGTAGAACGGCCAGCCGGAATACAGCGCGACCGGAATCGAGACCAGCATGCTGACGAGGCGAAAGAACTCGCGCATGCCTGCTTCCATGCCCGAGCTGTGCGCCACGTACAGCGGCAGCGCGAACATCATCACCTGCATCATGCCGAAGCCCGCCACCGCCAGGCGCTTGAGCGCGGCGCGGCGCTCGAGCAGGGCGATCTGCTCGGCGTGCTCGCCGGCCAGCGGGTGCGGCCGCAGGCCGACATGATCCAGCACGCGCAGCAGGTCGCCCAGCCGCACCTTGCCCGGATCCCACACGAGTCGCGCGCGCGCCGTGGCGGGATTGACCGCGACGTCGAGCACGCCGCTCTGCAGGTGCAGCGCCTTGTCCGCGAGCCAGCTGCACGCGGAGCAGCGCAGTCCCTCGAGCAGCACGGTGATGGAGCGGGACCCGTCCGGCTCGGCGCGAGTCAGGCGCTCGACGAGTTCGGGCCGGTCGTACGCCGACCAGCGGTCCGGGCGCGGCGTTTCGTCAGCGCGCGCGCCTGAACGGTCGCGATACCTGTAGTAGTCGTCGAGGCCGGCGCCGGTGATGAACTCGGCGACGGCCTTGCAGCCATGGCAGCAGACGGGCTGCTCGTTCGAGTCGATGCGTGCGTGGATGCGCACGCCGGCCGGGATGGGCTCGCCGCAGTGGAAGCATGCAGAGCCCGGCGCAGCGGTCATGGTCTCCGCGGAACGTCCTCGCCGCAGACCATCGTCGCGCCGTCGCGCACGCAGTCCTTGCGGACCAGCGTGTCGGGGTTCGCGATCGCGAGGTACAGCGTGATGAAGCCGGCGATCACGGCCGAGGCAGGCAACGCGATCAGCATCCAGGGATAGAACTGGCGGTACCAGGGCTGCTCGGTCTGGTTGTTCATGCGGGAAAGCCTATCAGTTCGTGGGGGCCAGGAAACGGGCCTTGCCGGAAGCCTCGAGCGGATATTCGTCGTCGGTCGTGCGGATCGTGAAGACGATGTCCGCGCCGCCCCGCAGTTCGGCGCGCGGCACGCGCAGCCGCACCGCGACGCTCTGCACGTGGCCCGGCTCGACTTCGACTTCGTCGTCGCCGTAATCGACCTGCAGGCCCGGCAGGCCCGTCGCGCTGATCGTGAACTCGTGCTCCGCCGCGTCCTTGTTCATGATCTTCACGTTGTAGACGTTCTCGATCAGGCCGCCCGGCAGTTCGCGGAACAGCGCGTTGCGGTCGCGGAGGACATCGACGGCGACGACGTTGCGATGCGTGATCGTGTAGGCGAAGCCGGCGATCAGCAACGCGATCAGCGTGCCGTAGACGATCGTGCGCGGGCGCAGCACATGCTTCGGCCTGCCCTCGAGCCCGTGCTGCGTGTCGTAGCGGATCAGGCCCCGCGGGTAGCCGACCTTGTCCATGACCTCGTCGCAGGCGTCGATGCACGCCGCGCAGGCGATGCACTCGTACTGCAGGCCCTTGCGGATGTCGATGCCGGTCGGGCAGACCTGCACGCACACCGTGCAGTCGACGCAGTCGCCGAGCCCGGCCGCCTTCGCGTCCGTGCCCTTCTTGCGCGCGCCGCGCGGCTCGCCGCGCGCCTCGTCGTAGGTGATGATCAGCGTGTCCTTGTCGAACATCGCGCTCTGGAAGCGCGCGTACGGGCACATGTACTTGCACACCTGCTCGCGCATGAAGCCCGCGTTGACGTAGGTGGCGCCGCCGTAGAACAGGACCCAGAAGGTTTCCCAGGGGCCGGTGGAGAACGTCAGGACCTTGCCGGCGAGCTCGGTGATCGGCGTGAAGTAGCCCACGAACGTGAAGCCGGTCCACAGCGCGAAGGCTGGCCCAGAGGAAATACTTGGTGCCCTTGCGCAGCGCCTTCTGCACGCTCCAGGGCGCGCGCGCCAGCTTCATCTGCTGCGTGCGGCTGCCTTCCACCCAGCGCTCGATCCAGACGAACGTCTCGGTCCACACCGTCTGCGGGCACGCATAGCCGCAGAACAGCCGGCCGGCGAGCGCCGTGAAGAAGAACAGCGCCAGCGCCGCGATGATCAGCAGCCACGTCAGGAAATAGAAATCCTGCGGCCACAGCGTGAGGCCGAAGATATGGAACTTGCGCGCGGGCAGGTCGAAGAGCACCGCCTGCCGCTCGCCCCAGCGGATCCACGGCAGCACGTAGTAGAGGCCGAGCAGCGCGAATACGGCATACACGCGCAGCTTCTGGAAGCGGCCGCCGATCTCGCGGGGATAGATCTTCTGGCGGGCTGCATACAGCTCGCCATCGACTTCGGGCTTGACGTCGTTCATTCGGGACTCCGCGTCCCGTCGCCCGTCCCCTCGTCCGCCGGCTCGGGATGCGCTGTGCGCACCAGGTAAAGCGTCATCAGGCTCGACAGAGCCGCGATGAGCCAGAAAAAGAAGAAGCCCACTGCATAACCGGTCATCCGCGTCTGGAACGCGGGCGGCGGGTAATCGTCGTTACCCACCAGCAACGGGTCGATGAACCCGAAGCACACCATCGTCGCGACGCTCGCGACGAGAAACGACGGCCACGAGACGATGGCCACGTCCTGTCCCAGGCGTGGCCAGCGCAACTTGCCGGTGTACTCGTCGGGAGCGACGCCCAAGCTCACTGCCCCGCGGCCAGCTTCGTGACGTATGCGGCCAGCAGCTTGACGCGCTGCTCTCCCAGCTTGTCGCTCCACGCCGGCATCTGGCCATTGCGTCCTTCCACGATCGTCTTCTTGAGCGTGGCGGTGTCGCTGCCGTACAGCCAGACATCGTCGGTCAGGTTCGGCGCGCCGAGCAGCGGATTGCCCTTGCCGTCCATGCCATGGCAGGCGGAGCAGACCGTCTGGAAACGCGTGGCGCCCGCGGCTGCGAGCGTCGCATCGGCCTGCTGGCCGCTCAGCGTCTGCACGTAGGCGATCACCTCGTTGACGCCATCGTCACCGAGGACGGCGCCCCACGGCGGCATCGCCGCGACGCGACCAGCGGCAATCGTCGCGACGACTGCATCGGCGTCGCCGCCCCATTGCCAGTCCGCGTTGCGCAGGTTCGGGAAGCCGACCGCGCCGCCGCCGTCCGAGCCGTGGCACTGCGCGCAGTTCTGCTGGAACAGGTTGTGCGCCGTCGACATCGCCTGCTCGTTGTTCACGAGCTCGGCGACGGGCAGCACCGCGAGCGGCGCCAGCAGCGCGGCAGCGCGTGCTTCCACAGTCGCCCTCTCTTCCTCGTACTGGCTCAACTGCGTCCAGCCCTTCATCCCGGCGAAGTTGCCGAGGCCCGGGAACAGCGCCAGGTACAGCACGCCGAACGCGATGGTGATGTAGAACAGCCACAGCCACCACTTCGGCAGCGGGTTGTTGTACTCGCGCAGGTCCTTGTCCCAGACATGGCCGGTATCGGCACCGCCGCCGATCTTCTCGTTGGCGGTGCGCGGCTTCGACGTCCAGCGCAGCAGCCAGAAACAGGCTGCGATGTTCAGGACCGTCAGGATGACGACGAAAAGGCTCCAACCACTAGTCATGGGGTCTTGCTCCCTGGTTCTCTTGCAGGCGGATCGTCCTCGAGCGGCATGCGCGCGAGCTGGTCGAAATCCGCCTTGCGGCGACTGCTATAGGCCCAGAACACCAGCGCGATGAAAGCGACGAACAGGATCGCCGTGATCAATCCGCGCACCGTGCCGATGTCCATGCTCAATTTCCTGCCTTCAGGTTCGTGCCGAGTCCCTGCAGGTAGGCGATGAGCGCGTCGAGTTCCGACTTGCCCGTCACCGCGGCTGCGGCGCCTTCGATTTCCGCATCCGTGTAGGGCACGCCGATCCTGCGCAGCGCCGTCATCTTCTTCGCGGTGAGCGCGCCGTCCACCTGGGCGTCGGCCAGCCACGGGAAGCGCGGCATGTTCGACTCGGGCACGACGTCACGCGGGTTGAGCAGGTGCACGCGGTGCCAGTCGTCCGAGTAGCGGCCACCCACGCGCGCCAGGTCGGGACCGGTGCGCTTGGAGCCGAACTGGAACGGATGGTCGTACACCGACTCGCCCGGCAGCGAATACGGCCCGTAGCGCTCGGTCTCCGAGCGGAACGGCCGGATCATCTGCGAGTGGCAGAGGTAGCAGCCCTCACGAATGTAGACGTCGCGGCCGGCGAGCCGCAGCGCCTCGTAAGGCTTGATGCCTGGCGCAGGCTCGCGCACCGAGGCCTGGAAGAACAGGGGGACGATCTGGACCAGTCCGCCGACGCTGATCACCAGTGCGATCAGCACGCCGAGCAGGCCTACTTTCTTTTCTACTGCATCGTGGTTCATGCGTGATTACCTTCAGGCGGGCTGCACGACGGGCGAATCTGCGGTCGTCGTGCGCCCCGCGACCGTCTTCCAGACGTTGTAGGCCATGATGAACATGCCTCCGAGCACCAGCGTGCCGCCGGCGAGGCGGACCGCGTAGTACGGATACGTCGACTTGATCGACTCGATGAACGCGTAGGTCAGGGTGCCGTCCGGGTTCATGGCGCGCCACATCAGGCCCTGCATGACGCCGGCGATCCACATCGAGGTGATGTAGAGCACCACGCCGATGGTCGTGGTCCAGAAGTGGATGTCGATGAGCTTGATGCTGTACATCTGCTCGCGGCCGTACAGTTTCGGGATCAGCGCGTACATCGTGCCGATGGAGATCATCGCCACCCAGCCCAGTGCGCCGGAGTGCACGTGGCCGATCGTCCAGTCGGTGTAGTGCGAGAGCGCGTTCACGGTCTTGATCGACATCATCGGGCCTTCGAAGGTCGACATGCCGTAGAACGAGAGCGACACGATCATGAACTTGAGGATCGGGTCGGTGCGCAACTTATGCCAGGCGCCCGAGAGCGTCATCATGCCGTTGATCATGCCGCCCCACGACGGCGCGAGCAGGATCAGCGAGAACACCATGCCGAGCGACTGCGCCCAGTCGGGCAGCGTCGTGTAGTGCAGGTGGTGGGGGCCGGCCCACATGTACGTGGAGATCAGCGCCCAGAAGTGCACGACGGAGAGCCGGTAGGAGTAGACCGGGCGGCCCGCCTGCTTCGGCACGAAGTAATACATCATGCCGAGGAAGGCTGCGGTCAGGAAGAAGCCGACCGCGTTGTGGCCGTACCACCACTGCACCATCGCATCCACCACGCCGGGGTAGACGCTGTACGACTTCGTCAGCGTGACCGGGATGGCGATGCTGTTGACGATGTGCAGCACGGCGATCGTGATGATGTACGCCGCGAAGAACCAGTTCGCGACGTAGATGTGCTTGACCTTGCGCAACGCGATGGTGCCGAAGAACACCACGGCATAGGAGACCCAGACCACCGCGATCAGCAGGTCGATCGGCCACTCCAGCTCGGCGTATTCCTTGCCGGAGGTCATGCCCGAGCGGCAGCGTGATCGCCGCGGACAGGATCACCAGCTGCCAGCCCCAGAACGTGAACGCCGCGAGCTTGTCCAGGAACAGTCGCGTGTGACAGGTGCGCTGCACGATGTAGTACGAGGTCGCGAAGAGCGCCGACCCGCCGAACGCGAAGATGACCGCGTTGGTGTGCAGTGGACGCAGTCGTGCGTAGGACAGGAACGAGTACGGGGGCAGCAGGTCGGGCCACAGCAGTTGCGCCGCAATCAGGACGCCGACGAGCATGCCGACGATACCCCAGACCACGGTCATGATCGCAAACTGCCGGACCACCTTGTCGTTGTAATGCGTGGCGGTCATTTTCTTCGGTCGCCTCAGGGAGGATGGGAATAATTGCCATCCAGCACAGGCAGCGGACGGCACGCGAATGCTAAAGATCATGGACGCGACAGGGCAGTAGGCAGAAATCCGCGCCCGTAGGTATTTGCCGCAGCGACTTTCCCCGATTGCGGGGCCGCTGCGGGCGGTCGCACTGTCGACTTGCGGCACCGTCGTGCCGCGGAGGCACCTCATGCAACGCCTCGACCGCATCCTGGCCGTGATCGATCCCACCGTGGATGTCCAAGTCGGCGCCACCAAGGCAGCCCGGCTGGCGCGGCTCTCCGGCGCATCGCTCGAGCTGTTCACCTGCGATTTCGACCCTGCGCTGACCGGCCAGCCGTTCTTCGACACGGCGGTGCTGCAACAGCTGCGCGCCGGATTCATGGCCAGGCGGGCGGCTCACCTGGAGGAGATGGCGGCCGAACTGCGCCTGACCGGCCTCGAGGTGACCACCCACGTCCACTGGGACAACCCGTTGTACGAAGGGATCCTGCGCCGCGTGGCCGAGTGCGAGCCTGACCTGGTAGTTCAAGGACACGCACTACCACTCCGTGTTGCGGCGCGCGCTTTTCAGCAATACCGACTGGAACCTGATCCGCCGCTGCCCCGTGCCCCTGCTGCTCAGCCGGACCGCCCACTGGAGCGCACAGCCGAAAATCCTCGCGGCGCTCGATCCGGGCCATCACGGCGACAAGCCGGCGGTCCTCGATCACGACCTGCTCGATGCCGCCCAGTTCCTGGGGCGGCAGCTCGACGGCGAGGTGGAGGCCGTGCATGTCTTCTTCCCGGCCGCGCTGCTGGCCGCGACCTCGGCGATGGGCGGGGTGCCGCTGGCGCCGGAGCTGGACGGCACCAGCCTGCTCGAGTCGGAGCGTGCGCGGGTGAGCGCCGCCATGCAGGAGCTGGCGCGCGCGCATGGTCTCGGCGACCAGGCAGTGCAGGTGGTGCAGGGTTCCGCCGCCGAAGTGCTGCCGCGGATCGCGGCCGAGCGGCAGGTCGACCTGCTGGTGATGGGCGCCGTTTCACGCAGCCGCTTGCGCGAGATCTTCCTCGGCAGCACCGCGGAGCGCGTGCTCGACCACCTGCCGTGCGACGTGCTCGTCATCAAGTCGCTGGATTTCCGCGAGCCGCTGACTTTCTGAGGCACGCCAGGGCCGGCGGGCGGCGCGCTGGCCCAAGGCAGGCGGGACGTCACAGTTTCGGCGGTCGGACGCGCCGTATACTCGATGCCACATGTCGACAGCGACCGTCCTGCTCATCAGCGCCCAGTCGGCCGACAAGGCCCGGCTCGCCGATGCCTTGGGCGCGATCCGCGGCCAGCCGTACCGGCTGGAGGTCACCTCGACCCTGGCCGACGCCCTCAACCGCATCAAGCACGGACGCGTCGACGCCATCCTGCTCGACCTTTCGCTGCCTGACAGCAGCGGCCTGACGACGTTCCTGCGCATCCAGCCCAAGGCCACCGACGTGCCGATCGTGGTGCTGGTCGAGAACGGCGCCGAGGACCTGGGCACGGACGCGGTTACGCGCGGCGCGCTCGATTTCCTGCTGCGCGATCACCTGTCGGCGACGCTGGTCGAGCGCGTGCTGCGCTACGCGACCGAGCGCACGCACACCATGCTGGCGCTGAAGGCGTCGGAGCAGCGCTATCGCGAGCTGTTCCAGAACGTGACCGCCGGGGTGTTCCAGACCACCGTCGACGGCAAGTTCATGGCCGCAAACCCGGCGCTGGTGCGCATGCTGGGCTATGGCAACGAGGACGAACTGCTCGAGCTCGACATCACCCACGACGTCTACATGGAGCCTGAGCATCGCGCCAACTGGACCCTGGCGATGCAGGAATCCGGCGAAGTCCGCAACGCCGAGATGGTCCTGAAGCGCAAGGACGGCAGCAAGATCGTCGTGCTCGAGAACTCCCGCGCCGTGCGCGACGCGGAAGGCCAGCGTGCTGTTCTACGAAGGCACGCTGACGGACATCACCGCGGCGCACGAGCTGTCGCAGCAGCTGTCGTACGAGGCGAGCCACGACGCCTTGACGGGCCTGTGCAACCGTCGCGAACTCGAGCTGCGGCTGCAGCGCGCGCTCGAGATGTCGCAGGCGACCGGGGCCCAGCACGCGATGCTGTTCCTCGACCTCGACCGCTTCAAGATCGTGAACGACACCTGCGGCCACGTGGCAGGCGACGAACTCCTGCGCCAGCTGGGCGACGTGCTGCAGCACCGGGTGCGCAACAACGACATCGTCGCGCGGCTCGGCGGTGACGAGTTCGCCGTCCTGCTGCACAACTGCCGCGCCGAAGCCGCCGAGCAGATCGCCAACAACCTGCTCAAGACCGTCGAGCAGTTCGAGTTCATCTGGGGCACCAACAAGTTTTCACTCGGCGCCAGCATCGGCCTGGTCGTGATCGACTCGCATTTCAAGCGTCTCACGCAGGTCATGAACGCCGCCGATTCGGCGTGCTACGCGGCCAAGGACGCGGGCCGCAATCGCGTCGCCATCTACCAGGAAGACTCGCAGCTGCTGGAGCGGCGGCACGGCGAGATGGAATGGGTGGCACGCGCCAAGCGGGCGCTGGTCGAGAACCGGCTGTTCCTCGAGGCGCAGGAGATACGTCCGCTGAGCCAGCCGGAGGGCGGCGCCCCGCGCCTGCCGCACTATGAAATGCTGCTGCGCATGCGCGACGAATCCGGGCGCGTCGTGCCGCCGGGCGCGTTCCTGCCCGCGGTCGAGCGCTACAACCTGTCCATCCGCTACGACCGCTGGGTGCTCGCCACTGCGTTGCAGTGGGTCGGCGCGAACGGCGAAGCGCTCAAGCGCGCCGCGAAGATCTTCATCAACCTGTCCAAGGACACCGTGGCCGATCCGGAAACCGCCGAGTTCGTGCGCCAGAGCCTGGCGTCGAGCGGCGTCGACCCTCGCCGCATCGGTTTCGAAACCACGGAGAACGTCGCGGTCGGTAACCTGGGCCGGGCGAACGCGCTGATCATGGCGCTGCGGCGGCTGGGCTGCTCGTTTGCGCTCGACGACTTCGGCAGCGGCGTGTCGTCGTTCGCGTACCTCAAGGCCCTGGCGGTGGACCACCTCAAGATCGACGGCATGTTCGTCGGCAACCTGGCGCAGGACCGGGTCGATTACGCGATGGTGCGGTCCATCAAGGAGATCGGCCACGTCATGGGCAAGATCGTGATCGCCGAGTCCGTCGAAAGCGAGGCTGCACTGGAGAAACTGCAGGAGATCGGCGTCGATTACGCGCAGGGCTTCGTGATCGGCGGGCCCAAGCCCCTGACGGAGATCGGGTCAGTCTCGGTGGCGGACCTGCTCGGCTGAGTTCCCGGCCAATGCCCCGATGCATGGGCCGCGCTGCGGCCTTTTATTGCACTACTTAATTAATTGTATGATAGATTAATTATCATGCGCGACAGGACCCAGGCCGATAAACCCGCAGCCAGACGGCCCGGCCGACCGCCGGGCGGGGATGCCGCCGTCCGCGCCGCCCTGCTCGAGTGCAGTCGCAACCTGTTCCTGCAGCACGGCTTCGGCGAGGTCAGCATGCGCCGGATCGCGACTGCCGCCGGCACCACCCCGGCGATGATCCATTACTACTTCGGGGACAAGCTCGGCCTCTATCGCGCGATGACCGAGGCTGCCGTGCAACCGTTAATCGACGCCGTGCAGCAACTGGGTGCCGCAACCGGCGCAGCCGGACCCGGCCTGGAACAGGTCATGCGGGCGTACATGCAGATGGTCGCCGCCAACCCGTGGTTTCCGGCGCTCATCATCCAGGAAGTGCTGGCGCAGAACGGCCACCTGCGGGACGAGTTCATCGAGCGCTTCGCCCGCCGCACGGCTCCCGCACTCGTCGCCGTGCTTCATCGCGAACGCGAGCAGGGAAAGCTGCGCCACGACATCGACCCGCAGTTCGCCGCGGTGTCGCTGTTGAGCCTGTGCGTGTTTCCGTTCGCATCGCTCCCCGTGACCGGTCCCGTGCTCGGCTTCCGGCCCGAAGGCGAGGCGCTCGAGCGCTTCATCGACCACACGCTGCGCCTGTTCCGCGAAGGCTGCGCGGCACGCGAGGAGACGGCTGATGCCTAGGTTCGCACCCTGCGGCCCGATCGCAATCCTGGCGCTGGCGTTGAGCGCCGGCTGCGCGCGCGAGCAGCCGATGGAAATCCACGGCACCGTCGAACGCGACCGGCTTGAACTGATCGCCGAATCCAACGAGCGCATCGTCGCGATCGCCGTGCACGAAGGCGACCGCGTGCCCGTCGGCGCGGTGCTCGTGCGACAGGAGGCGGGCACGGCGCAGCCGCGCATCGAGCAATTGCGTGCCGCGCTGGTCGAGGCGCAACGCCGGCTCGCCGACCTCGAGCAGGGGCCGCGGCCGCGCGAGATCGAAGAAGCCCGCGCCGCGCTGGGCGGCGCCGAGGGTGGCTTGCGCACCGCGCAGAGCGAATTCACCCGGGTGCAGACCCTGGTGCAGCGCCAGCTGCTGAGCGCGTCCAGCCTGGACCAGGCGCGCGCGACGCTCGACGAGGCGCGCGCCTCGCGCGACGCAGCCCGCGCGCGTTATGAGCTGCTGCGGCAGGGCACCCGCACCGAGCAGATCGCGGGAGCTCGCGCTGGCGTGGAGCGCGCCGCGGCGGCGCTTGCCGAGATCGAGACGGTTGCGGCGCGCTATACGGTCACCGCCCCGCGCGCGGGGCTGGTGGAAGCGTTGCCGTACAAGCTCGGCGAACGACCTGCCGCGGGCAAGCCCGTGGCCATCCTGCTGGCTGATGGCGTGCCGTACGCCCGCGTGTATGTGCCCGAACCGCTGCGTACCGCCTTCGTGGCGGGCACGCGGGTCGAGGCAGCCGTGGATGGCCTGCCGCAGCGCATCAAGGGCACGGTGCGCTACGTCTCGGCCGAGGCGGCGTTCACGCCGTACTACGCGTTGACGCAAAAGGATCGCTCGCGCCTCGCCTACCTCGCCGAGGTCACGCTCGACGATGCTGCAGCGGCAGCTCTGCCTGCCGGCATGCCGATCCAGGTCTTCGTGCCGGCCGCGCGACCATGAATGCGCCCGCCCGCCGGGCACCCGCGGAGAGCGAGAATGGCTACGCCATCTCGGCGCGCGGTCTCACGCGGGTATTCGGTGCAGTCCGGGCGGTCGACGGCATCGATCTCGACATTCCCCGCGCCCGCATCTACGGCTTTCTCGGGCCGAACGGCTCGGGCAAGTCGACCACCATCCGCATGCTGTGCGGGCTGCTGAGTCCCTCCGCGGGAACGGTCGACGTCCTGGGGCACCAGATGCCGCGCGATGCCGAGCAGATGCGCTCGCGCCTCGGCTACATGACGCAGAAGTTCTCGCTCTGGGACGATCTCTCGGTGCACGAGAACCTCGAGTTCATGGGCCAGGTCTTCGGGCTGCGCTCGGCGCAGCGTCGCGCACGCATCGCTGCGGTTGCAGGCGAGTTCGACCTCTCGGCCCTGTTCAAGCAGCGCGCCGGCACGTTGAGTGGAGGCCAGCGACAGCGACTCGCGCTGGCCGCTGCCACGCTGCACGAGCCCGAGCTGCTGCTGCTCGACGAGCCAACCAGCGCAGTGGATCCCCAGAGCCGGCGTGACTTCTGGGAAAGCCTGTTCGCGCTGGTGACGCGTGGCGTGACCGATCCTCGTCTCGACGCACTACATGGACGAGGCCGAGCGCTGTCACGAGCTCGCGATCCTGGCGAACGGCAAAGTGGTCGCGCAGGGCGAGCCGCAGCGGCTGATGACCGACATTCCTGCAGCGGTCATCGAAGTGGAGGCGGCGGACACCGCAGCAGCCCGTCGCGCACTGCTCGCGGATCCCGGCGTCCTCAGCGTCGCGCAGCTGGGTACGCGACTGCACGTGCTGCTCGATCCGACGCTGCCGGATCCGCAAGAGCGCGTGACCCAGCGACTGGTCGCCGCGGCCGTGCCCGCCCGCGCGTTGCTCGTGCGCGCAAGCCTGGAAGACGTGTTCGTTGCCGCGACGGGCTTCGGTCGCGGCGACGGCGGCCGCGCGGGGCACTGAACCCATGTTGCTGCGAATGCTTGCGATCACGTCCAAGGAAGTGCGGCAGCTCTCCCGCGATCGCCTGACCTTCGGCATGATCATCGGCATTCCGCTGATGCAGATCCTGCTCTTCGGCTACGCCATCAACTTCGACGTGCGTGACCTGCGGGCGGCGGTGGTCGACGATGCGAAAACCAGCCACTCGCGCGCACTCGTCGCCGACATGGCGGCCACGGGCGTCATCCAGCTCGAGCCGCCCAGTCCCAACCTGCCGGACCTGCGGCGCCGCATGGAGCGGGGCGAGGTCAGCGTCGGCATCGTGATTCCAGCGGACTTCGAGCGCCGGCGACAAGGCACGGATCGCGCGGTGGCGCAGATCCTGGTGGATGGTTCCGAGCCGATGGTCGATGCGGTCGCGCGCGCGCTGGCGTCGGTGCCACTGCCGAACCGCGCTGGCATGTATCCGACCCGCACGCCGGTTTTCGAGGTGCGAACCGACTACAACCCCGAGCGCCGGACCGCCGTGCAGGTGGTGCCGGCCTTGATCGGCGTGATCCTGAACATGACGATGGTGATTTTCACGGCCGCGGCGATCGTGCGTGAGCGCGAGCGCGGCAACCTGGAGCTGCTGATCGCCACGCCGGTGCGATCGTGGGAGCTGATGGCGGGCAAGCTGCTGCCTTACGTGCTCATCGGGCTGGTGCAGACCACGCTGATCCTGACCGTGGGCGCGCGCATCTTCGACGTGCCACTCAACGGCAGCCTGCTCGACGTCTACCTGGCGGCCGCGATCTTCATCGCCGCCACACTGACGCTGGGGCTGGTGATCTCGACGTTCGCACGCACGCAGTTCCAGGCGTTCCAGATGTCGTTCCTGACGCTGCTGCCGTCGATCCTGCTCTCCGGGTTCGTGTTCCCGTTCGACGGCATGCCGCCGCTCGCGCAGTGGATCGCCCAGCTGTTGCCGCTGACGCACTTCGTCGAGATGATTCGCGGCATCCTGCTGCGGGGCGCGCCGTTGTCGGCGATGCACGTGCCGGCGACGAAGCTGGTGGTGTTCTTCGTCGTCACCCTGGCGGTGGCGACGCTGCGGTTCCGCAAGCGGCTCGACTGACCCGGCCGTGAAAATCCTGCGCTGGCCCGTGCATGATCCTCGGGCATGTGTATTCCCCGCAATCATCGCATGCCGCGCCCGTCGTTCGATCAGTTACGATTCAACGGCTGTTGCAGGCGGGTAGGCTACGGATGAACGAAGGGCCCCGGGCATGACTTACTGTGTGGGCGTGAAGCTCGACGAGGGCATGGTCTTCGCCTCGGACACCCGCACGCACGCCGGCGTGGACAACTACGCCAGGTTCTGCAAGATGACCGTGTTCGAGCGTCCCGCAGACCGCGTCATCGTGCTGCTCAGTTCCGGCAACCTCGCCGGTACCCAGGCGGTGATCGGCGTGCTGAACCAGCGCTGCGCCGAAGGGAGCGGGGCTGCCAACCTGTGGACGGCGAGGTCGATGTTCGAGGGCGCGACGCTGGTCGCGGATGCGATGCGCGATATCGAGCGGCGGGACGGCAAGTTCCTCGAGCAGAGCGACATCACTTTCAACGCCTCGTTCATCGTGGGCGGACAGATCCGCGGCGAGCCGATGCGCCTGTTCCGGATCTACGCCGAAGGCAATTTCATCGAGGCCTCCATCGAGACCCCGTTCCTGCAGACCGGCGAAACCAAGTACGGCAAGCCGATCATCGATCGCGTGATCACGCGCTCCACGCCCCTCGCGGACGCTGCGAAATGCGTGCTGGTGTCCTTCGATTCGACCATGCGCAGCAACCTGTCCGTTGGCATGCCGATCGACCTGATCTGCTACGAGCGCGACAGTCTCGAAGTCAGGATGCGCCGCCGCTTCGAAGAAGGGGACGACTATTTCACGGCGCTCCGCAGCGAGTGGAGCGAGGGAACGCGACGCGTTTTTCGCCAGTTGCCGGACCTGCGCTGGTGACCCCCGTGGCCGCAGCTGCAGGAGTGCCCTGATGCAGGTGCGCGTCGGCTTTGAAATGGTCTACGACTGTCCGCAGCCGACCCCCATGATTTTCAACGTGCACGTGCACAGCTCGCGTGCGGCCGATCTGGTGGGTTCCGATGACCTGCTGGTCGACCCGCCGGTCCCGCTGGCGGGCTACCGCGACGGCTTCGGCAATCGCTGCGAACGCTTCGTGGCGCCGGCCGGACGCACTCGCATTGCCGCCGATGCGATCCTGAACGATACAGGCGCGCCTGATGCCGTCCTGCCGCACGCGCAGCAGGTTCCGGTGAACGATCTTCCCGACGAGGCGCTGCAGTTCCTGCTGGGCAGTCGCTACTGCGAGACCGACCGGCTGTCGGATTCGGCCTGGAGCCTCTTTGCGGCGGCGCCGACGGGATGGGGTCGCGTCCAGGCAATCTGCGACTACGTCCATCAACACATTGCTTTCGGCTACGAGCACGCGCGCCGGACTCGAACCGCCCTGGAGGCGTTCCACGACCGGACCGGTGTCTGCCGGGACTACGCGCACCTCGCCGTGGCCTTTTGTAGGTGCATGAACATCCCGGCCCGCTACTGCACCGGCTACCTCGGCGACATCGGTGTGCCGCCCGCGGGCCCGATGGACTTCGCCGCCTGGTTCGAGGCGTTTCTCGACGGCCAGTGGCACACCTTTGATCCGCGCAACAACACGCCGCGCATCGGCCGGGTGTTGATCGCTCGCGGACGCGACGCGGGCGACGTCGCGATCTGCACCACGTTCGGCCCCAGCACACTGGCGAGCTTCAAGGTCTGGACCGACGAAGTGCGCGTCCCGGGAAAAACCTGACCGCAGGAGCTCGCACGGAAAGCTCACCGTGCCAGCACGTACTCCCCCGGCGCATCGCACACGGGCTTGTAGCCCGCCGCGCCCATTTTCGGCGGCGCCACTTTCGTCTTCGTCGAATGCTGCGCGAGCCACGCGGCGAACGTCGGCCACCATGAACCCTGCACGGGTTCCACCGTCTTCATGTACTGCGCGGGCGAGGGCAGGCGCGTGCCGGCTTTCAGCGTCAGTGTGCGATGCCGGCGCTTCGGGTGCTGCGGGCCGCTGATGATGCCGGCGTTGTGGCCGCCGCTCGTCAGGCAGAACGTGTAATCCTTCGACCGCACCAGCTTGCCGACCTTGTACACCGACTTCCACGGCGCGACGTGATCGGTCTCGGTGCCGACGACGAACATCGGCACGTCGACCGCGGCGAGGTCGAGCGTTTCACCGAGCGCGACGTAGCGACCCTCGGCCAGGTCGTTGCCGAGATAGAGCTGGCGCAGGTAATCGGTGTGCATGCGATACGCCATGCGCGTGCCGTCGGCATTCCACGCCATCAGGTCGTTGACGCCCAGGCGTTCACCCTTGACGTAGGTCGCGATCGACGGGCTCCACAGCAGGTCGTACGTGCGCAGCATCTGGAAGGCGCCGCCCATCTGCCGGCTCTCGAGCACGCCGTTCTTCCACATCATCGCCTCGAGCATCGCGAGCTGCGCGGGACTGATGAACACCGACAGTTCGCCGGGCTCGGAAAAATCGGTCTGCGCCGCGAACAGGGTGACGGACTTGAGGCGGTCGTCGTCCTTCTGCGCCATGGTCGCCGCCGCAATCGACAGCAGCGTGCCGCCGATGCAGTAGCCCACGCCGTGCACCTTGCGCTTCGGCACTACCTTGCTGATCGCATCGAGCGCTGCCAGCACGCCGAGCGAAAGGTAGTCGTCCATGGCGATGTCGCGATCCTCGGCCGTCGGGTTCTTCCACGACACCATGAAGACCGTGTGGCCCATGTCGGTGAGGTACTTCACCAGCGAGTTCTTCGGCGACAAATCGAGGATGTAGTACTTCATGATCCACGCCGGCACGATCAGGACCGGCTCGGCGTAGACCCTGGGCGTGGTGGGCGAATACTGGATCAGTTCCATCAGCGAGTTGCGCAGGATGACCTTGCCCTTGCTCGCCGCGATCTGCTCGCCGACCTGGTAGTTCTCGACGCCGACCGGTCCCAGCCCCTTGAGCGTGCGCTGCAGGTCCTCGGCCATGTGCTTCATGCCGCGCAGCAGGTTCTTGCCGCCTGCGGCCCGGGTCAGGTCGAGCAGCTGCGGATTGGTCGGCAGGTAGTTGTCGGGCGCGACCAGCTCGAGGCCCTCGCGCACCATGAAGTCGACCAGGTTTTCGGCGGCGGGGTCGGTGCCCGGCACGCCGTGCACCGCGTCCCGCGCTACCCCGGACGCGGCGATGAACGCCTGCGCGAGCACGTTGAACGGAAACTTCGCCCATGCCGGATCGGCGAAGCGATGGGCATACGGCGTGCCTGCGGCCTGCGGTGCCGCGGGCTCATCGGGGTTCTTCAGCGCGCCGCCGGTGAATTGCGCGAGTGCGATCGCTTGCTGCAGCGCGGTCTGCGCCAGTTGTGCCTGCCGGCCGGGGGCCAGTGCCAGGCGCGACACGACGTTCCACCAGGCACCGCCCAGCGCCTGCGGCGACAGGCCACCGGTCAACTGTCCGAGCGTTGCCAGCAGCGCGCGCGACGCCTGGTCCTGGATAGCCGACAGGCCCTTCTCGCTGTCATCGGTGCTCATGCAGTTCTCCAGGCAGGGGTGTCCTGCCGCACTGCAAAAGTCTACCGCACTAGAGCGTCTTCAAGTCCACGCTGGTATCGGCCAGCAGCACGGGGTCGGGGTACTTCTGCTCGGCGAGCCACTTCTTGGCCTGCATGAAGTCCTTCGGGCTGTTGATCGCGTCGACGGCCAGCAGCTTGCCCTGCGCAAAGTAATACAGGGCGAACTTGCCCGAGTCCGGATCGCCGCGGACGACGGTCTGGTCGTAGCCCTGCGAAAGCCCCGCGATCTGCAGCTTGAGGTCGTACTGGTCCGACCAGAACCACGGCACGTGCTCGTGGCGCGCGTCCTTGCCGCACATGTTCATCGCTGCCGTCTTGGCCTGCTCCACGGCATTGTCGACCGATTCGAGCCGCATGCGCCGCTCGTAGCGGATGCCGGGGTGATAGGTGCAATCGCCTGCGGCGTAGATGTCGGGGTCGGAGGTCTGGCACTGCTCGTCGACCCAGATGCCGTTTTCGCAACGCAGGCCAGCGGCCGCGGCGAGCGTCGTCTCCGGCAGGATGCCGACGCCGACGATGACGAAATCCGCCGCGAACTCGCGTTCGCCACAGGCCACCGCGCACACATGGCCCGCGTCGTTGCCGACGAACGCGGTCACCGACATGCCGCAGAGGATCTGCACGCCTTCGCGCTCGTGACGGCGCTGGTAGAAGGCAGACATCTCGGGCGTGGTGACGCGATTGAGCGGGCGGTCCGCCATTTCCAGGACGGTCACCTCGAGGCCCAGGTGCCGGCACGACGCGGCCGCTTCGAGGCCGATGTAACCGGCACCGACGATGACGACCTTCTTCGCGGTCGGCAGGTCGCCGCGGATGCCGTCGACATCGGCGATGGTCCGCAGGTAATGAATGCCAGCGAGGTCGTAGCCCGGCACCTCGAGCAGCCGGTTGCGGCTGCCGAGGCACAGCAGCAGCTTGTCGTAGCGCAGTTCGGCGCCGTCGCTGAGCCGCAGTCGCCGATCGGTGCGATCGATCGCCGTGACCCGCAGGCCCAGTTTTACCTCGATCTTGTGCTGTTCGTAGAACTGGGCGCTGCGCAAAAGCAGCCGTTCGCGGTCCAGCTCGCCCGCCAGGTACTTCTTCGAGAGCGGGGGCCGATTGTAGGGCAGGTAGGGCTCGTCGCCGACGAGGATGATCGGTCCGGTGTGGCCTTCGCGCCGCAGGGTGTCGACCGCCTGCACCGCCGCGTGGCTCGCGCCGACGATCACTACCGTCCCCTCCGTCATGCCGACCTCTCCGCAGCGTGGATGCCCTATGATGCCGCAAAGCAACATGCGCGGGGGCGGTCGCGGCTAGGTGCGCCGGCCCGTGCGCCTGACTTATCCTTGCGTATGCCGGGTTGGGCGCGCCGCGGGTAGGCCCGTGCCGCACCAGCCACGAGCGATTGACGGCCCTTGCGCTCCAACTTGGTGCGGCGGGCCACGGGGTTTCCTGAGAATCCGGTCCGGCGGCGGTCGGCACGGATTCTGCATAAGCAGACCGAGGTCCCCCCAAGGGGAGGCGGCGCGGCGAGGGTCGTTTCGGTTTCCAACGACGTGGAACCGCGACCGGCCGCCTGACAATGAACACGTGAACCGAGGAGCCCGAAGTCCATGAAGCTGATCAGTGCAATCATCAAACCTTTCAAGCTGGACGACGTGCGCGCCGCGCTGTCCGAGCTTGGCGTGTCCGGCATGACGGTCACTGAAGTGAAGGGCTTCGGCCGCCAGCGCGGCCACACCGAGCTGTACCGCGGCGCGGAGTACGTCGTCGATTTCGTGCCGAAGACGCGCATCGAGGTGGCCGTGAAGGAATCGCTGGTCGACCAGGTGGTCGAGGCGATCGTCTCGGCCGCCCGCACCGGCAAGGTCGGCGACGGCAAGATCTTCATCTCCGACCTCGAGCGCGCCATCCGCATTCGCACGGGCGAGGCTGACGACCAGGCCCTTTGACGGGCCCCGCGCGCTAGCATCGGTTCCGGACCACCGGAACCGAGGCGACGCCATGACTGATTCTTCGCTCGACGAGGCCCTCGCCCGCGCCGTCGACAAGCTGGCCATAGGGCGGCAGCAGCGGCATATCTTCCTGTGCGTCGCCGGCGGCAAGTGCGCGCCGGTCGCGCGTTCTGAAGAAAGCTGGGACTACCTCAAGCGCCGGTTTCGGGAACTGGGGCTCGTCGACGTCGCCGGCGGAGTGATGCGGACCAAGGCGCACTGCCTGCGCATCTGCACGGCGGGGCCAGTCGCCGTCGTCTATCCCGACGGCACCTGGTATCGCAGCTGCACTCCCGCCAACCTCGAGCGCATCCTGCAGGAACACCTGGTCGGCGGGCGGCCTGTCGCCGACCTCGTCATCACCACGGCTCCCCTCGCACCGCCTGCCTGAAGTCAGCGGCGGTTGATTCGGGCTGACGGCGGAGTCTCACACAGGGGAACGTCCCGGGTTGCGGTGAGTCCACTACCGGAATGGCACTCCGGTCGTCATCATTCCATTCACCTATCACGCGCCCGGTGTGTCCATGTCCCATGCCATTCGTATCCACGCGCACGGCGGCCCCGAGGTGATGCAGTGGGAAGCGGTCGCCGAGGCGACGCCCGGCCGCGGCGAAGTGCTGCTGCGGCAGACGGCGGTCGGCCTCAACTTCATCGACATCTACGAAAGAACGGGCCTGTATGGCGGGCAGCTGCCGGGCGGCCTCGGGCGCGAGGCGGCGGGCGTGGTCGAAGCCATCGGCCCCGGCGTGAGCGAGTTCAAGGTGGGCGAGCGTGTGGCTTACGCGTCGACCACTCCCGGCGCCTACGCCGAGGAACGCGTGCTCCCAGCCGCACAACTGGTGCCGGTGCCGGAAGGCGTCAGCGACCGGCTGGCAGCCGCGGCGTTGCTCAAGGGCATGACCGCACAGGTCCTGCTGCGCCGCACGTACAAGGTGCGCAAGGGCACGGTGGTCGTGGTGCACGCAGCAGCCGGCGGCGTCGGCAGCATCCTGGTGCAATGGGCGTTGCACCTGGGCGCACACGTGATCGCCGTCGTCGGCAGCGAGGCAAAGGCGGCGGTCGTGCGCGGCATGGGCTGCAAGGACGTGCTGCTCCAGGGGCGCGACGACCTGGCCGTGCGCGTCAAGGAGTTGTCGGGCGGGCAGGGCGCGCATGTGGTGTACGACTCCGTCGGCAAGGACACGTTCTTCGCCTCGCTCGACTCGCTGCGTCCGCTCGGCCTGATGGTCACCTTCGGCAACGCGTCGGGCCCGGTGGCCCCGTTCGCGCCACTCGAGCTGGCCAGGCGTGGCTCGCTGTTCCTGACGCGCCCCACGTTGTTCGCGTACACCGCACGGCGGGCCGACCTGCTCAAGTCCGCGGCCGAGCTGTTCGACGTGATCGGCCGCGGCGTCGTGCGCATCGAGATCGGCCAGACCTACCCGATGCGTGACGTACGGCAGGCGCATCGCGACCTGCAGGATCGCCGCACCGTCGGCTCCACGGTATTGCTGCCCTGAGCGCATCGACCCTACGTCGACGTGCATTGACGCTGTTGCTGTTGGCCCTGGGCGCTGCGGCTCCGGCGCGCGCTGCCCAGGAAATCATCCATGACTGGCCTGCCGGCATTCCCTCGGGCGCCGAACTCGAGGCGGCCGGAGCGGTGATCGGCGAGATCCGCATCGAGGTCGGCGACATCTTCGATCCGTCGATTCCGTCCGAAGACAAGTGGCTCTATCGCACCGCCAACAAGCTGCACATCAACACGCGCAAGCCGATCATCGAGCACCAGTTGCTGTTCGAAACCGGCGAGCCTTACGTGCAGCGGAAGATCGACGAGACCGAACGCATCCTGCGCGGCAACGATTATCTGTATGACGCATGGATCCGGCCCGTTGCGTACGACGGCAACAAAGTCGTGCTGCAGGTGCGCACGCGCGACACCTGGACCCTGAATCCCGGCATCAACTTCAGCCGCCAGGGCGGCGCCAACACGACGTCGATCGAGCTCGAGGAAAAAAACCTCCTCGGCAACGGGCAACAGCTTTCGTTCGGCTGGGCCAACGACGTGGACCGGGAGTCGCTCACCTTCGGCTACTTCGATCCGCACTTCCACTCCACGTGGACGCGCCTCGGCGTGGTGTACAGCGATGCCGATGACGGCAGCACCCAGGCACTGCGGCTCGACCTGCCGTTCTACGCGCTCGATACGCGCCGCGCGCGCGGCACGTACCTGTTCGATTCCATCCGCAACGATCCGCGCTACGCCTATGGCGAGGAAGTGGGCAAGTTCGAGCACGACGAGCAGTTCGTGGAGGTTTACGGCGGCTGGTCAGCGGGCCTGCAGCAGGGTTGGGTACGGCGCTGGACGGCGGGCGTGACGTACCAGCGCAATCAGTTTGCTGCCCTGGTGGACGAGGATCTCGGCGGCCCGCTGCCCGAGGACCGGGAGCTGGTGTACCCGTGGGTGGGATTCGACCTGCTGCAGGACAAGTACCAGGAGCGCACCAACCAGGACCAGATCGAACGCACCGAGGACGTGCTGCTCGGATTGCGCGCAGGCGCGCGCATCGGTTACGCGTCGGGCACGCTGGGATCGGACCGCGACGCGCTGCTGTTCAGTGCGTACGCGCAGAATGGCTGGGACTTCGACGCTCGAAGCTCGCTGTTCCTGACGGGCACGGCCTCGGGTCGCGTCGAGAACGAAGGCTTGCGCAATGCCGTGCTCTCGGCCGAGGCCCGCTATTACCGGACGACGTCCGAGCGCACGAAATTCTTCGCCACCCTCAACGGCACGACCAGCGAGGACCTCGACGCCGAGCGGCAGATCCTGCTCGGCGGCGAAGAAGGGCTGCGCGGCTATCCCCTGCGTTACCAGGCAGGCACGTCCCGGGCACTGCTCACGCTCGAAGAGCGCTACTACACCGGCTGGTATCCGTTCCGCCTGTTCCACGTGGCGGGCGCGGCGTTTTTCGACATGGGGCGCACCTGGGGCACCGACGTGACCGGCGCCACCAGCGACGGCCTGCTCAAGAATTTTGGCGTGGGCGTGCGGCTGGGTTCGAGCCGCTCGGCGTTCGGCAACGTCATCCACGTCGACCTCGCGTTTCCGCTCGACGGCGGCAACGACGTCGACAGCGTGCAGTTCGTCGTCGAGACGAAAGCGCGGTTCTGAATTACCGCTCCCGCGACAGGCCGGAGGCGCCGGGCGCGGCCCGGGTGAGGGCGACACCCACCCACTCGATCAACAGTTCGAAAGGGCCGGCCTGCTTGTCGCTGACCATGAGCCCGAGTTGCCGGATCTTCGACGGGTCGAGCGGTCCAGCCGTCGTCACCGCCCGGCCGCGAAAACTCGCGACGAAATCGTCGAGCGGCAATTCGATCTCGGCCCATTCACCGCGCGGCGGCGCGAAGCGCGCCTGGTACTGCATGCCGTCGAAGCCATCGTCGACGCGCGCCGTGAACTTGTAGTGCCGGCCGTCGCCCCGGCAGCGCAGCACGAACGATCGCGCGCCCGCGGTGCGCCAGCGCTGGGGTTCGGTGCGCACCGAGGCGAACCCGCCGCCCTGGTCGAGCGATACCACGCCCGAGAAACTGGCGACACCCACGGCGTACGGGAGCAGCGCGCTGTGCGAGACGCCGCCCATCACGACGTCGTCGATCGAGCGCCAGCTTGCCGTCGCGCCTTCCTCGCGGAAATCGAGCAGCCGTTCAACCAATCTCGATCACCTGGCGGACCGATGCGCCGGCGGCGAGCCGGTCGAATGCGCCGTTGATGTCGGCCAGCGTGATGCGCTCGCTCAACAGCTGGTCGACGGGAAGCCGGCCTGCGCGGTACCAGTCGATGTACTGCGGAATGTCGCGCTCGGGTACGCAGCTGCCCAGGTAACTGCCCTTCAGCGTGCGTTCCTCGGCGACGAGACTGACGTGCGAGAACGCGACCTGCTGCTGCGGGTGCGGCAGGCCGGCGGAGACCGTCGTGCCGCCCCGGCGCGTCACGCGATAGGCCAGCTCGAGCGCGCGCGCGGAGCCCGCCATCTCGAAGGCATAGGCGACGCCGCCGCCGCTCGCCTCGCGCACGCGCTCGACGCAGTCGGTGTCCGCTGCATTGATGGCGAGCGTTGCGCCCAGCTCGCGCGCCTTGGCGAGCTTCGACTCGTTGAGATCGATCGCGATGACCGCGGTTGCTTCGAGCATGCGGCCCGCGAGCAGCGCGGCGAGGCCGACCCCGCCGAGCCCGATCACCGCCAGCGTCGACAGCTTGGGCATGGCCGCGGTGTTCACGACCGCGCCGACACCCGTGATCACGGCGCAACCGAACAGCGCGGCCTCGGCGAACGGCAACGTGGGATCGACACGCACCAGCGAGCGACGCGAGACGGTGGCCCACTCCGCGAACCCCGAGACGCCGAGGTGGTGATGGAGCGGCGAGCCGTGCTGGCAGAGCCGGCGCTCCCCCGACAGCAGCGTGCCTGCCGTGTTCGAGGCAAGGCCGGGCTCGCACAGTGCGGGACGGCCGGCCACGCAGGGCCCGCAGACGCCGCAGCTGGGCACGAACGACGCGACGACGTGGTCGCCGCGTTGCAGGTCGGTGACGCCGGTGCCGGTTTCCTCGACCACGCCCGCCATTTCATGGCCGAGCACCATCGGCAGCGGCCGCGGACGGTTGCCGTCGATGACTGAGAGATCGGAGTGGCACAGGCCCGCGGCCCGTACCCGCACCAGCACCTCCCCGGGACCGGGCGGCGCCAGGTCGACTTCCTCGATCACGAGGGGGCGCGATTGCGCGTAGGGGCCGGGCCGGCCCAGCTCGCGCAGCACGGCAGCTTTGGTCTTGAGCATGGACCGAGCGTAGCCCAAGCACTCCCTGCCGCTCCACTGCAATAATGCCGCAGGCGCCGACAGACCGGCGCGCTGTTGGAGCAAGACAGGCATGAGCCCGCAAGAAGCAGTCGTCGAGTCCGCGCAGCAACCGCTGCGCCGGGGCGAATTCCGCGTGCTGCGCACGATTACGACGCGCTGGATGGACAACGACCAGTACGGTCACGTCAACAACGTCGTCTATTACTCCTACTTCGACACCGCCGTGAACGGCTACCTGATCGAGGCGAGCGGCTGCGATGTGCGGGAATTGCCGTCGATCGGCATCGTCGCGGAATCGAGCTGCCGGTTCATCAGCGAACTGAGCTTCCCGGACACCGTGCACGTGGGACTCGCGCTCGAGCGGCTCGGCAACTCGAGCGTGGTGTACCGCATCGGGCTGTTCCGTAACCAGGAGCCGGAGCCTGCGGCCCTCGGGCGGTTCGTCCATGTTTATGTCGACCGCGTGACGCGACGGCCGGTGCCGGTTCCGGCGCCAGTGCGCGCTGCGCTTGAGACGCTGCAGGAAGGGTACATCGGGTTCGGGGAGCTGCCCTGATCGCGGCGATTCCATTGCGGGTTAGCCCGCCATTCATGCGGCTGAGTGTGACGCCAGGGGGCGTGGCTTCAGGGTTCTCTTCCGCGCTCCGGGTCTACCGCGCAGCGTGATTCGCGCGGAGGAACCGCACGAATCACGGCGAGCCTTGCTCGAACGGGAGCGAAGCGATGGTGCCAGCGCGGCAGCGACCAGGCCGCAGTGCCGCTTCGCTCCTGCGTTCGAGCTGCGGCGTCCGACACGGAGCGCGGAAGAGAACCCTGAAGCCACGCCCCCCGGCGCCACAAGTAGCCGGGAAGTGCGGGCCGCGCGATCTTTTCCGTTGCGGAAATTGACGCTCAGCCGCTGTGTCACAGACAGTTGCTCCGAGGTCCTTGCCCAGAGCGCGTGTCTGCCTTTCCAAGCTCGGGGCAAGGACCTCGGAGCAACTGTCTGCTGCGCAGCGAGTGCCTGCTTTCCACGCAGCGGAAAAGGCCCGGAAGCGCACGCCCAGACCCAGACGCGCCGCCAATCCAAGCTCGGGCAAGGACCTCGGAGCAACTGTCTGCTGCGCAGCAACTGATTGCTGCGCAGCGAGTGGCTGCTTCCCACGCAGCGGAAAAGGCGCCAAGAAGTTCAGCCCTCGAGCGTATGCCGGCCCTTCTGGATCGCGAGCGCGCCACTGCGCACCACTTCGAGCACTTCGCCGAAGTTCGCGACCTCGGCCATGAAGCGGTTGATGTCCGCCTCACTGCTGGTGAGTTCGATGGTGAAGCTGTCGGCAGCGTCCCACAGCACGCGTCCGCCCGCCCGCTGGGTGGCCGACCAGAGCGAGCCGACCTGCGTCGCCTTCGCCTTCACCTTGATCAGCAGCAGCTCGCGCTCGAAATGTTCCTCGCGCGTGACGTCCTCGACGTCGACCACGTCGACCAGCTTCAGCGACTGCTGCGTGATCTGGTGGATCACGGCCTCGTTGCCGGTGGTGACCAGGGTGAGGCGGGACACCGTCGGATCGTCGGTCGGCGCCACGTTCAGCGATTCGATGTTGTAGCCGCGGGTGGAGAACAGGCCCGCCACGCGGCTCAGGGCGCCGGATTCGTTCTGCAGCGTGATGGCGATGATGTGGCGCATGCTGGCCATGGTGGCGGGCTCCGGGTCGGCTGTATCTATATGATTCTGTTGTAAAAACGACGCCTCGATAGCGTCGCGTCGCAGGCTGCAGGATAGGGGATCGCGGCAGTGCCGCCTAGATGGACTCGTGGCCTCGGCGGCTGTTAGTCTCGTTTGCAGCGCAACAAGGCCACCTTCCCACCGCAAGAGTCCGCCCCGTGAACAGCATCGTCGCCAACGTCCCGCCGATCACGACGCCGTCCGCGCAGCATCCGCGCGCCGGCCAGTCCATGAGTGGCGCCGAGATGATCGTGCAGGTGCTGGTGGACGAGGGCGTCGACACCATCTTCGGCTACAGCGGCGGCGCGATCCTGCCCACCTACGACGCGATCTTCCGCCACAACGACCAGCAGTCGCACGTGGCGGCCGCGGATGCGCGGCCCATGCCGCTGATCGTGCCGGCGAACGAGCAGGGCGCCGGGTTCATGGCTGCAGGCTACGCGCGCGCCAGCGGCAAGGTGGGCGTGTGCGTCGTCACCTCCGGTCCCGGTGCCACCAACACGGTGACGCCGGTACGCGACTGCGCCGCCGACTCCGTACCGATCGTCGTCATCTGCGGCCAGGTCGGTACCACCGCGATCGGCACCGACGCGTTCCAGGAAGCGCCCGTCTCCAACATCATGGGTGCGGTCGCCAAGCACTGCTTCCTCGTCACCGATCCCGCGAAGCTCGAGGCCACGGTGCGCACCGCGTTCGAGATCGCGCGCTCGGGCCGGCCGGGCCCGGTCGTGATCGACATCCCCAAGGACGTGCAGAACTGGCAGGGCCAGTTCGTCGGGAGCGGCCTGCTGCCCATCCGCGGGTACCGCTCGCGCATGCTGTCGCTGCGCGCCCGTGCGCTCGACGACGAGCAGATGGCAAAGTTCTTCCAGATGCTCGGCGAGGCCAAGCGGCCCCTGATCTATGCCGGCGGCGGCGTGATCCACAGCGAGTCCGCACCGGCCTTGCGGGCTTTCGCCCAGGATTTCGGCATCCCGGTGGTGACCACGCTGATGGGAATCGGCGCCTGCGACACCACCGCACCGCTGTCGCTGCACATGCTCGGCATGCACGGCACTGCGTTTGCGAATTACGCCGTCGACGACTGCGACTTCCTGCTGTGCCTTGGCGCGCGCTTCGACGATCGCGTCGCCGCGGTACCCAGCAAGTTCGCGCGCAACGCCCGGCGCATCGCGCACATCGATGTCGACGCCTCCGAGATCAACAAGGTGAAGCGCGTGCAGTGGAGCCACGTCGGCCGCATGCGCCCGGCGTTGGAAAAACTGCGGCAATACGCCAGGAACGTCGGCTTCGCGCCCGATTGGTCGCCGTGGCACGCGCACGTGGCCGAGTTGAAGCGCCGCCACGCCATGAACTACGACCGCGACAGCGAGCTGATCCAGCCGTACTACGTGATCGAGGAGATCAACCGCCTGACCCGCGGCGAAGCCGTCATCTCGACCGGGGTCGGCCAGCACCAGATGTGGGCCGCGCAGTACTTCGATTTCCGCGAGCCGCGGCTGTGGCTCACCTCCGGCAGCATGGGCACGATGGGCTTCGGCCTGCCGGCCGCCATCGGCGCGCAGTTCGCCCGTCGCGACAAGCTCGTGATCGACATCGACGGCGACGCCAGTATCCGCATGAACCTGGGCGAGCTCGAGACCGTCACCACCTACGACCTGCCGATCAAGGTCGTCGTGCTGAACAACTTCGGCGACGGCATGGTCAAGCAGTGGCAGAAGCTGTTTTTCAAGGGTCGCCTGTCGGCGAGCGACAAGTCGCTGCACAAGAAGGACTTCGTCGCCGCGGCGAAGGCCGACGGCTACCAGTTCGCCGTGCGCCTCGATCGCAAGGCCGACGTGACGCGCGTGGTGCGCGAGTTCGTCGAGTTCAAGGGTCCCGCGTTCCTCGAGGTGATCATCGACACCGAGGCCGGCGTCTACCCCATGGTCGGCCCGGGCCAGGCCTATGACGAGATGATCACCGGCGACTTCATCGAATCGCGCGAACTGCCAACGCGTCCGTCGAGCGAGTCCGGCGCTTCGGAAATGTTCTGAACGCACCGGCAGCTTCCGCGGCGCCGTCCTTCGTCGAAGCCGCGCGCTTCTGGGCCCGGCTCGGCTTCGTCTCCTTCGGCGGACCCGCCGGGCAGATCGCCATCCTGCACCGTGAAATCGTCGACCGCCGGCGCTGGCTGGCAGAAGGCGAGTTCACGCGCGCACTCAATTTCTGCATGGTGCTGCCGGGTCCCGAGGCGCTGCAGCTCGCGATCTTCCTCGGCTGGAAAATGCACGGCGTGCGCGGCGGCATCGTGGCCGGCCTCGGGTTCATCCTGCCGGCCATCGTGCTGTTGTTTGCGCTCTCGTATGTATACGTCATGCACGGCTCGCTGCCCTGGGTGGCCGGCTTGCTGTATGGCTTGCAGGCCGCGGTCATTGCGCTCGTGCTGCAGGCACTGGCCGCGAATCGGCCGGCGTGCGCTCAAGACACCGTTGCTGGCCGCGCTCGCCGCTGGCGCCTTCCTCGCCATGGAATTCGCGCGGGTGCCGTTCCCGATCGTGCTGCTGGTGGCGGCAGGCATCGGTGCCTGTGCCTCGCGCAATGCGGCAGCCCGCACCGAACCGCAGGCGGCCCTGCGGCCGGCATCCGGTGCGCAATCGGCCAAGGTCGCCCTGGTGGGACTCGTGCTCTGGCTGCTGCCGCTGCTCGCCGTCACGCTGGCGCTCGGCGGGCACTCGCTGTGGAGCCGGATTTACCTGTTCTTCACCAAGGCTGCGCTGATCACGTTCGGCGGCGCCTACGCGGTGCTCGCCTACGTCACCAGCCAGCTCGTGGACACGCTGGCGTGGGTCAGTGCAGACCAGTCCGTCGCCGGACTCGCGCTCGCCGAGACCACGCCGGGCCCGCTGGTGATCGTGCTGCAGTTCATGGGATTCATGGCCGGGTGGAACCAGCCCGGCGACCTGTCGCCACTCGGCTCGGCGTTGCTGGCAGGGGCGCTCGCGAGCTGGGCCACGTTCCTGCCGTCGTTCATGTTCATCCTGCTCGGCGCCCCCCACGTCGAGCGACTGACGCGCAACGCGCGCATCGAGGCAGCGCTCGGTGCGATCACGGCCGCCGTGGTCGGCGTCATCGCCACGCTGGCCGTGCTGCTGGCCCAGGTCGTATTGTTCCCGCAAGGGTGGCGCTCGCCGCCCGACGGGTTCGCGGTGCTGATCGCGCTGGGTGCGTGGTGGCTCCTCGAGCGCACCCGCTGGCCGCTCGGACCCGTCCTGCTTGCCGCCGCGGCGAGCGGGTTACTCCTGCGGCTGCTGCAGCAGTGATTCGAGCCGCTGCTGGAAGACCTCGAAGGGCTGTGCTCCGGCAAGCACCTCACCCTCGAACTGGCCGTTGACGACACGACCGATCACGAACGACGGCGTCGCCGAGATGCCGCTCGACGCCGCCAGCTTCATGTCCGCACGCACCTCCTGCGCCACCTTGGGGTCGGCCCGGCAGGCCTCGAAGCGCGTGGTGTCCAGTCCGAACGTACCAGCCAGCTCGGCATAACGACCCTGCCCCAGGCTTGACTGGTCGCGAAACAGTGCTTCGCGGTATTCCCAGAATTTGCCCTGTCGTCCCGCGCAGCGTGACGCCACGGCGGCGGGCAGGGCGAACTCGTGGAACGGCAGGGGCAGGTCGCGAGTTGCGAACCGGACCTTGCCGGTGTCGACGTAGCGTTCACGCAGCTGCGGCCAGGTGTCGCGGGCGAACCGTGCGCAGTGGGGGCACTGCAGGTCCGTGAACTCGACGATCATCACCGGTGCGTCGGCGGAGCCCAGGATGCGCTGGTCGACCTGCGGCGCAGTGGTCGTCGCCGGAGCATCGGCCGGCAGCCCAGAGCTTATTGCGGGCGACACACAGCCAGCAGTGCTGGCCAGTGCGACGATGACCGGCGCAAACAGCGCCCGCCAGTACGACGAATCATTGCCATTCATGGGGTGCGAGCCTGCGTCGGAAACCGGAGGATCGCAAGTGTCGTCGCCGGGATCGTGACTCCCGGGATAGTATTCGGACATGAAGTACCTGCACACAATGGTCCGCGTCACCGACCTCGACGCGTCGCTGCGGTTCTATTGCGAGGGTCTTGGTCTGCGTGAAGTACGTCGCAATGACTACCCGCAGGGTCGGTTCACGCTCATCTTCCTCGCCGCGCCGGGGGACGAGTCGGCGCAGGTCGAACTCACCTACAACTGGGATCCGCAGGAATACGGCATCGGCCGCGCCTTCGGCCACCTGGCCTACGAGGTCGAGGACGTCTACGCGACCTGCCGGCGCCTCCAGGACATGGGTGTGACCATCAACCGTCCGCCCCGCGACGGACGCATGGCGTTCGTGCGTTCGCCCGACAACATTTCGATCGAGCTGCTGCAGCAGGGTGGCGCGCGGCCGCCCGCCGAGCCGTGGGCGAGCATGCCCAACACCGGCGCCTGGTAAGCGCGATCAGGCACGGCTTCCTGCAACTGCGTCACAGTTGCGGGCAGTACATACGGCGCAATTCCCGCAAGCGAGCCGGAGAATAGTCCAGTCGGGTTCCGTCTCGTCCTGCCTGCTCTTGCAGCGCAGCCATACTTTGCCCTGCCGACGGTAAGAAACACGCCATCCAGGCGTGCCTCCGGCGGCAAGTGGAGGGTTGAGGCCATGGCTGCTGTTCAAGTCCCCGAACGTACGACCTGGAACTGGGTGCCCGACGAGACGGGTATCGGCAAAGCGGTCGTCGACGAGAGCCAGAGCGCCTTCGAATTCGTCCAGTCGCTGGCCGCAGAGCTCTCGCACGGGCGCATCGACCTGCCGACCTGCCCCGATGTCGCGCAACGCCTGCAACGCGCGCTCGACGGTGAGGAACTGAGCAATACCCTGATGACCCGCGTCATTGCGGCCGACGCGGGCCTTGCCGCCAAGGTGCTCGGCATCGCCAACAACAAGGCCGATGCCCGTGGCACCCGGACTTTCACCGACCTGAAGCTGGCGGTGACGCGAGTCGGGCCCGACAACGTCCGCAGCGCGGCGCTGCCGTACGTGATGGAAAAGATCCTGTCGGCGCAAGCGCACGAGTACCTGAGCGAGGACCTGGCACGGCTGTGGGAGCGCAGCACGCTGGTGGCGTCGATCGCGCGCGTGCTCGCGGTGCGGACCGGAGCAGCACCGCCGGACGTCGCGCTGATCGCGGGCCTGCTGCACAACATCGGCAGCGTTTACCTGCTCGCGCGCTCCGACAAGCACCATGCGCTGTTCCGCAACCCGGCCACGCGCGACGTGCTGATGCACGATTGGCAGGCGTCGATCGGCAAGGCGATCGCGCACAACTGGGGCCTGGGGGATGCCATCGCGGACGCGATCGGTGACCAGGACCAGGTCGACCGGCATGACGTCGGCGCGCGCGACCTCACGGACATCCTTTGCGTGGCAGTGCGTTCGGCATCGTTCGTCGGCCAGGCGGACGAGCTGGAAATTGCGCTGGCGTCGCTGCCGTTGTTCGGGCGGCTCGGCATGGATCGCACCGACACTGCACGAGGTGATGAAAGAGGCGACGCTGCAAACGACGCGGCTGCGCGTCGCGCTGGCGTTCGACGCGTGACTGCGGCCGGAGCCCTCGGCGCCTAACGCAGCGGGTCCACGGCCGCGCACACGATGCGCGGCTCGGGTTCGAGCGTGACGCCGAACTTTTCCTGCACCGACGCCATCACGCGCCGCGCCACCGCGAGCAACTGCGGTCCCGTGGCGTGGCCAAGATTGACCAGCACCAGCGCATGCTGCGCCGAGATGCCCGCATCGCCGTCGCGGTAGCCGCGCCAGCCCGCCTGCTCGATGAGCCATGCGGCCGAGAGCTTGCGCTCGCCTTCGTTCGCGGCTGGAAACACGGGCAAGCCTGCCAGGCGTTCCTGCAGCCCGGCGGCAACGGCCTGCGACACCACCGGATTCTTGAAGAAGCTGCCTGCGTTGCCGGTGACCGCCGGGTCCGGCAGCTTGCGACGACGGATGCGGCGCACCGCCGCGGCGACGTTGCGCGGCGTCGGCTCGAGCCCGCCCATCGCGCCGAGTTCCTCGCGCAGGCCGGCGTAGCCGAGGTTCGGCTCGCCGCCGCGCGGCAGGCGCAGCTCCAGCGCGGTGACGATCCAACGCCCGGGTTCGCGCTTGAAGACGCTGTCGCGATAGCCGAATGCGCACTGCGCGTGGCTGAGCCTGGCGAAGTCGGCTGCCGCGCGATCGTAGGCGTGCACGGCTGCAATGAAGCGGCCGACCTCGACGCCGTAAGCGCCGATGTTCTGGATCGGCGCGGCGCCCGCCTGCCCGGGTATCAGGGCGAGATTCTCGAGACCCTGCAGACCCTGGTCGAGCGTCCAGTCCACGAGTGCGTCCCACTCGCAGCCGGCTTCCACATGCACCAGCACGCTGTCGCCCTCGTCGTGCAGGATGCGCGTGGAACGGCACACGAGGTGCAGCAGGCACCCGTCGTAGCGTGCCTCCGCGAACAGCACGTTGCTGCCGGCGCCGAGCACCATCTGCGGCCGTCCCTGCAGCGCCGGTTCGGCCAGCAGCGCTGGCAGCGCGGCGGCGTCGTGCACGGTGGCGAAAGCGCAGGCCTGCACTTCGAGACCGAACGTGTTGCGCCCGGCGAGCGGCACGTCCCGGCTGATCGAATACGCTGCGGGCATCCCAGGTGCCCTCCCGGGCGTGCGACGAACGGCGGTGAGCTTGCCACTGCGCGAGTGCATCCGTCACTATGCATTGCAGGCCGCAGCAACAGGCCACGACCACCATGCAAGCAACCATCGCTACGCCGCGCGGCGTCGGCACCGCGGCGCAAGCACAGGCGTTCCTCGACGCCAATCGCGACATCGAGGCCGTGCAGCTGGTCATCACGGATGCGTGCGGCGTCGGCCGCGGCAAGAACGTGGCGTGCGAAGAACTCGCAGCCCTGTACCAGGGTGGTCGCAACGTGGCGGGTTCGATCCTCGGCCTGGACGTCACGGGCGAGGACGTCGAAGACACGGGCCTGGTCTGGGCCGTGGGCGATGCCGATCAGTGCTGCCGCCCCGTGGCCGGGTCGCTCGCGCGGATCCCCTGGCTCACGCGCCCCACGGCACACGTGCTGGGCACGATGTTCGAGCTCGACGGCACGCCGGCGCGGGCCGATCCGCGACATGCACTCGCGCGTGTCGTGGCACGCTGCGAAAGTGCTGGCTTCACGCCCGTCGTCGCGGTCGAACTCGAGTTCTACCTGCTCGAGCGCGACGCCGCCGGCCAGCTGGTCCCCACCGCAGGCATGTTGAGCGGCGCGCGGCGCCAGCGCATCGACGCCTACGGCCTCGGCCGGCTGGATGACATGTCGCCGTTGTTCGACGACCTGTATGCCGCCGCGAAGGCACTCGGCCTGCCAGTGCGCACCCTGATGTCGGAGTACGCGCCGGGTCAGTTCGAGATCACGCTCGAGCATCGCGCCGATGCGCTGCGCGCGGTCGACGAGGCGATCCTGTTCAAGCGGGCCGTGCGGGGCGTCGCGGCACGGCACGGTCGCGTGGCCTGCTTCATGGCGAAGCCGTTTGCGCAACACGCGGGATCGGGGCTGCACCTGCATGCCAGCCTGGCGGACAGCACGGGCGCCAATGCCTGCGCCGCGGACGAACCCGCCGGCAGCCCGCTGCTGCGCCACGCCATTGGCGGCCTGCAGGAGACGCTGGCGGACGGCATGGCCATCTATGCGCCGAACGCGAACTCGTATCGCCGCTTCCGCTCGATGAGCTACGCCCCGGTCGCCGTCGCGTGGGGCGTCAATAACCGCTCGGTGAGCTTGCGCGTACCGGCGGGTCCACCCGCGAGCCGGCACGTCGAGCATCGCGTTGCCGGCGCGGACGCCAATCCGTACCTGGTTGCGGCGCTGGTCCTCGGTGGCATGCTGCATGGGATCGAGCGGCGCCTCGACCCGGGCCCGCCCGTGACGGGCAACGCCTACGCGCAACCCCCCGCACGCACGCTGCCGACCCAATGGCACGTTGCGCTCGAGGCGGCGGCGCGCTCCGCTTTCGTACGCGACACGCTCGGTTCGGGCTTTCTCGACGTGTTCCTGGCGATCAAGCGCCAGGAAGCGGAAAAGTTCGGTGCGCTCGTCAGCGATCGCGACTACGAGTGGTACCTCGACACGGCGTGAGCCCGAGGCGACATAATTTTCCTGCCGTGCGGGTGGACTGCCGCCCGCGATGAAGTGCAGCATTAAGTCATGCCGATCGCGGCCGGAGTGAGAGCTGAATCAACGTGAGCGCAAGCGTGCGCGCGGAGAATGCGCAGCACGCCTACGACTGCTCACCGAGGACCAGCCCAGTGACCCGCACCTCCGAACGCACGATTGCCCGCAGCGCCGCCCTTTCGAGCAGGAGCTCCCCGCCCGTGACCATCCACCTGCGCAAGATGTACGTCGACTGCCGCTTCGGCCAGTTGCACTTGCACACTTCCTTTCCGTCGAGCGGTGGCTTCGACGAACTCACCCCCTTGCTCTGCGTACCGCCGACCAACCTGACGGGCCGCGCGTTTCGCCCCGTGCTGCGCGACCTCGGTCGCGACCGCAGCGTCTACGCGCCCGACCTGCCTGGCAGTGGCGAGTCGGAAGCGCCCGACCATGTGCCGACCATCGCCGACCAGGCTGCCGCGTTCATCGACCTGATCGATTCGCTGCGTCTCAAGCAGGTCGACGTGATCGGCTTCCAGTCCGGTTCACTGGCGGCCATCGAACTGGCGCTGGCGCGGCCTGAGCAGGTCCGCCGCCTCGTCCTGATCGGCATCCCCGGGTCGGACAGCCATTTCCAGGTCGGCGAGCGGCTGCCGCTGCTCCGGCTGCCGGTCATGATCCTGCGGGCGCGGGACGAGTTGTGGGAATCGACCGGTCGCACCGAGCCGCTGCTGCGCGACGCGCGTCGCGTCGAACTCGCCTCGTCGACCGGCAGCGTGCTGGAAGGCGAAGCGGAGGAAGTGGTGCGGCTGACGCGGGATTTCCTCGTCCGTTGAGTCCCGTTGCCCGGTGAACCCGGCCGGCGGGTTCACTCGTGGCGCAGCGCGTCGATCGGATTGAGCTGCGCGGCCCGGCGGGCGGGGAAATACCCGAAAATCACGCCGATCAGCGCCGAGAAGACGAAAGCCACGACGTTGATCCGGACGTCGAACATGAACGGCACGCCCAGCAGCGGTGCCAGCGACCAGCTGGCGACCAGTGCCAGCAGCAGGCCGATCACCCCGCCGAGACAGGCCAGCACGACGGCTTCCACGAGGAACTGCAGCAGCACCTCGCGCCCGACGGCGCCGATGGCGAGACGGATGCCGATTTCGCGCGTCCGCTCGGTCACCGACACCAGCATGATGTTCATGATGCCGATGCCGCCCACGAGCAGGCTCACGGCTGCCACCGCGCCGAGCAGCGCGGTGAGGATCCGGGTGGTGCCCTGCAGCGTCTGCGATATCTGCGCCGTGTCGAAGATGTTGAAATCGTCCTGCTTCGCGCCGCGGATGTTGCGACGCTCGCGCAGCAACGACTGCAGCGAGGCCGTGACGGCTGCGGTGTCGTAGGCCGGGTCGACTTTCACCATCATGAGCCGCACGTTGCGGTTGCCCGTCAGGCGCCGCTGCACGGCCTTGATCGGCATCAGCACGACGTCGTCCTGGTCATTGCCGAAGCCGCCCTGCCCGCGCGACACGAGCGTCCCGATCACGAGGCAGGACAGGCCGCGAATGCGGAAGCGCTGGCCCACCGGGTCTTCCGACCGGAACAGGTTGCGCTGCACGGTCGAGCCGATCACGCACACGGCCTTGCCCGCCTGCTCTTCGGTCGTGCAGAAAACACCCGCCCCGACGCCGTGTCCCACTGTTGCGCGGTGAAATAGTCGGCGGTCGTGCCCTGCACGGTCGTCGACCAGTTCGCTGCGTTGCGCACGGCCGTGCCCGAGGATTGCGCGAGCGGCGCAACCACGACGACACCGGCCACCTGGTCGCGTATGGCGGCGACGTCGTCCATGTCGAAGTCGGCGGGCGCGGGGCCGCCACCGCCACGGCCGAAACCCTGGCCCGGACGAACCTGCAGGATGTTCACGCCGAGCCCGGAGATCTGTTCGCGCACGGCGGCCGTGGCGCCGTTGCCCAGCGTCACCATCGTGACGACGGCCGCCACGCCGATCACGATGCCGAGCACCGTCAGGAACGAGCGCAACAGGTGGCGCCGTATCTCGCGCACCGCCAGCACGAAAATCGGGCCGAGCATGCTCACCGAACGCGCACCTCGACCTGGTCGACGAGCCCATCGCGCACGTGCGCGATCGTGTGCGCGTACGCGGCCATCTCGGCTTCGTGCGTCACCATCAGGATGGTGATCCCGGCCGCATTGAAGCCGGTCAGCAGTTGCATGATCTCGAGCGACCGCGCGGTGTCGAGGTTGCCTGTCGGCTCGTCCGCCAGCAGCACGTGCGGCGAAGTGACGATTGCGCGCGCGATCGCGACCCGCTGTTGCTGCCCGCCCGACAGTTCGGCGGGCGTGTGGTTCCACCATTCGGCCAGCCCCACCTGGTCCAGCGCGGCCATCGCTGCCTTGCGCCGGGCCTGCGGCTTTTCGCCGCGATACAGCAGGGGCAGCTCGACGTTCTCGAGCGCGCTCGTCCGTGCCAGCAGGTTGAAGCCCTGGAACACGAAACCGAGGTAGCGCCGCCGCAGCAAGCGCGCGCTCGTCGCGCGTCAGCTTCTCGACGTGATAGCCCTCGAACAGGAACTCGCCGCTGGTCGGCACGTCGAGGCAGCCGAGGATGTTCATCATCGTCGACTTGCCCGAGCCCGACGGCCCCATCACGGCCACGAAATCACCTGCCCTGACTTCGAAATCGACGCCACGCAGGGCCTGGAAGCTGGCCACGCCGGACCCAAACGTCTTGGTCACGCCGCGCAGCTGGATCAGTGGCTGGCCCGGCTCATCGGCCACTGGGAGTCCCTGCGGCGAGCACACCCGTGATGACTGCGTCGCCTGCACGCAGCGAGTCGCCCGTAACCTCGGTCAGCGTCCCGTTGGTGTCGCCCGTGGTCACCGCGACCGGCTGCGGTTGCCCGTCTGCCCCGAGCACGTGGACCTGCTGGGCGCTGCCGCGTCCGATCTTCACTTCGCGCGACTGGGCGCTGGCGGTGCCGCGAGGGGGGCCCGGCATCAGGACCTTGGTGACCCCGGTGCGTTCCTTGGCGCCGCCGTCGGGCGAGAATCGCAGGGCCGCATTGGGCACCAGCAGCACGTCCTTTTTCTCGCTGGTGACGATCTCCGCCGTCGCTGTCATGCCAGGACGCAGCGTCGAATCGCTGTTGTTCACCGCCAGCACCGCCGTGTAGGCCACGACGGTGGACGAAGAGCTCGACGTCGTGGAGCCGGTGCCTGCGTTGGCGCCGACGTCCACGCGCTCGACTTGCGCGGGGAAGGTGCGGCCCGGGAAGGCATCCACCTGGAAGGTGGCCGACTGGCCGGCAGCCACCTGGCCCACATCCGCCTCGTCCACCTTCACTTCCAGGCGCATTGCGCTCAGGTCCTCGGCAATCACGAACAACACGGGCGCGTTGAACGACGCGGCGACGGTCTGTCCCGGCTCGATCTGCCGCGACAGCACCACGCCGGTGACGGGCGACAGGATGAGCGCCTTGGAAAACTGGGTCTGGTCGGAGGACAGTTGCGCGCGCGCGCGCGCGACCCCGGCCTCTGCCGTACGGACACCGGCGATCGCCCGCGCGTATTCGGCCCTGGCCGTGTCGAGTTCCGCAGCCGACGGTACCCGGCCGCCCGACAGGGCATGCACTTCCTCGAAGCGCGCGAGCGCTGCCTTGGTCTGCTGTGCCGTGGCCTCCGCCTGCGCGACGTCGGCCACCGCCGACTGCAGCGACGCCTTGCTCTGCGTGATCGAGTCCTGCAGCCGCGCCGTGTCGATGCGGGCCAGGACCTGGCCGCGCGTCACCTGGTCGTTGTTGTCGACGTTCACTTCGGTCACCAGGCCCGACAGCTCCGACCCCACTTCGACTTCGTTGGTCGGCTGCAGATTGCCGGTGGCCGAGACCGTGACGCGCAAGTCGCCGCGCTGCACCTGCTGCGTGGCAAAGCTCGGCGGCGGTTCGCGGCGCGTGAAAAACAGGGCGGCGAGCGCAAGCAGCAGCACGGCCGCAAACGGCAGCGCCTGGCGCAGTAGCCGCGCGCGCCGAGAGGGCGGCCTGCGACCGAGAAACTCATCGAGCCCGGGGCGTTGCGGCGTGTCTGGTGTCTGCGGGTCCATTGCTGCCTTCAGGGGATGCCTTGCGGGGATGCCGTCACGGAAACGGTGTCGTCAACGTGCGCGGCGCGGGCGCGACTTCCCACCCGCCGCCGAGCGCCTTGAACAGCTGCACGGCGGCCGTGGCGCGATCGGCCTGCGCGCCGGCGCGGCCGCTTTCGCTCGTGAGCAGGGTGCGCTCCGCGTCGAGCAGCGCGGAAAAATCGATGATGCCTGCCTGGTACTGGCTGCGCGCAAGGGCGGTGGCGTTGCGGGCGGCTGCCTCGGCCAGGATCAGTTCGCGCTCGCGCCGTTCGGACACGTCCACCGCGACCAGCGCGTTCTCGGCTTCCTCGAGTGCGACGAGCAACGTCGCGCGGTACGCGGCCAGCGCCTGCAGGGCCGCGGCGCGCTGCTGCTCGACCGCCGCGCGGAGTCGTCCACCCTGGAACAGCGGCGCGGTCAGGCTGGCGGCGAGACCGCCGATCGACGCATTGGTCAGGTCGCCCCAGTTCGAGGTGTTCCCGCGCAGGTACCCGGAGAGCCCCAGTGACGGATACAACTCGGCCTGGCGCACGCCGATGCGCGCCGTTTCCGCCGCCAGCGAGCGCTCGGCGGCCGTCACGTCGGGACGGAGTCGCACCATGTCGGCCGGGATCGTCACGTCGGCGGCCACGGCCAGCGGAATCGGCGTGGCCGGTTCGAGCAGCGCATTCACCGAGCCGGGTGCAGCGCCGGTCAGCACCGCCAGCCTGTTCCGCGCACCCGCCAGGTTCTGCTCGCGGGCCGGCACGGTGGCGGCGGTCTGCGCGCGCAGCTGGCGTGCCTGCTCGAGGTCGAGCGCGCCGACGAGCCCGGCCTGGACGCGCCATTGCACGATCTGCAGGGTTTCGTCCTGCGCCTGCAGGTTCGACCGCGCAATGGCGAGCTGCCGCTGTGCGAGGCGGGCGTCGACGTAGTTGAGCGCGACTTCGGCGGCCACCGACAATTGCGTCGCGTGCAGGTCGGCCTCGACCGCGGCGAGGTCGGCTGCCGCCGCTTGCCGCGTGCGCCGCTGCCCGCCGAACAGGTCGAGTTCGTAACTCGCATCGAAGCCTGCCGAGTACGTGTCGCGGGCGTCGACCCGGGCGTCGCTGCCGACGGGCTCGAGTCGACTGGCCGACACGCCGGCGTCCAGCGTGGGCCAGGCGCCGGCCCGGGCTGCCTTGAGCGAGGCGCGCGCCGCGCGGACCCTGGCGCCCGCCGCGTCGATGTCCGTGTTCGTGACCAGGGCCTGGTCGACGAGCCCGGTCAGGACGGGGTCGTCGAAGCGGCTCCACCACGCGCCGACGTCGCCGGTGACTGCAGCCTGGCGGGCGGGCGCCCCCAGGAATTCGGCCGGCACGCCCAGCGCTTCAGGTGCGGGGGTGCGCGGGTCCGGGCCGGCAGTGCAGCCAGCGACGAACATCAATGCGAACAGCGGCGGAGTCAGGCGCGCAGTCAAGTCGGTCCAGTCAGGCTGCTTTCAGGAGCGAAGCCATCTAGAGACTACAGCAATCGTCATTAGTGCCCCGCGGACGTTGCATTCGCATCCCCCGGGCCCGATCCGTACCATGGGGTCTTTCCGCCATTGCAGTGATTCCATGGCCGGTGCCAGCCTGCTTGCCCTGCTCGACGACATCGCGAGCATCCTCGACGACGTCTCGGTCCTCACCAAGGCCGCGACCAAGAAGACGGCGGGCGTGCTCGGTGACGACCTTGCGCTGAACGCGCAGCAGGTCGCGGGCGTCAAGTCGAACCGCGAGCTGCCGGTGGTCTGGGCGGTCGCCAAAGGGTCGCTGGTCAACAAGGCGATCCTGGTGCCCGCGGCGCTCGCGATCAGCGCCATCGCACCCTGGGCCATCGTGCCGCTGCTGATGGCCGGCGGCCTGTTCCTGTGCTTCGAAGGCTTCGAGAAGATCTGGCATGCGTTCGTGCACCGCAACGACACGGACGGTCATCGCCAGCAGCTGCGCGAAGCGCTGGTCGATCCGGCGGTGGACCTTGTTGCGGTCGAGAAGGACAAGATCAAGGGCGCCATTCGCACCGACTTCATCCTGTCGGCGGAGATCATCGTGATCGCGCTGGGAACGGTCGGCACCGCACCTTTCAGCGTGCGCGTCGGCGTGCTCGTTGGCATCGCCATCCTGATGACGGTCGGCGTGTACGGGCTCGTGGCCGGCATCGTCAAGCTCGACGACGCCGGCCTGTACCTGAGCCAGCGGGAGGGCAGCGGCGTGCTGCGGTCGATCGTTCGCGCCACCGGGCGCGGCATGCTGGCGTTTGCGCCCTGGCTCATGAAGACCCTGTCCGTCCTGGGCACCGCCGCGATGTTCCTCGTCGGCGGCGGCATCCTCGCGCACGGCATCCCGGCGGTAGCGCATGCGATCGAGCACTTTGCCGCGTCGCTCGTCGGCGTGGCGGGCGTGGGCCCGCTGCTGTCGCAGCTGACGCCGCTGTTCGGCAACCTCGGGGTCGGGCTGGTCGCCGGCGCGGCTGCGGTGCTGGTCTTCAACCTCGTGCAGAAAGCGCGGCAGGCTGTCGTCGCCCCCTGACCGCGCTCACCGCCCCTGGCGCGCTCAGCGCAGGCCGACCGTCTGCTGCGGCAGGCTGTGGAACATCGACTTCTTGTCCTTGCGCTTGCGCGTGGCCAGCCACTGCGAGTTCGATGAGCTGACGCCTGCGTCGGCCATTGCAGGCACTTTCGGCGGCATCGCGATGGCGGGCCGGCCGATGGCCTGCAGTGCCTGGTTCACGCCCGGCAGTTCCGTCGTGCCGAGCGCCTCGAACGCCTGTTCGATGTCGGCGAGTTCGGCTTCGAGGACGTCGATGCGCTCCAACTGGTAGGTCCCGGGCGCGCCTTCGAAGCCCATGATCGCGCCATAGAGCTGGTCGGTGTGCTCGCGCAGGCGTTCCTCGCCCGTGATCGCACCGCCTTCCTTCGTCGCCACGATGCGCTTGCGCACCGCGTCGGCCTTGGCGTCGAACGCGGCGAGCCGCGACTGGGTGGCTCCGTCCACTGCGGCGTCCGCACCCGCCTCAGCCACGCCCGCGCGCAACGCCTGGATGCGCTCGAGCACGGCGGTTTCCTCGCCGAACAGCTTGCGCACGCGCATGGCGGCAGCGTACTGCTGCTGGCGCTGCTCGACCGTGAACGTGGCGCGACGGTCGAGGCCGACTGCGAACGGCTGTTCGTACACCTTGCCGCCCTTGGTCATGCGTGCCGTGTAGGTGCCCGGCAGCACGCGCGGGCCCTGCGTGCCGGCGAAGGCCAGTTGCACGGCCGGCGGCACGCGCGGCGGCTTCTCGCGCATCGACCATTCGACCCGGTTCAGGCCGCGCCGCTTGCTGGCCGGCAGCTCGTCGACCACGCGCCCGCTGGAGTCGAGGATCTCGAGCTTGAGGCTGCCGAAGAGGTGGCGCGTGGGCTGGTAGTACGTGATGACCGCGCCGCCCGGCGGATTCTCGCCCACGAACACGGCCGAGCCGTTGGCCCAGCCGCCGTTCGCCTGCAGGCGCTGCTGCACGGGACGCGCCGCCACGAACGCGGCCTCGCGCCCGAGCAGGTCGGCGCTCAACGCGCGCAGGGGCGTGATGTCGTCGATGATCCAGATGCCGCGGCCATGCGTGCCGATCACGAGGTCGTTGTCGCGCGGCTGGATCGCGAGGTCGCGTACGGCCACTGCGGGGAACTTGTCGCCCTTGAACGCGGCCCAGGCCTGGCCGCCGTCGATCGAGACCCAGAGACCGAATTCCGTGCCGAGGAACAGCAGGTTGCGCTGCTGCAGGTCTTCCTTGATCACGTGCGCGTAACCGCGGACGCCACGCGTATCCTGCGGCGTCACCAGCGGTTGCCAGGTCTTGCCGAAATTGCGCGTCACGTAGACCCACGGCGCGTGATCGCCGAAGGTGTGGCGGTCGAACGTGACGTAAGCCGTGGCGGCATCGTGCCGGCTGGCTTCCACCCAGCTCACCCAGGATGCGGCCGGCACGCCCTTGAGGTTGGCCGTGACGTTGGTCCAGGTCTTGCCCGCGTCGCGCGTGAGCTGCACGTTGCCGTCGTCGGTCCCCACCCAGATCGTGCCCGCGCTCTGCGGCGACTCGCTGATCGAATAGATCGTCGTGTGCATCTCGGCCGCGGAATTGTCGACCGTGACGCCGCCGGTTTCTTCCTGGCGCTGCTTCTGCGGATCGTTGGTCGTGAGGTCGGGCGAGATCCGTTCCCAGGTCTGGCCCTGGTCACGCGTGCGGAACAGGAACTGCGAGCCCATGTAGAGCGTGCCCTTCTCGTGGGGCGACAGGTGCAGCGGGGTGTTCCAGTTGAAGCGCAGCTTCTCGCCCGCACGCGCCTTCGGCTGGATGTCGCGCGTCTCGTGCGTGTGCTTGTTCACGCGCGCGATCGCGCCACCCTGGTACTCGGTATAGAGGTAGTTGCCGTCGGCCGGATCGGAGAACATCCAGAAGCCGTCGCCGCCGTACATGTTTTCCCAGCGGCTGTTGGTGATGCCGCCGGGATAGGCCGAGTCGGCCATCCAGCTGCTGTTGTCCTGCAGGCCCCCGTAGACGTGGTACGGATCCTCGTCGTCGACGCTCACGTGATAGAACTGCGAGATCGGCAGGTTCTCGCCTTTCCACCATTTGCTGCCGCCGTCATGGCTCTGCCACAGGCCGCCGTCGTCGCCCGAGATGACGTGCTTCGAGTTGGCCGGGTTGACCCACACGTCGTGGATGTCGCCGTGCATGCCTTCGAAACCGCCGACCACGCTGAAGCTGCGGCCGGCGTCTTCGGAGAGGATCAGGTTGCCATCGTCCTTGAAGACGCGATCGGCGTTGTTCGGATCGACCGTCATGCGGGCGAAGTAGAACGGACGCCACACCATCCACTGGCTCTTGTCGCGCGCCTCCCAGGTCGCGCCGCTGTCGTCGCTCACGTAGAGCGCGCTCTGCGGCGATTCGACGAAGGCGTAGATGCGCTGCGAATCGCTCGGCGCGACGTTGACCGCGATGCGCCCGTACGGCTTCTGCGCGAAGCCCTTGTTCTTCTCGGGCGTGACCTCGGTCCACGTCGTGCCGCCGTCCCGCGTCACCAGCAGCGCGCTGGCGGACGGTGCCGTCGGCGATTCGCCGCCCGACCGGAAGGTCCAGCCCTTGCGGCGGAAGTCCCACAACGCCGCATACAGCACGTCGGGATTCTTCTCGTCCAGGCTCAGGCTGGCGCAACCGGTCGAAGCGTTCGGCGCCTTCAGCACGTGCTGCCAGGTCTTGCCGCCGTCACGCGTGCGGTACACGCCGCGCTCCAGCGAATCGCTCCAGAGCCGGCCGGTGACGCAGGCGTACACCGTATCGCTCGCGCGCGGATCGATGCGGATCTCGGCGATGCGTTCGGAGCCCGCGAGGCCGAGGTGCTGCCAGCTGTCGCCGCCGTCCGTCGTCTTGTAGATGCCGTCGCCGATCGAGACGCTGTTGCGGGTCCAGGCTTCGCCGGTGCCGACCCAGACCGTGTCCACGTCGCGACGGTCGATCTCGACTGCCCCGATCGATTGCACGGGCTGTTCATCGAAGACCGGTGTGAAGGTGGTCGCGCCGTCCAGCGATTTCCAGACGCCGCCGCTCGCGGCGCCGACCCACACCATGAGCTTGCCATCTGGCAGGGTCACGGCGTCGAGCGAGGAGATGCGGCCGCTCATCGCGGCCGAGCCGATGTTGCGGGCGCCCAGGCCCGAGATGATCGACGAATCGAACGCTGGCGCCTTGGCCGGGGCCTTGGCAGGCGCCGCGCCGAGCATGGCCGGAGCAAGCGCGAGCGCGAGCAGGGAAGCACGCAGGAGGCTGGTCATGGTCGTGCTTCCTTACTTCTTCTGCGCTGCGGCGGGGAACGAGAAATAGCCGGGAGCAATTTCCGGATTGACCACTGCGCTGCGATATTCGTACTTCGCCGGCCTGCCCTGGCCCTTGATGCCGGCCTCGATCGAGAGCGGCCAGAACACGCCGCCGACTTTCTCGTAGTTGCCGTACTCAGTGACGGAGGTGCGCTTCACGCCGCGCACCGTGCCCTGGCTTTCGACGCGGATCTCGAGGAAATAATCCGGATCGAGGAATACGTACTGCAAGCCGCCGTCGGGGCGGGTGACCTTGAGCTTGTGCGCGAGCGTGCCGTCGACGTCCTCGGTGCCGAGGTACTCGATCTTGTGGCCCGCGGCACTGGCGTCGGCCAGCACGCCGTCGATGGAGGCGTCCTCCGCGTATTCGCGCACGTCGTCCGCGGGCATGCGCTCGGGGTCCTTGCGGCCGCCGAACGGGTCGATGCGCCAGCCTTCCTTGCCGTCGTAGGCCTGGACCTGCGACAGCCCCTGCATGCTGATCTCGGTGCGGATCGACTGCGGCCGCTGCTTGGTCTCGCGCAGGTCGAGCACGAACTGCCCGTCGTTGACGATGAGCCGGCCTTCACGCTGCAGCGACTTGACGGCCTGCAGCGCCTCTGCGCCGCCCTTGGCCTCGATGTTCTTCGCCACCAGTTCCGTTGCCGTCAGTGCCTGCGCCGGGATGGCGACCAGCAACAGGGCGAGGCCAAGCGCCGCCCGCTGGAACATCTGCATGGGAGTACCCCGTCGATAGGTCAATTTGATCGGATGGATTCTACGCGGAGCGATGCCAGGCGAAAGCGCACAACAGCCCGACGGCCATCGCCGCCACCAGGGCTTCGACGGCCATGACGATACTGGCGTAGCGCAGCGCCGGGAGGCGCAACCCGAGCAGCACCAGGGCAGGAAGCGCGGTGGCGATCCAGAGCAGGCCGCCGTAGGCGGCACCCACCAGGTACCAGGGCGACGTGTCGGTAAATGCGACCAGGCCCCACCCCAGCCAGAAGAGCAGGCCGGCGGCAGCGCCGCAAAGGCCGTAAAGCGTCGCGGTGAGCAGCACCCGCCAGGCCGTGTCCGGGCGCCAGCCGGCCGCGCGCAACTCCGGACTCCGCTCGAGCCAGGCACTGGACACGATGCCGCCCCAGAGCGTGCCGGCGAGGCCGCCCGCGAGGCCCGCGAGCACGGTCATGATCATTTCGATGCGCAAGGGGTGGGTCGCCGTGGGTGGAGCAGGGTTTCGCGGTCGAAGATGTTAACGTACACGGTGCTACCGCAAGCCACCGCCATGCAAGAAAGCTACATCGAACGCATCCTGAAGGCGCGCGTCTACGACGTCGCCATCGAATCCCCGCTCGAGCCGGCCCGCCGGTTGAGCCGGCGGCTCGGCAACACGGTCCTGTTCAAGCGCGAGGACCTGCAACCGGTCTTCTCGTTCAAGCTCCGTGGCGCCTACAACAAGATCGCCGCGCTCGACGAGGCGACCGCGCAGCGCGGGGTGATCTGTGCGTCGGCCGGCAATCATGCCCAGGGTGTCGCGCTCGCGGCGCGGCGGCGCGGCATCGGCGCAGTCATCGTGATGCCGCGGACCACGCCACACATCAAGGTGCAGGCGGTGCTCGACCTCGGCGGCGAAGTCGTGCTCGAAGGCGACGACTTCGACCACGCTTTCGAGCACGCCACGGCCGTGGCAGCCGAGCGCGGCCTTACGTTCATCCACCCGTTCGACGATCCCCATGTGATCGCGGGGCAGGGCACCATCGGCATGGAGATCCTGCGGCAGTGCTCGTCGCCGCCGGATGCGATCTTCGTGCCGATCGGTGGCGGCGGCCTGATCGCCGGCATCGCGACTTACGTCAAGTCGCTCTACCCGCAGGTGCGCATCGTCGGGGTCGAACCCGTCGACGCGGCCAGCATGCACGACTCGCTGCGCGCCGGTGAGCGCGTCACGCTCGAGCGCGTCGGCATCTTCGCCGATGGCGTCGCCGTACGCCGGGTCGGCGAGGAAACGTTCCGTCTCGCCCGCAAGTACGTGGACGAAGTGCTGCTCGTCAGCACCGACGAAATCTGCGCCGCGGTCCAGGACATCTTCGAGGACAATCGCACGATCGCCGAGCCGGCGGGCGCACTGGCGGTCGCGGGGCTCAAGCAGTACGTGGCGCGCGAGGACTGCCGCGACCGTACCCTCGTCACGCTCAATTGCGGGGCCAACGTCAACTTCGACCGGCTGCGCCACATCGCCGAACGCGCCGACATCGGCGCGCAGCGCGAAGCCCTGCTGGCGGTCGAGATTCCCGAGGAGCCAGGCAGTTTCCTGCGCTTCTGCCGGCTGCTCGGCCGCCGCAGCGTGACGGAATTCAACTACCGCTACGACGACTCACGGTCCGCACGGATCTTTGCGGGCATCGCCCTTGCCGAAGGGCGGCGCGAGAAGGAAACGCTGCTGGCGCAGGTGGCGGACGCGGGCTATCGCGTGCTCGACATGAGCGACGACGAAATGGCCAAGCTGCACGTGCGCTACATGGTCGGCGGCCATGCGCACGGACTGCAGCACGAGCGGCTGTTCCGCTTCGAATTCCCCGAGCGGCCCGGCGCGCTGCTGCGTTTCCTCGAGGCCGTGGGTGCCCACTGGAACATCAGCCTGTTTCATTACCGCAATCACGGGTCCGACTACGGGCGCGTGCTGGCGGGGGTGCAGGTGGCGCCGGACGACGGCGAGACGTTTGCCGCGCACCTCGGCGAACTGGGCTACGTCTACACCGAGGAAACCGCGAATCCCGCCTACCGGATGTTCCTCGGCGACTGACGGCGCGCGCGCTGCTCGATGATCGCGTCGCCGTCGCGGGTGGCGAGCGTGGGCGCGTGCGGCAGCAGCTGCTCGAGCGGGAAGGGCTCGCTCACGGCGTGCCCCTGCGCATAGTCGATGCCGAGCCATGCGCACGCCCGTTCGAAGATCTCGCGGTCGATGGCCGGGGTCAGCCGGAAGCGTTCGGCGATGGGCAGGAATTGCGCGGGCAGGAGCACTTCCCCGCTCCTGGTCGCGATGCGGATCAGCAGTTCCGCCGCGGGCAGCGCATGGTCGGCGTGACGCAGCGGGACGATCGGCTGGCAGTAGGGGATCAGCTGCCCGTCGCGTATCGCCTTGCGCAGGCGCGGCCCGCGGGTTTCAGCGTGACGGCAGGTGGGCGTAACGCCGCAGCGAGAACAGGCGCGTGAACTCGCCGAATACCCGGTGGCTCAGGGGTGTCACGACGGGCAGGTGACGCGCCGTGGCGGCCTGGATGCGCGCAATCCGGGCAGGGCTCCAATGGCGCTCGATCTCGGTGCGTCCGCTCGGCAGGTGCAGCCAGCGGTTGATCAGGGCAGCGTCGGCCTCCAGGTGAAACTGCAGTCCCCAGGCATGATCCCCGATGCGGTAGGCCTGCTGGCGGCAGCTGCGGGTCCATGCCAGCGGCACGGCTCCCGGCGGCGGTTCGAACGTGTACGCATGCCACTGGAACACGTGACGCGGGGTTCGCTCGAAGTGACGCAGCAGCGGGTCACCGTGTCCCTGCGGGCGGAGGTGCAGGCGGTACCACCCGATCTCCGGCACCGGATTCGGCTGCACGCGTCCGCCCATCGCTGCGGCCAGCAGCTGGCCGCCCAGGCAAATGCCCAGCACGGGCTTCTGCGCCTGGACCGCTGCGCGGATCAGGGCAGTCTCGGTTGCCAGGTGGGGGTATTCGCGGGACTGGTCCACGTTCATCGGGCCACCGAGCACGACCAACCCGTCGTAGCGGCGTACGTCGGGCTCGGCAGTGGGCTCGCGGCCGAAATTGACGTAGCGGATGCGGCAGCCGGAAGCCCGCAGCAGGCGGTCCAGGTGACCCAGCGGTTCGGACGCGACGTGCTGGAAAACAAGCAGTTTCGGCATGGTCCCGGCGACGGATAGAATAAGGTGGCAACACGGCAGCAGTGTGACGAACGGGTCATTTTGGTGTGAACCGGGGTCGACGCTCAATGGCAACTGCTACGCTATCGGCTTGTTAGCCGACTCTGCCATGGACAGGTCCCGAGTAGACCAAGAGCGATCATGAAAGCGCCGGAGGAGCGATCCCGCTATTTCCTACCGCTGGGCTACCTTCTCTTCGGAGTGGCCTGGATCGTGGGGTCCGATTACCTGCTCGGTGTGGCGACCGACGTTCCCGCTGCGGCTTATTGGATCGCCTCCAGCAAGGGCATCCTGTTCGTGGTTGCCACGGCGGCGCTGTTGTTCATCGTGCAGTCCCCCCGCATCCGGGAAATGTCGTCGGCACGACTGTCGCCGCAGAGTGGCGGCGGTGTGCTCCATCCGTACCTGATCTTCGCGATCGCGTGCGTCGGCGTCCTGGTCTCTGGGCTCATGCTGTACCAGCAGCAGGCGATCGAAGTGCGGCAACGGGCGGACGCAACGCTCGCCGATACCGCGAACGTCACTGCGCGCCAGATCGAGAACTGGATCGAAAGCCTGCAGACCAAGCTCGACTATGCAGGTCGCGACCCGCTGCTCGCGCACGCCATCCTGAACCGGCGCACCCACGGGGGCGACCTCAGCCGCCCCGACGTCAAGGGCGGGCTCGACGTGCTGCGCCAGAGCGAAGGCTTCGAGCGCGTGCAGGTCTTCTCACCGACCGGCGAGCCCATCGAGCATGCCGGACGAGCCATCGCCTTGTCGGACCCGCTCAGCTTCTGGATCCGGGGCGCGAGCAGCACCGGGCGCGTCGTCATGTCGGACGTCTACGTCCCGATCGACTCTGACGACGGCAAGCCGGTCCTCGATTTTGTCGTCACCGTGATGCATGACGACCAGCCGAACGTGATCGTGGGTGTCCTGGTGGCGCGAGTCGACCCCGATCGACGCCTGTTCCAGATGTTGTCGGAAGCCGCCGAGTCCACGCGCGACGTCTCGCTGACCCTCGCGCGCCGTGAAAGTGACGCCGTCGCCGTGCTGCTGCCGCCCGACCTGCGCGCGGGCGGCCCGGGGAAATTCGAACGCAGGCTGGTCGCCCCGGGGACGGCGGAGCAACAGGTGGCCTCGGGTCAGTCGGGCGTGATTGCGGCACCCGACGAGCACGGCAGCGCCGTGCTGGCGACGGGCGATGCAATCGCTGGCACGCCCTGGACGCTCATCGCTACCGTCCCCGAAGCGGTGGTCTTCGCCGCCCATCGGCGTGTCGGTCGTCTCGGGCTGCTGCTGGCCGTCGCTGGATTGATCGTCTCCGGCTGGCTCGTCGCGGTGTGGTGGCGCAATGAGCGTCGTGCGGTGGCAGCACAGCTCGATGCCGCGGAGCGGCGCACCACGCTGCTGAAGGAGCATTTCGCCATCGCCGGCCGTTTCGTGAACGACATCGTGCTGCTGCTGGACAGCGAGGACGGGACCATCGTCGAGGCAAACGACCGCGCGCTCGACGCCTACGGGTACTCGCGCGCGGAGTTGCTGGCGCGCACGATCTTCGAGTTGCGCCCCGCGGGCTCGGAGGAGCAACTAAAGGCGCAGGAACGCTTCGAGAACATGCGGGTGACCGGTGGCGGCAGCTTCGTCACGCGGCACTGGCGCAAGGGCGGCAGTTCGTTTCCAGTCGAGATCAGCGCGCGCTATTGCGCGCTCGACGGCCGCCAGTACATCCAGATGGTGGGCCGCGACATCACGGAGCGCGTCGAGGGCGAGGCGCGCCTCGCGGCGCTCGCGGCAGATCGCAACCGTGTGCTCGAGCGCCTGCAGCGCCAGTTCGACCAGATGGCTGCAGCGTGCATCGTGCTGTCCGGCGAAGGCGACGTGCTGCAGATCAATCCCGCCTACGAGACGATTTTCGGTCACACCGCGGATCACGTCGTCGGCCACAACGTCAACGATTTCCTCAAGGACGAGGGATTTCGCGCGCAGATCCGGCGCTGGCTGCAGCAACTGCGCGTCGATCCCGACGTCACGCTCGCGGGGGATTTCGAGAACATCAACGCGGGCGGCAATGCCATCCACTGCCGCTGGACCGCCACGGCGCTGCGCGACGACGGCGGGCGTTTCGCCGGGCTGATCGGCATGGCCGAGGACGTCACCGAGCGCGTCGCGGCTGAGCGCGCCTTGCGCGACAGCGAGGAGCGCTACCGCACGCTGACCCAGATTTCCCCGGTCGGCATCATCCGCACTGACCTCGCCGGCCTGACGGTGTTCGTCAATTCCCGCGGCTGCGAGATCATCGGCCGCAGTGCGCTCGAATGCCTGGGGCTCGGCTGGACCCGTTCGATCCACGCCGATGACGCGGAGGGCACGACCCGCGCCTGGCGGGCCTACATCGAAAGCCAGGGTACAGTGCCCTACACCACGGAGTTCCGGCTGGTCCGCCCCGGCGGCCGCACGGTCTGGGTGCTGGCCCAGTGCAATCCTGAGCGTGACCTGGCGGGTGTGGTGCACGGGCACATCGGCACCATGACCGACATCACGGCGCTGAAGGCCGCGCACTTCGAGTTGCAGCACGCGCGCGATCACCTCGAGGATCGTGTCGCCGAGCGCACGATCGAGCTCGAGCACGCGAAAAATGCGGCCGAGCATTCCGATCGCGTCAAGTCGGCGTTCCTGTCGACGATGTCGCACGAACTGCGCACACCGCTCAATTCCATCCTCGGCTTCACCGACGTGCTGCTGCAGGGCCTGTCAGGCCCCCTCACCGAGGCCCAGCAACGCCAGCTGCAGATCGTGCGCGACTCGTCGTCGCACCTGCGCGCACTGATCGAGGACGTGCTCGACATCTCGCGCATCGAGGCGGGCCAGATCGGGCTCGAGTTCGCGGACGTGGACCTGGCCGACATCGTCGCGCGGCGCGTGGAAGCGTTCGGCCCGGAGTACGCGCGCAAGGGCCTCGCACTGCGCATCGAGGCAGAAGGCGCCGTGCCGCGCATCCGCAGCGACCGCAAGCGCGCGGCACAGATCGTGAACAACCTGCTGTCGAATGCGCTGAAGTTCACCGACCAGGGCAGCGTGACGGTGCGGATCCGCGCCGCGCTGGACCAGGTCGAGATTCACGTCATCGACACGGGCATCGGCATTCCCGCGAGCGCTGTGGGCGGCCTGTTCAACCCCTTCACGCAGGTCATCCGCCCGGGCGGCCGCATGCACGAGGGCACCGGCCTCGGCCTCGCCATTTCCCGCAACCTCGCGCGCGCGCTGGGCGGTGACATCACGGTCGTGAGCGAAGTGGGGCAGGGCAGCCGCTTCGAGTTCTGGCTGCCGCTGGTGGCGCAGGAGGTGGACGTGGCCAGCGCGTCGGCCACGTTCCGGCCAGCACACGTGCAGCGGGCGCTTGGGGCAGTATGAGCGCCCATGACAGGGTCCTACTGCCCGCGCCGCGTCCCCGAGTCGCTGCGCCGTGACATTCGCGGTGTAAGCCACCACTTCACGCAGTGGCGCGGCTCGCCGCGAGCCGACGACCCGCCCCTGTTGCTGCTGCACGGCTTTCTCGACTGCGGTGCGACGTTCCAGTTCCTGGCCGATGCGCTGGCGCCGGCGCGCAACCTGCTGGCACCCGACTGGCGCGGTTTCGGTGAGTCGGCCTGGAGCCCCCAGGGCTACTGGTTTCCGGATTACTTCGCCGACCTCGAGGCGATCCTCGATGCGGTGGCGCCCGGGGCGCCGGTCGACATCGTCGGCCACAGCATGGGTGGCAACGTCGCCATGATGTACGCCGGGCTGCGTCCGGAGCGCGTGCGGCGACTGGTGTCGCTGGAAGGATTCGGCCTCGTGACCGGCGCGCCGGAGCGCGCGCCAGCACGCTACCGCGACTGGCTCGATCAACTGCGCGAGCCTGCAGCGGCGTCCGTCTTCCCGTCGATGGCAGTCTTCACCGACGTGCTGCGCAAGCGCAACCCCCGCCTGCCGGCCGATCGCGCCGATTTCGTGGCCCGCGCCTGGTGCGAGGTGCTGCCCGACGGTCGCGTCCGGCCGCGCTTCGATCCGGCGCACAAACGCGTCAACCCCATCCTGTATCGCCGCGAGGAGGCCGCCGCCTGCTGGGCCGCCTTGCGCGCGCCGCTCCTTTACGTCGAGGGCGCCGAGTCCGACTTCAGGTCGCGACTGCAGGGCGCTGCCGATCCCGACCGCATGCGCGAATGGGTGCCACAGCTCGAGCCGCGCGTCGTGCCCGCGGCCGGACACATGGTGCACCACGACCAGCCAGCGGCCGTCGCCGGGCTGATCGAGGAGTTCCTTGCGGGCTGAGGCACGATGTACGCTGCAGCCACGAATTCGCCGCTGGGCGCAGTGCACGGGATGGACATGGACACGCGCAGGAATCCGCTGGAGTTGCCGGTCGCATTGCTGGCCGCGGTCGTGATCGTGCTGATCTGGTCGGGCACCGGGCCTTACGACCGTCTCACCTGGGTGCTCGAAGTCGTCCCGGTACTGGTCGCCATACCGCTGCTCGCCTGGACCGCGCGCCGTTTTCCGCTCACCCCGCTCGTCTACGTGCTGATCGCGCTGCACGCGGTGATCCTCATGTACGGTGGCCACTACACCTACGCGCTCACGCCGCTCGGGGACTGGATGCGTGAAGCGTTCGGCTTCTCCCGCAACCACTACGACCGCATCGGGCACCTGATGCAGGGATTTGGTCCGGCCCTGGTCGCGCGCGAGCTCCTGCTGCGCACCTCGCCGCTGCGCCCGGGCAAGTGGCTCTTCGCGCTCATCACGTTGAGCATCCTGGGCGTCAGCGCCGTTTACGAATTCACGGAATGGTGGGCGGCACTCGCGGGCGGCGATTCGGCCGGCGCGTTCCTCGGCACGCAGGGCGACGTCTGGGACACCCAGTGGGACATGTTCCTGGCCGGATGTGGCGCGATCGCCGCGCAGCTGCTGCTGGGCCGCGTCCATGACGCCCAGCTCCTGGCACGGTTCCCGGCGTTGCGGCACAAGTGGGAGACGCCCGTCGCGACCTGAGCCCGCGCGTACCGTGGGGATGGCTCTGCATTGACCGCACGCGGCCGACGCTTCGCGCGATGCGGCGCGCCGTTGCGGCGTGGATACTGGCGACGTCGCCAGGAGATCTGAATGCGTTGCATCACGCGACGCAGTGTCATCGCCGCCGGCCTCGGCCTCGCCGGATGTGCTGCGCTGGACCGCTCGCGGCTCGATCACCTGTACGGCGGATTCTCGCGGCCCACCGGGCAGCCGCCCGTCATCCTGATCCCCGGCGCCTTCGGTTCGGGTCTGCGCGACCGGCGCCAGGGCTCCGAACTCTGGCCGGGCTCGAATTCGAAACTGCTGCTCGGGAACTACCGGGATCTCCGGCTGCCGCTCGATCCGGTGACCCTCGAACCGGATGCGAGCCAGGCCGAGGCGTATGCCGTCCTGCGTGAGGGCCTGGGCCGCGACTTCTACGGCAGCGTGATCGAAACGCTGGAGCGAGCCGGAGGGTACCGCTGCACACACGACCGCCCTCGCGGCCACGGCATGCGCCGTGCAGTCTCTACATTTTTCTCTACGACTTCAGGCTGGACACCGTGCGCGCGGCGCGCGGGCTCGCGGCCCTCATCGAGCGCATTCGCGACGAGCACGCCGATCGCCGGCTGCAGGTCGACATCGTGGCGCACTCGCACGGCGGTATGGTGGCGCGGTACTTCGTGCGTCACGGTACGAATGGATTGCCGGCGGACGGGCCCTTGCAGCCTTCCCATGCCGGGGCGGAAGCCGTGCGCCGCCTGCTGCTCGTCGGCACGCCGAGTCTGGGCACGCTGCAGCCCGTGCTCTCGCTGCTGCGGGGCGAGGAGATCGGCCTGCGACGGATTCCGCCTGAGGTCCTCGCGACCGGCCCGGGTCTCGCGCAGATGCTGCCGCATCCGGGCGTGCCGTGGCTGATCGACCTGCAGGGCAACGCAATCGACGCCGATCTCTACGACCTCGCGACGTGGCGCGAGCTGCGGCTGGTCGCTGTTCGATCCACGCATCGCCGCACGCACGATCGCGGAGAACGGCGGCGGCGCAACCGGCCGCGTGTACCTCGACCGGCTGCGCGAGTTCCTTGGGCACAGCCTGGCCGGGGGCCGCCGTTTCGCCGAATCGTTCGCGACCGGGCCGGACTCGGGCGACGTGCCCACCTGGGTGTTCGGCGGGGACTGCGAGGCCACCCTCGCGCGGCTCGTCGTCGAGAGCGTGGCGGGCGAGTTGCATGCACGGGAGAACCCGGCCGCGATCGCCGCGCCCGGGCCGCACGCCTGCGTCGATGCGATGTTCGAGCCCGGCGACACGGTCGTCACGCGCTCGTCGCTGCTGGGGCGCCGCACGCTGGATGTAGCCGCGCCGCGCGCGCCCGCCGAGTCACTGCGGGTTGCGCATGCGCTGTTCTTCTGCGCGCGGCACCAGCAGCTGACTGGCAACGCCAACCTGCAGGACAACCTGCTGCACGCACTGCTCAGCGTCGACGCCGCTTGAGCGGTGAGTCTCAGTGAATCGGTTCGTCGAAGACCAGCGCGCGCACCAGCCGTACCGGCGGCGAGCCGAAGGAAAGCACCTGGTCGTGGTAAGCCTTGAGGTCGAACTTGCTGCCCGCACGACGCTCGGCCGCTGCCCGCAGGTCGGCGTGCTCCTGGTAGCCGACGAAGTACGTCGACAGCTGCGCTGAAGAGAGCTGCGCGCGAACCCACTTGCCGGCGGCCTCGCGCTCTTCCTGGAAACCGGTCTCGACCATCAGTTGCATGGCCTCGTCCCGCTGCATGCCATCGACATGGATCGCGGAATCCATGATGACGTTGGTGATCGAGCGCAGGTACCACTTGAGCTGCACCAGTTGCATCAGCGGGTCGCCGCCGAGATAGCCCTGCTCCTGCATGACGCGCTCGGCGTAGACGGCCCAGCCTTCGATGAACGGTCCGGAGCCGAGCATCGCGCGCAGCGTCGAGGGATAGCGGTTCGAATGGGCGAGTTGCAGGTAATGGCCTGGCATCGCCTCATGGATCGTCAGGTTCGCGATCGAGCGCGTGTTGTACTCGCGCAGGAACGATTCGACCTGCGCGTCGGTCCATTCCGCGGGAATCGGCGAGACCGCATAGAACGTGCGCTGGCCCTGGTCGAGCGGACCCGGCGAATCGCAGTACGCGACGGCGACGCCGCGTTGAAACTCCGGCATCAGGATGATCTCGACCGGTTCGTCCGGCACCGTGACGAAGTTCTTCGCCCGCACGAATTCCGTGGTGTCGCGCAGCGTCTGCCTGGCGTAGTCGACGACGCCGGCGCGCGGCGTGCGCTGCGCATTGGCAAGTTCCAGCGCAGCCTTGATGGCCGCCTGCTGCTCTGCCGGCGTCGGGTCATCGGGCAGGGCCGGTGCGTCCGCGCGACCCTGCAAGACCTGTCGCGCCACTGCATACATGCGGGCCCGCGTGATGACCGCCTCGCTTGCGGCGCGCTGCCGGATCTCGGCGCGGGTCAGCGGCGACATCAGGGCGAAACCCAGCTTCTCGTCATACAGTTCGCGTCCGATGCGGAAGTCACCCTTGGCCTGCGGCAGCAGCGTGCCTTCGAGCCATTGCTGGTGCGATTCCACCGCGGTGCGTGCCGCTGCGATGGCGCGCTCGAGACGGGCGCGGTCGTCGGCAGGCAGCTCTGCCAGGTGGGGCGCGACCAGGTCGTCGACCAGGCTCAGCACCCCCCGGTTCTGTTTCACCGCGGTCTCGGCGTGGATCGCAGGCACGCGCGACGGCACGATATTGGCGCGCATCTGCTCGAGCAGTCCCGGCAGCCGCTCGAGCCTCGTCGGTCACTGCGCCCAGCCGTTGCGGCAACGGCGCGAAATCGCGCGCGAGCAGGCCGTACACCGACTGCCCGCCAGCTGCGTGTAGATGAGCGGGTCCCACGACCAGTCGCGGAACTTTTCCTCGGTCCAGATCGCATAACGCAGCTGGTTGTCGAGCATCGCCGCGTCGACCTGGTTGGCGCGCGAGAGGCGCGCACGTTCGATCGCCTGCAGTTCGCCGAGCACACCCTTGGTCCAGGCCAGCGAACGCGCGCGGCCGGCAGCGCTCAAGTCGTCGAGTTCGCCGTCGAAGCGATGATCGCCGAGCTGGGTGGCGGAGACCGGCGAGTAGCGCCCGAACTCGTCGATGTAACGCTTGCTCAGCGCCTCGAAGCGCTGGTCGGCCGTTGCGGGCGGGGCGGCGACGGCCGGATGCAGGACGCAGGCGAACGCCAGTGCCAACAGCACGGACAGGGGTTTCGCTGCGAGAAGGCGCGTGAATGCCATGGGGTGGGCTCCGGCAAGTGCGCGCGACGACCGTGGGCGCACGAAAGTGAAGGTGGAGGATTGTCGCGTGAACGGGGCAGGCTGGCCACTCGCATCGCTCCACGCAGCGCCGACACCCATCGGCTATGCTGCGCGCACGCATGACGCCACGCGTTCGCACCGCTCACCGCCACCCGCACGCATGAGCGACGCGCGTCTCGCCTTGTTGCGCAACGCCGACTTCACGCGCTACGTCACGGCGCGGTTTCTCGGTTCGCTCGCCGTGCAGATGCAGACGGTGGCCGTCGGCTGGCAGGTGTACGAAGTCACGCGCAGTCCGCTCGACCTCGGCCTGATCGGCCTGTCGCAGTTCCTGCCGTTCGTGCTGCTGATCCTGCCTGCCGGCCATTTCGCCGACACGCGCGACCGGCGGCGCATTCTCGTCGCCTGCTATGCCGTGCTGCTGCTGTGCTCGATCCTGCTCTGGGCCTGCTCGCGCCAGGGACTGCAGAGCGCCTGGCCGGTGTTCGGCATCATGACGCTGTACGGCGTCGCCCGCGCCTTCGCGATGCCGGCCAGCCAGGCGCTGCTGCCGAACCTTGTTGCGCGCGAACATTTCGGCACCGCGGTCGCCTTCAACTCGTCGCTGTGGCAGGTCTCGACGATTGCGGGACCCGCGCTCGGCGGGCTCCTGTACCTCGCCGGCGTGACGACCGTGTACGCGACCGTCGCGGCGCTGCTCGCCATTTCGCTGGTGATGCTGGCCACGCTGCGTCGCGGCGGCGAAGCGAGCGGTGCCGCGAGCGCCGCGCCGCTCAACCGCGATGCGCTGCTCGAAGGCATGCGCTTCGTCCGCCGGCGCCGGCCCGTGCTGGGCGCGATCTCGCTCGATCTGTTTGCCGTGCTGTTCGGCGGCGCGACGGCCCTGCTGCCGGTGTATGCAGCCGACGTGCTGCACGTGGGGCCGAGCGGCCTCGGCTGGCTGCGTGCAGCGCCAGGCGTGGGCGCCGCATTGACGGGCCTCGTGCTCAGCGCGTACCCGGTCACGCGCCGTGTCGGTCACTGGATGTTCGGCGGGGTGATCCTGTTCGGCGTCGCGACGCTCGTGTTCGGATTCTCGACCAGCTTCTGGCTGTCGCTCGCCGCCCTGACGGTGCTCGGCGCCGGCGACATGGTGAGTGTCTTCATTCGTCACCTGCTGGTGCAGCTCGAAACGCCCGATGCGATCCGCGGCCGCGTCAGTGCCGTGAACTCGGTCTTCATCGGCGCCTCGAACGAACTCGGGGAGTTCGAGTCGGGGCTCGCCGCGGCATGGCTCGGCGTCATGCCTGCGGTGGTGATCGGGGGTGGCGCCACGCTGCTCGTTGCGTTGCTCTGGACGCGCCTGTTCCCGGAGCTCTGGCGCATGGATCGGTTTCCCGATCCACAATGACAGCTGTATATGCATACAGTATTCTTGGGCGATGCGCCGCGCCGACCGACACCACGTGGAAAAAGGCCGGGGCGCCGTCGGTAACCCGGCGGGCCGGTTCGAAAGCACCCGGCTCGAACCTGCCGACGACGGCTGGGGCATTCTCGATGAGCCGGTGCCCAATCCAGCCACGTCGCTGATCGCGGAATTCCCCAGGCACGCGATCACCACCAACCGTTCACCCGACGTCCCGTTCGAGCAGTCGCTCAATCCCTACCAGGGCTGCGAGCATGGCTGCATCTACTGCTTCGCGCGCCCGGCGCACGCGTACCTCAACCTGAGCCCCGGGCTCGACTTCGAGACGCGCATCTTCCACAAGCCCGCGCTGGCTGCGCTGCTGGCGCGCGAGATCTCGGCGCCGCGCTATGTGTGCAAGGTGCTGCACATCGGCGGCAATACCGATCCGTACCAGCCCGCCGAACGCACGCTGCGTTCGACACGCGCAGTGCTCGAGTTGCTGCTCGAGCGGCGCCATCCGCTTTCCATCATCACCAAGGGTGCGCTGATCCTGCGTGACCTCGACCTGCTGCGCGCGCTGGCCGAGCGGCGGCTCGTCTCGGTGTACGTCAGCATCACCAGCCTCGACACGGCGCTGAAGCGTTCGCTCGAGCCGCGGGCGGCCTCACCGCGGGCGCGGCTGCGCGTCGTCAGCGAACTCGCCGCCGCGGGCGTCCCGGTCGGCGTCATGATGGCTCCGGTGATCCCCGCGCTGACCGATCACGAGGTCGAAAACCTGCTGCAGGCGGCCGCCGCTGCCGGGGCGCAGCGCGCGGCATTCATCATGCTGCGGCTGCCGTTCGAAGTCGCGCCGCTGTTCGAGGCCTGGCTGCGCGAGCACCATCCCGACCGCGCCGAGCGCGTCCTGAACCACGTCCGCGACATGCATGGCGGCCGCCTGAACGACCCGCGATTTGGCCATCGAATGCGCGGCCAGGGGCCGTATGCCGCGATGATTTCGTCGCGGTTCGCGGCCGCCTGCCGCCGGCTCGGCCTGAATGCAACGGCGGCGCCGGCGCTCGATACCGCCCAGTTCATCCGTGCGCCCGGGGCGCCGCAGCAGGCCGACCTGTTCGGGTGAGCGGCGCGGGGAAACCCGCCGACTTCGCCGGGCGAACCAGTACCGTATACTCGATCGTCCCCAGACTCGCCGCCGCTGCCGCCATCCCCTGGCGCAGTCGCAGGAGGACCGCCATGACCCAGGTACGTTGTGTTCGCCGCTCGCCGGCGACCGGACGTGGGCGCCTGCGCGCCGCGCTCGGCATGGGCGCTGTCGCCGCACTGGCGGCGGGTTGCATGACGTCGAAGGTCGAGGAAACCCGGCAGGTCGCCTCGCCGATCCTGGCCAACGAATCCATCGTGCTGCTCAAGAAGCCGCAACTCGAAGGCGTGGGCACCGAAGAAGTGTTCCTCGACTGCGTGCAGGAACGGCTCGGCGGCGAACTCGTGCACCCCGAGGAAGGGCAATCAGCGCAGTCGCGGCACGCTGCGCGCACGCCATTCAAGATCTATGGCGAGCAGGAATTTGCGGATGCGCTGTTCCCGTGGTTCGAGCCGAGTACCGCGCCGGCCAACACCGACGGGTTGCGCGTGCTGCTGCAGCGGCCGGGCGTGACCGAGCGACTGCAGGAGATCGGCGTGCGTTATGTGGTCTGGGTCGATGGCAACACGCGCAAGACTGACGGTGGCGGCAGCATCGCCTGCGCCGTGGGCCCGGGCGGCGGCGGCTGTTTCGGCGTGGGCTGGTGGGAAAAAGAATCGGGCTACGTCGCCTCGGTCTGGGACATGAGCAACGCCACCGAGATCGGCAGCGTCAGTGCGGACGTCTCGGGCACCTCGGTGCTGATCGGGGCGATCGCGCCGATCCCGATCATCACGCCGGTACGCAAGACGGCGTGCGATCGGCTCAGCGACCAGTTGCGTTCGTTCCTCGTGGGAGACGACCTGGCGCCGTCCGCGGGCGTGCCGGCGGCGGGTGTTGGCGCCGCGGGCGGAGCCGGATCGCGCTGAGCATTGAACCGCAGGGCGCGGCACGCATCCAAGCAGTTGGGACGGCAGGCACGGTACCCTCTGCCGTCAGCGAACAGGCTGGGCAGCCGGCCTGAATAACTAGAGATTCCATGCAGTTACATTCCGGTTGGTCCAAGGCGTTGCTGGTGTTGGCAGGCTCCGTGCTCACGGCGGGGTGCCTGACGACCACGTCCAGCTCGTTGCCCAGCGGCCTGCCCAGCCCCATGCCTGGCTCACCTTCGTCGTCGTCGTCATCGCCTTCGTCGGGAGCATCCAGCCCCAGTAGCGGCGGGCAACAGTCGCCATCGTCGGGTAACACCGGTCCTTCGTTGCCAAACCCCACTAATCCCAGTTCCGGTTCAGGTGGTGCACCTGGCACCCAGTCGGGCAGCCCGGGGACTGCGAGCCCCAGTTCTGCTGGCAGCCAGTCCGGGGGCGGTGAGGCAGGTGGCACGCCCTCAACCAGCGGCAGCCCGGGGGCACAAGGATCCGGTGCTGAGGCGGAGCCGCGACCGCAGGGCTGGCCCACACCGGCTGCAGCGGGTGGAGCATCGAGTGCTGGCCAGCCAGGTCGGACAGGCCGGCGGCCAGACACAGGGCCACCCGGGCGGCCAGCAAGCAGGTCAACCCAGCGGCCAGACGGGGGGCCAGGTGGGCGGGCAGCGCAGCGGCGCGACCGGACAGACCGCCGGTGGTGCTCCGGGTGGCGCCCAGGGTGGCGCCCAGAGGCGGTGCCAGGTGGCGCCCAAGGTGGCGCCCAAGGTGGCGCCCAAGGTGGCGGGGCCGGCAGCGGCCCCATGACGGCCGAGGACAAGCGCGCGGAAATCGACCGGCGCTTCGACGAGACCTTTGCGGTCTTCGACGAGCGCATGCGCAAGGAGCAGGAAACCGTCTCGCAGGAACGCGCCGGCCGCGCGGGTGCGGCAGGCGCTGGCGACGGTGCTGCCGCGGGTGAAGGCCGAGGGTGACGGAACCGGCGGCGAAGGCGCGAAAGAATCGGCCGCGGGTGCCGGCGACGAAGGGCAAGGTGAGGGCAATTCGCGCCAGGGTGACGCGCGCAGCAACGGCAACGGCGGCGGCAACGAAACGGGGACGGCTCGACCAGCGCAGGCTCGCAGGGCGGCGTCGGTGGCGGCGCCCGCGGCGGCCCCGGGTCCGGCGAAGTGCCGGCCGGCATTCCGGACGGCCGCGACGACGACATCGTCGCGCGCCAGTTGCGCGAGGCCGCGATGAAGGAAACGGACCCGGAGCTGCGCGAGCGGCTCTGGGAGGAATATCGCAAGTACAAGCAGGGCACGTCTTGATCAGGTCATCGCTGCTCGCCCCATTCGTTCTCGAGCGTGCGTCGCTGCGCGCGGTGCTCGCCGCGCTGGCGCTTGGCGCGGGCCTGTCCGGCTGCATGGTGCAGGATCGAGCGCCCGATGGCCCCAGTCGTCGCGCAAAGGGCGACGGCGGAAATTCCGCAGGCGGAACTGCTCGACGTCGGCATCCACATGTTCGACCCGAACATTCCGCCCGACCTCGCCGAGCAGGAAAAGCGCCGGATCTTTCCGGAGGTGCGCAAGGCTGAATCGCGCTACATGCCCGTGCTGCTGCGCGACACGCTCGAGGGCACCGGGCAGTGGGGCCAGGTGCGCGTGCTGCCCGTCGACAGCGCGGGCAGCGACGTCAACGTCGCCGCACGCATTCTCGCAGTCCGATGGCCGGGTGCTGGAGCTCGCCGTGGTCGTGACCGACGCCACCGGCCGCGAATGGTTCAGGAAAGACTACGAGGCACTGGCCGATACGCGGGCGTACAAGGACATTCCGGTCAAGCCGCGCGATCCGTTCGACAACCTGTACTCGACGATCGCCAACGACCTGCTCGCCGCGCGCCAGGCATTGACGCCGGAAAGTCGTGTGCAGGTGCACCAGGTGGCCAGCCTGAGGTTCGCGTCCGAGCTGGCGCCGTACGCGTTCCAGCCCTACCTCGCGCACGACGCGAAGCGCGGCACGTATCGCATCGTGCGGCTGCCCGCCGAGCAGGATCCGGTGGTGCAGCGCATGGAGCGCGTGCGTGAGCGCGACTACGCGCTGATCGACACGCTGAACGAGCACTATTCCAGCTTCGGCGAGACCATCGACGACTCGTACGACAACTGGCGCAAGTACGCTTACGAAGAACTCGAGGCGGAAGCCGAAGCGAAGCGCAAGGCGCTGGCGCGCGGGTTGCTGGGCGCAGCCGCGATCATCGGCGGCGTGATGGCGGCCGAGAACACCAACAGCAGCGCGGGGTCGGCCGCGTCCACGGCTGCCGTCATTGGCGGCATCTACGCCGTGAAGAGCGGGCTCGACATGCGCTCGGAAATCAAGATGCACGGCGAGTCGCTGCAGCAGCTCGGCAGTTCGTTCCAGAACGAAGTACAGCCCAGCGTGGTCGACATCGAAGGACGCACGCTCGAGCTCAAGGGTTCCGCCGAGCAGCAGTACGAAGAATGGCGTCGCCTGCTGCGCGAGCTGTACGAGAACGAGACGGGCCTGCCGGCCACGACCGCGGAGACCGCCAAGCCGGCGGCCGGCAAGCGCTGAGTCCAGGCATGCTGAACACCACGGCGCTCGCCAGCGGGCAGATCGTGGCTGCGCGATACCAGCTCGCGCGGCCGCTTGCGGCCGGGCACGATCCCACCACCTGGCTCGCCCACGACACGACGGCCGGGCGCGAAGTCGTCGTGCGCTTTCGTGCGCCTGGCGAGCCGGATGGCGTCGCAGGCAGCGGCGCCGTGTTGCAGCACGCCGCGCTGCTGGCGCCCATTGCGAGCGATTCCGCTGGCGACCTCGCTTTCGATGTCTTCGAGTATCTGCCCGGCGGCGAGATCGGCCGCTTGCGGGGCCGGGCCTGGACGCTGATCGCGCGGCGCCTGCTGGCGGTCGCGGATGCGCTCGCCGTCCTGCACGAGACCGGCTGGGTGCACGGCGACATCAAGTCTGCCAACGTCATGCTCGATGCCGACGGCCTGCCACGACTGGTCGATTTCGGCAGCGCGCGCCGCATCGGTTCCACGCAACCCGCGGGCGCGTCGCCGTACTCGACCAGTCCGGAACGACTCGCTGGCGCGCCTGCCGCGGCAGCGGACGACATCTACGCGTTCGGCGTGCTGCTGTATGAACTGGTGAGCGGCCATCCGCCGTTCTATCCCGACGTCTCGCCCGCGCGCGTGCGCGACGAGATCCCGCCGCCGGTCAGCGGCCGCCCCGAGCCGCCCGCCGAGTTGCGCGAGTTGGTTGCGCGATGCCTCGCGAAGCAGCCGTCGGCGCGTCCCGCGTCGATGCGCGACCTGCACCGCGAACTCGAAGGCGTGCTCGAGTCAGCCGCAGCAACGCAGGCGCCTTCCGCCGCGGCCGCCACGGCCAGCGCCTGGGTGCCGCGCCCGCCCGCTGACGCGCTGCCCGTGCAGGCACAGTGGCGGCGGACGACGGCAGCGGCACCCTCGGCGCAGTCCCTGCGCAACGAAGGCTTCCGTCGCGGCCTGCTCGTCGGTGCGTTCGTGCTGGCGTGCGCGGCGGCGGGGTTCACGTTCTTCGTGCTGCCGGACCTCGTCACCGCGCAACGCACGCCGCCCGCGCCCGCCAGTCGCGCCGGCGGCGCCGGAGCCTGCGCAGACCGCCCGCCAAACCCGTGGCGGACTTCGCGCGCATGGCGGAGCAGAAGCGGCTGGCGGAAGCGCGGCGCGAGCCGCTGCCGGGTCGCCTGCAACAGCTCGAGACGCGTGACGTGGCCGGCTGGGGCGGCGCGGCGCACACGCAAGTGCGCAATGAACTCGCGGCAGGCGATGCGGCGATGACAGCGCGGGACTTCGCTGCCGCGCTTGCGCGTTTCGACGCCGCAGCGCGCGGCCTCGACGCGCTCGAGCAGCGCCTGCCTGTCGTCGTCACCGAGCGCCGCGCTGCCGCGCAACGCGCGTTCGCGGCCGGGCGCGCGGCCGAAGCCATCGAGAAGTACGCGGCGCTGCTCAAGGTGGCGCCCGCGGATGCGGCCGCCCGCAGCGGTCTTGCCCGGGCGCGAGTGCTCGATGACGTGGTGCGCGAAACGGCGGCGGGAGCGCGCGCAGAGCAGGCTGGCGAGACGCAGGCCGCCGTCGCGGCGTATCGACGCGCGCTGCAGCTCGACCCGGCGACGGACGCGGCCCGCGCCGGCATTGCACGGCTGCAGGCGCGCGCGACCAGCGACGCCTACGCCACCGCGATGGCCGAGGCCCTGGCTGCGCTCGCGCGCAAGGACTACGTGGCCGCGCAGGGCTCGTTCGAACGCGCCGGACGCATCCGCCCGGGTACGCCCGAAGTCGCCGAAGGGTTGCAGCAGATACGGCGCCTGGGCGAGACGCGGAGTCTCACGGGCACCATCGAGCGCGCGGCTGCGGCCGAACGTGCGGAGCAGTGGTCGCAGGCGCTGGCCTTGTACGGTGAGGCGCTCAAGATCGAACCCACGCTGCAGGCGGCCCAGGCCGGGGTCGAGCGCGCCGAGCCGCGCGCCATGATCGACGCGGAACTGCAATCGTTCCTCGACAAGCCGGAGCGCCTCTACAGCCCGGCGGGTCGTGACGTCGCCCGCAACGTGCTCGAGCGCGCGGCAAAGTTCGCGGCGCCGGGCACGCGGCTGCAGCAACAGCAGGCGCGGCTCGCGCAGCGGCTGCGCGAAGCCGAAACGCCGATCCCGGTGGCGCTGGCCTCCGACAATGCCACCGAGGTGCAGATCTACCGCGTTGGTAAGCTTGGACTCTTCGACCAGAGGAGCCTCGAGCTGATGCCGGGCCGTTACACCATCGTCGGCACGCGCCAGGGCTTTCGCGACGTGCGCAAGGAACTGAACCTGCTGCCGGGGGCGTCGCCGCCCACGCTCGTCGTGCGCTGCGAGGAACCCATTTGAGCGCCACCGAACTGATCTTGCGCGATCCGCTCGGCGAACGACCGCTCACGGCGACGGATTTTCCGGTCAGCATCGGCGGCGCGGGTCAGACGATCGTGCTGCCGGGAGCGGGCGCGGGCGCGCTCGCGTGGATCGCGCTGCACGACGGCCAGCTGTTCCTGCAGCCCGCTGCCAGCGTCGCGGAGCCGCCGCTGTGCAACGGTGCGCCCGTCACGCGCGCGACGTGGTTGCGAGCCGGCGACGTGGTCGACGTGGCGCGCGGGCGCCTGCGCGTCGCCAGCGAGAATGAACGCCGGGTGCTGCTCGTCGAGGACGGCAGCGGTGGCAACCTCACCGTGCCACCGGAGGCGCCGCTCGCGCAGGTCGTGAGCGGAGGCGGCGACGAGGACGACGAGAAGGTCGCGACCGTCGCATTCCGGCGCCCCGTGCAGCAGGCACCGGCAAAGCGTCGCAGCGGACCGCTGCTGCTCGGCGGCGTGCTGGCCGCGGCGCTGCTTTTCAGCACGTGGTTTTTCGCGACGGGACAGGCGGTCCGGATTGCCGTCGAGCCTGCCGACAGCTCGGTGCGATTGCGGGGTGGACTGGCGCTGCCCGTGGGCGAGCGCCAGTTCGTGCGGGCAGGGCACTACGAAGTCGAGATCCGGCGCCAGGGTTACGTCACGCTGCGCGAGCGCATCGACGTGACCGGCGCGGCCAACCAGGTCTTCAAGTTCGAACTGGCAAAACTGCCTGGCATCCTCGACGTGCAGACGCCCGTTGCCGCGCGCCTCAGCATCGGTGGCAAGGACGTCGGTGCAGCGCCCGGCACCCTTCGCCTGCCGGCGGGGCGGCACGAAGTGCTGGTCACGGCGCCGCGCCACCTGCCGTTCAAGGCGACCGTCGACATGCAGGGCATGGAGCAGCGGCAGACGCTGCGGCCGCAGCTGGTGGCGGCCTGGGCGCCGGTGCAGGTGCTCACCGAACCGACGGGCGCCGCGGTCTTCGTCGACGGCAAGGCACAGGGCGCGACGCCGGCCAAACTCGAGCTCGATGCCGGCACGCACCGCATCGAGTTGCGTCATCCGGGCTTCAAGCCCTGGCTCAGCGATATCCAAGTGGTGGCCAACCAGCCGCAGACGCTCGGTCCCGTGCAGCTGGGCTTGCCGGACGGCACGCTGGTCGTCCGCACGGAACCCGCGGGCGCGAGCGTGAGCGTGGGCGGCGCCTTCCGCGGTCGCTCACCCGTCACGCTCGACGTGCGGCCGGACGTGACGCTGGCCCTGGTGGCTGCGCGCGACGGCTATGAGCCCGCCACGACCGAGCTGACCGTCGGCGCCGGCCAGCGCCGCGAAGTGCGCCTGGAGCTCGCGCCGATCTTCGGCGAGGTCACCGTGATGGCCGAGCCTGCTGCAGCCGAGGTGTTCGTGAACGGCCGTGCCGTCGGCAAGACCGGCCAGGCACTGCGCCTGCCCGCGGCACGCACCGAACTCGAAGTGCGCCTCGCAGGTTTCCGGCCGCAGCGCGCGTCGGTGACGCCGCGACCGGGTTTGCCGCAGGTCATCAATGTGCGACTCGAACTCGGCGGTGGCCCGACGGCGCCGGCGCCGCAGGGCGCAACCGCGGGCCCAGCGCCGGCGGCGGCTGCCGGCGGTGCGGCTGCGATTCCTGCCCCGGCCGGCGCTGTGGCCGGCACGATCCGCACCAAGGGCGGCGCCGAGTTGCGGCTGCTGGGTCCGGCGAGCTTCACGATGGGCAGTCCGCGCCGCGAATCCGGTCGCCGTGCCAATGAATCGCAACGCGCGGTCGAGCTGCGGCGCCGGTTCTACCTTGGCACCCGCGAAGTGACGAATGCCGAGTTCAAGCAATTCCGTCCGCAGCACCGCTCGGGCTTCGTCGGCCAGAACACGCTCGAGCTCGAGCGGCAGCCCGTGGTCAATGTGACCTGGCAGGACGCAGCCGAATACTGCAACTGGCTGAGCCAGCAGGAGGGCCTGCCAGCCGCGTACCAGGCGCAGGCCGGCAAGTGGGTGCTGGTGCAGCCTGTCACCACCGGTTATCGCCTGGCGACGGAGGCGGAATGGGAATGGGCGGCGCGCGCGAATCGCGACGGCAGCCTGCGCAAGTACCCCTGGGGCGACGCGCTGCCCGTGCCGGCCGGTGCGGGCAATTTCGGCGACGCCCAAGCGCAGCCGCTGCTGCAGACTTTCCTCGCCGAACTCGACGACGGCCAGCCGGTCACAGCCAATGTCGGCTCGTTTGCGGCGAACCCGCTCGGATTTCATGACCTTGGCGGCAACGCCGCCGAATGGACGACGGACCTGTACGCGGTGCAACCTGCGGGCAGCGCAGTCGCCGTGGATCCGGTGGCAGCGTCCGCGGGCAACCTGCACGTCATCCGCGGTTCCAGCTGGCGCCACGCGACCGTCACAGAACTGCGCGCCGCCTTCCGTGATTCTGGCAACGGCCGGCGCGACGACGTCGGCCTGAGGATTGCACGCTATGCTGAATAAACCCCGCGTTCGTCCCCTGCGCGGCGAGCGCCGCTCGCGTCCGCTGCCGTTGGCTCCGCTGTTCGCGCTGGCGATCCTCGCCGTCGGCATCGCCTACGCGCAGCAGAACCTCCCGGCGCCGACGGCGGCGCCGGCGAAGGCGCCCGCAGCATCGCAGCCGCCGGCGGCAGGTGCCAGTTCCGGAACCGGCACCGGACGCTGCTGGCTCCGCGACGGCCACCGCCGACCACTGCAGACGCACCGCAGGCAGCGACGCCCGCTGCAGCGCCGGCCGCGGCCAAGGGCTCGCCCCAGCGTTTCGAACCGACCGAGAAAGTCCGGCCCGATTTCGACGTCGCCTTCCCTGTCGACATCTGAGCCCCGAGCGAGCGCAGCGATGCAAAAGCCCAAGTCCCGCGAGTTCCTGTTCGAAGTCTTCGCGCTGATCGTGATCGCGATCATCGTGCAGGGCTTCTATGCGACGGTCGTGCGGCCGCAGGCGGCGGCGGTCGCGGCCGTCCGACGCGGCGCAGATGCAGAAGGACCCGAACTTCGTTCCCGAGCGCAACATCTACGTGATCATCAAGGACTACGAGCAGGAAGTCTGTTTCATCCTCGCGTTCTGGTCGCTGGCGATCATGGGCTACAAGGGCTGGTCACTGCGCCGCGGCGAGGCGCTGCTCGGCATGGACCTGTTGAAGCTGCCCGCCGGCATGAAGATCCTGCCCGAGGATTCACGCGACTACGCGCGGCAGGTCGAGGCGCTGCCGCCCGAGATGCGCGCGCGAACTGTTGCCGCGCGCCCTGTTGAGCGCGCTGCATCGCTTCGGGTCCACGCGCAACATCCAGGACGTCTCCTCCGCCATCCGCGACGCGTGCGAGCTCGAGTTCGGGCGGCTCGACGCCGAGCTCTCGATGGTGCGGTACGTGGCCTGGGCGATTCCGGCGATCGGTTTCGTCGGCACCGTGCGCGGCATCGGCGAGTCGCTGCAGCAGGCGCACAAGGCCGTCGAGGGCGACGTGTCCGGCGTGGTCGCGGGTCTCGGCATTGCGTTCAACTCCACGCTGGTCGCGCTGGGGCTCAGCATTTTCGTCATGTTCCTGCTGCACCAGATCCAGCTGCGGCAGGAGCGGGCCGTGCTCGACGCCGAGGGCTACCTCGACGAGAACGTCGTGCGGCAGATGATGGTCCGCTAGGCCGCACCCATGGGTCGGATCGCCGTCGAACTGAACGACACGGGACTGCTGCTCGCGCGCAGCGGCGCGGACGGCCAGCCCGTGGTCGAGGGCGAGCCGAGCCCCGGTTACGCCGTCCTGCACGCGGGACGCGTGCTGGTCGGGCCGGAAGCGGCGCAGCGCCACCGGCTGGCGCCGCTCCATGCGCAGAATCGCTACTGGCACGCGCTGGGGCTCGAGGCGCTGCCGTGGTCGGCGGGCGACTGTCGCCACCGCCGCGGATCTCGCGCATGCCCACCTGGCAAGCGTGCTGGCGCCAGTCACTGCGTGGCGCAGAGTTGCTGCTGGCCGTGCCGGCTGGATACACGCGCGAGCAACTGGGACTGCTGGTCGGCATTGCGAACGAGTGCGGCGTCGTCGCGCGCGGACTCGTCGACGCCGGCCTCGCTGCGCTCGCGACCGTCGCGCCTTCCCCGTGCATGCTCCACCTCGACCTGCAGTTGCACCAGGCGTCGGCGACGCTGGTCGAACTGGCGCGCGCCGAGGGCATGTTGCGCCGGACCCGCTACGAGCTGTTGCCGGGCGTGGGCCAGCTGGCTTTCAACCAGGCCATGGTGACGTCGATCGCGGCGGCGTTCGTGCGCGACACGCGCTTCGATCCGTTGCACCAGGCGGCGAGCGAGCAACGGCTCTACGACCAGCTGCCGGCGTGGCTGCTGGCACTTGCGACCGCAGAGGAAACCGGTGCCGAGCTCGAGTTCGGCGCCACGACGTACCGCATCAGGCTCACTCGCGCGCAGCTCATCGCCGCCGTCGATCCCCTGGCCAGCGAAGTGCTGCGGCTGGTGCAGCTGGCACGGCCCGCGGGCGCGCTGCTGCATCTGTGCTTCACGCCGCGCATCGCCGCGATACCCGGCCTGGTCGCGCGCCTGTCCGGCCTGCGCGATTGCGTGATGGTCGAGCTGGCGCACGGCGCGGCCGCCACGGGCGCGCTGCTTGCTGCCAACGCCATCCTGCGGCCGGCGGATGCGATCGCGCTGGTGCACCGGCTGCCGCTCGTCGCATCCAGATGCAATGGTCGCTGATGAACCCGCGGTGGCGCGCGCGCAGGTGCCGGCGGATGCCGTGCCGACGCACGTGCTGTTCAACGGCCGCGCGTGGCCGCTCACCGCGGTTCCGCTCACGCTCGGCTGGTCGGTCGGCGCGGTCGCGCGTGCGCTGACGCTGCCGGCCGGCATCGCCGGCGTGTCCCGGTCGCACTGCACGCTGGAATTGCGCGCAGGCCAGGCGGTGGTCACGGACCACAGCACGTACGGCACGTTCGTCAACGACGAGCGGGTCGGCGGTCACGTCGTGCTGCAGGTGGGGGACGTGCTGCGGCTCGGCGCGCCGGGCGTGGCGCTCGAACTGATCCGGGTGCTGGCGGACCATGTCACGCCGTAGACGCAAGTTCGACATCTTCTCGATGTCCTTCCTGGACACGATCTGCTGCGCGTTCGGCGCGATCGTGCTGCTGTACATGATCCTGAACGCGGCCGGCAACCGGTCGTTCAAGAACGAGACCGCGGAACTGCAGGCCGAAGTCGACAAGCTCGAGGAGGAAGTGCTGCAGGGTTATTCCGATCTCGTCGTGCTGCGCAACAGCCTGCGGACGACATTGACCGAGGCAGAGCGCGCCGAAGGCCTCTCCGACCGCGTCCTGCAGGAAACCGAAAAGGCCAAGGAACAGCTGGCGGACGCGAGCAAGACCGCGGTCTCGCGGCGCGAAGCGATCGAGCGCCTGAAAGCCGATCTCAAGCAGATCGAGGCCGAGAAGAAGCGGCTCGTTGCCGGTACGCCCGCACCCGGCAAGCCGGGCAATCGCGTCAAGGGATTCGTCGGCAGCGGCGACCGCCAGTACCTGAGCGGCCTCAAGCTCGGCGGCGAGCGCATCGTGATCCTGGTGGACGTCTCGGCCAGCATGCTCGACGAGACCGTGGTCAACGTGATCCGCCTGCGCAACATGCCGGAGAGCCGGCGGCTGCGGTCGGAGAAGTGGCGCCGCACGGTGGCGACGGTGGACTGGCTCACGGCGCAGATTCCCGCCAAGTCGAAGTTCCAGGTGCTCGCGTTCAACGTGAAGGCGTGGTCGCTCGCGCCGAACAGCGACGGCCGCTGGCTCGAGGGCAGCGACGCGCAGGCGCTTGAGCGACGTGATCACGAACCTGCGGCGCACGGTGCCGGCCGACGGCACCAGCCTCGAGAACGCGTTCACGCTGATGAACACGCTGAGCCCGGCCCCCGACAACGTGTTCATCATTACGGACGGCTTGCCGACGCAGGGCGCCACGCCCCCGGCGCTGCGCCGGACGATCGACGGCGATGGCCGTCTCAAGCTGTTCGAGCGCGCGCTCGGCAAGTACCCGAGCCGCGTGCCGGCGAACGTGATCCTGCTGCCGATGGAGGGCGATCCGGCCGCCTCGAGCGCGTTCTGGACCCTCGCGCGCCGCACCAACGGCGCGTTCCTCATGCCTGCCCGGGACTGGCCATGAAACGCCGCCGCGCCCGCGACTTCGAAGTCTTCAGCATGTCGTTCCTCGACACGATCTGCTGCGCGTTCGGGGCGATCATCCTGCTGTTCATGCTGAGCAAGTTCGGCGAGCCGAAGGCGCTCGAGAAGTCGCGCCTCGACCTCGAAGGCCGCCTGCTCGCGCTGCAGGAGGAGCGCTACGAGATGCGCGGCGAGACCGAGATCCTCAATCGCGACCTCACCGAGCGCGAACGGCAGCTGTCCGAGGTCAAGCAGAAGCTGGCCCGGCTGCGCGGCGACCTGAGCGACGTCAAGGGGCAGTACCAGGCGAGCAACCAGGACGCCGAGGTCGCCAACAAGCTCGAAGGCCAGCTCGTGTCGGCGCAGCAGGAACTCACCGACGAGATGAAGAAAGTGCTCGGCGCGGAATTCCGCCGCGCACCGCAGGACTCCGTGGCGGGCCTGCCGGTGGACAGCGAATACATCATCTTCATCATCGACACCTCGGGCTCGATGGCCAACTACGCCTGGCCGCTGATGCTGCGCAAGATGCAGGAAGTGCTCGATGCGTACCCGACGGTCAAGGGCTGGCAGGTCATGAGCGACGAGGGCGTCTACATGTTCCCGTCCTATCGCGGCCGCTGGCTGCCGGACACGCCCAGCCAGCGCAAGATCGTCCTCGACCGGCTGCGCGACTGGTTCCCGTTCAGCAACTCGAGTCCGGTCGAAGGAATCGTCGAGGCGATCCGCACCTACCACGCCACGGGACGGCGCATCAGCCTGTACGTGGTCGGCGACGAATTCACCGGTTCGTCGATCGATTCGGTGGTGCGCGCCGTCGACCTCATCAACCGCGAGGACGGCACGGGCGAGCGGCGCGTTCGCATCCATGCACTGGGCTTCCCGGTGCGTCCCGATGCGCCGCAGTTCACCAGCGTGCGTTTCGCCACCCTGATGCGCGTGCTGTGCGCGCGCAACGGCGGCACGTTCGTCGGCCTGAACGAGCCTGCCAGCTACCGGCGTTGAGGTGTATCGTGATTCGCATGTTGAGCCTGCATCCTGTCCCGTTCCAACGCGCCGCCGCTGTCGCGGTCGCGTTGCTGCTGGCAGCCTGCGCGCCCACGAAGTTCGAGACCAGCGCCGACATCCCGCAGCCACTGATCGAAAAGATCCCGATCGTCGTCGGCGTGCACATGCCGCTCGAGTTCACCGAGAAGGTGTACGAGGAGAAGCGGCCGGCAGGGGGCGGCGAATACAGCATCGGCCTCGGCAAGGCGCAGTCTGCGGGGTTCATGCGCGTGCTCAATGCGATGTTCGCGCGCGTGGTGCCGGTGGCCTCACCCGGGGCTGCGGCCGCGACGGACGCCGAGATCCGCGGCGTGCTCGAACCGGTGCTCGAGGACTTCGCGTTCGTCACGCCGGGCGATTCCGGCACCCAGCTGTACGCGGCCAGCCTGCGCTACACGATCCGGCTGTATTCGCCCCAGGGTGAACTGGCCGACAGCTGGACGTTCACCGGTTATGGATCGCAGCCTGCCAGCAGCTTTCCAGGCCAGGGTGATGCCGCGCTGGCCGCAGCTACCCGCAGCGCGATGCGCGACGCAGGAGCCAAGCTCGCGGCCGAGTTCCACGAGCAGGCGCTCGTGCGCGGCTTGTTGCCATCGGCGCGACCCGCCGGGCCGCGCGAAGTCGAGCTGCCGCCCCCGCCGCGCCGATAGGGAAGCTCTGCCTCCCAGCTTCCGATTCGGTCCGCAAGTCGAGCAGCGTCGCTGGCGCGTCCGACCCGGGACCGTTCCCCGAGCTTGGAAAGGCAGACACGCGCTCTGGGAACGGTCCCGGGTCGGACGCTTGCGACATGCCAGCCTGCGACGCTGCCAGAGCGCTCGATCCGGTGCCTGTCACAGAGCGCGTGTCTGCCTTTCCAAGCTCGGTGACAGGCACCGGATCGAGCGCACGCGGCACTTGCGGGCCTGGGCAGAGCTTCCCTAGCTGCGGTTGCCTGGTGCCGTAGGCGTGGGCTCGGGCAGCAGCAGGATCCACGGCTGGTCGAAGCGCATGTCCGGCGTGGCGACGGGCGCGCCCTCCTCGAAGCGCGGGCGGTATCGGCCGGTCTCGACGAGCGCGCGGGCGGTCCTTTCGGCGCGCTTCGTGTCGCCGGAATCCTCCACGACTTTTGCATCCTGCACGCGACCCGTGGCATCGACGGCGAACTCGACGACGACATTGCGCACTTCGAGGGTGTCCGGCGCGCGACCGGCATACCGGTTCCAGCCGTCCGGCCGCACCACGTGCAGCAGCACGGGCTTGCCGAAAATCGCTTCGGTGTACAACTTGCCTTCGAGCTTCTCGGTGATGCGCGCCGCGGCGAGCCACGCCTGGCGATAGTGGGGCAGCGCGCGGTCCGGCTGCATGCGCAACTGGTACCAGTCGCCGAGCTGGGTGCGCACGTTCAGCACCTGCGTGGGCGGGGGCGCCGTGAGTGCGTCGGTGAGCGCCGCCGCCTGCAGCAGGGCGCGCTCGCCCTCGGCGATCAGCATGCCGGGGCTGTAGCTGGTCATTGCGACGGTTGCGTTCGGATCGTTGAAGCGGGACGCGGCTTCGTCCGCACTGTCCTGCTGCTGTTGCACTGGATCGAGCAACTGGCGCCGGTTGCAGGCAGCCAGCGCGAGCAGCGGGCTTACGAGCCGCTGCGACTGTCCGCCCTCGGCGGTCTCGACGATCCCGAGTGCCTGCTTGAGGATGCGCCGCGACTGGTCGTACGCGCCGACCGCTGCGTACCAGCGTCCGATCTGCTCGAGCCGCGGCACGATCTCGACGCTGGTTTCGCCGTACCGGCGCGTGGCGATCCGCAGCAGGTACTTCTGCGCCTGCAGGGCCTCGGGGTAACGGCCGAGCTCGGTCAGCGAATCGACGTACTTCTCGATCAGCGGCACCTGCTGCTCGGTCAGCAGGCCTTCGTGGCGCCGGGTCAGCGCAATGGCCTGGTCGAAGGCCTGCACCGCGAGTTCGTAACGCTTGCCATCGTGATACGCAGACGCCAGGCCCGCATAAGCGCGCGCAAGTCGCGCACGGGCCGGCCGGCCGGATTTCTCGATCAACCCGATCACGCGCTGGAACGTGGCCTCGGCCCCGGAATAGTCCTCGGCCAGGTTCTGCACCATGCCGAGGTTCATCAGGGCCACCTGCAGGTCCTCGGCCGTCGGTTCAGCGACCTGGCGCTCGGTGAGCTCGGCTACGCTGCGAGCGTAGTCCACTGCTTCGACGTATTGCCCGGCGTCGAACCGACGACGGAACTCCGCATAAGCATCGGTGCTGCTGGCGGCGGCGACCGGGGTTGCCGCGGGCTGGGCGATGCGCCGGTGCGGATGGTTCCGCCGCGGCCGTCTTCGCGTCGGCCTGTGCGAGCGCATGCGGCGGCCATTGCAGCGTCAGCAGCGCGACGACGATCGCGGCAGGCCAGCGCGAATGCGGCCGGGTGCGGGCAGCAGGCGTCGTGAACGAAGGTGTGCGGATTCACGGGGCCAGACTGACACGCGACCGGCGCGCGATGCAATCGGTCAGCGCCGCTGGAAGAGATAGTGCGACACCAGCCATTCCTCGCCCCGGGCATAGCCCCACAGCTCGGCGCACGACATGAAGAACACGCGCCAGTACACCCACCATTTGCGGGCTGCGGCGGCCCCATAGGTCGCCGCGAACAACGGCAGCAGCTCCGCTCGCGCCCGATCCATGTTCGCGAGCCAGGCTTCGGCCGTCTGCTGGTAGTGCACGCCTGGCACGTGCCAGTGCTCGCGCAGGCGCAGGTCGGACTGGAAGTAGAGCAGCAGGTCGTCGCTCGGCATGATCCCGCCGGTGAAGAAGTGCCGCGACATCCAGTCGCCGGCGGAATCGCCGTCGCCGCGCACTTCGAAGGGATAGGCGAACTCGCGGTGCGTGAAGATGTGGACGAACAGCGTTGCGTCCGGGCGCATCCACCCGGAAATGCGCCGCAGCAGCGTCTCGTAGTTGCGCATGTGCTCGAACATCTCGACCGACACGACGCGATCGAACCGCCGGTGGGGCGGAAAATCGAGCACGTTGGCGTCGCAGGTGATGACCTCGACGTTGCGCAGGCCGCGCTCGGCGGCACGCGCGTCGATGAAGAGCTTCTGGGTGCGCGAATTGGAGACCGCAGTGATGCGGGCAGCGGGGAAATGCTCCGCCATCCACAGCGTGAGCGAGCCCCAGCCGCAGCCGAGCTCGAGGATGTCCTCGCCGTCCCGCAGCTGTGCCCGCTCGCACGTCAGCGCGAGCATCGTGGCTTCCGCTTCGTCCAGGCTCGTGACGCCTGGACCGTAGTAGCACGAGGAATACTTGAGGTGCTTGCCCAGCACGCGCTCGAAAAAGGCGCTGGGCACTTCGTAGTGCTGCTCGTTTGCCTCGCGGGTCGCGATCGCCACGGGGCTCGCGCGCAATTCACCGACCAGCCGCATCAGGTGCGCCTGCTGCGCCGCGGCATCGGCCTTGCGTTCCTCGCGCAGCCGCGCGGCCAGCAGCCGGCGGATGCCGAAGCGGATCAGGAAATCAGGCAGCCAGTCCCGCTCGAGCAGGTTGAGGGCGAGTGACGGCATGGCTCTCCCGGAAGGGGTGTTTCAGCGCGCGCCGGCTGGCGCGCGCAGCAGGATACGCTCGAGCGGCTGGTCGGTGGGCAGCCGCGCGAGTTGCACCAGCACGTAGGTGGCCATGGCGAAATTGCCGAGCAGCATGATCGCGATGAACCAGGCCACCCGGCTGGGCCGTGGCGCGCTCCTTGTAGAACACCCACGCGTAGAAAGTGAGGAAGCCACCGTACGCATCCGCGAGCGTGGCGATGGTCCACCAGCGGTCGGGCTCGTTGACGAGGCCGCCCCAGTCCAGGACGGATTGCTGCAGGCTGGCCTGCACGGTGACGACGAGCATCACGAGCAGGATCGAGCCGAACAGGAGCTTGAGGGCAGTGCGACCGGTCATGCTGGCCGGTTCGATCCCGGGGCCAGTGGCGGATTCGAATCCTGCCGCAGACCGGTCAGGCCGGCTCGTACAGTGCGAAGCTGCCGTAACCCACCACGCGCTGGCTGTCGCCGGCCGTGTCCCCGGAGGTCCGCCGGTCCAGCATCTCGACCGCGAGCTCCCGGCGCCGTGCGACCTGCATCAGCCCGTTGATGCTGTCGGCCCCGCAGGCCTGCGACTCGGACAAGTCGCTGCGGCGTTCGAGGATGCGTCTGCGCCGTCTGCTGGTCGAGCACCTGGGCCTCGACGTGCGTGTGATGGTGGCTCAGGTCGGAGCTGACCACGACCAGGGTTTCCGGCCCGCCCCAGACCGCCTCGAGCGCACGCGCCACCTGTTCCGGCGGCGCCAGTCCGATGGCGATCGGCAGCAGGTCGAAGTCACCGAGCAGCGACTGCAGGAACGGCACCTGCACCTCGAGTGAATGCTCGAGCGCGTGCGGCGCGTCGGCGATGCCGGCGAGGCCGAGTTCCCGCAAGCGCTGGCGAGCTGCGGCGTTGATCCGCACCTCGCCGATCGGGGTGGCGAAGAAGTCGCAGGACGGCAGCGCGAGACCGTGCGTCTTCACGCGATGGCTGGGGCCCACCAGCACGACGTGGCGGATGCCCGCCGCCAGCGGGCCTGACAGCGTGCGGAACGCAGACGCCGCCACTTCGCCCGAATACGCATAGCCCGCGTGCGGGCACGACCAGGGCCTTCGGCAGCCGCGGCGCGGTCTGCCCGGGTACGGCACCGAGCAACTCCTGCACTGCCGCGCGCAGCCCGTCCGCTTCCCCGGGGTAGTACAGCCCCGCTGCGGAAGCGGCGCGCACGCCACCAGGTGGGTGAGTCGAGGCCAGCATGGATTTCCCCTGCGCGATTTGCGCCGGACGACTATCACGCCGCGGTCCGGCCGGCACCAATCGTACGAATACGCATCCTGCCGGGGACCAATTCCTACCGCACCGCTGTAGAAGTGCGAGCGCGCGTCGGGTCTTGCTTAACGGCGTCGTGTTTGGCGCGACTTGGGCCGCGCCGAGGCAGGGACGTTCGCGTGCAGTTCGGCCAGCCATGCGGTGGCTGGCGAATCACTGGGCGCGCGCCAGTCGCCGCGCGGCGACAACGATCCACCCGAGCCGACCTTGGGACCATTCGGCATCGCCGAGCGCTTGAACTGGCTGCCCTGGAAAAAGCGACGCAGGAACACTTCGAGCCACGCAGTGATCGTCGGCAGGTCGTACGAGCGACGGTCCGCAAGCGGCACGGTCTCGGGCCATGCTCCGGTCGTGGCGTCGCTCCATGCGCAATGCGCGAGATAGGCGACCTTGCTCGGGCGATAGCCGAAGCGGCTGATGTAGTAGAGATGGAAGTCCTGCAGCTCGTACGGGCCGACGACGGCCTCGGACGATTGCTCGGGCCTGTCGCCCGCGCCGGGCACCAGCTCCGGCGAAATCGGGGTCGCCGCGATGCGCGTGAGCACGTCGACCGTCGCGGCGTCGAAATGTACGCGCCCCGACGAGCCAGCGGATCAGGTGGCGGATCAGCGTCTTCGGCACCGAGGCGTTCACGTTGTAGTGCGACATGTGGTCGCCCACGCCATAGGTCGTGAACCCGAGCGCGAGTTCCGAGAGGTCGCCGGTGCCGAGCACCAGCGCGTTGTGGTGGTTGGCGAGCCGGAACAGGTGCGAGGTGCGCTCGCCGGCCTGCACGTTCTCGTAGGTGATGTCGTAAACCGGCTCACCGCGCGCGGCCGGGTGGCCGATGTGCTGCAGCATCAGCTCGGCCGAAGGTCGAATGTCGATCTCCGCCGCCGTGATGCCGAGCGCGCGCATCAGCGCGTGCGCGTTCTCGAACGTTTCACGGCTGGTGCCGAAGCCCGGCAGCGTATACCCCAGGATGTTGGTGCGCGGCAGGCCGAGGCGGTCGAACGCGCGCACGGCGACGAGCGCGGTCTGCGTCGAATCGAGTCCGCCGGAGATGCCGATGACCACCTTCTTGAGGCCGGTCGCGGCGAGCCGTTTGCGCAGCGCCTCGACCTGGATGTCATAGACCTCGGCACAGCGCTCGTCGCGACGCGCCGGATCCGCGGGCACGTACGGGAACCGTTCGATGCGCCGGTCGAGCCGCACGCGATCGGCCGGCACGTCGAGTTCGATCTCGACGCGCAGGTAGCCTTCGAGCTGCGCCTTGTGCGCCTGCACGCAGTCGCCGAACGTGGTCCAGCGCATGCGCTCCTGGCGCAGGTGGTCGAGATCGAGGTCGGCGGTGATGTAGCCGCCCTGCAGCGGGAAGCGCTGCGACTCGGCGAGACGGCGTGCCGTTCTCGTAGATGAGGGCATGACCGTCCCAGGCCAGGTCGGTCGTCGATTCGCCGGGGCCGGCGGCGGAATACAGGTACCCAGCCACGCATTTGGCCGACTGCGACGCGCACAGCAGGCGGCGATACTCCGCCTTGCCCACCGTCACGTCACTCGCCGACAGGTTTGCGATCACCGTCGCGCCGGCGAGCGCCGCGTACGTGCTCGGCGGCAACGGTGCCCAGACGTCCTCGCACACCTCGAGGCCGAGCACGAAGCCCGGCACGTTCTTCGCCTCGAACAGCAGCCTGGTGCCGAAGGGCACCGTCTGGCCCAGCAGTCGGATCGACGTCGACAGCGCCTGCGCGGCGGGCGCGAACTGGCGCTTTTCGTAGAACTCGCGGTAGTTGGGCAGATACGACTTGGGCACTGCCCCCAGCAGTTGTCCCCGGCGCAGCAGCACCGCGCAATTGAACAAGCGATCGTCCACGCGCAACGGCACGCCGACCGCAAAGGTAATCCCGATCTCACGGCTCGCCTCGACCAGGGTTCCCAGCGCCTGCAGGGAGGCGTCGAGCAGGGCGTCCTGCTGGAACAGGTCGTCATTGGAGTACGCCGAAATTCCCAGCTCGGGAAACACCACCAGCACCGACTGGTTCATGGCTGCTTCGCGACCGATACGTACCATTTCGACGACGTTCGAAGCAGGTGACGCCACTTCGACGCGTGGAGTGGCGACCGCGACCCGCACGAAACCGTGCTTGTAGATGGAATGGAATGGCAGCTCGGAGAGGTGCGGGACGCGCGGACGTCGGGTTTCCAGGGTCGGGGGCATCGGTGGGTCTCGGCCAGTCAGGCCGAAAGTGTCGGCCTACCGATCGATAGGGGCAAGTGCGTTTCCGTGACCTGGAGTCACGCCAAAGTGCGCAGCCGCATGGCTAGCCTCACTTTCAGACTGCAAGGAACCGACGTGGCCACTACATTCATCAGCCGTGCCCGGGGGATGTTCTCACCTGCCAGCGTGCCCAAGGCCGCTGCGCCAGCGCGGTCGGGCAAGCCGGGCGTGAAGCCCGACCCACAAGTTCCATGCCGTGTCCGTCGAGCCGGGCCGCAACTGCTGCCACAGCGCCCGTGCCCTGCAGGGCCAGCGCTTCCTGTCGCGCGAAGCGCCTGCCCTGCCGCTCAAGAACTGCATGAACGACGCGTGCACGTGCAGCTATGTGCACCATGAAGACCGTCGCGCGGGGCCGCGTCGCGCGCGCGACATGGGCGTGGCGATCGACGGCTGGATCGAATCGGAGCGTCGTGGCGGGGCCATACGCGGCCGCCGCAAGATCGACAAGCCGCGCGGCTGATTCATTTTTCCGGCGGATCAGCCGCCGTGTTGAGCGACGGCCCGGTCGCCCACGAACGGGTTGGTCCGCCGCTCGTCCCCGAACGTCGACATCGGTCCGTGCCCCGGCACGAAGCGCACGCCGTCGCCGAGCGGAAACAGGCGCTCGCGGATCGAGCGGATCAGCGTGGCGTGATCGCCGCCCGGAAAATCGGTGCGGCCGATCGAACCTGCAAACAGCACGTCTCCCACGAACGCGATCTGGTCCGCAGCTGAATGGAACACGACGTGGCCTGGCGTGTGACCGGGGCAATGCTGGACATCGAGCCTGACGTCACCGACATCGACGCAGTCGCCCTGCGCCAGCCATTGGTCGGGCACGAAGCTCTCGACCTGGCCGAAGCCGAACATGCGGCCCTGCTCGGCAAGGCCGTCGATCCAGAACTGGTCGCCCGGATGCGGCCCGATGATCGGCACCTGCAACTCGCGCGCCAGTTCGGCGGTGCCGCCGGCATGGTCGATGTGGGCGTGCGTCAGCAGGATCTTGCTGACCTTCACCCCGTGGCGCGCCACTTCGCCCCGCACCTTGTCGAGATCGCCGCCGGGGTCGATCACCGCGGCTGCGCGCGTGCGCGGGCACCAGACCAGCGAGCAGTTCTGCGCGAACGGCGTGACCGGGATGATGACCGCCTGCATGTCAGCGCGGCTTCGCGGCCGCATCGGCCGAGTTCGCATCGTTGCGCACCCCGCCCATCAGCGCGATCCGCATGCCTTCCTCGACCGACAGGGCTGTCGTCTCGACCAGTTCGCGCGGCATGAAGATCGTGTACCCGCCGACCATGTAGCTCATCGGCAGGTAGACCGCGATCATGTCGTCGCCGGCGGGCGTCGAACGGCGCAGCATCGTGTCTGACTCGGCGGTGACGAAACCGATGATCTTGCCCGGCCCGAACTGCACCAGCACCACCCGGCGCAGGTCGCTCGCCTGGCCCGACGACGGGAAAAACCGCGTGAAATCGCGGATCGCCAGGTAAATGGTCTTGACGACCGGGATGCGTGCGAACAACTGGTCGGAGAGGCGCAGCGCGCGATGGACGAAGTACGCGTTGACGGCCAGGCCCACGAAATACAGCGTCACCAGGCCCACCAGCAGGCCGAGGCCGGGCCAGTACGCGGGCTCCGGGATCACCAGCTTGATGACTCGCGAGAACAATCGCTCGGCCGAGACGGCGAGCCAGTACACGACATAGACGGTGAGGCCGATCGGCAGGATCGCGACCAGTCCCTTCAAAACGGTGTTCCAGATCTTGCGCAAGGCGGCTCCTGCAGTGGACGGGCGAGGAGTATGCAGAGCGCCGCCGCGCGCCGCCACCGCATCGCTTATGATTCGCGCTGCCTACTGACGTCGAGTCCGATGACGCCAATCTTCGCCCGCCTCCCGCTGCTCGTGTTGCTCGCTTGCGCGCTGGTCCAAGTGCCCGGCACGGCTTCCGCGCGCGATCGCGACTACCTGCCGCCTGAAGTCGAGCAGGCGCTGCGCAAGCGCAAGGTGCCAGCCAGCAGCCTCAGCGTGTTCGTGCGCGAGGTCGGTCGCGACGAGCCGCTGGTCAGCTTCAACTCGAAGGTGCCGCGCAATCCGGCGTCGGTGATGAAGGTCGTCACGACCTATGCCGCGCTCGAGCAGCTTGGCCCGGCCTACACCTGGCGCACGCGTGCCTACGCCACGGGCCCCATCCGCGACCAGGTGCTCGAAGGCAACCTCGTCCTCGTGGGCGGTGGCGATCCCTTCATGTCGCACGAGCGCTGGTGGGCTTTCGTCGCCGGTCTCCGCCAGGCCGGCGTGAGCCGTATCGCGGGCGACGTGATCATCGACAACAGTTTCTTTGCGAGCCAGGGCGATGACCGGGGCGCGTTCGACGATCGTCCGTACCGCACTTACAACGTGTTGCCGGATGCGCTGCTGGTCAATTTCCAGACCGTCACGATCAACGCCGTGCCCGATCCTGCGACGGGCTCGGTGCGGGTCAGCGCCAACCCGTGGCCGGCCAACCTCACGCTCGACAACGAGATCCGTCTCGACGCGGGCGCGTGCAAACGCGGCGCCGGCGGCATCGTCGTGGCGATGCCCGAAGGCCCGACCGGCAACAGGATCGCGTTGTCGGGCCGCTATGCCGCGGGTTGCGGCCAGTTCTCGGTGCCGCGCGCGGTCATGAAGGCGCCCGACTTCGCCTATGGGCTGTTCCGCACGTACTGGCAGCAGGCGGGCGGCACGATCGGGGGCAGCATGCGGCAGGGCGTGGTACCGGGCGATGCGCGGCTGCTCTACACGCACGAATCGTTGACGCTGGCCGAGGTGATCCGGCTGGTCAACAAGTATTCGAGCAACTCGATGGCGCGGGCGCTGTTCCTCACGCTCGGCGCCGAGCGCGTGCCGGGCCGGCCGGCGACGACACAGGCAGGGCGCGACGCGATCGTGGCTTTCCTGGCCCAGCGCAACATCGACACGTCGAACCTCGTCCTCGAGAACGGGTCTGGCCTGTCGCGCAACGAGCGCATCAGTGCAGCCAGCATGGCGGACGTGCTGCTCGCTGCGTACCGCAGCCAGTACATGCCGGAGTTCGCCGCATCGCTGCCGTTGTCCGCCACCGACGGCACGCTCAAGCGTCGCTTCCGCGCGCCGGAGATGCAGGGGCGGCTGCGCATGAAGACCGGTACGCTCGAGGATGTCTCGGCGCTGGCCGGTTTCGTCAACGCGGCGAGCGGCCGCACGTTCGTCACGGTCATCGTGCTGAACCATCCGGCGGCGGCGCAGGGCGCCGGCGAAGCGGTGCAGACCGCGCTGGTGGAGTGGGTCTTCGGCCAGTAGGAGCAATCCACATGAGCTACGACAGCAACAACATCTTCGCGCGCATCCTGCGCGGGGAAATTCCGTCCCACACGGTCTTCGAGGACGAGCACAGCCTCGCTTTCATGGACGTGATGCCGCAGGTCGACGGGCACACACTCGTGATCCCGAAGGCGGCGGCAGTAAACATCCACGACGTGCCCCCGGCCGCGCTGGCGGCGACGATCCTCGCGACCCAGCGTGTTGCCGGCGCCGTGCAGCGGGCATTCGCCGCGCCCGGCATCCTCATCGCGCAACTCAACGGGAGTGCCGCGGGACAATCGGTGTTCCACCTCCATTTCCACGTACTGCCGCGCCACGACGGCTTCGACCTGCGGTTCCATGCGCGGTCGATGGCCGACCACGCGCTGCTGGCGGAGCATGCTGCGCGCGTGCGTGCCGCGCTCGGCGAAGCGTGACTGGAAAGTTCGCCCAAGCCAGGGGTGAGGGCGCGCGATCCGGTGTCTTTCCCCGAGCTTGGAAAGGCAGACACGCGCTCGGGGAAAGACACCGGATCACACGCCTGACACACCGCGCCTGAGCGCCTTTTCCGCCGGGACGGAAAAGGCGCACGGCGCATGCAGCCGGACGGATACAGACGCGCTCAGTGTCGGGTGGGGTGCGCGCTGCAACTGCCGCTCCAGCGGGCGTCCGATCCGAGGTCCTTGCCCAGAGCGCGCTGTCTGCCTTTCCAAGCTCGGGGCAAGGACCTCGGATCGGACGCCGGCTGTGGGCGTGTCTGCCTTTCCAAGCTCTGTGAAAGGCCCCAGAGCGGCCACGCGAATGCATCGCCACACTTGCCGGTCGAGCGGAGGCTTCAGCCGATGAGGTAGGCGAACAGGAAGATGCCGAGCATCGCGAACACCAGCGCCAGCTTGGCGAGCGTGCCGAACAGCAACCCCATCCATGTCGCGAGCCCCGCGTGCGTCGCCTTGCGCCACTCGCCGTGCGACATCATCTCGCCTGCCACCGCGCCGACGAACGGCCCGAGGATCAAGCCGGGAATGCCGAAGAACAGGCCGCCGAGCGCACCGAGCGCAGCGCCGACGATGGCCAGCTTCGATGCGCCCACACGCTTGGCGCCGAGCGCGGTCGCGGCGAAGTCGATCACGAACGATGCGACCGTCAGCAGTCCGAGGAAGGTCAGCGTGATCCAGCCGACCCGCTGAAAATCGTCCGCCCACGCGGCCACGAGCAGACCGCCGAACACCAGTGGCACGCCCGGCAGCGCCGGCAGCACGGCGCCGGCGAGCCCGGCGAGCACCATGACGGTCGCGAGCAGCCACATCCAGACGTTGTTTCCTTCCATGCGCCAATCATGCACATTGCCGGCGCATTAGTCACAGGAGCCGCACCGGCTTGAGCTTTCCGCTGCCCGACACCCCGATCCTTGCCGCGCTGCCTGAACTGCGGGCGGCGCTGCGGGCGCATCCGGGCGCGGTGCTCGAGGCGCCGCCGGGTGCGGGCAAGAGCACGGTCGTGCCGCTCGCCCTGCTCGATGAGCCGTGGCTCGCGCCGGGCAAGCGCATCGTCATGCTGCAGCCACGCCGCATCGCGGCCCGTGCCGTCGCGCGCCGGCTGGCACAACTCGCGGGCACCGAGCCCGGCCAGCTCGTCGGTTACCGCACGCGACTGGAATCCCGCGTGACGGCTGCTACGCGGATCGAGGTGGTCACCGAGGGGATCCTCGCGCGGCAGCTGCAAAGCGACCCTGCGCTCGAGCACGTGGGCTGCTTGATCTTCGACGAATTCCACGAGCGCAACCTGCAGTCGGACCTCGGCCTGGCCCTGGCGCTCGATGCGCAGCGGCACCTCCGTGACGACCTGCGGCTGCTGGTGATGTCGGCGACGCTCGACGGTGCGGCGGTGGCACGGCTGCTCGGCCCGGACGCGGCACACGTGCGCTCCGCAGGTCGTGCATTCGACGTCGCGACGCACTATGCGGCGTCCGTCCTGGCCTCGGTCAACCGCTGGCCCGAACCGATCGAACAACGAGCCGCGCGCGCCGTGCTGCGCTCGCTCGCTGTGGATGCGGGCGACGTGCTCGTGTTCCTGCCGGGCGCGGCGGAGATCCGGCGCTGTTGCGAGTCGGTCGCGGCCGGCACCGACCCGTCGACGCTGCTGGTGTTGCCGCTTTACGGCGAACTCGATGCCGCGGCGCAGGATGCGGCGCTGCGTCCCGCACCCGACGGCCGGCGCAAGGTCGTGGTCGCCACCAATCTGGCCGAGACCAGCCTCACGATCGAAGGCGTCAGGGTCGTGATCGATGCGGGCCTCGAGCGGCGTCAACGGTTCGACCCGAACACCGGCATGAGTCGCCTCGAGACGGTCGCGATCGCACGCGCCTCGGCCGACCAGCGTCGTGGACGGGCGGGTCGCACGGCGCCGGGGGTCTGCTATCGCTTGTGGTCGGAATCGGCGCACGCGGCCCTGGCCGCGCAATCCGTTCCTGAAATCCTCGAGGCCGACCTCGCTCCGCTCGCGCTCGAACTCGCCTGCTGGGGTGTACAGGATCCGGCTGCGCTCGCATGGCTCGACGCGCCCCCGGCGGCCACGCTGGCACAGGCGCGCGACCTGCTGCGGCGGCTCGAAGCCGTGGATGGGCGCGGGCAGGTGACGGAGCTCGGCCGTCGCATGGCCGGCATCGGCGCACATCCCCGGCTGGCGCACATGATCGAACGCGGCGCGGAACTCGGTCTCGGCGAGCTGGCGTGCGACCTTGCGGGCCTGCTGAGCGAGCGCGATCCGCTGCGCTCCCAGGGAACGCAGCGCGACCCCGACGTGCGGCATCGGGTGGACGTACTGCGTGGCGCGGCGCCGCCCCCGGGGCTGACCCTCGACCGGCGCGCACTGCCGCTGATCCAGCGCTCGCGCGACCTGTATGCGCGCCGTCTCCCGCGTGACGGGCGTTCCGTACGGCCGCAGCTCGAGCGTGACCAGGCCGTCGGCGTGCTGCTGGCATTTGCCTATCCTGATCGCATCGGCCGCGCACGTGACGGCGAGAGCGGTCGCTACCTGCTGAGCCTGGGCCGCGGCGCGTCGCTGCCGGGCCCGTCGGCGCTCGCGCGCAGCGAGTTCATCGTCGCCGCGGAGATCGACGGCGGCGAACGCGAGGCGAAGCTGTACCTTGCCGCGCCGCTCGAGCGCGACTTGCTCGAGCGGTATTTCCCGGCCCTGATTACCGCGAGCAACGAAGTGCACTGGGATTCGCGCGCCGGTGCCGTCGTTGCACGGCACGTCCGCAGGCTCGGCGCGCTGGTGCTCGAGGAGCGGCCACTGCGCAGCGCCACGGCCGACGCAGACACGCGCGCGGCGATGCTCGCGGGCATCCGCGAGCTCGGGCTGGCGGCGCTGCCCTGGAACAAGGAGCTGCAGCAATGGCGGGCACGGGTGACCCTGCTGCGCGACAACGCACCGACCCCGGCACACGCGCAGGAATGGCCCGACGTGTCCGATGCCGCGCTGCTTGCGTCACTGGAAGACTGGCTGGCGCCCTGGCTCGACGGCGTGACGCGACGCGACCATCTCGCGCGTGTGGACTTGCGGGGCGCGCTGCACGGGCTGCTCGACTGGAGTCACCAGCGGCAGCTCGACGACCTGGTGCCGACGCACCTCACCGTTCCCAGCGGGTCACGCATCGCGGTCGACTACTCGGGTGCCGCGCCTTTACTCGCGGTGCGCCTGCAGGAAGTCTTCGGCTGGATGGAGTCGCCACGACTCGCCGGCGGGAAGGTGCCCGTCACGCTCGAGCTATTGTCGCCCGCGCGTCGGCCCGTGCAGGTCACGCGCGACCTCGCGAGCTTCTGGGCCCGGGGTTACATCGAGGTCAGGAAGGAACTGAAGGGGCGCTACCCGAAACACTACTGGCCGGATGACCCTTATGCCGCGACACCCACGCGCAAGGTGCGTCCCCCCGGGGATTGAATGCAGCCGCTGCCACATTCCGCTGTGGTCGCTGACGGCACGCTGGCACTCCGTGCCGGCGCAACCCTGGCTGCACGGCGCGTCTGCTTGCTGCTCGCACTGGCTGCGTGGGTGACCGGCTGCGCGCCGTTCAGGCCAGGGCTGCCTGCCGATCCCAGCGGCCCTCAGCCTGCCGCGGCTGCGCAGCAAAGTCCTGGTGCCGTGATCGCGCAGCAGGCGCTGGCGCAGGTCGGCACTCCGTATCGATATGGCGGAGCAGAACCACAGCGCGGCTTCGATTGCAGTGGCCTCGTGAGCTACGTGCACGCGCGCGAAGGTATCAGCGTGCCGCGCACCGCCGCCTCCCAGTTCGCCGCCGCCCGCAAGGTTGCGATGGCAGACCTGCGTGCCGGTGATCTCGTGTTCTATCGGCTCGTGCCGGGCAGCCGCGAGGTGACGCACGTGGGCATCTATACCGGCCAGGGACGCTTCGTGCACGCGCCGCAGAGCGGCAAGCTCGTAGGTACCGCCAGTCTCGACGATCCCTACTACCGCGAACGCTTTGCCGGAGCGGGCCGGCTCTATCCCGATTTGGCGGGCGAGGGCCCGCGCAGCGGGGCTGCGCCGCGTTGAACGTCAGCCAGTGAGCGCGTAGACGGCACGGCACTCGGCTTCGCGACCCCGGACCACGCGCTTGCCGGCCAGCGCGCCGTGCGTTTCGGTGACCACGGTGTGCTGGCCCTCCGAGTTCTCGGAGTCGTAGTGGAAGATGCGCACCCAGTCGCGGGTCCGCTTCAGCTGGTGCGCCTGCGCAGTGTTGGAGAACAGCGCCGTGAACTGCCAGCCTTCGGACTCGGCATGCAGCACCGGCAACCATGCCTCGTGCGCCGGATTGAATCGATCCGGCGCGATGGTGGGCAACGTTCCGGCCAGCGACTGTTCGCGATACTGCTTGTCGATCGCGAGCAGCACGCCGACCGCGGGCTGCGGGCCCGCGTGGCGGACGGGAGCCATGCCAGCATCGCGGCCGCGCACGAGCATCGCGTGCAGGTTCGCGCGGATCGCCGCGGCTCGCCGCGGTCCCACACCCGGCACGTTCTCGAGCCGGCCGTCGTGCGCCGCAAGCTCGAGCCCTTCGAGCGTGTCCAGGTGCAGTTCTTCGTGGATGCGTTCCGCCAGCCGGTGCCCGAGGCCAGGCACCACCGTGAACAGCGCGACGGGATCGCACGTGCCGCGCAAACGCTCGAGCAGGGCCCAGTGCCCGGTGCGGACCATCTCGACGATCGCGGTTGCGATGCCACGTCCAACGTGGGGGAGCCGGTCGAGCCCTTCGACACCTTCACGGTCGACGAGTGCGGCGATCGCCACGGGCGGATGCCGGGCTACGGTGTCGGCGGCCTTGCGGTACGCGGTGACCCGATAGGGATTCGCGCCCTGGGCCTGCAGCAGGTCCGCCGCTTCGCGCAGGCGGTCGGCGAAGTCGAACACGTGCGCGTCGGATGGCTGCGTGCTTGCATCCAGCGCCCCGCCCGCGCCCTCGCTTTTAGTGGCTCGCTCCATCTCCCGTTCGTCGCGCCCATCGGGCGAGCTGGATATCGGGTGCCATGCTCGCGCCGATCATGGCGCTGCACCATTCGGGTTTTACGAGGCCTGCACGAAACCGACTATGATTCGCTGGAACGATTCTCAGAACGCAGGGAGAAATGATTTGGGTGCGCTGTTGCGTTGGCTCGGTCGTGCCGCGGCCTCATTGCTGTCGGCCCTGCTGCTGGTAGGCATCGGGTTTTACCTCAACTTCCTGTGGTCCGGCCCGCCACTCGAACCCTGGCACCGGGAGCGCCTTGCCAGCGAGTTCACTGCGGACGACTTCGAGCGTGGTCGAATCGTCACGCTCGAGCAATATCGCGCGCGCGAGCAGCAGCTGCTGGAACAAGTCCGGACTGAGATCGCGCTGCCTCCGGCGGGCGAGAACGAGCTGGCCATCAACCGTTACACGCTCGGCAGTCTCGGTGATCCCGGCGTCTGGGACTTCAACTGGAACCAGACGTACGTGCTGCAGCCCGCGGGCGAGCCGGTCGGCGGCGTGCTGCTGTTGCATGGCTTGACCGATTCACCCTACAGCCTGCGCAGCATCGGCCAGGCACTCGCCGCCCGTGGCTACCACGTGGTGGGCCTGCGCCTGCCGGGCCACGGCACGGCGCCATCGGGGCTGCTGACTTTCGAAGTGGAGGACCTGGCCGCCGCCACGAAGCTCGCGATGAAAGACCTGCGCGCGACGCTCGGGCCCGCGCGACCGATCCACATGGTCGGCTACTCGAATGGCGCGGCGCTTGCAGTCAACTACACGCTCGACGCGCGCGCTGACCCGGAGCTGCCGCGTCCGGCGGGCCTCGTCCTGATCTCGCCCGCGATCGGTATCACGCGACTGGCGGCGATCGGTCGGATCCGCACCGGGCTTTCCGACCTGCAGGGCTTCGGCCGTGCCGCGTGGCAGCTGGTCGAGCCCGAGATCGATCCCTACAAGTACCAGTCGTTCAGCTTCCACGCCTCTGGCCAGACGCAGCGACTGACCAGCGGCCTGAGCCGACGCATCGCGGCGCTGGCAGCGTCGGGGCCCGTACCCGAGATGCCGCCGATCCTGGCTTTCATCTCGACCGTGGATTCGACGGTGCAGGCCCCGGCGGTCATCGACTCGCTGCTCGGTCGCCTCACCCCGGAGGGTCACGAGCTGGTGGTATTCGACGTCAACCGGCTGGCAGTGGTGCAACCCCTGCTGGTCAATGACCCGGCGCCGCTCACGCGACGCCTGCTGGCGCAGACGCAGCGGCCCTTTGCGTTGACGCTGATCACCAATGCCAACGCGCAGACCCTGCAGGTGCAGGAGCGGCGTTCGCCCGCTACGGGTGCCGCGATGACCGAACGTGTGCTCGACCTGGCCTGGCCGCGCCACGTGTTCTCGCTGTCGCACGTCGCGTTGCCGTTTCCTCCCGACGATCCGCTCTACGGCTACGCGGCGCCGGCGACGACTCGTCACGTGCAGCTCGGGCGGCTCGAGATCCGCGGCGAGAACGGTGTGCTGAACGTGCCCAGCTGGATGCTCACCCGGCAACGCAGCAACCCGTTCCACGCCTACATGCTCGAGCGCATCGAGGGCTTCCTCGCGACTCCACCTTAGGCCGTTGCCCAGTGCTCTGGTACGATCACCGCGTCCTGAGGAACCCCGACCATGGCCGAAACACCTGCCGCCGCGCGCCCAGCCACGTCCACCACTGCGACCGGCGCGCCGCCACCGCCCGCCGCCAAGCCGCCGCGACGCAGCTTCCGTTCCTGGTTCTGGGGCAGCATGCTGGGCGCGGTGCTGCTGATCGCGCTCTATACGATGTTCATGCTCTGGTGGAGCTACTCGGACGGCGAGCGCGCCGGCGTGCTGCAGAAATTTTCCAAGCGCGGGTGGATCTGCAAGACGTATGAAGGCGAGGTAGCGCAATACGTCGTGGGTGGAGTGGCGCCGCAGATCTGGAATTTCAGCGTGCGCGATCCCGCCGTGGCAGCGCAGTTGCACAAGGCGGTCGGGCAGCAGGTGCGCATCCATTACCGCGAGCATCGCGGACTGCCGACGAACTGCTTCGGCGAGACGGATTATTTCGCGGACAGCTTCGAGATCATCGCGGCGCCGCATCCCGTCACGCCGTCGTCGGGCCTCACCGTGGAGCCCGCGGCCGTGCCGCCCGCCGCAACGACGTCACCCGCGCAGCCGGCAGCGCAGCCCTGAAGTTCCTCAGTTGGCGGGATGTCGTCCCGCGGTTGCCCGCGAGTTCGACGGCGCATCGCCGACCGTGCAGTCCTCGAAGGCGAGACAGATCGTGCGGCCGTCGACTTCGGTCAGCGCGAACTTGGCCGGAATGGGTCCACCGTTAAAACGCGCGGACAGTTCATGCAGGCAGCACGAGCCGTGCGTCATTCCGGCGATGTCGTCGCTGAGCTCGAGACGCTGGTTGAACACGTCGGGGCAGGCCGCGGCGACGCCGGCGGTGACATCCCAGCGATTGCGCGTGTGCACGATGGGCACGGGACGCTGCAGGTTCGCGCAGCGCGGGCAATGCGGGTCGCGCTGGATCTCCATGGAGGTGCCCTGGCCCAGGGTCGCGTCCAGGGTGGCCGTGCGCGCCACTGAACCCTGCGATCCGGCAGCGATGCGCGCCAGGAGGGCAGCCGCTACGGCACCCGCGGCGCTCGTGACGGCAACGTCTGCCGCCAACGCGGTCGCGGTCTTGCAGGGGTTGTCGTCGACCGACATCCGCAGCGAAGCAAGTGGGAGCGAAATGGCAGCACTCCCGGCGGAGCCGCACTCGGCGCAGCCCACGTCGTCGCGTAAACCGAACGGATAGGCGCTGACGCGGGCCAGGGTGCTGGCGGTCGATACCTGGATCAGGTTCACGTTGGCCAGCAGGCATTTGTGGTTCATGCGCCGGCCAGCGGCATGGGTGTCGATCGTGCTGATCGCGAAATCGTAGCCCTGCAGGCGGGCCAGCGTGAGCGTGTCCCAGAAATCGCCTTCGTAGACCGTATAGCGACTGCGGAGCGGGTCGGCCGCACGCCGATCGCGTTCGTAGACGTCGATGCGACCGATTCCCATGAGGCCCAGGTTGCGGATGACCTCGGACCCGATGCGGCCGGCGCCGACGACGGCGACGACCAGCCCTGCCAGCGGCTGCTGGCCAATCGCGGTGGAGTTGTTCATCCCTGGCCCTGTGGTAAATACGGGTTGACGGAAACCCTTCAGCGAATCTCGTCCACCTTGACCCAAGCTGAGTACTGCGTCAAATCGGATCCACTGCCCCAGGTGCCCAAACCGCGTCTGGACGTGGTCTCAGACGCGGAACTGCCACCAATCTGTATCCATTCGCCGAGGCGTCCCGTCACCGTGGTCACTACGCTGCTGCTCGTTGCGGTGGGCAGACGACCGTCCGACAGGCGCTGCTGGCGTGGCGAAATCTCGAGCGTTACCCGCTCGCCGTTGACTCGCGGCGTTGCATAAAAGCCTGATTGCACGTCGCGGTAATCCGTCGTTTGCGTAACGACGGGTGGAAACAAGCCGCCCTGGGTCACGGTGGTCGAGGTGACCGGGCGGGACTGGCCGAGCGCGATGAAGCTCTCGTGTCCCTCCAGCGCCCGCACGCTGGAGACGTTACGCAGGCCGTCGCTGCCTGTGCCGCTGCGAACCGCAACGCTGACGCCGCTGTCCGCCTGCGGCGGCCGATTGACCCCGACCTGGACGTCGCCTGAACCAACGCTGCCGGAGCCGCGGACCGTGGTGCCGCCACCGCTCATGTTCGTGGCCTGGCCGACGGTGATCAGCAGCTGGCGCGGCGCGCGATCGAGCGAGGCAATGACCGCGCGCAGCTGCTCCACAGTGGCCGCATCCGCGCGCAGGAGCAACAGGTCGCCCGTGCCGCTCAGTGCGGCGCCCGGCGGCACGAGCGGCTGCAGCACCGGCAGCAGGTCTTCCGCGGTGCGGAAGTGCAGCGGGATCGTCTCGAGCGACTGGGCGTGCAGGGCAGGTGCCAGCAGCACAGCGAGCAACAGGATTCGCGCCCGTACACGGGCGCCACGAGTCATTGATCGGCCCAGGCGCCGCAGCAGCTGCGTCATGCCAGAGCTTCCGTGACGGTTCGTACCAGCAAGTCCATGCCCTCCTGCTCGAGGTCGTGCCGGCAGACGAAGCGCTGGTCGCGCCCGAGCTTGTAGTAGCGGAACGGGCCGCGATCGAGCGCCGCCACGGCCGCTTCCGGCAAACGGGCGAACACCATGTTGACCTCGACTGCGCCGATCAGCTCCACGCCAGGGATCGCGCGCAGCCGGGCCGCCAGCGCTGCGGCGTTGGCGTTGGCCTGTCGCGCGCGGTCGAGCCAGCGCGTGTCCTCGAGGTAGCGCGCGAGCTGCGCCGAGATGAAACGCGCCTTCGACACGACCTGGCCGCCACGTTTCATCAGGTAGGGCAGGCGAGCGGCGACCTCGCCATTGAAAACGAGGATCGCCTCGGCATTCATGGCCCCGTTCTTGGTGGCGCCGAACGAAACGATGTCGACGCCTGCGCGCCAGGTCATCGCCGCCGGCGTGCAGCCGAGCGCGGCGATGGCATTGGCGAACCGTGCGCCATCGAGGTGGACTTGCAGGCCGTGGCGGTGCGCGACCTCGCACAACGCAGCGATCTCGGCGACCGAATACAGCGTGCCGAAGTCCGTGGGCTGCGTGATGTTGAGCGCAAACGGCTGCGCGCGCGTCGGGTTGCCGCGCCCGGCGAGGGCGAGCTCGGCGTCGAGGTGCGCGGCATCGAGCTTGTAGCCTGAGCCGCGCAAGCCGACGAGTTTCGCGCCCGTGAAGAATTCGGGCGCGCCGCACTCGTACACGTTGATGTGCGCGGTCTCGTGGCAATAGATCGCGCCGTACGGATTGGCGAGCGCTGCGAGCGCGACTGCGTTGGCACCCGTGCCGGTCGATACCGGGATTGCATTGAGACCGGCGTGTTCGAAGACGCGCTGGAACTGCGCCGTCATCGCGCGCGTGCAATCGTCGTCGCCGTACGGGGCCGCAGCGCCGGCGTTTGCAGCGAGCAGGGCCTCGAACAGTTCAGGGGCGACGCCCCCGACGTTGTCGCTGCGGAAATCGTAGACTGCTGTGCTCATGGGGCCACGCCACCGGATGAATCGACGTGCACATCCTACTTGAGACCCACCGGCTGCGGCTGCGCCGCTTCACCGCAGCCGACGTCGACCTGCTCGTCGCCCTCGACGCCGATCCGCAGGTGATGCGCTACATCACGTACGGCAAGCCCACGCCACGCGAGGCGTATGTGGCGACGTACCTGCCGCGCTGGCTCGCGATCTACGCGGCGCAGCCCGGGCTCGGCTACTTTGCCGCCGAGCGCCGCGACACCGGCGAATTTCTCGGCTGGTTGCATCTGCGCGACGATCGCCTCGAGCCCGCGTATGTCGAACTCGGCTATCGCTTCCAGCAGGCCGCGTGGGGCCAGGGCTACGCGACCGAGGGCGCCCGTGCATTGCTCCAGCACGGCTTCGCAGGGCTCGGCATCCAGCGGGTCTCGGCCCGCACGCTGCTCGGCAATCGCGCGTCGCAACGAGTGATGGAAAAGTGCGGGCTGCGGCGTGCCGGTGCATTCGTTTACGCCCAGGATGTCATCGATGGCCGCAGCGAGTCTGAGCGGGCCGCCGTCAAGTACGCGATCGAACGCGCCGAGTGGCTCGACCGTCAGTCAACTGCAACAGTACCTGGTTAACCTCGCCAGTTCCTGCCGATGGTGGAGCGGACATGACGGATGCCAGGCCACGATCCCGCCAGCCGCGGTTTTCACGCGAGCGGCGCAGCCTGCTGCTGGGACTTGCGGCGACGGGCCTCGCGGGATTGGCGGCGCCGGGAATCGCGCGCGCCACAGCTGTGCCTAAGTTCGCCACCGATCCGTTCACGCTTGGCGTTGCCTCGGGGTACCCCGGCGCCACGTCGATCGTGTTGTGGACACGGCTCGCGCCCGAGCCGTTGGCCCCCGGTGGTGGTATGTCAGAGGCTGTCGTGCCGGTGCGGTGGGAAATTGCCACCGACGAATCCTTCCGCAAGGGTGTGCGACAGGGTACAGCCTATGCCGAGCCCGACTGGGCGCATTCGGTGCATGCTGAGATCGAGGGGCTCGATCCGGCGACGACCTATTGGTATCGCTTCACTGCGGGCAATGCCCGCAGCGTCGCCGGCCGCACTCGCACGGCGCCCGCAGCCGGATCTCCGAACGCCCGCCTGCGCATGGCGGTGGCTTCATGCCAGCAATACGAGCACGGGTACTTCGCCGCATACCGTCACATGCTCGACGACGATCTCGATCTGGTGCTGCATGTAGGGGACTACATTTACGAAAGAAGCTGGGGCCGCGACCTGGTCCGCAGCCACGGGTCGCCGGAGTGCTACACGCTGGACGACTATCGGGCGCGTCACGCGCTTTATCGAACGGATCGAGACCTGGCCGCAGCCCATGCCATGTGCCCGTGGATCGTGACCTGGGACGATCACGAGGTCGACAACGACTACGCCGATGCCCTATCGGAAGAAGACGATGTGCCGGAACTCTTCCTCGCGCGACGGGCCGCGGCGTACCAGGCGTACTACGAGCACCTGCCGCTGCCGCGCCGTGCAGTGCCGTTCGGGGCGTCGATGCGTCTGTATGCGAGCAATGCATTCGGCTCGCTGGCCCAAGTCGTCACGCTCGACGAGCGCCAGTATCGGTCGCCGCAGGCCTGTCCGCGTCTGGGCCGACGTGGCGCGAACCGGGTCAAGGATTGTTCCGACCTCTGGTTGCCGGAGCGCACCAAGCTCGGTGCGCAGCAGGAGAGCTGGTTCGAGGCGCAGCTGGCCGCTAGCAAGTCGTTATGGAATCTCACGGCCGAGGGCACCGTCATCGCCTACATCGACGAGCAGCCCGGACCGGGCGAGCAGTTCTGGACGGACGGCTGGAACGGCTACCCCGCGGCGCGACGGCGGCTGCTGGAGTCGACCGTCCGCAGCGGTGCAACGAACCCAGTGTTCTTCAGCGGCGACATTCACGCATTCCTCGCAGCCAACCTGCAGCGCGAACCCACGGATCCCGAATCGCACGTTGTCGCGTCCGAGTTCACGACCACGTCGATCACGTCGCAGGCCTTGCCGCAGGCCCAACTCGATTCGCGGCGACAGGAGAACCCGGCCATCCAGTGGGCCAACAGCGAGCGGCGGGGTTACCTGAGGCTCGACTTGGACCGGAACCGGCTGCTGGTTGATCTCGTCGCGATGGAATCCGTCACGCGGCCGGATGCCGGACGTTCGATCCAGGCGTCGTTCGTCGTGGAAGCGGGTCAGCCGGGCGTCAAGCCGGCCTGACCGGCGGCGACCGTGCGGGGCCGTCGCGATCGTGCAGCCTCGCTGCAGGTTTGCTGTCATGTTTGGCCGTTAGCGTGCTCACATGTCGCTCTCGGGTACGTTCGACTGCAGTTTCGTCGCTTTGCTCGCCAATTTATGGGCGGAAATGGAGGCGCTGCTCGGCGCGACCGGCGCAGACGACGACGGCTCGCCGGGCTCACGGCGACGGGCCGAGCTCAGGGCGCAGGCCCTGCGGCTCGAACTCGTGCTGCTGGCCGACCATTGCGACTCCACGCGCTGGCAGGCCCTGTGCAGCGCCGCGCAGGTAGCTCGAGTGCGAGTCGTGGTCTGCCGGGTGCTTGAGCTGCTCGACTTCAGTCCCTTCGAGCAGGATTCGCCGCAGGCCCGCAGCGCGATCGTTCGCGCGCAGAACTTCCTGTTCGACGAGGTGTGTCGCCTGTCGCAGGCGCAGCCGCGGTGGACGACGCGGACGAGCGAGTTGGCCGGAAACGAGTGGTTGCAGCAGTCGCCACAGGCATCGACGGTTGCAGCAGGCGAGGGGCATCAGGGCCTGCGCGCATAGATATAGAATAGCGATACGGCGTCGGCGCCATCCCATTTGCCTCGCATAGAGCCCGGGAATTCATGCAGAAAGATCACGTCAAACGCGCCCTGATTACAGGCATCACCGGGCAGGACGGCGCCTACCTGGCCGAGTTCCTGCTGGCGAAGGGCTATGAAGTGCACGGCGTGAAGCGCCGCGCGTCGTCCTTCAATACCGAGCGGGTGGATCACCTGTACCAGGATCCGCACGAGGCCGGCCGTCGCTTCGTGCTGCACTACGGCGACCTCACCGACGCCTCGAACCTGATCCGGATCGTGCAACTGGTCCAGCCGGATGAAATCTACAACCTCGGTGCGCAGAGCCACGTCGCCGTCTCGTTCGAGACGCCCGAGTACACGGCCAACGCCGACGGGTTGGGCACGCTGCGATTGCTCGAGGCGGTCCGCATGCTCGGGCTCGAGCGCAAGACCCGCTTCTATCAGGCCGCGACCTCCGAGATGTTCGGCAAGGTTGCCGAGGTGCCGCAGCGCGAGACGACGCCGTTCCACCCGCGCTCGCCGTACGGTGCGGCCAAGGTCTACGCGTACTGGATCACGGTCAACTATCGCGAGTCGTATGGGCTGTACGCCTGCAACGGCATTCTCTTCAACCACGAGTCGCCGCTGCGCGGTGAGACCTTCGTGTCGCGCAAGATCACGCGCGGGCTCGCCCGGGTGCGCGAAGGGCTCGACGACTGCCTGTACCTCGGCAACCTTGAAGCGCGCCGCGACTGGGGCCATGCCCGCGACTATGTCGAAGCGCAATGGCTGATGCTGCAGCAAGCGGAACCCGATGACTTCGTGATCGCCACTGGCGAGCAGCGTTCGGTGCGTGACTTCGTCGAGGCCGTGGCAAAGCGGCTGCAAATGCCACTGCGCTGGCAGGGTTCCGGGCTCGACGAGCATGCGATCGACTCCGACAGCGGCCGCGCGGTCGTGCGCATCGATCCGCGCTACTTCCGTCCGGCCGAAGTGGACACGCTGCTCGGCGACCCGTCCAAGGCGCGAGCGAAGCTCGGGTGGACGCCGCGCACCAGTTTCGACGAACTCGTCGACGAAATGGTGCAGCACGATCTCGAGCTCGCACGACGCGATGCGCTCGTCGCGCGCGAAGGTTTCCGCGTCCAGAGGCATCGCGAATGAACCTCGGCGCCTCCGTCTACGTCGCGGGCGAGCGCGGCATGGTGGGGTCTGCCATCCTGCGTGCGCTCGGTCGAGCGGGCTACAGCAACCTCGTCCTGCCCGGTCGCGGACTCGACCTCTGCGAACAGCGCGCGGTCGAGGAGTTCTTCGTCGGGCACCGCCCGGAGATCGTGATCCTGGCGGCCGCCCGCGTCGGCGGCATCATGGCCAACTCGAGTCTCCCGGCGGATTTCATCCGCGACAACCTGCAGATCCAGACCAACGTCATCGATGCCGCGTACCGGCACGGGGCGCGCAAGCTGGTGTTCCTCGGTTCCAGCTGCATCTACCCGCGCCTCGCGCCGCAGCCGCTGCGCGAGGAATACCTGCTGACGGGACCGCTCGAGCCGACCAACGAGTGGTATGCGATCGCGAAGATCGCCGGTATCAAGATGTGCCAGGCCTACCGCCGGCAGCACGGATTCGATGCGATCTCGCTGATGCCCACCAACCTTTACGGCCCAGGTGATAACTTTCACCCGGAACGGTCGCACGTACTGCCGGCGCTGCTGCGACGGCTGCACGAAGCGAAGGTTACGAATTCGCGTGCGGTGACGGTGTGGGGCAGCGGTGAGCCGCGGCGCGAATTCATGCACGTCGATGATCTCGCCGCCGCGACGGTGTTCCTGCTGGAGCGCTACGCGGATGAGACGCCGATCAACGTGGGCACGGGCAGCGACGTGTCGATCCGCGAGCTGGCGCAGACCATTGCCCGAGTCGTCGGCTTCACCGGACGGATCGAGTTCGATCGCAGCAAGCCCGACGGCACGCCGCGCAAGTTGCTCGACGTGTCGCGGCTGGAGCGGCTTGGATGGCATGCCGAAACCGAACTCGAGGACGGCATCCGTTCCACCTACGCCTGGTATCTCGAGCACGGCGCGGTACAGCGTCCCTGAAGCGCCTCAAGTTGCAGCGATTGATCGACGCTGCGCTCGCAGCGCGGCGTTCACTCGATCGCCGCAATAGCCTGCCGCGAGGCGACGGACACGTTGTTATTCGAATCGTTGGCAACGGCATGTAATGCGGCCAGCACTGCCGGAGCCAGGTCGGGATTGGCGTTGGCAATGCCGACAAGTGACTGCACCGCAGCGACCCGGACTCGCATCGCCGGGTCTGTGAGCAGCACATTCGACAGCGTTTCCACTGCGCTGCTCGACGCGACGCTGCTCAGCCCCTGGACGGCCTTGAATCGCACGATGAGTGAGGGGTCGCTGGTGGCGCGGCTATCAATGTTGCCTTGATGCGCCGCGTTGCCCGCCAAAGGACTGGCGCTGGCATCCGCTGCCGACGTCGGCGATGCTTCGTTGGCCGATCCACGATCGTGCGGTTCGCGCTGCGCGGCAGAGGTCGACACCCCGCTCGACCCGTCGGGGCCGACCTGGCCGCTGCGGGCAGACTGCACCGAGCGAGCGGGCTCGATGGGTGTCTTCGCAAAGAACCGTGACTGTATCGCCGCTGAAGCGGCCAGAGCCACGACGAAAAGCGCCACCAGGAACGTAGTCGAACGCTGCATACCATTCATCCGATAGGGACCGTCGGAAGCCGTACAAGACATCATTTGCAAGGTTGCGACGTTGCAGCCAGCATCGTCGCGGCGCCGTCAGTCGTGAGGTGCGCGGTCGCTACGGCTTCGCATTCGCGGGATTGCCGTTGGTCCCGAGTTCCGCGAGCGCGAGCTGATTGACGGCGACGTTGAGCCTGGCGTCGAGTGCCGCCAGGTAGGCCTGTTCCAGTTCCTGCGCGCGGCGCGCTCGCAACGCCGCTTGCAGCGGTGCGCGCGCCTGCTCGAACGTCGGCATCGGCTCGACCTTCTTTTCCAGCAGCTTGACGTAGTGCAGGCCCTGCGACGTCTTGACGGGACCTGCTGTGGCGCCGACTTCGAGGTTACGGACCGCGGCGACCACTTCCGGCAACATCTGGTTCGCCGGCAGCAGGCCGACGTCGCCGCCGCTGGCGGCGCTGGCAGCGTGTTCGGAGTATTCGCGCGCCAGGGCAGCAAAATCGCCGCCCGGAATCCTGGCGCCCACTTCGGCCGCCTTGCGCATGGCCGTCGCCAGTTGCGAGGGAGCGATGCCATTCGGTGCAGCGATGAAAATCTGCGCTACGCGGAACTGCGCCGGCGGCGTCAATGCGGCCGCGTTGGACTGATAGGCGAGTTTCAGGTCCTCGTCGCTCGGGTAGCTGTCGGAGACCGTGGACTGCCTCGCGACCCAGAGGCGCATCAACGCGTCGTCGTGCACGCGCTCCAGCTGCTCGGCAATTTTCGGGTCTGAATCCAGCTTCGCGGCCTTGGCTTCCTCGACCAGCGCACGGCGCACGAGTTCGGATCGCACGACGCGTTCGAGCGCGGTCTTGTCTGCCAGCAGCGCATCGCGCGTCGCGGCAGGCAGACCGGCCAGCAGTTCACGAACCTGCTCAGCGCCGAGGGTGGCGTCGCCGGCCGTGGCGACAGCGCCGTTCTGTCCTTCGGCGGAACACCCCGCGAACAGCACGACCGCCAGTGCCAGCATGCAACGGAGGGTCCGGCGGTCGGCACGAGCAACGACGCTGCGGTTTGCCACGATCTTGTTCCTTGTCGATGGATGACCTGCAATCTTCCGTCAACGACATGAAGAAAACGTTACGAGGTGAACTGCCCGACAGTTGTAATCGTCTGTCATACAAACCGCCGACGCGATTTCAAAGGCTCTGCATGGCATCGATGACCACGTCGCGCGAGCTGGGTGAGGTGCAACTGAAACTTAACGGGATAGTCACACAGCGCGCCCAACATCCCGACATGACCGCAGCGGGCCAGTGTCGCGAGATCCGGGAAGGGGTCCGAACCGCGGTTGCTCTGGATGGAATCAAACAACTATTTTTTTCGGAGATCCACAATGCAGATGTCTACCGTCCTGCGCAGCGCCATCGTTCTCGGCCTGCTCGGGTCTGCTTCGGCGCAAGCCGCATTGGCGCCGCTGAATGTCGCCCCGAACGGCGGTGGTTCGCTGTTCGTCACGGTGTTCGACACCACGAACAACGAGTCGTTCACCACCAATCTCGGCCTGTCGTACACCGACTTCGTCAACAACACGGTGACGAACGTCAACTCCATCCTGCCGAGCGCCTTCACTGCGCTCAGCTACAACCTCAACATGTCGGTCTTCGCCGACAACAACCCGGCCAACCTGCTGTTCAACGTTTTCGCGGGCGACTCGCTGGGTGGCAACGGCTCCAAGGGCCAGATCATCACGGCGGTGGCGACGCCGACCAGCAACAACGGCCAGATGAATGCCGTCAATACGGCCGCCACAGCGCATAGCACGACCGTCAACACGGCCTGCGGCGACACGATCGGCTGTGCCGGCAACTTCGGTGATCCGAGACTCTGGGGTTCGAACATCAATGGTCAGTTCACGGTCGGTTCCGCGGCCGCGCTGGACACCCCCATCGCGTTCTACCTGGTCGCTGGTAACACCAGCCCCGGCAGCACAGCGCTGACCACCCCCACGCTGTTCGCGGATGCAAATGGCGCCTGGAACTGGCTGCTGGCCGCCGACGGCACGCTGACCTTCAGCGGTTCGGCTCCGGCGCCGATCCCGCTGCCCGCCGCCGTGTGGCTGCTCCTTTCCGGCCTGGCCGGTATCGGTGCCATCGGCCGTCGCTCGAACCAGAAAGCCTGATCCAAACTATCCGTTAGGTATCGAAATCATGAAGCACAAGAATTCCGCCATCGCGCTCGCCGTGATCGCCGCCCTCGGTGCCGGCAACGCGAACGCTCTCACTCGCGCCGAGTACGCCTCGGCCCTCAAGGTCTACTTCGGCGGCGCCACCGCCACTGACAACGTGCTCGAGGCCACCTTCACGGCCGCTGACGGCGACGGCATCTGCGACCCGTTCTTCGGTCAAGCCAGCGTCGGCGTCTGGCGTGCAAGCAACCAGCGCGTCATCACCTGCCGCGTCTCCAACGACAATCCGGTCACCGCCGGTAAGGGCTTTGCGACCCGCGCCGCGGGCGGCACCGCGATCGCCTTCCACAAGGAATCCACGGGCGGCTCCTCGAACGGCGTGAACCCGTTGATCGCGGTCGCGAAGGGCCAGGCCCACGCGTTGCGCTGGTTGAACGTCGGCGGGCTCGCCAACGACTGCACGGTCACCAATGTCGCGGCCACTGCCACCACCATTGCCTACACGGATCACAGTGGTTGCACCTTGGTCGAGACGCCTGCGGACACCGCGGGATCATCTGGCGGCGCTGGATCGTTCGACATCAATGGCGGTATCTCGGACAACGAACCGGCCCTGGCCTTCCCGCCCCCGGGACCGGATGCCGGCCTGCTGACCAGCGTCCCGGGCATCCAGATCCTGTTCGGCGTGCCAGTGACGACGGCGCTTTACCGTGCGCTGCAGCAGGTCCAGTTCGCCGGCAATGCGGACTGCACCACGGACACCAATGCTGCGCTGAACATCGACTCGCGCGACTCGGCCGCCTGCGTGCCTTCGCTCGAGAGCCAGCAGGTGACTGCGCTGTACAACCAGACGATCTTCGACTGGAGCGAGTTCAAGGCGCCGAGCGGCACAGCGCTGACCGCGGCGGCGGGCGTTACGCCGCCGGCCGACGCAGGCGTGCGCATCTGCCGTCGCGTGTCCACTTCGGGCACCCAGGCGACGTTCGAGGCGTACTGGCTGAACGAGCGTTGCGCCGCGGGCGTCACGCCGTTCGCGGTCCCGGACGATTCCAGCGGCATCGAAGACACGCAGTACTCCGCCAACAATTTCGCCGGGGGGTCACTCGTCAATGCCGCGCCGAGCTCGGGCAACATCCGCACGTGCCTTTCCAGCGCGAATGGCGGCAACTTCTGGGCGCTCGGCGTCCTGTCGACCGAGGTGACGCTGTCCAACTACGGTGCGGGCAATGCCTCGACGCCGCCGGGCACCACGGGCTTCCGCTTCGTGGCGATCGACGGCGCAGCGCCGAACCTCGTCAACGCGGCGAACGGCACCTATGACTTCTACAGCGAGAACACGGTCAACCGCGTCAAGAGTGGCACGGGCGCGATCACCGGCCCACGCCTGGCCGTGGTCGAACTGGTCTCCAACCGTCTCGGCAATGTGGACGCGTTGAACACCATCAACGCTGGCTTCGCGATCAATGCCCCTTGGGGCCAGGGCGGCGTGCTGGCTCTGCCGTCGACGACCAACCCCAACACCGCACCGTACTCTGTGGCGGAACTCGCGGCGAACCCGATCGCGACCTCGTCGCGTGCGGGCAACACGTGCAACCTGCCGGCCATGGCCAAGCCGCAACCGGTGGACAACCGCTGATCGGGTGAGGTCCCGGCAGACCAGACATCTGTCGGAAGGCATATGCGGCGGGCACCGGTAGCGGTGCCCGCCGTTTTTCGTTGGCGATTTCACGGAACTGCAATCCGTCTGAGGCAGGCTGCAAGGCCGCGCCAGGAAATCCACCGTTCATGTGTTCGTTGGTCGAGGTTCGTTGCCCGTGAGATGTCTGGTCGTGCTTGCCACTGCTGTCTGGCTCGTCGCGTTCGGGACAGCCGCGAGCGCGCGCGCGCAGGATGCAGCACCGCAGGCGGCTGCGCCGCCACAGGAGTCGCGCTTCGACGTCTGGGAATACCGCGTCCTCGGCAACAGCGTGCTCGAGCCGCGCGAGATCGAGGCGACCGTGTACGGTCACCTGGGCCCGCAGAAGACGCTGGCCGATGTCGAGAAGGTGCGCGAGGCGCTCGAGGGCCTGTACCGTGATCGCGGTTACGGCACCGTGTTCGTCGACATCCCTGAGCAGGATGTCGTCGAGGGCCTGGTGCGTTTGCGCGTCACCGAGGGCCGTCTCGACGAAGTGCGCGTCGTGGGGCCGCGCTACTTTTCGGCGGGACAGATCCGCACCGCGCTGCCGTCGCTGGCGCAGGGCGAGGTGGTCAATCTCGAACAGCTGCAGGACGAACTCACGTTGGTCAACCGCCAGTCGGGTGATCGGCAGGTGACGCCCGTGCTGAAGGCAGGGGCCGCTCCGGGCACCGTGAACGTCGACCTGCGGGTCAAGGACGAACTGCCGTTGCACGCCAGCGTCGAAGTCAACGATCGGTACACGGCCGACACGTCGCGGACCCGGGCCGGCGTGAACCTCAGTTACGACAACCTGTTCCAGAGGTTCCACCGGTTGTCGCTGCAATACCAGACGGCACCCGAGGAGCCGGACGAATCGCGAGTCATCGCCGCGACTTACGTGGCACCGCTCGACAGCGGCGACTTGCTCGCCGCCTACGTCGTGGATACCAGCAGCGACTTTTCGACGATCAGCGGGCTCGGCGGCCTGGCGATCCTGGGCGTCGGACGCATCTACGGCCTGCGTTACATCAACGTCCTGCCACTGGGCGAACGCCGGTCGTCGAGCCTGACGTTCGGTGCGGACTACAAGGATTTCGAGGACCGCATTGCGCAACCGGACGGACTCACCGATGTCACCCCGATGCGCTACATCAACTGGTCTGCCATGTATGCCGCCACGCTGGGCGGCGAAACCACGCTGACCACTGGGTCTCTGGGAGTCAATTTCGGTATTCGAGGGCTGGGCAACAGCACGGATGAGTTCGAATTCAAGCGCTACAAGGCCAAGCCGAACTACTTCTACCTCCGCGGCGAGGCGAGCCACGAGCGTCCATTCGTGCTCGATTCGCGGCTGTTCCTGCGCATGTCCGGCCAGCTCACGTCGGCGCCGTTGATCAGCAACGAACAGTTTTCGATCGGTGGCGCCGAGTCGGTGCGCGGCTACCTGGAGGCCGAGCAACTCGGCGACAACGGGCTCTTCGCCAACGTCGAGGTGCGCTCGCCTCCGTTGTCGAAGCTGGGACCGGAAAGCCTTGGCGCAAGCTACTTGTTCGGCTTTGTCGATGCGGGCGTTGTCGGCATTCTGGAGCCGCTGCCGGTGGACGGCGTGAAGACCAGCAGTTACAGCCTTTCGAGCGCCGGTGTCGGCATGCGCCTGAACGGCGTGAATGGCCTGCAGGCCGCGCTCGCGTGGGCTTATCCCTTCGAGGAAACAGACAACGTCGACCGCGGCAACTCGCGGGTGCACTTCCAGGTGCTGTATGGTTTCTAGGAAGGTCTGCCGGCTTCCCCCGCAGCATCCAGTGCGCGCAGCCGTCCGCAGTGCGCTCGCGCTCGCGGCCTGTGTCTCACCACTGTCTGTGCAGCCGGCCGAGCTGCCGGTGCCGTGCGTCGCGGGTGTCTGTGGCAGCAACGTCCCGGGATTCGTGACAGCCGGCATTGCCGGCGCAGCCGCGAACGGCAACACCCTGACCGTCACGCAGGCGACGAACAGCGCCACGCTCAACTGGTCCACGTTCAACATCTCGGCCGACGGCGTCGTCAACTTTGTCCAGCCGAGCAGCAGCGCGACGGCGCTGAACCGGATTCACCAGAACGATCCCTCGCGGATCTTCGGCGCGCTCAACGCCAACGGCCGCGTGTACCTGCTGAACCGCAATGGCGTGGTCTTCGCCGACGGTGCCAAGGTCAACGTGGGTGGCCTGCTCGCGAGCTCGCTCGATATCACGCCACAAGCGCTCGAGAACGGGCTGGCCGGCGCGGCTCCGGCCGGGGCCGCCGCTTTCCAGCTCTACGAGGATGCGAGCGGCAAGTTGCCGAGCGGAGCCGTGGCCGTGGAACAGGGGGCGGTCATCCGCACCAGCGAAGGCGGCCAGGTGCTCATCTTTGCCCCGGAGGTTTCGAACCAGGGCAGGATCGAGGCGCCCGGAGGCCAGGCCCTGCTGGCTGCCGGCTCGCCTGTCTATCTCGTCACCAGCAATGATCCTGGATTGCGCGGTCTGCTGGTCGAGGTGGGCACCGGCGGCACGGTCACCAATGGTGCGCCGGGGGGGGCGGCCACCGATCCGACCAGGTCGTGGGCCAGATCATCGCTGAGCGCGGCAACGTCACCCTCGCCGGTCTGGCGGTCAACCAGCTTGGCCGCGTCTCGGCGAGCACGAGTGTCCGCGCCAACGGCTCCATCCGCCTGCAGGCCCGGGATGGCGGCAGCGCGATCCCGGGCACCAATCGTCTGCGCTCGAGCAACGGCGGTAGCCTCACGCTCGGTGCCGGCAGCGTGAACGAGGTGGCGCTGGTCGATTCCGATGAAACGGACGTCGACGTCAACGAGCAGGCGCGATCGCGCATCGAGTTGCAAGGCAAGGAAATCACCGTGCGGTCGGGCTCGACCGTGACGGCGGCCGGCGGTGTGATCAAGGCGACCGCGCGCGCCAATCCCGGCGACTCGACTGCGATTCTGAACCCCGCCGCAATCGTCGGCGGGATCGCGGACGGTTCGCGGATCCTGGTGGAACAGGGGGCCCGCCTCGACGTCGCCGGAGCCAGTGCCCAGCTGCCGATGGAAAGCAACCTCGTCCGCGCCGAGTTGCGCGGCGACGAACTGGCCAACAGTCCGGTGCAACGTGACGGCGTCCTGCGCGGGCAGGCCGTGTTCGTCGACCGGCGACAGACCGGTACGCGTCCCGACGGCACGGTCTGGCAGGGCACGCCGGTCGGTGACGTGTCGGGCCAGATCTCGCTCGTGGGACGTACCGTGCAGGAGCGGAATCTTGGCGGCGGCACGGTCGCGCTGGAGTCCCAGGGCGACGTGGTGCTTGCACCCGGCTCGGTGGTCGACGTTTCAGGCGGCGTGGTCGAATTCCTCGACGGCTTCGTCAACACCACGCAGGTGCGTGGCGCCGACGGCAAGCTCTACGACATCGGCGTCGCCGACCCGAATCGCGTCTACACCGGCATCGTCTCGACTTTCACGGTGAATCACGAGCGCTGGGGTGTCGTCGAGAGCTTCAATACATTTGCCAATCCAGGCCGGTTCGAAAGCGGTTATCTCGAAGGCAAGGACGCCGGGTCGCTGCAGATCGTCACGCCTGCAGCGATCATCGATGGCGACGTGATCGGCAACGTGACGGTCGGCCGGCATCAGCGGCGTCCGGCCCAGCCGGTGCCGAGCGGTGCCCTGTATCGACCCTACGACCAGTTTCCCCTGGGCGCACAACTCGTCTTTGGCGCGGCCTCGTTCAACACCCTCGACCTGGTGGGCCGAGACGTGACCATCGGCGGTGGCCTGGTACTGCCTGCGCTGGAATCGTCTTCCGGCGCGCCTTTCGATCCGGCCGTGGACGCGCTGCCCGCCGACTTCGTTACGGCGCTGCGCGAGGAACTGTTCGGCGAGAATGGGATCACCCGACTCTCGGTGAACTCGAACGGTACCGTCGCGCTACCGGAGGAGACGACACTCGCGCTGGGCAGCCAGGGCGCGCTCGACGATTGCCGCCGGGGCCGTCGACATCGCAGGCGACATCAGCGCGCCCTCCGGCACGGTCAATGTCACGGCGCTGCTCACCAACCAGGGTGTCGCGCCGTACATCGGCATCGACGTCCGCGAGACTTCCTCCATCGACCTCGCGGGGCTTTGGGTCAACGAATCGCCGCTGCTGAATTCTCCTGGCGCTGCGTTGCCAGCGCTGTTTACGGCGGGCGGCGGACTCAACGCGAGCGCTCGCCAGGGTTACGTCCGGCTCGAAAGCGGCGCGCTGATCGACGTCTCGGGCGGCGCGCGCGCGCGCCCCGATGGGCGCATCGACGCCGGCGCGGCGGGCTCGATCAGCGTTGCGGCGACACCCGATCCCAACTTTCCCCAGCCCGAGTTGCTGCGTTTCGACGCGACGCTCCGCGGCTATGGCCTCGCGACCGGAGGGTCACTCGCCATCGCCGGCTCCGAGTTGTGCATTGCGGCAGTCGCGTGCGAGAGCGGGAGCTGGCTCAGTCCGCAGGACCTGCTCGCCGCGGGCTTCGGCACGATCTCGCTGCGTTCCACCGAGCAGGGGCTGACCGTACGGTCCGGCACCGCGCTCGATCTGCGGCAGGTCAACTTCCTGCTGCGTGCCGACGCGCTGAGCGCGGTCAGCGGCACAGCGCTGGCCAGCATCGCCGACATCGCCATGCTCACGGACGACCTGCGTCGCCCGACCAACCTCAACCTGACGACCACCATTCCGGCGCTGCCGAACGGGCTCCTGTACACCAACGACAATTTCGCCGCGGTGGGAGGCCTGCTCGTCGAAGCGGGAGCCCTGATCCAGGGCGACATCGGCAGCCGCGTCGCCCTGCGCAGCAATTCGACACTGACGGTCGAGGGCACGATCCTCGCGCCGTCGGGCAATATCTCGCTGACACTCGACAACAGCCTCGCGATCGGCGAAGTGCTCAGTGCCCAGGGAATCTGGCTGGGCGATGGCGGGTTGCTCGATGCCTCAGGTGCCGTCCGGCGCCAGCCCAATCCCCTCGGCTTGCGGTTGGGCGACGTGCTCGACGGCGGCTCAGTCTCGCTGGTTGCGCAGCGCGGCTCCATCGTCGTGAATCCGGCGGCGACCATCAACGTCGCCGGCACGGCGGCAGTGCTGGACGTGCCGCAGTCGCCGGGTAGCAGCAGTGACACGCAGCCCCGCAACATCGTCTCCGACGGGGGCCGTATCGCCATCACTGCGGCCGATGCCGTGGTGCTGTCGGGATCCCTGCAGGCAGGACCGGGCGAACCCGGCAGCAATGCCGCAGGTGGCGAGCTGCTCGTGAGCCTGGACGCCAACGACCGCGCCGGCACCGGCGAGCGCTATCCATTGACGTTCACGGAGCGTCGAGTCGTGCTGACGGACGCCGCGAGCCCGGTGTCCGTGCGACCGGGCAGCGCGTTGCCGGACGCCTTTTTTGGCAGGGCGCTGGTCAGCGACGACCAGGTCGCTGCTGGGCGGTTCGATTCGGTCACCCTCGCCGCAGCAGCGACCGTCGGTAGCGACGAATTCAGCAACCAGGTGGTGGCCCCGGGTACCGTCGAACTCGACGGCAACGTGGCGCTGCAACTGCGCCGGCAGTTCGTCGTCGACGCTGCGCGGCTGCGCGGAATCGGCGACAGCGCGATCGAAGCGCCCTATATCGCGATCGGACACTCGAATCGCAGCTACCAGCAGACCCCCGGCCTGGAGGGCCAGCTGGGTGGCACGCTGGCGCTGCACGGCTCGCTGGTCGAAGTCGTCGGCAACAGCGTGATCGATGGCTTCGAGTCCGTCGAACTGCTGAGCAGCGGCGACATCCGTGCGCGCGGGGTGCAGGGGCTGGGTGCGGCGTCCGTAGTCGGCAACCTGACCACAGCTGCCGATCTGCTGCTGCGGGCCGAACAGGTCTACGCGACCACCCTCAGCGACTTCCAGATTGAAGTCGCGCGTCCAGAGGATGGGCGACTGCGCATCGAAGGCAGCGGGGGCGACCCGGGCGCCGTCCTGTCGGCGGGTTCCAGGCTGCGACTGCGGGCCACGACGATCGAACAGGCGGGTAACCTGCGCGCGCCGTTTGGCGCCATCGAGTTGATCGCGCAGGACCTGCGGCTTGCACCTGGCAGCGTCACTTCGACCTCGGCCGAAGGCGCCTTGATTCCGTTCGGTGGCCTGCAGGCTGGCACGGACTGGGTGTATAGCCTGCAAGGACAAACGCTGGTCGTCGGCGATACGACCCCAGTGCCCGAGCAGCGCGTGTTGCTGGATGCCGATACGGTCGATATCGCCGCCGGCGCGATCGTCGACCTGTCCGGCGGCGGCGACATGCTCGCCTACGAATTCATTCCCGGTCCGACCGGCAAGCTCGACGTGCTGGCGGCGGACGTCAGCCCCGGATTGTTTGCGATCGTCCCCGGACTCGACATCCAGTACGCGCCGTACGACCCGCAGGAGTCTCCCGGCACGCAACTTGCGGTCGGCGACATCGTGCACCTGTCCGCGGGCGTCGCCGGGGTCCCTGCGGGCGATTACGTGCTGCTGCCAGCGGCCTATGCGTTGTTGCCCGGTGCTTTCGCGGTATCGGCGGCGACCGGCTTCCAGGACATCCCGGCCGGGACGCAAGTCACGCAACTCGACGGTTCGACCGTCGTCTCCGGCTATCGAGCTGTCGCCAACTCAACGATCGCAGACGCCCGGACCAGCGGGTTCACGGTGCGTACGGCCGCTCAAGTCGCGGAACTCGCCCGTTACGACACGACCCGCGCCAGCGAATACCTGGCATCTCTTTCGGCAGCTACGCGCAGCTTCGTACGTGCGCCAGCAGATGCCGGACTGCTTGCGATCGCGGCTGGCTCGCAGTTGAGTCTGCTGGGGTCGCTGCAGGCCGCCAGCGCCGGCGGGCGAGGCGCGGCCGTCGACATCAGTGCCGACAATCTCGTGGTGACGAATGCGACGGCGACAGTCGGCGATGCCGTGCTGCTCGACCCGGAGCAGCTCGCGGCACTCGGGGCCGAGAGCCTGCTGCTCGGCGGGCGCCGCAGCAGTGGCCCGGACGGCACGCTGATCACGACCGAAGCAACCAACCTGACGATCGCCGGTGACGCCAGGCTCGCAGGACCGCAGCTGCTGCTCGTCGCGAGTGATGCGCTGACGGTGGCCGCCGGCGCGGAGCTGGCTGCGAGCGGCGAGTTGGGGCAACTCGCGGATACCTTCCAATTGGCCGGAGACGGTGCCGCCGTGGTTGTCACGGCAGGAACGCAGGTGAGCTTGCTGCGCTCAGGTGAGCAGGGGCTCGCTGGCACCGTGCTGCTCGAACAGGGCAGCCGGATTGAAGCGGCCGGCGGGTCACTTGCTCTCGATGCGTCGCTCGACACCCGGTCGGCGGCAACGCTGGTCCTGCCGCAAGGCTCGCTGAGTCTCGGGGCCAGCCTGATCAGCATCGGCGCGACGCCTGCGGACACACCGGGGTTGACGCTCGATGCGGCCGCTCTCAGCGGCCTCGACCTGAGCGAGCTGCGACTGGTCAGTCGCTCCAGCGTCGATCTGTACGGCGATCTCGAGCTCGAGCTCGAGCGTCTGGTCGTCGATGCGTCCGGTTGGCAGCGCCGCGATGCCGGCCTGAATGCCGACCTGGACGCACGGATCTCCGCAGCCGACTCGATCACCCTACTGAACAGCGGCGGCGGTGTCCTCGGCGACACCCCTGTCGTGGGCGGCACGCTGCAGTTTGCGGCTCGAAACATGACTGTTGGGCCGGGTCTGCAAGCGATGGTCGGGTACGAGACGGTTCGCCTCGACGCCTCGGAATCCATCCTCCTGACCGGCGCGGGCGGCCTGCGAGCCGACGGCGATCTCACGATCGGTACACCCGTCATCAGTGTCGACCGGGGAGCCCGCTCGGCGCTGGGCAGCGTGGGGGCGCTGACGATCGAAGGGCCGGCAGCGGATGCGTCGTCGCCGGGTGCGGGGCTCGGCGGCCAGCTCGAACTGCGCGGTGCGACCGTGGCCATTGCCAGTCGCATCGAAGCCGCGGCGGGCCTGATCGAAGTCTATAGCGACGGCGACCTGACACTGCAGGACGGCGCACAGGTCGATGTCGCGGGGCGTTTGCGTGAGTTCGACGGCAGTTCGTTCGCCGTGGCGGCCGGTACCGTGCGCCTGGTATCGACGGGTGGCGACCTTGCGCTCGACGCCGGCAGTCTCATCGACGTCTCGGCCGCGGGCGCCGGGCGGGCGGGCACGGTCCGGCTGGTGGCTCCGACCGGCGCGCTGCAGCTTGATGGCCTCGTGGACGGGAGTGCAGTGCGCGCGGCCGACAGTGGGCGCATCGCCATCGACGCCGGCGCGGTCGGCAGCGTGGACACGCTCAACGCGCGCCTGGATCAAGGTGGTCTCCATGCGGCCCGGACGGTCCGCCAGCGCGGCGCCGGCGACCTGGTGGTGGGCGCCCAGGGCATGCGTGCCGAGCACGTCGTGCTGACGGCAGACGCCGGACGAGTGCTCGTGACCGGTGCGATCGACTCGAGCGGTCAGAACGGCGGCCGCGTGACCCTGCATGGCAGCGATGGCGTCCAGGTCGACGGCCGCATCGACGCGGACGCGCTCGCGCCCGCGGGCAATGGCGGCCTGGTTGAATTGCTGTCCGTGCGCGGCGGCGTATCGATCGGTCGCACCGCGACGATCGATGTCGCCGCGGGAGGCAGTGCCAGTCAACGAGCGGGCCAGGTCAACGTGCGGACGACGCGGGAGGCCTTGCTGACGGTGACCGATGCCGACGCCGGCAACGATGCAGTCTCATTGGCCGGAAGAATTCTTGGGGCGGACCGGATCGGCATCGAGGGCTACGCGGTCTACGACGATGCAGACGGCCTGATCGTCGCTGGAGTCATCGCTGCGAACAACGTCGCGGCGGATTCGTTCAATCCGCTGCACGTCGATGCGGTGGAATTCATGTCCGCCGAGTCCTCGATTCTCGACGGTCTGAGGCTGGCCGACGACGAACGCGTCCGGCTGCTGCCCGGCATCGAGATCCAGACCGCAGCTGATCTTGCGCTCGGTCCGGCGACAGGCTCCAGTCGGCCGGCCGTCGTGAACTGGGACCTCTCCGGTTGGCGCTACGGCGCCGACGGCGGGACACCCGGTGTGCTGACCCTGCGGACCGCCGGCGACCTGGTCTTCAATGGCTCGTTATCCGATGGCTTCGTCGGTGTGACGGGCAACGCGAACTCATCCGCGCTCAGACTCGATGTTGCAGCCCCTGCGGACTCGTGGTCTTACCGGCTCGTGGCGGGCGCGGACCTCACGGCCGCCGATCCGCTGGCGGTCGATAGCGCCGCCAGCGGCGACCTGGTGATTGCGGCTGGCAATCCCAGTACTTCGGCTTCAACCGTGTCGACGTTCCGCATGGTGCGCACCGGCAACGGCTCCATCGACGTCGCGGCCTCCGGCGATTTCATCCTGGAAAACCGTGCGTCGGTTCTGTACACCGCAGGTCGCGCGAGCAGCGCCGGCGCCTTGCTGGGCACCGGGGCGGTCGGTCTGGGCGGGCGAGCGTATCCCGTGGATGGCGGCGACATCCGCCTGCGGGTCGATGGGGACATCGTCGGTGCCGATGCCCAGGGTCCGACAACGGGCTTCACGCGCCAACTGGTCACGGACTGGCTGTGGCGCGTGGGCAAAGACCCTGCGGTCAGCCCGAATGGATTCCCCACCGCCTGGACGGTCAACTTCGCGCGCTTCGAGCAGAACGTCGCCGCACTGGCCGGCGGCAATGTCACGATCGAGGCGGGCGGCGACATCGTGAACTTCTCGGCGTCGATTCCCAGCGTGGGCATTCCGTCCGACACCCGATCCAGCGCCAGCACCCTGACGGTCGCGGGCGGCGGCGACCTCATGATTCGCGCGGGCGGCGACATCCATGGCGGGAGCTATTACGTTGCGAACGGCGCCGGTCGGCTCGAAGCCGGCGGCGACATCAGTGCGGCGGACAATCCCCTGGCCCAGGGGGCCGTCTTCCCCGTCCTCGCGTTGGGGGACGGCACCTGGGAACTGCTGGCGCGCGGTTCGGCGGGCATCGAGACCGTGGTCAACCCGACCCTGTTGCCGCAGGGTCGCTCGCAGGGAACAGGCACTGCGAACCAGTCCGTGTTCGCGACCTACGCGCCCACCAGCCGCGTGCAGATCGAGGCGGTCGCCGGCGACGTGCTCATTGCCAACAATACTCCACGCCTGGTCGACTGGCTCAGTGCCAGCATGCCGCTCGCGGCTGACTCGCAGCTGGTCGCGTTGCAGATCTATGCGCCGGGTCTGCGCACGGTGTCCTACAGCGGCGGGTTCGCCTTCGACCGGCAGATCAGCCTCTATCCTGCGGGCGGTTCCGTGCTGGAGATCCTGGCCGAGACCGACGTGACGCGCGTGAACCCGGAGAACCCGGCGGTCATTCTGCAGTCCGATGCCGAGCTTGCCGCGCTGCCTTCGCTCAGTGCGCCGCAGGACACCGGCGCAGTCCTGGTCGAAGCGTTCGGCTCGGCGACCTCCATCTCGTCGGTCTTTCACGCGGCAACGCCGGTACATGCCGGCGACGACTCCGTGTCCCGGATCGTCGCGCGCACCGGCAGCGTGAGCTTCGAGACGCCGCAGGGATCGCTGGCCGGAAATACCTCCCTGTTGTTCTTCTCGACTCCCACGCGCGTCGTGGCGGGTGGCGACCTCATCGACCTGCCGCTTGCGGTGCAGCACGACGACGCGAACGATCTCACGACCTTGTTCGCGGGTGGCGACATCCGCTATTCGGTCGCGCGCGCCACGGACGGTTCGATTCAGGCGAGCTCGCTCGGCATCGATCTGTCCGGTCCCGGCAGCCTGCAGTTGGTCGCCGGGCGCAACGTCGACTTGCAGACCTCGCGCGGCGTCACCACGCTCGGCAACCTGCAGAACCCCGCGTTGCCGGATTTCGGCGCCGGCATCAGCGTGCTGGCGGGACTCAACGGCGTGCTGCCGGGCTTCGACGACATGACCAGCCGCTACCTTGACGCGGCCTTCGGGCCTGGGGCTGCGGGCGATCTGGGCGCGTACGTCGAGGCCGTCACCGGCGAGACTGGCTTGAGTCCGGACGAGGCGCAGTCTCGATTCGAGCAACTTGCGCAATACCGCGCGGACCTCGTGGCGTTCGTCGAGCAACGGTCTGTCTTGAACGGGCTGGGTGAGGACGAGGCGCTGGCGATTTTCCGGGACTACGACGTGTCGCTGCAGCGGGAACTGCTGGATCGGGTGTTGCTCGCAGAATTGCGGTTCTCCGGTCGCGACGCCGCGGGCACTGACAGCAACGACTTCACGCGCGGGTTTACTGCGCTCGAGACGCTGTACCCCGGCTCGAACCCGGACCTGGACCAGGACGAGGTCAATGCCTACAGCGGCGACATCTCGCTGTTCTTCAGCCGTGTCTACTCGCTCGGTGGTGGCGGCGACATCTCGTTCTTCGCGCCCGGCGGCGAAGTCAACGTGGGCCTTGCCAGTCCGCCCGCATCGTTCGGCCTCGTCAAGGACTCCTCGCAACTGGGCATCGTCGTGCGCGGTCCGGGCAGCATCAACTCGGTCTCCTATGGCGATCTCCAGGTGAACGAGTCACGGGTCTTCGCGACCGATGGCGGCAACATCCTCGTCTGGTCGACCAACGGCGATATCGACGCGGGACGCGGCGCCAAGACCGCGATCTCGGCGCCGCCGCCCACGATCACCTTCGACGCCAACGGCACCCCCATCATCGTCTTCCCGGCCACGCTGACGGGTAGCGGTATCCAGACCCTGGCGACCAGCGAGGGTGTCGAACCCGGCGACGTGGACCTGTTCGCCCCGCGCGGCGTCGTCAACGCAGGCGATGCGGGCATCGTCGCCGGCAACCTGACCATTGCCGCGACCGCGGTCATTGGCACGGACAACATCCAGTTCGGTGGCGTGGCCGTCGGTGTGCCGGTGGACGCAGGCGGGCTGGGCGCCGCATTGGCCGGCCCGGCGTCGGCGGCGGGCAGCGCCTCGTCCGCGGCCACCACGGCGCTCGACAGCGGCGACAAGGGCGCGGGCGACGGAGAACCGCTGGCCGGCGACGAAGCACTCTCCTGGCTCGATGTCTTCGTGGTCGGGCTCGGCGACGAGTCGTGCGACCCGAAGGACCTGGAGTGCCTGCGGCGTCAGCAGAAGAAATAGCGCCGTTCGTATTCATCTGTATGACACGCCTGATCCGGGTGGCTGCGCCATCCAGCAGTCGATGCTTGTCACAGTTTCATCACGTGGCCCACGGATACTTGCCGACTCGGTAGGCAGCGCGCGCGGGGGCGCCGCCACGTTGTGGAGTCCGCATGAAAAATTCGTCGGTTGTCGTCGCGCCAGTCGAGCCGGCGGCTTGGGGTTGTTGACGTGCGCAAGTTGCTGGCCTGCCTGCTGTTGTTGTCGCCTTCACTGAGTCACGCATGGTGGAACGACGACTGGAACTTTCGTAAGGAGATCACCCTCGACCTGACGCCGGCCGGTGGCGACATCGCGGCGACCGCGACGGACGTGCCGGTGCTGCTGCGGTTATCGCTCGGCAATTTCACCTACTTCGGCGACGTCAAGCCCGACGGGTCCGACTTCCGCGTCATCGCTGGCGACGACAAGACGCCACTCAAGTTCCACGTCGAGCGCTTCGATGCGGCCAACCAGCTGGCATACATCTGGGTCAAGGTGCCGCAACTCACGGGCGGCGTGAACACCGACAAGATCTTTCTCTATTACGGCAATCCCAACGCGCCAGCTGCTGCGGAACCGGCGGGCACCTACGACGCGAACCAGGCACTGGTGCTGCATCTCTCCGAGACCGCCGGCAATCCGGTCGATGCCACGGCCTTCGGCAACTCCGTTGCGACATCGAACGCTGATCTGGCCCCGGCTTCGCTGATCGGCGGGGGTGCTGTGTTCTCGGGTGCCAATGTCATTACCGTGCCATCGAGCTCATCGTTGCGACTGGTGCCGAGCAAGGGTCTCACGCTCTCGACCTGGGTCCGTATCGACGTCGAGCAGGTCGATGCCCACGTGCTCTCGCTCGCGGATGGGCCGAAGTCGGTCGTGCTTGGCATCAACGGCACCGCTCCTTTCGCGCGCCTCACGGATGGCGTTGGTACGCCGGCACTGGTGCAGGGTCCGCCGTCGCTGGTGACCGGGCAATGGCACCACGTCGCGGTCACCGTCGGCAACGAGCGCATTGCCTTGTACCTGGACGGTGTCGAGGTCGGTTCCAGCCCGGCGACGGTCCCGGAAATCGCCGGCACCTTCACCGTCGGTGCAGCTGCCGGCGGAACGAATTTCCTGACGGGCGCAGTCGACGAGGTCCAGGTGTCGAGTGTCGCGCGTCCGTCCGAATGGCTGCGGGCACAGGCGCGTGCCCAGGGTGCCGATGCCGCGCTGGTCGTGTACGGCAGCGACGCCCAGAAGGAAGCCGACGACGTCAGCTACCTGGGCACCACGCTGTCGAACCTGACCATCGACGCATGGGTCGTCATCGGCATCCTCGCGGTCATGTTCGTGATCAGCATGATGATCATGGTGTCGAAAGCGCTGATGCTGAGCCGAGTGTCGAAGGCGAATGCCGCGTTCCTGAAGGAATTCGAGAAGCTGCGGGGCGACATCACCTCGCTGGACCAGCCGGAAGCCGAGGATGCCGAAGGCGACGAAGCCCTGAGTGCATCGGCCTTCATGCCATCGCTCGATGGAAACGATGCGCGCTTCCGCCTGTCGACGGTCTACCGGCTCTACCACCACGGCGTGATGCAGCTGCAGTCGCGGCAGGCGCGCTCGGTCGTGGGCGCCGCGGCCGTGCAGACGACGCTCTCGCCGCAGGCGGTCGAGGCGATCAAGGCCACCATGGACGCCTCCATGGTGCGCATGACGCAGAAGCTGCAATCGAGAATGGTGCTGCTGACGATCGCCATCTCCGGCGGGCCCTTTCTGGGCCTGCTCGGCACGGTGGTCGGCGTCATGATCACCTTCGCCGCCATCGCCGCGAGCGGCGACGTCAACGTCAATTCCATCGCGCCCGGCATCGCGGCCGCGCTGGCAGCGACGGTGGCCGGCCTCGCCGTCGCGATCCCTGCGTTGTTCGGCTACAACTGGCTGAACTCGCAGATCAAGGAAATCGTCGCGGACATGCGCGTGTTCATCGACGAGTTCGTCACCCGCGCTGCCGAGCGCTACTCCTGACCGCGCCGGGGTCCAGACTAAATGTCAGCTTCAGCCGAAGAAAAAGATGTCTACGACGAGATCAACATCACGCCGATGCTGGATCTTGCGTATGTGCTGCTGGTCATCTTCATCATCATGACCACGGCGTCGGTGCAGGGCATCACCGTCAACCTGCCGAAGGCGAGCGAGGCCCCATCGATCGCCAAGCCCAAGACCAAGGCGATCTCGATCACCGCGGACGGCACGATCTACCTCGACACGTACCCGGTGACACTCGACGAGCTCGAGCGGCTGTTGCGGCAATACAAGGCCGCCGATCCCTCGCTGCCGGTGATCGTGAAGGCGGATTCGACGATCCAGTACCAGCGCGTCGTCGACGTGCTGGACCTGATCGGCAAGCTCGAGATCTCCCAGCTCGGCCTGGTGACGCAGCGCGTCGTCAAGTGATCGATGTCCAGTCAACGGCGTGGCCAACAAGAAGCATCCGGTACTGAAGCACCTGCCGGCCGCGATCGGCGTATTGATCGTGCTTGGCGTGCTGCTCGGCCTGGTCAAGATGATCAGCGGCCTGCAGGACAAGGACGACACGCCGAAGCGCGACGTGCCGCAGATCGTGCAGATCGTGCGGCCGCCGCCGCCGCCGGAGCAGCCGCCCCCGCCGCCGCCGCCGGAGGAGAAGGTCGACGAGCCGCTGCCGCAGGACACGCCGGATCCGGAACCGGTGGACGAGGCGCCGCCGGGCGCGGAGCTTGGTCTGGACGCGGACGGCGTGGCGGGAGGCGATGCCTTCGGGCTGGCAGCGCGCAAGGGCGGCGCGGACATCATCGGCGGTGGCGGGGGGGCGGCCTTCGCCTGGTACACGGGACTGATCAAGGACGGCATCCTCGATGCGCTGTCCGAGGATGAGCGGGTCCGCAAGGGCAATTACAAGCTGACCGTTCGCGTTTGGCTCGCACAGGACGGACGGGTCGAGCGGATCGCGCTGGTGGACAGCACTGGCGACGCGCAGCTCGACGCGGCAGTGGAGCAGGCGCTGGGCCGGATGAATCGCGTGCGGGAGGCGCCGCCGCTCGAGATGCCGCAACCGGTGACGTTGCGGATCGTCTCGCGTAGTTGAAGCAGAATCGGGAAGAAGGGCAATGCTGACAAGAATCAAGAACACCTGGGCCTGTGGCGCACTGGCGCTCGCGCTTGGCGCTGCCGGCGCATGCCGACGAGGCGAAGTCGCTGGATGAAGTGCGCAACACCGTCATCAACCTGCTCGACGCGCTGGTCCAGAAAGGCGTGATGACGAAGGAGCAGGCGCAACAGATGGTCGCCGAGGCGCAGAGCAAGGCCGAGCGCGACTCCAAGGTCCGGGCCGAATCCGATGCCGACGCCGGCAGTGCGGTGCGCGTGACCTACGTGCCGCAGGTCGTCAGGGACGAGATCAGCGCGCAGGTCAGCGAGCAGGTGCGGCCGCAGGTCGTGAAGGATGTCGTGGCGCAGGCGCAGTCGGAGCAGTGGGGCGTGCCGGGTGCCCTGCCGGAGTGGATCCGTGGGGTCACCTTCAGCGGCGACGTCCGCGTGCGCCAGCAGATGGACATTTTCGCCTCCGACAACGCCGAGTTCGTGTATCTCGATTTCCTCAAGGTCAATCAGAAGGGCGGTATCGGCAAGGCCGGCACCAGCGCCTTCCTGAACACGACCGAGGACCGCATGCGCACGCGAGTCCGCGCCCGTCTCGGCGCGGAAGCAAAGCTCGGCGAGGATTTCACAGCGGGCATCAAGCTCGCCACGGGCAACTTTACCGATCCAGTGTCCACCAACCAGACACTGGCCCAATCCGGCGGCCGCTACAGCTTCGGCGTGGAACAGGCCTATCTGCGGTACGACGCGCGTACGGGACCCGACTGGTCGTGGCTCGCGCTCACCGGCGGCCGCATGGCGAATCCGTTCTATTCAACGGACCTGGTCTTCGACAATGACCTGACGTTCGAGGGTTTCACGGGTACGTACCGCCATGCCTTCACGCCGGGCGCGCGTGCGGACCACAATGCGTTCGTGACCCTGGGAGCCTTCCCGATCGAAGAAGTCGAGTTGTCGTCGGACGACAAGTGGCTGTATGCGGCGCAACTCGGCGCGGTCTGGAAGTTCGACAACCGCCTGCGACTGCGCGGTGCGGTCAGCTACTACCACTACGACAACATCACCGGCATCCGCAATTCGCTCGACAGCACCCTCTTTGACTACACGGCGCCCGTATTCCTGCAGAAGGGCAACACGCTGTTCGATATCCGCAACGACGCCGACCCGAGCACCAACCTGTTCGCGCTGGCGGCCGACTACCACATCGTCGACTTCCTCGTCGGATTCGATATGCCCGTGTCGTCCGAGTACCAGTTCTCCCTCTTCGCGGACTACGTGCAGAACGTCGGCTATGACCGCCAGGACGTGTTCGGGCGCACGGGCATCGATGTGGAAGGGCGGACGGACGGATACATGGTCGAGCTGGGCTTCGGCCACCCCAAGGTCGACCGTCGGCACAACTGGCGCGCCGCGGTGCGCTACCGCTACCTGGAGCGCGACGCTGTGCTCGACGCCTTCACTGACTCCGACTTCCATCTCGGCGGCACGGACGCAGACGGCTTCGTCCTGCGGGGGGACTACGGGCTCGGCAAGAACGTATTCCTCACGCTGCGATACCTCTCGGCGAATGAAATCGATGGGCCGCCGCTCGGCATCGACGTCGTTCAGCTCGACCTCAACGGGCAGTTCTGAATCGTGCGCGCAAGCAGGGTCAGGGTAGTAGCGTTCGCGCTGATCACGTTCGCATGCGCACCTGCAACCGTGGCACAGACCACTCGCAGCGGGGGCGGTCAGCAGAACGCGCAGGCGATGCAGCAACTGCAGCAGTTGACCGCTGAGCGCGCAGCGTTGCAGGCGGAGAACGCACGCCTGAAGCAAGAGCTGGAAGACATCAGGAAGAAAGCCGACTCCGCATCCGCCCAGGAAGAGGCCTTGAAGCGGCGCGCGCAGAACGCGGAGGCTGCTTCCAGCCGGCTGGCGGCCAGCACGGCTGCCAACACGGAAAGCGCGGCGCGCACTCGAGCGCAGATGGATGACCTGGTCGGCAAGTTCCGCGAGACCGCGCAGACATTGAAGCAAGTCGAGGCTGAGCGGAATGACTTGAAGCAGTCGGCGGCGGCCGCTGAGCGGCAGCTCAATACCTGTCGAGACCACAACGCGCAGCTTTTCAGCATCAACGAGGAGCTGTTGGCGCGACTCGAGAACACCGGCTTCTTCACGAAGCTGGCGGCGGACGAGCCCTTCACGCGCCTCAAGCGCACGCAGCTCGAGAATCTTGCAGGCGAGTACCGGGTGCGCGCGGCCGAACTCAAGGTGACGCCGCCGCCGGCCTCGCAGCCATGAGCGACCTTGCGCGCAGCATCGTGATCGCGGCCATCCTGCTGGGTGGCGCGCTGGTTGTGCGTGGGACCTTCGGCACGGACCGCTTCGAGCTGATTCAAGCCGGAGGTGGATCGGTCTATCGCCTCGATCGACTGACCGGCGCCGTCGTGTTCTGCAACCCGGCAGCGTGCCGACCATTGCCGATGTTCGTACCCGCGCCCGCGAAGACTCCCGCTGACAAGCCGCCTCCAGCGCAGAGCGGGACTGAAACGCCTCAGCCGCCCAAGACCAGTACCTGAGGTCGCAGCAGCAGTGGCCGTCCGCTGCGTCGCGTTCATGGTAGCGTCAGGTACCTGACATATTGCGGGCAGATTCTAGTGCTCGCCAGGAGAAGAATCAGCAGAGGAGGGGAATCCACTGTCGATCCTTCGAGTTCAGATGCGGGCGTTTCCGTCCGTGTCCTGCACGTTTTCACGTGGAGGACATGCCGGAGTCCCCTGGCCGTCCGTGTTCGTGCAACACCGGAGGCGATCAGGATGACACCCTTTGAATTTTTCGATGCCGCGCGTGGCATTCCGTGCGGCGTACGCTCTACGGCAGTGTGCGCTGCGTTGGCCGCAGCTGCCTTCTTGCCGGCCAGCGTGGCTCAGGCCGCACCAGTCACATACGATTTCCAGGCGTGGATCGCCGACAATGGCGAACGCGGGTTCAGCAATTCGTCGCCATTCCAGTTGACGGTCAGTGGATTGACGCTGACTGCAACGGCGTTCGAACTGCCGGGGAACACGCCGAGCCACGTGTACATGGATGACGAGTTCAACGGCAACATCGGCGGCATGGGCGTCTGTTCGGTGCTCACCCCCGGCAACCAGTGCAATCCGTCCTCCGACGACAATGTCAGCATCGATGCCGGCAAGCAGGAGAAGCTGGTCTGGGAATTCAGCGAGAATATCCGTTCGGTCACGCTCACGCTGCGCGATTCGGAGCACTTCCTTTTCAACGGGGCCAATACACCGGGCGGCCCGAATGATCTCGACACGGGCATGTTCCAGTACGCCTACGGGACCTCGGAAAACTGGGTGACGGCAAGCACCGACGCGCTCGGCATGTACAGCCTGGTGCTCGATGGATCCTCCAACGAGCTGAGGTTTCGTGCCGTTGCGACTGGTTTGAGCAACCAGTTCTACATTGCCTCAGCACAGGTTGCGGCGGTGCCGCTGCCGCCGGCCATCCTGCTGTTGCTCTCCGGCCTGGCTGCGGTTGGAGTGATCGGCAGACGCACCGTGTAGGCACGACGTCGCCCGCGGACGCACCACAGACCCCGCGGCAGCGGGGTCTTTTTTTTGTGCCTGGAATCAGCAGACGCTGATCTCGCTGCCCCTGGATCCAGCCGATCCAGCGGCGCTCGCGCTCACGCCAGCGCTGCGCAATCCAAACCAGCGAAACTCGCCAGCCGAGATGCCGTATCGCATGACGAGCCGGTGCGTCGATGTAATTGTTTCGCAACCCCGATGCAACATAAGACGCCTACTTTGAGGATCGAAGAGTCCGACGAACCCGCCTCACAAATCTGACGAATTGCTAACGAAGGAATTGCAAGCCTATGGAAATCCGCAAAAAAGCGGTCTCTATCCGGATCAGCTCATCCGATGTCAGCAAGATCAAGCGACTGGCAAAACGCCTGGGCGTGCGCGACTCGGACGTGATTCGCTTCGCCGTGAAGTCGGCGCTGGCAAAGCTGGCTCCGCTGCAGGATCCCGAGGTTCGTGGCCGCAGTCTGGTGCCGGTATTCGTCGAGTCCGGGTCGGAGCTGTTCCACCACTTCGAACTCGATGCCATGCGGCTCGAGAAGCTCATCAACGACGATGCCGATGACGAGCGCCGCGTCGATCACGAGGACATCCAGCTGATCGCCATGAGTGGCGGGCAGCCGCCCTACCTGCGCTGGCGCATGTCGGTGAACCCGGTGGGCAGCAACGGCGTCCATGGCGCGGGTGGCAGCAACGGCAATGGGCACGGCCCGCCGGTGTCGGACGTACGTCCCGAGCAGGCGTCTGATCCCGGGCACGCGCTGCGCGAGTACCTGTACGAGAAATACGTCTATCGGAATCCAACCGAAGCCTGAATCCAGCCGCAGGCCATGCCGGCCTGTCGTCCAGTCCGCGGTTGACCCGGTCGTCATCGTCGCTCCGTACCTCCCCTCCGCGGAGACGGCGATGACGACCGGCCCAGACCCCCGGGGATGGTCCCGGTGCTACGGGACCGCTCTTTCCGCGAATCGAACACCGGAGAATTGGTGATGAATGCAATACTGAATCGACGCAATGCACGCAGCTGGCTCGCGCCCGTCCTGGCGATTGCCGCGGCAGCGCTGCTGCTGCCCGCCGGCGCCTCGGCGACAGCCGCCGGCGTGTGGCCAGCGAATGGAACTCTGACCTCGACATCGCCCGCGCTCAGCGATCCTGCTCTCAACCTCACGAGCAGGACCCTCTATGACGGCAATACGATTTTTTCGGGCGTCAGCTTCACGCGCATGCAGTTCGACGTGCCAACCGCGGGTCATCTCGAGATCACGCTGAAGGACATGGAATTCCCGGCGCTGGCAGGGGCACTGAGTTTCGCCCTGATCGAGGGTGGCACGGTCCTGGGCCTGGTGAACGGCACCGGCAGCTTTTCGATGGATCTCGATGGGCCGCGCACGCTGTTCGGCTACGTCTACGCCGTGGGTGCGCCATCGATCAGCACCGCCAGCTACTACCTGAACGTCACGCATCAGTATGCAGCTCCGGTACCCCTGCCGGCGGCGATCTGGCTGTTGCTCGGCGGACTCGGCATGACGGGTTGGCTGGGTCGCAGGTCGACGCGTGCAGTCGCTGTGTAATTCAACAGTCATACAACTGTAGCGTGCGCCGACGAGTATTCCCGCTTTGCGGCGTGAGCGGCCCGACCGTGTGGGAAAAATCGAAAATGATGAGGTCGCGCCCGAAGAGAACTGCGTATGCCTGGCTGGGGCTGTTGCTGCTCCTGCCGATGCTCGCGCACGGCGCGGAACCGCCGAGTCCCGCAGCCGCCGAGCCTTACCGAATCCAGCCCGGCGACATCCTGACGGTGTCTGTCTGGAAGGAACCTGACCTGCAGTCGGACGTGCTGGTTCGCTCGGACGGCGGCATGTCGTTCCCATTGGCCGGCGACATCGTGGCCGCGAATACGACCATCGAGGAACTGCGCCAGGAAATCACCAGTCTCCTGCAGAAATACGTGCCCGGTCCGGTGGTCACCGTTGCCTTGAAACAGATGGGCGGCAATCGAATCTACGTGGTCGGCAAGGTCAACCGCCCGGGCGAGTTCCCCTACATCAAACCGCTGGACGTCATGCAGGCCATCAGCCTGGCTGGCGGAACCACGTCGTTCGCGTCCTTGAACGACATCAAGATCCTGCGCCGCAAGGCTGGCGGAAGCCAGGACGCGATTGCGTTCCGCTACTCGGAAGTGGAGCAGGGCAAGGGTCTCGAGCAGAACATCCTGCTGAAAAGCGGCGACACGGTGGTCGTTCCGTGAAGCGGGCAGGCGCCGGAACCATCGACACTCAGCGCGCGTGGCGTTGAGATGGCTCGCTTGCGCACCGGCCTGGGCGTGACACTTGCTTGCCAGCTCACGCTGGTGTGCTCGTCCGCCCATGCCGAGGAGTGGGCGAGCGTTGCGAGCTTTGGCTCATACGCCGAGCTTGACGACAATCCGAGGCTTCTGAGCGAGGCCGCAGAGTCCGTGCAGGGCGTCGTCGCTGACCTGTCCTTGCAGCTGACTCGACGTACCGAGTCGTCGACCCTGGGCTTCCAGCCGCGCGTGGTGGCGAGACGCTACACCGGTGACTACGCGCTCAACTCGGACGACGTGTTTGTCAACGCTGACTATGCGGTCAACGCAGAGCGCAGCCAGTACTCGCTGGGTGCGCGCTACAGCCGCGACGGCACGCTGACCAGCGAATTCATCTCGACCGGTTTCGTCGGCGCGAACGTGCCGCGCGAGATCTACGGTTTGCGCGGCAGTGCCAGCCGCAGCGTGAGCGAGCGGACGACGCTGTACGGTTCGCTCGACTACCAGGACGTCGGCTACGTGGACGGCTTGCGTTATGGCCTCGTCGACTACCAGTACTGGTCGGGCGTCGCCTACGCCCAGCGGTCCCTGAACGAGCGGACCAGCTTCAACGTCATCACACGCCTGGCGATACTGGACGTCCCCCTCACCGGCGCAGAGTCGCGTGAAGTCTCCGTGGGCCTGGGACTGGATCGCCAATGGAGCGACCGGTGGAAGTCGACCTTCGCCCTGGGCCCGACATTTTCAGAATCGAACGGGCGCTCGAACGGGACGAATACGTCCTATCGCGCCAGTCTCAACGGAACCTGGCCACGCAGCGCCCTTGGCGTCGAGGCCGCGCGGTTGCTCACTCCGGATGCCGGACGCGGCACCCTGGAGACGCGGGACCGCGCGACCGTCTCGGCACGGCACCGGCTGACTGAGCACCTTTCCGCCAACGCGTTTGCCGCGGTTGACTACTACAGTGATCCCGATACGCCGCGCAACCAGGGTGGCGGCTATCGCAGCTTTGTCAGTGCGGGCGGGGGCCTGGCCTGGCAGGCAGCGCCGGAGTGGAGCCTGAGCCTCCGTTACGAATATTCACGCCGGGAAGAATTCACAACCGCGTCGGGCAATCAGCTGCTTGCCGGCTTCAGCTGGCGCGGACTGCAGCGCACGATTTCCAGGTGACCGTGACGACATGAACGCCCAGGCCCCAGTCTTCGATCCGTCAGCGTTGCCCGAACCGGGCATGAGCCTGGCCGAGCGCATCGTCGTGTTTCGGCGCCGGTCAAAACCGATGCTGATCGCCTTCGGCTCAGCGCTTGCCCTGACGCTGCTGACGGCGTTCCTTTGGCCGCCGACGTATCGATCCGCGGGCACCGTCCTGATCGAACAGCAGGAGGTGCCGGAGGACTTCGTGCGCGCGGCAGTGACCAGCTTCGCCGACCAGCGCGTGCGGGTCATCAGCCAGCGGGTGATGACCACGGCCAACCTGCTGGAGATCATCAACAAGTTCGACCTGTACCCGGACCGCCGCAAGCGTGAGCCACGCGAAAAGCTGCTCGAGCGGATGCGTGGGGACATCGGCCTCGACATGATCAGCGCCGACGTCGTCGATCCGCGCCAAGGGCGCCCGACCAAGGCGACGATCGCATTCACCGTGAGCTTCAACAGTCGGTCGCCGATTCTTGCGGCAAAGGTCGCCAACGAGCTCACGACCCTCTTTCTCAACGAGAACCTGCAGACCCGCAAGCAGCAGGCGGCGGAAACCTCCGGCTTCCTCAAGACGGAGGCCGAACGGGTCGGAGCAGAGCTGGCAGACCTGGACCGGCGCATCGCCAACTTCAAGAGCGAGCATGCCGACGCCCTGCCGGAGCTGTCCTCGGTCAACCTCCAGCTGCTGACGCGGGCGGACGAAGAGTTGCGCAGCGTTGCGACCCGCCTGAGTTCGCTGGACCAGCAGATCGTCTACCTGGATGCGCAGCTTGCACAGATAGAACCGACTTCGTCGTCGTTCACAGAGGGTGGCCTGCGGGTGCTGAGCACGACTGACCGGCTGAAGGCGCTGCGCACACAGCTGGCCAGCGCCTCGGCGATCTATGGGCCGGAACACCCGGACGTCGTGCGGCTGCGGCGTGAGATCGGCGGGCTCGAGAAGGAGGTCGGCAGCACGGACATCGGCAACGATCTCGTGCGCCAGCTCAACCAGACCAAGAGCCAGCTGGCCGAGGCTCGCAATCGCTATTCGGCCGATCATCCGGACATACAGCGCCTGGAGCGCGTCGTCGCGGCCATCGAGACCGCCATGCGCCAGTCCACGCAGACGGCTGCGAGCCTGCAGCGGGTGGAGTCACCGGACAACCCGGCCTACATCCAGATCAAGGCGCAGCGCGAGGCGGCCGTCAATGAGCGCGCCTCCCTGCTCGGCCAACGGGCCGACCTACGTACCCGCATCGACAACCTCGAGCGGAGCATGGCCAATGCACCCGGCGTAGAGCGCGAGTACAGCGTGCTGATGCGCGACCTGCAGGGCGCGCAGATCAAGTACCAGGAGGTTCGCCAGAAGCAGATGGCCGCCCAGGTCGCGGAGAACCTCGAGACCGAACAGAAGGGCGAAAAGTTCACCTTGATCGAGCCTCCGCTGGTGCCCGAGGAACCCTCGAGTCCGAATCGTCCGTTGGTGCTGCTGCTCGGCTTGCTGCTGGCGCTCGGTGCTGCAATCGGTGTGCCCCTGCTGCTCGAGGCCGTGGACGGGCGCGTGCGCGGCAGTCGCGACTTGACCCGACTCGTCAGCGTGCCGCCGCTGGCTGTCATCCCTTGGATGCAGACTGAGGACGAGTCCCGCACTCATCGTACGAAGCAACGAATGCTGGTGGCCGGTGCCGCCACCGCGGTCATTGCCCTGTTGCTGCTGGTGCACCTGTTGGTGCGCCCGCTGGACGTACTGTGGATCATGTTGTTGCGGCGCTTCGGCATCTGAGCGAGCACTGGCGATGACCGAGGAATTCGCTTGGACAAGATAAGAAAAGCCATGGAGCGGTCGCGGGCGCAGCCGTTCCGACGGAGCACAGCGCATGGTTGCGACCGCCGTGAGTGCGGTGTCGCCGCCAGTTGATGAGCGCCCGCACGTTGCCCCTGCGCGGACCCGCAGCGTGCGGCCGGATGCGGCACTGTTGCGGCGCAACCGGGTGCTGGCGCCAAGTGCGATCGATGCGGCCGCACACGCCTACAAGATGTTGCGCACTCAGACGCTGCAGTTGCTGCGCAAGCACGGGTTCAATTCGCTGGCGGTGGTCAGTCCGGCGCCGGACGACGGCCGCACCCTGACGGCCCTCAACCTGGCGATCGCAACGGCGGAGGATCCCGACCACACGGCCCTGCTCGTGGACATGGATCTGCGCCAGCCGAGCGTGCATCGCTACCTCGGGCTGGACGTCGCCCATGGGGTGGGCGACTGTCTGCGTAACGAACGGGACGTTGCGGACGTGCTGGTGCGACTCGAGACGTACCCGAAGCTCGTCGTGCTGCCCGGCGCGGGACCGGTGGCACAGTCCTCGGAAATGCTCTCCGGCGACAGTGGTCGGCGACTGACGGCCGACCTGCGCAAGCGCTATACGAATCGAGTAGTGATCTACGACCTGCCGCCGCTGCTGGCCACGGACGATGCCCTCGCCTTTCTTCCTCATGTGGAAGCCGCACTGCTGGTGGTCTGTGAGGGTCGGACGCGGCGCGAGGACGTCCAGCGTTGCCTGGAACTGCTGCGCGACATCCCGATCGTCGGTACGGTCCTGAATGGCTCGCGCGAGCCAGCAGCTGCGCAAGGCTAGGGTAGAGGAGGCCGCATGTACCAGGAATTCTACGGTTTGCGTGTCCGACCGTTCTCACTGGCGCCCGACCCGCAATTCCTGTTGATGACGCGGCAGCACGGCATGGCCGTGACCATGCTCGAGTACGGATTGACCAGCGAGTCGCTGGTGAGCGTGCTGACCGGGGAAGTGGGCAGCGGCAAGACGACCCTGGTTCGTCACATGATTGGCCGGCTGGATGCGGACGTGACCGTTGGGCTCATCAGCAATACACATCGGGGCTCCGGCAAGCTGCTGCAGTGGGTGGCCGTTGCGTTCGACTTGAAGCCGCGCCGTCAGGACGTGGCGTGCCTGTACCGCACTTTCGTGGACTTTCTCGAGGACAAGCGGGCAAAAGGCCAGCGCCTGCTCCTCATAGTTGACGAAGCGCAGAACCTTGGTGCGGCCCGCCTGGAGGAGCTGCGTGTCCTGTCCAATGTGAACCAAGGCAACCAAGTCGACCTGATGTTGCTGCTGGTCGGGCAGCCCGAGCTCCGGGAAACGATGCGCAAGCCAAAGCTGCTGCAACTGGCCCAGCGCGTCGGCACGGACTATCACCTCTCTGCACTGGCGCGGGACGAGACGCGAGAGTACGTGCAACACCGCCTGCGAGTTGCAGGGGGCGACCCCAACCTGTTCACCGTCGGCGCGGTGGATATTGCGCACCTGAACAGCGGCGGCGTGCCGCGCCTGCTCAATCAACTTTGCGATACGGCGCTGGTGTATGGCTTTGCCGATCAGCGAACAGAGGTGGATGCGGCACTGATGGAGCAGGTGGTGCGCGATCGGGCTGCGGGTGGGATCTTTCCGACGGCAACGATCCCTGGACCGCTGCAGCGCAGGGCCCTCACGTGAGCTGCCGGGAGGCCCCGGCATGCATCGGGCGAGCGTGCAACCCGACCGACCGGATCTGAGTCGTGTCGCAGTTGATTGAGGAATCGCTGGCGCTCGCGGGCGCCATTCGCGCCGAGCGCCAGTGGCGTGCACGTGCCGTGTCGCTGTACTGGAGCGCCTGCTTTCGACTCACAGGCATCGTCGAACGTTGGTACGGCCGCGGACGCCACGCGCCGCACGCGATCCTCAATTTCGGCTGCGGCAACAACTTCCTCGATGGTGCGGTCAACGCGGACCTCTTCGCGCCTCACCGATTCCTGCTCCGCAAGCGTCGTCCGGATCTGTACTGGCGCGGCAATTCGACGCTGCCAGATCTCGCGGAGCGCTTCCGGGTCGTCATCTGCGAGCATGTGATCGAGCATCTTCTCCCGGATGACGCACTGGCTCTCTTGCGTGGCCTGCGCCATGCCCTGGCTGCCGATGGCGTCATCGTTGTCTCCTTTCCAGACATCCGGACGATACTGGCACCGTCCGTGTCGTTGACGCACGGCTCCACCATGATGCATGCGAATAGCGCTATCTACCGCTACGGGCACCGCTTCATGTACGACGCCCAGCTGGTGAAAGAGCTCCTCGACGCGGCCGGGTTCACAGATGTGGCCATCGGTCCCCGCGATGCGATGCCGCATGCAGCGATGCTGCTTGAAGCGCGCGAATCAGAGTCCGCGTACCTGACCGGCCGCAATCGCGATGCGCCGGCGCGCGAGACCGGGCCGCGGCCCGGCCGGGTCAGGTAGGTAGACTGCGATGTTCACCGCGCTCGCGCTTGTAATTGCCCTTGTACTGATCGGGTTGGCGTTCGTGGCTCCGTTCGGATTCGTGATTGCCGCGCTTCTCACCGGGGCATTGCCCACCAGCCTCGGAGCCGAGCAGGTCTTCTCCACGCCTATTGGGCGCCTGGACGTTGCAGCGTTACGGCTCTTCGCCGTTATGGCAGGTTCGATGGTGGTAATCCTGTTCCAGGCGCGCAGGATCTCACCCTACCTGGCCCGGTTCACCCCGCACCTGCTATTCCTGATTCTGTGCACAGTGTCACTGGTGTATGCCGCCGCGCCCGTATACGGCCTTCGGATGCTGGCGAAGCTCATTACGCCTTTGCTGTTTCTCCTCGCTCTGGTAGTCAGCGCCACCACTGTGCGGCATCTGGAACTCGTTGCGAGGGCGATATTCGCGAGCGGCATCTCCATTGTCGTGCTTGCTCTCTCGACCAAAATTCTCGGCCTTAATGCCGACCCCCGCTTCAATCTGCCCGGCATGGGGCCTTCGGTTTTCTCGGCACACTTGATGATCGTCTGCATGCTCGCTCTTGCCACCTTCGCTGCAACGCGGCAGCCGCGATTGCTGGTCCTCGCGGCGGTGTTGGTCGCCTGCATCATCGCTGGCTTCACCCGCATCACGATTGTCGCCGTGTTCGTCGGCGCCTCGGCGATTGCGATTCTCGCGCTGCAGGGCCCAGCTCGCGTCCTTCTGCCTCTGGCGGGTCTCGTCGCGGGTCCCGCGCTGTTCCTGTTCAGCGAGCGCTTTCGCAGTCGCATGTTCATCGATACACAGGGGGTCTCTGCCGGCAGTGTCCTGCAGGACCCCAGCCAAGCGCTGGTCAACGTGCGCGGCTCGGGCCGATTCGATCTTTGGGACGAAGTGCTGACTCGCTTCTACGAACCCCACCCACTGTTCGGCTCTGGCATCGGCACCACGCAGAACTTTCTGTACGGCTCGAGCGGCGGCGGTATCGGAGTCACCCACTCCGAGTACGTTCGACTCTTGTGTGAGGTCGGCAGCGTCGGCTTGCTTCTGTTCGTGGTCGCGATGACTTGGTACGGCTGGCGTGCAGCGCGTGGAGCGTCGCGCGCTGCAGACCCGCAACTGCGTCGGTACCACTGGGCAGCGGTCGGTGCGGTGGCGTGCTATTTGGTGTACATCGCCACCGACAACGGATTCGACTATGTCAATCAACTTGGCATTTACGTGTTTGCGCTGGTAGGACTCAGCGAGAAGGCACGCGAGTTCATCGCCGTGACGAACGCGTCACGCCGGTCGGCCCCGCATCGCGCAGCGTTGCCAAACCTGTTGCAACGACCACCGATTCGGCCGCTATGAGCGCGTCCGACGTCGACCTGCTGCGTCGCGGCTTGCTCGGACTCGGCCTGGCTCTACCGATAGCGGCGGTGCTCCCACTGTCGGCGCGTGGTGACGAGGACACCCACCGCTGCGAGAGTCGCGCGCTTTTCGACGAGGGTCTGCACTGGACGACACCGGACGGTGCGGAGCGGGTATGTCGGCGTATGGTGGCCTCTGGCTTCAATGTGCTCGTCGCTTGTGTGTGGCACGGGCAGGGCACGACCTGGCCGTCATCTCTCGCGCCCTGGGACCGGCGCGTGCAGGCGCACGTAAAGCGTGACGCGCGGTACGATCCGTTTCTGGTGCTGCTTCGGGAAGCGCGCCGCCACGCCATCGAGGTGCATGCGTGGTTCACGATCGGTCGGCGCAGCGACGCGATTCTGCCGCAGTTCGCCGAACCACTGCCCGCTCGCGCGTTCGACTTCCATAAGGAGTCGTTTCGCATCTTCATGGCGGATCTCATTGAGGATTTCGTTGAGCGCTACCCGGTCGACGGGGTGAACCTCGACTACGCGCGCTTCGGGGGACCGCGGCCAGGCTATGAGCGCGAGCGCGAACAGCTGGTCTCAGACGTGATCGAGCGCATCGCTGGGAGGGTTCGATCCCGCCGGCCCGGGGCGTTGCTCAGTGTCGACGCTGCGCCTTGGGAGCCGACGATGAAGCAGTTCGGCCAGGATGCAGTGCGCTGGGCCGACGAAGGGCTGGTCGATGTGGCCTACTCGATGCAGTATCAGTCGGAACCGGACTTCGGCGTGATCGAAAGGCTAAGACAGTCGATGCGGCGCCCGGAGGCACTCACTATGATCCTCGGCAACTTCGATCGTAGCGGCCCCGGTGGCACCGTGGTCACCCCCCGCCCCGCGGCGCACCTCGGACGCCTAGTCTCTCGCGCACGCACGTCGGCTCCTGGAAACGGTGTGGGCGTCTATTACTTCGGCATGTTGAGTGACGAACAGTTGGCGGGACTGCGGGCCTCCGTCTTTGCGGATACTGTGGCACCCTGCTGGAAGCGTGCGACCCATGCACGCTGATTCGACCCCGGAGCGCGATGCGGTCGGACAGGCGCCGAGCAGTGAGCCACCGGCGATCTCCGTCGTGATGACGACTTTCAACGCCGAGCGATTCATCGCCGCCTCGGTTGGCTCCATCCTTCGACAGGATCATCCATCGTTCGAACTCGTCGTATATGACGACGGATCAACCGACGGCACCGTCGGCTACCTGGAAGGGATCACCGATTCGCGGCTGCGCCTCGTCGGGGTCGGCCGCGTCGGCCGTTCTGCGGCACTCAACGCCGCGGTGCGAGCGAGCCGCGGCGATCTGGTGGCTGTGAACGACGCGGATGACCTGAGCCTGCCGTATCGCCTGACCCTTACCCACAGCGTTCTCGCGCGTAACCTTGACGCGGTGCTGGTCGGCACCCACGTCCGGGTGAGCCAACACTTCACCGGTTGTTCGCACACGTCTGTCGTCGGGCCCTGCACCGACTCCCAGCACCGCTAGGCTGGTTCCTGCCGTGGACATCTATCGGCGCAACCCCTTCGTGCACTCAACGGTGTTGTTCCGCAGATCGGCCTGGAGCGCAGTCGGCGGCTATGACGAAAGCCTGTCGATGTGTGTCGATTACGATCTGTTCCTCCGCGTTGCGGCATTGGGTCGACTGCTGATGCTTCCACAGGTGACGCTGGAGCACTACGTGCATGCAGACTCCTATTTCAAGCGGCGCCCGGGAAGCGAGTACCTGGCCGTGTTGCTGCAGATCCGTCGGCGCGCACGTGCCGGCCTCGGAATTCCGCTTTGGGCGCGGGTCTACGACCTGGCGCCGTACCTGCAGGCGGCCCGGGCGGGACTCCTACGCCAGTGAGCGATGCTTCGACAGCGCACCGCATCGCGGTCGTGACCAACACGATTCCTCCGTATCGTACCCCGGTCTTTGCGCGCTTGGCGGCAACTCCAGGGGTTTCCCTGCGACTGTTTCTCTCGCTCGGCCCGAAAGCATGCGACCCACTGGCGCTGGCCACCCTGCCGATCGTCCACGTCGGCGGGCTCAATCTGGACTGGAAGACCCGACACCAACCCGTCGCCGCCGATCAGGTCGAGACGATTCACCTCCCGGTTGAACTGCCGGTCCGGCTGCTGGGCTTTCGCCCGCATATGATTATCTCCGGGGAGTTCGGACCACGCTCACTCGCGGCGCTTGTGGTGGCGCGGATGCTCTGCGTGCCGCTGGTGCTATGGTCGGAGGAGATTGCCGAGACCGCCAAGGCGATCAACTGGTTGCAGCGCAGCTTGCGTCGCATCCTGCTGCCACGAGCGGCAGCGTTCTTGGTCTGGGGTCAGCCAGCGCTCCAATACCTTCGGTCCCAGGGTATTGCCGAAGAACGCCTGTTCGCCTGCGCTCAGGCCGTCGACAATGAGCACTGGCGCAGACTTGCGGGCGCAGTCGATCGAGGGACTGAGCGCTCGCGCGCCGGTATCAGTGGCCGGGTCTTCCTGGCAGTTGGTCGCTTCGTAGAACGAAAGGGATTCGCCAATCTTCTAAGTGCCTGGTCCAGGCTGCCCATCGGTCAACGCCGGACTAACACCCTCGTGTTGGTCGGGGATGGGCCCGAGCGGGCTCGCCTGCAGAGTCATGCCGCCAGCATCGACGGCGCCGACATCCGCTTCCTCGGTCGGCGCGAGGGATCCGAGCTGGCCGCTTGCTATGCGCTCGCAGACGTCTTCGTATTCCCCTCGCTGGTCGACGTGTGGGGACTCGTGGTCAACGAAGCGATGGCAAGCGGCTTGCCAGTGCTCGGATCGTGCTACGCGGGAGCGAGTCAGCAACTCCTGCACGGCGCCGACGCCGGCGAAATGTTCGACCCTGCGCGCCTCGACGATTTCGCGTGCCTGCTCGAGCGCTGGTGCACCAAGCCGAATCTGCCCTCGCGCGCGCGGCCGCCAGAGATCGTGTCTGTCGTCAACTTCCAGGTTACACAGGACTCGCTGCAACGCCTGTTGGCTCAGCTCGGACCCGGATGATGGTGCGGCAACCCGGTCCAGGGTCGGCGCCCTCCGGCCGACTCGCCATCCTGGCGGGGTGGGCAGAGCGGGCTGGATTCAGCGTACTCGACCAAGGGCTGTTGTCCGGTGCCAACTTCCTGCTCGGCGTGTTCGCCGCCCGCTGGCTGTCGCAGGAGGAATTTGGCGCCTTCGCCGTCGCTTTTGCGACCTATCTTTTTGCTCTCGGACTGAACTCGGCCCTGGTGACCGAGCCGATGCGCGTCCTGATGTGGAAGCGCGGCGAGGATCCGCGTGAGTATCGGAGAGCAGTCAACTGGCTGCAGGTCATTTGCTCGTTGGTTGCGGGCATTCTGCTGGCCCTGGTGGCTCTTGTGCTGCACGGGTTCGACTCGCCAGTTTGGCGGCCGTTGCTGGCGTTGGCCGTCTTCGCTCCAGTGACCCTCGGCTTGTATTTTCTGCGCCTCGGTTGCTACCTGCATGGGCGTGCCCGGAGTGCCGTGCGCATTTCGCTCATCTACGCGGTCACGCTGTTGGTCGGTGCCGCGGCATTGCGGCACTTCGGCACTGCCCGGGCCGACTCTATCGTGTTACTGATGGGGGTTTCGGCGCTGGTGGCGGTTCTGTCGGTCGGCACGCCACGCCTGTACCAACGCGCGTCAGTGAGGCCACGCTGGACGGAGCTGCAGTCGGTGATCCGTGAGCACTGGCACTTCGGTCGGTGGCTTGCGGCATCATCGATCAGCTACTGGCTGGGCGCTGCAGCGTACCTGCCGCTGTCGGCGGGTCTGATCGGTCTGGACGCCGCTGGTGCGATGCGTGCCGTGCAGGCACTGTTTCAGCCGTTGGAGCAGATCATTGTGTCGCTCGGAATGCTGTTTTTGCCCGCCGTGGCGCGACGTCGTCCGAGCGGGGGTGTGCCGGTCGTCCGCTTGCTCTCAAGGCGTATCAGTGCGATCTATGTCACGGTTGCGGCCACCTATGTTGCGCTGCTGTGGCCGATCTCTGGTTGGGTGCTCAACAAGCTGTATGCCGGTCGATACGATGATCACCAGTGGATGGTGCCGGTATTCGGACTGAGCTCGATGCTCGCGTGCGCCGCCTACGGCTTGGTGCTCGGTCTCAATGCCCTCGAGCGCACCGACGCCGTCTTCTTCAGCCGTGTTGCAGGTGCCATCGCGAGCCTGGTGATCGGCATTCCGCTCCTCGTGCGCTGGCAGTTGCCCGGCGCAGCCGCTGCCGTGATGTTGAGTTCCCTTGTGGTGCTGCTGGTCGCTGGGTACTTTCACCGTCGCATTCTGGGCAGTCGCTCCACGCCTAACCCCTGAAAGGGCGCCGGTGGTCAGTCGGGTCGCTGTGCGAGCGCCTCGCTGTAGATGTCCAGGAGCCTGGTGCGCGCCTGGTCGGTGGAGTAGTGCGCCTCGTAGGTCGCGCGGCAGCGCTGGCGCAGGGCGGTTCCCGCGGCTCCGTGCTGCGTGGCACGGCGCACCGCATCGGCCAGTCCCTGATCGTCACCCGGTGCGCACAACTGCCCGTTCTCGCCGTTGGTCACCAACTCAGTGAGTCCACCGATCGCCGAGCAGACCACGGGCGTCCCGCTCGCCATGGCCTCGAGAAACACCATTGGCAGGCCTTCGTAACAGATCGACGGGATCGCCAGCGCGGCGGCGTTGCGCATAAGATCGAGTACCTCAGCACGCGGCCGGGCACCGAGGAACTGGACGTTGAGCCGGTGGGCCCCCGCCTCCTGCTCCAGGACCGTCCGCAGCGGGCCGTCGCCGACGATGACACACTTCGGCAGCCCAGATTGGCGCCACGCGCGCAGGAGCGTTGCCGCGCCTTTCTCGACGCTCAACCGGCCCGCGAACAGTACGTAATCGCCGCCTCCCGGACCCGGTTGCGGATCGGCGTCCAGGCAGTTGGGCCGCACTGCAATACGTTCGCTAGGCAGGCCGGCTCGCTCAAAGACCCCGGCGGCGAAGCGCGTCAGGGCTATGAAACGCGCTACCGTCTGGCTCGCCAGCTTAAAGGTCGACACCGCAATGCCGGCCGCGGCCATGGACGCGACAGCAGAGCCCCGGTAGCAGCGATGACGCACGGCACCGAGCGGCAGCCGACCGACACAATCCTCACATGGGCGCGAATCGCGAAGCAGCAGGCCGTTCGGGCAGATCATGCGGTAGTTGTGCAGGGTCTGTACCACCGGCGTGTTCATTGACCGGCAGGCCGAGTAGGCGCTCGGCGAGACCAGCGGGAAGAGGCCGTGGCAATGTACGAGGTTGGGTTGGAAATCCTCGATTGCACGCTGCAACTCGAAATGCGTGTCCTTCGACCAGACACCGTTCAACGCGGTGCGCAGCCAAGCCCCGGCCTGCGGTTTGATCGTGTCGTTGTTGCGGATGAAGGTTCGAACCTCGACACCGGAGGCTCGCAGGAGCTCGCACTCCGAACGGAACGCTACATCCTCCCCGCTTGGTGCCGTGGACTGATAGAAGTTGTGTACGAGCAGGACTCTCAAGCGACGGGAGCTCGGCGAGGGCGCAGCGGCACGTCGTGCGCGGCCGATCATTCTCAGGTCGGACTGTTACAGTCCTGCAACAACATCGACGGAAACTATGCCCGAGCGCCGGGCTCGGGGTCCGTCGTGCATTCTCCTTGGACGATGATCAAATGCAGCAACGGACCTTGATGGGCATACCCCTTTGTGGCGTACCGCTCGAGACTGTCATCGATCGCTGTCTGGCAGCGCGTCTTGGGCGATCTCGGCAGGTCGTGGTGGCCTGTGCAAATCCGCATTCGCTGATGGTGTCCCGCCAGGACCCGGCGTTTCGCCATGCGCTGCTCGATGCGGATATCGTGCTGCCAGACGGGGTAGGCGTGACGATCGCGGGGCACCTTTTACGCAGAGACTTCGGTCCGCGGATCACCGGGCTGGACTTCTTTCGCGCGGTTCATGCGAGTCTCGTCGAGGGGGGCCGCGGCAGGGTGGCTTTCTTCGGCTCGAGCACCGAAGTCCTGCAGCGCCTCGTCGCCCGCGTCGCGGCCGATCACCCCGCGGTGGAGGTCGTGGCGTCGATCTCGCCACCCTATGGCGCCTGGTCGGATGGCGACGACGAGCGATTCCTTGCGGCATTGAATGCGGCTCGACCGGATGTGATCTGGGTCGGCATGACCGCACCCCGGCAGGAGAAGTGGGTGTCGCGCAATCGCCACCGCCTCGACGCACCCGTGATTGCATCAGTCGGCGCCGTTTTCGACTATTACGCAGGGACGATCCGGCGCGCACCGGACTGGATATGCCGTCTAGGTCTCGAGTGGCTGTATCGCCTTGCGGGTGAGCCGAGGCGGCTCTGGCGCAGGACGCTCGTGTCCGCGCCACAATTCATGTGGCTGGCGCTGTTGGAGGCGCTGCAGCCCCGGCGTAGTCAGCGCTAACAATGCCGTCGCCGCGTCCCCGGACTGTCATACCGCTGGGTTACTTTGCGCCGCCAATCGCCGAGAACTCTAAGACTCGGCAGACTCCCATGGCTGACACCAGGTCGAATATGGTTCCCTCGTCGTTCCGTATGTCGGGCCGCGTCGTGGTTCACCGTCCTGATCATCTCCGCGCTCGTCGCCTACACCTGCGCGAGCCGATCCAGGAGATGTTCACGATCTGGTTCAGCAGTCCCGAGTACAGCCACGGCGTCCTGATCCCGCTCATTGCGGCTTTCCTGGTCTGGCAACGCAAGGACCGGCTGGCGGCATGCGAGTTCTCCGGCTCATGGGCTGGCGTGGCGCTCGTGGTGTTGGGCGGTGCCCTGTTTCTGGTGGGGCACCTCGCCACCGTTTTCGTCCTGCAGCAGTATGCGTTGCTGCTGGTCATCTATGGAGTGATCCTGGCGCTGACCGGCTGGGCGGTCTTCCGCCAACTCTGGGTGCCGCTGTTGATCCTCTTCTTCATGATTCCGCTGCCCAGGTTCGTCCTGGCGAATTTCTCCGCGCAGATGCAGCTGATCTCCTCGGAGATCGGCGTCTGGGTCATTCGACTGTTCGGAATCAGCGTTTACCGCGAGGGCAACGTCATCGACCTCGGCGCCTACAAGCTCCAGGTCGCCGAGGCCTGTGACGGCCTGCGTTACCTTTTTCCGCTGATGACGCTTGGCTTCATCATGGCCTACTTTTACCGGGCGGCGTTCTGGAAGCGCCTGCTCGTATTCCTGTCGAGCATCCCGATCACGATCCTGATGAACAGCTTCAGGATCGGAGTCATCGGCGTGACGGTCGAACACTGGGGTGTTCGCATGGCCGAGGGCTTTCTGCACGAGTTCCAGGGCTGGGTCGTTTTCATGGCAAGCGCCGCGCTCATGCTTGCCGAGATGGCCATCCTGAATCGCGTCGGCGGTCGGGTGGCCTGGCGCGATTCCTTCTCGATCGATTTTCCTGCGCCATCCAGGGCGGCGACACGAGCGCGACACGTGCCCGCGTCGCTCATCGCCACGACTCTCGTGGTTGCGGCGTTCGCGAGTGCCCTTGCATTCATCCCGGAGCGTGCCGAGGCGATCCCCATGCGCCCGTCCCTGGCGGGGTTTCCGGCGCAGCTCGGTCCATGGACGGGTCGCGAAGACTCGCTGGAGCCCGTGTACATCCGGGCGCTCAAGATGAACGATTACTTCCTGGCCGACTACGGTCGGGCTGGTGCGCCTCCTGTCAATCTCTACGTCGCCTGGTACGACTCGCAACGCGCCGGGCAATCGGCGCACTCACCGCGCTCGTGCATCCCTGGCGGTGGCTGGCGCATCGACAGCCTGACGCAGGCCGAACTGGTCGACGTTCCGGGGCCCGATGGGCAACTACGCGTGAATCGAGCCCTGGTCACCTTCGGTGGCCAACAGCAGATCGTGTACTACTGGTTCCAGCAGCGCGGGCGAGTGATCACGAACGAGTACCTCGTCAAGTGGTACCTCTTCTGGGATGCGCTGACCCGCAATCGCACGGACGGCGCGCTGGTGCGCTTGACCACGATCGTGGCAGAGGGCGAGGAAGTTTCCGCAGCCGATGCACGACTGTCTGAGTTTGCGGCGTCGGCCGTACCCAGGCTGCACACGTACATCCCGGAGTAGGACTTGGACCTGCTGCTGGCATTCGTACTCGCCATGAGCGTGACCATGGCGATGATCCCGGTGCTGATGCGGGTCGCCGAGCGGATGCACATCGTCGACATGCCCGGTCCGCGCAAGGTGCATGGGCGCCCCGTTCCCAGGATCGGGGGCATCGCGATGGTCGTGGGCGCGATCGTTCCGCTCCTGGTCTGGCTCGAGGGCGGATCGACCACCACCGCCTACCTCGGCGCAGCACTGCTGCTGGTTGGGTTCGGAGTCTGGGACGATCGGGCGACACTCGGTTACCTGCCCAAGCTGATCGGCCAGTTGCTGGCGGCAATCATCGTCGTCGTCTGGGGCGGCGTGCTCATTCACTCCGTGACGCTGACGGAGCGCTTCGAACTTCCCTATGTGATCGCATTGCCGCTCACGGTGCTGTTTCTTGTCGGCAGCACGAATGCCATCAATCTTGCAGACGGTCTCGACGGGCTGGCCGGCGGCACGACGCTGCTTTCCTGCTGCGCCATCGCGCTGCTGGGGTTGACGGTGGGCGACCTGGTGGTGGCGACCGTGGCGATCGTCGTGGCCGGCAGCCTGCTCGGCTTCCTGCGCTACAACACCTATCCGGCGCGCATCTTCATGGGTGATGGGGGCAGCCAGTTCCTGGGGTTCACGGTGGCCGTCATTTCGATCCTGCTCACGCAGGGCGCATCGGGCCCCTTCAGTGCCGCGCTGCCGTTGCTGCTGCTGGGCTTGCCGATCCTGGACACGCTGATGGTCATGGCGCAGCGCATCCATGAAGGTCGCTCACCCTTCGCGGCGGACAAGAACCATATCCACCACCGACTGCTCGCGCTGGGCTTCGATCACCACGAGGCTGTCATCGTCATCTACGTGCTGCAAGCGGTTTTGTTCGTGACCGCCTGGTACATGCGTTACGAATCCGACCTGCAGATCCTGCTGGTGTTCGGTGCGTACGCCTTGATCGTGCTCGGCTTCCTGTTCGGCGCCAGTCGTGTCGCATGGCGGTGGCGCCGAGCGGACCCTGACGTGGTGTCCCCTGCTGTCGCCGATGACCGCCGTCGCGGCCTCGATTTTATCCGCCGGCGTCTGCCGGACTGGGCACTGCTTGGCGTCGGCGTCGGTGCCGGCGTCTACTCGTTGTATGTGGCTGCCACAGTCCGCCCGATCACGCCCGATGTCGGGTGGCTGGCCTTGCTGCTGTCGGGCTTTCTCCTCGTGGTCGGCCTGGTGTCGCGGGCACGGCCGTCACCCGCGTGGATCCTGCACGGATCCTTGTACATCGGCGCCGTAATCCTCGTTTACCTGGAAGCAACGACGGCTACGCAGGGGCACGGGCCCGGGCCCGAGACCATCGCGCTGGGACTGATGGCCGTCAGCGCAATGGTTTACTTTCGTCTGACGACTGTCCGGCGTTTTCGCCTCAGTCCGCTCGACTTCCTCGTCATCTTCGTGGCGTTGGCCCTGCCGAACCTGCCCGGCTCGATCGCGGCCCCGCGCGAGCTGGGTCTTGGGGCCGTCAAGCTGCTGGTGCTGTTCTATGCGATCGAGATGCTGCTGGGCCACTCCAGCGTGAGTCGAATTTCATCGCATGCCGTGGCGGCAGTCGCCCTTGTCCTGCTGGCTTACCGGGCCCTGGCGTGACACCCCGCTGAGTCGTTGTCGTCGGCGCTTGTCATACGGTCGTCACGCGGAGCGACTAGCTTGTGCCGCGTTGACCAGCCCGTCTCGGCACCGGCTGGCACAGACCCAACCTGGACCCAGATCCGAGGCTCTCCTGATGCTTCTGTCTTCCGAGTGTCGTTGCCTCGCCGGGCGACTGTCCGCGGTGCTTGCTGTCGCCGTCGTCATGGCCGGATGCGGAGGGGCGGAGGCCCGCAAGGCGAGCTATCTCGAAAAGGCCAGGACGCTGGTCGCCGAGGAGGACTACCAGAAGGCTCAGCTCGAGGTGCGTAACGCGCTGCAGATTGATCCCGACGATGCTGCAGCCTACGCACTGAGTGGCGAGGTGTCCGAGAAGCTGGGTGATCCCCGGGCTGCGGTGCAGATGTATCGGCGAGCCCTTGAACTTGATGATGCCAACCTGCAGGCACGCACCGACCTCGCCAGGTTGTACGCGTTCGGTGGCCTGCCCGACGAGGCGATGAAGCTGGTCGAGCCGGGCCTCGCTGCGTCACCGGACAATGCTGGGCTGCTGGCGGTCCGCAGTGCGGCGAAAGTGCGCCTCGGCGACTTCGCGGGCGCCGAGGCCGACGTCAGGCATGCGCTGCGGAGCGAGCCGGCCAACGAGAACGCAATTGCCATGCTGGCCGCGCTGCAGGAGAGGCAAGGCAAGACCCGTGGAGGCCATCGAACTCGTGCAGCAGGGCGTCAAGGTGCTGCCCAAGAGCGTGGACCTGCGACTGGTGCTGGCGCAACTCTACTCGAGCACTGAGCGACCGAGCCGATGCGCGAAGCACTCCTCACCGAGATCGTCGCGCTCCAGCCCGATGTCATGGCGCATCGATACCGACTGGCGCGGTTCTACCTTGCGGCCAAAGAGGTCAGACAACGCAGAGCGCGTGCTGAGGGAAGCCGTCCGTTCAAGTCCGGACGACATCGGGCCCAAGAAGGCCCTGGTTGAACTCCTGGCATCACAGCGGTCGTTTGAGGCGGGTGAGAAGGAGTTCCTGTCACTGGTGGCGGCCGCACCCAGGGACCACGAGCTGCGCCTGGCGCTGGGCGACTTCTACGCCGCCAGCGGTCGGTCCGCGCAAGCAGATAAGGTTTACCTGCAGCTGATTGATGACGATGGCGTCAAGCCCCAGGGCATTGCGGCACGCAACAGGCTGGCGGCAAGCGCGATGCGTGCCAATAGAGTGGATGAAGCGAGTCGCCTGGTCGAAGAGGTCATCGCGGAGAATCCGCAGGACAACGATGCACTGATCATGCGCGCCGACCTGGCCCTGGCGCGTGGCGACACGGCGTCCGCGATCACCGACCTGCGGGCTGTGCTGCGTGACCAGCCGTCGGCGGTGCCGGTGCAGCGCGCGCTCGCCCGAGCCTACCTGCAGAGCAACAACCCGGAGCTTGCCGAGGAGACGCTGAAGACAGCGGCCCGCGACAATCCGACGGATGCCAGTCTTCGACTCGATCTCGCCGGTGTCCTGGCGGGCGCAGGGAAGCCGGAGCAGGCTGAGCAGGCACTGCAGGACCTGGTGGACGAGTCGCCGCAGGCGATCCAGGCGCAGGAGGCGCTGTTCAGGATCCAGGCAGGAAGAAAAGACCTGGTGGCCGCCCGCGCGACGGCCCAGAGCGTCAAGTCGGCGCGGCCCGATCTTGGATTGGGCGATTTCCTGACCGGCCTCGTCGACCGTGCCGAGGGGAAGAATGAGGCGGCGGCTCGTGCCTTTGAAGACGCGCTCAAATTGCAGCCGGAAGCGGCAGAGCCGCTCACCGAGCTGGTCAAGTTGCTGCTGAGCCAGAAGCGAGCGGACCAGGCGATCGCGAAACTGGACGGTGTCATCGAGCAACAGCCGAAGAATGCCCTCGCGCACAATCTGAAGGGCGAGATTCTTCTTTCGCAAAAGCAGCCGGCAGCCGCGCTGGCGGAATTCAAGCAGGCAACGAGTCTGTCGCCCGGATGGTGGATACCCTATCGCGGTCAGGCCATGGCCAATCTTGCTGCCTCCCGTCCCGAAGCGGCGGTTGAGTCTTTCCAGAGCGGGCTGAAGGCCACCAAGGGGGCGATCCCTCTCGCCACGGACCTCGCGGCTCTCTACGAGAGAATCGGACGTCCGGAGGACGCCATCAAGGTCTACCAGGGCATGCTCGAGAAGAATCCGCAGAACGACCTGGTTGCCAACAACCTCGCCATGTTGCTGGTCACGCACCGTAGCGATGCGAAGAGCCTCGAGCAGGCACGCAAGCTGGCCGACCGCTTTGCGCAGTCCGACGTACCCGCGTTCCTCAATACCAACGGCTGGGTCAAATTCAAGTCGGGCCAGTTCGAGGACGCGATACCGCCGTTGCAGCGAGCGGCCGACAAGGCGCCAGAGTCGCCGGAAATGCGGTACCAGCTGGCCATGGCCCAGTACAAGGCAGGGAAGCGCGAAGACGCGAAAAAGAATCTCGAGGCGGCCCTGGCGCGCGGGGTGAAGTTCGCGGGGATGGACGACGCCCGCGCGACCCTGGAAGAACTCCGCCGGTCCTGAAACGGAACTACAAATCATGCTGACACTTCACTGGGCTGCCGCGCGCCTGCGCGGTTCGTTGCTGACCTTCGCTGCGGCGTTGATGCTCACTGCGGCCGGCCTGACCCATGCCGTCTCGCTGGTGGAGGACGCCACACTGGTCGGTGCGCAATCGGCCCCGATCACCAGGGAATTCCAGATTCCACAGGCCGGTCGATACGAACTGCAGCTCGCCGACGTGGGCTTTCCGGCTCCGCTGCAGAGCGTGCAGGTGGCGGTCACCCGTGGCGACACACTGGTGGTCGCGGTGGCTGCACCAGGCAACGTGCAGTTCGATGCGACTGCCGGAACGCATGCGATCCAGGTGGCGGGCATCGCGTCGACGGCCAGTGGCTTCGGCAGTTTCGCGGTGCGCGTCGTTCCCGTGAGCGGCGGGACTCCGGCTCTGGACTACTCGAACCTGATCGAATCGCCAACGACTCCGCCGGCCACGGGTCAAAGCACGCGCCAGACGCAGTTCGTCATTGCCGCGGCCGGCACGTACCGCGCGTCGCTGTCCGATGCGGGTTTTCCGGAGAATCTGGCCCAGATCGATCTCCTGATCACGCGGGGCGGCGTGGAATACGCCCGGCTCGACGGCACGAATAACACGAAGCAGTTCGCGGCCGAGCCGGGAACCTACGATGTCCTGGTCGTGGCGCAGGCCGGTGCGCTGACCGATGCCGGCCTCTATGGCGTACTTATCACCCATGTCGGCAGCGGCGCAGTGGTCTCCAGTGAGAGCTATCCGGTAGGTGACCTCGGCGAGGGGAGGGCCGCCCAGCTTGCCGCGGATGCCACTTACGCCCTGACCGTCACCGACCTGCAGTTTCCGTCCGCGCTGGCTGCGGCCGGCGCCGCCGTGCTGCGCGGCACATCGGTCCTTGCAAGCAGGACGAGCACGGGATCCACCGCGTTCAATGCAACCGGCGGGCCGGTCCGCGTCTATGCGCTGCCGGTTGCGACGACGCAGGACTCCGCCGGAGTGCTGCTTGCCGAGATCCTGCAGGGGACCAACCGCGTGTTCTCCGTCGCGTACACGTCGTCGCCGCCAGCCACCTCCAGCGCACTTTCCGTTCGGGACGACGAGGTGGACCTCGCGGATTCGGGCTCGTATCGGGCGGTGCTGACGGATTTCGAGTTTCCTGGTGCGCTCGCCACCCTGGAGATGGCCATCTTCCAGAATGGAGTCTCTCTCGGCAGGCGGGCACAAACCGGACCGATCGACTTTCAGGCAGCGGTGGGCAAGGTGCTGGTCCTGGTCGCCGCAAAGCCAAGCGCGACCGTGGGACTCGGTCTCTTCGGCGTGCAGCTTGCACGCGAACCGTCGGGCCCGGTCGTTCTCGAAGCAACGCAGGCGGTGGGGGGCTTGTTCCAGAGCCGCGCCGTGGACGTTACGACGACAGGATCCTACGACGTACGACTGACCGACCTCGCATTCCCAGCTGCATTCTCCGAGCTTGCGCTGGCCGTGACGCGCGGGACCACCAGAGTGGGTTTCGTCTATGGCAGCGGCCAGTTTTCATTCAATGCAACGCCGGGCGAATACTTCCTGAATTTTATTGCCCGCGTGAATCCGAATGCCAAGTTCGGGACCTATGGTCTCCGGGTCGAGACCACGCCGCCTGCTCCCGTGGTGACGATCACGGCCAACCCGGTGTCGGTCAGATCCGGGGAGTCGGCGACGCTGACCTGGAGTGCGACGGGTGCCACGAGCTGCGTGGCCTCCGACGCGTGGACCGGATCCAGGGCCACGTCGGGCACACAGAGCGTCGGGCCCTTGACGGTCGAAAGCAAGTTCACGCTGGCGTGTACGGGCCCGGGGGGTTCGAGTTCAGCGGCCGCGACGGTGACGGTCAGGAAGCCGTCGAGCGGCGGCGGTGGCGCGATCGACCTGCTGTTGCTGGCCGGCTTGCTCGGGTTCGGAGCAGCCATCCAGCGAACGCGGCCAGTTTCCCGCTGATCAGCGACCGGCGGCTTTGCCCGTCGTCACCGGAGACTCCTTGCGAGCCCGCAATCGCGGCTCGTCGAGGAACTTGACCAGCATTTCGCCAGGCAACGCGCCATGTGCGACCCGACCGCTGCCGAAAACGAGGCTGGGCGTGCCCTCTGCGCCGAAGGCTGCAGCGGTCTCCGCAATCCTTTTCACGGGCGCGCTGCAGCCAGCGGGCGCTGCTGGCGCGGCCTTCTTGTCGAGCAGCCAGCCAAGCCAGGCGGCATCGCGGTCCTGCGCACACCAGATCGCATTGGCGCGTTCAACGGCCTGCGGATGCAGTTCGTCGAGGGGATAGACGAACGTGTAGATCGTGACATTGTCGACCGGCCGGAGGCTCTCCTCGAGTTTGACGCAATAGGGGCAATCCGGATCGGCAAACACCGCCATGCGCCGACTGCCGCTTCCTTTCACCCGCTTGATAGCCAGTTCGAGTGGGAGCGACTCGAACTCGACCGCGCGCAGCCGCGCGAGATTCTCCTTGGACACGCTCGTCCGAGTCGCGAGGTCGAACATCTCGCCGGCGATCGCGAATTTCAGGCCGGCATCGACATACAGGAACTGCCCGTCCGTGGAGATCACTTCATACAGACCTGGCGAGGCAGGTACTGCCGCCACAGCCTGAACCTTGATTCCAGGCACCGCCGCTTCGATGCTCTGCGCTGTCGGCACGCCGGCAGCATTGGCCGCCGAGGCGAGCGCCGCGCACACCGTCAGCGCCACAGCGCGGGATTTCGTCAATTGCATCGTTCAATCCTGGGGCCATGGGTCGAATTGCGCTCCTGGAACGCGCGCAGTTCGCTGAGCGCGACTCGGAGCTCCGCCAATGCCTCGCACAGTTCCATGTGGTACTCGCTATGGGCCTGGTGCGATACGAGGGTGCGGCTGATGCGAAAGCGCGCCATGGCTACATCGCAATGGGCCACGGCCTCCGCAACGCGCCGATCGAGACCGATGACCGAGTGCCAGAAACGTCGGGAGAAGAGTGCCATGCCACCGCGTCCTCGCTAATCTCCGCGCCGCAGATTCCACACCAGACGCTCCAGTTCGTTCACGCTCGCCTCGAGTGACTTGGCGGCATTGCAGTAGCGTTCCCAGGCCTCGAGCGATCCCTTGTCGCGCGTGGCGCTCGCCGCGATATCGAGCTGGCGAAACGCCTGCTTGTGCCTGGCCAGCGCCGCCCGACGCTGACGTTCGGCTTCGTCGAACTGATCCCAAAAATTCCCAGGCGGCACTGTCATCGCAGGACCGTATCTCTCGGCAGCGGGGTTGCAGATCGACGCTGGGTCGACCTGCGATGAAGGTAGCGCGGTGGCGTGACAGTTGGTTTACGCGGAGCAACGCGCGGCCGTGGATATCCCACGGTTCGTATGACAATTGTCAGACAGTGGACGAGCTGCGATACGGCGGAGCTGGATGCATGACTGGGAACCAGCCGCAGGCAAGTAGACGCTTACGAGTCTGGAGTCATTGGGTCCCCGGGTTGGAGAAAGTCTTCGCATGCCTTCCGCCCTTGGTCATGCGGCGGCAGCTTGATGCAGATTGCGCTCGTCCTCGCGTGCAGCGCCTCAACCACACGGGCCGGCTCACCGGTCTTCCCCCATTCCAGCAGCCTTGCGTCGAGCTGTTCGAGCCGCATGCGCGTGCGCTGGTAAAAAGCGTCGGGCGAGCCGTCGAGCTCGCCGAGCACCGAGAGGCCTGCGCGCTCGATGCCGCGCACGTCCCCGGGCGTCATCTCCAGCAGGCCCATCAGGTAGTTGTAACCCCACTGGAAGCGCGTGGCCGGGCCCTTGGCGTCGTCATACGCGCGCGCGAGCCACGCTACCGCTTCGTCCTTGCGTCCCGCCTTCTGCGCGAGGTCGGCGAGGTCGAGCATGAAATAGTACGGCGACTTCGATTTCTCGAGTTCCGCCGTAAGCAGCGTATTGGCCTCGGTGTCGAGACCGGCCTCCCAGTACAGGTTGGCCGCAGCGTTGATCGCAGCCTGTCGCGGGTGGCCCGCGGGCGTCGCGGCATCCACCTGGGCGACTGCCTGGCGCGCCACCTCCAGCAGCGATGCCGGCAGTGGCGATCCGGGCGAATCGAGCCTGGCGAGCATGACGCGGGCGCGGACGCGTAGCAGTTCCTCGGCCGCCGACAGCGGCGAGCTTCCGCCGCCGAGTCGCGCAAGCGCGTCGCCCCAGGCGCGCGTCAGTTGCGTGCGTTCGGGCGATCCCTCCTCCGACAGCAGGCTGATGATCGCCTGGGGGCGATACAGGAGGTTGTCGACGTTCGCCTGCTGCACGGCAGGCGCTGGCAGCGCCGCCAGCACGCGACGCCGCGCGTCAGCGCGGGCGAGGCCATCCAGCGCAGCGTCCTCGGGTGTCGATGCGTCCGCGGCGGCGGCCAGGTAATCAAACAGGAAGCGTGCGCACTCGCCCGGCAGCTCGGCGGGGCAGCGGTCCGCCAGGGTGCGGAACGTGGCGAGTTGCTGCTCGGTTGGCAGCACGCGACCGTTGTCGGTGCTCCAGGAATAGTAAGCGAGCAGCTTCCAGTCGTTCGCCGTGACCGGCTCGCCACGGCGAGCCGCGGCGAGGATGCTCGCGACCGGGCGCGCGTCGGCGAGCGCGACGTCGAGGATCTTCGCGTAACGGGCCACGTCCACGCCGCCCGGCAGGCGCGTGATCTCGGTGCCATCGGGCTTGAACAGGATCATCGTTGGATAGCCGACGACGCCGAAAAGCTCGCCGTGCTTCTGGGCGCTGGGCGTGTCGCCATCGAGGTACACGGGCACGAACAGGCGCGAGCGCTCCTGGAACTCGCGCTTGGCGAAGATCGTCGTCTTGATCTGCGCGCAGGGCGGGCACCATTCCGCACCCCAGTACAGGAACAAGGGCTTGTTGGCAGCCTTGGCTGCGGCGAAGGCGGCGTCGACGTCGCCCGCGAACCATTCGATGCCCGGCGGCAGGTGAGCATCCGCGGCCGCGCTTGCGACGGCCTTGGGCTCCGGCGGCGGAGGTGGCTCGTCCTTGCGGCGGTCGCAACCGGCCACCACGAAGAGTGCGAGCACGGCGCCCAGCGCCGCGGTGTTCAATTTCATTGCGAGGCCTGGCATGAAGGGGTCAGAGGGCGGGCAGGATACGCTTGGGCTCCCGTGCGCAGCAAAAGGACGGGTCGGCCTCAGCGGCCGATTGCGGCGAGCTCGTAGACGATGCGCGCTGCGGTACGGGCTGTCCGCGCGTCCGCCGCGTCATGGCAGGGGCTCAGCTCGGCGACGTCGGCCAGCACGAGCTTGTCGCCCCCCGGAGCCGCAGCGCATTCGCTTCGCACCTGGCGCAGCAAGGCCATTGCGCGATGCAACGGCACGCCGAGGCCCGCAGGCGCGCTGACGCCGGGCGCCACCGCTGGCGGCAGCACGTCGAGACAGAACGTGAGATAAATGCCGTCGCACGCAGCCACGAACTCGCGCACGCGATCGTCGACGGCGCGATCGCCGATATCGACATCGCTCACGTGCGCCACGCCGAGCCGCGCAGCCTGCGCAAACAGCGCCGGCGTGTTGGCAGTCTCGCTGACACCGAGGCAGAGGTAGCGAAATTCCAGGCCGGCTGCCGCGCGCGCTGCCGCGATCTGCAGGAACGGCGTGCCGGAACTGCCGTGACCCGGTTGCTCCGGTTGCCGCAAATCGAAGTGGGCGTCGAAATTGATGATGCCGAGCCGCGCCAGCCGCGGTTGCCCCGCGCACGCGGCAGCGATGCCCTGGTACGACGCCCACGCAATCTCGTGACCGCCGCCCAGTCCGATCACGCGCTGACCGGCGCGCAACAGCCCCGCAGCCCGGCTTGCATACGCCGCCTGTGCAGCTTCCAGGCCGTCGTCCAAGCAGTGCACGTCGCCGGCATCGTAAAGGGCATCGGCTTCGCCACCGTGCCAGGCGAAGTTCGAAAGGTACTTGCGCAGCGTGCGTGGGCCGGCCGCTGCACCGACCCGGCCGTGGTTGCGGTGCACGCCGGCATCGCAGGCGAATCCGAGCAGCGCCAGACCCGGCGGGTCCGGGGACACCGGAGCAGGCCGCACGACCTGGTGCCAGCGCCGGCCCGCGTCGCCATCGATCGCGTCCACGCGTCCGCGCCATTCGGCCAGCTCGCTGCCATGGGTGGCGTCGCTCATGCGTCTCTCTCCAGGACGATTTCACCGCCGCGCACGACCAGGCTGCACGGGTTGTAGCCGATCCAGTAACCCAGCTCGTCAGGCGTCTCGACGGACCAGGCCGTGAAATCCGCGCGATAGCCCGGCGCTACCTGGCCATGGCTGTGCGCCAGGCCGAGCGCTCGGGCGGCATTGCGCGTCACGCCGTCGAGTACTTCGCTGCTGCCCAAGCCGAACAGCCTGCGGGCCATGTTCATCGCGGTCAGCAGCGAGGCGCCCGGAGCTGAACCCGGATTGGCGTCGCTGGCCACTGCCATCGGCACGCCGTGCCGCCGGAACGATTCGAGTGGCGGCAATTGCGGGTCTGCGAGCACGTAATACGCAATGGGCAACAGCACCGCCACAGTGCCGGCGCGCGCGAGCGCCGCGGCGTCGTCGTCCGTCGCGTACTCGAGGTGGTCGCAGGCGAGCGCACCGTGCAGCGCGGCCGTGCGGCTCGCGCCGACGTTGCTGATCTGCTCCGCGTGCAGTCGCACGGGCCAGCCATGTGTCCGGGCGGCGTCGAACAGCCGGTCGCATTGGGCGGCGCTGAACGCGATGCTGTCGCAATACGCGTCGACCATGTCGACCAGCCCCCGTTCACGCGCGAAGCGCGGCAGCCAGTCGTTGCAGATCGTATCGATGTACTCGTCCGCGCGACCCGCGAATTCCGGCGGCGTGGCATGCGCGGCGAGCAGCGAGGTCACGACCGTCACCGGCAGCCGCCGTTCCAGTTCGCGCGCGGCCAGCAGCATGCGACGCTCCGACTCGAATTCCAGCCCGTAGCCCGACTTGATCTCGACGGTGGTCACCCCTTCCTGCAACAACGCGCGCAACCGCGGAGCGGCCTGCTGCACGAGCGTTTCGACCGACGCCGCCCGCGTCGCCCGCACCGTGTTGAGGATGCCGCCGCCTTCACGGGCGATCTCGGCGTAACTCGTGCCTGCCGTGCGCCGCGCGAATTCTGCGGCGCGCTGGCCGGCAAAGACCAGGTGGGTATGGCAATCGATGAGCCCGGGTGTCACCCAGCGTCCCGCCAGTTCGATCGTGCGCTCAGTAATGCAGTCGTCCGGCACGGCGTTCGCTGCTCCCACCCAGACGATGGTGTCGTCGTGGGTGACGATGGCCGCGTCAGGGATGACGCGACGCTCGTCGTCGCAGGTGAGCAGGGAGAGGTGTCGCCAGAGGGTACGCAAGGGAGAAGGGAGTAGGGGTTAGGGGTTAGGGGTTAGGGAAGAATGAAGAATCAAGAAATAAGAGGGAAGAATGAAGAGTCGGAGGGGAGGGGTGCGACGGCTGGCGGCAGTGCCTTCAATCGAGGAAGGGCAGGTTCAGGCCGTTCTCGCGCGCGCAGTCGATGGCGATGTCGTAGCCCGCATCGGCGTGTCGCATCACGCCCGTGGCCGGGTCGTTCCACAGCACGCGCTCGATGCGTCGCGCCGCGGCCTCGGTGCCGTCGCAGCAGATCACGACGCCGGAATGCTGTGAATAGCCGATGCCGACGCCGCCGCCATGATGCAGCGACACCCAAGTGGCGCCGCTCGCCGTGTTCAGCAACGCATTGAGCAACGGCCAGTCGGCGACGGCATCCGAACCGTCCTTCATCGCTTCCGTCTCGCGATTGGGACTGGCCACCGAACCCGAATCGAGGTGGTCACGCCCGATGACGACCGGCGCCTTGAGTTCACCGCGCCGGACCATCTCGTTGAACGCCAGGCCGAGCCGATGGCGCTGGCCCAGGCCCACCCAGCAGATGCGAGCGGGCAAGCCCTGGAACTGGATGCGTTCGCGCGCCATGTCGAGCCAGCGGTGCAGGTGCGCGTCGTCGGGAATCATCTCCTTCACCTTGGCGTCCGTGCGGTAGATGTCTTCCGGATCGCCCGACAGCGCGGCCCAGCGGAATGGACCGATACCGCGGCAGAACAGCGGCCGGACGTATGCCGGGACGAAGCCGGGGAAAGCGAACGCGTCCTTCACGCCCGCATCCAGTGCGACCTGGCGGATGTTGTTGCCGTAATCGAACGTCGGGATGCCCTGCTGCTGGAACGCCAGCATCGCTTCCACGTGCCGCGCCATCGACTCACGCGCCGCACTTGCGACGGCCGCGGGATCGGTGGCTCGCAACCGGTCCCACTGCTCGACGGTCCAACCCGCGGGCAGGTACCCGTTGATGGGATCGTGCGCCGACGTCTGGTCGGTGACCGCGTCGGGCCGCACTCCGCGCCGGAGCATTTCCGGCAGCACTTCCGCCGCGTTCCCCAGCAGGCCCACCGAAATCGCCGTGCCGTCGCGACCCGCGCGCGCGATCAGTTCCAGCGCCTCGTCGAGCGATTCGACGCCGACATCGAGATAGCGCGTCTCGAGGCGCTTCTTGATCCGGTCGTGGCGGCACTCGATCGCGAGCATCGACGCGCCCGCCATCGTGGCAGCGAGCGGCTGCGCGCCGCCCATGCCGCCCAGGCCAGCCGTGAGGATCCATTTGCCGGCCAGGTTGCCGCCGTAGTGTTGGCGACCCATCTCGACGAAGGTTTCGTAGGTTCCCTGCACGATGCCCTGGCTGCCGATGTAGATCCAGGAGCCGGCCGTCATCTGGCCGTACATCATGAGTCCCTTCCGGTCGAGTTCGTGGAAGTGATCCCACGTGGCCCAGCGGCCGACCAGGTTGGAATTGGCGAGCAGCACGCGTGGCGCATCGACGTGCGTGCGGAACACGCCGACGGGTTTGCCCGACTGCACCAGCAGCGTCTCGTCGTCGCCGAGCGCGCGCAGGCACTGCACGATGCGGTCGTAACTTTCCCAGTCGCGCGCGGCACGACCGATGCCACCGTAGACGACGAGCTCCTCGGGTCGCTCCGCCACTTCCGGGTCGAGGTTGTTCATCAGCATGCGCAACGGCGCTTCGGTGAGCCAGCTGCGCGCGGTCAGCTGGGTGCCGCGCGGCGCGCGGATCGGGCCCCGCTGGGTCCGGTAGCGGTTCGAGTCGTTCATGCGCGCCTTATAGCATCCCTGTCACGGCTTGACGCTGTCCCGGCAGTCACGCTGCCGTGCGCGGCGTCAGCGCACCATGCCGGACGCCGGGTCCGTCGCAGACCACTGGCCGGGCTTCGCGCCAGAGCAGACGTTGCGGCGGATGAAGCCGTGACTTGGCGTCAGGCCGAGTTCGCAGCTGCGCACGCAGAGCGCGCGAAACGCGGCACTGTCCAGGCCGGTCGATTCATGGTGCAGGCGCACGAGTTGCGTCCACTGGGCTGGCTTGATGCGTTGGGCGCTGCTCGCGAACGAGTCGCAGTCGCGGCCGGAGGCGCAGGACTCGGCCGACTGGATCACCGTCGCGCAATCCGTGCGACTCAGCGGCCGGCGTGGCTCCGGTGTCCGCGTGAGCACTATGTTGCCGGCGACGGTGTAGCGGGCGGTGCGTCGTTCGCCGTTCCAGACTCCGAGCTCGACCTGCACGCCGCCGTCCGTCGCGGTCACCGATGCGGTGCCGGTGCTGGCCCACACGCCAGGCATCTGTCGCAGGTTCGGCGAGGCGCCTGCTCGCAGCTCCAGCCAGAACGGCTGCGGCCGGGCGCAGGGATCGGCCGCGTCATTGCACTGCGTGAAGCCGACGATGACGTCGCGAGCCGGATACACCGCGCGATGAACCAGCGACACCTTGCCGGCGCGCAGCCCCGCGATCGCGGCGCCATTCAACAGGACGATGCGCGCCTGTGCATCGTCGTGTGCCGTTACGATCTCCACCTTGCCAGCCGTGGTCTGCAGTGGCAGGGAGGACGGTCCCAGGTCCTGTTGCGATTCGAGCCGGTGCACGGTGCTTTCCGGCTCGGGCGGTCCGCTTTCCTGCAGTAGCGGGGCCGGCGCAGCGGACTCGCCAATACGGGCTGGGACAGGCTCCGGGGCGACGGTACGCAGGGTCCGCAGCGCCAGGCCTGCGTGCACGATCATCGACGCCACGAGTACCGCACAGACCCACCACCACCCGCGCGACACCCCTTGCGTCGCAGCGGGCCAGCGTTTGCGCAACACCGTGCCGGCGGGCTCTGTTGATGGCGCAGGTGATGCGACCTCTGTAGCGATCGCTGCCGACTGCACCGTGGCGTCCATCGCGGCTGCTACTGGCGGCGCAACCACGTCCAGTAGCGGTCGACACAAGCGGTGACACCGAATCCGTGACGACCCGGTCCGTGACCACGTCCGCCACGCTGCCCGTCGTGACGCGCGTGGTTTCGCGGCGCCCGCGCAACCGATGCCTGGCCTCGACTTCGGTGAGTCGGTGCAGCTGCGACTGCGCCGTGATCGAGATGGAGACGTCCTTGCGGCGCTGTTCCCCGCTGCCTTCGCTGTGCACGGGTTCGAGCAGGCCGACTGCGCTCATCCAGCGCCCGACCCACGTCGGGTCGGGAATCTCCTTGAGCCCGGTCAGCGCGTCAGGCCAGATTTTCAGGCAGACCAGGTCCTGCGCATGCGGCCCGAACTCAACGCGCAGGCAGTCCGTATCGAAGGGCGACTCGGGTCCCATGACGACTCGCACGATCAGGCCGACCAGTTCGACCTGGTCGCCCACGCGGGTGCAGCAGCGCGCGAAGTTCGACGCGTCGACCACGTCGTGGACCGAAACGTACCTGTCGCGCAGTGACAGCGTCGCATCGCCCTGGAACTCGATGGGCACGGTCGGGATGTTGCGAGCCGCCAGGAAGTCCTCGAAGGCCGGAACCTGTTCGAACGGCGACCGGCAACTGGCCGCGAAGTGCGTCACGCGCGGCTCGAGCCCGGGCACCGCGGCCAGCAAGCGGAACGCCGGTGAAGTGGCTGGGTCGGCAAGATCCACTGCCCGCACGATGAACGCGTCGGCACCGCTGTCGGTCTGCTCCCAGAGCCCGGGCTGCCTGCAGATCGCATCGAGCGCGAGATCGAGCAACATGAACGAAAACCGGTCGAGGTTCGCGTCGAAGTGGCGCGCGCGCCGCCCGGGATGCTGGAAATTGCGCTGCCCGAGTTCGGCGCTGGCCAGCGCCGCGAGTTGCGGCACGTACATGCCGTCGTAATCGATCAGCCTGAGATCGCTGGGGCCCCGCACGATGAGGTTGGTGGGCTGGATGTCGCCATGAGCGATGCCGTGCGCCTGCAGGTGCGCCGCCAGCGCGCGCAGCGACGCCCGCAGCGACTGCAGCGTACGGGCATCGTGGCGGTGATCCGCCACGAACGCAGCCAGCGTCGGGCCCTCGGCCCATTCCATCCGGACGATCGGGTACGTGCCGCTCTCGGTCCGGATGCCGCTGGGCTGGAATTCGAAGTCGACGAAGTACGGGCTCCTGATCGACCGCAGGCAGGCGGTGATCGCGCCGTAGCGTTCGTGCAGTGAATCGGAGGGCTTGTGGAAGCAGCGCACGGCATGCCGGGTACCGTCGACGACAACTTCGAAGGTCAGCGCGAAATTGCCGGTGTGCGCGACGGGATGGCCTGGACCGCGCATGCGGAGCGCGCCCTGCCGGAGCAATGCGTCCGACAGCGCGAGGCCCAGGTCGTGCTGCAACGCGTCGCTGTACTCCGCGAATGAGGGGTAGTGCATGATTGCCGAGACTGGGCCGATGTGCCAGGACGCCTGATTACTATAGCCTGCTGCCGGAGTACCGCATGATTCGTTGGTTTGCCATCCTGTCGCTGCTGCAGGTCGTCGCCTTCTGGAAAATCCTGCCGCGCATGGGGTTCCCGGCCTGGCTCGCGATCATGGCCTCGATCCCGCTCGTGAACCTGATCCTGTTCTACTACCTGGCGCTGTCGCCCTGGCCGCGCGAAGTTCGCTGGATGAATCCGGGCGATGGCCCCGGCGTCGGTCCCGGCGACAGCCAAAGCGACGCGAAATTCTGATAACGTGCCGCGACATTCGTCGCGCGGCACGCGCGCACTTTGAGGATTCAGACATGGCCGGCCCGAACGCACCCGATCCCCGCATGGACGTCAGCGACCTGTACCGCGAGGACACGTTCACCGATCGCAAGGTCGGCACGATCCGCGTGATGACGCCGGTGAAGTCCGACGGCTCGACCGATCCGGCGCGTCCCGCTGTCTATCTCGGCCAGGCGCAGATCATGACCCCGGCGGGCGTGCTGCCGCTGTCGTTCGAGATTCCCGCGGCGAACCTCGCCGACGCCTGTGCGGGCTTCGCCGACGGCGCCAAGGTGGCCTTCGAGGAAACGATGCAGGAACTGCAGGAGATGCGCCGCCAGCAGGCGTCGTCGATCGTGATCCCCGATGCCGGGGCGGCAGCTGCGCTCGGCCAGGGCGGGCCGCCACGCGGGAAAATCCAGTTCCCCTGAGAGCGCTGCCCCCTGCCCGGGGACGGATCCCGCGGTTGGGCTCATGGCTGGCGCCGCCGATTGCTCCATTTTCGTAGCAGTTCCAAAGGGTTACCTCCAAACTGAGAACCAGTTCTGCTGCGACGCAGCAAAATTGGACTAGTATCTGCTCAAGTCGATGCGAAACGCGCCGTTGCAGGAGACGAAACCTGTGAACTGCACGGTCCGGTGACCGCCAGGCGGCACGTCAGGCAGCGACGGAGGAGAACGATCATGGAAATGACCTGGATGGAGACTTTCCGGCTGCTTGGCGTCGACCTGCTCGCAGTCCTGCTCATCGTCGTCGTGGCGCTCGATGGCGTCGAGCACCTGGTGCATTCGGCGCAGGATTCGAAGCGCAAGCACCGCTGAGCGCCGCCACGCGCCGAATCTGCGACTACTGCCGTCAAAGTCGCAGGCAGCAGGCTCCGCGCATCCACTAGCGTGGTGCGTGCCAGGCCCTGGGTGGGCCTGCCGGAGATTCGCATGACGGCCATTCCGCTTCGCACGCGGGCAGTGCGCAACCCGCGCTTGCCACGATTCACGCTGGGCTGCCTGGTTTTCCTCTGCGCGATTGCGGCTGACCGTGCCGCCGCCGCACCGGCTGCCCGTTCATTCCTCGGTCATCCCTGCCGCGACGTCCGGTGCGGTTCGCACAAGGCGGGCTTCGATTGGGCCGACCGCCAGGGCATCACCGACCCGCGCGCCTGCCTCGCCCGCAACGACCCAGCCTTTACCGAAGGGTGCCGCGCCTTCGTCCAGGAGGCGGTCACTGCCGAACAGGCCGGGTTCCACTGGGCCCGGGAGAACGAACTCGCCGATGCCAGCCACTGCGCCGGGGCCGGTCCGCGGTTCGAAGCCGGCTGCCAGGCCTACGTGCACGCCCTCGCCGAGTGAGCCTGGGACGAGCGGTGCGCGCACTGCGACGAACCGTTACCGCGCGGACGGCCGCCCCGCTAAGCTCCCGCGGTGACTCTCGACGACCTCCGCCGCAACCGCAACCTGCTCTTCTGGGCGCTCCATACGCTCGGCTGGAGCGCCTACCTCATCACGCAGTACCTGGGTTCGCTGCTGTATGAGAAGCCCGCGTCGTACATCAAGGTGGTGCTGGCGGCCGCCGCGGGCGGCTTCCTGCTGTCCGCGCCCCTGCGCTACCTCTATCGGCGGCTGCTCGGCCAGCGGCTCACGCTGGTCGTGCCGGTCGTGCTGTTCGCGTCCTGGTGCGTGGCGCTCGGGTGGCGCGTCATCATCAACTCGTCGTACATGCGCTGGGTCGAGCCCGCCGCCATGGCCGGCGAGCCGTGGTTCGGCATCTTCATGGGCGCGCTCACCTCGACCTACCTCGTCCTCTGCTGGTCGGGCCTGTATTTCGGGATCAAGTACTACGAAGCCCTGCAGGAGCAGCGCGAGTCGATGCTGCGCGCGGCCGCGCTCGCCCAGGAAGCGCAGGTCAAGATGCTGCGGTACCAGCTCAATCCGCATTTCCTGTTCAACACGCTGAACGCTATTTCGACGCTGATCCTGGACAACCAGGGCAAGATCGCGAACCAGGCCGTCGGGCGCCTGTCGGATTTCCTGCGCTACACGCTCGACCAGGACCCGATGAAGAAGGTCACCCTGCGGCAGGAGCTCGATGCGCTGAACCTCTACCTGGGCATCGAGCAGCTGCGGTTCGGCGATCGCCTCCGCCTCGAGTTCGACATCGACGAGGCCGCCACCCAGGCGCTGGTGCCGTCGATGGTGCTGCAGCCGCTGGTCGAGAACTCGCTCAAATACGCGGTCGCGCCGCGCGAGGAGGGCGGACGCCTCAGGATCGAGGCGCGCGAGGATGCAGGACAACTGCACCTCGTGGTGCAGGACGATGGCCCGGGGCTGCCGGTGGGGGTCGAACTGGGCGCCGGTCGCGGCGTAGGATTTCGCAACACGCGCGAGCGGCTGGCCGTGCTGTACGGCGACCGGCAGAAACTCGCGGTGCGCTTCTCGCGGCCGGGCCTGCGGCTCGAGATCTCGCTGCCATTCGAACGGGCGACGCAACCGACATGACCATCCGCACTCTCATCGTCGACGACGAACCGCTGGCCCGGCGCGGCCTCGAGCTGCGTCTCCGCGAACACACCGACATCAGCATCGTCCGCCAGTGCGCCAACGGGCGTGAGGCGCTCGCCGCCATCGCCGAGGAGGCGCCCGACCTGATCTTCCTCGACATCCAGATGCCTGGCATGTCCGGGCTCGACCTCGTCGCGCAGGTGCCGCAGGAAAGCATGCCGATGGTCGTCTTCGTGACGGCCTTCGATCGTTACGCCATCAACGCCTTCGAGGCGCACGCCCTCGACTACCTGTTGAAGCCCGTCGACGAAACCCGTCTCGCGGCGGCGCTCGACCGTGTTCGCGCGCAGTGGCAGCAGCAGCAGGCGCTGGCGCAGCGCGAGCAACTGATGGCCCTGCTGGCCGAGGTGAAGGGCAATGGCGAGCTTGGTGCCGATCCGGCTGCGGTTGCCGCGAGCCCGGCCACCGCCGCGCCCCGCTATGCGCGCATGCTGCCGATCCGCTCCGGCCGCGAGACCCTCCGTCTCGACGTGACCACGATCGACTGGATCGACGCCGCGGGCGACTACATGTGCCTGCATGCCGACGGCCAGACGCACGTGCTCCGCGCCACGATGAAGGAACTCGAGGAGATGCTCGACCCGCTCGTGTTCCAGCGCGTGCACCGCTCGACGATCGTCAACCTGGCGCGCGTGAGATCGCTGCGCCCGCACCTGAACGGCGAATGCTTCCTCAAGCTGCAGTCGGGGCAGGAAGTGAAGCTGAGCCGGAGTTTCCGTGACAAGGTCGAACTGCTGCTCGACCGCGAAGGCTTCGCGCCGCGAGTAGGCGCAACTACCGAGCGCGCTAGGTAGCGTTCGCAGCGCCGCTCGCGCCGACACCGCGCCGTTCCGCGCTATCCTTTGCGACAAGGATCAGCGCTGCCATGCGACCAGAAGAACCCGTCTCGCGGATCATGACCGAAGCCGTGGTCGTGATCGAAAACGACCGCCCGGTCAGCGAAGCATTCGATTGCTTCCGGCAATACCCGATTCACCACCTGCCCGTCGTGCGCGACGGCCGGCTGGTCGGCATGCTGAGTTCGGCCGACCTGATCAAGGTCGAGTTTTTCGCGCCGCGCGGAGCCGTGGACCGCGCCGCGTTCCTCGACGGCAAGTTCCGCATCGAGCAGATCATGCAGCAGCCGGTGGTGAGTCGCTCGCCGTCGACCAACGTGAATGAACTGGTCGACCTGATCGTGGCTTCCGGCCATCATGCGATCACGATCGTCGATGACGACGAGCGCGTGCTCGGCATCGTCACCACCAGCGACATCATGCGCGCGCTGCTGCACGGGCCGCCGCGGCGCGGATCGCCGCCGCCGGATCGACCGCAGGGCCAGGGATTGCCGCAGGACGAGGCGCCGTCTGCGCGCACCTATCGTCGCAAGCCCACGGCCGACCAGTACGCCGCGGCGTTGAGCGCGGCGGACGCCCTGTATATCCAGGGTCACGACCCGAACTCCATCGCGAGGACGCTGCTCTACCTGGACGAGCGCCGCGCCTACCTGGAGCAGGTGCTGACGCATGCGGATCGCTTCCTGACCGCCGGCCAGGACGAGCACAACCATGCGCTGCTGCTCAAGGCGGTCTTCGCCGCCAAGCGGGCCGAGGAGCACGCGGCGGCTGCATCGGGCGCGACGTTCCCGCTGCATTGAGGCGTAGCGCGACCGCTCAGAGGCGCGCGGCGAGCCGCGCACCCTGGTCGATCGCACGCTTCGCATCGAGCTCGCTCGCGACGTCCGCGCCGCCGATCTTGTGCACCGTCACGCCCGACATCTCCAGCGGGTCGTACAGCTCGCACAGCGGCACCTGTCCGGCGCAGAGCACGACGTTGTCGACTTCGAGCAGCATCGGTTGCGAGCGCTGCTCGCCGAAGCTGATGTGCAGCCCGCGTTCATCGATGCGCTCGTAGTTGACGCCGCCCAGCATCTCGACGCGCTTCATCCGCAGCGCGGCGCGATGGATCCATCCCGTCGTCTTGCCAAGGCCCTTGCCGAGTGGCGTCGACTTGCGTTGCAGCAGGCGCACGTGCCGCTCCGGTGGCGCCACCTGCGGCGCTGCGAGCCCGCTGCGCGCAAGTCCGGGGTCGGTCACGCCCCATTCCCGCTGCCACGCGGCCAGGTCGAGTGCCGTCGAATGCCGCTCCGAGACCAGGAACTCGGCCACGTCGAAGCCGATGCCGCCGGCACCGACGATCGCGACGCGGGGCCCGCACGCATGACGCCCGAGCAGGACATCCGCATAGGGCAGCACCATGCCTGAGGCCCGGTGCTCGAGGGCGCCCGGTATGTCGGGATCGCGCGGCGTGACGCCGGTGGCCAGGATCACCTCGGCGTAACCGCCGTCACGCAAGCACGCGAGATCGGCGCGGACTCCCAGGTGCAGGTTGACTCCGGTCACCTGCAGCCGGCGCGTGAAGTAACGCAGCGTCTCGGCAAACTCTTCCTTGCCCGGGACGCGTCGCGCCAGGTTGAACTGGCCGCCGATTTCCGCTGCGGATTCGAACAGGTCGACCGCGTGTCCGCGTTCCGCGAGGACCGTGGCGCAGGCCAGTCCGGCTGGCCCTGCGCCCACGACAGCGAATTTCCTGGGGCTGGCCGTGCGCTCGTAGCGCAGTTCGGTCTCGTGGCCGGCCCGCGGGTTGACCAGGCACGAGGCGATCTTGCGCTGGAACACGTGGTCGAGGCAGGCCTGGTTGCAGGCGATGCAGGTGTTGATTTCGTCGGCGCGTCCCGCGGCGGCCTTGTTCACGAACTCGGCGTCGGCCAGCAACGGTCGCGCCATCGACACCATGTCGGCAGCGCCCTCCGCGAGGATGCGCTCACCGACCTCGGGCGTGTTGATGCGGTTGGTCGCGCACAGCGGAATGCCCACCTGGCCTTTCAGCTTGTGCGTCACCCACGCGAACGCTGCGCGCGGCACGGAAGTCGCAATGGTCGGCACGCGCGCCTCGTGCCAGCCGATACCGGTGTTGATGATGGTCGCGCCCGCGCGCTCGACGGCCTGCGCGAGCTGCACGACCTCGCTCCAGTCACTGCCGTCGGGCACGAGGTCGAGCATCGACAGCCGATAGACCAGGATGAAGTCGGGCCCTACGGCGGCGCGCGTGCGGCTCACGATCTCGACCGGCAGCCGGCAGCGATTCTCGAAGCTGCCGCCCCAGCGATCCGTGCGCCGGTTGGTATGCGCGGCGATGAACTGGTTGATGAAATACCCTTCCGATCCCATGATTTCGACGCCGTCGTACCCGGCCTCGCGGGCGAGCGAGGCACAACGCACGAACGCGCGTATCTGCCGCTCGATGCCCCGTTCGCTCAGGGCCCGCGGCGTGAAGGGGGAAATCGGCGACTTGAGGCGCGAGGGCGCTACGGCCAGCGGGTGGTAGCCGTAGCGGCCCGTGTGCAGGATCTGCAACGCGATGTGGCCGCCTTCGGCATGCACCGCGCCGGTGATGGACCGGTGGCGCGCGGCCGCCGTACGCGTCGTGAGCCGGCCGGAGAAGGGCGCGGCCCAGCCCTCGATGTTGGGCGCGAAGCCGCCGGTGACGATCAGTCCGACCCCACCGCGCGCACGCTCGGCGAAATACGCTTCGAGGCGCGGGAATTTCTTCGGGTCGTCCTCCAGTCCGGTGTGCATCGAGCCCATCAGGACGCGGTTGCGCAACTTGAGGAAGCCGAGGTCGAGGGGAGCCAGCAGATGGGGGTAAGGCGAGTTCATGGCCGCAGCTTAAGCGGTGACACCCTCTCGTGATACTGTCTGGACCAGGACCAGGGAGACGATTCGATGCAGTGTCCGAAGTGCAGTTCCGCGATGAACGAGGTGCCCGCCGGTTTCGCCGCCACGATCCACCGTTGCGAGAGTTGCCACGGCATTGCCTGCAAGGACGACTCCCTCGAAAACCTGCAGCGACAGTGGTTTTTGTGGCCCAGGCACGATGCGCGCGACCTCGATACCGGCATGGCGCGCGACGGCCGGCGGTGGAACGACAAGGTCGACGTGCCGTGTCCCACCTGTGGCGCGGTGATGCATCGTGTGCAGGCGCCCGGGCAGGAACACATCCGGCTCGACCGCTGCCCGCCCTGCGGGCTCACATTTTTCGACGCCGGCGAAATGACCGACCTGCGCTACGACACACTGGCCGACACCGTACGCGGCATCATCGCGCGCTTGCGCGGGTCCTGATCGCGCGCCACCGCGCGCTGCGTCGAACGACTCCGACCGTGCCGCAGGTGCAGGTCGGTTCGTGGTAGCGTTGACAGGCCCGTACTTTCCCCGGGCCCCCCGTTTCCCATGACCCAGTCGCCACACGACAGCATCCGCATTCGCGGGGCCCGGCAGAACAACCTGCGTGGCCTCGATCTCGACATTCCGCTGCGTCAGCTCGTGGTGGTCACCGGCGTGTCCGGTTCCGGCAAGTCGTCGCTGGTGTTCGATACGGTGTACGCCGAGGGCCAGCGCCGCTACGTCGAGACGTTCTCGCCCTACGCGCGCCAGTTCCTCGACCGCATGGACAAGCCGCAAGTCGACCGGATCGAAGGCATCCCACCGGCGATCGCGATCGACCAGACCAATCCGGTGCGCACGTCACGTTCGACCGTGGGCACGATGACGGAGCTGAACGACCACCTGAAGCTGCTGTACGCGCGCGGCGCGCAGTTGCATTGCCGCGGCTGCGGCGGCGCGGTCCGCCGCGATACGCCTGATTCCATCTACGCCTCGCTCACCGAACGCAGCCGGGCGGCGGGCGACCCACGCCTGCTGGTCACGTTCCCGGTCGCCGTACCGGCGAATTTCAGCGAGGCCGAGGTGCTGCAACTGCTCGAGCAGCAGGGCTATACGCGCATCCATGAGCGTGGCGCCGGCCGCATCGAGGTGTTGCAGGACCGGTTCCGGCTCGGCCAGGTCGAGCGTGGCCGGGCCATTGACGCATTCGAGGCGGCGCTGCGCGTGGGGCAGGGGCGGCTGATCGTTCGTACCTCTCCCGCCGCGGCAGGAGACGGGGTGGAAACGGTCTGGCGGTTCTCCACCGACCTGCATTGCGCCGACTGCGACATCCACTACCGCGACCCGGTGCCGAGCCTGTTCTCGTTCAATTCGCCGCTTGGCGCGTGCGAGACGTGCCGTGGCTTCGGCCGCATCATCGGCATCGATTTCGGGCTGGTCGTGCCGGATGCAGGCAAGACCCTGCGCGGCGGCGCGATCAAGCCGTGGCAGACCGCGTCGAACCGCGAATGCCAGGACGACCTGCTGCGTTTCGCCAGGAAGCGCGGCATTCCCGTCGACACGCCATGGCGTGAACTCACGGACGAGCAGCGCGCCTGGGTCATCGAGGGCGAGGGCCGCTGGGAAAAGAAAGTCTGGTACGGCGTGCGCCGATTCTTCCAGTGGCTCGAATCGAAAAGCTACAAGATGCACGTGCGGGTGCTGCTGGCGAAGTACCGCAGCTACACGCCGTGCACCGCCTGCAACGGCGCGCGGCTCAAGGACGAGGCGCTGCTCTGGCGCCTCAAGTCGCGCGACCGGCCTGAGGGCATCAACATCCACGAGCTGATGTTGCAGCCGCTGCAGACGTGCCTCACGTTCTTCGAGCGCATCGTCCTGCCGGCGCCGCTCGACGAGGCCACCGACCAGCTGCTGGGCGAGATTCGTTCACGCCTTGGCTTCCTGGTCCGCGTGGGTCTCGGTTATCTCACGCTCGACCGGCAATCGCGGACGCTGTCGGGCGGTGAAGTCCAGCGCATCAACCTGACGACCGCGCTCGGCACCTCGCTGGTCAACACGCTGTTCGTGCTCGACGAGCCGTCGATCGGCCTGCACCCGCGCGACATGAAGCGCGTGATCGAGGTGATGCACCGATTGCGCGACAACGGCAACTCGCTGCTCGTCGTCGAGCACGATCCGCAGATCATGCTCACGGCGGATCGCATCCTCGACATGGGGCCCGGCCCCGGCGAGCACGGCGGCCGCATCGTCTTCGAGGGCTCGCCCGCCGAACTCGCAGCGCGCTCCGACACGCTGACCGCGGCTTACCTGGCGGGCCGGCTCGATGCGGGGTCGGCCGCGGGCAGCCGTGGTGCACCCGAGCCCGGCGCACCCGCGATCCGCGTGCTGGGTGCGACCGAACACAACCTCAAGGACCTCGACGTCGAGGTTCCACTGCGCCGCCTCGTGACCGTCACGGGCGTGTCGGGTTCGGGCAAGTCCACGCTCGTGCAGGACGTGCTGTATGCCGGCCTGCGGCGGGCGCACGGCAAGCCCACCGAAACACCGGGCGCGCATCGCGCGCTCGAGGGGGCGGAGCTCATTGCGGACGTAGTGCTCGTCGACCAGACCCAGATCGGCCGCACCACGCGCTCGAACCCCGCGAGCTACGTCGGCGCATTCGACGCCATCCGCAAGCGTTTCGCGCGCGCGCCGCTCGCGGTCGAGCGCGACTACACGGTGGGGACGTTCAGCTTCAACTCGGGCAACGGCCGCTGCCCGACGTGCGGCGGCAACGGCTTCGAGCACGTCGAGATGCAGTTCCTTTCCGACGTGTACCTGCGCTGCCCGGACTGCGACGGCAAGCGCTTCCGTCCGGAGATACTCGACGTGCGCCTGCAACGCGGCGACGGACCGCTGCGCAGCATCGCCGACGTGCTGGAAATGACGGTGTCCGAGGCGGTCGTGTTTTTCGCGGAGGACCGCGAAGTGCTCGACCGGCTGGAGCCGCTGGCCGCCGTCGGTCTCGATTACCTGCGGCTCGGCCAGCCCGTGCCCACGCTGTCGGGCGGTGAAGCGCAGCGCTTGAAGCTCGCCGGGCACCTCGCCGACGTGAAGCCCACGAAGCAGAAAACAGGGGACAGTCCCCAGGATTGGCACAGTCCCCACACGCTGTTCCTGTTCGACGAGCCGACCACCGGCCTGCACTTCGACGACATCGCCAAGCTGCTCGCCGCGTTCAAGCGCCTGCTCGACGCCGGGCACTCGCTGCTCGTCATCGAGCACAACCTCGACGTGATCCGTGCCTCGGACTGGATCCTGGACCTGGGCCCCGAAGGCGGTGACGCCGGCGGCCAACTGCTGGTGGCCGGCACGCCCGCGCAGGTCATGGCCGAGCCCGCATCGCACACCGGCCGCGCGCTGCTCGATTACGACAGCGAGCGGGCCGCAGTGCTGAAGGCGGGCCGGGCACTGCTGCCAGCGCTCTCGCTCCCGGCCGTGGTGCGTGATGCCATAGCCGATCGCGCGCGCGACTCGATCGTCGTGCACCGGGCCCGTGAGCACAACCTGCGCGATATCGAAGTCACCATTCCGCGCGACGGCATGACGGTGCTGACGGGCGTTTCCGGCTCCGGCAAGTCGACGCTGGCCTTCGACATCATTTTTGCCGAAGGCCAGCGCCGCTACCTCGAATCGCTGAACGCGTACGCGCGGCAGTTCGTGCAGCCGGCTTCGCGGCCGGACGTCGACGCCATCTTCGGCATCCCGCCCACGGTCGCGATCGAGCAACGCACCAGCCGGGGCGGGCGCAAGAGCACGGTCGGCACGTTGACCGAGGTGCATCACTTCCTGCGCCTGCTCTACGTGAAGCTCGGCGTGCAGCACTGCCCCGACTGCCAGGTGCCGATCGAACCGCAGAGCGCCGACTCGATCGCAGCACTGCTCCTGCGCGAGGCCCGGGGGCGGAAGATCGAGCTGTTCGCGCCGCTGATCGTCGCGCGCAAGGGCTACTACACCGATCTCGCCAAGTGGGCGCTGGCCAAGGGCTATGCCGAGCTCCGCGTCGACGGCGAGATGCGGCCCACTGCGCAATGGCCGCGACTCGACCGCTTCCGCGAGCACACGATCGAGCTGCCTGTCGGCCAGGTGAAGGTCGGCGCCGCCACCGAAGGCCCGCTGCGCGCGGCGCTGGATCGCGCGCTGGAATTCGGCAAGGGCGTGGCGCACGTCGTCGACAAGGGCCGCACCCGTGTGTTCTCCACGAAGCGGGCCTGCCCGTCGTGCGCTCGCAGCTTCGCCGAGCCCGATCCGCGCATGTTCTCGTACAACTCCAAGCACGGCTGGTGCGAGGACTGCTTCGGCACGGGGCTGCAGATCATCGGCTTCGACGAGGAGCAGTCGGGCGAAGAAGTCTGGTGGAACGACTGGTTCGAAGGCGACGCGACCGCCTGCGCCAGCTGCGACGGCCAGCGTCTCAACCCGGTCGCGCTCAATGTCACCTTCAAGGACCAGTCGATCGCGGAATTGTCGGCCTTGCCCGTCGCGCAGGCGCTCGAGTTCTTCGATGAGCTGCGTCTCAAGGGCCGCGAGGCCGAAATCGCTCGCGACCTGCAGGCCGAGGCGCGCTCGCGCCTCGCCTTCCTCAACGATGTCGGCCTCGGCTACCTGTCGCTCGACCGCTCTGCGCCCACGCTGTCCGGTGGCGAGGCGCAACGCATCCGGCTCGCGGCGCAGCTGGGATCGAACCTGCAGGGCGTCTGCTACGTGCTGGACGAGCCGACGATCGGCCTGCACCCGCGCGACAACCGCATCCTGCTCGACTCGCTGCAGAAGCTCGCCGCCAAGGGCAACACGCTGCTGGTCGTCGAACACGACGAGGAAACCATTCGTCGCGCCGACCACCTGCTCGACCTGGGTCCGGGCGCGGGCACACGCGGCGGTCATGTCGTCGGCCAGGGGTCGGTGGCCGACCTGATCCGCGCACCGCAGTCGCTGACGGGCCGCTTCCTCGCGCAGCCGCTGCGCCATCCCGTGGTGCCGCGCAGGGCCGTGGCTCGCACCACGCCGAGCCTCATCGTGCGTGGTGCGCATCTGCACAACCTGCGCAAGGCCCGCGCGCGCTTCCCGTTGGGCCGGCTCTCCGTCGTCACCGGAGTTTCCGGTTCGGGCAAGTCCACGCTGGCGCGCGACGTGCTGCACGCGAACATGAGCGTGCGCACCGCGCAGAAGAGCAAGCGCAAGCCACCGCCGTGGATGGGATGCGAGAGCATCGACGGCGCCGAGGCCATCGCCCGCGTACTCGAAGTGGACCAGACGCCCATCGGCAAGACTCCGCGGTCGTGTCCCGCCACCTACGTCGGCTTCTGGGACGACGTGCGCAAGCTCTTCGCCTCGACCACCGATGCGAAGGTGCGCGGCTACGGCCCGGGCCGCTTCTCGTTCAATACCGCGGGCGGTCGTTGCGAGGCCTGCGAGGGCCAGGGCGTGCAGACCGTCGAGATGAGCTTCCTGCCCGACGTGAAGGTGCTCTGCGACGTCTGCGGCGGCCGGCGCTTCAATGCCGAGACGCTGGCCGTCGCGTGGCGCGGCAGGAGCGTGGGCGACGTGCTGGCGCTGAGCGTCGACGACGCGATCGACTTCTTCACCGCGCACCCCAAGGTGCACCATGCGCTGACGCTGCTGCAGGACGTGGGGCTCGGCTATCTCACGCTCGGGCAGCCGAGCCCGACGCTGTCGGGCGGTGAGGCGCAGCGGATCAAGCTGGTGACGGAACTCGCGCGACTGCGGCCGGGTCGCGAGAACGCCACGCAGACGCTGTACGTGCTCGACGAGCCCACGGTCGGCCTGCACATGGCCGACGTGGAGAAGCTGATCCGGGTGCTGCATCGCCTGGTCGACGCCGGCAACACGGTCGTCGTGATCGAGCACAACCTGGACGTGATCGCGGAGGCGGACTGGATCGTCGACCTCGGGCCCGAGGGCGGTGCCGGCGGCGGCAAGGTCGTCGTGGAGGGACCGCCCGAGCAGTTGGCGGCGTCGCCACGTACGTCACACACGGCGCGCGTGCTGGCGGAGTTTCTCGCCGAGCGCGGACCGGTGTGACGAGGCACTGGCGGCCGGCCGCTGCTCAGCCCGTGGGTTTCAGGGCCGGGCCGTCGCGCGACACGACGTCGCGCGCGGAGCCTCCAGGGACGGATTTACGGCGTCCCGGCCCGAAATCCACGGGCTGAGCAGTCGACGGCTGTTACCCGCGACGGCCTGGCCTCGAAACCCAACGGGTGCGCAGACGCCGGCCGGCGCTGTCGCATCGTCTAGCCGTTCTCGTACGCCCGGCGCACTTCCTCCGCGAGGATGGCGATGCCCGCCTGCACGCTCGCGGGCGGCTGTGCGTAACTCAGGCGGATGCACTCACGTCGGTGCGGGTCGTCGCCTTCGGCACCCGGAAAGAAGTGGTGGCCCGACAGCACCAGCACGTTGCGTCGCTTCAGCCGCCGGTAGAGTTCCTCGCTGCCGATGGGCAGGCCGGGGAACCACAGCCACAGGAAGAACGCGCCCTCGGGCGCATGGATGCGCAGCGGCAAGCCCGCGCACGCCCGCTGCAGTCCAGCCACCGCAGCGGCGCTTTGCGCCGCGTAATGCGGCCGCACGTGCTCGCTGCAAAGTGCAGCCAGTTCGCCGTTGCGCAGCAAGGGCTCGACGATGACCGGCCCGGTCGAGGGTGGTGCAAGCGCCGCGGTGGCGTTGAAGGCCGCAAGGGCCGCGATGACCGCTTCGTCGGCGACGACGATGCCGGTGCGGGCGGCCGGCAGCCCCAGCTTGGAGAGACTGAGGCACAGCACCACGTTCGAATTCCACAGTGCCGCGAACTGGTCGTGCTGGATGCCGGGGAAAGGCATGCCATAGGCCGCGTCGATGATGAACGGCACCTCGCGCGACCGCGCAAGCACGTCCAGTCGCTCGAGCTCTGCGAGCGTCAGCACGTTGCCCGACGGGTTGGTGGGTCGTGAAACGCAGATCGCGCCGATGTCGTCCGGCACCTGCAGGTGCTCGAAGTCGACGCCGTACTTGAAAAAGCAGTCGTCGAGGTCACGGATGCGCGCCGGCTGCGCCAGCAGCATTCCTGGCGTGAGGCCGACGTCCGCGTAGCCGATGTACTCGGGCGCGAGTGGCAGCAGCAGGCGCGACCGCCCGCCGCCGTCCGCACGTTCGCCGGCAAACAGGTTGAACAGAAAGAAGAATGCGGCCTGGCTGCCGCTGGTCAAGCCCACGTTCGCCGCCGTCAGCTCCCAGCCGTACTGATCGTGCAGCGACTGCGCCACCGCCATCCGGAACGGGAGATCGCCTTCAGGTGCCGAGTACCCTGCGATGAAGCGCCCGAACTGCGCCGTGTCGGCGGCAATCTCAGCCAGCCGGCGCCGGTAGACGGCCTCGACTGCCGGGATGCGTGCAGGGTTGCCGCCGCCGAGCATGTGGATCTCGCGCTCCCCAGCCTGTGCCAGGGCGGCGCCCAGGTCCGCCATCAGCTCGAGCGCGCCCGTGGGCCGCGCCATGCGCTCGGCGAATCGTGTCGTGAAAGCCCTCATGTACACTCGCTGCCCGCGTGATTTCGCGGCGCATGATACGGCAATCTCCATGAGCGGCATCCGGGCGATCATCTTCGATCTCGACAACACCCTCTGGGACGTCTATCCGGTGATCCTGCGGGCGGAGCACGCCATGCACGACTTCCTGCTGCAGTACTACCCGCGCGTCACCGCGCAGCACGACCTGCGTTCGATGCGCGATGTCCGGGCGCGCATGGCGCTCGAGCACCCGGCCATGGGGCACGACTTCACCTGGTTGCGGCTCGAGTCGCTGCGCCACCACGCGCGCGAAGCGGGTTACCCACTCGCCATGGCCGACGAAGCATTCGCCGTGTTCTATCGCGCGCGCAACCAGGTCACGCTCTACGACGACGTGCGACCGACGCTGGACGCGCTGGTGCGCGAGTTCCGCCTGTTCGCGATCAGCAACGGCAACGCCGACCTGGCTCTCTGCGGACTGGGCGATTATTTCGAGGCGGGGCTCGCGGCACGCGACGCCGGCATGATGAAGCCGGACCCGCGCATCTTCGCGCAGCTGCTGGCACGTGCCGGGCTCGACGCGAGCGAAGCGATTCACGTGGGCGACGACCCGGAGGCGGACGTCGAAGGCGCGCGCGCCGCCGGCGTGGTGCCGGTGTGGCTGAACCGGCAGGCGACGCCCTGGTCGCGGCCTTCGCCCGCGCCGGAGCTGACGATCACCGGCCTCGGCGAACTTCGTGCAACGGTCGTGCGCGCAGTTCAGGCGAGCGCGAGCACGTAGTCGAGCACGGCCGCCTCGTCGTCGAGCGGCAGGCAGCACAGGTCGCTGCGACTGGCAAAGCTCCCGGCATCGTCCGTCGCCACGGCGAGAATGCCGTTGTCCTCGAATGCCAGCGGGGTCTGCCCGCAGCTCGCGCGATACACCTCCAGGCGCGCGCCCACTTCACGCTTGAACCCTTCGACCAGCACCAGGTCGCACGCGGAGAGGCGCCCGAGCAATTCCTGCAGCGACGACTCCTGCGCCCCGCGATGCTCATGCAGCAGCGCCCAGCGCTGCAGCCGACGCCACCAGCACTTCGTGCGCGCCGGCCTCGCGGTGCAGGTAGCTGTCCTTGCCGGGCTGGTCGACGTCGAACTGGTGATGCGCGTGCTTGATGGTCGAGATGCGCAGGCCGCGCGCGCAACCCAGCCGCACGAGACGTGTCACGAGGTGAGTCTTGCCGGTGTTCTTGCGACCGACGATGCCGAAGACTTGCATGCAGTCCCTGTCGTGAAACGGTTCACGCATGGTACCGGTCACCGGTGTGCGCGCGCAGAAAACGTCGTGCGGCCTCTTGCAAAGTGCCACGCGCTGCCGCTAATTTCAGGCACGTCGGCAGGCAGCGCTTCCTGCAAGATTTGTTAGCAGGTGCGACCGCTGGCTGCCAGAGGCAACGCAGAGGAACGCAGCATGACGGACGACGACCCGACGATCGACGTGCGCAACCTGCGCGAGTTCTTTCGCGACTCGGTGCATGAGGCGCTTGCCCGGCAGCGGGTGGACGTCGAGGACCACACCGAACACTACGTCGTCAACCTGCTCACCATGTTCGCGCGCTCCGAGGCGCTGTTCGAGACGGGAGCGGGGCGTGCGCAGATCAAGCCGCTTGCACTGATGCTGGCCGAGGCCAGCGAGGCACCCACCCGCGAGGATCGCCTGCGTACGCTGCAGCGGCTGGGTGACGTGTCGCTCTTCATGGCGGGATTTTTCGCGCAAAGCTTTGCGCGCCGGCTCGTCGACATCGATTACCACATCGCGATGGGCGGCCGCGCCTACGGCACGCTGGCCGATTCCTGCCGGGCCGGCGCGCGTGGCCGCGCGCTGGGCGCGGTCTTCACCGAGCTGGCGCAGAAGTTCCAGCGCCTCGTCGACGCCCTGAACGACGTGAGCGAGATGGCACGCCGCCACGATCAGCGCGACATCCTGCGTCAGTACGAAATCTGGCTGAAGACCGGCAGCCCGCGCGCGCACGGCATCCTGCGCAGCCTGGGAGTCGAGCCCGCCATCGTGCCCACGGGTCGCTGTCCCAACTGAAGGCCCGCCATGGCGTTACCCGGGCAACTGCAGTCGCTGCTTGCGGCGCTCTACGACGCGCCGAGTGCGCACGACGTGCACGACTACCTGATCACGAACCCGCAGGTGGCTGCCTCGCTGCAAGACTCCGACGCCCCGCCCGCCACGGACGAGCAGCTGCTGATCGCCGAGTCGGCGGCGGGAATGGAGCTGGGTTTATACGTGGACGCGGCCGTGCTCGAACGCCTGTCGCAGCGCTGTCCGCTGGCGGTGCTGGATGAATCAAACCTGGCCGACTACTGCACGGTGCTCGAAGGCGTCAGTCATTTCCATTACGTCACCTGGAGCGTCGGTCACGAGCGCAGCGTCTCGTTGCTGGAACTGGAGGTGCAGGCCGAGGTGGACAAGTACGCCTGCGCCCTGAGCCTGCTGCTCGCGCAACACGAGGGGCGCTTTCCTGGTGACCTGTTCCGCCGGTTGTTTACGGGCTGTCAGTTGCTTCCGCACTTGAGCGAAGAGGAGCGGCGCCGTTACACGGAGGCCCACCGCTGCGCGGCCCGCTTCTGCGAGAAGCTCGAAGCGCGCTACCTGCGCCGGCGCCAGGCACGCCCGGCCGAGTTGCTGGCGCAGCTGCGGGCTTTCTACCGGCTGGGCCGCCACGCGAAGCTGCGGCACGCGCTGCACTTCGCCTGAAGGCGTTTACTCGCCTGGCTCGCCCGCGGGATCGTCGACCTTGCGCTTCGTTTCGAGCCACTTGGAGAGCTCGCGCAGGTCCGTCTTCTTCTTCTTGTCGCCCGCCTTGAGCAGCGTGCCGCTGTCATAGGGGTTGTAGCCGGTCTTCAGGCCCGTGGGGTTGTGCTGCGGTGATCCCGGCGGGCCGTCGTCAATCACGCCCAGGCTCGGATCCACCAGCGCGCGCAGGCGCAGGATCGCGCCCGCCGTGTCGTCGGCCTGCAGCACGTCGTCGTTGGCCCACTGCCAGGTGATGTTGCCGCGGTCGTCCGCGGCCAGGCGGCCCGCCTCGTTGTCCGGGGCGGGCGGCTCGCTGCGGTGCTGCCCGCTCGTCTTGGTCGGAGGCTCGTCAGGCATCTGGGATCCCGCAGGTCTGGTCAATCGCGGATACAGCTCCACGGCGGATGTTACGAACAAAAAGCCACCCGCCAACGATAACTGGATCACAGTTCGGGTCGATCGGGCGGGGCTGTGCGCTTCCCCCCTTGCACGCGAGTGCTGGCCCAGATGAGCCCGACGATCGTCTTGGCATCCTGCAGGCTGCCGTCGGCGGCCTGCGCCGCGGCCGCCGCGAGCGGCACCCAGCTCCTTTCGAAGACCTCGTGCGGCTCGGCGCCGGTGTCGCAGGCGGTGAGGCCGCGGGCCAGGAAAACGTGGATGACTTCGGTCAGCACGCCGGGTGAGCTGAACAGCTGGCCCAGCGGCTCCCATTCGCGGGCCTGCACGCCCGCTTCTTCGGCCAGCTCGCGCTTGGCGCATTCGAGCGGAGGCTCGCGATTGTCGATCTTGCCAGCCGGCAACTCGGTGATCCATCCGCCGACGGCGTGACGGAACTGGCGCAGCAGGCAGACCCGCTCGTCGGAGTCGAGAGCGACCACCACGGCGCCGCCCGGGTGGTGGGCGATTTCCAGCTCCGCGACGGTGCCGTTCGGCAGCTCGACGCATTCGATGTTGAGCCTGAGGACCCTGCCCCGGTGGACGGTACGAACCCTGCCGGTCATGCAAATCGTTCCTATTGTGGCCGCGCATAGGGGTCTGCGCTCGACCGGACTGCGCCATTCTGCATTCGGCGCAGCGCTCCCGGCCAGTCCAGCCTGGGCCACCGTGTGGTAGCGTTACCGGCTACCAGGAGCAGTCGCCGAGCGACGGGAGCAAGGGATGACCACCAGTGTTTCGATACCGGACGCGCTGCACCGGCTGCGCGCCACGTTCGCGACGGGCAAGACGCGGCCGGTGGAGTGGCGCCTGCACCAGCTGGCCGAGCTCGAGCGCATGGTGCGGGAACACGAGACGGACTTCGCCGCCGCGCTGCAGGCGGACCTGCACAAGTGCAGCTTCGAGACGGCCCTGAGCGAACTCGGCTTCGTGGCGAGCGAGGCGAAGTACGCGCGCAAGCGCCTGCACCGCTGGGCGCGGCCCAAGCGTGTCTCGACGCCCATGATGGCGCTGCCGGGCAGCAGCTACATCCAGCCCGAGCCCAAGGGCGTCGTCCTGATCATCGCGCCGTGGAATTACCCGTTGTCGATGGTGTGCGCGCCGCTGGTCGGTGCGATTGCGGCGGGCAACTGCGCGGTGCTGAAGCCCTCCGAGGTCACCACGCATACGTCCGCGGCCCTGGCGCGCATCATTCCGCGCTACCTCGACAACGATGCCTTCGCGGTGATCGAGGGCGGCGTGCCGGAGACGACCGAACTGCTCGAGCAGCAGTACGACCACATCCTGTACACGGGCAACGAGCGCGTGGCGCGCATCGTCATGACGGCGGCGGCAAAGCACCTGACGCCCGTGACGCTCGAGCTCGGCGGCAAGAGCCCGTGCCTGATCGACAAGAGCGCCGACCTGGACGTCGCCGCGGCGCGCATCGCCTGGGGCAAGTTCATCAACGCGGGCCAGACCTGCGTCGCGCCCGATCACGTGCTGGTGCACCGCGCAGTGGCCACGCAGTTCGTCGACATCCTGGCCGGCAAGATCAAGGAGTTCTACGGCGACGACCCGAGCCAGAGCCCGGACTACTGCCGCATCGCGAGCGAGCGCCATACGGCGCGCTTCAGCACGCTGCTCGCCGGCCAGAAGATCCACACGGGCGGACAGGTGGACGTGGCCACGCGCTACGTCGCCCCGACGATCGTGCTCGACCCTGATCCCGACTCGGCGCTGATGCAGGAAGAGATCTTCGGGCCGGTGCTGCCCGTGATCACCGTCGACGAGATGCATCATGCGATCAAGTTCGTGGCCGACCGGCCGAAGCCGCTCGCGCTGTACCTGTTCACGAAGAGCAAGGCGCTGGAAGAGGCCGTGCTCGACAAGCTGAGTGCCGGCAGCGTATGCATCAACGATGCCGTGATCTTCATGGTGTCGCCGGAATTGCCGTTCGGCGGCATCGGCAACAGCGGCATGGGTCGTTACACGGGCTGGTACGGCTTCGAGACGTTCAGCCACATGAAGCCGGTGATGAAGCGCAGCTTCCGCTTCGATGCGCCGCTGCGGTATCCGCCGTACAGCGACTTCAAGCGCAAGGTGATGGAACTGGTTCGCTGAAATCCGGGCTCGCCCGGGCGCTGCGGGTCAGGGATCCAGTGATCCTGCATACGCAGCGACCGCGATCATGTCCTCGAGGCCGAGATTCGCGACCACCGGCTGCATCGCGGCACCCGCCGGCGTGGCCCGCGTGCCCGCCCTGAACGACAGCAGCTGGCGCAGCAGGTAGCTCGGCGAACGCCCGGCGAGCGGCGGGAGCGACGTCGCTGCCGCGCAAGTCCGGGCCATGACAAGTGACGCACGCGATCGTGGCGCCGTTCGCGCTCGTCGTCGTTGCCAGCGCCTTCCCGCGCGCGAGGCTGCCGACGGGCACGTAGGCTCGATACGTCACGTTGGGATCGCGCAGCTCGTGCCGCCCGGAGTCGACGGGCACCTCGATCAGTCGAGTACCGAGCGGTTCGTCGCCGCCGCCTTCGAGCGCGAAGTAGATGAAGCGCACTTCCTCGGTCCTGGGCACGCGCGCCGACTCGACGATGTCGACCTTGCGGCGCATCGGCTGCTGCGAGAAGTACGCCGCCGCCGCGGCAATCTCGGCTTCCGTCGCGCTCTCTGCGACCTGCTGCATCAGGGCTGAGGGCCGGTCCGGGCCGGTCCACGCACGCTTGCGCACGTGATTGCGCATGTCGGCCACCTGCGCCCGGATGTAGTCGGCCGACAATCCGGCGAGCGCGGCGTTTTCGGGCCGGCCCGTGCCGTCCGGCAGGTGACAGTAGGCGCAGGCGAGCGTGTCGGGTCGACGACCTCGCGCGACGATGTCCGGCATCGGCGCGTGACGTTCGGGGAACCAGTCGGGCGCCGCGAAGAAATCCTGGAGTTGCGCCCGGGTGAATGCGACGCGGCTCTCCGGCACGCGGAGCTGCACCACGTCGTCAGGTCTGGCATTCGGCGGTGGTGGGTTCGTGTACCCCGGAAACGCCCAGGCTGGAACCTCGAAGCCGGGTACCGCCGCATTGGCAGTCGAGGACGCTGCTGCCAGCAGCAGCATCGTGCACAGCACCGACCCGACTCCTGGCAGCATGGCTATTCCCACCTCGGGGCTCGAACTCGCTCAGCGGTTCCGCGAGTGGTACTCGGCGTTCGGCATCATGTCGATCGCGGTCGCCACGCGATTCGTCATGTTGAAGAACGCCGCCACGGACGCGATGTCCCAGATCGAGCGGTCGTCGAACCCGGCGGTTCGCAGTGCGGCCCGATCCGCTTCGACGATGGCATCGGGTGACACCGTCATCTTGTGCGCGAAGTCGAGCATTGCGCGTTGCCGCGGCGTCAGCACCGCCGCACGGTAGTTCATGACCAGCAGTTCCCCGAGCGCCGGATCGCCGGACAATTCGCGCACCGCCTGTCCGTGCGCCACCTGGCAGTAGTAGCAGCGGTTGGCCGACGACACCACCACGGCGATCATCTCGCGCTCGAGCTTGCTGAGCGGCGATTCATCGAGCATCAGGTCGTTGTAGAACCCGATGAACGCGCGCAGCTTCTTCTCGTTCCAGCTGTAGGCCGCGAGCACGTTCGGCAGGAAGCCGATCTTGTCGTCGCAGATGCCGGAAATACTTCTGCAGGTCGGGCGGCAGCGACTCCCGCGGCGGAACCGGCAGGTCGAGCGCCGTGACGTGCGACGGCTGTGACGGGTAACGATCGGTCGGCGGTGCCTTGCTGCTCATCGGGGTTCCTTGTCGTTGCGTGCAGGCGATTTACTGGTCGACGCGATCGACCGAGGCCTGCCCCGAAATGCGTGCGCGGATGTGCGCCCACGACATGCCGATGCCCAGCAGCAGGCCGAGGCAACTCAGCACCACCCAGGCCATCGTCGACCTGTCGGCCGTGGAGAGCCAGCCCTGCCGGACCATCCACCAGACGATGGCAGCGAACAGCGCCAGCAGCAGCACGACGCCCACGGTGCCCATCGACGAGAACGTCGAACGGATGAAGAACAGCCAGGCACCGAGCAGCAGGATGCCGGCGATCACGACCACCGGCTGGATCGGCGTCAGGTTCTCCTGCAGCCAGTGGTAGTACGAATGCCCGGTCGGGTTGAACGTCAGGAAAACGATCGCCAGTGAAAACAGCCATCCGCATGGCCACGCTGCCCAGGTCGAAATCGTCGCTGTTCCCTTTCGCCATTTTCTGTCCAACCTTCTGTGATCGAAACGACACCCCTTGGGGCCGGCATCTTACTAACCCCTATCCCCCAACCCCTAACCCCTCGCACTGGATATCCATACAGCTGCTGCCTATAGTGGCTGCCTGCCATGACGCTCACCAGCACCGCCTTCGCCAAGCTGAACCCGGCGCAACGGGAGGCCGTCGCGCACGGTGAGCCGCGTGCGGGCGGCGGACTGGCGGCGTCACCGTTGCTGGTCATCGCCGGCGCCGGCACGGGCAAGACCAGCACGCTCGCCCATCGCGTGGCACGCCTGCTGCTCGCGGGCGTGCCGCCCGAGCGCATGCTGCTGCTCACCTTTACGCGCCGGGCCGCGCTCGAGATGACGCGCCGCGCGCAACGGGTCATGGCCGAAGCGCTGGCGGCGGAAGCGGGCGCCTCGGCCCGCGTGCCCGAAAATCTGCGCCTGCCCTGGTCCGGCACCTTCCATGCGATCGGCAACCGGCTCATCCGCGAATATGCGCCGCGGCTCGGGCTCGATCCGGCGTTCTCGGTGCTCGACCGGGGCGATGCCGCCGATCTCATGGACGTCGTGCGTCATCGCCTGGGATTCTCGAAGACCGTGAAGCGGTTTCCGCGCAAGGACACCTGCCTGGGGCTCTACTCGCATCGCGTCAACACGCAGCGGCCCGCTGCGCCACACGCTCGAGACCGCCTATCCGTGGTGCCTCGAATGGGAAGAACAGCTGACGGCGCTGTGCCGCGCCTACGTCGAAGCCAAGCTCGAACAACAGGTGCTCGATTACGACGACCTGCTGCTGTACTGGCACGTCATGACGGCCGACCCGGCGCTGGCTGCCGAGATCGGCGCGCGTTTCGACCACGTGCTGGTCGACGAATACCAGGACACCAACGTCGTGCAGGCCGAGATCCTGCTGCGCATGAAGCCCGATGGGGCCGGGCTCACGGTGGTGGGCGACGACGCGCAGTCCATCTATTCCTTTCGCGCCGCGTCGATCGACAACATCCTGCAGTTCCCTGCCGCGTTCACGCCGCCCGCGCGCGTCGTCACGCTCGAGGAAAACTACCGCTCGACGCAACCGGTGCTCGATGCCGCCAACGCGCTGATGGCCGCAGGCGGGCGGCAATACCGCAAGCACCTGCGCAGCGTGCGCGGCGACGGCGCCATGCCGCAGTACGTGACGCTGCTCGACGAACAGGCCCAGGCCACCTTCGTCGCCGATTGCGTGCTCGAAGCGCGCGAGCGCGGCGTCGACCTGCGCCGCCAGGCCGTCCTGTTTCGCAACGCCGACCACAGCGACGTGCTCGAGCTCGAGCTCATGCGTCGCAACATCCCCTACGTGAAGTACGGCGGACTCAAGTTCCTCGAAGCGGCGCACGTCAAGGACCTGCTCGCGGTGCTGCGCTGGGCCGACAACCCCCGCAATCGCATTGCCGCCTTCCGCGTACTGCAGCTGTTGCCGGGCATGGGTCCCGCCAACGCGCAGCGCGCGTGCGAAGCCTTCGAAGCCGCGGGCTTTGCGTGGCAGGCGCTGGCCGCGCACGCGGTGCCGGCGGCAACGCGCGAGACCTGGGCGCCGCTCACGTCGCTGCTGCGCGACATCGGTGCCGAGAACGCGCCGTGGGAAGGGCAGGTGAGCCGGGTGCGGCAATGGTACGAGCCGCAGCTCGAGCGCCTGTACGAGTCGGCGCACGCGCGGCGTGGCGATCTCGACCAGCTCGAGCGCCTGAGCCAGCAGCACCGCACGCGCGAATCCTTCGTCACCGAGCTCACGCTCGATCCGCCGCAGGCGACGGGCGACCTGTCGGGCGACCCGCTGCTGGACGAGGACTACCTGGTGTTGTCCACGGTGCATTCGTCCAAGGGCCAGGAATGGGAGTCCGTGCACGTGCTGAACGTCAACGACGGCACCTTCCCGTCGGAATTCTCGGCCGGCCGCGCCGAACTGCTCGAAGAAGAACGGCGGCTGCTCTACGTCGCGATGACCCGCGCGCGGACCGAGTTGCGGCTGATCGCGCCCGTGCGGTTCTACGTGACGCAGCAGCAGGGCATGGGCGATCGCTACGTGCACGGTGCGCGCAGCAGGTTTCTGACGGAGCAGGTGATGCAGAGTTTCGCGCGCGTGACGGCAGGCGCAACACCTGACGCATACGGCGTGCAAAAGGCAGCCGCGGGCCCGCGCATCGATGTCGCGAACCGTTTGCGGGACATGTGGTGAGAAGGCGAACCGGGGAGGATTCGCCGCAGGCGCACGAACCCGCCGCACCCCGGTGGAGTGCTTCGAGCGCCAGGGAGAGAAGGCCGCAACCGTGAGGCTGCGGCCTTCTGCAGGCTGCTTGCTGGTTCGGCCGGGGCCGGGCTTACGCCTCAGCCCCGCACGGGGTTACCAGCGGCGCTGACCGCCGCCGCCGCCACCACCGCCGCCGTAGCCGCCACCGCCGCCGCCACCACCGCCGTAGCCGCCGCCACCGCCGCCCGGACGGCCACCGCCACCCGGACGACCGCCGCCGCCGCCACCGCCGCCGGTGCGGGGACGATCCTGCGCTTCGTTGACGCGCAGGGGACGACCGCCCATGTTGAAGCCGTTGAGCGCCTGCATGGCGCGCTGGGCATCAGCCTGCGGCATTTCGACAAAGCCGAAGCCGCGCGGCCGGCCGGTCTCGCGATCGGTCGGGAGGGCAACGGATTCGACGGTGCCGTGCTGGGCGAAAAGCTCGCGCACGTCAGGTTCCGTCGCTGTGAAAGGCAGGTTGCCCACGTAAATCTTGGTCATTCGAACATCCTCAGAAGTAACACAATCAAACCGGACCTCAGGCGTCATTGCCTGGCCGGCACTACTCAACACTCATCCAAACAGGGGATCGCAGCCGAGCGTCATACTTACCGCCGGACTGATCCAGCCGGCACTGCAGCGACGTTTCCTGTCACCTGATCGAAGACGTTTCGGCTCGAAACAAGAGGCGCCGAGCGGCGCTCTGCAAGATACGTACGGGCAACGATCGCGACACATGCTACCACACACCCCCTAAATCAAGCCTGCACGGCCCGGCGCGAGCCGGCCGGGATGACCTGCGCGCGCATCCGTTCCTGCTCGACGGCCGCGGACCGGAGCGGGAGGAGGACGGGCTTAGTGCCCTTGGGCGAGGTCGTCATGGAAGTGGTCGGCACCAGGCGAAGCTGAGGATGAGATCCTGAGAATTCGGCTCGTTGATTCGAATTGCGTCTCGGTGCCGTACGCGCTGGGCGCTTGCTGGTCAAACTTTGACCAGAGCCGAATTTACTTGCACATTCGGACCGCTGCAACCTAAATCGTTGACGCAGCGCAAAAAAATGCTCTGGGCTGCCCCGTGATGGGGCGCGGCCGACAGCAGGTCAGGTCAGCGACGGGCGCGGTCGGTCCAATACTCAAGTGTGCGCAGGTTGCTCCAGAACGACGCATCGTCGTTCCAGATCTGCGCCAGGGTTGCGGCGGACACCGCGGGGGTGTCGGCTGAATTCGACAGCATCCGCGCAAAGTCGAGCGGCTGGTTGGGTCGCGGGTCGAGGGCTTCTTCGAGCATGGGGGCCTGGCCGTGCGTTGAACACGCGGCATTGCAACGCTTTTCCGTGACCGCGCCATGAAACAGCCGTGAACGTTGCGTGACCTGACCTGTGTCTCGCACCGCGGGGCCCCGGGCCTGCGTCTGCTGCGCATGGCGGCGGAGCGGCGGCCGATGGTACCGTCCGCAGCTGCCCTCTTCGGGATCCCGGTTTTAATGGAAGCCTTCCTCGTTGCCACCGGCGTGGTCGCGCTCGCCGAGATCGGCGACAAGACGCAACTGCTCGCGCTGGTGCTGGCGGCGAAGTACCGCAAGCCCGTCCCGATCATCCTCGGCATCCTGGTGGCGACGCTGGTGAATCACGCGCTGGCTGGCGCTGCCGGTGCGTGGATTTCGGCGTGGGTGGGCCCGGATGCGATGCGCTGGATCCTGGGGCTCTCGTTCATCGCCATGGCGGCGTGGACGCTCGTACCCGACCAGTACGACGAAGACGACGGGCAGGCAGCCGCGCCGCGGTTCGGCGTCTTCGGCACGACGCTCGTGGCGTTTTTCCTGCTGGAGATGGGCGACAAGACCCAGATCGCGACGGTCGCGCTCGCCGCACGGTACGACTCACTCATTGGCGTGGTCGCGGGCACGACGCTCGGCATGATGCTGGCCAACGTGCCGGCCGTGCTGCTCGGTGAGGTCGCGGCCAAGAAGCTGCCGATGCACATCGTGCACCGGATCGCTGCGGCGATTTTCCTCGTGCTCGGCGTCAGCGTCCTGCTGGGATTCGGCTCGCTCAGCTAGTCACACTGCGATCTTGCCGGGCGGGTCGACGCCGAGCTTGGCACGCAGGTATTCCATCAGCGCGCGGCACTTGGCGGGCAACCAGCGCACCGGCGCTCCGCCAGCCTCGAGCGGCGCAAACGGCAGCAGCAGCATCAGCCCGAAGTAGACGAGGATCGCGGCCCCGCCGGTGCCGAACAGCAGCAACACCGCAACGATGCGCAGCATCGTCGCATCCAGCCGGAAGTAACGCGCGAGCCCCAGGCACACGCCGCTGATCACGGCGCCCTGGCTGACCTGCTGCAACGATCGCGACGTGGGCACCACGTGCATCGCTGCAGCCGTCGACGACGACGATGCAGCCGCAATGCCGTCGCTGGGCGCCTGGACCGAGCCGATTTCCTCAAGTGCGGGCGCCAGTTCGGCGAGCGTCACCACGGTCTGCTGCGGACCCAGGCGACGCAGGCACTGGTCGGCCACGGCCTGCTCGAGATCCGCCAGGATCTCCTGCGGGTCGGGATCGCCCTCGAGCAGGCTCGCCGATTCGGCAAGGTATTCTTCGAGCCGCGCGTGGGCCGCGTCGTCCAGCTGGAGAACGGTGCGGTTGAGACGGACGGTGGTGGCGATACGTTGCATGTTTCAGTGTCCGAAGTTCGCGATCGTGCGGTTGATCAGGTTCCAGTAGTCGTCGAGCGCCGCGAGCTGCGCGCGCCCGGTGTCCGTCAGCCGGTAGTACTTGCGTGGCGGACCGACGCCCGATTCCTGCCACTCGTACTGCACCAGGTCCTCGCGCCGCAGCTTGCTGAGCAGCGGATAGAGCGTGCCTTCCTGGGTGGCGAATTCCGTGCCGGCGAGCTCGCGCAGGATGTCCGGGACATACATGCTCTTCGCGCCGACGATCTTCAAGACCAGGAACTCGAGGAGCCCCTTGCGGATGGGAGCAAGTTTGGATTCAGCTGCCATAATTTGTTAAAACAGTACCTTGTTTAATAACAGTACCTGTTTAAACAACGCTCGTCAACTGCCCCGACCCGTTCCGCCGTACCCGCAGTGGGCATCCGGCGGACGGTGGGACTGCTCTAGGCTTCGAGGTAGGTGTAGCCGGCGAGTTCGGCTTCGTAGAACCGCCGCATCGCCTGGCTCTCGGGCAGCGTGATGCGGCCCTCGCGCACGGCGCGCTCGCAGTCGCGCGCGAACTGCGGCACCAGGCGCTCGACGTCGTACTGCATGTAGCGCAGCACTTCGGTCGCCGAATCGCCCTTGACCGTTTCCTCGATCCACCAGCCGCCTTCGTCGTGCAGCTTGATGTGCACGACGTGCGTGTCGCCGAAGAGGTTGTGCAGGTCGCCCAGCGTTTCCTGGTAGGCGCCCACCAGGAAGAACGCGATGTAGTACGGCTGGTCCGGCTGCAGGTCGTGCAGCTCGAGCGAGCGCTTGGTCTCGCGCAGGCTCACGAAGTGATCGATCTTGCCGTCGGAGTCGCAGGTGATGTCGGCCAGCACGCCCGTGCGTGACGGGCGTTCATCGAGACGGTGCACCGGCATGATCGGGAACAGCTGGTCGATGGCCCAGCTGTCCGGCAGCGACTGGAAGATCGACAGGTTGCAGAAGTAGATGTCGCTCAGGATGGTCTCGAGGCCCTCGAGTTCCTCGGGCACCGAGTCGAGCTTGCGGCAGAGGTCGCGGATCTTGGCGCACGTGGCCCAGTACAGGCGCTCGACCAGGCCGCGCGCCTCGAGGCGCGAGGTAACCGACGCTGAACATCTGCAGCGCCTGTTCGCGCGCCTGCAAGGCGTCGTGATAGCACTCGACCAGCCGGCGCTCGGTCACCGAGCGGTAGGCGTCGAGCAGGTCCTTCACCGGCTGCGGGATGTCCTTGCCGCGGACCAGTTGCTCGTCGGCGTCGGTCACGCGGAAGCGATCGAGCTGCGAGCTGCCGAGCACGTCGCAGATCAGCAGGCTGTGGTGCGCGGCGATCGCGCGGCCCGATTCGCTGACGATCACGGGGTGGTCGATGCCGCGCGCATTGCACACGTTGGCGATGCGATACACCACGTCGCTGGCGTATTCCGCCAGCGTGTAGTTCATCGACGATTCGTAGTTGGTGCGGCTGCCGTCGTAGTCGACGCCCAGGCCGCCGCCGATGTCGATGTACTGCAGGCCGGCGCCCATCTGCTTGAGTTCGGCGTAGACGTGCGCGAGTTCCGTCACGGCGTCCTTGACGCGACGGATGTCCTGCAGCTGGCTGCCCGGGTGGCAGTGCACGAGCTGCAGGCAGTCCTCCATGCCGTGTTCCTTGAGCACGCCGACGAGGTCGAGGATCTCGGTGACGAAGAGGCCGAACTTGCTCTTCTCGCCCGACGACTCACGCCAGCGGCCGGCGCCCTCGCTCGCGAGCTTGACCCGCACGCCGAGGCGCGGACGCACGTCATAGGTCTTCGCGTGCTTGAGGATCAACGCGAGTTCGCTGAAGTTCTCGACGACCGGGATGATGGTGCGGCCGAGCTTCGCGGCCAGGATCACGGCCTCGATGTAGCTGTCGTCCTTGAAGCCGTTGCAGATGATGAGCCGTTCGGACTCGCCTTCGGTGAGCGCCATGACGGCGAGCAGTTCGGGCTTGGAACCCACCTCGAGGCCGAAGCCGAACTCGCGGCCGTAGCCGTAGATTTCCTCGACCACCAGCCGCTGCTGGTTCACCTTGATCGGGAACACCGCGCAGTAGCGGCTCTTGTATTCGTTCTCGGCGATCGCGGTGGCGAACGCATCGCGCAGCCGGGTCAGCCGGTGGCGCAGGATGTCCGAGAAGCGCACGACGACGGGCGTGGAGAGGTCGCGCGCGGCCAAGCCGGTGACGACCTCGTGCAGGTCGATCTCGCGACCCTCCGTCCAGTCGGGACGCACGATGGCGTGCCCCGCGGCATTGATGCCGAAGTAGCCGTTGCCCCAGGCGTTGACGCCGTACAGGTCGAGCGAGTCCTCGACGCTCCAGGGGCCGGTGTAGCCAGTCTTGCGCTCAGGGTTTTCCACTGTTTTGGTCGTTCCACCTGTAGCCGGCGTTCAGGCCGGAAAAAAGAGGCGCGCACGATAGTCACTGCGAGGGCTGACGTAAACAGAAATCTGGGGGAAGGGGAGGAGGTTAGGGGTTAGGGGATAGTCGGAGGTGCAGCCCAGTCTGTGTGCGCGAAGGTATGCATTGAGACTTCACGCGCGGAGCTGCGATTTCCGACTACCCACCCTCCTAACCCCTAACCCCTAGCCCCTAGCCCCTAGCCCCTTCCGCGCGCCACCTGGCGCGCTGGGTCCCGCGACCATTCGCTCCAGCTGCCCGGGTAGAGCCGCGCGCCGGGCAGCCCCGCGTGCTCCATAGCGAGCAGCAGGTGGCAGGCCGTAACGCCCGATCCGCACATCGTAATCGTGGCAGACGGCGCGACCGGACCGAGCGTCTGCCGGAAAGCCGCCGCAAGTTCGGCCGCCGGACGCAGGCGACCGTCCGCACCGTTGACGCCCGCCACCGGGTGGTTGAGCGCGCCGGGCACGTGTCCCGCCACGGGGTCGATCGGCTCCACCTCGCCGCGGTAGCGCTCCGGGGCGCGCGCGTCCAGCACCCTGCGCTGCGGATCAAGCGCAGCGGCCTGTGTCGTGTCGGCATCGACCCAGGCGTACGCCTGTGGCTTGCCGGCGAATGCGCCAGGTGCGCGAGGGGCGACAGGATCGGCGGTGAGCGGCAGGTTCAGCTCCGACCAGCGCCGCAGTCCGCCATCCATGACGGCGACGTGGGCGTGCCCCAGCCATTTTGCCGCCATCCACCAGAAGCGCGCCGCCCACATGCCGGTCGCTTCGTCGTAGGCGACGAGCAGCGAGTCGTCGTTGACGCCCCAGCGTCGCAGGCGGGCAGCGAAGTCATCTGGATCGGGCAAGGGATGCCGCCCGCTGCGTGGCGTCGTGGGGCCCGCCAGGTCGTCATGGAGGTCGGCATGCACCGCCCCCGGAACATGACTGCGCAACCAGGCTTCACGGCCCGCTGCGGGACGGTTGAGCTCGTAGCGGCAGTCGAAGACCAGCAGCCGCGGATCCGCGCGATGCCCGGCCACGTCTTCGGCGCTCACGAGCGTTTGCCATGTCATCGTCGATTCCTCCGTGGGTGCCAGTACAATCCCGTTGCACGCGCGCCGCAAGAGGCGTGTGGGTGGAGGACTCATGGCTTTGGAAATCTACTGGGGCAGCGGCAGCCCGTACTCGTGGCGTGTGCTGCTGGCACTCGAATACAAACGTCTGACATACGACTCGCACCAGCTGCAGTTCTCCAAGCAGGAGCACAAGTCGCCGCAGATGCTGCGCATGAACCCGCGCGGGCGGGTGCCCGTGCTGAAGGATGGCGACTACATCGTGTTCGAGTCGCTCGCCTGCCTGCAGTACCTCGACCGCAAGTACCCCGAGCATCCGCTGTTCGGAGCGTCGGCCGAGGAGGCCGGGACGATCATGCGCGTCATCTGCGAGTACCAGGCGTATGCGGAGCAGTACGTCACCCAGATCGTGTCCGCCGTGTTCCTCGACCAGCTCGACCAGATGGCCGAAGAGGTCACCAAGGCCATGCATATCGTGGGCGGCGAGGCGCGCACCATCGAAGGTCGGCTCAGCAAGTCCGAGTGGCTCGTCGGTGAGCAGCCTTCAGCTGCCGACCTGACCGTCTTTCCGGGCATCATGCTGTTGCGGCGCGCGATGGAAAAGCGCGAGGCGGGCGACCTGCGCTCGCGCTTCCTGCCGATGGAAACCACGTATCCGTCGATCGCGCGCTGGATCCAGCGCATGGAGCAGTTGCCCGGCTACGAGCGGACGTATCCGCCGCACTGGCGGGACACGGTCGCAAGGGGCTGACCGCACCTCACGGCGCGCATCCGGCCGCGGCTAAAATCAAGTTAGACTAATGGTTCAGCCGTCCGCCCGGGCCGGCCACGCAGGACACCCGAACGAGAAATCATGACCAGCTATCCCGTGCACGTCGTCTTCCCCGGCCGCCTCGTTTTTGTGGGCTTCGGCAGCATCGGCCAGGGCGTCTTGCCCCTGATCCTGCGCCACGTTGGCATCCAGCCGGACCAGATCACGATCGTCACTGCGGATGTGGACGGCGAGAAGATCGCGCAGGAATACGGCGTGCGCTTCGTCAAGCAGGCGCTGACGCGCGGCAATTACAAGACGGTGCTCGACCCGATCGTCGGCCGCGGCGACTTCCTGCTGAACCTGTCGGTGGACGTGTCTTCGCTGGCGCTGATCAAGCTCTGCTGGGAAAAGGGCTCGCTCTATCTTGATACCTGCATCGAGCCCTGGCCGGGCGGCTACACCGACCCCGCCGTGGCGCCGGCCAAGCGCACCAACTACGCGTTGCGTGAAGAAGCACTGACACTCCGTGATTCCAAGCAGCGCGCGCCCACCGCCGTGCTCACCCACGGCGCCAATCCGGGCCTGGTGTCGCACCTCGTGAAGCAGGCTCTGCTCAACATCGCGGCCGACACGGGCGTCGAGACGGCCGAGCCCGCGACGCGCGCCGAATGGGCCGCGCTCGCGCACAAGCTGGGCGTGAAAGTGATCCATGTCGCCGAGCGCGACACGCAGGTCAGCAACCGGCCGAAGGAACCGAACGAGTTCGTCAACACGTGGTCCGTCGACGGTTTCGTCGGCGAAGGCTGTCAGCCGGCGGAACTCGGCTGGGGCTCGCACGAGAAGAACTGGCCGCGCGACGGCAAGAAGCACGACTACGGCCGCGGCAGCGCCATCTACCTGATGCAGCCCGGGGCGGCGACGCGCGTGCGCACGTGGACGCCGCAGGCCGGCCCGTTCCATGGCTTCCTGATCACTCACGGCGAGTCGATCTCGATCTCCGACTATCTCACCGTGAAAAAGGGCGAGCAGGTCGTCTATCGCCCCACGGTGCATTACGCCTATCACCCCAGCGACGCGGCAGTGGTGTCGGTGCACGAACTGGCGGGCCGCAACTGGCGCATGCAGGACCGCAAGCGGATCATGATGGACGAGATCGAGACGGGCTCCGACGAACTCGGCGTGCTGCTCGCGGGCCACAAGAAGAACGCCTACTGGTTCGGCTCGCAGCTCTCGGTGCAGGAAGCGCGCAAGCTCGCGCCGCACAACAGCGCGACGTCGCTGCAGGTGACGGTCTCGGCGCTCGCGGGCCTGATCTGGGCGATCGAGAACCCGAACAGCGGCATCGTCGAGCCCGACGACATCGACTACAAGCGCGTCCTCGAGATCTGCCGGCCGTACCTGGGCAAGGTGGTGGGCGAGTATTCGGAGTGGCATCCGCTGGTCGATCGCAGCCGCATGTTCCCCGAGGACCTCGACGAAACCGATCCGTGGCAGTTCAAGAACATCCGCGTGGTGTGACCCGAGCCCGGGTCACGACGCCGCGGGTTGCTCGTAGCGGATGCTGACGACGACATAAGAGCGTCGGCCGCCCGGGATGTCGATCGTCACTTCGTCGTCGACGCGCTTGCCCATCAGGGCGCGCGCCAGCGGCGAGTCCATGCTTACATAACGTCGCGCCGGGTCGAGCTCGTCGGGCCCGACGATGCGGAATTCCGTGTCGGTGCCGTCGTCGTCCTCGACGCGCACCCACGCGCCGAAAAAAACCCGGCCCTGGTCATCCGGCGGTCGCGCGACGACGATCATCCCTTCGAGCCGCTTGCGCAGGAAGCGCACACGCCGATCGATCTCGCGCAGCTGCCGCTTGCCGTAAATGTACTCCGCGTTCTCCGAGCGGTCCCCCTGCGCCGCGGCCTCCTGCACGGCCTTGGTCACCTGCGGGCGCAGCACCCGCCACAGCTCGTCCAGCTCCGCACGCAGCCGCCGCTCCCCCTCGGGCGTCGAGTACTTGGAGCCGGGCAGTGTCGGAATCCGGTAACGGGTCATGGTTTCTACGGGGTGCCGGCGGCGGCCGAAATAGTGTGCGCGCTGTCACGGAAAGGGCGGTGCGGGGAGGGTAGCTTGCCGCCCATGGCGATCAAGTTCTACGCGCATTTTCTCGTCGAACAACCGCAGCGCGGGCTGGAAGAGTTCCGTGGCGTGGTCGAGCTTGATGGCCAGCCGCGCCCCGGCAAGGGCATGAAGGAAGCGACGCGCATCATCGCGCGCAACTTCGGCCGTGCCCAGCAGGACGTCAAGGTCCTGCAGTGGGCCAGGCTGCACTGAGCCCACGGTTCTTCAAGGTTCCCCTGGCGGACTTTTTCCCTTCCCTTCGACCAAGAGTCCGCCTTTCTCGGCCCCGGGTCCAAAGCCCGGGGCCTTTTTCTTTGGCTCTCTCACCGCGTCGTGTTGGCCTGCGCTGCGGGTTCGCGTAGAAAGCAGGCATTCGCCTAGGCTCACTGTCGGCGGTGACCTCAACCGGTCATTGCGACTGCGGGCGGCTCGCTGGATATCAGAAGGGCATGGACGGGGTCGCTAAGAGCTATCTGAACTTCTCCAATTGAGAAACCTCCCCATTTTCGATTTGCGGGACTTTGAACGTGATGGTCGATTCCACGAACGACTGGGCATCCGTTGGTTCAAGCGCTTCGTCGCACAGGGCGACTACTGGAATCGACGTCGAAGACGTTCCCATCCAGGCTTCAGACATGTAAAGGATCGCAATTCGGCGCTCGAATGGGAACCGCGCACCCGGTTCAATGAAATCCTGCACCTCTGCAGTCTTGTGGTTGGCGTGGTCCTTATGGTGTGGCTCTTTTTGCGAAGCGAGTATGCGTGGCTGGTGGTAACTGCCTTGGTCGTCATCCTGTGGGACGTCTATCCCATCATGCTGCAGCGCTACAACAGGGCACGAATCTGGCGAATCAGATCATCGATGCTAAGGATGCAGAAAGTCTGATGTGGCCGAACAGTTCATTGGCAAGCGAGTGTCGCCATGGGGCCAAGGGACAATGTGTTTAACCTGCAGAAGGCTGGCGGTATTGCGGCACTGGTCGAGGCGTTTGCCTACATCGTCGGCTTCACGATCATGGCGACGCTCCTGAACCCGGGCGACACGGGGGGGTGGACGCCCGCACGCAAGCTCTCGTTCGCGCTGGAAAAGCAGTCGATCTTCCAGGCGTTGACGATTCTGATCTACGTCGTCTTTGGCATCGCCTTGGTTTTACTGTCTGTCGCCCTTCACGAACGGCTGAACGGCAAGTCCAGCGACCTGATGAAGGTAGCCACGCCGTTCGGCCTGATTTGGGCCGGATTGGTGATTGCGAGCGGCATGGTTGGAAGCGTGGGGCTGGAGGCCGTAGCGGGACTTCATGCTCAGGATGCAGCGCACGCGGCGTCCGTGTGGACCGCAATCGGGGCCATTCAGGACGGGCTGGGAGGTGGCGTGGAGATCGTCGGGGGCGTGTGGGTGCTATTGATCAGTATTGCGTCGCTGCGCTCCAGCGCGCTACCAGGCTCCCTGAGCTACCTCGGACTTATGATTGGCGCAGCGGGCATTCTGACGGTCGTTCCGTCGCTGGCTGAGTTGGGTACCGTCTTTGGACTTGGCCAGATCCTATGGTTTGCAGGGCTCGGCATCATCATGATTCGGGTCCGACCATTGGTTGACGGAGCAGAGACGTGAGCATTGGTGTTTCGACCGCCATTGGAGCCGCGCTGGGTGCCGCCTACGGCGCGTCACGCGGGCAACTCGCCCTGTCTGTTGCACTCGGAGCGGCCGTGGGCGCATCGCTGGACGTGCTTGTTCACTTCGTCAAATTGTGGCGACGGAAAACCGACGATAGAGACCGGAATTCGTAGACGACGGTGTCGTAGTTGCTCTGCGATGTGCGCAGGTGTCATGTGGCTTCCGTTTACATAAGGAAAGCAACGGCATGTGGTTCACCCCCGGCGGCATCGGACTGTTGAACATGAGAGATGACGTCGCATGAAGATCGCAATTTTCATCCTGGTCGTGGCGATACTCGCGCTGGTGTTGCTGCGGCGGTCGCGGCGAGAGCGGCAACGTGCCGACCAGTCCGGTGACTCCGGAGGCGCGGGCGGGGCCGGCTCTGACGCAGGGTCGCGGCACAAGAATAGCGACCCGGACGGCGGGGGCGACACTGATGGTGGCGGCGGCGACGGGGGCGGCGGGGACTAGCGTGGCATCGCCTACGAACCAGTCATTCACCCGCACGCCCTTGCCAACTTTTCTCGACTGTTCGCACCGACCGCCGTGCCCGGGCTGCCCGCGCTTCGGCGAACCGGGTATTGCGCCCGCAGCGCTCGACGCACTCGCAGGCTCTGGCGGCAACGCACGGCATCCGTCACGTGCCGGTGATCACGGGTGCGTCCACCGGCTTTCGTCAACGGGCGCGCCTCGCGATACGCGGGCGGCCGGGCGCGCCGAAGCTGGGCATGTTCGAACTCGGCTCGCATCGCGTCGTCACGATCCCGAACTGCGTGATCCACGACCCGTTGATCAACCGCGTGGCCGCCGTCGTGCGCCGCGCGCTGATCGATGCCGACGTGCCGCCCGTACGTGGAATCGACGCATCGCGGCATCGCGCGCTACCTGCAGGTGGTCGTCGAGCGCGCGTCCGGTACCGTGCAAGTGGTGCTGATTGGCAATGCGGCCACCGCCGAGCCCCTGGCCGGTGCGCTCGATTTGCTGCGCGATCGTCTCGGTGATGAGCTGCACAGCCTCTGGTTCAACTCGCAGTGCGAGCCAAGCAACGCCATCCTGGGTCCGCGCTTCGAGCGCTGGTGTGGACCGGAAAGCGTCGTCGAACACTTCGGCGGCGCGGCGGTGCACTACCCGCCCGGTGCGTTCGGGCAGAACAACCTCGAGATTGCAGGTCGCATCGTCGAGCACGTGCGCGACCGTGTGTCGGCGGGGGCTACGGTCGCGGAGTTCTACGCCGGTGTGGGTGCGATAGGGCTCTCCATGCTTGACCGCATCCAGCGCATCCACATGAACGAAGTCGCGCCCCAGTCGCTGCGGGGCCTGGCGCTCGGGCTCGAGGCGCTCGACGCGGATGCCCGCGCAAAAGTGCAGGTGGTCGCGGGCCCGGCCGCAGCGCACGCCGCGATCGCCACCGGCGTCGACGTCGTCATCGCGGACCCGCCGCGCAAAGGGCTGGACGCAGAGCTCAAGGCGCAATTGCTCGCGCACCCGCCGCAGCAGTTCATCTACGTCAGTTGCGGCCTGGCCTCGTTCCTGGCGGACGCCGCGCAACTGACCGCAGCCGGCACCCTGCGTCTCACGGATTTGAGCGCCTTCAACCTGATGCCGTATACAGAGCACGTGGAGACCGTCGCGTGCTTCGCCCGCGCCTGAGGCGCGCCCGGCATTCAAGCGACGCTAGGCGTCGCCGATCCGCAGCACCGCGATTGCGATCCGCACTTCGATCAGGAAGCTCACGAACGCCGCGACCAGCGCAGCCATCGCCAGCACGAACAGCAGGGCGAGCGGGGCGGCGAGGTTGATGGGGATGAACGTGCTCGAGAAAACCAGCGCGATCACGATGGCCACCAGCAGCGCCGCGACCGTGCCCAGCGTGATGGCGATGTTGATGTAGCGCGCGCGGCGTGCGAGCGCACGCAACTGGTTACGGATGCGCTCGGGATCGCGCGCCTCGGGCAGCCGCAATTCCTTTTCCATGCTGCGGGCCCGGTCGACGATGCGGGCCAGCCGGCTCGCCAGCACGCCCAGGAACACCCAGATGCCCGACAGCAGGAACACCGGCGCCAGGGCGAGCTGGATCGCGTGGGCGATGTCGACGACTTCGATTCCATTCACGGCAGGCACCCACGCGAGAGCAGGTGCGCATTGTACGCCGCGCGCATTGCGGCGCGTGACGGCCTCCTGCACGATCGCAGCGCATGACCGCACGCACGTTCAAGGATCACTTTTCGCGGCAATCCGCGGACTACAGCCGCTATCGGCCGGGCTATCCCCCTGAATTGCTCGCATGGATCGCGTCGCGCGCGCCTGCGCGCACGCTTGCAGTCGACTGCGCCACCGGCAACGGCCAGGCCGCCGTCGCGCTCGCCGCGCACTTCGACGCGGTCCTTGCGGTGGACGGCAGTCGCGCGCAACTCGAACGCGCACAGCCGCATCCGCGGGTGAGCTACCAGTGCGCAATGGCGGAGCAGTTGCCTGTGCCCGATCAGTCGGTGGCGCTGGTCGCCGCGGCACAGGCCGTGCACTGGTTCGACTTCGATCGCTTCTACGCGGAATGCCGTCGCGTGCTGCAACCGGGTGGCGTGATCGCGGTGTGGACCTACGAGAAGTTTCGCGCCAGCGCACGGGTCGACGCAGCGCTGGACCGCTTCTACTACGACGTGATCGGACCCTACTGGCCGCCGGAGCGTCGCTACGTCGACGAGGCCTACACGACCTTGCCGTTCCCCTGGGCCGAGGAGCAGGCGCCGGCTTTCACGCTGGTCACCGACTGGACGCTGGAGCAGGTCATGGGCTACCTCGCCACCTGGTCGTCCGTCCAGCGCTACCGCGACGCGCATCCCGGTGACGACCCGCTGCCGGCGCTGGCCGCCGAGCTCGCAACGGCCTGGCCCGTGGACGGCACGGTTCGTCTCAACTGGCCCGTCCACCTCAGGCTGGGTCGCAGCTGAACCTCTATAATTCCGGGTCTCCCGGCCCCCTCCCGCGGCCGCGTACCCGTCACGGAGTCCGACTCATGCAGATCCGCTGGTCCCTGCTCGTTGCCCTGGCAATAACGTTCTCGGCCTCCGCCGCGTCGCCCCCACCCGGAACCCGCCCTCGCGTCGGGTCTGATCCAGCAGAATTTCGACCGCAGCGTGCGGCCGCAGGACGACCTCTATCGGTTCGTCAACGGCACCTGGCTCAAGAACACCGAGATCCCGGCCGACAAGTCGAATTACGGCACCTTCTCGATCCTGTCGGACGCCGCCGAGCAGAACCTGCACGTGATCGTCGAGGAAGCGGCGCGCGCCAAAGCCCCGACGGGCTCCGACCAGCAGTTGATCGGCGATTTCTATGCCAGCTTCATGGACGAGGCGCGGGCCGAGCGGTTGGGCCTGGCACCGCTGCAGCCCGAGCTCGACCGCATCGCGGCGATCAAGGACCGCAAGCAGTTGCTCGACTACCTGGCGCGCGCGCAGCTGCTGATGATCGACAACCCGATCGGCGCCCAGGTCTTTGCCGATGCCAAGGATCCAGAGGTCAACACGCTGTGGCTGTTCCAGGCGGGACTCGCCCTGCCCGAGCGCGACTACTACTTCTCCAAGGAGCCGCGGTTCACGGAGATTCGTGCGGACTACGAACAGCACATCGCCAACGTCTTCAAGCTCACCGGCCGCAAGGATGCCGCGGCAGTCGCGCAGGAGCATCATGGCGTTCGAGACACGACTCGCTGCTGCATCGTGGCCGGCGGTCGAGATGCGCGACATCCAGAAGCTGTACAACCCGGTCACGGTCGAGGCGGCCGAGGCAGCCACGCCCGGCATCGACTGGTCGACGTGGCTCGAACAGATGACGCTCGGCGGCACGGGGCAGTTCGTGCTGGCACAGCCCGATTATTTCAAGACCGTCGGCAAGGCCGTGGCCGAGGAGCCGCTCGCGACGTGGAAGGATTACCTCACGCTGCGCACCATCGACGCGTTCTCGCCCTACCTGAGCAAGGCGTTCGTCGACGAGAACTTCGACTTCTATTCGCGCACGCTCTCGGGCGTCCCGCAGAACCTGCCGCGCTGGAAGCGCGCCCTGGCCGAGCTCGAGGGCAGCACCGGCGACCTGCTGGGCAAGGAGTACGTGAAGCGGCATTTTCCGCCGGAAGCGAAGGTCCGCATGGAGAAGCTGGTCGCGAACCTGCTCAAGGCCTTCGACGTCTCGATCGACGAGCTGGAGTGGATGGGCCCGGCGACCAGGCAGGAAGCGCACGACAAGGTACGTCGCTTCACGGTCAAGGTGGGCTATCCCACCCAGTGGAAGCAATACGATGGGCTGGTCACGCACCCGGACGACCTGCTCGGCAACGTGCTGCGCGCGCGCGAGATCAACACGCAGCGCACGCTGCGCAAGGTCGGCAAGCCGGTCGACAAGACCGAGTGGGGCCTGACGCCGCAGACGGTGAACGCGTACTACAACCCGCTCGGCAACGAGATCGTGTTCCCTGCGGCCATCCTGCAGCCGCCGTTCTTCGACATGAACGCGGACGACGCCGTGAACTACGGCGGCATCGGCGCCGTGATCGGCCACGAGATCAGCCACGGCTTCGACGACGAGGGCCGCAAGTTCGACGGCAAGGGCGTCCTGCGTGACTGGTGGACCCCCGCCGACAACGAATTGTTCGAAGCGCGCGCCAAGGTCCTGGTGAAACAGTACAACGCGTTCAGCCCCGTGCCAGGCATGAACGTCAACGGCGAGCTCACGCTGGGCGAGAACATCGGCGACCTCTCCGGGCTGGCCGTGGCCCACAAGGCCTACCAGCTGGCCCTCGACGGCAAGCCGGCGCCCGTGCTCGACGGTTTCACCGGCGACCAGCGCTTCTTCATCGGCTGGAGCCAGATCTGGGCGCGCAAGTACCGGGAAGACGAGGCGATCAAGCGCCTGAAGACGGATCCCCACAGCCCGAGCGAATACCGCACCAACGGCATCGTCCGCAACATGCCGGCGTTCGTCGAGGCGTTCGAAGTAAAGGCAGGCGACCAGCTCTACCTGCCGACCGACCAGCGCGTCCGAATCTGGTAATGTCGCGAACTTGAAGGGGTGGGGCGGTCGGTGTCATTTAAGGAGAGCGTTCCGATGCGAGCCTTGCATGTAATTCTGCTGGCGGTGGCGGCAATGATGCTGTCGGGTTGCGGCTACAACACGATCCAGGTGCAGGACGAGGCCACGAAGTCCGCATGGTCGGAAGTCGTCAACCAGTATCAGCGTCGCGCCGACCTGATCCCCAATCTCGTCAACACGGTCAAGGGCTTCGCCGCGCAGGAGCAGGCCGTGCTCATCGGCGTCACCGAGGCTCGCGCCCGTGCGACGCAGACGCAGGTCAATGCCAACGACCCGGCTTCGCTGCAGCAGTTCCAGGCGGCGCAGGGCGAGCTGTCGAGCGCGCTGTCGCGCCTGATGGTCGTGGTCGAGCGGTACCCCGAGCTCAAGTCGGACCAGAACTTCCGCGACCTGCAGGCGCAGCTCGAAGGCACCGAAAACCGGATCACCGTGGCGCGTAACCGCTACATCCAGGCGGTGCAGGATTACAACGTCACCATCCGCAAGTTCCCGGTGAATCTCACTGCGATGATCTTCGGCTATGACGTGAAGCCCAACTTCACGGTCGAGAACGAGGCGGTCATCGCCAAGCCGCCGACCGTGGACTTCGCGACGCCGACGCCGACGGCGCCGGCGGCCGCGCCGACGCCCGCACCCGCGACCAACTGAGGTGTTCCCCGTGTCGCGTCCCGCTGGGGGCGCGACACGGGGCCATGCCATGGTCGCCACCCCCCGCTTGTCCTATCTGCGCCTGCCATGGCGGGTATGCGTACTCGCGGCCGCGCTGTGGCTGTCCAGCGTCGTGTTCGTCGCGCCTGCGTTCGCCCAGCAGGGCCTCGTGGCCGTGCCGCAGTTGACGGCGCGCGTCACCGACCTCACCGGCACGTTGACGCCTGACCAGTCGTCCGCACTGGAAGCCAAGCTCGCCGCCTTCGAGCAGGCCAAGGGCAGCCAGGTCGCGGTGCTGATCGTGCCGACGACCGAGCCCGAGGCCATAGACCAGTATTCGATCCGGGTGGTGGACCAGTGGCAACTCGGCCGCGCCAAGGTCGAGGACGGCGTACTGCTGCTGGTCGCGCTCAACGATCGCAAGGTACGTATCGAGGTCGGCTACGGCCTCGAAGGCGCGCTGCCGGACGCCACCGCCAATCGCATCATCCAGCAGGACATCGCACCTGCGTTCAAGCGCGGCGATTACTACGACGGCATCAACACCGGCGTCGACCGCATCATGCGCGTGATCGAGGGCGAGCCGTTGCCGGCCCCCGAGATCAGCTCGCCCGCGGCCAACATCCCGTGGCTCTTCAACATGTTGCCGTTCCTGTTCATCTTCGCGCTGGTCGGCGGCTCGATCCTGCGCAAGCTGTTCGGCCGCGTGGGCGGTGCCCTCGCGACGGGCGGCATCGTCGGTTTCCTGACCTGGATGCTGATCAGCCTGCTCGGCATTTCGGTCTTCGCCGGCGTGCTGGCCTTCATTTTCTCGCTGCTTGGCGGCCTGGGCGGCGGGGGTGGACCCGGCGCTGGCGGCTGGGCCAGCCGGCGTCACGGCAGCGGCTGGGGCCACAGCGGTGGGTTCGGGGGCGGTGGCTTCGGTGGGGGAGGTTTCGGCGGAGGCGGCTTCGGCGGCGGTGGTGGCGGCTTCGGGGGCGGCGGCGCCTCGGGCGGATGGTGAGCACCATGGACTGGCGACGCGCATTCCGGCACCTGTTCACGACGCGCCGCAAACTTGCGGCCCTGTTTCCGGTCCAAACCCTGGAAGCCATCGAGCGCGCCGTCACGGCGTCCGAGCTGACGCACAGCGGCGAGATCCGCTTCGCGATCGAAGTCGACCTGGAACCCGCGGAGATTTTCGCGGGCAAGTCGCCGCGGCAGCGGGCGCTCGAGGTCTTCGCGGCGCTCGGCGTGTGGGATACCGAGGCGAACAATGGCATCCTGATCTTCGTGCTGCTGGCCGACCGCGACGTCGAAATCGTCGCTGACAGAGGCTTCAACGGTCGTGTCAGCGCGCAGGAATGGGCGGCGGTCTGCCACACCATGGAAGAACAATTTCGCGCCGGGCACTATGAGCAAGGCGCGGTGGAGGGCGTGCTGGAAGCCGGCAGGCTGCTGGCGCGCCATTACCCGCCGCTTCCCGGCGGCCGCGACGAAGACGAGTTGCCCAACCGCCCTGCGTTGCTGTAAACGGGCGGCCGCGGGCCTGTGATTCAGACGAGGGGTACGAGACCTTGAAGCGACTTTCCAACCATCGACGTGCGGTGCTGCTAGGCAGTGTCGCCGATGCTCTCCGGTTGCAGCGTCTTCTCGCCGCAGCACGAGCCACCGCCGCCGCCGGCTGAGCCGCCCCCGCCGCAGTATGCCGAGCCGCTCGCGACGCATACGTTTCCGTATGTGCCGAAAATGACCACGGTGGTGGGACAGCTGCAGGCGACCATCGCGGCCGAAGAAGACACGCTGTCCGATATCGCGCGCCGCTTCAACCTGGGTTACGACGAAGTGGTGAACGCCAATCCAGGCGTCGATCCCTGGCTGCCGAAGGCCGGCACGCGCATCGTGCTGCCCACGCAATTCGTGCTGCCGGACGCGCCGCATGACGGCGTCGTGGTCAATCTCGCCGCCCTCCGGCTCTTTTACTTTCCCAAGGCCGCGAAGGGCGCAGAGCGCACCGTCGTCACGGTGCCCATCGGCATCGGCATGGTCGGCTGGGCGACGCCCGAGGGCACGACGAAGATCGTATCGAAGCGCAAGGACCCGACCTGGACGCCGCCCGAGTCCGTGCGCAAGGAGCACGCAGCCGAAGGCGACATCCTGCCCGCTCGGGTTCCGGCGGGCCCTGACAACCCGCTCGGAGCGTTCGCGATGAACCTGGGCTGGCCCAGTTACCTCATGCACGGCACCAACAAGCCGGCGGGCGTCGGCATGCGTGCCAGTCACGGCTGCATCCGCCTGTATCCGGAAGACATCGCGACGCTCTTTCCGCAGCTGCCTATCGGCACCAAGGTGACGGTCGTGAACCAGCCGCTGCTGTACACGGTGCAGGACGGCCAGTTCTACGTGCAGTCGTTCCCGCCGCACGAGGAACACCCGGAGGCGAAGGCGGCGGCCAAGGGCCAGCGCTTCACCAGGAAGGTCCAGGAAAAAATGGCGAAGCGCGCGACTGGCGCGGCTCTGGCCGTGGACTGGGTCCTCGCGGAGCAGGTCGTCAATGCATCGAAGGGCGTGGCTATTCCGGTGGCGCAGCCGGCGGTGGGGCTCGAGCCGTTCCTCGCCTCTGCGCTGCTGGTCGAGAACCGCATTCCCGACGGCGCGAACTGGGATGGCAGCGATCGGCCGGTGCCGATTCGTGCTGCGTCGTCAGACGCGACACCGGTGGCTGCCAGCGGGACGCGCTAGGCGACCGTGCAAGGCCTGCCGGTCAGCCAGTACCTCGATCCTTCGCGCGCGCCGCTGGAAGCCGCGGCTGTATTCGCGGCGAGCTGGCAGTTCGTCTGCCACACGTCCGACCTGCCCGCGGCGGGCACAGCCGTGCGTTTCGATTGCGCGGGGCGTTCGACCGTGGTGCTGCGCACGCGGACCGGCGACCTGCAGGCTTTCCGCAACGCATGCCGCCACCGCGGCGCGCGACTCGTCGAGGGTGACAGCCACACGGGCCTCGCGTTCTGCGTCGATGGACACCTGCGCTGCCCGTATCACGGCTGGACCTATGACGACGCTGGAGCTCTGGTCAGCATCCCGGCAGGACAACGCTTCGATGCGGGATTCGATCCGGCACAGCATGCGTTGCTGCCCGCTCACGTCGCGCAGTGGCGCGGTCTCGTCTTCGTGGCGGGCGAAATGCCGCGCGAATCGCTGGCCGCAGCGCTCGACGGAGTCGCCCAGGGGTGGCCGGACCTCGCCGCACTGCGACGCGTGATCGAGCCGCGCACGACAGCGTGTGCGGCCGACTGGAAGCTTGCGGCGGAGCACCTGCTCGACGCGGCCCACCTCGACGTGGCACGGCCCGGACTCAAGCCGCGCGTGTTCGGCGCACTCGTGTTCGCGCCGAGTGTCGGCGCGGCGATCGGTGCCAGGGCCGGCCTCGCCAGCGACGACGCTGGCGTCACCTGGTCGGGCCGGGCTTACCGTCGACTGCTGCAGGACCTGCCGGGAACCCCGGCCGAGACCCGGTCCATCTTCCTGTGGCCCAACACGTGGCTGCAGCTCGCACCCGATGGGCTCGTGGTGCTGCAGGTCCTGCCGCAGGCGGGCGCCAGCTGCACGTACCGTGAGCTGCGCTATGCGCAGCCGGACCCCACGCGGGAAATGCGGCTCGCGCGCTACCTGCACCAGCGTGTGCGCCGGCAAGCGCTGGCGGTCGATGTCCGCCTGTTGCAGCGCGTGCAGCAGGGAATGAGCAACCTGGACGGGGCCGACTCCGGTCCGATCCCGGCGAGCGAGCCTGGGCTGCGCTGGTTTACAGCACGATATCGCGAGCACGTCGCACCGGCACCCAGTGCCGCCAAGTCCGTCGCTGTCGCGGCGCCGCACGCGCGCCAAGGCCCTTCCCAACGTCGACACCTGACCGCACCCGGCTACCAGCGGTGGTGGCGCCGGCCGCTTCAAAGCCCCATGGGTTGTGGTAATTTAAGGTAATTTTTTCAATACAGGGCGCGGTGTTGCGCGAAACGCCTCTCAGCGGCATCACGGTGACGACGGCGCTCGGTGCAGACCAGCCCATCGTCCGCCTGCCCACGGCGACGACAGGTTTCGTCGGCCGCGCGCTGCGTGGGCCGGTCAATCGCCCGGTGCGAGTGCGCAGTTTCGCCGAGTACAACCAGGTGTTCGGCGGCCTGTGGCAACCGAGCATGCTCGCTTATGCCGTCGAGCAGTTCTTCGACAACGGTGGCCGCGAAGCGGTCATCGTGCGCGTCCTGAACGGCGGCCGGCCAGCCACCATCAGCCTGCCTTGCGGCTCGTCCGTGCTCACCCTCGAAGCCTTGAGCCCGGGCTCGCGCGAAGTGCTGCGTGCGTCGGTCGACTACGACAACGTCGAGCCCGGCGAGGACGACCGCTTCAATCTCGTCCTGCAGCGCGTGCGGACGTTCGGTTCCGAACACGTCGAAGACCAGGAGATTTTCCGGCGCCTGTCGACGGCCGCCGGCACGGCGCGGTTCGTCACGTCTGCCCTGCAGGAGTCAACGCTGGTGCGTGTGCGCGGGGCGGTGCCGGACGTGCGTCCGGACCGCACGTTGAGCCCCGGCGCGCGGCATCCGATCGGCTATGTCGACTCGAATCCCGACGGCGACGACGGCGCGCCGCTCACCGATTACGACCTCATCGGTTCGGCCGAACGCGGCACGGGCATCTTCGCGCTGCGTGACATCGACGACCTGCACTTTGTCTGCATTCCGCCGCCGGCGCGCGATCGCGACGTGGGTCCGGGCGTGTTGCTGGTCGCGGCACAGTTCTGTCGCGAACGGCGTGCGCTGCTGCTGGTGGATCCCCCGGCGGCCTGGGCATCCGTGGATGATGTGCTGCAGGGCCTGCGCGAACTCGCGTTCCAGAGCGATCACGCCTTCATGTGCTTTCCGCGCGTGCAGGCTTTCGATCGCCTGCGCGGCCGGTTCGAGCCGTTCGCCAACAGCGGCGCCGTGGCGGGCGCGCTGGCGCGAATGGACTCGCATCACTCGCCGTGGGATGGCGTTCCCGATGAGCAGATCCTGCTGCGGCCGGGCACGCGGCCGTTGCACGTGCTGGCGGATGCAGATTGCACCCGCCTGATCGGGCAGGGCATCAATCCGCTGCATGCGATGCGCGCGAACGTCGCAGCAACGGCCCCGCTCAAGACGCTGGCACGCGGCTCGGGGCTGGGGCCGGAGAGCTCGTTGCTCACCTTTCGCCGGCGCCACCTGCTCGCGCTCAACAGCATCGAGCACGGCACGCGCTGGGTGCGGTTCGAAGGCCGCGACCGCAACAGCTGGCCACGACTCGCGCGACAGGTGCGCGGGTTCCTGGCCGGACTGGCCACCAGCGGCGCATTCGGCAAGGAGGCAGCGCAGCAACCGTGCGAGGTCACCTGCGACGCACGGCTGCACACGCCCGACGAGCTCGAGGCCGGCATCGTGCACTGCCTGATCTCGCTGCCCGCGTTGCGGGCCGGCGACTATCGAACCTACATGCTGACGCACCGGCGCGACGGCAGCAGTGTGCGGCCGGCACTCTCACGCCAGTTGCCGCCTGACACGCTCTTCACCGTGCTCGACCGCCCGGTCCCGGCACCGGACGCCAGCCTCGATGCGAGCCTGGACGCCACCGCGCCGCGACGGACGCTGGCGCAGGAGTTGTTCGCAGCCGTCGCCCGACCCGCGGCCGGCCGTCACCTCAGACGTCCCGCGGCCCGAAGCCACCGCCGCCCGGCGTCTCGATCCGGATCTCATCGCCCGGCTCTACGGCGAGCCCGAACGTAGCCGCGAGCGTTTCTGAAGCAGCGCCACCGCGGCGCCTGACGCTGTTGTGTCCTGGCGCTGCAGCGGCTCCCCCGGCCAGTCCGAACGGCGCGATGCGCCGATGATTCGCGAGCACGTTCGCCGACATCGCGGCCCGGAACTCGACGCGACGGACGAGGCCGTCGCCGCCGCGGTGCCGGCCGGCGCCGCCCGAACCGTGGCGCAGCGAAAACTCGCGCAGCAACACCGGGAAACGCGTTTCCAGCACCTCGGGATCGGTGAGCCGCGAGTTCGTCATGTGCGTCTGCACGCCGCTCGCGCCGTCGAAGTCGGGGCCCGCTCCCGCGCCCCCGGCAATCGTTTCGTAGTACTGGTACTGCTCGTTGCCGAACGTGAAATTGTTCATCGTGCCCTGTGAGGCCGCCTGCAGTCCGAGTGCGCCATACAGCGTGTCCACGATGCACTGCGACGTCTCGACGTTGCCCGCCACCACCGCTGCAGGCGCGACCGGATCGAGCATCGAGCCACGCGGCACGATGATCGTGAGCGGCCGCAGGCAGCCCGCATTGAGCGGGATCGGTTCGTCGATGAGCGTGCGGAACACGTACAACACGGCCGCGATGGTGACCGCGCGCGGCGCGTTGAAGTTGTTGGCCTGCTGCGGCGACGTCCCGGTGAAGTCGACCATGGCCGTTCCGGCCGCCACATCGACTGCAATGCCCGCCACCAGTCGCTGCCCGTTGTCCATCTCGTACTCGAAGCGCCCGTCGCGCAGCCGGCGGATGGCCCGCCGCACGCAGCGCTCGGCGTTGTCCTGGACGTGGCGCATGTAGGCCAGCAGCGTGGCCCGCCCGTGCGCGTCCGCGGCGCGCCGCAGCTCTCGCTCGCCCCGCGCGTTGGCCGCCAGTTGCGCCCGCAGGTCGGCGAGATTCTGCGCAAAGTTGCGCGCCGGCCAACGCGTGTTGCAGAACGCCTCGCGCAAGTCCCGGCTCGTCCAGCACGCCATCGCGCAGGATGCGCAGCGGCGCGATCAACGCTCCCTCCTCGGCGATGGTGACGCTGTCGGGCGGCATCGAACCGGGCGCGATGCCGCCGACGTCGGCGTGGTGCGCGCGCGAAGCGGTGAAGAACTCCACGTGTTCGCCGGTCGCGTCGAAAACCGGCGACACCACCGTCATGTCCGGCAGGTGCGTGCCGCCTGCGTAGGGCGAATTCACGAGGTACGCATCCCCTGGCCGCAGGTCGCGGCCATGGGCCTCGAGCACGGCGGTGACGCTCGCACCCATCGATCCCAGGTGCACGGGCATGTGCGGCGCGTTGGCCACGAGGTTCGCGTCGGCATCGAAGATCGCGCACGAGAAGTCGAGCCGTCTCCTTGATGTTGACGGAGCTCGCCGTCTGGCGCAGCACGGCGCCCATCTGCTCCGCGACGTGCATGAACAGTGCGTTGAATACCTCGAGCCGCATCGGGTCGGGCGGCGCCGCGACGTCGTCGACTTGCGCGGAGTTCCGCAGCGCAGCCACACGCTGCAGGACGAGCAGGCCGCCGGCGACGACCTGACCCGACCACTCCGGCGCGATCCAGCTGGTCGCGCCGTCTTCGCAGAGCAGCACGGGGCCGCTCACGCGCGCGCCCACGTGCAACTGCGCGCGCTCCAGCACCGGCACGTCGTGCGCGGCACCGTCGATCCACGCCACCGCGGTCGGCGTGCCCGGAGCGGGGGAGGAGGCGGGTGGGCGCTCATCGCCCCGCGGCGCGACGACCGGTTCGACCCGCTCGATGGCTTCGGTCATGACCGCCGCGATGACGAGTCCCGCGCTTTCATCCGCAAACCCGTACAGCTGCCGGTGTGCGGCGAAGAACGCAGCGCGCAGAGGCGCCGCTGCCTGCCACGGCAGTTCGATGGTGGCGTCGGAACCGGCGAGCCGCAGGTGGGCATGGGCCTGTACGTCGATGCGCGCTGCGGGCACTTGCTGGCGGCGCAGTTCGTCACTCGCCTGCCGCTCCAGCGCTGCCAGCGCCTGCACGCCGGCGGCGTGCCCCTGCGCGTCGAGCGCGCGTTCGACAGTGCGCCGGCGCACTGCCCGCCGGCTGGTGAGGCCGATGCCATACGCCGACAGGACGCCCGCGAGTGGATGCAGCAGCACCTCGTGGGCGCCGAGCAGATCGGCGACCGCACAGGCATGCTGGCCTGCCGCGCCGCCGAAGCAGAGCAGGCCAAAGCGCGCGGGATCCTCGCCGTGCTGCAGGGCAAGTTCGCGGATGGCGTTTGCCATGCGTGCGCAAGCCACCTGCAGGAAGGCGGCGGCGAGCGTCTCCACCGTGTAGTCGAGCCCGGCCTCGGTGCGCGCGATCGCCACGAGCTCCGCGAGCCGTGCACGCGCCGCGCCGGGATCGATCGGTTCGTCGCCCGCCGCGCCGAACACGTGCGGGAAATGCGCGGGCGGAATGCGGCCGAGCACGACGTTGCAGTCGGTGATCGTGGCCGGTCCACCGCGCCGATAGCAGGCCGGCCCCGGGTCGGCGCCCGCCGAGGCGGGGCCCACCTGCAGGCGGCCATCGGCAAAACGCAGGATGGAGCCGCCGCCCGCGGCGATGGTCGTGATGTCGACCACCGGCGCCTGCAGCCGGACGCCATCAATTTCGGCTGCAAAGCAGCGCGGGATCGCGCCCGTGGTGAGGCTGACGTCGGTCGACGTGCCGCCCATGTCGAAACCGATCAATCGTCGAGCGCCGGCGGCGCTGCCAGCCGCGATCATGCCGACCACGCCCCCCGCGGGACCCGACAGCACGCCGTTCACGCCGCGGAAGCCAGCGGCATCGACCAGCCCGCCGTTGCTCTGCATGAACGACACGGTGACGTCGCCATGCGCTTCGCGCAGGCTGCGCTGGAATTCTGCTGTGTAACGCAGCAGCACCGGCGAGAGGTAGGCGTCGGCGACGGTCGTGTCGCCGCGGGCAATGAAGCCGAGCAGTGGCGCGGCGACGTGCGAGGCGATCACCTCGTCGAAACCTGCTTCCCGCGCAATCTCCGCCGCGCGCGCCTCGTGCGCCGGGTATTGGAAGCCGTGCATGAAACAGATGGCGATCGCCTCGATGCCGGCGTCACGTGCGGCGGCCAGGGCGGCGCGCAGCGCTGGCTCGTCGAGCGGCACCAGCACCTCGCCCTGCGCGGTCATGCGCTCGGGCAGTTCCACCACCTGCGCGTAGAGCGGCGGGGGCTTGCGAATGGCGCGGGCGAAGATGTCGGGCCTTTCCTGGTAGCCGAGTAACAGCGCGTCGCGCATTCCCTGCGAAGTCACGAGCAGCGTCGCAGCCCCGGTGCGCTCGAGCAGGGCATTGGTGGCGACGGTGGTGCCGAGCCGCACGGAGCGTACGTGGCGTCCGGCAGTCGCGCCGTGCCGGTCGAGCAAAGCCTGGATACCGCGCAGGGCCGGGTCGGCAGGGCGGTGCGGATCGCAAGAAAGCACCTTGCATGAGTGCAGCACGCCATCCGGCGCGACGCCGACGACATCGGTGAACGTGCCGCCGCGGTCGATGGCGAAGTGCCACCCCTCCAGTTCACGAGCGTCAGTGATCGGCAATCGAAACCCACTCCGCTGCGACGACGGCACCTGCTGCATCCCGGCCGTGCTGCGCGCTCCGCCCGGGCGACGGGTGCCGATTCCGCGGGAAACGGCACTCGCGTCAAAGACTCATTCTCTCAGATCGTCGGCTGCCCGCGCGCGGACCTGCGCCGCGAGTGACGTGGCATCATGCGTCGCGTCATGCGCAGCACGTCTCGTCCACCGCAATCCCGGCCTGTGCCGCGGGCCGCAAACGCCGCGGTCGAGGCGCAGGCGCAGCGCGCGGCAGCCATTCTTGCCGTAGTGCGGCAGGTGCCAAGCGGGCGGGTTACGACCTACGGAGCGGTGGCCGCGCGGGCAGGCTTGCCGCGGCAAGCGCGGCTCGTGGGCAAGGTGCTCGCGGGTTTGCCCGACGACAGTGGCGTGCCATGGCAGCGCGTCGTCGCGGCGGGCGGTCGCATCGCGTTTCCCGCGGGTTCAGCAGCGCGTGAGCGCCAGATTGCGCGCCTGCGCGACGAGCAGATCGACGCCTTGCGTGGCCGGGTGGACCTGGCGCGGTACGGCTGGGGCACCGCCATGGGCGATCTGGACCAACTGCTGTGGTCGGGCGAATGAGACTCACGCCGCGAAATCGTAGCGCGGTACGCTTTATGATGCAGGCATGCTGACTGGAGCACTGCCCGTATGACCGAGCGCTACGTCGTTTTCTCACACGGCAAGGACAGCGAGCCCTGGGGCAGCAAGATTGCCGCCATGGCCGAGATCGCGCGCGAGGAAGGATTCCACGTGGAGTCCGTCGATTACCGTGGCATCGACGATCCACAGGCGCGCGTGACCCGCCTGCTCGCCTTCTGCAAGGACCTGCGCGGGTCACTGGTGCTGGTCGGTTCGAGCATGGGCGGCTACGTGTCGGTGGCGGGTTCGTCGCTGCTGCAGGCGCGCGGCATGTTCCTGCTGGCGCCGGCGCTGTACATGCCCGGGTACGAGAAATTCAGCCCGCGTCCGGCGCACTGCCCGACCACGATCATTCACGGCTGGCGCGACGAAGTGATCCCGGTCGACAACAGCATCCGGTTCGCCAAGGAACAGAAGGCAACATTGCACGTCGTCGATTCCGATCACCGGCTGCTGGACCAGATCCGGGCCATCAACCACTACTTCGCGTACTTCCTGTTCCAGATCGACGAGTTTCTCTGAGGAAGGCGCTAGAATCCCGGCCCTGGGGCCCCCAGCCCCGGGGAACCGACATGCCCGCTGCCGTCAGATCGTTGCTCGCCCTGTGCGCGCTGTTCATCCTTGCTGCCTGCGGCGGCGAGGCGCCCGCTCCGGCAGACGAAGCCACGCAAGCCGCCGAGCAGGCTGAGGACGAGGCCCTTGGCCGCGACACGGATGCCACGGTGCTGGACGACATGATCCAGACCCAGGACCGTGCACGAGGCGTCGAGGACCTGACCCTTGGCCGCAAGGACAATCTCGACCAGGCCCTGGAAGCGTCGGGCGAAGCCACGGCTGCAGACGAAGAATAGGTCGCCGACCGACCCTCGCCCCGCGGCGGAGCACCCGATGCAGCGCATCCCCGAACCCGAACTGATGGACGAGGCCGAACAGGCCCGTGCCTACGCGCAGGCGGACTTCGCCGAGCCCAACCAGCGCTTCGTCGATTGCTTCGAGACCGAGTTTCCGCAGCTGCAGCAGGGCGCGGTCCTCGACCTGGGCTGCGGACCCGGCGACATCGTGCTGCGGCTGGCCGCGCGGCGTACGGGCCTCACCGTCCACGGCATCGACGGCTCGGCGGCCATGCTGCAGTTTGCCAGCGAAGCCTTGCATGCGGCGCCACAGCTCGGCGGTCGCGTGCAATTCATCCAGGGCCTGCTGCCCGGCGCGTCGTTGCCGCTGGCCGGGTACGACGCCGTCGTGAGCAACAGCCTGCTGCACCACCTGCACGATCCGGCCGTGTTCTGGGCCGCCGTGCGCGAAGCCGGCTTGCCCGGCGCCGGCGTGCTGGTCATGGACCTGTTCCGTCCGCAGTCGCCGGCGGCTGCCCAGGCCATCGTTGACCAGTACGCGGCGAACGAGCCGGAGGTGCTGCGGGCGGACTTCTTCGCCTCGCTCTGCGCGGCCTTCGAGCCCGACGAGATTCGCGGCCAACTGCGGGCTTGCGGCCTGGACGGACTGCAGGTGCGAACCGTTTCCGACCGGCACCTGCTCGTCACGGGCCGCCTGCCTTAGCGATGAGTGACTACACCGCCTTCGAGCGGCTGGCACTGCCCATCGTCCGTTGGCTGGTCGCGTTGTGGGTCCGTCCGTCCGTGCTGCCCGACGACGCCAGGAATCGGCCCGCCGTCGGCGGCGCACAACAGGTCTACGCGCTCGAGAAGCGCAGCGTCATCGACCTGGCCGTGCTCGAATACGTGTGCCGCGAGCGTGGGCTGCCAGATCCACGCGCACCGGTGGGCCCCGCTGCGCTGTTGCCGAGCTCCCTGTTGTTCCTCGAGCGGCGTACAGGCTTCTTCGGCCAGCGCATCGATCGCCGCATGCCGGATGCACTGCGGGTGCTGACCAACGCAGCCGGCGCTGACCTGACCTTCAATCCGGAGCTGGTCCCGGTCAGCCTGTTCTGGGGCCGCGCGCCCGACCGCGAGCGCACGTGGTTGCGCCTGGCTGTCGCGGACGACTGGGACCTCGGCGGTCGGTTCCGCAAGTTCCTCTCCCTGCTGATCAACGGCCGCAACCTGCTGGTGCTGATCGGCGAGCCCATGGCGCTGCAGCCGACACTGATGGAGACGCGCGGCATGCCACGCGGGCCGCGCCGGCTCTGGCGCCAGCTGCGCGTGCAGTTCCGCAACCAGCGCGCGGCCACGATCGGGCCGGACCTGTCGCATCGGCGCACGATCGTGGCCGAGGTGCTGCGCACGCAGGCCGTGCGCACTGCCGTGCGGGCCGAAGCCCGCGAACGGCAGGTATCGCGGCGCGACGCGCTCAAGGTGGCACGCGGCTATGCGTACGAAATCGCGGCGAACTATTCGCACGCCTTCGTGGTGTTCATGTCCGGCCTGCTCGGGCGCTTGTGGAACCGGCTGTACGACGGCGTCGAACTCGCCAACTTCTCCAGCCTGCAGTCGGTGGACGAAGGCAGCGAGATCGTCTACGTGCCCTGCCACCGCAGCCACATGGACTACCTGCTGCTGTCCTACGTGATCTACCAGAAGGGCTACGCGGTGCCGCACATCGCGGCGGGCGTGAACCTGAACATGCCCGTGATCGGCTCGTTCCTGCGGCGTGGCGGCGCGTTCTTCCTGCGTCGCAGCTTCGGTGGCAATGCCACGTACTCCGCCGTCTTCTCGCGCTACCTGGGCACGATCCTGGCGCGCGGTCACTCGCTCGAGTACTTCATCGAAGGCGGGCGCAGTCGCACGGGTCGCCTGCTGAAGCCCAAGACCGGCATGCTGGCGATGACGGTGCGCGCGTACGTGCGCAACCCGGTCCGTCCCGTCGTCTTCGTGCCGATCTATTTCGGTTACGAGCGCCTGGTGGAGGCGCGCACCTACGTGGGCGAGCTCTCGGGCCGGCCGAAGCAGAAGGAATCGGTCCTCGGCATGCTGCGCACGCTGCCGGAACTGCGCAGCCGCTTCGGCAAGGTCTACGTGAGCTTCGGCGAGCCGTTGCCGCTCGAAGACCTCCTGGCGAGCCACGTGCCCGACTGGAGCCGGTCGCAGCCCGTGACCGAGGAGAAGCCCGCATGGCTCCCGCTGCTTTGCACTGACCTCGCGCATCGCATCATGCAGCGGATCAATGCCGCGGCCTGCGTCACGCCCGTGAATCTCATCGGCACGGTGTTGCTCGCCACCCCGCGCCAGCGCATGGGCGAGGGCGATCTCGTCCGGCAGCTCGAACTCTATGCCTCGCTCATGCGCCAGGCGCCGTACTCGCCGCGCGTCTGGGTGACGCCGCTCGACGGCCAGTCGATGATCCGCCATTGCGAATCGTTGCGCATGCTCCAGCGCCAGCAGCACCCGCTCGGCGACGTCGTCGGCATGACCGAGTCGACGGCCGTGCTCTCCGGCTACTACCGCAACAACGTGCTGCACCTGCTGTTGATGCCTTCGCTGCTGGCATGCGCGTTCCTCAACAACGCATCCGTGAGCCGCGCCGACCTGCTGCGACTCGCCGGACGGGTCTACCCGTACGTGGCTGACGAATACTTCCTGCACTGGCGCGACGACCAGCTGCCGGCCGTCGTCGATGAACTGCTCGAGGACCTGCTGAACCACGGGTTGCTCACGGCGTCGGAGGACCGCGCGGAATGGCGGCGTCCGCCCGCCGTGGCGAGCGAAGCAGTGCAGCTGTCGGTGCTGGCACGCATCACGGTGCCGATCCTCGAGCGCTACTACCTCGCCATCTCGCTGCTGCTGCGTGCAGGCAGTGGTCGCCTGACGCAGGATGCGCTCGAGCGCCAATGCCAGCTGACCGCGCAACGCATGGCCATGCTGTACGAACTGAACTCGCCGGAGTTCTTCGACCGCGCACTGTTCGGCAACTTCATCGAACGCCTGCGCGAGCGACGGGTCATCTCCGAAGGGGCCGAGGAACGCATCGTGTTCGATGCGGCGGTGCTGGAAGCGGTGGCCGCGGATGCACAACTGGTGCTGCACGAGCAGATCCGCAACAGCATCCTGCAGGTCGTGCATCGCTGATCCGGCTGCGTCGCAGCCGCGCTGTAGGCCAGCGCCTACTGCCGCAGGGGTGTGCGATCGAGCGGTGCGCGCCGGATACTGCGGCTGATGCAGCCCACGGCCCACCCACCCCCCGCTGCGGAGACCGCACCGAGCCCTGTGCCGGTGGGGCCGGCGCCCGCTCGCTCGCGCACGTTGCGCAACAGCATCGTCCTGCTCACGACGATTGCGACGATCGCAGCCCTCAAGCTCTCGGGGTCGATGGTGGTGCCGGTGTTGTTCGCCATGTTCATCGCCCTGTTGCTTTCACCTGCCGTCGACATGCTGGTGCGCCGCGGCCTGCCGCGAGTCGTCGCCGCGGTGCTGGTGGTGGTCACCGTCGTCGCCCTGGTGGCAGCCTGCGTCAGCGCAACGTGGCGCCCCGCCCGCGAATGGCTCGAGGCAGCACCGGCGACGATGCGAACCCTCGAGGCCAAGATCCGGCCGGTCACGCGCTTCATCGCCAAGGTGCAATCGGTGTCGTCCCAGGCCGAACGGATGGCCGAACCTGCCGTGCAACCGCAGGGCGAGCCCACGCCGGTTGCGCTCGAAGCCAAGGGCTTCGTCGAGAGCACGCAGGACTGGCTCATCGCCATGGTCAGCATGCTGTTCCTCGCGCTGTTCCTGCTGGCGGCGGATCTTGCCACTCTTGGGCGCAACGCCACGCCGGGCTCGCACTGGGGCCGCGCAGGGCAGGTGTTCGAGCGGGCGCGCAGCGAACTCGCGCGCTACTTCGCTGCCATCGCCTTCAGCAACCTTCTGCTCGGCGTGGGGACCGCGGCCGCCATGGCGTGGCTCGACATGCCGAATCCGCTGCTGTGGGGCGTCATCGCGTTCACCTTCAATTTCGTGCCCTACGCCGGGTCCGCGACGACCATGGCCCTGCTGACCGTCGTCGCACTCGTTTCATTCGATGGCGTCGGCAAGGCGGCCAGCGTCGCCGGAACGTACCTGATCCTGACCACACTCGAAGGCCAGGTCCTGCAGCCGGTGCTGGTGGGCCGCAGACTCGATATCAGCCCGCCACTGGTCCTGCTGGGCCTCTGGTTCGGTGGGTGGCTGTGGGGCGTGGCGGGCGTTGCCCTGGCGACGCCACTGCTGGTGACGATCAAGGTTGCAGCCGAGGAACTGTCGCGTGCGGAGTCTGACGCGGAAGCCGAGCGGCGGGCCGACACCGTACGCAGCCGCGCGACCGTGTGGCTGGCGACGAACGTCGGCCGCCATCGGCGGCCGCCCGCCAAGGCCGGGTAGGGGCGCCGTGGCGTGGAGATTCCCGGGCCGCGGTGGGCCCGGGAAGGCCCCACTCTGATTCAGTGGTCAGAGCTGGCGAATCTCCAGATCGTTGCGGATGTTCTTGACGCCATCCACCGTTCGGGCCACTTCGGCCGCCCGGCTTTTCGCATCACTTGAATCCACGAAGCCTGTCAACTGCACGACGCCGTTCTGGGTTTCGACGTTGACCTTGTACGACTGCATCGTCTGGTCTGCAATGAGCTTGCCCTTGACGGCCGCGGTGAGCGCGCTGTCGTCGACCACCTGCCCGACGGTCGCCTGCGGGTCGCTCACGCGCAGGTCATTGCGCACTTCCTTCACGCCGCCTACGCCTTTCGCCACTTCGCCGGCGCGTGCCTTCTGCTCCGTCGTGTCGACGAAGCCGCCCAGCTGCACGACGCCGCGATACGTTTCGACGTTGACGTCGCGTGCCTTGGCAACGGGATCCTCGATCAGCGCCGTCTTGACCTTGGCTGTCAGCACGCTGTCATCGACGACTTCGCCCGCCGACTGTTGTGAGGGCGTCGCCGTACAGGCACCGAGGGCGATTGCGACGATCAAAAGACCCGTCCGGGTCGCGAGGGATGCATGTCTCATAGGGCTCTCCTTGCAGGGTTCGTCTGCTGAACGCTGCAACACGCATGCCATCAACGCGCGCTGTCCGCCGACCCTGGCATGGGCTCGATACCACAGCTGCTGCGGCAGATAGGGAAGCCGACGCGCTCGCTTTGGGCGCGAGCTGCCTTCCAGACAAGTCGCGGGATTACGATCGCCGTCCGGCCGTCCTGCAAGCATTGTCGGACACGTGGCACTGGCCGGGCACGCGACGACTCGCGCAGGTTGCAGGAACTACACGAAAGCGCGTCGTGCGCTGAACTTGTTGCAACCGCAGTCGGCCGGTCTCTGCCGCGAGCAACAGGCTCAGGAGAGCAACTGAGACCACCAGCGTCAAAACGCTGTCCATTGGACGGGCGCTCGTCCTACACCCGTCGTGACGCCAGCCCGGACGCAGTGCTCATTCATCCGGCGCATCCTGCTTGCTCACGACGCACGACAACGCAAAAGGATCAGTCATGACTCACGCAACGAACGAGACCGGGACGCGCGCGACTCCTCTCGAATTTCAGCGCATGGCGTTGCAGGTGGCGTCGTGAGCGCAGCGGTGCCGGGACAGGCGAGCGGACCCTATGAAGCGCGCGAGTTCGATCTCACGGCGGTGACCGGACTTTCGGCTCGCGCCGTCGATATCCACCTGGAGCTGTACCAGGGCTACGTCAAGTCGCTCAACATGCTGCTGGAAGAGCAGCGGGCCGCGTTCCCGGCCGCGGGTGAGCCTGTCACGCCGCTCGACCTCGCGGCCCATGCCCGGCGGTTTGCGTTCGAGCACAACGGTGTGGTGCTGCACGAGCTCTTCTTCGAAGCGCTGGGCGCCCCTGGCGGCAGCAGTCCGGACAAGCATGGGCGGCTCGCCGACGCGGCTTCGAGATCGTTTGGCAGCCTGGAGCAGTGGATGCAGCATGCCTCCGCTCTCTCCAAGTTGCGTGGCATCGGCTGGATCGTGGTGCTCCACGACCCGGTTCGCAATGTGCTCCACAACGCGTGGATAGACCTGCACCACCTGAGCGTGCCGGCGAACCTGCGCGTCGTCCTGGCGCTCGACCTGTGGGAGCACGCCTACCTGCTCGACTTCGCTCCCGCCCAGCGCGGCAACTACTTCGACATGCTCTGGAGCAGCGTGGACTGGGGCAGCGTCGAACGGCGCTGCGGCTGATGCCGCGCGCCGGACGAGGGCCGCAGCGCGGTCCTGGTCTGGCGCGGCTGCGACGATCCGCTTCAGCGGATCAGGTCGTTGCGGATGGCGTAGCCCGTGATCTCGGCGTTGCTCTTCATCGTCATCTTGTCGAGGATGCGCCGCCGGTACGTGCTCACGGTCTTCACGCTGAGGAAGAGTCGTGCCGCGATCTGCGACACCGATTCGCCCTGCGCGAGCTTGCAGAAGATCTGGAATTCTCGTTCTGAAAGCTTGCCGTGCAATGGCGCGTTGGAGTCACCGCAGACTCCTGCGACCAGTTGCTCGGCGAGCTCGGGCCCGACGTAGCGACCGCCCCTGGCAACCGTGCGCAGAGCGCGCATCAACTCGGGGGCCTCGGTGCCCTTGCCGATGAATCCGCTGGCGCCGCCGCGCAGCACGTTCAGGCCGAACTGGGCTTCGGGGTAGCTGCTGAGCACCAGGACCTTGGTGCGCGGGTAGTGCGATCGCGCGTAACGCAACACGTCGAGTCCCGACATGTCGGGCAGATAGAGGTCGAGCAGCATCACGTCCGCTGACGTCTCTTTCAGCTTTTCCAGCGCTTCTTTGCCAGACGTCGCTTCCGCGACGACGCCCAGGTCGGGTTGGGCGTTGATCATCGTCCGCAGTCCGGCGCAGACGACCTGATGGTCGTCCACGACCACTACTGATGTTTTCCTCATGACTACAAGCATCCTGCCGCCGCGCCATGCGGTGTTCGCGGCCAGTGTACGCCTGCCGCGGGCCGGTTCGGCGCAGCTGTCGGACCTGTCCTACAGACACAGAAAGCGCCTGCTGGACGCAGGCATACTGCAGCGACGAAAGTTCCGTCCGGGAGTGCGCCTTGACTCGTCCCAGGAAAATGCCGCAGCGCCTGGCCCCAGGGGAGGCTGCGACACTGGCTGCGCACGTCCAGGCGCAGCTCGAGCACGAGCGGGCGCGCATCGCGCGGCGTCTGCATGGCGACGTGGCGGGCATGCTGGCAGCCGCCCGGATGGATCTGTCACGAATGACGAATCGCGCCGGTAGCGACGCCGACTGGAACGAGCAGGTCATGCGGGTCGACCAGATCCTCGAGGCGGTGATCCAGAACGCGCGTTCGGAAATGCAGCGATTGCATCCGGCGCTGCTGGACCATTTCGGCTTGTCGGCGGCGCTGCGCCACCTGGTCGAGGAAACCTGCCGCACGGCGGGCACCGAGTACTCACTCGAATTGCCCGAGTTCACGGGTGCGGTAGTCGCGGGCCCGGTGGGGTTGGCGGCTTATCGGGTCGTCGAGCGCCTGCTGGAGGGGCGCCAGATGAATCGAGTCAGCCTCCGCCTGCGCGAAAAAAACGGCGAGCTGCTGCTTGCAATCGAAACTGAATGCACAGCGCCGCTGCCGCTCGCCGCGCGCAATGACTTGCTTGCACTGCGGGCATGGCTGGAATCCCTTGGCGGCGCCTGGATGGAGGCGCATCGCGGCGCAATATTCGCCCTGGAGTTGACGCTTCCTCGGCAGGACGTGGCAGCGATCCCGACGACGGCCAGCTGATGGGCCGGGCCGGCGCGGGTCGCGCCAGTGCAATCAGATGCTAGCCGCCACTCTTGGGCGCCAGATCGTTGGTATCGGTCGCGCCGCCGGTTGCGCCGGTGGCCATCGTGCCGGTACCGCGCGCCGCATCGCGCTGGGACTGTGCCTGCACCTTGGCTGAATCGTACAACTGCTCTGCCTGGAGTTTGCAGTTCGCCTGCGCGTCGCCGCTCATGGCCTCGCAGGCTTCCTCGGCCACCTTGCGGTCACCGTCGGCCTTGGCAATAGCGACGTCATAGTCAGCTTCGGCGCGGTCCTCCACCGTGCCTCCGGCAGCGGCCACCGAATCCGCCTGCTGCTCGGCAACGTTCTCGTCTGCCTCCTGCTGCGCCTCGGCGACGTCCTCCCGCACCTCGCCTACGGGCTCCTGGCGGTTACAGCCGACGGCGCCGAGCGTCATGCCCAGCACCGCGGCAGCGATGATCAATCTTTGCATAGCCATTTTCTCACTCCATGTGAATCGCGGCGCCGCACTGCGCCAGCAGACACGATGGGCACAAGCACGATGCGGCACCTCCAGACAAGCGATACAACGGTGGCCGGACCTGTCCTACGGTTTCGTCGCCGCGCCTCCGCGCGCAGGCCATGGTTGGGATCACTGACGGCGAATTCGGCGTACGTCCGACATCGACCGCCCCGGCAGCAAGCGAGGCTGCAACCCGGATTTAACGGCTCGCGCTGCTCAAGGAGAAATGAATGAATATCCTCATCTGGCTGGTCGTCGGTGGCGTCATCGGGTGGATCGCCTCGCTGATCGTCGGCACCGACGCGCAGCAAGGCGTGCTGTTGAACGTCATCGTCGGCATCGTCGGAGCGTTGGTGGGCGGCTGGCTGATCTCGCCGATGCTCGGCGTGGGCACGATCAACGAGGGGGCCTTCAACCTGGCTTCACTCGGTGTGTCGCTGGCAGGCGCCGTCATCCTGCTGGTCATCGTCAACCTGATTCGCCGCGGCACTGCGCGCGGGTAAGCGCGCCGGGACGTTGCGACCCGCGTTGCAACGGCGGGCGCCGGGACCGTCAGGCTCCGGCGCCCGTTGCGTATTGGGCGCCGCGCCGGATCGCGTCGATCAGTTCCTGCGGGTCGCCGCTTTTGGTCAGGTATTCGCAGGAGCCCACACCGGCGAACGCAGGCCCGATCGAGCCCGGATCATGCCCGCTGTAGACGACGACCGCCCGCCGCGGGTGCGCTGCGCGGAACGCCTGCAGTGCAGGCACGCTCGACTCACCTGCCAGGTCGAGATCGAGTATGAGCACTCGCGCCGTGGTGGTCGGGACCAGTTCGAGCAGTTCGGCCACGCGCGCGACGGTGCCGGTGACGCTCATGTCCGGCTGGGTCTTGATCACTTCGCACAACGCCGCGCACAGGTCGCGATTGTCTTCCGCGATGAGTACCTCGATCGGCTTTGCATCCCTGGCCATGAGCGCAGTCTAGCGTGAGTCGGCGCCGAAGTCGGCAGCGTCCCACAAGGCGCTGGGACCCGGCCGAACGACAGCCGGTGATGCGTCACCCATGCTCGACGTTCCCGGCAAATGCCGCCCTCCCACTGCACGCCCACGGATCCCAGCCACCTATGGAAACCGAGTTCAGCCGCATGCAGCAGGAACTGCCCCGCACGCCACCCGCCGAGCAGCCTGGCGGCACGCCGCCCCCGCTCGGGCCCGGTCCTGCACCGATTCCGGAACGATTCCCGGGCGACACTCCCGCGCCAGGCCGCGCGCCCGACGACACCCCGCCTCCGCAATATGCCGACCGCACCGTTGCCGCCGCCGCCGACCAAGGAACACCGAACGTGAATGCAGTAGAGCCGCCTGCCGTCGCCCATCGACTGATAGGCGCGAGCGCCGCCATGGATGCAGTGCGCCGCATGATCGTGCGCGTCGCACCGATGGATTCGGCCGTTCTCATCTGCGGCGAGAGCGGGTGCGGCAAGGAACTGGTGGCGGAGTCGCTGCATGCAGGCAGCGCGCGCGCCGAGGGACCCTTCGTAGCGATCAACTGCGGCGCCATTCCAACCACGCTGATCGAAGCAGAACTGTTCGGGTACGAAAAAGGCAGCTTCACCGGTGCGTCGCGCACGCATGCGGGTGTCTTCGAGCGCGCGGACGGCGGCACCCTGCTGCTCGACGAACTCACCGAGATGCCGCTCGAGATGCAGGCGCGACTGCTGCGTGTGCTCGAGACGAAGCGGGTCCGGCGCGTGGGCGGCGCAATGGAGATCCCGGTCGACGTCCGCGTACTGGCGGCGACCAATCGCTCGCCCGTCCAGGCCGTGGAGGCAGGCCACCTCCGTGAAGACATTTACTATCGCTTGGCCGTCGTGCTGATCCGCTTGCCGCCGCTGCGCGCGCGCGCGGGCGACATCCGGGAGCTCGCTGACTTCTTCCTCGGCGAACTCAATCGGCGTCACCTTTGCAACAAGCGGTTCTCCGCCGCCATGCGCGAGCGACTTGCGCACTACGACTGGCCTGGCAACGTGCGCCAGTTGCGTAACGCGGTCGAGCGTGCCTTCGTATTCTGCGACGAGGTCCTGGACGTGGACCACGACTTCGGCGCAGCGCCTGCGCGCGCCAACGGGCAGGGCGCCTGGCACGGGCCCGACGACGGGTTGTCGATCACGCTACCGATCGGATCGTCGCTGTTCGACATCGAGCGTGCCTTCATCGTTGCGACGCTGGAACACTTCAGTGGCGACAAGCGGCGCGCGGCGAGTGCGCTCGGGTGCAGTGTAAAGACGCTGTACAACAAGCTTCACCTTTACCGCAGGCAACTGGGGCACGTTGCTGCGGTGAGCTGAGACGAACCACCGGTCCGGGGCGAGCGCGGCGACGCGCAGGACGATCTAGGCACCTCGCTGGGTGGCCCCAAGCCGGGCGCTACCAGCGCAGGTGGCGCGAAGAAATCACCGTCGGCCTCCTCCTCGCGGGAATCGCTTAACAGCCTTCGACCGACGACGTCGTGCGCGGGCATGACGTCATCGCGACAGGGCGCAGACGACCACGCGCCACTATCCCGTCGACCCGTCCAGGTAGTGGAGCCTGTAGCCATGCCTCGGGTCGGTCCACGAATCGCGCACCTCCCAGCCCGCGATCCGCGCCAGAGTGGCGAACCCTTCCGGCGTGTACTTATGGCTGTGCAGCGTCACGATCTCCTCGTCGGCGGCCAGCGGTACATCGATACCGGCCACACGTGGCACCTGCGCCTTGCGGCTGACCAGCACCACCTCCACGCGCTGCTGCGCGTCGTTCCAGCGCGTGACATGGCCGAATGCCTGCGGATCGAACGTGGCGTCAAGCTCGCGGTTCAGGCGCTCGAGAACGTTGCGGTTGAGCGCACTGGCGTGGCCCGCGGCATCCTCGTAAGCGCGCCGCATCGCGTCGGGTTCCTTGTGCAGGTCCACGCCGACCACGAGGCCGCCCTCTGGTCCCAGCGTGCCGCGGATCGAGTTCAATACGGCCACGGCCTCGAGTGGACGAAAGCTGTCGAACGGCATGCCGCCGAGCAACCCCACCTTGCGCGCCGCACTGGCCGCTGCCGCCGGCAGCACCATGTATTCGCGCAGGTCCTGGCACAGTTCATGTACCGGCAGGCGGGACCGGAACGACTCCATGCGTTCGCGCGTGTACCGCAACTGCGACGCCTCCACGTCAATCGGCACGTACGCGACCGGATCCCGCAGTGCCTGCACCAGGACGCGTGCCTGGCGCCCGTCGCCCGCGCCGTAATCGACCACGGCTGCATGGGCACCGACCAGCACCGCGATGTCGCTTGCATGGCGTCGCAGCAGGGCATCCTCGGCCCGGGCCGGATAGTGCTCGGCTTGCCCGCGCAAGGCGTCATAGATGCCGGAGCCGATGGCGTCGAAATACAGCGTAGAAGGCAGTTGCTTGGGATGCTCGCTCAGGCCCTCGAATACCAAGGCGATCAGGGGGCGGGCCGCCTGCGGCTGCAGCATCGGCGCGGGCCGCGCCCGGTGCAAAGAGTCGCTCATTCGTCGTGTTCCTCGGCGGCTGGCGCAACGTGCTGCACGCGTGCGAAAGATGCGCGAATTATTCGCTTTCGACGCTCGCTGTCTGTCCGCGCTGGACTACACGCGGCAGCTGACGCACCGCAGCAAAAGAAGCTCGCAAGGAACAAGCGCGAGTGCGCGCAATGCGCTGACGCATGAATGGGTCGAACGCTCGTGTTCACGGCGGCATCGGTCACGGTATCACTGCTGCCCGGGTGAAACGGCTTGCTGCCGCAATACGCTACCGCAGGTCGCACACCCAGGCTTGCGACGCGCCAGTCATGCGCAGCCGCGAACGGATCACATTGCTGACGGGCATCGCCGGCCTGGGGCTGGTCGCGCTTGGCGGGGTCGAAACGACCGCGTCGACCACCGGCCTGACGATGGCCTCGGTCTCTACCACCACTATCTGGACCAGGAGTACATGACGATGAGGATCGCACGCAAATTAGGATGGATTTCGCTGTTTGCCGGGGTCGCGACGTATCTCGCGACGCGGGCCGCCCTGCGCCGTCGCGACCAGCAGGAGCGCGCTGCCGTCGAGGATCGCACGCGCTGGGAGACGGACGGCGGCGCAGCGGCCGCCGATCCGCAGCCTCCGAGCGCCGCCCTGTAAGGGGTAGGCCTCCGCTGACACGGGCGCGAGTCGCGCAGCATGCAGCTGAGCGGCTGAACCGACAGCAGCGATGCTGCCACGCAGCACAACCTATGCTTGGCGTTGATCGCGAGCGGGAAGCCGCATGAATGCACACGCATCCAACAGGACAGCCGCGCGGCTGTCGATACCTGAATCACAAGCCCCACGGAGACAACCCACGATGTACGGCAACAACACCACTGCAGGAATGAGCAACGAACACATGGCCGACACGCAGATGTCCGCAAATCTTGCCACGCGCCATGAGGAGACGATGTCCCAGCTGAGCAAGACCGTCGCGCAGGCCGAAGACCTGCTGCGCGCACTGGGTGACGAGAGCGGCGAGGCGATCGACGCCATGCGCACTCGCGTCTCGTCGACGCTGCGCGATGCCAAGACCCGGCTCGCCGGCCGCGCCGAGCAGGCAAAGACCGTGGCCAACAACACCATGACGCAGGCCGACCGCTACGTGCACGAGAACCCGTGGCGCGCAGTGGCCATCGGCGCCGGCATCGGCGTGGTCGTGGCGATGCTGCTGTCGTCGCGTCGCAACCATCGCCCAGGTGCGAACGGCGTAGCCGACTACACCTGAACGGAGCCGCGCGACGTGACGTCCCGACGCGCCCTGGCTCGACACGTCTGGTCGATGGCGCAGACCCGGCTCGAGGCGGCTGGTCTCGTGCTGGTTCTGCAGCGATCGGCGCTGGGACGGGGGTTGGCCTGGTACGCCTTCGCCGCGATTGCGGCGATGGCGCTCATGGTCAGCTCTCCTGCTGCTCATCGCGCTCGGTACGCCTCCGGAGTACCGGGCGTGGGTGCTGGGCCTGGTGTCGATACTGCTGTTCGCCATCACAGCGTATTGCGCCGTTCATGCCAGGCAGCAGTTGACGCGCGACAAGGCGCTGATTGCCGAATTCACCAAAGGCCTCCGGCTCGACCTGGCGATGGTCAACCTCGCGCTGAAGGATCCGGCGACTCACGACCCGGACAAGCTCGCCGCGCGCGCGCATGCCGAGACCGAAGTGCGTGAAGCCGCCGCGGCTGTACCCACGCCCACGCCCACGCCCACGGAGATGGAGATGCCGCACCCACTGGTCACGCCGCCTGAGGAAATGACCTCGCCGCCGCCGCCGGTGCAGTCAGGCCATGAGAGGCCCACGCATGGAACCCCGTGAGCGGCTGCGGCTGCTGAATCTCGAAATGGACATGCAGCGGGCCTGGCTCGCCACCTATATCGACGACGACGAAGTACGCGCCGCGCGTCATCGACGCAATGTGGTGTGGACGCTCGTCATGTCGATTTTCCGGACGCGCGCGCTGTGGCTCGCCGCGTTTGGTGTCGCTGCTCAATGGTGGGGCAAGCGCAAGGCCCGCGCGGGCTAACACGCGCCGCGAGCGAATCTGCGGCGACAGGTGAGTCGTGTCCTACACCCGCGAGGATGCGGCACCGAGTTCGCGACCTCACCGCAGCGACTACAGTCGTCTGGTCGCAGGTTGGGAATCAGGGATGAGCCGCAGGGGGTCACGGACGACCCGATCACCGCTGCCGGCCGTCGTCATGGACGATGACGGTTGGTCGCGGGGACCGCACGGCCCCGTCAGTCTTCGAATTTCTTGCTGCGCAGCGTCTTCACCTTGCCGCGCTGCACCTTGCCTTCGATCCGGCGGACTTTCGACGCGCGCGTTGGCTTCGTCTTGCGGCGCGGCTTCGGCTCGATCAGCGCTGCAGTGATCATGGCGTGCAGGCGCTCCAGCGCGTCCGCACGGTTCTGCTCGAGCGAGCGCAGGCGCTGCGCGTCGATCACGATCAACCCTTCTGCCGTCATGCGTCGCCCCGCCAGGCGTTCCAGGCGTGCGCGCGCGTTGGGCCACAAGGCGTCCCAGCGCGCCGAATCGAACCGCAGCTCGACGGCGTTGGACACCTTGTTGACGTTCTGCCCGCCGGGGCCCGACGCGCGCACGGCGCGAAACTCGATCAGGTCATCGGGAATCGCCAGCGTGGCATTGATTTCGAACGGCACCGTGGCGGTCCGCCGTCAGTCGCGCGCTGCGACAGGGGAAGAGGCCGGTGCCATCTCCACCCGGATTTCGCGCTGTGCCACCGGGATCGTCACGTGGAATTCCTTGAACAGGCTCCAGATGCGACGGTTCACGTCCGAACGCACGTTGTTGACGCCTTCCTGCGGGTCGGGGATCCAGAAGCGCAGTTCGAGCTCGATGCCATGGTCGCCGAAGCCCATCAGGCGCGCGACCGGCGCCGGATCGCGCAGGATGCGGGGATGCTCGTCGGTGGCCTGCAGCAGCAGCTTCATCGCGAGCTCCGGGTCGTCCTTGTAGCTCACGCGGATCGGCAGCTTCAGGCGCACGCGCGGGTCGGTGTAGCTCCAGTTGATCACCGGGTTGGTGATCAGGTTCTGGTTCGGCACCAGGGTCTCGACGCCGTCGCGATCGCGCACCACGACGTAGCGGCCCCGCAGTTCCTCGACCCAGCCGAAGCCCTCGGTCGCGGTGCCGGTCGTGCCGGTGAAGCTGATGACGTCGCCAGGCTTGATCGAGCGGTCCATCAGCAGCACGAAGCCGCTGACGAAGTTGGCCGCGATGCTCTGCAGGCCGAAACCCAGGCCGATGCCGATGGCGCCCGTCAGCACGTTCAGCGTGGTGAGGTCGAGCCCGGCCGCATTCAAACCGACCAGCACCGAGATGCCGACCAGGAACGCCTGCACGAACTTGGCGATGCCGATGCGCATCGTGGGCGCCAGTGCGTCGAGCTTGAGCACGCGCCGTTCGAGCCAGCGCGATGCCCACAGCGCCAGCAACACGAACACGCTGACCGTGACCAGCAGCTTCATCACCGACCAGACGGAGATGCGCGTCTTGCCGGCCTGCATGCCCATGCCATCGAGGACCCGGATGACCTCGTCGCCCCAGCCCAGCAGGTGCAGCGACAGGAAGACCCAGATCACGCCGGTGATCGCCGCGCCCCAGCCCTTGAGCCGGGCGCGCGTGCCGAGCGACACCCGCAGCACGTAGATGATCACCCGGATGAGCAGCAGCAGCATGGTGAGCTGCACGGCGGTGTCCACCATGCCCGCGGCCAGGCCCGCCGCATGCAGCAGCCCGTCCGTCGTCGCCAGCATCACGAGCGTCAGCGCCGGCGGCGCGCCGATGAAGAGCAGCTCGCGCAGGCGGTCGGGGAGGTTTTCCGGATCGGGTGAGACGGTGATCCGGGCTCGCGCGAACTTTGCCGCCCACCAGCCGAGCAGCACCGCCGCCGTGATGAGGGCAACTTGCAGCAGGTTCTCGGGTTGTTGCAGCTTGGCGAGGGTTTCGCTGAGCGTCTGCAGCTGGGATTTCATCCCGTCACGCGTTCAGGTCGGGGATCAGCTGGCTTTCGAGGCGCGCGATCTGGTCCTTGAGCAGGAGCTTGCGCTTCTTCAGCCGGCGCAGCTGGACCTGATCCACGGAGAAGTCGAGTTGCAGGCGATGGATCACGTCGTCGAGGTCGCGATGCTCGATGCGCAGTCCCCGCAGACGTTGCAGGTGCTGGAACGTCTCGGTATCGACGTTGTCCTTCTGTTCAGACATCGCAGACGCTGTCGGTGGGATTCGGGTTGGGCCGCTACTTTAGCCCCCAAGCGCGCAAAAAGGGAGCTAGTCCAGCCCGATGCTGTCCACCCGCCGGCCGAACATCACGATGAAGCCCTGCCGTCGCGTATCGCCGTCGAGCGTGTAATCGAACACGTAGGTCCGCTCGAACGCGAGCCGCCCGCCCAGGCCGCGCACGACCTTGAGCTTGCGGAAGACCACGGTGCCGTCGAGCAGGGCCGCGCCGGTCGACACGCAGGTCTCACGGGCTGCATCGTTGGCGCGCTCGCGGGTGCTCAGGGTGTCGTTCCAGAAGACGGCAAACCCCGTGCAGGCCAGCAACAGGAGCAGGAGGCTCCAGGACAGCTCCACGCCTCAGCCCTGGAACAGCTGGTGCCAGTCGCGGCTCGGGTCGCCGCAGACGAGAAAGTGCGGGTTCAGCAGCGTATCGCGTTCGTTGTAGCGCAGCGGGTGGCCGTCCAGGGTGGTGACCGCGCCACCGGCTGCCTCGACCACCGCCTGGGCTGCGGCCGTGTCCCATTCCGACGTCGGTCCCAGCCGCGGGTACAGGTCCGCGATGCCGTCGGCGACCAGGCAGAACTTGAGCGAGCTGCCCATCGGGCGCAGCTCGTGCGGCCCGACTCGCGCCAGGACGCTGTCGAGTGAATCGCCGCGGTGCGAGCGGCTGCCCACGATGACCAGCGGTATGGCGGCCGGTTGCCGCACCTGGATCGGGCGTGCCGGCTCGCCGGCGCGGGCCATGAAGGCGCCCATCCCTTCGGCACCGTAATACACGGTGCCCAGCACCGGCGCGGCGACCACGCCGAGCACGGGCCGATGCCCGCGGATCAGCGCGATGTTGACGGTGAATTCGCCGTTGCGGCTGATGAACTCCCTGGTGCCGTCGAGCGGATCGATCAGCCAGTAATCGGTCCATGACCGGCGCACGGCTGGCGCGTGCGCGGCGTCGTCCTCTTCCGAAAGCACCGGAATCTCTGGCGTCAGTTCGCGCAACCCGGCGCACAGGATCGCGTGCGCGGCACGGTCGGCGCGAGTGAGCGGGGATTCGTCGGCCTTGTATTCGACGCCGTGATCGGCCGCATACACCTCGAGGATGGCAACGCCCGCGGCATCCGCCAGTCGCAGGACGTCGGGCAGCAGCGAGGCGGGGTCGCGATTCAAGGCAGCGTGCAAGGGTCTTCTCCCGGGGATGTGCGGTCGTATCATACCGGCCCCTCCAGCTGCCGGCGGATTCACGACTTGCCTGAGTCCATGGTCATTGCGCCTCTGCCCGACTGGTCCCGCATCGACGTCGTGTGTCTCGACATGGACGGCACGGTGCTCGACCTGCGTTTCGACAACCTGTTCTGGCTCGAACTGCTGCCGCGGCGCTGGGGTGAGGCGCGCGGACTCGATTTTGACGCCGCCATGGCGCAACTGCGACCGCGCTTCGAGGCCAAGCGGGGCACGCTCGAGTGGTACTGCGTCGATCACTGGAGCGAGGAACTCGGCCTGGACGTGCCGGCGCTAAAGCACGAATTGCGCGCGGAAATCCGCTACCTGGACGGTGCCGAGGAATTCCTCGACCTGCTGCGGGCCACGGGCAAGCGCGTGCTGCTCACCACCAATGCGCATCCGCTCAGCCTGCAGGTGAAGGATGCGCAGACGCAGCTGTCACGGCATTTCGATGAGCTGGTGACGTCGCATGAATTCGGCGTGCCGAAGGAGCACCCGGCGTTCTGGGAACAATTGGAGCGCACGCACCACGTGTCCCTGGCGCGCACGCTGTTCGTGGACGACAGCGTGGCGGTACTGGAAGCGGCGCGGCGCGCGCAGGTGGGCTGGATCTACCAGGTGCTGCAGCCGGATTCGACGCGTCCGCCGCATCCGCCCGTGGCCGGCATCGCCGGCCTGCGCAGGCTGGCCGACCTGCGCGAGTCCGTCGTGGCTCAGTTGTCCGAGGACGTCGAGCCGGAGTCGCCGCCGCCACCCTGAGGCGCCCCGCCTGCGCCATCGCCCTGCTGCGCTGCGCCCGAGCGGCCGCGGCCGCCACGACGTCGTCGCTTGCGCGGGGCGCCGTCGCCGCCGGTCGGGGCCCCTGCTGCCCCTGCCGACGGGTGCGGTGCAGGCGCGGGACCGCCGCCGCCGTTGCTGTGGGGCGCTGCGGGCCGGTCGGCATGGGCTGCGGGTGACGAATCCTGACGCGGCGGCTGGCTGTCGCGCCGGGGCGGGCCGCCAGCGCTGCGACTGCGTCCACCACCACCACCGCCACCACTGCGCGAAGGGCCGCCGCGACCGCCGCCACCGCTGCGGCCACCGCCTCCACCACCACCGCGATGCGAACCGCCGCCGCCTGGCCCGCTGAAGCGCCGCCGCTCGTAACGCGGCACCGTGATCTCGGCGAGCAATTCCTGCGCGACGCTCGCGACCGGGATCTTGCGGCCGATGTAGTCCTCGATGTCCGGCAGCGACTGCACGAAGTCTTCGCAACCGAGGCTGATCGCATCGCCTTCGGCGCCTGCTCGCGCGGTGCGCCCGATGCGGTGCACGTAGTCTTCCGGGTCCTGCGGCAGGTCGTAGTTGAAGACGTGGCTCACGTCCGGAATGTGCAGGCCGCGCGAGGCGACGTCGGTGCCAATCAGGATCGCGAGCTCGCCGCTGTGGAAGTCGCGGATCATGCGCAGCCGCTTGGTCTGGGGCACGTCGCCGGACATCGCCTGCGCGTTGAAGCCGTTGGCCTTCAGCAGCGTCTCGAGCTCGTCCGCGCCACGCCGCGTATTGACGAAGATCATCGTGCGGTGCGGATCCATCTGTTTCAGCAGGCCCACCAGCAGGCGCGGCTTCTCGTCCATCGACGGGTAGTAGATGACCTGCCGCACGCGATCGACGGTCATTTTGTCTGGCTCGATGCGGACGAGCTCCGGGTCGTTCATGTGCTCGAACGCGAGCTCGAGCACGCGCTGCGCGAGCGTCGCCGAAAACAGCATGTTGAGCCGCTGATCAGGCGCCGGCAGCCGCCGCATGATGTAGCGGATGTCGGTGATGAAGCCCAGGTCGAACATGCGATCGGCTTCGTCCAGGATCACGACCTGGATGGCGCGCAGGTCGAACACGCGCTGCTTGTAGAAATCGATGAGCCGGCCGGGCGTGCCGATCAGCACGTCGACGCCGTCTTCGAGCACGCGGCGCTGCTTGTCGTAGTCGACGCCGCCGAAGGCCAGCCCGAGCGTCAGGCCCGTGTACTGGCCGAGGATCTCGGCGTCGTGGTGGATCTGCACGGCGAGTTCGCGCGTGGGCGCGATGATGATCGCGCGCGGCGCGTTGACCGGGCGGTCGGCCGGAGCGTCCTTGCGCAGCAGGTTCGCGTACATCGCCACGAGGAACGCGGCGGTCTTGCCCGTGCCCGTCTGGGCCTGCCCGGCAATGTCGAAACCGGCGAGGGCGCGCGGCAGCGTCTGGGCCTGGATCCAGGTGCAACGCTCGAAGCCGGCGTCGGCGATGCCGCGGGCGAGCGACTCGGGCAGATGGAGGTGGGTAAAGGAAACTTCGCTGAGGTGAGTGTCTGACATCGGTCCCGGATCGGCGTATGTGGCCTTGCAAATTACGGAAAAGCGGGTTCAAATAACCGGAACGCGGATTAATCCGCTCCCGCCCGAGCATGTCGCCGGCCGATCGGGCCTTAGCCCCGGTCCTCCCTAGCCGGTGAAACCGACCGGCGGACCCGGCGCAACGGAATCCCTCTTAGAACTCCAGTCAACGGCCAGCAATCTCGATAGTTTGCCCTACGCGGACCCCTGCCGTCACCCGATTCCGGGGACGCACACAACCCCTTCAAGAAAGTAACCAGTGCCCAAATACCCATTTCAGCCAGCGGAGGTAATCTCTGGTGAGCCAGCAGATCGTTCACGTCTCGGACTCGAGCTTCGAGCAGGACGTGTTGAAGTCGAATGTTCCCGTCCTTCTGGACTTCTGGGCTGAGTGGTGCGGACCATGCAAGATGATCGCACCGATTCTGGATCAGATAGCGGCGGAGTACGCGGGGAAGGTGATCGTCGCGAAAATGAACGTGGACGAGAACCCCAAAACCCCAATGAAGTTCAGCGTCAGAGGCATCCCAACTCTGATCCTGTTCAAGAACGGTCAGCTCCAAGGCCAGAAGATCGGCGCGGTCCGCAAGGGCGACGTCGTGGCTTTTCTGGACAGCAACCTGTGAGAGGTTACCTGGGCAACCAGAACCGCAATCGCCAGCAAGGAAACAAGCGTGGCGGGCGGGGTGGTGGCCCAGACGGCAATCGCGGCCCGCGGCAGGACGAACTGCCGCCCGACGATTACCTGATGGAAGGCGACGATCTCGACATCATCAGCCCGGCCGAGCTCGAAGCCAGCCGCAAGTCGATGAACCTGAGCGAGCTCAAGCACAAGCCGATCCCGAAGCTGCTCGAACTCGCCCAGACGATGGGTCTCGAGAACCTGGCCCGCTCGCGCAAGCAGGACATCATCTTCTCGATCCTGAAGGCGCATTCGCGCAACGGCGAAAGCATCTACGGCGACGGCGTGCTCGAGATCCTGCAGGACGGCTTCGGCTTCCTGCGCTCGCCCGAGCAGTCGTACCTGGCGGGCCCCGACGACATCTACATCAGCCCGTCACAGATCCGCCGCTTCAACCTGCGCACCGGCGACACTCTTTCCGGCCTGATCCGCCCGCCGAAGGACGGCGAGCGCTACTTCGCGCTGCTGAAGGTCGGCGAAATCAACTTCGATTCGCCGGACAACGCGCGCAGCAAGGTCCTGTTCGAGAACCTGACGCCGCTGCATCCCACGCGCCGCTTCAAGCTCGAACGCGGCACGGGCAGCACCGAAGACCTCACCGCGCGCATGATCGACCTGATCGCGCCGCTCGGTAAGGGCCAGCGCGGCCTCATCGTTTCGCCGCCCAAGGCCGGCAAGACGATGCTGCTGCAGAACATCGCCAATTCCATCACCGGCAACCATCCCGAGGTGTATCTCATCGTGCTGCTCATCGACGAGCGGCCCGAGGAAGTCACCGAGATGACGCGCACCGTGCGCGGCGAAGTCGTGTCGTCGACGTTCGACGAACCGGCCAGCCGGCACGTGCAGGTCGCCGAGATGGTGATCGAAAAGGCCAAGCGCCTGGTCGAGCACAAGAAGGACGTGGTCATCCTGCTCGACTCGATCACGCGCCTGGCGCGCGCCTACAACACCGTGGTGCCGAGTTCCGGCAAGGTGCTGACGGGCGGCGTCGACGCCAACGCACTGCAGCGGCCGAAGCGCTTCTTCGGCGCCGCGCGCAACATCGAAGAAGGCGGCAGCCTGACGATCCTGGCCACCGCGCTGATCGACACCGGTTCGCGCATGGACGACGTGATCTTCGAAGAGTTCAAGGGCACCGGCAACAGCGAAATCCACCTCGATCGCCGCATTGCCGAAAAGCGTGTCTACCCGGCGTTCAACATCAATCGCTCCGGCACGCGCCGCGAGGAATTGATCACCTCGGGCGAGGAACTGCAGAAGATCTGGATCCTGCGCAAGCTGCTGCATCCCATGGACGAACTGGCGGCCGCGGAGTTCCTCATCGACAAGATGAAGGACACCAAGACCAACGGCGAGTTCTTCGAGGCGATGAAGCGCTGACCGCGGAGCGCGAACGCGTCCAGGGCATCGTCGCGATGCTCGTGTCCGTGGCCAGCTTTGCGGTCATGGACTCGATGCTCAAGCTGCTGTCGGAGCACTACCCGTCGCTGCAGGTCGCTTTCCTGCGCGCTGCGGCGTCGCTCCCGTTCGTGCTGCTCGTCATCGTGGCGCGTGGCCGGCTCGATCGCGTCAAGCCGGTCAACATCAAGTTGCACGTGTTCCGCGGCGCCCTCGCGGTGCTGATGCTCTACGCCTTCATCAATGCGGTGCGCGAATCCTCGCTGGCCACCACCTATTCCATCTTCATGTTTGCGCCACTGCTGGTCGCTGCGCTGTCGGTGCCGGTGCTCAAGGAAAAGGTGGTGAGCGGGCAGTGGGTGGCGATCAGCGTCGGCTTCGTCGGCGTGCTGCTGATGCTGGGCCCGGTCAACGGCCAGTGGCTGTCGACCGGGTCGCTGTGGGCGCTGGTCGGACTCATCACCTATGCGCTTTCGATCGTCCTCGCTGCGATTGCTGGCCCGCACCGATTCGACGGAGAGCATGGTGCTCGGCTTCACCGTGCTGCTGATGGTCGGCGCGGGCGCGCTGTCCCTTCCGGGCTGGCATGAAATCCGTTGGGAGGCCGACTGGAAGCTGATCGCTGGCGTGGGTCTCATGGGCGCGATCGGGCAGCAGATGATCACCGTCGCGTTCCGCAACGCTCCGGCGGCCGTCGTCGCCCCGTTCGAGTACACCGCGCTGATCTGGGGCGCGCTGCTCGACATCGCGATCTGGCGCGCCTATCCGAGCGCGCTCACGTTGCTGGGCGGGTCGATCGTCATCGGGGCGGGGCTGTACCTGATCCAGCGCGAGCGGCGGCAGGCGGCGGCGGCCCCGACGTCGGCGCCGCGCTAGTCACTACGTTCGCGCCAGTTCGCTCCAAGCCAGGCGCAGGCGGTCGCTGCCGTCGTTCTTCCCGAGCTTGGAAAGGCAGACACGCGTCGTCCCTGGATGGGCGATCCGGAGCCTCTGCCCGAGCTTGGAAAGGCAGACACGCGCTCGGGCAGAGGCTCCGGATCGCCCATCTGCGAGAGTGCGCCTGAGCGAGTTTTCGGGCACGCCCGAAAACATCGCACGGCGCCGCAGCGTCACCGTACACAAACCGCCGCAGTCGCAGTCGCAGTTGCACGGCGCCGGTGTGGCTTGGCAGTTGCGGCTGCGACCGCGTGGACCGGATGTCGCAGCGCAGCGTGATCGATACAACCGGCCGGTTTAGTCTCGGTCGGCCGCAGCGGCGGTAAGCGTCACCGATGGAGAGGAAATTGTCGGACCGTATCAACAAGATGAATCGCAGGCAGTTGCTCGGCGCCGGCATGGCGCTGCCGCTGGGTGCAATCGCGGGTTCGGCCAGCGCGGCAGAATCCTGCGCCGTGACGCCGAAGCAGACGACCGGCCCGTTTTTTCCGGTCTTCGAGCAGGTCGACAAAGACGTCGATCTCACCCGGTTGACGGGGCATGGCTCACCGGCTCGTGGTGAGGTGATTCGCGTGCAGGGCCGCGTGCTGGACGAGTCCTGCAGGCCGCTCGAGGGCGTGCTGGTCGACCTCTGGCAGGCCGATTCGAACGGCAGGTACGGCCATCCGGCCGATCCGAATCCCGCGCGCCCCGACCCGAATTTCCAGGGTTGGGGACAGGCGGTGACCGATGCCGAGGGCCGCTATTCGTTCAAGACGATCAAGCCGGCCTCCTACCCGATGGAATTCCTGGCCGACGGCAAGCCCGACAAGACGGCGGGCTACCGCACGCCTCACATTCACTTCCGGGCCTCGAGGCGCGGCTACGTCGAACTCGCGACGCAGATGTATTTCGCGGGCGAGAAGCTGAACGACGTCGACATCGTCCTGAAGCGCGTCCCGGCTGCAGACTGGCCGAAGGTCATCGTCAGCCCCGGCAAGGGCGATAGTGACGCGATCCCGGTGTTTCAGTTCGACATCACCATCGCCAAGGCGTGATTGCGGATTAGCGTCCCAATCGCCGACGGTCGCTTCCGGCGTGCTTCCCGAGCTTGGAAAGGCAGACACGCGCCCGGGAAGCACGCCGGAAGCGACCGTCAGTACTTTGGCGCGTTTGCGTCGTTAGCGGTCGTCGACCGGGCGGTCCGGCGGATTCTTGTCGCGGATCGATTGCCGCAGCCGTTCGTAGGCGTCTCGGGTCGCTTCGCGTGCCTCGGACCAGTTCAGGCGCGAGTTGCCGCGCCCCAATTCCCACTGCTGCGACAGTTCGGGTTCCACCTCGTCGAAGCTGCGCCCTGGATGCGCCGGGAATCGTTCGTAGCCGAAGCGATACGCCGGCCAGTAATCGTCCCACCCGTACTGTGACGAGACCGCGTACGGACGGCGCGGAAACTCGTTGCGCCAGTACTCGTCCTCGTGTTCCGGGTTGAAGCGCTCCGCGAGGGCCTTGCCCGGCGATGCCGCCGAGCACGGAGCCCGCCACGACCCCGCGAGCGCACCGACGACGGTGCCGACGGGCCCGCCTGCGATGGTGCCGGCCGACGCGCCGGCAATCGCCGCACCCGTCATGCCGCCCGCGGCACCACCCGCAAATGCGCCGCCTGCCATTCCTCCGAGGTGATCTTCGGGCTGGCCCGTTTCCGGATTGCGGTCGAGGTCGCGGCCCGTCCGGCGCTTTTCGTCTGCCATGCTCGTACTCCTGCTGCTGCGTCCCGCAATGACGGGGAGCGCAAGTTGTACGGCGGGAGTGCAGCGCGGTCTGTAGGAGTTCGGCGGTCCGTGGGGCAGCGAAATGCATCGTCGCCGCGCGCTTCGGCAGGATGCTGATGCGCCGTGCGACGTTCCCGGGCAGGCCCGGGAACTCGCTCAGGCGCCGACTCACAGGCAGCCGGTCGGACATTCTTCCCGGGCGCGTGTCTGCCTTTCCAAGCCCGGGAAGAATGTCCGACCGGCTGCCTGTGACTGCCGCGTGCCTGTCCTTCCAAGTCCGGGAAGAGCGTGCGAGCAGCAGCCTTGGACTGGCTCGCGACTGCCTTGCTGCGAGCTACGATTCTCGCGCGATCGCGCGAAACCCGATGTCCTTGCGATATTGCAGGCCTTCCCAGCAGATCGTGCCGGCGAGTTCGTAGGCCTGTTTCTGCGCCGCCCGCACCGTGGTGCCCAGGCCCACCGCGCACAGCACGCGGCCACCGCTCGTCACGACCTGGCCGGCGGCGTTGAGCGTGGTGCCGGCATGAAACACCTTGCCGGGCATCTTCGCGGCCGAGTCGAGGCCGCGGATTTCATCGCCCTTGCGCACGTCGTCGGGATAGCCGCCTGCAGCCATCACCACGCCCACGGCGGCGCGCGGATCCCAGTCGACTTCGACGCCCTCGAGCTTGCCGTCGAGCGCGTATTCGCACAGCGAGGTGAGATCCGAGCGCATGCGCGCAAGAATCGGCTGCGTCTCCGGATCGCCGAAGCGGCAGTTGAACTCGAGCACGTTGGGCGTGCCGTCGGGATGGATCATGATGCCGGCATACAGGAAACCGAGGTACGGCGTGCCTTCGCGCGCCAGGGCCGCCACGGTGGGCAGCATCACTTCCTGCATGATGCGATCGTGCATCGCGGGAGTGACGACCGGTGCGGGCGAATACGCGCCCATGCCGCCGGTGTTGGGGCCTTCGTCGGCGTCGCGCAGGCGCTTGTGGTCCTGCGACGTGGCGAGCGGCAGCACGTTCCTGCCGTCGACCATGGCGATGAAGCTCGCTTCCTCGCCCTCGAGGAATTCCTCGACGACCACGAGATCGCCCGCCTTGCCGAAGCGGCCCGCGAACATGTCGGTGGCGGCCTGCACGGCTTCCTCGACGGTGGCGCAGATGATCACGCCCTTGCCGGCGGCGAGGCCATCGGCCTTGACGACGAGCGGCGCCTTCTGCGCACGCACCCATCCGGCATCGAAACTTGCGCGCGTGAACTTGGCGTAGGCAGCGGTGGGAATGCCGTGCCGCTGCAGGAAATCCTTGGTGAAGGCCTTGGAGCCCTCGAGCCTCGCGGCGAGCTTGCTCGGCCCGAAGCAACGCAAACCGGCTGCGGCAAATGCGTCGCACAAGCCGATGACCAGCGGGCCTTCGGGGCCGACGATGGTCAGGTCGACCTGCTCGCGCTGGGCAAAGGCGAGCAGGGCAGGGACGTCGTCCGCAGCAATGTCGACGTTGGTCGTGTTGGGCTCGAGCCGCGTGCCCGCGTTGCCCGGTGCGACGAAGATCCGCGCAACGCGCGGTGACTGCGCAACCTTCCAGGCCAGTGCGTGTTCGCGGCCACCCGAGCCGATGATGAGGACCTTCATCAGTGCCGGAAGTGCCGCATGCCGGTGAAGACCATGGCGATGCCGTGCTCGTCGGCGGCCGCGATCACGTCGGCGTCGCGCATCGAGCCGCCAGGCTGGATCACGGCCTTGATGCCGTGCTCGGCCGCGGCGTCGAGTCCGTCGCGGAACGGGAAGAAGGCGTCGGAGGCCATCGCCGATCCGGCGGGTTCGAGGCCGCCGTCACGCGCCTTCATGGCCGCGATGCGCGTGCTGTACACGCGGCTCATCTGGCCCGCGCCGATGCCGATGGTCATGCCGTCGCGCGCGAAGATGATCGCGTTCGACTTCACGTATTTGCAGACCTGCCAGGCGAAGGTGAGGTCGAGCAGCTCCTGCCCCGTGGGTGCGCGCCTGGTGACCACCTTGAAATCCGCCGGCGCGACCATGCCGAGATCGCGGGTCTGTACCAGCAGCCCGCCGTTGACGCTGCGCATCTCGACGCGGCTGTTGCTGGGAGTGAACGGGCCCGTGACGAGCAGACGCACGTTCTCTTTCTTGGCGCAGACATCGCGCGCCTCGGGCTCGACCGCAGGCGCGATGATCACCTCGACGAACTGGCGTTCGACGATCGCGCTGGCCGTCGCCGCGTCGAGCGGACGGTTGAACGCGATGATCCCGCCGAAGGCCGACGTCGTGTCGGTGCGGTAGGCGCTGTCGTAGGCTTCGCGGATCGAGCCTGCCACTGCGACGCCGCACGGATTCGCGTGCTTGACGATGACGCAGGCCGGAGCCTCGAACTGCCGCACGCATTCGAGCGCGGTGTCGGCGTCGGCCAGGTTGTTGAACGAGAGTTCCTTGCCCTGCAGCTGCGATGCCGAACCGACGCTGGCGCCCTGCGCATCGTTCGCCACGTAGAAGGCAGCCTGCTGGTGCGGATTCTCGCCGTAGCGCAGGTCGAGCCGCTTGCGAAACTGCAGCGGCAGCAGGTCGGGGAACCCGCCCGACGCCGTAGCCGGCGTTGCTGCCGCTGGAGCGGACCGCGTCCGACAGGTACGAGGCGACCATCGCGTCGTACTGCGCCGTGTGCGCGTAGGCCTTGGCCGCGAGTCGCAGTCGCGTGGCGGCGCTGACGGCGCCATCGTCGCGATCCATCTCGGCGAGCACCGAGCCGTAGTCGAGCGGATCGACCACGATGGCGACGCGATCGTGGTTCTTGGCCGACGCCCGCACCATCGCGGGTCCGCCGATATCGATGTTCTCGACGGCGTCTTCGAACGTGCAGCCGGGCTTGGCGATCGTCGCAGCGAACGGGTAGAGGTTGACGACGACCAGGTCGATCGCCTCGATACCGTGCTCGCGCATGACGGCGTCATCGGTGCCGCGGCGGCCGAGCAGCCCGCCGTGGATCTTCGGGTGCAGCGTCTTGACGCGACCGTCCATGATTTCGGGGAAGCCCGTCACGGCGGAGACGTCGATGGCGTCGATCCCGTCGCCGCGCAGCAGCCTGCGCCGTGCCGCCGGTCGACAGGATCTGGATGCCGCGGCGCGCGAGTTCGTGCGCGAACTCGAGCAGGCCTTCCTTGTTGGATACGCTGATGAGCGCGCGCTGGATCGGTGAGTTCACGGTGGCTTCAGCCTCCGATGCCGTAGACGCGGAGTTTCTTGCGCAGCGTGCCGCGATTGATGCCGAGGATGTCGGCGGCGCGGCTCTGGTTGCCGGCTGAGTAGTCGAGCACCGCGCGGAACAGCGGCTCTTCCACCTCGCGCATCACCAGGTCATAGAGATGACCGGGCGCGTGGCCGTTGAGCGTCGCGAAATAGCTGTCGAGCGCCTGTTCGGTGAGGGATCGCAGCGGCACGGCGTGACCGTTGACCGCATGGCTCGCCGGCCTGGGTTCGCGCCGGGTGTGTGTTTGCTTGCTGCGCGCCACCATGGCGGGCCACCTCTGTTCCGTTCGTCGTGCCGCGGCGCGACTGCAAGAACGTCAGGCAGCCGCGGCGGCCCCGGTTTCTTCCAGCGCGTCGAAGTAGTCTTGCACCTGCGAGACCTGTGCCGCGGCCGACACTGCCTGCATGACGGACTGACGGAACGCCTGAGCGTGCGGGCGTCCCGAGCAATACCATCCGATGTGCTTGCGCGCGATCCTGACGCCGGACTCGGCGCCGTAGAATTCGTACAAATCGCGCAGGTGCGTGAGCATGATATCACGCACCTCCGGGATGGCAGGAGGCGCCTGCACCCGTCCCGAGCAACAAGGCGTCGATCTCCGAAAAAATCCACGGACGGCCTTGCGCTGCGCGGCCAATCATGATTCCGTCCGCGCCCGTCGCCCGCAGCACGGCGAGCGCCTTGGCCGGCGAATCGATGTCGCCATTGGCGAACACCGGGATGCGCACGGATTGTTTCACCGCAGCAATGGTTGCGTACTCGACGGTGCCGTCGAACCGGCAGGCGCGCGTCCGCCCGTGCACGGCGAGTGCCTGGATGCCGGCCTGCTCCGCGATGCGCGCGATGTTCACCGCATTGCGTTGATCCGGCGCCCATCCGGTGCGGATCTTGAGCGTGACGGGCACATCGACGGCGTTCACGGTCGCAGTCAGGATGGCCGCCACGTGGCTCTCGTCGCGCAGCAGCGCGGAGCCGGCGTCCTTGTTGCAGACTTTCTTCGCCGGGCATCCCATGTTGATGTCGATGATCTGCGCGCCGGCGTCGACGTTGCGTCGCGCCGCATCGGCCATGAAGTCCGGATCGCCGCCCGCGATCTGCACGACGCGCGGTTCCGGCTCGTCCGTGTGATCGCGTCGACGGCGCGATTCCGCGGTGTCCCACAGCCGCGGATCCGCGGCGATCATTTCGCCCGCGGCGAGCGCCGCGCCGAGCCGACGGCACAGGCGGCGAAACGGCAGGTCGGTGACGCCCGCCATCGGTGCGAGCAGCGCGTGGCCCGCCAGGCGGTAGGGCCCGATCACGATCGGAAGCGGCGCGGCGGACGCGGCGGGCCCGCTCGCCGGTTGCGTCGCGGAGTCGTTCACTGCGACGCCTGGCTCGCTGGCGCGGCGGAGTCGCTTCCGGTGTCCTGGGCGCAACGCACGGTGCCGGCCTCTTCTCGCAGGCAGACATCGAGCCGGTAACCGACGGCTTCCGCGCTGACCTCGGCGATGGCGAGTTCGGCTTCGGTCACCGCATTGGGCTCGAGGCGCCGGCCGGCCTGGGCAGCGTCTTTCAGGTATTCACGGGGCGCAAAATCGCGGCGGGCCACGGTGCTGCCGAAGCGGTCTTCGAGTTCGAGCCGCAACATCGGCATCGGCTGCGGAAAGGCCGCGCCGTTGCGAATGCTCGCACGCACGGTCATTGCGCCCGCTGCCGTGGGGGCGGAATCGTTCGCGCCCCACTGGCGCAGCTCGAATGCCGACAGGCTCCAGTTCGGCGGCAGGGGCCGCCCGATTTGTTCGTAGGCTGCGCGCAGGGTGGGGCCGATGCTGGGGTCGCGCGCGAGCTGCAGCCGGAAATGATGGACCAGTTGCGCTGAAATCAGCAGCGCGAGCAGGAACGAGCCCACACCCCAGGCCCAACTCGACCCGCGCGCACTGGCGGCGCTGGCGAGCTCGTCGGCCAGGTCCGGATCGAGTTCGGCGTCGTCGTCGGCAGTCGAGGGCGCCGGCTCCGGAAACCGGCGCCAGGGGGCTGGCGCCCTCGGCGCCAGACTCTCCTGCGCCAGGCCCGCAGCTGCGGCGGCTACCGCGGCGGGCATTGCCGGCACCGCGGCTGCACCGGCCGGTCGATCGAACGATGTCCCCGCGGCCTTCGCCGCAGGCTCGTCCAGCAACGGTTCGCTCGCTGCGGCGTTCGCTGCAGCGACGTCAATGTCGAGCGCACCAAACTCGTCGTGCGAGGACTGCGAATTCGTCGGTCGAGTCGAGGTCGTGCAGCGGCTCGATGCCGGGCATCGGCACGGCGTCGTCGAACGGCGGTATCGTCGTCCCGTCGGGCTCGGTCAGCGGGCGCTGCGAGCGTTGCGAGCCGGTGATCTCGGCGCGGTGCTGCTCTTCGAGCTCCTTCTCTATTTCGCGCTCGAGGAAATCCTCTTCGAAGTTCGCCAGACCCTCGATCTGGATGCGCTCGCCCTCGAGCGTGATGTCTTCGATCGACTCGGGTTCATGCACCCAGACTTTCTGCTCGGCGGCTTCCGCCACTCCTTCAGCATCCCCCGTGGCTTGCTCGTTGTCGCCGTCCTCGAGCAACTGGTCGAGTTCAGCGCTCGACGCCTGGTTGCGCGTTTCGCCTGCCGCCACCGGGGACGAGAACGTACCGAACCGGCTCTGCCAGTCACGCACATCGATGAAAACGTTCTCGATGTCGGCGGTCGAGAACTGGAACTCGGGCACGTCGTCGGCCCGCTCGCCAATGAGCCCGGCAGCAGTCGCGACGGCGAGACCGTGCGCCGCGGCGAGTTCGGCCGGTTCGGCCGGACCCTGGCCCGCGTCGGTTTCCTGCAGGGTGTCGCTGAGGCGCGGCAAGGCGTCGAAGGCGCTGCCGCAGCGTCCGCAACGGACGGTGCCGTGGGCCGCGCGCAAGGCGGCGGCCGTGACGCGAAAGCGCGTGAGGCACTCAGGACACTGGGAATACATCGTTCGTTATCGTTCTATTTCAGGGCGTCTTCTTGCCCGCGACGGCGACCCGTCACCAGCCCCCAACCGTCACGTGCGCCAGCCAGGCCGATATCAAACCACGGGCGGTAAGCCTCTGTCACGGCATCTGCCTGCTCGAGCAGCAGGCCGCTCAGGGCGATGCGACCGCCGGCCCGGGTACGCTGCGCCAGCAGTGGCGCCAGCTCGACGAGTGGGCCAGCCAGGATGTTGGCGAGTACGACGTCTGCACCGTCGCCACCGAGCTCTGGGTCGGCGGTCACGTGGACCCTGTCCAGCACCCCGTTGCGCTCGGCGTTCTGGCCCGTGGCGAGCAGCGCCTGCGGATCGATGTCCATGGCCATGGCCCGCCTGGCTCCCAGCAACAGGGCCGCGATGGCGAGGATGCCCGACCCGCAGCCGTAGTCGATGACGTCGGCACCGGCGAGCCAGCCGGTCGCAGCACCCTGCGCGTCGTCGTCCAGGCCCGCGGCCCCCGCATCGAGCCACTCGAGGCACAAGGCGGTCGTGGCGTGCGTGCCGGTGCCGAACGCAAGGCCCGGGTCGAGTTCGAGGATCACTGCGGCCGGGTTCGCCGCCAGCGCGCCTGCAGGCCCGGTTGCTGCGGCATCCGGTCGCTGGCCACCGGGGCACACCCAGAGTTGCCGCCCGAACCGCATCGGCTTGAAGTCCTTGAGCCACTCCCGCTCCCAGGCGCGGTCCGCCACGGCTTCGAACTGCGCCCGCTCGGCCACCAGCAGCGGATCGAGGCCGGGCGTGGCGCCGAGCGCAATGCGCACCAGGTCGACGTCGGCGTCCGCCGCGAAGACGGCGCGCACGACGATCGTCGGCCACAGGGGCGTCGCGCCGGGTGCCGGCTCCAGCACGGGATCGTCGGCTGCGTCGAGCAGCGTGACCGACAGCGCGCCGAGCTCGAACAGGGCGTCCTCGTACGGCTCGGGATCGCGCCCGCCGATGTCGATGCTGAGTTGCAGGAAAGGCATGGCCGCGAGTCTATGCGCTTCGCGGCGCAGGGTCAGTCCGGGGCAATGCCCGGCCGGTGCAATGAGGCTCTGTCCGATACCGCACAGACCAGCCAGCCGGGCAGGATCAAAGTCGATTTCTTCCCGATCCGGTCGAGCCAGGTGAATGGATGTACTTCAGCGGACTAGGCACAGCCACCCCGACGACGAGCTATACCAAGGCCGAATGCCTGGCCTCCTTCCAAGAATCCGACTGGTTCGGGCGTCTTGACGCGCGCTCGCACCTGATCGCACGCACGGTCCTGCAGCGTGACAACGGGATCGAGACGCGCCATCTGGCGCTCGACGCGCTGGCCGACTGCTTCACGATCGATCCCGACACGCTGGCGCGTCGTTTCCTGCTCAACGCTCCCGCGCTCGCCACCCGCGCTGCCGCACGCGCGCTCGAGACGGCAGAACTGGCAGCGGCGCAGATCGACGCGGTCATCGTCAGCACCTGCACCGGCTATCTCTGCCCGGGCCTCTCCGGCTACGTGATCGAGCGGTTAGGGTTGCGCGCGGACGTGCAGGCCTACGACCTGGTCGGGCACGGCTGCGCCGCGGCGCTGCCCAACCTGCAACTTGCCAGCAACCTGCTCGCGACCGCCCGCTGCGAGCACGTGCTCTCGGTCTGCGTCGAGGTGAGCAGCGCCGCGATGTACCTCGACGACGATCCGGGCGTGCTGATCAGCGCGTGCCTGTTCGGCGATGGCGCCGGAGCGGCCGTGTTATCCCGGTCGCCGCGCACGACCGGCAGGCGCGTCGAGTGGCTGGACAGCGCGTCGTTGATCGTGCCCGCCGAACGTAAAGCGCTGATGTTCGAGCAGCGGGCGGGCATGCTGCGCAACATCCTGACGCGGGCCGTGCCCGCGCTGGCGGCAGAGTATGCGGCACGGGTGTTGCCGACGGTTCTCGACCGAGCCGGCCTCACCACCGACGACATCACGGCGTGGATCATGCACGCCGGCGGGCGTGACGTGCTGGTCGCGCTGGAGCAGCGGCTGGACCTGGACGCCAACGACCTGCGCTACAGCGCGGCCATGCTGCGCGAGTACGGCAACCTGTCGAGCGCCTTCGTCTTCTTCGTGCTCGCGGCGGCGTTGGCGGACGATGCGCCCGGTGGCCACTGGTGGCTGTCGTCCTTCGGCGCCGGCTTCAGCTGTTACGGCGCGCTGCTGCAGGTGCAGTGATGCAGCTGCCGCGGCGCGTGCAGGACGAACTGCTGGACGGCATGGCGCCGACCGATCCGGTGGCCGCGCGCTCGCGTCGTGACCTGCAGCGTGTGCACCGGTTCATGCGCACCCGCACGTCGCTCGTGCGCAGCCTGCGGCAAATCGTGCCCGCACCGGGGCAACCCCTGCGCTTGCTCGAACTCGGTGCCGGCGACGGCACCCTGTTGCTCGGCGTTGCGCGCGAGCTCGCACCCGCGTGGCCAGCCGTCGAGCTGACGCTGCTGGATCGCCAGGCGCTGGTCGCGGACGCAACCGTCGCAGAATATGCACGTTGCGGCTGGACGGCACGTTCGAGTGTCATGGACGTACTCGACTGGACACGTGCGACCACCAGCGCAACGTCCGGTACGGCGTCCCGCTGGGACGTGGTGATCGCGAACCTGTTCCTGCATCACTTCGACAGTCCCGAACTCACCCGCGTGCTCGGGGCAATCGCTGCGAGCACCAGCGAGTTGCTGGCCTGCGAACCCCGCCGCAGCTGGCTGGCGCTCGCCGGCAGCCACCTGATCGGCTTGCTCGGCGCCAACGCCGTCACGCGCGGCGATGCAGTGCTCAGCGTGCACGCAGGATTCCGCAGCCGTGAGCTCTCGGCGTTGTGGCCGGGGACGTCGGGCTGGAGTCTGCAGGAAGCGCCGTCGGGTGCATTCCTCCACTGCTTCCGCGCGACGCGTGGCGGGACGCAGTGATGCAGTCCACGCGCGACGCCGTCATCGTGGGCGCCGGTCCTGCCGGATCCGCTGCTGCGATCCTGCTGGCCCGCGCGGGCTGGTCGGTCACGCTGGTGGAGAAAGAAGTCTTTCCGCGCCGCAAGGTCTGCGGCGAGTGCCTGGCGGCGAGCAACCTGCCGCTGCTCGACGACCTCGGCATCGGTGGTGCGTTCAACGCCGTGGCGGGACCTGCGCTGCGCCGCGTCGCGTTGATGAGCGGTGAGCGCACGATTACAGCCGACCTGCCGCGGCCCGCAGCGGGCACGGACCACTGGGGTCGTGCGCTCGGTCGCGAGACGCTCGACGTGCTGCTGCTCGAGCGGGCACGGGCCGTGGGTGTCGAGGTGCTGCAGCCATGGTCCGTGCAGGCGATCGACGGCGTGCCCGGCGACTGGCAGTGCCGTATCAACGCAATGCCGCAGGGCCAGTCGAAGGTCCTGCGCGCGCGCGTCGCGATCGATGCGCACGGCTCGTGGGAGGCGCTGCCATCGGCGCGCCAGGTTGAACGGCGGACGCCGCGTCCGGCAGACCTGCTCGCGTTCAAGGCGAACTTCCGCAATGCAGATCTCGCCGACGGCCTGCTGCCCGTGCTGGCAGTCGACGGCGGCTACGGCGGCATGGTGGTCGCCGACGACGGGCTGGCCACCGTGGCGTGCTGTATCCGTCGCGACCGGCTGGAAGCGTGCCGACTCGCCACGCCGGGTGTCCGCGCGGGTGAGGTCGTCGAGGCGTATCTGCAGGCCCAGTGCCGCGGCGTTCGCATCGCGCTGCAGCCTGCGACCCGGACCGGTCCCTGGCTCGCCGCCGGGCCGCTCAACCCTGGCGTGCGTGTCGATGCGGCAGGCGGCCCGTTCCGGATCGGCAACGCTGCCGGCGAAGCGCATCCGATCATCGGCGAAGGCATGAGCATGGCGCTGCAGTCGGCACGGCTGCTTACACACTGCCTGCTGGCGCACGGCAAGCCGAACGGTGCCGCGATGGCGCAGCAACGCGACCTCGCCCGCCGGTACGCGACGCAGTGGCGCCGGCAGTTCGAGCCGCGGCTGCTGTTTGCCGCGAGCTTCGCACACCTGGCGATGCAGCGGCACACCACGATGCTCCTGGTCGGCCTGGCGCAGGCCTGGCCCGGAATGCTGACGCTCGGCGCGCGCATCAAGACACCCCTGCAACTGGCCCCAAGGACGTGACATGAACACCACCATCGATCGCCTCCGAGTGCTTCTGGTAAAGGACTACAAGCTCGATCCGGCCACGCTGGTGTCCGACGCGCCGCTCGAGGCGCTGGGCATCGACTCGCTGGGCGTGGCCGAGTTGATGTTCAACATCGAGGACGAGTTCAAGGTCACGATCCCCGGCGAACCGGTCGTGCTGAAAACGGTCGGCGACGTCGTGGGCTACATCGACGGCCTCGTCGCCGCGCAACAAGCCGGTGCTGCCCCGGGCAAGGCGACTGCCGCTGGCGCAGTGCCGGGTCGATGATGCGGGTCGCCGTCACCGGCATCGGTATCGTCTCGCCGCTGGGGAACGACACGGCGGAGGTCCTTGCCAATGCCTGCGCCGGCCGCTCGGGCATCCGCCGGCTCGAAGCGTCGTTCGCAGGGCGACTCACCAACGCGCTCGTGGCCCCGTCGCAATTCGATGGCGCGGAGCATTTCGAGCCGCCGCGCCTGCGCATGCTCGATCGCGTCAGCCAGTTCGCGTGCTTCACCGCTCGCCAGGCGCTGGTCGAATCGCAGGTCGACCTGGCGCAGGCGGACCGCAGTCGCATCGGCGTCTTCGTGGGCACTGGCATGGCTGGCGCGCAATCGAGTGACGACGGCTACCGGTCGCTGTACCAGGACGGCTCCGATCGAGTCAGGCCATTCACGGTCCTGATGGGAATGCACAACGCGCCCGCAGCCTGGATCGGCATCGAGCACGACCTGCGCGGACCCAATTTCACCTACTCGACGGCGTGCTCGTCGTCGGCCGTGGCCATCGGCGAGGCGGCGCAGCGCATCGCGCGCGGAGAACTCGACGTGGCGCTGGCCGGCGGCGCCGAAGCGCCGCTCGCGTTCGGATCACTCAAGGCGTGGGAAGCAATGCACACGCTCGCCACGATCGATGCACAGAATGCCGCGGCCTCGTGCAAGCCATTCGCGCGGGATCGCAGCGGCATGGTGCTCGGCGAAGGCGCAGCGATGCTCGTGCTGGAGTCCTGGGAGCATGCCGTTGCGCGCGGCGCGACCCTCCTTGGCGAGATCGCCGGCTACGGTTTTGCCAACGACTCGGGCCACATCACGCGCCCGACCATCGCGGGCCAGGCTGCGGCCATCGTGGCTGCGCTGACGGCGGCGGCTGTCGGTCCGGCGGCGATCGACGCGATCAATGCCCACGGTACCGGCACGCAGGCGAACGACGGGGTGGAAACCGGCGCGATCAAGGCGGTGTTCGGTGCGCGTGCCGGCCGCATTCCAATCAGCGCGACCAAGGCCATGCACGGCCACCTGCTGGGTGCCGCCGGCGCACTCGAATGCGCGCTGTCGCTGCTCGCCATGCAACGCCAGGTCGCGTTGCCGACCATGCACCTGGATTCGCCCGATCCTGAATGCGACCTCGACTACGTACCCAACTGCGTGCGTGAAGGCGTGGTTGCACGGACCATGCTCTCGAACTCGTTTGCCTTCGGCGGGGCCAACGCCGTCCTCGTGCTGCGGGCTACTTGAGCCCCAGCCGGCGCTCCAGGTAGTGGATGTCCGTGCCGCCGGCCCGGAACGCCGCGTGCTGGAAGATTTCCTGGTGCAGCGGCGTATTGGTCTTGATGCCTTCCACCACGATCTCGTTCAACGCGTTGCGCATGCGAGCGATGGCGGTGTCGCGATCTTCGCCGTGCGCGACGACCTTGGCCACCAGCGAATCGTAGTAGGGCGGCACGACGTAGCCTGTGTACAGGTGACTGTCGACGCGAATACCGGGGCCGCCCGGCGCGTGCCACAGCTTCACCGGCCCCGGCGAAGGCGTGAAGTTCTTCGGGTCTTCGGCGTTGATGCGGCATTCGATCGCATGGCCGCGGATCTGCACGTCGTCCTGCGTCCACGGCAGCCGTTCGCCGTCCGCGAGCCGCAGTTGCGCCTTGACCAGGTCGATGCCCGTGATCAATTCGGTGACGGGGTGCTCCACCTGGATGCGGGTGTTCATCTCGATGAAGTAGAACTGCTCGTCCTGGTACAGGAACTCGAGCGTGCCGGCGCTGCGGTAGCCGATCTCCGCGCACGCGGACGCGCAGCGCTCGCTCATCGATCGGCGCTGCTTCGCGGTGAGACCGGGCGCGGGCGCTTCCTCGATGATCTTCTGGTGGCGCCGCTGCATCGAGCAGTCACGCTCGCCCAGGCAGATCACGTTGCCGTAGTGGTCGGCCAGCACCTGGAACTCGATGTGGCGCGGCTTCTCCAGGAACTTCTCCATGTAGACCTGGTCGTTGCCGAACGCCGCCAGCGCCTCGGCCTTGGTCACCCCCACCGAATGGAGCAGGGTCGCGTCGCTGTGGACCACCCGCATGCCGCGGCCGCCACCACCACCCGAAGCCTTGATGATGACCGGGTAGCCGATGTCGTTCGCGATGCGGAACAGCTCGTCGGGATCCTGGCCCAGCGGTCCGTCGGATCCCGGCACGCAGGGCACGCCTGCAGCCTTCATCGTCTTGATCGCGGAGACCTTGTCGCCCATCAGGCGGATGGTTTCGGGGCGCGGTCCGATGAACTTGAAGCCGCTCTTCTCCACGCGCTCGGCGAAGTCAGCGTTCTCGGAGAGGAAGCCGTACCCCGGATGCACGGCGACGGAGTCGGTGACCTCCGCCGCGCTGATGATCGCCGGCATGCTCAGGTAGCTGTCGCGCGAGTTGGGCGGACCGATGCAGACCGTTTCGTCCGCCAGCAGCACGTGCTTCAGGTTGCGGTCGGCCGTGGAGTGCACGGCGACGGTCTTGATGCCGAGTTCGCGGCAGGCGCGGAGGATCCGCAGTGCGATCTCGCCGCGATTGGCGATGACGACTTTTTCGAGCATCTGGGCGGTGCCCGCTTACTCGATGACGAACAGTGGCTGGCCGAACTCGACCGGGTCGCCGTTCTTCGCCAGCACAGAGACGATGCGGCCGGACTTGTCGGACTCGATCTGGTTCATCATTTTCATCGCTTCGATGATGCAGAGCACGTCGCCGGCCTTCACTTCCGAGCCGATGTCGACGAACGGCTTGGCGCCGGGCGATGAGGCCGAATAGAACGTGCCGACCATCGGCGCCGTAACCGTCTGGTCGGCGCTCGCGGCCGCGGCAGCGACCGGCGCAGGCGCCGCGGCAGCCGCAGCTGCGACGGGTGCGGGGGCCGGTGCGTAAGACATGTGCTGCGGCATCATCGCGTACGTGGCGCCGGCGGGGTGCCGGCTGATCCGCACGGATTCCTCGCCTTCCTTGATCTCGATCTCGGCGACGCCGGTTTCATCGAGCAGTTCGATCAGCTTCTTGACCTTGCGGATATCCATTGCTGTTTGACCCCCCCGGATCAGATCAGTTGGGCAGCGGCGGGTTGCCGGGCTTGCCCGAATTGAGGTGCTGGTTGGCAGCGCGCAGCGCCAGCTCGTAGCCGATAGCGCCCAGACCGGTGATGGTCCCGACGGCGATGTCGGAGAAGTAGGAGTGATGCCTGAAGGTTTCGCGCGCGTGCACGTTGCTCAGGTGTATTTCGATGAACGGGATCTTGACCGCCAGCAACGCATCGCGCAGCGCCACGCTGGTGTGCGTGAAGCCGGCCGGATTGAAGATGATGTAGGCGACGTGGCTGTCCGGCGCCTGGTGGATGCAGCCGATGAGTTCGGCTTCCGAGTTGCTCTGCTTCGCGGTCAGCCGGTGCCCGAACTCTGCCGCCAGCTGGGTCGTCCGCTCATGGATCTGCTCGAGGGTCACGTGGCCATAGACGCCCGGCTCGCGGCTGCCGAGCAGGTTCAGGTTGGGACCGTTCAGGAGGAGGATGTGCGCCATGGCCTTCGCGAGGGAGGGCTGGTTGGGCGCGCAGTCTAACCAGAGTGTCGCTGAATTGCGACACTTTTCTGCGGCAGATCGCCTCAGATCGCCGCGTTTCCAAGCAATCTGAGCGGATTTGCGGTCAAGCGCCTTCGGCCTCGTGGGCCGGGGGCAGCGCCGCCAGGCCGGTTTCGATGGCGGCGCGGGCCTGGGTCGGGTCCGAGCGGCCGGCGTTCACCTCCCGCACGGCGCTTAGGATGATGTCCGCCTCGGCCGCGGTCAACTCACCCATGTGCAGCGTGATTACCCTGCCGCCGGTGTCGGTGAAGATCGTGAACGGCAGGCCCAACGCATCGACGCCGAAGGCCGCCGCCGCGTCGAGCGCGTCCTGTTCACCGATCAGCATCGGGTAGTCGATCTGCATTTCCTTGGCGTAGGCGAGCACCTTGTCGCGGAAGTCGACGGCGATGCCGATCACCTGGAAGTTCTCGCCCGCGTGGTCGACGGCAAGCTGCTTCAGCAGCGGGATCTCGCGCCGGCACGGCGCGCACCAGGTGGCCCAGAAATTCACGATCAGCGCCTTGCCGGCCCAGTCGTCCTTGAGCGAGCGCATCACGCCGTCGCGGTCGGCCAGCTGGAAAGCCGGGATGGTGGCCGCCAGTTGGGTTCCGCCGGGTGCCGACGCAGAGGCTTCACCCGCACCGGTCGCTGGCGCCGATGTGGCGTCCGCCGTGGCGGCAGGCGCCGTCGCCGCGCCGGGCTTCAGCGTCAAGTAATAGGCGCCGGCGCCCGCGATTCCGGCCAGCACGAACAGCCCGACGAGGAGACGAGTGTTCATGGCGAGGGGCTGCCGATGGCCTGCTGGATGTGCGGTGCGAAGTCTTCCGCGGGCTTGAAGCCCACCACGCGGTACTCCGGCTTCTCGGCGCCGTCGCGGCCAAAGAACAGGATCGAAGGCGGACCAAGAATGCCGAAGCGCTGCATCAGCGCCTGGTCGACGTCGTCATTGGCCGTGACGTCGGCCTGCAGCAGCACGGTGTTCGCGAGCGCGGCCTGCACGGCAGCGGCCGGGAACGTGTACTTCTCCATCTCTTTGCATGAGACGCACCAGTCCGCATAGAAGTCGAGCATCACGGTCTTGCCGGACGCCTGCGCCGCCGCGATGGCTGCATCGAGGTCGGCAACGCTCTTGATGCGCTGGAAAGGCACGCCGTGGTGTTCGGCAGACTCGCCGCCGCCCGCCGCCGGCGAGCTCAACCGGCTGACACCGGCCAGCGGTTGCAGCGGATCGCTGCGACCACTGAGCGCGCCCACCAGCAGCAGCACGCCGTAGATGGCCGCCAGCGCGCCGAGCGCCCGCCGCACCACCACCGCCTTGCCCGCGCTGCCCTTGGTGAACAGCCAGTACCCCGTGATGAACGCGAGCGCTGCCCACAGTGCCAGCGTCACCGGCCCGGGCAGGATGCGGCCCACCATCCAGATCGCGACGCCGAGCATCATGATGCCGAAGAACTGCTTGACCGTGTCCATCCACGGACCGGCCTTGGGCAGGAACTGGCCGGCCGACGCGCCGATCAGCAGCAGTGGCGCACCCATGCCGAGGCTCAACGAGAACAACGCGAGGCCACCGCGCAGCACGTCGCCGGTCTGGCTGATCACCGCGAGCGACGCCACGAGCGGCGGCGCCACGCAGGCCGTGACGATCAGCGACGACAGCGCGCCCACGATGGCCGTGCCGAGCAGCGTGCCCTGCTTCTGCTGGTTGCTCAGGTTCGAGAGCCGCGACTGCAGCGCGGCCGGCAGCTGCAGGTTGAACACGCCGAACATGCCGAGCGCCAGCCACACGAAGAGGCCGGCGAAGAGCAGGATCATCCAGGGCTCCTGGAAGAACGCCTGGGCCTGCTGTCCGGCGGCCGCAAACGCGGCCCCCGCCACCGTGTAGGTGAAGGCCATGCCGAGCACGTAAGCGAGCGAGAGCGAAAACGCGCGACCGCGCGAGACGGGCGTGCCGGCGCCGGCGCCGACGATGATGCCGGAGAGAATCGGCACCATCGGCCAGACGCACGGCGTGAGCGCGAGCCCGAGGCCCGCGACGAAGAACAACCCGATGACGGCAAGCAGGCTGCCTTCGCGGATCTTGTCGGCGAGCAGGTCCTGTTCGGAGCGCATCGGCGCGGCGCTGCCGCTGGCCGGTGCCGCCGCGACCGCCGCAGTCGATGCCAGTTGCACGACCACGGTCTTCTTCACGGGCGGATAGCAGAGGCCCGCGTCGGCGCAGCCCTGGTAGCTGATCTCGAGCGGCACGGACGTGACGCCGGCGGCGGCTGCGACCGGCAGGTCGGCGACCATCTCGCCGTGGAACACCACCTGCTCGCCGAAGTATTCGTCGTGCTTGCTGATTCGCCGCCCGGAATCGACAACTTGCCCAGTTGCACGTCCGTGGCCGTGGTCTTCACGGTCACCTTGTCGCGGTACAGGTAGTAGTCGTCGGCAATGTCCCAGCGCAGCTGGATGCGATCACGCGCCGTGCTTGCGGCAGTCAGCACGAAGGCCTGGTCCACCGGCAGGAAGTCGGCGTCGGACTTGGCGCCGCTGCCGAAGATCGAACGCAGGTTGAGCCCGCCGCTCTTCGCGCCGGAAGCAGGTGCAGCCGCGGGCGCCTGTGTGGCATCGCCCGCCGTGGCCGCAGGCCACGTGGCGCGCAGCGTCCAGGTCTGCGGCGGGTAACAGAGGCCGGCATCGGCGCAACCCTGCAGCTTTACCTTGACGTCGAAATCCTGCGCGGCGCCCGCAAAGGTGACGGGCACGCCCACCCGCGCCAGGTCGCGATAGATGACCTGCTTGCCGAAGAACTCGTCCTCGTGATCGAGCCCGACGGGCAGTGTCGGCTGGCCGAGTGTTACGCCTGGGGTGGCGGACTCGAAGCCGAGGCGGTCGCGATACAGGTAGTAGCCCGGCGCGATTTCAAGATCGACCACCAGCACGTTCGGTTCGGCGGCAAGCGAGACCTTGAAGGCCGAGCGCACGGGCAGGAATTCGTCTTCGGCAGCCGCAGCGGGCAGGGCGACCGTCAGTGCCGGCAGCAGCAGGGCCAGCAGCCGGACTAGCCAGCGCGCCAGCAGGGCGGGGATCGATGACATCGGTAGGGGAGTCCGTCGGGTGCAGTCGGAGCCGCAAGATACATGGACCGCACCGGTCGCACGACGTTCCGGCGGGGATGCGTGAAGTGCCGCAAGTTGCAAGCCCGGGCCGGATGCTCCAGCCGTAGACTGGATCCAGCTGCGGTCGTCCATAAAATTGATCTTTACAATCATGAGGTTATGTTAACTCATCGGCTGGGCTGGGTGGTGCCGTCGACCCATTCGCTGCTCGCCCGCCGCACGTTGCACTTGAAAAGCGGCGCGCCCCGCCTATCATTAGCAGCCGCGTCGGGAGAGTGCTAACAAAAGCGCCACCCCGAATTCCTCAATCGGCTGAACAAACCAGAACGGAGTTTGCAGCAATGGCAGACAAGTTGAAGATTCGCCCGCTCCACGACCGCGTCATCATCCAGCGACTGGATGCTGAAACCCGCTCGCCGGGCGGCATCGTTATCCCTGACAGCGCCGCCGAAAAGCCGATCCGCGGCAAGGTCGTCGCCGTCGGCAAAGGCAAGATCCTCGAGAACGGCAACGTTCGCGCGCTCGACATCAAGGTCGGCGACCACATCCTGTTCGGCAAGTACAGCGGCACGGAAGTGAAGGTCGATGGCGAGGAATACCTCGTCATGCGTGAAGAAGACGTGATGGCAGTCATCGAGAAGTAATCGGAGAACACAGACATGGCAGCAAAAGAAGTACGTTTCAGTGATGACGCCCGCGCCCGCATGCTTCGCGGCGTCAACATCCTGGCCAATGCGGTCAAGGTGACGCTCGGCCCCAAGGGCCGCAACGCAGTGCTCGAGAAGAGCTTCGGCGCCCCCACCGTCACCAAGGACGGCGTGTCGGTCGCGAAGGAAATCGAGCTCAAGGACAAGTTCGAGAACATGGGCGCGCAGATGGTGAAGGAAGTCGCTTCCAACACCTCTGACGAAGCCGGCGACGGCACCACCACCGCCACCGTGCTGGCCCAGGCGATCGTGCGCGAAGGCCTCAAGGCCGTCGCCGCCGGCGCCAACCCGATGGACATCAAGCGCGGCATCGACAAGGCCGTCGCCGCCGCCACCGAAGAGCTGAAGAAGCTCTCGAAGCCGTGCAAGGACCAGAAGGCGATCGCCCAGGTCGGCACGATCTCGGCCAACAGCGACGAGTCGATCGGCAAGACGATCGCCGATGCGATGGAAAAGGTCGGCAAGGAAGGCGTGATCACGGTCGAAGAAGGCTCGGGCCTGCAGAACGAACTCGACGTCGTCGAGGGCATGCAGTTCGACCGCGGCTACCTCTCGCCGTACTTCATCAACAACCAGACCAGCCAGTCGGCCGAGCTCGAGAACCCGTACGTCCTGCTGTACGACAAGAAGATCTCGAACGTCCGCGAAATGCTGCCGCTGCTCGAAGGCATCGCCAAGGCCGGCCGGCCGCTGCTCGTGATCGCTGAAGACGTCGAAGGCGAGGCCCTGGCCACGCTGGTCGTCAACACGATCCGCGGCATCGTCAAGGTCGCGGCCGTCAAGGCCCCGGGCTTCGGCGACCGTCGCAAGGCCATGCTGCAGGACATCGCTGTCCTGACCGGCGGCGAAGTGATCGCCGAGGAAGTCGGCCTCACGCTCGAGAAGGCCACGCTGGCCAACCTCGGCCAGGCCAAGAAGATCGTCGTGGAGAAGGAAAACACCACGATCATCGACGGCCACGGCAAGGCAGGCGAGATCAAGGGCCGCATCGACCAGATCAAGCAGCAGATCGAAGAAGCCACGTCTGACTACGACAAGGAAAAGCTGCAGGAGCGCATGGCCAAGCTCTCCGGCGGCGTGGCCGTGATCAAGGTCGGCGCTGCGACCGAGATCGAAATGAAGGAAAAGAAGGCCCGCGTCGAAGACGCGCTGCACGCCACGCGTGCGGCCGTCGAAGAAGGCGTGGTCCCGGGCGGCGGTGTTGCGCTGATCCGCGCGCAGAAGGCGCTGGACAACCTGACCGGTGCCAACGAAGACCAGGCGATCGGCATCAAGCTCCTGTCGCGCTGCGATCGAAGAGCCGCTGCGTCAGATCGTGGCCAACGCCGGTGAAGACGCCGCTGTGGTCCTCGCGCAGGTCAAGTCCGGCAAGGGCACGTACGGCTACAACGCCGCCACGGGCGTCTACGGCGACATGCTCGACATGGGCATCCTGGACCCGACCAAGGTCACCCGTCTCGCGCTGCAGAACGCCGCCTCGGTGGCGGGCCTGCTGCTCACGACGGAAGTGATGATTGCCGAAGCCCCGAAGGATGACGACCACAAGCACGGTGGCGGCATGCCTGACATGGGCGGCATGGGCGACATGGGCATGTAAGGTCGATAGACCTTAACCGCTCGATGAACCAGGCCCGGGAGGCAACTCCCGGGCCTTTTTCTTGCCCATGCGCTGCCGGCCGCAGAGTGGCGCCTGGAAATTCGGTGCCGGACTGATCGTCGGGAATTCTTACGGTCGTGGTCGTCAGGCTGCTTCAGGGTGTTCGGCAACCGTGCAAACGGCGGCAAGTTGCCCGCTTATGTCGCGCCCATGGCGACCGTTTCGTGAACCGCGTCCCGTTCAGCGCCGATTCCGCCGGCGCAGTCCGTCTCTGGCACGCTTCTCGCTTTGTTCTCACCCACGTAACACACACAAGGTGAGCTCCTGATGAAATCAACCCACAAAATGCTTGCAGCCGCGGTCGCGGGCCTGCTCTTCGCCGCTCCGTCCCAGGCCACTTACCTGGTGAACGGCGGCTTCGAGGACAATGCCGTTGCGCCCGGCTCCTGGTCTTATTCGTCTGCAGCCAGCGTGAACGGCTGGGAAGGCAGCAACATCGAGATCTGGGACAGCTACGGCGGCGTCGTCGCGCCCGAAGGCAGCCAGCATGCCGAACTGAATGCGCATCCCTTCAACGGTGGCGTCTTCTCGATCTACCAGGACTTCGCCACGAACATCGGCCAGGCCTATGACGTGTCGTTCTTCTACAGCGCGCGCAACAACGCCAACGAAGAGTTCTACTTCAGCGTCGGCAACCTGGCCGCCGTGATCAACGATCACGTGGTGGGCAGCTGGCGCCAGTTCAACGGCAGCTTCGTCGCGAACAGCGCGATGAGCACGATCACGTTCACGTCCTCGAACAGCGGGACCGAGGGCAACTTCCTCGACGGCGTCGTCGTCAGTTCGCAGGTGCCCGAGCCCGCCACGCTGGCATTGTTTGGCCTGGGCCTGGCCGGGCTCGCCTTCGGCCGTCGCCGCTCTGCAGCGCAGCAGTAACGCCGGCGCGTCGAGAGACATCAGCGCTTGATGAACCAGGCCCGGGAGGCGACTCCCGGGCCTTTTTCATTGTGGCGTCAGCCTGCTGCCAGCTCTGACTCGATCGCCGCCAGCAGCGACTTCGGTTCCACGTCGACGTTGTGCAGCCGCACCGAGCCCTCGAGCCCATGGCCGAAGTCGAGCTGCCGTTGCAGGTCCTGGGCGATCTCGGAGAGGTGACCGCGGACCAGGTCGATCCCGATCGCAATCCATTCCTGCTTCCTGAAGTGCTGGATCACGCGACGCAGGACCATGCTTTTCCTCTGGCGGATTCCACGCTGCCCGCGATGATGCCATCGCGCGCGAGTCGATCAAGGGTTGGTAGCGATATCGACCCAAAGGTCGAGTCTCTGGTTGATTACGTCTCGAGCGCTTCCGCCCGCCGGACGATCTCTGCCACGGCGCTGTTCACCAGCGGGCTATACAGCGGCAGGTGCGCGTACCAGTACATGAGCCCCCATATTCCGGCAGGGTGCCAGTATGCGCAGAGTTCGACTACTCGCCGGTCGCCGCGCTCACGGATGACGAACTCCTGCAGGCCCGACCCAGGCGCGCGCATCAGCATCGACAGCGTCAGCCGCTCGTTGGCCTTCAGGCCGAGCACGCGCCAGCCGTCCACCACGTCGCCCATGCGCAGCGTGTCGGGATCGCGTCGGCCCGTGCGGAAGCTCGGGCCGCCGATCAGCCAGTCGAACGCGCGGCGCAGCCACCACAGCGGTCGATACGAGAAAAAGTCCCCGTCCTTGCCGAACTGCTGCAGCACCTTGAACAGCGCCTCGCGCGAGGCGCAGGTCTCGCGTTCACCGCTGAATTTTTTCGCGTAGAACGAGTAGCTGGGGTTCCAGTCGCGGCAGGCGATGGCGCCCTCCACCCAGCGAGCGGGAGTGCGATGGTTCTTCTCCGCCTCCAGCGTCACGGCGACGGACTCGCGGAATGTGAGCAGCCTTTGTGGCACCAGCTCGCGGATCTCGCGATCGTCGCCGATGTAGTCGTGCGAGAGCCCCTCGACCAGCGACATCGCCGTGGTCGGCGGCACCGAGGTGACGAAATACAGCCAGTAGCTCGACAGGGTGGGCGTGAGCACCGGCACGGGAATCACCAGCGGTTTCTTGCCGACGAATTCGCCGTAGATCTCCATGATCTGCTGGTAGGTGAGCACGTCGGGCCCGGCGAGCTCCAGGATCCTGTTGCCTGCGAAAGGCAGGTTGGCCGCGGCGATCGTGTAGGTCAGCACGTTCTCGAGGGCGATCGGCGTGGAGCGCCGGCGCACCCACTTCGGCGTGATCATGAGCGGCAGGTGGTTGACGAGATCACGGATGACCTCGAAGGCCGCCGAGCCGGGGCCCACGATCATCGCTGCCTGCAGCTCGATGACCTGCACCGAGCCCTCGCGCAGTGCATCGCCAACGACTGCGCGCCCTTCCATGTGCCGGGAGCGCTTCGCCTTCGGCATGATGCCGCCCAGGTAGACGATGCGGCGGACGCCAGCGGCTGCGCATGCCTTGCGCGCGTTTTCGGCCGCCTTGCGCTCGACCGGCACGAAGTCGCCGCCGGTCCACATCATGTGCACCAGGTAGTAGACGACATCCGCGCCCGCGAGCACGGGGCCCAGTGTTTCCGGGCGCAGCACGTCGGCCGACCAGCACTCGACGCCGGGCCATTCGCGGGCCTCGAGCACGGCGGCGCTGCGCGCAACCGCACGCACCTGGAAGCCGTGGGCGGCCAGGGCAGGCGCAAGATTGGAACCCATGTAGCCGCTGGCGCCGAGCACCACGGCGATTGGCCGCTGAGGAAACTCCGCGGGGCTGGGGTGAGCATCGTCCATGGCAGGTTTCACCGCGACGCGACTGGAATCAGCACCTCGTTGCGGCGCATGAACCAGGGCGTAAAGGGGGGATTATAGCGCGCGAGCACCGCATCCCCCCGCGCGTCGAGCCCAAGCGCCGCGATGCGCTGGCGCAGCAGTGCTTCGTGCTCGCTGAAGTTGCCTGCCGTCCACCGGCCCGAATAGCGCCAGCAGGCGATGAGCTGCGCCGGCACTGCGCGAACCTGCACGGTGCGATCGAGCGGCTGCGGTGCAGTGGCCAGCGTGTAGGACGACGGCAGCGTGAAGGCGACCATAAAGGCCTTGCCATCGGCCACCTGCGACACCGGCGCCGTCATACTGATTTTTTCACCGCGGGATTGCGTCACGGGCGCGGTCATCGCGATCTTCTGCTGCGCGACGTTGTTACCGCTGATGTAGCGGAACAGGCGCTGGAAGGCGACGCTGCCCGCGTCCTCGAAGCCGGCTTCGACGCGGGTTTCGGCGACGACGTACGGCGCGTACTGGCGCAGCTCGAAGCCGCCGTCCTGCTGCAGCACCTTGAAGCCCGGTTCTTCGATGGCCATGGCGGTTGCACTCGTGAGCGCGGCAACGACGGCCGCGAACGCCGCGATTCCCGGCGCCTGGTTCATTCCGCGTATTCGACGCGGTTGCGCCCGGACGACTTCGCCTGCAGCAGCGCAGTGGAGGCCTGCTGCACCAGGGCGACTCCCGATGTCGTCGTCGCGGTGAGCTCTGCCACGCCGGCGCTCAAGGTGGCCGCGATACGCTGGCCCTCGACTCCATCGATGACAGCAGACGCAAAAGCCTGGCGGACCCGCTCGGCCACCGCCCTGGCGCTCGTGACGTCGGTGTCGGGCATCACGATGATGAACTCCTCGCCCCCGTAGCGCGCCACCCAATCCGAGGCGCGCACGGATGACCGCAGCACCGCGGCGATCGACTGCAGCACGCGGTCGCCCGTGGGCCAGCCGTGCGTGGCATTGACGTCGTGGAAGTGGTCGATGTCGAGCATCGTGAGCGACAGACGGCGGCCCTCCGTGCGCGCACGTTCGATCTCGCGCTGCAGTTGCGCGTCCAGGTAGCGGCGGTTGTACAGGCCCGTGAGTGCGCAGACATTGGCTTCGCGCTTGGCGTCGTCGATGAGCCGGCGCCCCTTGAGCGTGATCATCTCGACCAGCCGCTCGGTGGCCACCCGCGTGGCGCTTTCGAAGTGCCGCATGCGCAGGTCGGGCCCGAACGGCTCGCCGGCATGTGCCGCTTCGCGGTAGACATCGAGGCGATTGCCGCCCGCGCCCTTGGCCTCGTACATCGCCACGTCGGCCTCGGACATCAACTGCGATTCCGACCCGCCCGGGCGCACCAGCGTCATGCCGGCACTGGCCCGCAGCGGTGGATGCGCGCCCAGCGCCCGTACCTGCGTTGCGGCCACGGCACGCAGCGCGGCCTCGCCGGCGCGCACCAGGGTCTCCGTGTCTGCGCGCGTCAGCAGCACCGAGAACTCGTCGCCGCCGATGCGTGCAATCACGTCGTCGGGACCGAACACGTGCACCAGCGCGCCCGCGATAGCGCGCAGCGCCATGTCGCCGGCCAGCTGGCCCAGTTCGTCGTTCAGGTGCTTGAAACCGTCGACGTCGAGGTGGATCAGGCCCGTGACGCCGCGGCCAGGGGGTGATTTGACCGCGCGCTCGACATGATTTGCGTAGGCACGTCGCGACAGCAGCCCGGTCAGGGCGTCGAGGTCGGGGGCGCGGCGCCACGCTTGCTGCATACAGCCGACGCAGGCGCCAGACGATGATTTCGGGCGCGTCGGCCAGGCTAGCGACGTCGTCGCGATCGTCGATGTGTTCGAGGGCGTCCCGGCCCAGGGCCCTTGACGCGGCGAGTACCAGATTGGGCATGGGTGATGCGGCGCAGGCGCGCTGCATGTGTTCGAGCATGGACCGCTGTTCCAGCAACCACAGCACCGCGGGTGCGGTGGCGGGCGCGAACTCGCCAGGTTGCAGCAACCGTGTGGCGAAACCGCGCTCGTTGAGCTCGAGCAACAGGCCGGCTGCAATGGTGGAGGTGGGCTCGGCTCGCAGGATGACCGCGCCGGCCGCACCGGCACTGGGCGGAGCGACGCCTTCAGGGACCCCCTCGAGCACGCGAACCTTGCCATCCATCTCGATACCCCTTCCCGTTGGAGTCCGATCCATCCAGGTGGATAAGCGGCCCTGGGTCGCATTCTTGACCTGCCGCGCTCTGGGAAGTGTGAGCGCGCTCACAAAAACCTGCGGCCGTCTTTACTGCTGCATCTCAGTGGCTACCAGGATGCCTGCACGCTCGAGTCGCTCGATGTCGCGCTGCAGTTCGGCGCGATCGACGCTGGGTTGCCGCGCAGCCGCATCGTCCAGCGAGAACAGGCGCTGCCGCAGCATCCACTCCATCGTCGGATACGTGGCGCCCACGGCGATCTCGCCGCCGTCGAACACCACGGCAAAACCCAGGTCGCGGCGAGCCACGTGCGCGCGGCGGCCCACCGAGTACCACGCGGGTTTCGCTTGCGCGGGCAGCGAGTAGGCGGCGGGCAGGCGACCGAGATCGCGCTGGTGATTCAGCACGTCGATGGCAAACGCCGGCGACGTCGCCACCGCCTTGATCCGCTCGGCCAGCGCTGCCAGCCGCTCGCGCAATTCGACTTCGTTGCGGGCATCGGGCAGGTAGGCGCGGAAAGCGGATTCCTGCGTCACCGCGGTCTCGAGCAGCTTGAACAGTGCGAGGCCCGTCGCCGGCGAGACGCCGAACGTGACGTGCAGTGACGCCTCGGCGCCCGTCAGTGCATCGTGGTACTGGCCACGCGGCAGGTAGAGGATGTCGCCCGGCCTCATGGTCACTTCGAACAGCACCCGGCCGCGCGATTCGATCAGCCACTTCTCGATCTCGTCGCCCGGCGGCAGCGGCATGCACCGGCGCGTCGGCGCGCGATTCGTAGACGCGCCACGTCTTCTCGCCTTCGGCCTGCACCGCGAACACGTCGTGCAGGTCGAAGTGGGTCTGGAACGCCTGCACGCCCTTGAACGAGCAATACACGTTGGCGGCGACGCGCGCGGCGAACGTCTGCTCGAGCAGGTGGGCGATGGCGCCGACTTCGGGGCAGACACGGTGCACGTGGTTGGCGACGAGGCTGGCGCCGAGCCCCATCAGCGCCTTCACCTTCACCGGGCTGGCCGGCGCGCGTTCGCCGGCCCGCAGGTCGGCCGTGTCGCAGTAGTTTTCGCGCAGCGCGGCGCGATTCTTGAAAAAGACCTTGAGCGTGTCCTCGTTCCAATAAGGCGCCAGCGCCAGCACCTCGTTGAATCGCGACCAGCCCAGCAGGCTGGGGCCGCGCATGCCTTCGCGGCTGATGTGCACCGGGCGCTTGCCGAAATACTCCGCGCGAAACCGGTTCGCATCGAAGGGCGCAAGGAAATCCGGGAAGTTCATGGCGATTAGACGTTAGCATTGGCTCTCCGGCCTGTCCATGAACCGCGGATGTCGCCAGGTGCCTGAAAAACAAGGTCGTCTGCTGCCTGCACGCGCCGTCATGCGCCCCGATGGCCTGTACCTCGCGTTGCGCGAGATTCCCGCCGCCGAGCTGCGCGATGCCTTCATGCAGGAGACCGTCGCGCGCGTTGCGGCCGCGGAATCGTTCGTGCACGTGGCGCGGCAAGACCTGGGCAAGGTGGGCAGCAAGAGTGCGCCCGCCGGCATCGTGTTCCACGTCGCTCGCTGCGGCTCCACCCTGATCTCGCAGTTGCTCAAGCAACACCAGGATTGCGTCGTCTATGCCGAGCCCTTGCCCATCAACGAATTGCTGCTGCCGCCCTGCACGTGCAGTCGCGACGAGCTCGTGGCCGCGCTGCGTTCGCTGGGCGACGCGTTCGCGCGACACGCAGACAAGCCCTACGTGCTGAAGCTCAGCAGCTGGAACACGCTGTTCTGCGACGTGGTGGCCGAAGCCTTCCCGGACTCGCCGTGGATCCTGAGCCTGCGCGATCCGGTCGAAGTCGGCGTTTCGCTGCTGCAGCGGCCCGCTGGATGGATGCAGGGCGCGGCAGGCCCCGGCGCCGAATTGCGCCGACGCGTCGATCCAGCAGCGGCGTCCCGTTCGCCGGAAGACTTCGTCGCGCGACTGTACGGCGCGTTCTGCGAGGCGGCGGGTCGGCTCGATGCGAGCCGCGGCCAGCTGGTGCGGTACGAAGCACTGCCCGCCGCAGTGTGGGAAGCGGTGGCGCCGCATTTCTCACTGCACATGGATGAAGGTATTCGCGCGCGAATGGCGCAGGCTGCACGCGTCAACGCGAAGGCGCCGGTCGGCACGGCGGAGCAGTATTCGAGCGATGCCCAGGAAAAGCAGGCAGCCGCGACGGCTGCGCTGCGCGAGGCAATCGAGGTGCTGGCGGTGCCGTCGTTGCGCCGCCTGGAACAACTACACGCGCTGCGCAGCTGAGCGCCGCCGCAGGTCCCCATCATGCAATTGCTCTGGCTCTCACTGGCGATCGCTGCCACGGTCGCATATCACGTGGTCCTCAAGCTGACGCCTGCGGCTGCCAACCCGCTGCTGTCGCTGCTGGTCACGTACGGCTCCGTCGCGTTGTTGTTCGGCGGCGCACTGCTGCTGGCACCCGGCGAGTTCGCGTGGCGCGACGAGGTGCGCCACCTCAACTGGACGGCCATCGCGCTTGCGCTCGCCATCATCGGCCTCGACCTGGGTTTCATCCTGCTCTACCGCACCGGGTTCGAGGTGAGCCTGGGCGCGCTCGTCACGCAGACGGCTGCCGCGATGCTGCTGGTCGGCATCGGCGTGCTGGTTTTCAGCGAAAGGATCAGCCTCGCGAACGCGGCAGGCATCGTGCTGTGCGTGGCCGGCCTCTGGCTGGTCAACCGCCGCTGAGCGCGAGTCGCTGCAGCCGGGCCCGCGCGGTCAGCGTCCCGCGCCGCGTTCCTTAGCCTGCGCCTGTTCCTGCCGGATGCGCCGCACGGTCCACCAGACCAGTGCGCCGACGATGGTGAGCATCGCGGCCATCAGCAACGCCATCCTGGGGCCGGCCAGTCGCCACGCTTCGCGCAGGCCGAAGGCCACGCCGATGGGTGTTGTCACCAGCAGAATGGGACCGGCGATGCGCATGGCCGTGGCCGTAGCCGCTACCGCCCGTCCTTGCGTACCCAGCCCGAGATCGGCATCGCATCGAAGAACATCTGGATCCGATGCAGCAGCCGGTTGTGGTCGGCCCAGGCCACCTGTTCGTCGAGCCGCTGCATGCGGTCGGCGTCGTTGGGATCGGAGTCGAGCCCGACGACCAGCATCTCGGGCGGCGGGGTCTTGCCGCGCTTCTCGGCTTCCTCGACCAGCATCTGCTGCAGCCTCTCCCAGTAGCGCGGGGTAGGGAACGAGCGGCCGCGCAACCGGTGGTGATCGAGCAGCCGGCTGGCGCGGCTGGTGAGCTTCAATTCGGTCATTGCCCCATAGTACTGGCCGCTCCCGGAGTTGGAATACGGATCCGACCATGCTCTTGCAGGAACACCTGGCAGCAGACCTTGCCGTTCTTCCTGGCCAGGTTGCAACTGCTTGATTTTGCTGGCTTCGCGGCAGCTGGCGCGACAGGAGCCTGCGGCAGGTCATAAGAGCTCGCCGGGAAGCGATAGCGACGCCGAACGAGATCGATGGCCACTCGGTAGCCAGCGGTATGGCCTGGTTGCCACCCTATAGAGTCAGCGTCCCCAGTACGGCATCTGCCGCCGGCTGCGCCACAGGCCGTCGGCGGCGTAGATCGCGAGCGCGCTCCAGATGAACAGGAAACCCACGCCGCGCTGCAGGCTGAAGGCTTCCTTGAACACCACCACGCCCAGCAGGAACTGCAGCGTCGGCCCGATGTACTGGACCAGGCCGATCGTCGACAGCGGGATCTGCCGCGCGCCGAAGGCGAACAACGCGAGCGGCAAGGCAGTGACGACGCCGCTGCCAAGCAGCAGCGCGTTGATGTGCGATGGTGCGTGGCCGAACGCGGCGGTGCCCTGCAACTCGAGCCAGACGAGGAAACCTGCCGCGAACGGCACCAGCAGCAAAGTCTCTGTTCCCAGGCCGGGCACGGCTTCGACCTTGACCACTTTACGGATCAAGCCGTAGCCGCCGAAGCTGGCAGCCAACGCCAGTGCGATCCAGGGCGGCCGGCCCGCAACGATGGCGAGATACAGCACACCGAGCGCGGCCAGCGCGACCGCGGATTTCTGCGCGGCGTTCAGTCGCTCGCCGAGCAACAGCACGCCCAGCACCACGTTCAGCAGCGGGTTGATGAAGTAACCGAGGCTCGCGTCGATCACGTGGCCGTTGGCGATCGACCAGACGTAGATCAGCCAGTTGATGCTGATCAGCACGGCCGTGATCATCAGCCGGTAGCGCGTGCCGGGATTCGCGAGCGCGGTGCGCACGGCCCCCACCTCGCCCCGCCACGCCAGCCAGGCGAAGACCAGCAGGCAACTCCAGACGATGCGGTGCGCCATGATCTCGAGCGCCGAAAGCTCGGCCAACGGCTTCATGTACAGGGGCAGGACGCCCCAGATGGTAAAGGCGCCGATGGCGGCCATCAGGCCCCCGCTCTGGCGCGGTGTCGCGGGTGGGGCGGGCGCTGGATTCGGGCCGGTCATGGGGCGCGCATTGTTGCATGCGGAACAGCGCTGGCTCGTGGAAAATCCGGAGCGCGGGGCGGGCTCGCACGGGTCAAGCTCGCCTGATGGATTCCCGACTCGAAACCGGTCGCATGCGTCGCGAATGGCAGACGATGCAGGTCATGGTGGGAATTTTTTGCCGCGGCAATGGACACCATTGCTCGCCTGGCCAGTCGCTCTGCGCTGATTGCGCGGGCTTCCTGGGGTACGCGGAGCGGCGGCTGGAGAAGTGTCCCTACGGGCCGGAAAAGCCGACGTGTGCCAAGTGCCCGATCCACTGCTACAAACCGCAGCCGCGTGAATTCGCGCGCACGGTCATGCGCTATGCCGGTCCTCGCATGCTGTTGCGCCACCCGTGGCTGAGCCTGACCCACTTCCTCGACAAGGCAAGACGGGTTGAACACCCCATGGTTGCGCGCCGCAGCCGGCAGGATCCAGGCGGAGAGTGACGCTCAGGCGGCGCGGCCGGCCTGCTCTTCGATCGGGCGGTCGTCGCACTCGTCCTTGAGGAATCCGTTCTGCGGACGCCAGGCCAGCGCTTCGCGCTTCTGCTGCAGCACCCGCGCATCGATATCGTCGACGAGGCGAGCGCGCGGCGACAGCTCGAGGCTGCGGTTTCGGTTGATCCAGCTTAAGTTCATCGCGTTGCGCTCCTTGGAGTGGCCTTGCGGCACACTCGGATACCTGCACAACGCGTGCCAAACGAAACGGGCCTTGAATTCGCAAGCTGCAGCGCGACTTGCGACATAAGGATGCGCAGGCTGTGCAGGGTGGGTGTCAGTTCCTCCGACACCGATTCGTCCTACACGGCGTCGAATCCTTTCAATATGGAAAATTCTGCCAGCGGCGCGCGCTCCGTGCGCAAGGTGTTCACGGGATGGGCGGGGTCCGCAAAGCCGAGCGCCATGCCTGAAAACAATATCTGGTTCGGTGGCGCATCGAGAAACTTCGCCACCGTCGCCGGCAGCAGCGACCAGATTTCCTGCGCGCAGGTATGCAAGCCGTGTTCACGCGCGAGCAGCATCACGGTCTGCATGTACATGCCCACGTCCGACCACTGCGGCGGCCCGAGACTGCGATCGAGATAAAAGAACAGGCCGACCGGTGCGCCGAAGAAATCGTAATTGCGTGCGAGCTGCTGCAGGCGCGCGACCTTGTCCTCGCGCGGGATGCCGAGAGTCGCATAGAGGTCTTCGCCCGCCTTGAAGCGGCGCGAGCGATAGGGCTCGCCAAGGCCCGGTGGATAGATGTCGTATTCGTGCGAGCCGTCGCCGCGCGGGTTCGTCATCACCTGCGCGCGGACCGCGGCCTTCAGGCCGGCGAGCGCTTCACCGGTCAGCGCGTACACCAGCCACGGTTGCACGTTGCCGCCGGACGGAGTCCGGCGCGCGGCTTCCAGGATGGCGCGCACCACGGCTTCCGGCACCGGTGTATCGAGGTACGCGCGGCAACTCATGCGGGTCGCGACGGCTTCACTGACGTTCACTGGGAAATCCTCCTGCGGCGGCGAGCGATTCTGCCAGATGCATGGCCAATGCGGTTTGACCGTGTCGCGGCGGCGGCCATTTTTAGCTACGCTCAGTGCGCGTCGCTCGAGGTAGGCATGCAAGACCTGAAGCAGTTTGTGATCGACATTCCCGATTTCCCCAAGCCGGGCATCCTGTTCCGCGACATCAGCCCGCTGTTGCGCCGGCATTTCGCGTCGACGATCGAGTCGCTCGAGGCGCTGTTCACCGAGCAGGAGTGGGGCGCAATCGACGCCGTCGCCGGCATCGAATCACGCGGCTTCATTCTTGCTTCCGCACTGGCCGAGCGCCGTGGCAAGGGCTTCGTGCCCATTCGCAAGAAGGGCAAGTTGCCGCCACCGGTCGTCGACATCGCCTACGAGCTGGAATACGGCACCGGCGTACTCGAGATGCAGGCCGGCCAGGGTCGGTTGCTGCTGGTGGACGACGTGCTCGCCACCGGCGGCACGCTCGCCGCATCGACGACGCTGAGCCGCCAGGCAGGTTACGTGGTGCGGGGGATCGGCGTGCTGATCGACATCGGGATCGCGCCCGGGTTTCGATGCGACGAACACGTGCCGCGCATCGTGCTGCAGTACGGTTGAGGCGTGTCCAGCCGCGCGTACAACGTCCCCGACCCGTTGCTCGCGTCGATCGCCGAGAAGCTCGACCGCCTGGCCGCACGGCCCGCGCTGCCCGCTACGCCAGCCGCGGCTGCGATCACCGCCAGCCTGCCGTACGTGTGGACATGCAGTGCCTTCGCGGCGGACGCGTGCCTGCGCGATGCGCAACTGCTCGAATGGCTGGCCACCGCAGGGCGCCTGCTCGAGCCGATCGATGCCGCGGGCTACCTGCAGGCGGTCGAACTCGCGGTGCAACCCGGCAGCACCGACGACGCCGTCTTCATGGCCTCGCTGCGCGTCTTCCGGCGCCGGCACTTGGTGCGCATCGCATGGCGTGATCTTGCGGGTTACGCTTCCATCGAGCAGGTGCTCGCAGAGCTGTCCGCGCTCGCGGACGCCTGCATCGGTGCGGCTTGCCGCCAGGCGGCTGCGCTGCTGGGCGCGCGCCACGGATTGCCACACGACAAGCGGGGCCAGCCCTTGCCGCTGCTGGTGCTGGGCATGGGCAAGCTCGGCGGCGGCGAACTCAATTTCTCGTCCGACATCGACCTGATCTTCCTGTTTGCGGAGCATGGCGAGACGGCCGGTCCGCGACCGCTCGCACACGAGGAGTTTTTCGTCCGGGCCGGCAAGCGCGTCGCGCAGCTGCTCGGCACGCCGACCGACGATGGCTTCGTCTATCGCGTCGACCTGCGCCTGCGCCCCTTCGGCGATTCCGGACCGGTCGCCGTAAGTTTCGATGCAATGGAGGAGTACCTGCAGCAGCACGGTCGCGACTGGGAGCGCTATGCCTACGTCAAGGCGCGACCGGTGTATGGCGCCGAACCGGGCTTCGCCGAGCTGCAGCGCAATGCGCTGCGACCCTTCGTGTACCGCCGTTACCTCGACTTCGGCGTGTTCGAAGCATTGCGGGGCATGAAGGACCTGATCGCGCGCGAGGTCGAGCGGCGCGAGCTGCAGCAGAACGTCAAGCTGGGCCCCGGCGGCATCCGCGAGATCGAGTTCATCGTGCAGGCGTACCAGTTGCTGCGCGCCGGCAGCACGCCGCGGCTGCAGACCCGCAGCCTGCTCGAGGCGCTGCCGCAACTGGCGGGCCAGAAGCTCCTGTCCACCGCAGCGGTCACCGAGCTGCTGGGCGCATACCGTTTCCTGCGACGCATCGAGAACCGCCTGCAGGAATGGAACGACGAGCAGACACACGAGCTGCCGACTGAAGCCGGCCCGCGCGCACGGCTCGCGCTGGCGATGGGCGTGCCCGACTGGGCGACGCTCGCAGACGAATTGCAGCTGCATCGCGATCGCGTGAGCGCGCAGTTCAGGCGTGCCGTGTTCGCGCCCGGCGCCACCGCTGCGACTGACAATGCCGGCGACGGCCTCGAGCAGCTGCTCGATCCCGAATCGGCACTCGAGCGGCGACGTGAAAGCCTGGCCGTGCTGGAGGCCCCGGCGCTGGTCGAGCCGTTCCTGCGCCAGCTCGAGCAATTGCGCGAAAGCAGCTACTTCCGCCGCCTCGACGAAACCGGTCGTCGGCGCCTGCAGCTGCTGCTGCCGCGATTGCTGCACGCCGTGGCGCGTCTGCCCAACGCGGAGGCGGCGCTGACGCGCGTCCTGCACGTGATCGAGCGCATCGGTGGACGTACGGTCTACCTGGCGCTGCTGAACGAGAACGCCGTCGCGCGCGATCGCCTGTTCGAGCTCTGCGCACATTCGCAGTTTCTCGCCGACCAGATCGCGGCGTTCCCGCTGCTGCTCGACGAGCTGCTCGACGACCGCCTGTTCGATTCGACGCCCGAACGCGCGGAACTGGCCGCAGAGCTGCACGACCGCATGGCCAACTGCAGCGTGGACGACGTCGAGGAACAGGTCGAGGCGCTGCGGCAGTTCCAGCGCGCGGCGATGTTCCGCGTCGCAGTGCCCGACCTTACCGGGCGCCTGCCGTTGATGAAGGTCAGCGATCGACTCACCGACCTGGCCGAGCTGCTCGTGCAGCAGACGCTGGGCCTCGCGTGGCAGCAGATCGTCGCGCGGCATGGCGCGCCATTCTGTGGCCCGAATGACGACGAGCTGCGTCCCGCCGACATGATCGTCGTCGCCTACGGCAAGTTCGGCGGCATCGAGCTCGGCTATGGCTCCGACCTCGACCTGGTGTTCCTGCACGACTCGGCGGGTGAAGTGCAGCGCACGGCGGGACCCCACGTAGTCGACAACACCGTGTTCTTCCTGCGACTGGTGCAGCGCCTCGTGCACCTGCTGACGATGCATTCAGCCGCCGGCCGGCTGTATGAGGTCGACACGCGCCTGCGGCCGAGCGGGAAGGGCGGGCTGCTGGTGCAGAGCATCGAGGGCTTTGCCGATTACCAGCGCACGGAGGCGTGGACCTGGGAACACCAGGCCTTGCTGCGCTCGCGCGCGGTCGCGGGCGGCGCTGGCTTGCGCGGTCGCTACGAGGCGCTGCGCGTCGACCTGCTGCGCACGGCCGTCCGGCGCGATTCGTTGCGTGACGACGTGCGCTCGATGCGCGAGCGCATGCGTGCCGAGTTGTCGAAATCCGGCGCCGGCGAGTTCGACCTCAAGCAGGACGCGGGCGGCATCACGGACGTCGAGTTCATCGCGCAGTTCTGGTCGCTGCTGTGGTCGGGCCGTTACGCCGAACTCGTGACGTACTCCGACAACATCCGCCAGCTGGAGAGCCTGGCGTCCATCTGCCTGGTGCCGCAGGCAACCGTCGACGTGCTGACCGGCGCGTATCGCGCCTATCGCCAGCGCATGCACCACCTGTCGCTGGAAGGCGGCGACAGCATTGCACCGGCGGAGGAGTTCGCTGAAATTCGCTCCGCGGTGTCCGCGATCTGGCAGGACACGATGGAAAATCCCCTATAATCAAAAGAGTAGCAGGCGCTGACCGGCGTCCGTCCCATCCTCTCACCGGCGGTTGCACAGCCATGGCAGAACTCCTGGTCCCTATCTCGCCCGGCGAGCTCATCGACAAGATCACGATCCTCGAGATCAAGTCGGCGCGCATGACCGACGCGGCCAAGCTGCACAACGTGCGCACGGAGCTGAACCTGCTCAACGAAACGTGGCGCGCGTCGGCTTACTCGCAGGTGGACATCACGACCGAATGGACGGCGTTGCGCGACGTGAACACGCAGCTGTGGGACATCGAGGACGACATCCGCGACAAGGAGCGTGACGGTGCATTCGACGCGCGGTTCATCGAGCTGGCGCGGGCGGTGTACGTGACCAACGACGAGCGCGCGGCGGTCAAGCGGCGCATCAATACCAAGCTCGGCTCGGCGCTGGTCGAAGAGAAGAGCTACAAGGAATACCGGAAGCAGGAAGGGACTAGGGACTAGGGACTAGGGATCTAGGGATTAGGGATTAGGGATCAGGGAAGGTGCGGCCCCGCTACGGTTTACCTTGCATCGCGGCAAGTACGCCATAACGCGAGCAGCGCTGCTTGTCAGCCGAGGATGTCGTGCTGATCCAGGCGGTGCGACATCAGCGCGAGGCAGGCCGCACCGACGTCCAGTAGCCGAATCTCCTAATCCCTAATCCCCTAATCCCTAATCCCTAATCCCTAATCCCTAAACCCTAGCCTCGCTTCAGCGTGTACTCCGCGCTGCAATACGGGCACTTCGCCAGCCCCGTCTGTTCGACGGCCAGGAACACCCGCGGGTGCGAATTCCACAGGTGCATGCCCGGCATGGGGCAGGCCAGCGGCAAGTCGGCCACGGTCACCTCGTAATGGTGCTGGGCGTTCGGCTGGATGAGCTTCTCGCTGCGTTCGGCCGTCACGGTGAGGGTGCCTCGCGGTCGTAGTCGTCGGAAAGTCAATTACGGGCCGGCTTGCCGGGCGCGCATTATCGCGCAGCGGCCGCGTCTGCGATACGCAGCGCCCTCACCCGGCCGGCGACCGGCCCCGTCCGCTCAAGCGGGAGAGGTCGTGCGTGGCGCGCCGGCCAGCATCAGTTCGTCCAGCTTCTCGATGGCGTCGTCGACCTCGATCAGGTCCATCACGCCGGGCAGTTCGATCTTTTCCGTCCACGGCAGGTGCTGCGCCGACTGGTTCAGGAACCGCGACGCCGCCCGGTCGTAGCGGTTCACGCACCACCGGCGGCTGAGATACGGGCCACTGCGCTCGGGGTTGGTCGCGGCATAGAGGCCGATCACCGGGGTGCCGACGGTCGTGGCCATGTGCGCCGGGCCCGAGTCGGGCGACACCAGCACGGTCGACCGTTGCAGGGTGGCCAGCAACTCCAGCAGCGTGTCCTTGCCGATCAGGTTGCGGCAGGGCTGGCGCATGGCCTGCTCGATGTCGGTGCCGTATTGCAACTCGAGCGGGCTGCGCCCACCGCACAACAACACGTCCATCTTGTGCCGCGTAACGGCGTAATCCGCCAGCGCTGCGTAGCGGTCCGCGCTCCAGTTGCGCAAGGCGTGGCTCGAGCAGGGGCTCAACACCAGGGTGGGTCGTGACGTATCGGGAATGGTCGCAGCGGCATAAGCCACCGCGGATGCCGGCAATGGGATGTCCCAGCGCAGCGACGAGCGCGTGACTCCGAGTCGTTCGGCGAAGCCGAAGAGGCTGTCCAGCACGTGCTCGCGCGTCTTCGCGGCGATCTTGGCGTTGGTGAACACCCATTGGCCTTCGCGGGCACGTTCACGATCGAAGCCCACCCGATGCCGCGCTGAAACCATCAACGAGGCCACCGACGCGCGCAATGCCAGCTGCATGTGCAGCAATGCGTCGAACCGCCGTCCGCGCAATTGCCGGCGCAGGTCGAGGTACCCCTGCAGCCCCGCCTTCTTGTCGAAGACGATGAACTCGATGTCCGGCAGGTGGCCTAGCAGCTTGTGCTCAAGCTTGCCCAGGATCCAGGTGATCTTCGTCGTGGGCCACGCGTCCTGCAGCGTGCGCACGACGGGCAGCACGTGACACACGTCGCCCAGCGCCGAGAGGCGCAGGATGCAGATCGACTCGGGCGGTGTGCTGAACAGGGGCTGCTTCATCTGCGGCTCGAAATGGTAGGCAGCGGCGCCGGGATCGTGAACAATCCGCACCGATGAACGAAGCAGCCGCCGCCGGGGAGGAGGCGCTCGCGCGCGGGGCGGGCGGCGCGATGCTATACGATGCCTCCTGCCTCCACCATCCGGACACGGCGGTGTTCGATCGCAGCCATTGGCAGGCGCACGGCACGCTCGAGACGACGCAAGGGGGCCGCGGCACCGTGGCCTTCGTGCGCACGCGGGGCGGGCAACGCTGGGTGCTGCGTCACTATCGGCGTGGCGGCCTCATCGCACGCCTCGTCGACGACCGCTACTTCTGGACGGGAGCCGAGCAGACGCGCTCGTTTCGCGAGTGGCGCCTGTTGCGACAGTTGCGGGCGTGGGGTTTGCCCGTGCCGCAACCGGTCGCCGCGCAGTATGTGCGTGTGGGCCTGTTCTATCGCGCGGACCTGCTGACCGCAGAACTGCCGGTGCGGCAGACGTTGACGCAGGCCTTGCAGTCCGGCCCGCTGCCGACAGGCACGTGGCGCGCCATCGGCGCCTGCATCGGCGCGCTGCATGCACGCGGCGTGCAGCACGCGGACCTGAATGCGCACAACCTGCTGCTCGGTGCCGATCACGCCGTTTATGTGCTCGACTTCGACCGCGGCCGCTTGCGCGAGCGCGGCGCATGGGAACACGCCGTGCTGGAGCGCCTGCAGCGTTCACTGCGCAAGGTCACCGCGCAACTGCCGGCGGACCGCTTCGGCGAGCCGCAGTGGCAGGCGTTGCTGGCCGGCGTGACGAGGCACTGAGCGCCATGCGCCTGCTGTACGTGCTGCTGGTGTACCTGCTCGCGCCGCTGGTGATCGTGCATGACGCCTGGCGGGCGTGGCGCGATCCCGGTCAGCGTGGCCGTCTGCGCCAGCGCCTGGGATTCGTCCAGCGTCCGGCGCAGACGGGTGGCGTGTGGGTGCACGCAGTTTCAGTGGGCGAAGTGCAGGCGGCCGCTGCACTCATCGCCGAGCTGCGCCGCCGGCATCCGGGCACACCCATCGTCATCACGACCACGACCGCCACGGGCGCGCAACGCGCCGGTGCGTTGTTCAAGGACGGCGTGCAGCACTGCTACCTGCCGTACGACTTGCCGGGGTCCGTCGGCCGCTTTCTCGAGCGCATCGCGCCGCGCGTCGCCGTCATCCTCGAAACCGAGATCTGGCCCACGCTGTATGCCGAGCTCGGTCGTCGCCGCATACCGCTGGTGCTGGGCAGCGCGCGGGTCACGGAGCGTTCGGTTGCACGTTACCGGCGGCTCGCGTCCTTGTTCCGCGACACGCTCGCGCGCGACATCCTGGTGGGCGCGCAGACGGCCGGCGATGCCGAGCGTTTTCGCGCGATCGGTGCCGCGCCGTCCCGCGTGCGGGTCACCGGCAACATCAAGTACGACCTCGAGATCGCCGCGACGACGATCGCAGCCGGACGCGAACTGCGCCGGCAGTGGGGCAGCGAGCGGCCGGTGTGGATCGCGGGCAGCACGCACGCGGGCGAGGAGGAGGCCGCGCTGGCGGCGCATGAAGCGGTGCGGGCGCGGTACCCCGAAGCGCTGCTGTTGCTGGTGCCGCGCCATCCCCAGCGCTTCGACGAGGTGCGGTCGCTGCTGCGGCAGCGCGCAGTAACGTTTGCACAGCGCAGCGCTGGCGCGCTGCCTGCCGCGGGTGATGCGGTGCTGCTGGTCGATACGCTCGGTGAATTGCAGATGTTCTACGCCGCAGCCGACGTCGCCTTCGTGGCGGGCAGCCTGGTGCCGGTCGGCGGCCACAGCCTGCTGGAGCCTGCAGTGCTGGGGTTGCCGCTGCTGTCGGGTCCGTACACCCAGAACTCGCAGGACAGTGCGGACCTGCTGGCGCAGGCGGGCGCCCTGCGCATCGTGCGCGACGCGGACCCGCTTGCCGCCCAGTTGCTCGAATGGATCGGTGACCCGGCGCAGGCCCGCGCCGCGGGCGCGCGGGGGCAGGAGGCGGTGGCCGCGAGCCGTGGAGCGGTCGACCGCCTGGTGGCGATGATCGACCCGCTGCTCGGCCCGTAACTCAGGGCTTCGGCCGCACCACCGGCAGCGTCAGCGGCAGCGTCAGGTAGCCGTTGATCGCCGCGAGGTCTTCCTGCTTCAGGCCGCCAGAGGCGGATTCGAGCCGCACGATGTTGATCAGGTAGTCGTAGCGGCTGCGAGCGAAGTCGCGCTGCGCCTCGAACAGGCGGCGACGCGCATCGAGCACGTCGACGGTCGTGCGGGTGCCCACTTCAAAGCCGGCTTCGGTCGCTTCGAGCGCGGTCTGGCTCGACTTCACCGCCTGCTGCAGCGCCTGCACGCGCGCCTTCTCGGCAATGACGCCCAGGTAGGCATCGCGCGTTTCGCGCTCGGCCGAACGCATCGCGCCCTCGAGCCTTTCGCGGGCAGCCCGGTGCAGGTGCACCTGTTCGCGCACGCGCGACTGGGTCGCGCCGCCGGAATAGATCGGAATCACGACCTGCACGCCGATCGTATCCTCCGTCTGGTTGGAATCTGCCGGTCCCGTGAGGCCGTTGTTGGTCTGCGTCGCTTTCGAATCGTATTCGGTGCGGTTCGCAAACAGCTCGAGCGTGGGAAAGTGGCCGCCCTGCGCGATCTTCACGTCGCGGCTCGCGACGTCGCTGTTCAGCCGCGCGGCAATCACGTCGAGGTTGTCCTTGAGCGCGAGGTCGACCCAGGCCTGCTCGTCGGCAGGGTCGGGCTTGTCGAGCGGCATGGCCTCGGCCGGCTTAGTCAACGATTGGTAGTCCTTGTCGGTGAGTTCTCGCAGCACTTCCTGGGCGCTTGCCACCGCGCGCTTCGCGGCAATGACGCCTGCCCGCGCGTTGTCGTGCGCCGCGCGCGCTTCCTGCACGTCGGTGACGGCGATGAGCCCCACCTCGAAACGCTTCTCGGCCTGCTCGAGCTGGCGGGTGAGGGCCTCGAGAGTCGCCTCGGCCGCGCCCAGCGTGTCTTCGGCAGCCAGCACGTCGAAATAGGCCTGGCTCACGCGCACCAGCAGGTTCTGCTGCGCGGCGCGGTACGTCGCCTCGGCCACGGCCACGCTCGCGTCGGCGCGCTTCAGCGCCTGCCACTGTTCCCAGCTGAAGAGCGACTGGGTGATCTCGGCCTGGTAGTTCCAGAAATCCGCGTCGCTGGTCTGCGTGCTGCGCAACGGCACGATCACCGAGTTGTCGGTGCTTGGATCGTTGTCCGGATCAACCAGCTGGTTGAAGACGTTCTCGCCATCCGAGTCGCGCGTCGCGTACTGGCCGTTCACGTTGACCTGGGGCAGCAATGCGCCGCGCGCCTGTGGCTTGGCCTCGAGGGCCGCGTCACGGCGGGCCTCGGCCTCGCGCACCAGCGGGTCGCCCCGGACCGCGTCCAGGTACACCTCGATCAGGTTCTCGGCGCGAACGGGAGCCGCCGTCACGAGGGCGGCCGCGATGCTGCAGCCGAGCAGGAAGGATTTGGTCGTCATGCGTCCACCGTGGCGGTTCGGGCCGCGCAATTGGTCAACTAGTGTTGTACTAGACTATATCACCTGAGGGGCCGTTGGCTAGCCCCCCGGTCGCCCAGATTCAGAAAACGAATCGGGGAGGTTCCGGCGCGTGCACCAGCGGCACCATGCCTGCCTCGAACAGGCTTTCGCGAGCGAAATCCGCAGCGCCCGTGCGAGTGATGCGCCACGCCTCCAGCAGCGGACCCGCGCCGACACAGACGAACAGCCGTCCGCCCACCTTCAGCGCGCGCTCGAAGCGGGCGTCGTACACCGGCAGCGATCCGGTCAGCGCGATCACGTCGTAGGCCTCCTGCTCGGCCAGACGCATGCCGTCGGCCGTCTCGGCCGTCACGTTGTGGACGCCGAGGCGCGCGTGGTTCGCCGTGGCCGCTGCCACGAAGTCCGCATGCAGGTCGATCGTCCGCACGCTGCGTGCGAGCCGACCGATGCACGCAGCAAAGAAGCCCGTGCCGGTGCCGACTTCGAGGGCATGCTCATGCGGCTGGATCTCGAGCGACTGCAGGATGCGGCCTTCGAGCTTCGGTGCGAGCATGAACTGGCCGTGCGCGAGCGGCACGCTGGTATCGGCGAAGGCGAGCTCGCGGTAGTCCGCCGGGACGTATTCCTCGCGCGGCACCTGGCCCAGGGCATCCAGCACCTTGAGGTCGAGCACCTCCCAGGCGCGCACCTGCTGTTCGATCATCTGGCGGCGTGCGAACTGGACGTCGAACATACGGTTGGGTTCCGGCAGAGAGGTGGACGGGTGGCCGTGGCGGCCCGCGCGCAGGTTAAGGGTTGGGCACTGCAGCGACAAGCGAAACTGCCGGGGCATTATGGTGAATCCGGGGAGTGCGCGCGACCCGATCCTATATGCTCCGTGAGCGGCGCCCCGCGGGCGCAGAGCCAGAACAATTACAAGACCTCGGTGGGCTGCGGGAAGCACAGCCCGAGAGGACAAGGCCAGTCCAGAGCATGACCGTCGTGACGCTTGCGCTGATCCTGCTGGGTGCCGTAGCAGTCGTGCTGGCGGTTGCCCTGGCGCAGCGCGCTCGTGAAATCCGCCGGCTGCGCGAACTCGGCGAACGCGTCCTGGCCGTGGCCCAGAGCGGCGACCTCGCCGAGCGACTCGCCCCCCACGCCGCGGCAGGCAGCGCCAGCGAGATCGCGGAGGGCGTCGATCGCCTGATCGAGCGGCTGCAGGAGCAGAGCACGGCGCGCGACGAGCGTGAAAGCATGTATCGCCGCCTGCTCGGCACGATGCACGAGGCCGTGCTGGTCGAACGCGACGGCATCGAACTGGCCAATGCCCGCTTTGCCGAACTCTGCGGCGTGGCGAATCCGGCCAAGCTCGTCGGCCGCAGGCTGGCCGAACTGGTTCGCTCCGAGTACTCCGAACTGGTGGACGAATACCTGCGCCGGCACCTGGCCGGTGAGCCCGCGCCGGAGCGGCTGGAAGTCGACCTCAATCCCAACGGTACCGCCGACTCACACCGGCTCGAACTGAGCTTTGCCCGCACCACGCTTGACGGCCGTCCGGCGGTCGTCGTGACCGGCCTGGAAATGGTGCCGGCCGGACGGGCCGAGGACCCCGCACAGCGCAGCCATGGCAGCGCGTGGGAAGCGCTCGACTCGCTCGCCGAGAGCGTGCTCACCACCGACGTCAATGGCCGCATCGTCTACATCAATGCGGCGGGCGAACAACTGATCGGCAAGCCCACCGATGAGATCCTGGGCCGCACGCTCGGCGACGTGATCGAGCTCGTCGACGAAGGCGACCGGCAGGCCGCGGGCGATCCGGTGCGCCAGGCGCTTGACCACCGGCACACGCGTCAACCTGGGCCGTCGCGGCGTGCTGGTCGCGCCGGACGGCGATGGCGAGCGTTCGATCGAGGGCACCGTCTCGCCGATGCGCGACGTAAACGGCCACGTCGACGGCGCGGTGATCGCACTGCGCGACGTGACCGACCTGCGCGGCCTCACGCGAGCCCTGACGTATCAAGCCAGCCGGGACGCAATGACCGGGCTGTTCAACCGACGCGAGTTCGAGCGCCGGCTCGAAGAAGCGCTCACGGCGACCGCGGGCGGCGCGCGGCACGTGCTTTGCTACCTGGACCTCGACCGCTTCAAGGCCGTGAATGACGAATGCGGCCATCGTGTCGGCGACAACATGCTGCGCGAGGTGGCCACGCTCATCAAGGACGCGGTCCGTGACTCGGACGTGGTCGGTCGTCTCGGCGGCGACGAGTTCGGCGTGCTGCTCACGGGCTGCCCGCTCGAAAAAGCGCGCCAGATCGCCGACGACGTCGTGCGCGCGGTGGCCGATCACCGCTTCGTCTGGAACGACCGCATCTTTTCCATCGGGGTCAGCATCGGGCTGGTCGAGGTCACCGTCGAAAGCACGTCGATCGAAGACCTGCTGCACGCCGCCGACTCGTCCTGCTATGTCGCGAAGAACCAGGGCGGCCACGTGCACGTGTATTCGGTGCGCGACGAAGCCGACGCGCGCCGGCGTGGCGAGATCCAGTGGCTGCAGCTGCTGCAGACGGCCCTCAAGGAAAAGGACCGCTTCGAGCTGGTCGCCCAGCCGATCATGCACGTGTTGCCGCAGCAGGTCGGCGGGCCCGGCCTCGAGGTGCTGCTGCGGCTCAAGGACGACAAGGGCATTGCGATCGCACCCGCCGAGTTCATGCGCGCAGCAGAGCGCTATCGCCTGATGCCGCACGTCGATCGCTGGGTGGTGCAGCGGTCGCTCACGCTGCTCGCCCGCGGCGCGATCCGGCTCGCGCCCGAGCGCAGCCTCTGCATCAACCTGTCCGGCCAGACGCTCGGCGATTCGTCCTTCCTCGAGTTCGTCGTGGACTGTCTCGATCGCACCGGCGTGGCGCCGCAGCGCATCTGCTTCGAGGTCACCGAGAACGCGGTCATCTCCAGCATCGAGCATGCGCGCCGCTTCATCGGCGTGCTGCACGGCATGGGGTGCCAGTTTGCGCTCGACGATTTCGGCCGCGGCCTGAGCTCGCTGTCGAACCTCAAGAACCTCTCGCTCGACTACCTCAAGATCGACGGCTCGTTCATCCGCAACCTCGCCTCCGACAACGTCAACCAGGCGATGGTGACCGCGATGATCAAGCTCGCGCGCTCGCTCAATTTCCAGGTCATCGCCGAGCAGGTCGAGGACCTGAGCGCCCTCGAATCGGTGCGCCGCATGGGCGTGGATTTCGTGCAGGGCTACCAGGTCGGGCGTCCCATGCCCTTGCCGCTCACGGACTGATATCAGGGTTTTCCACGACGTCGCTGCGCGTCGCGCAACGGGTCGCAGCGCGGCGAGCTGCGGTATTCTGCGCGCCGTGATCAAGGTCGGCTCCCTGTTCGTCTACCCGGTGAAGTCCTGCGCGGGCATCGACGCTGCCGCGCGCGCAGGTGACGCCGCGCGGATTGCGTTACGACCGCGAGTGGATGGTGGTCACGCCGCAGGGGCGGTTTCTTTCGCAGCGCGAGGCGCCGCGGCTGGCGCTGGTCCGGACTGCGCTGGACGCTGACGCATTGCATCTCACCGCGCCCGGCCTGCCCCGGCTCACCGTGCCGCTCGAACGCGAGGTGCGAACCGACGCGGCCGAGGTGACGGTCTGGGGCGATACGCTGCTCGCCACCGACGAAGGCGACGCCGCGGCCAGCTGGTTCGGTGATCACCTCGGTCGCAACGTGCGCCTCGTCCGTTATGACGAGTCGCGCCGCCGGCCGACGGATCCGGCCTGGTCGCAGGGTCTCGACGGTGCGTCCGCGTTTGCGGACGGCTACCCGGTGCTGGTGGTTGCGCGCGAGTCGCTGGACGACCTCAACCAGCGCCTTGCCCGCGCCCATCCCCATCGATCGCTTCCGGCCGAACGTGGTCATCGACGGCTGCGTGCCCTATGCCGAAGACACCCTCACTGCGCTGTCGGGCGGATCGGTGAAGCTGCGCCTGGTGAAGCCCTGCACGCGCTGTGCGATCACCACGGTCGACCAGGCCACCGGCGTCGCCACGGGCGACGAACCCGTGCGCACGCTGCGCAGCTACCGCTGGGACGACGCCCTGCGCGGGGTGACGTTCGGCCAGAACGCCATCGTGGAACAGGCGGGGTGGCTGGAGACCGGATCGCTGCTCACGAGCGGCTAGGGACGCTCTGCCCAGGTCCGCACAAGTGACGCGTTGCGTGCGCTCGATCCGGTGCCTGTCACCGAGCGCTCAAGGTCAGCCGCGCCGGCTTCCAATTCGGCACCGCGCGTCGAACACGCGACGGCGACCCGTCGCTGGCGCGTCCGACCCGGGACCGTTCCCCGAGCTTGGAAAGGCAGACACGCGCTCTGGGAACGGTCCCGGATCGGACGCTTGCGACATGCCAGCCTGCGACGCTGCCAGAGCGCTCGATCCGGTGCCTGTCACAGAGCGCGTGTCTGCCTTTCCAAGCTCGGTGACAGGCACCGGATCGAGCGCACGCAACGCGTCACTTCCGGACCTGTGCAGAGCTTCCCTGGCGGGCGCTGCCCCACACGTCGTCGCTGCGGTACGCATAGCGGTACGCGGCGAAGTAGGCCGGCACGATCAGCAGCGTGAGCGCCGCGGTGAACGCGGCGACCGCGCCACCGTTCAGCAGCACCGGCACCAGCATCACCAGGTTCGCGAACAGCACGAGCCAGAACACGGCGCGCCAGTAGGACCTGTTGCCGATGCGCCGCTGCAGCGCAGTAGCCCCAGACGGCCGTCAGCAGCGTCGCGCTGAGCACCCAGTTGGCGAGCGTCAGCGCTGCGATCTCGCGACTGCGCGAAACGTTCACAGCCTCGCCCGCGAGCACGGCGAAAGTGAGCAGTGCCGCGTAGACGACCCAGCCGGCCTTGGCGCCCGCGAGCGGATTCGTCGTCATGTCAGTAGTGGGGCGGAATCTCGACCCCGCCGGACTCGGCGCCGCGGTCCTCGAGCTGCTGCACCTGCTCCCGCAGTTGCTGGTTGCGGTCCATGAGCGCATCGATCTCGCGTTGCTGGCGGTAGAGCACGTCGCTCAGTTCCTGCAGCGCGCGCTCGAGATGCGCCACCTTGAACTCCAGCGCCTCGATGCGTTCGGTCATGCGGCGGGCGCACGATGGTCGGCGGTGACTACGCCGACCTGCAGGGCCTCTGCCTCATGGTCGACTTCGCGCCAGGTCTCCGCGAGGGCCGCGGTTTCCCATTCGCGCATGGCGGGCAGCTCGAGCAGTCGCTGTGCGTAGGCGGCGGCGCCGTCCGACAACTGCAGGCCGTAGGTGCGCACGCGATAGGCCACCGGGCAATAGAAGGCGTCGACCACCGTGAAGTCCGTGCCGGCCAGGAACGGCCCGCCGAAGCGCGCGAGGCCTTCGCTCCAGAGTTCGTCGATGCGGCCGATGTCGGCGAGCAGCGCGGGCGGTTGGGCGTGCAGTTGCACCCGCAGGCCGACGTTCATCGTGCAGACGTTGCGCAGCGTGGCGAAGCCCGAGTGCATCTCGGCCGCCGCGCAACGCGCCCAGGTGCGGGCCGCGGCGGCAGCGGGCCACAGGCCCGGATGGCGCTCGGCGAGGAATTCGCTGATGCCGAGCGAGTCCCACACGACGGTCTCGCCGTCGCGCAGGCAGGGCACCTTGCCCGACGGCGAGAAGGCCCGGAACGCCTCGAAGTTGGAGCCGCGTGCGAACGGCCGCATGTGCTCGACGAACGGGATGGCGCGGGCGCGCAGCAGCACCCAGGGCCGCAGCGACCACGACGAGTAGTTCTTGTTGCCGATGAAGAGTTCGTACACGGGTTCTCCGGGGACCTGGAGGCGGCGCGGGATCGCATGATACCGCCAGCCGCGGTCAGTACTTGTGGGTGGAGAGCAGCAGGCTGGTTTCGGAGTTGGCGACGCCCTCGATGCGGCGGATGCGGCTCAGCACGCGGTCGAAGTCCTCGAGCGTATCGGCCCGCAGTTCCGCCACCATGTCCCAGCGGCCGTTGGTGGTGTGCAGCGTGGAGACGGCGGGGTCGCCGCGCAGCGACCGCAACACCTTTTCGACATTGTTGCCCTCGACCGCGATCAGCATGAGCGCGGTGACCCGGCGCCCGTCATCGGCCGCCGCCGCGAGCCGGACGGTGTAGCCGGCGATGACGCCTTCGTGTTCGAGCCTGGCGATGCGGTTCTGCACCGTGCCGCGCGCGACGCGCAGCGTGCGGGCAATGGTTGCGGCCGGCATGCGGGCGTTGGTGCGCAGCAGTCCCACCAGTTGGCGGTCCAGGTCGTCCATCGGTTGGTCTCGCTATGTTGACGATTAGATCAATTGTATTGGCGAAGTGTACATATTTTAGCCCAGATCGTGTAGGTTTGCTGGCTTCCTGTTGGCTCCGCCGCCCCTCAACATCGACTTCGTGGCCGCGTCGTCGGCTTCTGCAGGGGAGTGCGGACATGGTCGATTACATCGGCGTCAGTGACATCCAGCGCATCGTCAACGCCATCGGGCCGGCCGAGTTCATCGCCCGGCTCGCGGCGGAGATCGAAGCCGACTACCGCCGCTGGCCCGAGTTCGAGAAGTCGCCGCGGCTGGCGAGCCACTCGCCGGTGGGCGTGATCGAACTGATGCCGGCGACGGACGGCAAGCTCTATTCGTTCAAGTACGTCAACGGTCATCCCAAGAACACTGCGCAAGGTCTGCTCACGGTGACGGCGTTCGGCGTGCTGGCCGACGTCGAACCGGCTACCCGCTGCTGCTCTCCGAGCTGACGGTGACGACCGCGCTGCGCACGGCCGCGACCTCGGCGCTGGCCGCGCAGAAGCTTGCGCGACCCGACAGCCGCGTGATGGCCCTGATCGGCAACGGTGCGCAGAGCGAGTTCCAGGCGCATCGCGTTCCATCGTCTCTGCGGCATCCGCGAGTTGCGCCTGTTCGACGTCGACCCGCAAGCCACCGCCAAGCTCGTCCGCAACCTCGAAGCCATGCCTGATCTCGCCGACCTGACGGTGATCCGGACGACATCGACCGCCGAGGCGTGCAAGGGCGCGGACATCGTCACGACGGTGACGGCCGACAAGCGCAACGCCGTCATCCTCACTCCGCCGATGATCGCGCCGGGCATGCACATCAACGGCGTCGGCGGCGATTGCCCGGGCAAGACCGAACTGCACGGCGACGTGCTGCGCATGCCGGACATGCGCGTGGTCGTCGAGTTCGAGCCGCAGTCGCGGATCGAAGGCGAGATCCAGCAGATGCCGGCCGACTTCCCGGTGATCGAACTGGCGCAGGTGGTGCGCGGCGAGGCCGTGGCGCGGCGCTCCGCGCATGACATCACGCTGTTCGACTCCGTGGGTTTCGCGCTCGAGGACTACTCGGCCCTGCGCTTCCTGTATTCCATCATCGCGCAACAGCGCCTGGGCCGGCGCGACCTCGACCTGGTGCCGGACCTGGACGATCCGAAGGATCTGTACGGCGGCACGCTCTCGGCCCAGCGCGGCCGGGCGCGCAAGCGCAAGCTGGCTTGAGGGCCCTGCCATGAACGAGCCCGTGGTCGCCTTGATCGGCGCGCCAACCGACGTGGGCGCCGGGGCGCGTGGCGCCTCGATGGGCCCCGAAGCGCTGCGCGTGGCGAACCTGCAGGCCGTGCTCGAAGGCCAGGGCCTCGCCGTGCTCGATCGCGGCAACCTGGCCGGCCCGCCGAATCCCTGGCAGCCGCCAGTCGACGGTTATCGCCACCTGCCCGAAGTGGTGGCCTGGAACCGGCTCGTGCACGAAGCCGTGCTGGTTGAGCTGGGCCTGCAGCGCTTGCCGATCCTGCTCGGCGGCGACCACAGCCTTGCCATCGGTTCGATCAGCGCCGTCGCGAAGCATTGCCGGCAAGCGGGCCGCAAGTTGCGCGTGCTGTGGTTCGATGCCCACGCCGATTTCAACACGCACGTGCTCACCCCGAGCGGCAACGTGCACGGCATGCCGGTCGCCTGCCTGTGCGGGCACGGCCCGCCCGAACTGGTCACGCTCGGTGGTCACGTGCCGGCCATGCAGCCGGAACAGCTGCGCCAGATCGGCATCCGCAGCGTGGATGCAGGCGAGAAGCGCCTCGTGCACGAAGTGGGGATCGAAGTGTTCGACATGCGCTACATCGACGAGATGGGCATCCGGCACACGCTCGAGCAGGCGCTCTTTGGCGTCGACGACGACACCCACCTGCACGTCAGCCTCGACGTCGATTTCCTCGACCCGGTGATCGCGCCCGGCGTCGGCACCACGGTGTCGGGCGGGCCGACCTACCGCGAGGCACAGCTCTGCATGGAGATGATCGCCGACACGGGCAGGCTCGCGTCGCTCGACGTCGTCGAACTGAATCCTGCGTTCGATATCCGCAATCGCACGGCAGAAGTGGCGGTCGATCTCATCGGCTCGCTGTTCGGCAAGAGCACCCTGATGCGCAAATAGGGCGGCACCGCCGGTGACGCCCGGCGTCGTATCCTTCCTGTCCTTCCTGTCCTTCCTGTCCTTCCTGTCTGTCCTGTCGCCGCGGTACCCTGCGCTCGAGGTTGGCACGCAGCGGACGGCAGATGCAGAAGAACAGGCGGTGGGTGCAGAACGGCGGTGGGTGCGCAGCGCGTTGCTCGTGGCCCTGGCGGTGGCGGCAGCCAGCGGCTGGTTGTCGCGCGAGACGCCACGCAGCGCGCAAACGACGGGAGTGGAGACGACGGCCCCGGCCGAGTCGTCGCAGTGGCAGGCAGACGGCGCAGCCCTGCCCCGGGAGGCGCGTGACACGCTGCGCCTGATCGCGGCGGGCGGGCCGTTTCCATTCGACCGGGACGGCACTGTGTTCCAGAATCGCGAGGGCCGGTTGCCGCCGCAGCCGCGCGGCTATTACCGTGAGTACACGGTGATCACGCCCGGCTCGAGCGACCGCGGCGCGCGCCGCATCGTCACGGGCGGCGACCCACCCGTCGAGTTCCACTACACCGACGACCACTACCGCAGCTTCCGGCGCATCGAGGCAGCGACGCGATGAATCAATTCATACGGCAGGTTGCACTGACCGACGGCGACGTGCGCGGCATCGAGCTGCTGGCCTCTGCGCTGGACTGGCCCTGTTACGTGGTCGACCTGCAGGACTGTGTCGACAAGGCCGCGCTGCTGGAGCAGGTCGCCGCCACGCTCATGTTTCCGAGCTGGTTCGGCCACAACTGGGACGCGTTCTTCGATTGCCTGGTCGACCTGGCCAGCGCGCGTCGCGCGAGCGGCTGTGTCGTCGTACTGCGCCACGTCGATGCCCTGCGCCGGCACGCGCCCGAGGTGCTCGATACGGCGCTCGGCATCTTTGGCGATGCCGCGAAGGTCTGGCAACCGCGGGGCGTCGCGATGCGAATCCTGGTTGAATCCGGTAGCCCGCCTGCCTCAGCCGCGACGTAGCCACTGCAGCAGAATGCCGGGCAGGTGCGCCGGGTTCACGGGCGTGGTGATGAAGTCATTCATGCCGACGGCAATGCATTCAGCCCTGTCTTCCGCGATTGAGCAGCGCCATTCGCCGCAGGGCCCAGGCCGTGGCGGTATCGAACCGCTGCGCGCCACTCAAGGGTCGCGCGTGCTGACCAGGGCTTCGATGCGGTCGGTTTCCCGCTTGACCACGGCATAGCACTCGCAGGAGAGGGCCTCCAGCTCCGGCCGGTTGAGCACGGTGATCTGTCCGCGGCTGTAACTGATGACGCCGAGCTTCTGCAGCTTGCCTGCGGCATCGGTGACGCCCTCGCGCCGTACGCCCAGCATGTTGGCGATGAGTTCCTGCGTCATGACCAGCTTGTTGGATTGCAGCCGATCCAGCGACAGCAGCAGCCAGCGGCACAGTTGCTGGTCGACGGTGTGGTGCCGGTTGCAGACCGCGGTCTGCGCCATCTGCGTGATGAGCGCCTGGGTATAGCGCAACAGCAGGAGTTGCAGCCCACCACTGCGATGGAACTCGTCCTTCAGCCGTTGCCCGTCCAGCCGATAGGCGTGACCGGCGCTTTGCACGATCGCCCGGCTGGGTGTCGTGCCGCCGCCCATGAACAGCGCGATGCCGATGAGGCCTTCGTGGCCGACGACCGAGATCTCCGCCGATGCCCCGCTTTCGAGCACGTACAGCAGCGATACAATCGAGTCGGTCGGGAAATAGACGAACTTGAGTTCGTCGCCCGATTCGTACAGGACCTTGCCGAGTGGCATCGCGACGAGGCGCAAGTACGGAAAGACACGTTCCCGTTCTGCCGGGGACAGGGCAGCCAGCAGGTAGTTCTGCTCCGGGGCATGCTGCTTGGGCGATGCGGAGGCGTCCTTCACGGTAGCCTTATTCTGCCCTGTCGGCCTTCAGAATACAGGATGCGCCTGCGCCATCGTTCGTGAATAGGTGCGGCAGTTTGCCAGATAGCAATCGCAGGCCGCGGTTTCGAGGCCTCGCAGGTCCAGGACCGTGATCTCGCCACGGCTGTAGCGGATGAGCCGCTGTCGCTGCAGCGCTCCGGCTGCATTGGTGACGCCGGCGCGACGCACCCCGAGGATCGACGCCAGCGCCTCGTGCGTCGAATGGAACTGGTCCGAGTGTGCCCGGTCGCGAGTCATCAGCAACCAGCGCGCGAGCCGCGCCTCGACGACGTGGAAGCGCGTGCAGGCGACCGTCTGCGTCGCCTGGGACATGACGACGTGCACGTAACGCTGCAGGCGCCCGCGGAGGGCGATGCTGAGCTCAAGTTCCTCGATGAAGGACGCTGCTCCGACCTGCCACGCCGTCCCGGCATCCTGTACGCGCGCCAGTGTCGGTGCCCTGCCGACGCCGAGTACCAGTGCAGTACCCAGCATTCCCTCGTCACCGATCAGTCCCACCTGCAGCTGGTCGTGTCCGTCCTGCCTGGCGACGAGGGAGATCGACCCGCCCGTGGGGAAATAGACAGCGCGAATTCGCTTGCCTGGTTCGTGCAGGACATCGTCCGTCCCCAGCTCGATGCAGCATGCCCGGTCCAGCAGGCGGCCTCGATCCGCTGCAGGCAATCCGGCGAGCAACCGGTTGGTTGCCACGGCCCGCTGGGTGGTCCGGTATCGAGGCTGCGTCAACGCGCGCGCCTCGTACATGACAGCGAACAAGAGAAAGCCCGGGTTCGCTGCCGAACCCGGACCGCGCCGCGTGACTGGGGGTGTAGTGCACGCAACGCATCAACTCATTTGCGCACGGTGATCTCGTTCTTGACGGACTTCACGCCGTCGACCTTGCGGGCAATGCTTGCGGCAGTGGCTTTTTCCTGCTCGCTCTTGGCAAAGCCTGACAGCATGACCGTGCCGTTCAGGGTCTCGACCGTGATCGATGTGCCCGCGACATCCTCGTTCTCCAGCATCCGTGATTTGACGCTCGCGGTAATGGCGGTGTCGTCGATGTAGGCGCCCGCGGTCTGCTGGCCGCGGGTGACTGCGCAGCCGCTGGCGGCAATCAGCGTGAATGCGATGCCGGCAGCCATCAATGTCGTCCTGACTTGCATGATTTGATCTCCATATCTGTACCAGGGCTGCAGCGTAGTCGGTGTCCGCACGCCGGTCCGTGCGCTGCCGCACCGAGTCTCGCGCCGGCGGGCCCTGGCTAGAGACGACGCCCCTGGATCACGTTGACCAGCACGACGATGACGGCGAGCACGATCAGGATGTGGATAAAGCCTCCCATCGTGTAGGAGCTGACGAGCCCCAGCAGCCACAACACGGCCAGAATGACAGCGATAGTCCATAGCATTTTTAGTCCCTCTTGAGATTGCTTGCGAGCAAGCGAACAAGTCCTTGAACGAATCAGTCGGTCAGCACCAGTTCGCCGTTCTCGACCGGGATGCTGGCGCCGGGGTCATGGTCCATGCGTACGGTTCCTTCGCGGTCGCCGAGGCGGTAGCGAACCTCGTAGCCGTCCGGCGTCTGCGCCGAGTCGTAGACCGTGCGGCAGCGCTGCACGACGGTCTGCTGCGTATTGCCGTCCTGCATGCTTTTCTGGACCTTGCTGCCGGCGTAACCGCCCGCCGCGGCACCGGCCACGGTGGCCACGGTCTGGGCATCGCCGTGACCGATCTGGTTGCCGAGCACGCCGCCTGCGACGGCGCCGAGCAGGGCGCCCGTCACGCGCTTGGAGTCCTTGACGTCTGCCTTGCTGGTTACGATCTCGTCGGAACAGACCTGTCGTGGCGATTTGACGGTGCGTGTTACCGCTTCAACTTGCAGCACCTTCGCCGACCTGCCCTGGTCCATGGTCTGGTAGCCGGCGTAGGCGCCGGCTGCCGTGACTGCAATGCCGCCAACCACGAGGCCGGTAATCAATGATTTGTTCATCTGGAAGTTCCTTTTCGTCGACGGACCGTCGCGAGGAATTTCCCGAACGGCGCTGTGAGTCGATGGGATTCAGGCTACGCGCACTGGCGCAGCCGTCTGTTCGCTACCGCACCGTTGCGCGGGCCGCAGCAGAAAAGGCTCCCTGCCACGTCCCGGGCGGTGTGCGCGGGCGGTGCCCCGGGCAGACTGCGGTGTCTACGCATGGTTCCGTCAAATTTCATGTCCTACAAACGGTTTCCATGCGAATCGAAACTGAACGCAGTCTCTATGCCGGAATGAAGCACGAGCAGGAGCGCGAGGGCCCGCCGCCCGGCTTCCCGGAACTGCCCCTGATTCCCGGTGGCCGCTACACGGACCCGGCTTTCCTGGCGCTCGAAGAGCAGTTCCTGTGGAAGCGTTCCTGGCTGTACGCCCTGCACGTCGACGAACTGCCGCGGCCCGGCAGCTACCGTCTCTGGCGCAAGACCGGCGCGCCGATCATCATCGTGCGCGACAAGGAAAGCCGTATCCGGGCCTACTACAACACCTGCCGCCACCGCGGTGCGCCGTTGCTCGAGAAGGAACAGGGCGAGACCAAGGGCTTCTTCTGCCGGTACCACGGCTGGACCTACGACCTGGCCGGACGGCTCACGGCCGTGCGCGAGAAGCGCGATTTCCCGCACATGGACACGTCGTGCTTTTCGTTGAACGAGGTGCGCTGCGAGCAGCTCGGCAACTTCGTCTTCATCAATGAAGACCCGCAGGCGCCGCCGCTGCTCGAGTCGCTCGGCCCGATTCCGCAGCACCTCGAGAACCTGGCGTTCGACGGCATCCGCCACATCGCGAGCTCGAGCTTCGAGATCGCCTGCAACGTCAAGATCCTGCTCGACGCCTTCCTCGAGACGTATCACCTCAAGTCGATCCACCCGCAGACGGTCGACCGCTTCCTCGATTCGCGCGGCACGCACATCCTGCTGTGGCCCCACGGCAACTCGATGATGTGCACGCCGCATCGGCGCGCCGAATGGCGCGACCCGGGCGCGGTCGGCATGCCCGAGGTGACGACGGCCGAGCAGATCTTCCTGAACCAGAACCCGTCCTACAACTTCTACCCGAACCTCATCACGCCGCCGGCGGCGACCGGCACGCCGTTCATCACGTTCTGGCCGAAGACGGCGCGCAGCATGACGGTGGACGTGCACTGGTTCGCACCCGACGGCGCCGAGGGCCACGAACTGTGGCCGACCCGCATGTCCAATTTCGAGCGCATCCTCGAGGAAGACACGCAGTTTGCGCCGCGCATCCAGGAGTCGGTGGAGACGGGCGGCTTCAAGGGCATCTACCTGTCGTACCAGGAGCGGCGCATCTACCACTGGCACGAGGAACTGGATCGCCGCATCGGCGCCGAGCGCGTGCCGCCCGGGTTGCGCGTGCAACCGATGCTCGAGCGCTGGGTCGCCGCGGACTGAGCCGGGTCGATCGCCGTGTCGAACAAGCCGCCGGGCGCCCCGCCAGGGTGCCGCGAGCTACCAGGACTACCTCGACCGTGACAGCCGGCCTGTGCCGGATTCCTTGCGCGAGCGCTCGCTGCGCGATCTGGGCAACGCACCGCTCGACGCCTCCCGCTACACGTCACAGGCGTTCTTCGACCTGGAAGCAGAGCGCATGTGGCCGCGCACCTGGCAGATGGCCTGTCGCGAGGAAGAGTTGCCGGCAGCCGGGTGACACGATCGTCTACGACATCGTCGGCCGCTCGCTGCTGGTCACCCGCCAGGCCGACGGATCGATCCGGGCACTGCACAACTCCTGCACGCACCGCGGCCGCAAGCTGCTGCTCGCGGACGGGCACGTCGAACATTTCCGCTGCCCGTTCCATGGCTTCAGCTGGCAGCTCGACGGCAGCGTGCGTTCCGTTCCCTGTCGCTGGGATTTCGAGCACGTCGCCGACGGCGATTTGCGCCTGCCCGAGGCGCGCGTCGGCACGTGGGGCGGGTTCGTTTTCGTCAACATGGACCCCGCGGCCATGCCGCTCGAGCAGTACCTTGACGTGCTGCCGCGGCACTTCGAGCGCTGGCGGCTCGAGGACTGCTGGAAGGCCGTGCATGTGGCCAAGCGCATCCGCTGCAACTGGAAGGTGGCGCAGGAAGCGTTCATGGAGTCGTATCACGTCATCGCGACGCACCCGCAGATCCTGCCGCTCATCGCCGACGCCAACTCGCAGTACGACGTCTTCGGCGACCACGTCAGCCGCAATCTTGCCGCGTTCGGCGCGCCGAGCCCGCACCTCGGTGCAGGCGCGCGTGGCGCCGCAGCAGACGCTCGATGGCATGCTGCAACTCATGGGGCGCAAGCCGGGTGCGCTTGGCGCCATCGATGCCGATGCGGCCCGCGGGCCGCGGGCCTTGCTCGGCGACCTGAACCGGCGTGCCTTCCAGCGTGCGTTCGAGGGCGATTTCGACCGGGCGACGGACGCGGAGACGCTCGACGCGCTGGTCTACAACGTCTTTCCCAACTTCGCGCCCTGGGGCGGGTTCGCGCCCAACATCGTCTATCGCTGGCGCCCGGACGGACGCGATGTCGGCTCGTGCATCATGGAAGTGATGATCCTGAAGCGGCCACCGCGCGGACAGCCGCGGCCGCCGCCCGTCGGGGTGCACTGGCTGCGGGACGATCAGCCGTGGTCGGATGCCACCGAGTTGCCGATCCTCGGGCCGTGATCGACCAGGACATGAGCAACATGCCGTTCGTGCAGGAGGGCCTGCTGGCGTCCGGCCACCGGCCGCGTCCAGCTGGGGGCCTACCAGGAAGTTCGCATCCGCCACTTTCACCAGGCCCTCGATCGCTACCTGTGCCGACGCGTCTCCTGGCGCGTAACACGCGCTGTTCACCGCGAATCCGGGCGAGTGGTCGGGTCTCGCTCTTTCCCGTATCGTCAGCGATCGTTCGCAACGGGACCGGGGGCAGCGCATGAACGATCACCATCCACGCCGGCGATTGCGAGCGGCGCTGCGCAGCCTCGCGCTGGGGGCTCTCATCGCGAGCCCGCTCGTTGCCGTGGCGCAGAACCTCGATCTCGTCAACGTCACGCTGGTGGACGGTACCGGCGCGGCCCCGCGCACGGGCCTGTCGCTCAGCGTGCGCAACGGCAAGATCACGGCGATCGAGGCGCGTGCGACGGCTGCCACGCCGGACGTGCGGCGCGTCGACCTCGGCGGTCGCTACCTGCTGCCGGGCCTGATCGACGCGCATTCGCACATCGAATCCCCGGCCGCGGCGCTGCGCGCGCTGCAGTCGGGCGTGACGACCACCCGCGTGCTGGGCGACACGAACCGACAGGCGCTGGGCACGCGCGACCTCGTCCGTGCCGGCCACGTGCCGGGGCCCGAGATGCTGGTTTCGCCGGGCCACATCCGTCCGCAACCGGGCATGGCATTCTTCGTCGCCTACCCGCAGTTCGGTGCGGCGATCGGCGGCGAGCTGCGCGGTGCGGATCGTATCGGGGCAGCGACGCGGGCGTTCATCGCGGTCGGCGCCGACGTGATCAAGGTGGGCGCCAGCGAGCGTGCCGGCCTCGCCAGCACCGATCCCCGCAAGCCGGAGCTCACCGAGGACGAAATGCGTGCCGCGGTGACGGAGGCAGCGAAGAACGGCCTGTTCGTCGCTGCGCACGCACACGCTCGCGAAGGGGCCGCGGCCGCGGTGCGCGCCGGCGTCCGCAGCATCGAGCACGGCACCTGGGTGGACGACGAGACCCTCGCGGAGATGAAGCGCCGCGGCACGTACTTCGTCCCGACCCTGGCCGTGATGAGTCCGCTCGGCGATCCGCAGGGCAATTCGGCCGACGACGTGGCGTTGCAGTTGCGCACCCAGTCGATGATGGGTCCGCTGCGCGCCGCCGTGCGCAAGGCGCACGCCCTCGGCGTCACGATCGCCGCGGCGACCGATGGCAGCTACGCCGACAAGGACGACACCGGCCGCATCCGGATCGCGCACGAGATCGCGATGCTGCGTGAGCACGTGGGTTTCACGCCCCTCGAATCGATCACGGCGGCGACGCTGGACGCCGCGCGCGTGCTGGGCATCGAAGCCCGCACCGGCAGCGTTCGCGTAGGAATGGAAGCCGATCTCGTCGTCTACGACGGCGATCCGCTCACGGACAGTCGCACGTTCTTCGAGCCGCGCTTCGTCGTGAGCGACGGCAGGATCGTCCTCGAAGGCGCGGCGCTCTAGTGTCGGACGACCTGCTCTACGCGAGCGACGTCGCCTTCACGCCGGCGGTGAAAGCGATCCAGGCCCGCAAGGGGTCGCGGGACAATTACTCGCGAATGGAAGAGGGCGAGGGCTGGTCGACGACGATCACCCCCGCGCTCGCAGCCTTCATCGCCGAGCAGAACAGCATTTACGTCGGGACGGCCAACGCTGCCGGGCAGCCGTACATCCAGCATCGCGGCGGACCGCCCGGCTTCCTGCGCGTGGTCGACGAGACGACTCTTGCCTTCGTCGACTTCAAGGGCAACCGGCAATACATCTCGCAGGGCAACCTGGCAGAAAACCCGCGTGCGTTCATCTTCCTGATGGATTACATGCGACGCAGACGGTTCAAGCTGTGGGGGAAGGCCTGGTTCGTCGAAGGGGATGCCGCGCTGGTGGAGTCCCTCATGCCGGACGGCTACCGGGCGCACCCTGAGCAGGTGTTCATGTTCAGCCTGTCGGCGTGGGACGCGAATTGTCCCCAGCACATCCCGAAGCGGGTCGACCTGGCCGAGATGGAAGCCGTGATCGCGGCCAAGGACCGGACGATTCTCGAGCTCACGGCGCAGGTTGCCGAGCTGACACGCCGGTTGCAGCGCCTCGACGTCGACGGGAGCAACCCCGGGCCATGAGCGAAATCATCCCGCCGACACGGCGTCGCGCCGCGGCCCGCACGCCACGTTCCACAGGTCCCGTGCTGGCGCCGCTCGGCCGGCTCGAAGTGCCATGGTCGCCGCTCGAGATCCTGACGGCCGAGCAGGTCGAGCGCATCCTGGTCGCTGCGTTTCGTGTGCTGGAAGAAGCGGGCCTCGAGATCCGCAGCGTAGCGGCCCGCGCGCTCATGCGCGCCGCCGGCGCAATCGTCGACGAAGACACGCAGGTCGTGCGCCTCGGCCGCGACCTGGTCGAAGCGCAGCTCGCGCATGCTCCGGGGTCGTTCGTGCTGCATGCGCGCAATCCGCTGCGCCACCTGCACGTGGGCGGACGCACGGTCAACTTCGGTCCCGTCAATGGCGCGCCCAATGCCAGCGACGCCGACCGCGGCCGCCGTTTCGGCGACATCGCCTCGTTTCGCGACATTCTCAAGCTCACGCACAAGCTGGGCGTGCTGCACTGGCAGGGCGGAATCGTGGTCGAGCCGGTGGACGTGCCGGTGCCGGTGCGTCACCTGGCCGCGTACCGCGCTCACATCGAGTGCGCGGACACGGTGTGGGCAGCGCGCGGGGTGGGTGCCATCCAGGCCGAGGACGCGCTCGCCATGTCGGCCATCGAGCACGGCTGCTCGATCGACGATCTCGCGGCACGGCCGACGCTGATGACGGTGACCAACGTCAACTCGCCGCGTCGCGTCGACGAGGAGATCCTCGACAACATCATGATCATGGCGCGCCACGGGCAGTGCGTGGTCATCACTCCGTTCACGCTGATGGGGGCGATGGCGCCGATCACGCTGGCGGGCGCGCTCGCGCAGCAGACGGCGGAAGCGCTCGCGATCATCGTGCTGTGCCAGCTGGTTCGGCCGGGCGCGCCCTGCGTGATGGGCGGCTTTACCTCGAACGTCGACATGCGCACGGGCTCGCCGGCGTTCGGCACGCCCGAGTACGTGCACGCTGCACTCGCCACTGCGCAGATCGGCCGCCGCCTGCGCGTGCCGGTCCGCACCAGTGCCGTGAACGCCTCGCCTGCGGTGGACGCGCAGTCGACGTACGAGACCGCGTTCTCGCTGCAGGCCGCGATCCTCAGTCACAGCCACCTGGTCAACCACGCTGCCGGCTGGCTCGAAGGCGGACTCGTCGCCTCGCTCGAGAAGATCGTCGTGGATGCCGAGATGCTGCGGGGCTGGGCCGAAATCCTGCGGCCCATATCCTTCAGCGACGACGACCTGGCCGTGGACGCCATCAAGGGCGTCGAGCCGGGCGGGCACTTCTTCGGCACGGCGCATACGCTGGCTCGTTTCGAGACCGCGTTCTATCGGCCGCTGCTGTCCGACTGGTCGAACTTCGAGAACTGGACGGAGGCGGGCGCCCGCAACGCGACGCAGCGCGCCACCGGCATCTGGCAGCGCTTGCTCGAGGAATACGAGGCGCCCCCGCTCGATCCGGCCGTGCGTGCAGCCATCGACGAGTTCGTATGCCCGGCGCGCAGCCGAACTGGGCGCCCCGGTGTGAGGCGAGTCCGCTGGCATCCCGCATGACTTCACTGATCATGAATGCCCGGATGTATTCCGTGACGCCTGCCGTCGAGTCCGCATTGGCGCACGCTGCTCGAGCGCGTCACGCAGGCCGCAGGAGTCGAGCCTCGAGTACGTTCCCTATCCCGCGCCGCAGCCGCTCGAAGACCTGTGGCGACGCGGCGATCTCGGCTGCGTGTTCATGTGCGGCTATCCCGTCGCGCTGCAACTCGCCGACGTCACGCCGATTGCCGCACCGGTGCCGCGCGCGCCGTGGGCCGAGGGGCGGCCGCTCTACCGGTCGGATCTCATCGTACGCGCGGACTCACCCTGGGCCACGCTCGAGGACACGTTCGGCGGTCGCGCGGGCTGGACCGTCGAGCACTCACACTCGGGCTTCAATGCGTTCCGCCACCACCTGCTGCAGTACCGCACGGCGACACGGCCCACGCTGTACCGCGAGATGGTGCCGAACCTGGTCACCGCACGCGCGATCCTGGATGCCGTGCGCGACGGGCGCATCGACGTCGGTCCCCTGGACGCCTACTGGCACATGCTGATTGCGCGCCACCAGCCCGAACTCACCCGCGGCGTCCGCGTGCTGGCTGTCGACCGCGACCGCCACGCTGCCGGCCTTCGTGGCCAGCGCCACGACGCCGGCCGCGACGATCGAGGCGCTGCGGCAGGCGTTCGCGGATGCCGCACGGCAGGCATGGTTCAGGCCACTCGCCGATGAACTGCTGCTCGACGGGTTCGCCCCGGTCAGCGCGGTGGATTACGAGCGCACGCTCGCCTGGGATCGCGCAGCACGGCTCGCCGGGTATCCATTGCCCGCGTGAGGTCGGCGGCCGGTGCGGCCTGCGCGGCTGAGCTCTACTGTCGGCGCAGGCTCGGTGCACGCCCCAGCGGATGCTGCGGCTGGTCGTGCATGGTGAACAGGAAGCGCCGCGCAACGTCGAAGTACGTCGAGTAGACGAGCCCGGCGTTCTGCGCCAGCAATTGCGCGCGTGTCGCCCGGTAACGCTCGTTGTAGCGGTACCAGGGCAGGAGCGGCTCGGCGTGATGCAGCGCATGCAGGTTGTTGAACAGGAACAGCGGCCCGAGCACCCACGATTTCTCGACGATGGCCGTGCGTTCAGGTGTCGTCGCCCGCGCACGGTGTTCGGCGAACGAGCGGATCAACAGGATGGCGTTGCCCGGGATCACCATCGCCACGACGTAGAACCAGAGCGGGATCGAGCACACCACGGTGATCCAGTAGACGACCGGCACGCACAGCAACAGGTGCGTGAGCCACGCGACGCGCGCGCCGGGCTCGTTGCGCCGGCAGGCCCGCGCCTCGGCGGTCAGGAAGGCCGCCATCCGCCACCAGGAGCCGATCAGCATGCGACCCGCCAGCGTCAGTTGTGCCTGGAAGATCCAGCGCGCCAGCGGCGATCGTTGCTGCCAGTCCTCCGGCAGCAGGTAGCTGGATTCCGGATCGTCGAGCGGGTCGGTCAGGCGATCGTTGATGTGGTGGACCAGGTGCGACCGTCGGTAGCGATCGTAGGGAATCCACAACGACAAGGGCGGCAGGCCGAACAGGCGATTGACAGCCGTCGAGCGCGTCGGATGGCCGTGCAGGATTTCATGCTGCAGCGAGCTGTGCAGCGTGAGCAGCACCGCCACACAGGGTGCGACGATCCAGGTCGGCCACTCGCCATAAGCCAGCGTGAGCCTGAGCCAGCCGCCATACGCGAAGACGAGCAGCGCAATCGTCGGCCACTCGATGGCCGGCACGACGGCGGTGTCGATGCGGGGCGGTTCGAGGTCGGTCGCGGCGGTGCTCATCGTTCTCGCCCGCGCCCGCTGCGGGCGTACGGTGCCCACGATCTTAGCAAAGCGCGCCGTGGCGTGAGACGGCTGCGCTCAGATCCGCGCCAGCGGTATCCAGCGCTGCTCGGCGAGCCGCAGGCCGTCGTACAGGATCATGGCCATGAGGCCCGTGACCAGGCCACCCTGCAGCACGAACGCGGTGTTGTTCGACAGCAGCCCCGCGATGATGACCTCGCCTAGCCCTTTCGCCGCCACGGTCGAGCCGAGGGTGGCGGTGCCCACGTTGATCACCAGCGAGAGCCGCACGCCCTCCATGATCAGCGGCAGCGCCAACGGCACCTCGACCCGGCGCAGGCGTTGCCAGCGACTCATCCCCATGCCGTCGGCCGCCTCGAGCACCGCGCGTGGGCAGCTTTCGAGCCCGGCAATCGTGTTCTCGAAGATCGGCAGCAGGCCGTAGGCAAACAGGGCGATCAGCGTGGGCGCCTGCCCGAAGCCCACCAGGGGCACGGCGACCGCCAGCACGGCCACGGGCGGGAAGGTCTGGCCGACGTTGACGAGGGTGCGTGACAGGGGGAGGAAGGCCGCGCCGGCCGGCCGCGTGACGAAGATCCCGAGGGCGACGGCCACGAGCGTGCTGGCCGCCGCCGCCACCAGTACCGTGAGCAGGTGCGAGACCGCGAGCTCCAGCAGGTTGCCCTGGTCGTAGATCGGCGGCGCGCCGAACTCGTTGAGCGGCGCGAACACGGGCGCAAACCATTGCGGCGCGACCAGGAACGCCAGCAGCAGCCCACCCACCGCAATGCGGGTACCGAGCCCGAGCAGAGTCATGCGGGCGCGCGCCCGCGCGTGAGGATGGACGTCAGCGTGATGTGCCCGACGGGCGTGCCGTCTGCCGCCTCGACGTTGGCGCCGGTTGCGCCGCGCCAGAGCAGTTCGGCCAGTACGTCGCGCAACGAAGCGGTGGCGGGCAGCGCGGGGCCCTCGACGCTGCCGGGCGACCGCCGCCGCGCCGGCCTGGATGAGGGACAGCAGCTTGAGCGCCTTGTCGTCCGCACCGATCAGCTGCGACACGAACGGGTCCGCCGGGTGCGTGATCAGCGCTGCGGGCCGGTCGTGCTGCAGCAGGCGGCCCTGGCTCATCACCGCCACGCGGTGGCCGAGCCGGAAAGCCTCGTCGATGTCGTGCGTGACGAGAATCACCGTGGTGCCGAGCTTGCGCTGGACGCCGAGCAGGTCGTCCTGGGCCTTGGTGCGGATGATCGGGATCGAGCGCGCCGAACGGCTCGTCCATCAGCAGGACATTGGGCTTGGCCGCCAGCGCGCGGGCCACCCCCACGCGTTGCTGCTGCCCGCCCGACAGCTCGTGCGGAAACTTTGCCGGCATAGACCGCCGGCTCGAGCTGGAAGAGCTGCAGCAGCTCGGTCACGCGCTCGTCGATGCGATCCTGCGCCCAGCCGAGCAGTTGCGGCACGGTGGCGATGTTGTCGGCGACGGTGCGGTGCGGGAACAGGCCGAGGCCCTGGATGGCGTAGCCGATGCGACGGCGCAGCAGGTGCGCGGGTTCGGCGGTCGTGTCGTTGCCGTCGATGAGGACGCGGCCCGAGGTCGGCTCCACCAGCCGGTTGATCATCCGCAGCAGCGTGGACTTGCCGGAACCCGACGTGCCCACGATGGTCGTGATGGTCCGCGGCTCGATCACCATCGAGACGTCGTCGACCACGACGGCGTCGCCATAGCGCTTGCAGAGCTTTTCGATCTGGATCATCGCGGCACCCTGCGAGTGAGGTCGGTCACGGCGTCGAGCACGACCGCGGCGGAGAAGGCGAGCACGATCGTCGGGATCGCGCCGAGCAGCACCAGGTCGATCGCGGTCTGGCCGATCCCCTGGAAAACGAAGGCACCGAAGCCGCCGCCGCCGATCAGTGCCGCGATCGTCACCATGCCGATGTTCTGGACCAGCACGATGCGGATGCCCGTGAGGATCGTCGGCAAGGCGAGCGGCAGCTCGACCGCGCGCAGCACCTGCCCGCCGGTGAGCCCCATGCCGCGTGCGGCATCGACGGTGGCCGCGGGCACACGACCGAGGCCGACGACGGTATTGGCGACGATCGGCAACAGCGAATAAAGAAACAGCGCGATCGCCGCGGGTGCGGCGCCGATGCCACTGACCCCCAGCGACGCGAGTGCGGGAACCGCGAGCGCGAGTGCGGCCAGCGGTGCCATCAGGATGCCGAACAGCGCAATCGACGGAATGGTCTGCACCAGGTTGAGCGTGCCGAGCATTGCCGCACGCAGTCGCGGCTCGCGATGACAGGCGATGCCCAGCGGCAGTGCCACGATGACCGCGGCCAGCAGTGAGCCCAGCGCCAGCAGCAGGTGGCGCCGGGCCTCCTGCGCGAACCGCGCTGCATTCACCGCGTACTCGCGCATGATCGACAAGTCGTCGAACACGCCTGACCGCAGCGCGAGCAGCGTCGCGACCAGGCAACGCCGCGAGAATCGCGACGCGCAGCAAAGGACCCGGCTCGAGTCGCGTGAGGGCGTCGGTGGCCAGCAGGCCGAGGGCGATGAACACGAGCCAGAAGCCGCTGCCGGGCGCCACGCGGAATACCCGGTTGTCGGCCGGCGTCAGCAGGTCGGCCCCATGCGCCAGCGCCAGGCTCAGTGCCACGATGCCTGCCAACGCAGTGAACAGGCGCAGACGCGCATCGCGACCGAACAGCGCGACCGCGGCGACGAGGGTCAGCGTGAGCGCGAGCGCGACGCTGGCCCACGCCGGCAGCAGGGCGAGCAGGCCCTGGGCCTCGCCCGGCATGATCCGGTTGGCCTTGAAGACGACCAGCGGCAACAGCCAGAGCGCGAGCGCGCCGGTGACGGTCAGCAGCGCGCCGAGCGGATCGATGCGACGTGCCGCAGTCGCGAGCCGCATCAAGGCTGCCCCGCTCCGCGCAGCAGGCCCTGCGTGCGCAGGTAGTCACCGGCAACTTCAGTCGCCGACTCGCCGTCGATCTGCACGCGGGCATTCAGGGCCTGCAGCGATTCGCGCGTGAAGCTCGCCATCAGCGGCCGCACGATGTCGGCGATCTCCGGCCGTGCCCGCAGTGCGGCCTCGCGCACGATCGGCACCGGGGCGTACACGGGCTGGTCCTTGCGGTCGTCCTCGAGCAGCACGAGGTCGGCTGCGGCGATGCCCCCGTCGGTGCCGTAGACCATCGCCGTGTTGATGCCGTTGGTCCGCGCCGCCGCCGCCCCGATCGTCGCGGCAGTTTCGCCACCGGCCAGCACGATCTTCTGCCGCGGCTCGAGGTGAAAGCCGTAGGTCTTCTCCAGCGAGCGCAACGTACCTGCGTTGGCGAACTCGGCGGAGCAGGCCAGCTTCACCTTGCCGCCCGCCCGCGCCCACCGCGCGAAGTCGCTCATCGTCACCAGGCCTGTGCTGCTCGGCCAGGTCGCGGCGCACGGCCAGTGCCCAGGAATTGCTGGCCCGGGCGGGTTCGAGCCACACGATGCGATTCGCCGCCAGGTCGAGACTGGCGCCGAGGTCGTATCCGCGCTGCAGGTCCTTCCAGGCCGGGTCGTCCGGCCGGTTGAAGAAGAACCCGGCGTTGCCGGTGTATTCGACGTACAGGTCGATCTCGCCGGCCAGCAGGGCCTTGCGCACGACCGGCGTGGCACCGAGCGTCATGCGGTCCACGGTGGGAATGCCGTGGTCCTCGAGCAGCAGCCGGATCATCTGCCCCAGCATCGCCGACTCGCTCGAAAGCTTCGACGACACGACGACCGGCCGTGCGGCGCCATGCGCGGCGACGCCGACGCACAGAGCGGCGGCCAGCACGATCGCCTGCAGGACCTTGGGCAAGTCACTCTCCGCCTGCGGCTCGCGGCCGCGACGATGCCACGGTGTCGGGAGTCGTGTGAGCCGTCAAGTCCAAACCATGGCAGCAATCGGTCGCGGCTTGTCATTCGCCGGGCCGCATGGTCACATCCCCGGTCAAATCGGGGAGCGAATCATGAAGTCTTCGGCCAGGGCCGTGATCATCGGCGGCGGTGTCGTGGGTGCGAGCACGCTGTACCACCTGGCGCGCAGCGGCTGGAGCGACGTGTTGCTGGTCGAGAAGAGCGAGCTCACGTCCGGCTCGACCTGGCACGCCGCCGGCGGCATGCACACGTTCAACGGCGAGGCCAACATCTCGCGGCTGCAGAAGTACACGATCGACCTCTACCGCGAGATCGAGGAACTGTCCGGCCAGTCCTGCGGGCTGCACCCCAACGGCGGACTGATGCTGGCGGCCACGCAGGGAGAACTCGACAGCCTCAAGCTCATCTGCTCGCGCGCCCGCTATCTCGGCATGGAAACCGAGATGATCACGCTGGACGAAGCCGTCGCGCTCAATCCGCTGATCGACAAGCGGCATTTCATTGGCGCCCTGTGGCGGGCTGACGGCGGGCATTGCGATCCTTCGGGCACCACGCATGCGTACGTCAAGGCCGCGCGCAAGCTCGGTGCAGCGGTCGAGCGCTTCACGCGCGTGCTGGAGCTCAATCCGCGGCCCGACGGCTCCTGGGACGTCGTGACCGACAAGGGCACGGTGCACGCGGAGCACGTCGTCAATTGCGCGGGACTCTGGGCGCGCGAAGTGGGGCGCATGGTGGGCATCGAACTGCCCGTGCTCGCGATGGAGCATCACTACCTGCTCACCGACGACATCCCCGAGCTGCAGGGGCGGGCGCAGGAGATCGTCAACACGACCGACTATTCCGGCGAGATCTACATGCGCCAGGAGCGTGGCGGCGCGCTGATCGGCACGTACGAGCCGCACGGCAAGGTATGGGCGCCGCTCAACACACCCGACGACTTCTCGATGCAGCTGCTGCCGGACGAATTCGAGCGGCTGGCGCCGTACTTCGAGGTGGGCTTCGAGCATTTTCCGGCGCTGGGACGCGCCGGGATCCGCAAGGCGATCAACGGTCCGTTCACGTTTGCGCCGGACGGTAATCCGCTGGTGGGGCCCGTGCGCGGACTGCGCAACTACTGGGTGGCCTGCGCAGTGATGGCCGGGTTCAGCCAGGGCGGTGGCATCGGCCTGGTGTTGTCGAAGTGGATGACGGAGGGCGACCCGGGCCAGGACATCCTGTCGATGGACGTGGCGCGATTCGGCCGCTTCGCGACGCCGAAGTACACGTCGCTCAAGGTGCCCGAAAACTACAGTCGCCGGTTTCGACTGGCGTACCCGAACGAGGAACTGCCTGCGGCGCGGCCCGTGCGACGTTCGCCGCTCCACGATCGCCTGGTCAGCGCCGGCGCGGTCATGGGCGCGAACTTCGGCCTCGAACACGCGCTGTGGTTCGCGCCGCCCGGAGTGCCGCCGGTCGAGACACCGACCTACCGCCGTTCGGAAGCGTTCGCCGTCGTGCGCGAGGAATGTCGCGCCGTGCGCCGCAGCGCGGGACTCTACGAAACCAGCAACTACGGCAAGTACGAGGTCACGGGTCGCGGGGCCCGCGCGTGGCTGGACCAGGTGTTTGCGTGCCGCATTCCGCGGCCGGGCAGGCTGGGCCTGGCGCCGATGCTCAATCCGGCCGGACGTATCGTGGGCGACCTCTCCATCGCCTGCCTGGCCGAGGACCGCTATTTCATCGTTGGCTCGGGCTTCGCCGAGGAGTTCCACCTGCGCTGGTTCGAAGCGTGCGAGCCGCCAGCCGACGTCTGTGTGCGCTCGGCTGCGTCGACACTCTGCGGATTCTCGCTCGCCGGCCCGAACTCACGCGCGATACTGCAGCGCCTCGTGCGTGGAGATCTTTCCGCTGCTGCGTTCAAGTTCTTCGACCTGACCGAGACCGCGGTGGGCTACGCGCCGTCGATCGTGACGCGTGCCGGCTTCACCGGTGAGCTGGGTTACGAGATCTGGACCACGCCGGATTACTTCGTGTCGCTTTACGACGACCTGCGCGAGGCTGGACAGGAGTTGGGGCTCACCCTGTTTGGCGGGCGCGCGTTGTCGTCACTGCGGCTCGAGAAGAACTACGGTTCCTTCAACAAGGATTTCCGGCCCGACTACACGCCGGCCGAGACGGGACTCGATCGCTTCGTCGCGTTCGACAAACCCGGGTTCAACGGCCGCTCGGCTGCGCTGGCGGAACGCAGCACGGGTCCGCAGCGCCGCTTCGTCGTGCTGGAGGTCGCGGTACTCGATGCCGACGTCGTCGGCTACGAATCGATCATGCATGCCGGCAAGGCCGTGGGTTACGTCACGTCGGGCGCGTACGGTCACTGCGTCGAGCGCAGTCTCGCGGCAGGTTACGTGCCCACCGCGCTCGCGCGCGAAGGCGAGCGTTTCCAGATCGACATCCTCGGCCAGCCGTGCGACGCCACCGTGCGGCTGCAGCCGCTCTACGATCCCGCAAGGCCTGCGCCTGCGCAGCTGAAGCGTGCTGGGCGCAGGCGGCTGGCTGCGTCACTCCGCTGTCAGCTCCTGCGGCCGAACCAGCGGCCAACGCGCGCGCAATAGTGGCGGTAGTCCGACCCGAACAGCGTCGTCAGCACCGCTTCTTCGGGGCGGATCTGCAGCCAGGTGAGCAGCGCGACGAAGAGCGGCACGACCAGCCAGGGGCTGAGACTGCCGAGCAGCAGGGCCCAGCCGCAGAGGACGACGCCCATCCCCAGGTACATGGGATTGCGGCTGTAGCCGAAGATGCCCGACTGCACCAGCGCGCTCGCCTTGGCGGGTCGCGTCGGATCGACGGTCGTGCGGGCCCGCCGAAACTGCACGATCGCCGCGACGGCGACGCCCAACCCGAGCAGCACCAGGAGCCAGCCGACCCGATTCACCGGGGGTGGGACAAGGTGCGCGAGTGGTGCCGCCCGGTCGAGGCCCCACATGAGGCCGCCGCAGAGCGCCACGACGAGCACGGGCGGGAACCGTAACCGCAGGTTCACTGGGCCGGCGCAGGCGCCGCGTGCTGCAGGGTCATGCCGGTCGCGTGGCGACGCTGGAAGCCTTTCCACAGCGTGACTTCGCCGCCGGGGCTGCGAGCGCTCCAGGGTGTTCCCTGCGGCGCGTCCCACGTGCCCTTGCCCGACTCCACGACGAGCCCGTCGATGAATGCACTGCGGCTTGCGTCTTCCTTCACATAGCGGTCGAGGAACGCCGTCATGAAGTGCAGGCTGATGCTCATCAGCCGCTCCTTGCGCCACACCGGGTCCTCGAACCAGTCCTGGTTCCAGAGATCGTCGCGCATCTCGGGCGGCGCGGCGCCGAGTCCGAGTGCGTGGCCGCCCTGCAGGAACGTGAGCAGGTAACGGTTCGAGTGGATGGCCTGGTCGAAGTAGGCGCGGGCACCCGTCGTGTAGTCGACGGTCAGGTCGTGGTCGCCCGCGATCAGCAGCAGGGGCGCCCTGATGTCCGCGAGACCGGACGCACCGAACGCACCGAACGCGCCTCCGGCTGGCGCAATGGCGACGATGGCCTTGACGGCGGGCGCGACGAGCGCCGCGCTCGATGCGCCGCCGCGCGCGAAGGGTGCCAGCAGGCCGTTCGGCACGCGCGTCACCAGCCCGCCCGCGGGATCGAGCGAGGCGCCACCCGCGGCCAGCACGCCGTACCCGCCCATCGAATAGCCGACCAGCGCGGTGCGTGCTGGATCGACGCTGCCATTCGCGCCACCCATCGTGCGCTGCAGCTCGCGCGTGACGAACGCGATGTCGAGCGGGCGCCGCAGCGCCGCCTGCGGGAAGCCAGCAGGATTGAGGTATTGGTCTGCGTGACCAATTGCCGCGACCACGTAGCCCTTGGAGGCGAGGTTCTCGGTGATCCAGTTCGTCGCCACCGGCACGTTGCCGTAGCCATGCGAGACGATCACGAGCGGGAAACGACCTGGCGCGGCGCTTGCGTCGCGCACGGCCACGCCCTGGATCGTGAAGTGGGCCGGTGGCCTGGGCGGCTCGGAATCCATGGCGTCCTGGTAGACCACGGGCTTCGCGCCGGGCGTGGGCTTGGCCGGATACCACAGCTCGACCTTGAGGTTGCGATCGCGCTTCGGCGCCGTGCCGGTCGCCGGATCGAAGCTGCCCAGGTCGAGCTGGTCGGGCTCGACCAGCGTCAGCGAGCGCACGCCGACGGCGTGCTGGCCCGGAGCCGCCAGTTCCGGCGCATCGATGTACAGACCGTGCGGCGTCCCGGCTGCAAATGCAGGCGTGACGGTGACGAGGCACAACGCCAGCAGGGTGCAGGACAGCCGTCGATGCGTTGTTGTCATCGGTTCTATCGCCTTATGGGACGGATGCGGAACGTCGGACCAGGAACGGGCCCGGTGGACCCGCGGACCGGTACTATAGCCGAGGAACGCAGAACGCCAAGGTGGCCGCGAAGCCGCCGGATTGAATGCAGGGGGCCCGCTTGATCTCCACGCCGCTCGACCGGACGGACGCCGAGTACAAACGCCTGCGCCGCCAGGTCTTCCTCGCGATCTTCGTGGGGTATGCGGCGTACTACCTCGTGCGCATGAACTTCTCGCTCGCGATGCCCGACATCCTGCGCGAGTACCCGCAGTACACCAAGGCACAGCTCGGCACGGCGCTCACCGCGCTGTCGATCGCGTACGGCCTGTCGAAGTTCCTCATGGGCTCGGTGTCGGATCGCAGCAACCCGCGCTGGTTCATGCCGCTGGGCCTGCTGCTCTCGGCCGCCGTCACGGCCTCGTTCGGATTGTTCAAGGGCATCTACACGTCGCTGACGCTGATCATCCTGCTGCAGGCCCTGAACGGCTGGTTCAACGGCATGGGCTGGCCGCCCTCCGGCAAGACGATGGTGCACTGGTTCAGCGCGCGCGAACGCGGGCGCGTGGTCTCGGTCTGGAACACGGCGCACAACGTGGGCGGCGGCCTGGTCGCGGCGCTCGCGGTCGTGGGCGTCGGTTTCTTCAACGACTGGGGCGCCAAGTTCTACTTCAACGCGCTGGTCGCGGCGTCGATCGCCGTCTTCGTGTACGTGCTGCTGCGTGATTCACCGCAAAGCTGCGGTCTGCCGCCGATCGAGATCTATCGCAACGACAGACCGCCGAACTACTCGGAGCACGCCGAGCGGACGCTGAGCTTTCGCGAGATCTTCCTCGGCCACGTGCTCAACAACCGCCTGCTGTGGGCGATCGCCTTTGCCAACGCGTTCGTCTACTTCGTGCGCTATGGCGTGCAGAACTGGATCCCCACGTACCTGGAAACGGCCAAGGGCTTTTCGTTCAACCACGCGAGCGCGGCGTGGTTCATGTTCGAGTACGCCGCGATCCCCGGCACGTTGCTGTGCGGCTGGGTCTCGGACCGGATCTTCGGCGGGCGCCGCGGCCCCGCCACCATCCTGTTCATGGGCCTCACGCTGCTGGGACTCGTCGTGTACGGCATGAACCGGACCGGCCCGCTCTGGATCGACATGGCGTCGCTGATCGTCATCGGCTTCTTCGTCTACGGCCCGATCATGATGATCGGGCTGCACGCGCTCGAGCTCGTGCCGAAGAAAGCCGCGGGCACGGCGGCCGGGTTCACGGGCTTCTTCGGCTACGCGTTCGGCTCGGCGATCGCAGGCACGGGTGTCGGCTTGATCGCCGACCACTGGGGCTGGGGCGGCGTGTTCGCAACCATGATCGTCTGCTGCGTGATGGCGATGGCGTTCGTGTCGTTGACGCTGCGGCAACCGGCTCCGCAGTCGGCGCCCGCTGCCTCATAGCGGGCCGGTGCTCGCGCCCGCTGCCAGGGAAGCTCTGCCCAGGTCTGCAAGTGACGCGTTGCGTGCGCTCGATCCGGTGCCTATCACCGAGCACTCAAGGTCAGCCGCGCCGGTTTCCAATTCGGCACCGCGCGTCGAACACGCGAGGGCGACCCGTCGCTGGCGCGTCCGACCCGGGACCGTTCCCCGAGCTTGGAAAGGCAGACACGCGCTCTGGGAACGGTCCCGGATCGGACGCTTGCGACCTGCCAGCCTGCGACGCTGCCAGAGCGCTCGATCCGGTGCCTGTCACCGAGCGCGTGTCTGCCTTTCCAAGCTCGGTGACAGGCACCGGATCGAGCGCCCGCAACAAGAAACTTGCGGACCTGTGCAGAGCTTCCCTAGGGCTTCGCGCCGGGGCGCACGAAGTCGACCACGTCGACCCAGACCGGATTCGAGTACGCCGTGCGGCCCGCGGCATCCTCGACCTCGATCGAATACCAGGTGCGCGCAGCTGCCGTCAGCGCGAACTCGACCTGTGCCGTACGTGGCGAATCTGCAAAATCCCGCGTCGCGACGACCTGGCCCGCTCCGATCAGGCGAGCCTGCCGCAAGCCCGCGACCGATTTCAGCGCGAACGGCAGGGTGAACGGCGCGCCGGTGCGCAACCTGAGTTCGCTGCCGAACATCACGCCTGGAAAAATCAGCGGGCCATGCGAGGCATAGGCGCGGCCGCTCTTCGCGGCCTGCGCGAAGGCTGCAGGGGAGGGCGGGCCTTCGATGTGCGCAAAGAGCCGCACCGCGCCCGACTCGAAATTCCAGACGTCGTGCACGTCCGTGCCGGCTCCCAGGTAGTAGCGCTGCCCGGCATTCCAGAACTGCCACAGCGCCCGCGTCACCTTGGAATCGTCGCCCGCGTTGTCGCCGTTGATTTCCATCAGGTCGAACGCGGGGTTGAAACCGCCGGGGGCCACGCCGTTCGCAACGCTCGAAAAATATCCATAGGGAATGAACGGATGATTGGCCTGCACGACGACGGCGCCCTGGCGTCGAGCCTCGGCCAGCACCTCGTCGACCGTCGCCTTGCTGGTGTCGATGGCCAGCGGCAGGCCCTGCGGGCGCAGCGGCCAGGCGTTGAAGTGGCCCCATGACGGCGAGAGCTCGATGGACGCGATGAAGGGCACCCGGCGCCGGTCGGCAATCCGTTGCAGGGTCGCGTGGTTGGCCGTCGAGTCGTGATCGCTCACGAACAGCAGGTCGAGGCCCGCCGCCAGTTGCGCGCGCGCCAGGAACTCGGGCGGTGTGACGCCTTCCGCCTGGTCCGCGTGATGATGCAGATCCGCCGCGTACCAGCCCGCTGCGGGCGGATCGAACAGCCGCTCGAGTGCCACGTTCACTTTTGCCGGCTGGCCCGACTGCACGTCGAGCGTGACGTGGGCAGCGGGCCCGAGAAAGACGCCGCCGGACGTAATCTGCAGGCCGTAGCGCCCCGGAGCCAGTGGCACCGAATACTGCCCTGGGTGCTCCAGCTCGGTGAAGAACGTGGCGCGACCGAGGTACTCGACGAGCGGCTGCTGCCCCTGCGTGATCGCGATGCGGGCGTCGCGGCCGCGCCCCGTTGACTTGTCCGTGACCACGAACTGCACGCGACCCGGCGGCTCGAGGTCGCCAAAGTCCGCGTTCACCGTGCCTGCTGCAGTCACGCGCACCGCGGCCGGCGTGCTCTGCGAGTGACCCGGCGCGGTCGCATACAGCTGGTAGTCGCCGACCGGCAACTCGAGGTGGTATCCGCCTTCGCGGCCCAATGTCCAGGCGTAGGGCATGCCTTGTTGCGTGACCACGACCACGGGTTGAGCCACGCCTTTGCCGTCCTGCGTGACGACTTTGCCTTGCACGCTACCGGCCGCAAGGTGCTTGCGCTCGATTTCCGCCGCGACGGCCGGCGCCAGGTCACCGCTCGCCGTGACCTGCAGCCAGGCGTCGAAGCTGCGTGACTCGCCGGGGCGCAGCGTGTGCTGCTGCAACAGGTCCTTCGAGTTCGAGCCGACGTAGTCGAGGTAAGGCGCGTGCAAGGTGATGGCCCAGTCCTGGTCATACGCCGTCGCGCGATCGCTCAGCGCCTTGCCGGTCGCGCCCTCCGCCAGGCCGGTGATGCCCGGCACCTCGAAGAAATAGCCCGCGCTGGGCCACAGAGTGTGTCCCGAGGCGAGGTCAGGCAGCGGCGTGTCGCCGCCGTTGGTCATCGTCGTGCGCGTCTCGATGCGATCACTGCCGGCCCGCAGTGTGTACGTGGTCGCGATGGTGACCTTGCCCCAGTCACGCGCGGTCTGCACGACGACCTGCTGTGGTCCGCGTTCGACGATCTCGATCTTGTGGTACGTGTTCGGCCAGGCCGACCAGTTGTCCGGAATGAAGTCCGCGAACACGACGCGGTCGCGACCGGGCTTGCCGTCGACCACTGGCGCAAGGTCGACGATCGCCCCGCGCGGGACGCCATAGGGCGCCGCGCTCTCGACGGCGATGCCGAAGGCGAGCTTCTCGTTGAATACCGTGATGTCGCCCGCGGCCGTGGCCTCGCCGTCCGCGATCGGTGTCGGCCCGGCCACGACCTGTACTGCCGCCCGCGCGTCGGGAGCGCCGCCAGTCGTTGCCAGCAGCACGGGCAGGATCGCGATGGTTGCCAGACCGAGTCGCACGGGCGAGTGCTACCGCGGGACGACCGTCTTGCGGTAGGCGTCGAGCTCGGCCTGGTAACGAGCCCGTTCCTGCTCGAGCTGGGCGATCTCGGCCTTGAGCTGGCCGATGCGCTCCGCGGCCTGCTTGGTATCGAGCACGCCCTGCGTGCGCTGCTCCGGCGTGGCGTTCGTGTCGATCACGTCGAACGCACTTTCCGCGACACGGTCCTCGAGACGCCGGATCTCGCGACGTTTCTGTTCGATCGATTCGTCCGTCTCGACGACCTTGCGCTCGCGCACATAGAGGCCACGGCCTTCGTCGTACGCCTCGACGAACGCAGGCGCTAGATCGGCCGGGCAGGTGTCGTAATAAGTGTAGCCATTGGCCCCGGCACGGTAGGCGTTGTGTGGCTGGCAATACTCGCGCAGCCCGGCGGTACGACCGGCCAGGTACGCATCGAGATCCGGCGTGACGCCGTGTTCGGCACATGCGCGGCGGTGCTCGCCGATGCGATCGCCCGGCTGACCAGCGACACCATCCTCGTAGCCCACGGTGCGCCAGTCCACCGTGCGGCACTCTTCCCTGGACATCTTCGACGCGCAGCCCGCGAGCAGCAGTAGCCCGCAGGTCAAGGCGAGCAACGGGATCTGCAGCAGACGGGCGGGGTGGGGCATGGGGCGGATCTGGACGCTAGCGCAGCCAGCCCTTCGCATTGGCCACGCGCGCGAACCACAGCAGGCCGACCGCGATCGCCAGTACGAGGAACTGCAATCCCAGCACGGCCGAGCCATACACCTTGAGAACGTCGCTCAGCACGAACATCGCCACGTCCTGCACGACCAGTCCGATCAGTGAAGCGGACAGCAGCGGCAGCGCCCAGCGTCTGCGCAGGATCAGGCCGAGGCTACCGAGCGCGCCGCCCCAGACTGCGACCGCCGTGGCAGCCACCGCCCAGCCTGGTCGCGAGGCATAGAGCGCCTGCTGGTCCGCGCTCATCTTCGCGACGTCCTCTGCGGTGAGCAGCACGTCGCTCAGGTAAGCCCCGCACCCCATCAGGTTCCATAGCAGGGCCGCGATCGTGACGGGCAGGTACCACTTCGGCAATTGATTCATTGATCAGTCCCCCTGTGCAGATTGTCAGACTCGCGGCGATCGAGATGTTGCAGCTACGCGGCAGCAGATCGCACTGCGCCATCGAGGCTGGAGCTGCGAGGTCAGCTTGCACGCCGGCGATTCGGTCGCCGTGCACGCAGCGTCTCGCGCGGCCCGCCTTCCGGCAGCGGCGGCAATTCCGGCAGCGGCGCCTCGGCCGTCATGCCCGCCACGATCATGCGGCGCATTTCAGCGTCCAGGGCCGCATCGGTTTCGATGCCCTGGTAGGCCTGCAGCCGCGTCTCCACTTCTTCGCTGGTGCGCTGGTGGATGTCCTTCGCGCCCGCCTTCTCCCACGTCTCGCGATTCTCGCGGTCGATCACCGGCGCGGTCAGGTACAGCTCCTGCGGCCAGTGGCTCAGCGTGTGCGGCGACGTGATCAGGTGATCGTTCGCGAGCAGGTCGGCCACCAGGTCCTGCGTGGGCAGGTCGTCGACGACGTTCAGGTCGCGCACGAAGTGCAGGCACTGGCCGCACACTTCGTTGTCGAACACGAGCTTCGGCAGGCTGAACGTGAGCACGAAATCGAGCATGCCGGGGCCCGACACCGAGTTGACGCCGGCAATCGCGGCCAGCAGCGCGCTGCTGAAGGTCTCGCCGCCGGCCTGCGCATCGAGCGACTTGCCATCGCTCAGCGCCATGTAGGCCTGCGTGGGCAGGCCCAGCGACTTCGCCACGGCGACGTAGGCGACGTTGAGATGCTGCGCCTCGATCGCCGCCATCGGCGAGCTGGCGGACTTCATGTGGAACGTGGCCGGCGCGCCGCCAAACAGCACGGGTGCGCCGGGGCGCACGATCTGCGCCATGGTGATGCCCGTCAGCACGTCGGCGACGTGGAACACGAGCGCGCCGACGAGCGTCACGGGGGCGATCAGGCCCATCAGCGTCACGGGCACGATCTCGACCGGGATGCCGGCCTCGACGCAATCGAGCATGTTCTGGCACGAGTCTTCGCCGTAACGGAAATTGCCCGTGGCGGTGATCGTGAAGATCGACATCGGCTTCGCGATCAGTTCGGCCCGGTCGCGGCGGAACAGCTGCATCATGTCGCGCATGCGCGGCACGCCGTGCTCGGTGAAGGCGCCCGACACCATCGGCTTCTTCGAGGTGGTCAGCAGCATGTACAGGCGCCACGCGTCCGACACCTGCGACTCGATGTCCTTGTTGGTCGAGAACGCGGTGGCCAGGTACGCGATGTGTTCGAGTCCGTCGCAGAGCCGGGCGTACTCGATGAAGTCGATCGAGTTCGACAGGCGGGTCTCGCCGGTGCGGTGGTCCTGGATCTTGAGGCCGCTCGAGCCCGGCACGTAGTGGACGTTGTTGCCGCCGAGCTCCGCGTGCGGCTCGCCGTCGCGGTTGAACAGCGTGAACGACTTGGGCGCCGTGGCGATCGCGCGCTCGACGACCTCGGGCGGAAACAGCACGCGCCCGTCTGGCCGTCGTCTTGAGGCCGTGGTCGAGCAGGCGCTGGCGCATGCCGGGCCCGCGAATGTCGATGCCGGTCTCGGCCAGGATGCGCTTGGCCTCGGTGACCACCCTGGCACACAGATCGGGGCTGATGACGTTCAGCGTCGGTCTCATCCTGCGTCTCCCGCCGGGTACGGTGCTCGCGCCCGACCTCGATTTGCTGGTCCCCCGCGCGAGATGGCGGGGGTGGCAGAGTTTACAGCGCTGACGACTTCGCTGCCTGATGCGACAGCCCCATGCGTGCCAGCAGGGCCCGAAACCGGGGTTCAGCGCGCAGGTCGGCCAGTAACGGCGAATAGCCGGCGACACACACCTCCCGTTGCCGCTCGTCGGCAGCTCGTTCGAGCTGGGTCAGGGCCGCATCGGTTTCGCCCAGACCGGCCAGGACGAAAGCCAGCGAGACCGGCGAGACGAGTTCGCGCGGGCGTCGGTCCTGCAACTCGGCCAGCACCGCGCGGGCAGAGTCGAGGCGATCACTGCGGGCATACGCGAAGCCCAGGTGGCCGAGCACGTCGTGAGCGCGTCCCTGGAAGCCTGCCGCCAGTTCAAGCCGGTCAACAGCCGCCCCATACCGGCCAAGGCCGATCAGCGCCACACCGGCGAGGCCGTGCAGGGGTCCGGGTTCGCCGCCCAATGACTGCGCCCGATGTATGCGTGCCAGGGCATCCTGGTAGCGACCCGCGTCCACCAGCCGGTACGCCACCTCCGCATGGCCGCGCGGATCGCCGGGGTTTGAGTCCGCGAACTCTGCGGCAATCTTCACGGCATCGTCGTGACGTCCCATGATTGCGAGCACATAGCCGTAGCTCCAGATCGTCCCCGACGTCTCTGGCGACAACTCGACCGCGTGCTCAAGCGCCGCCAGCGCACCGGGCCAGTCCCAGTCATAAACCCCACGCAGGTAGCCGAGCAGCGCGCGCGATTCCGTTCGCGTCGGATCGAGTTCGAGTGCCCGCAGTGCCGCTGCCTGCGCCTTTGGGTAGGCGTCCTTGGGCAGCAGCCAGCCATTACTCGTTCCGGAATGACTGTGTGCGAATGCCAGCCAGTCCCAGGCTTCGGCGAACCTGGGGTCCAGCGCAACCGCGGCTTCGAGGTGTTCGACGCTCAGTCGCAGGTCATCGACCCGGCTCTTGCGATAGTGATACTTGCCGAGCAGGAAATGGTCATAGGCCGCAAGGTCCTGGGTCGGCAGGTGGTCGCCTGAGGCGGCCATGCCCACCGTCGAGAGCCTGGTCTCCAGCGCGGCCGCGATCTCGCGCGCAGCCTGGGCCTGGATATCGAACAGGTTCTGGACCGTCAATTCCGCGTCGAAGCTGCCCGTCCAGAGATGCTCGTCGGTGCGCGTGTCAATGAGTTGGGCGGTGATGCGTACGCGTTGTCCGGCATGGCGGACACTGCCCTCGACGATCATGTCAGCTGCCAGTGCGTGAGCGATTTCAGCGAGAGACTGGGTTCGCCTGCGATACGGCATCACGGACGTCCGCGAACGCACTGCCAGCGACTGGACCTGCGACAACTGGGCGAGCAACTCTTCGTGCACGCCATCCGTAAAGTACTCTCGCCCTGCTTCTGCGCCGAGCGTCTGGAACGGCAGAACCGCAACGGCGACTGACGACGGCGAACCTTGCGCAGGTTCGCGCGATGGTTGGAGCATGAGCCTGTCGACGGCAAGGTAGCCGAACACGACGGCAACCACCGCAATGAAGAGCCGGTCGAATTTGCGTTTGCCTGCGGCCCGCGCGACGGGGTCCTGCGCGACCTCGGTGTCCTTGCGCAAGCCCTGGATCGTCCATTCGAACGTCCAGGACAGTGTGACGACGGGAACGAGGCCGAGGGCCAGTGCAATCACGACCCAGCGGATGCTGGTTTCAGGCAGGCCGAAAATCGGGACCAGGGTCTCGAGCACCTGCACTACGAGCCACGCGCTCGCGAGGTAGACGAGGCCGGCCCGCAATACGCCACGCCGCCGCAGTTCCTCAATGAAGTGCTTCATGTGGTCCAGGGCCCGGCCGGGTGGCCGTTGCGGCAGGATCGATTCTAGACTGTCGCCGGAAGCGTCAGCAATCGAGGCCCAGGTGGCGGTGACCGATGTCGCCCGGCGGAATGACCGGTGCTGCGATGAGCGCCAAGCCGGGCGCCAGCACGACTATAGTGTTCACCCGAACGGGGAGCTGCGATGTCAAATCCAAACGTCTCGCTGCAGATCGACCGCGCGTCACACGGGGAGTCGCGCATCCACGAGGCGGACCTGCCTGCGCTCACCCCTGGCCAGGTGCGCCTGCGCATCGACCGGTTTGCGCTGACCGCCAACACCGTGACCTATGCCACCACTGGCAACCTGCTCGGGTACTGGGATTTCTTCCCGACCGGGTCGGACCCATGGGGCAATGTCCCGGCGATGGGTTGGGCGGAGGTTGTCGAATCGCAGCAACCCGGGATCCCCGTGGGCGGGCGGTATTACGGCTGGTACCCCATGGCGCGCTACGTCGACTTGAGCGCCAGCCCGACCGCGGACGGTTTCAGGGACGATGGCGCGCATCGTGCAGCCCATGCCGCGGTCTATCGCGCTTACACCGCGACCCACCACGATCCGCTGTACGAGGCAGGCAGCGACGCCGAGGACCGCCACGCCCTGCTGCGCGGACTGTTCCTGACCGGCTGGCTCGCTGCGGACTACTTTGCCGACAACGACTGGTTCGGCGCGCGGCGCGTCCTGGTGCTGTCAGCGTCCAGCAAGACCGCGATCGGCTTTGCGCACTGCGCGGGCACGCGCGCCGGCATCGAAGTCATCGGCGTCACTTCCGCTCGCAATCATGCGTTTACGCACGGGTTGGGCTGCTACGACGAAGTCGTGACCTATGACGAGATCGCGCGGGTGCCGCGGCTTTCGCCCATCGTCTCGATCGACATGGCCGGCAGCGGGCCGGTGCTCGCGGCGGTGCACGCGCATTTCGGCGACCAGCTCAGGCATTCGATGGCCATTGGCCGCAGTCACCACGACTCGGCCCCTGCACAAGCCGTGACGCTGGCCGGTCCGAAGCCAGCATTCTTTTTCGCACCCAGCCAGGTGAAGAAGCGTGTGCAGGATTGGGGACCGCGCGGATACCAGCAACGCGTCGCGGCTGCCTTGCGCAGCTTCGTGGCGTCCAGCCGAATCTGGCTGCACCTGGAGCATCCGCGTGGTGCGGCGGCGGCAGCAGCCACCTGGCAAGGGGTGCATGGCGGACAGCGTCCGGCCGACGCGGGTTACGTCGTCTCGCTCTGGGACTGACGGCCGTGCAACCGGCTGCGGACTTCACTGTTTCGCAGCGACGGCCTCGACTTTTTCCATCACGCGCAACAGGTTGCCGCCCAGGATGCCGCGGACGTCCGCCGGGGACAGGCCACGTTCCAGCAGCGCGGCCGTGATCTGCGGCAGGCCGGCGACATCCTCCATGCCGTAAGGCATGTCGGCGCCGTCGAAATCCGACCCGAGTCCCACGTGCGCCGCGCCGCCGAGACGTGCGGCGTAGACGATGTGATCGACGATCGCCGTCCATTCGACGCGCGGCAGCCGCCCGGCCGCGACACGTTCGCGCGCGAGCTGGCTGCCCGTCATGATCAGGCAGGCTTCGTCCGTGCCGCATCGTTCCTCGGCCTGCGCATTGATCGCGTTGTCGATCCGCTTGCCATCGGCCTTGATGGCAGTGGTGTACGGCTGCGACAGGAAAGCCATGTGGAAATTGACGTGCATGACGCCGTCCTTGTCGGCCAGCGCGCGGATCATGCGGTCGTTCATGTTGCGCGGCACCCGTGCGATGGCGCGCGCCGACGAATGCGAGGCGATGACAGGTGCGGTGCTGAGTGCGAGCACGTCGTCGAACGTCGCGTCGGAGACGTGGGACACGTCGACCATCATGCCGAGTCGATTCATCTCGCGGACGACCTCGCGACCGAAGTCGCTGAGTCCCGCGTTCTTCGGCGTGTCCGTCGATGAGTCGGCCCAGTCGACGTTCACGCTGTGCGTGAGAGTCATGTAGCGCACGCCCAGTTCATGGAAGCGCCGCAGGTTGGCCAGGTCGTTGTCGATCATGTGACCGCCTTCGACGCCCAGCAGCACGGCGATGCGCCCTGCGGCTGCAGCGCGACGGATGCCGTCCGCAGTCGTCACGAGCTCGAGGTCCTGCGGGTGCGCAGCCACCTGGCGCTTGACGGCCTCGATCTGCCGCAGCGCCTGGGCCACTGCTTCCTTGCCGGTGGTCGTGCCTGGAATCCAGATCGAGAAGAAGATCGCGTCGAGCCCGCCCTCGCGCATGCGCGGGATGTCGATGCTGCCGTCCGCGTGGCGCACTCCCAAGTCGAAGGCAGGATCGAGCAGTCGCTGCGTGGTGTCGTCGTGCGTGTCGATGACCAGGGCGTCGAAATGCAGCCTGCGCGCAGCCGCCGGGTCGGTACCCGCAGCGACCGCCGCCAGCGGCAGGCAGGCCAGCCACGCCAGCCAGCGGAATGATGGTTTCGACACGGAAGACTCCAGCGCCTTGCGATGGCCGTCAGTTTGCACTGGCCGGGCCGGTCAGCGTCAACTACGATTCGTTGCAATCCAGATTGGCCGACGCACCTGCACCGGCGAGGAGTCTCCGTTGTTCCGCACCTTATCGCTGGCCGCCGTGTCCGCGGCTGACCGTGTTGGCGCTTCCCGTGCTGGCTGAGCAGCAGGTGGTGGATCCGTTCGTGTGGCTCGAGGAAATCGAGGGCGTCAAGGCGCTCGACTGGGCCCGGGCCGAGAACGCACGGTCGTTGCCGGTGCTGGAAGCCGATTCGCGTTTCGCGCCGATGCGGGCGGAGGCGCTGGCGATCCTGACGTCGCCTAGGCGCATTCCCACGGGCTCGATCCACGCCGGCGCCGTGTACAACTTCTGGCAGGACGAGACGCACGTGCGCGGCCTCTGGCGGCGCACGAGTGTCGAGAGCTATCGGAAGGGCAAGCCGGACTGGGAGACGCTGATCGACTTCGACCGCCTGGCGCAGGACGAGGGTGAGAACTGGATCAGCGACCAGTTCGTGTGCCTCGCGCCGGCAGACCGCCACTGCATGGTCGAGCTGTCGCGCGGCGGTGGCGACACGTCGACCTGGCGCGAGTTCGATACGGTCACTAAATCGTTCGTCAAGAACGGCTTCGCGTTGCCGGAAGCGAAATCCGACGTGACCTGGGTCGACGCCAACACGTTGCTGGTCGGCACGGACTGGGGCGAGGGCGCCCTGACCGAGTCGGGCTACCCACGGGTCGTCAAGGTCTGGCGTCGCGGCACGCCGCTGGCGCAGGCGACGACGCTGTTCGAAGGCACGCCGCAGGACGTCGCGATCCGCACGTTCGTCGACCAGGATGGCGGCGCGCGCCCGTTCGTGACCCGCTCCGTCTCGTTCTTCGAGCACGAGTATCACTACGCTCCGGGCCTGGAGAAGCCGACGAGGCTGCCGCTGCCGCTGAATTCCGACCTCCAGGGAGTGCTCGACGGTCGCGCGATCTTCCTGCTGCGCGAGCAATGGCAACACCGCGGCACGAGCCATCCGCCGGGCGCCGTCATCGCGTACGACCTGCAGGGTGGCAGTGTCGAGAGGGTGTTCTCGACCAGCGCGACGCAGTCGGTCGAGGCCGTGGGCATCGGCAAGACCAACATCGTGGTGCAGTACCTGGACAATGTGTCGGGCAAGGCGGCGCGCGTGGTCCGCGCAAAGTCGGGCGAGTGGCGGGCCACTCCGATCCCGTTGCCACAGAACGGAGTGCTCAAACTCGTCTCGACCGGTGGCGGCACCGATGATGCGCTGGTTTCATTCGAGAGCCTGACTTCGCCGCTCACGCTGTACCAAGTCAGCGCCGTCAACGAACCGCAGAAGATCTTCGGGACGCCAGCGGCCTACGACGCCGACGATGTCGTCGTCGAGCAGCGATTCGCCACCTCCACCGACGGCACGCGCATCCCGTACTTCGTGATGGGCAAGCGGTCCGTGCTGGCCCGGGGTAACGCGCCGACGGTGCAGTACGCCTATGGCGGCTTCCTGTCCGCGACGCTTCCCGTGTACTACGAGAATCCATCGCGACCGCAACACGGCGCGCTGGCCGGCAAGCTCTGGGTTGCACGCGGCGGCGTACTGGTGCTGTCCAATATCCGCGGCGGATCGGAGTTCGGTCCGGGCTGGCACCAGGCAGGGCTCAAGCAGAACCGCCAGAAAGTGTTCGACGATTTCATCGCGGTCTCCGAAGACCTGATCCGCACCGGCGTGACGTCCAAGGGCAAGCTCGGGGCGATCGGCCGGTCGAACGGCGGATTGCTGATGGGCGTGGTCATGAACCAGCGCCCCGACCTGTACGCCGCGATCGTGAACGGCGTGCCGCTGCTCGACATGCAGCGCTACACGCAATTGGGCGCCGGTGCCTCGTGGGTGGCCGAATACGGCGATCCAGCGACGCGCGACTGGGAATACATGTCGAAGTGGTCGCCGTACCAGAACCTGCGCGAAGGCGTGGCGTACCCGCCGGTGTTCTACTACACCTCGACCAAGGACGACCGCGTGCACCCTGCGCATGCCCGCAAGGCTGCCGCCCGGCTCAAGTCGCTGGGCCGCGACTACTTCTACTACGAGAACATGGAAGGCGGGCACGGCGGCACGTCCAATCAGGATCAGCTCGCGTATCGCATCGCCCTCGAGTACACATATTTCGCGCGGATGCTGATGGGGCTGCAAGCAACTCAGCCGTCGCAGGAGTGAGCCGATGTCTGAGCAGTCCTCGATGGCCGAAGCCTTTCGCCGCCTGCACGTGCCCGGCGACCCGCTCGTCATCTTCAATGCGTGGGATGCGGGCAGCGCGAAGGCAGTGGCAGCGGCCGGTGCGCGCGCCATAGGAACCGGCAGCTGGTCCGTCGCGGCGGCGCACGGTTACCCGGACGGCGAACAGATGCCGCTGGCCCTCGCCATCGCCAACATCGAACGCATCGTGCGGGCTGTCCGGCTCCCGGTCACTATCGACCTCGAATCCGGCTACGGGCCGCGGCCACAGGACGTGGCCCACAGCGTTGCGCTGGCCATCGGTGCCGGCGTCGTCGGCATCAACCTCGAGGACGGCTTTCCCGACGAGCAGGGGATCCACGATGTCGACGACCAGGTGGCCCGCATCCAGGCTGCGCGCGCGGCGGCGGACGCGCTTTCGATGCCGCTGTTCATCAATGCGCGAACGGATTACTTCCTGCAGACGCCGCCCGCAGGTCACGACGCGAACCTGGTGCATGCTGCGACGGACCGCGCCGCGGCCTACCTCCAGGCGGGCGCCAGCGGCCTGTTCGTCCCGGGGATCTTTCAGCCCGAGCACATCCGCGCCGTGTGCGCGAGCACGCCCTTGCCCGTGAACGTCATGATGATGTCGACGTTGCCGCCGCTCGCAGAGTTGGCACGGCTCGGCGTGGCGCGCGTCAGTCACGGCCCCGGACCCTACGAGGCCGCCATGCAGTTCGTCGAGCAGGCGGCACGTGCGGCGCTCGAGCGGGGACAAGAGTAGTCGTCGCCAGCCGCGCGTTCCGGGTCACGTCACGCGACGGAACCAAAGGCTTCTGCAATTGGCCCTGGAAGGGTCCGCCAGGCGGCTCCCGCCGATACCAGCACGCCTCGTGCCCGAATGATCGTGGGCTAGAGGCGGAAAGCACGCGCCCGTGGCCTGCCGCCATGGACTGACCCGGAACCGTCATGTGCTCGTCATCGATGGTTCATCAAAGGATTGAACACTCGGCACTCCCGCAGCTCTGCGACGCGCGTATCGCGCCGCCGCTCGGACGATCGACAACAAGACAAGCATTTTCAGGAGCAGCGCAGCATGAAGGGTGCATCACATCCGACGAACGACGTGTCCCTCAATCCGTCGTCGAACGAATCCATCCAGGACGTGATCAGTCGGGTGGCCGTGGGCCGCCGGCAGTTCCTGCAAGGCGGCATCAGCGCAGCGGCACTCGCCACCGCCGGTGGACTGACGCTGGGCGGGCTGCTGCGAACCGTCGAGGCTGCGCCAGTCAATCCCAAGCTGGGCTTTCCCGGCATTGGCTTCCGGGGCGTACCGGCCAGCAGGAACATTGCAACCGTGGGTTCGGCCGTGGCCGACGCGTTGCGGGTGCCCGCGGGTTATTCCGCCCGCGTGTTTGTGGCATGGGGTGACCCGATCATGCCGGGTGGTGCGCCCTTCATCGGCGATGCCAGTGAATCCGCCGCGCAGCAGGAAAGGCAGTTCGGCGAACACAATGACGGCATGCATTTCTTTCCGCTGCGGGACGATGATCGCGGTCGTGACCAGCGCCATGATGATGACGACGACCACGATGACCGCGGCGGCGAGCGCAAGAGCCAGGCCGGCATCCTTTGCGTCAACAACGAGTACACGCACGAGGAAATTCTCTTCACGGACGGCCAGGTCGGCGCCGGCTACACGATCGCCAAGACGCGCAAGTCACAGGCAGCGCATGGCGTCTCGATCCTCGAGGCGCGCCAGAAGCGCGGCATCTGGAGCGTGAAGCGCAATTCGAGGTATGGCAGGCGCATCACGTCCAATACGCCCGTGATCATTTCCGGCCCGGCCGCGGGCCATGCCTTGATGCAGACGAACGAATACCTGATCCTCGACACCGGTTCGACGCCCACCGGGAACAAGACCGACGGCTACTGCGGCTATGGCACGGTGAACAACTGCGCCAATGGCATTACTCCCTGGGGAACGTTCCTTACCTGCGAAGAAAACTTCAACGGCAATTTCGGCGCCACGGCGTCGTTGCCCAGCAGTGCGACGGAAGTCGGCAAGCTGTACAACCGCTACGGGCTCACAGCCGGCGGCTTCGGCTACCGCTGGCACACGACCGACCCGCGCTGGGACATGGCTGCGAACCCGAACGAGCCTAATCATTTCGGCTGGGTAGTGGAGATCGATCCGCGCAATCCGCAGGCCAAGCCCGTCAAGCGCACGGCGCTCGGCCGCTTCAAGCATGAGAGCGCGCAGTACGTCGTCGACAGGAACAGCCGTGTTGCCTTTTACATGGGTGACGACGAGCGCAACGAGTACATCTACAAGTTCGTCTGCCGGCGTCCGTTCAACACGAGGAACGAGAACGCGAACAGGAATCTGCTCGACGAGGGCACACTCTATGTCGCCAAGTTCAATGCCGACCTGACCGGCCAGTGGATCGCGCTGGTGCCAGGAACGCTCGGCATGAACGGGGTCGCGCTGCGTGACAACCCGAATTTCGTCGGCGCCGACGACGCTGAGGTGCTGGCAAAAATCCTGATCAAGACGCGAATGGCGGCGGACGCCGTCGGCGCCACGATGATGGACCGTCCCGAATGGACCGGTGCGCGCCCGCGCATCGGCGGCTTTGACGAGGTGGACGTCTACTGCACGCTGACCAACAACAACCGTCGCGGCACCAGCGTGCCGAGCAGCAACGCCGCCGATGGCTCAACCGCGGCAGCCACTGCACGCCCACCGGTCGATGCAGCCAACCCGCGCGAAGACAATGTCTATGGTCACATCATCCGCTGGCGCGAGGCGGCGAAATCCGTCACCGCCACCGCGTTCACGTGGGATATCTTCGTCCAGGCCGGCGATACAGCCACGGCCAAGACTGCCAAGCCGACCAACGACTACAAGGGCAACATCGTCGATACGCCGAACGGCAGCGCCGACTTCGGTGCGCCGGACGGCCTCTGGTTCGACGATTTCGGGCGCCTGTGGGTGCAGACGGACCAGGTCGGCGACGGCTCAGGCGACTGGGTCAACATCGGTGCCAACTGCATGGCCTGTGCCGACCCGAACACCGGCGAGATGCGCCGCTTCCTCACCGGCCCGAACAAGTGTGAAGTCACGGGCGTGACGATGACGCCGGACGGTCGCACGATGTTTGTCGGTATCCAGCATCCGGGTGAAGACTCGACGGCTGCGAACCCAATCCAGTTCTCCAACTGGCCACAGGCGCAGTTCGGAGTCGAGTCGGACGGCGTCACGACGCTGCCGGCCGGTCGGCCCCGTTCCGCGGTTGTCGTCATCACCAAGAACGACGGCGGCATCATCGGCACTTGATTGCGCGCCACGCACCTGCTGCGTGCACTGACGCGTGACGGAGAGGGGCTGCGCTTCAACGCAGCCCCTTCCGCGCCCCAGCGGGTTTGCCGAGTATCACGGCAGCCCTTTCTTGAGCCGCGTGTACACTGCGGGTCGAGCGCTTGCGGCTGGCCTGGCCATCCCGTTCATCGCGGCGACGGCCTGGAAGGCGATCAACCCCAATTCGAATGAATCTTCAGCCTCTTCTCGATGCACCGCTCGCGATCCACGTGCACCTGGCGACCGTGTTGCCGGCGGTCGTGTTTGGCCTCTGGCTGCTATTGTTCAGCCGCAAGGGGGGGCACGCACACCGCCTGATCGGCGCGGCGTACATGGTCCTGATGACGGTGACGTGCGGCGCGGCACTGCTGATCCACTCGACGAATCCGTCGGGGCCGCTCGGCTTCAGCTTCATCCACCTGTTCGTGCCCCTGACCCTGTTTGGTATCGTGCGTGCGCTGCTGGCCGCGCGGCGGCACGATGCGCGCGCGCATCGCAGCGCGATGCTCGGGGTGTTCGTCGGCGGCATCCTCATTGCGGGGGCGTTTACGTTCGCCCCCGGGCGCATCATGTATCAGATGTTCTTTGGCGGCTGAGCGTAGCGCGGCCGGTTGCTTGCTCAGTTCTTCGGCTTGACGAACCGCAGCGTCATGCGGTCGCTTTCGCCGATGCCCTGATACTTCGCCTTGTCGACGTCGCCCAACGCCAGCGACGGCGGCAGCGTCCAGACGCCTTCAGGCCACTCGGTCGTGTCCTTGGAATTGGCGTTCACCTCGGACGCGCCGTCGAACTTGAACCCGGCCTTCTCGGCGAGCGCGCGCACCGTCGACACCTTGATGTAGCCGCTGTCACGCTCGCGATCGGCGTTCGCCGACTCCGGCAGGCGATGATCCTCGATGCCCAGCACGCCGCCCGGCTTCAGCATCGCGAAGATCTCGCGGAACGCGGCCTCGCTGTAGTCCGCCTTTTCGGGCTGCATGTAGCCCATCTTCCAGTTGTGCACATTGCGGAAGGTGAGCACGACGTCCGCCGTGCCAGGAGCCACGCCGGTGCCGCCGAGTACCGTGGGGAAGTTGGCGCGTTCGACCTTGCCGTAGAGCGCAGGGTTTGCGTCCAGGCGCTTGGCCATCGATTCGGCGCTGCGGCCCGCGGGTGTGGCGGCGATCAGCTTGCCCTTGTCGGCGAGATAGGGCGCAAGGATTTCCGAGTACCAGCCGCCGCCCGGCCAGAGCTCGACGACCGTGTCCGTCGGCTTGACGCCGATGAAGCTCAGCGTTTCGACCGGGTGTCGGTACGTGTCCCGGGCGCGATTCGCCTCCGAGCGCTGCGTTCCGGCCACGGCGGCCGTCAGCGCCTTGGTGGCGGCGGGGTCGAGCTGCGAATGATCCTTGGCTTGCAGCGCGGTCCCGGCGAGCAGGCTCACGCTGGCGAGCGTGGCAGCAATGATGGTCGTACGCATGGTTCCCTCCGATCGCGTGAAGTTCAGAGTCGCGCAGCATGGCGCGTCCGGGTCGCCGCAGGCAAGGCCCGTCGTCCGACAGTCGGCTCGGTCAGTTTCCGCCGCTTGGCGGGTCCTCGACGACGAAGACGACGGCCGTTCGCGCCGGCACCGTGAACTGCCCGGTGGCCGCGTCGTAACGCGCCTGCTCCGCGGCCCGGCGATCCGCTGCACCCGCTGCGCGATGCACGGGGTGCAGGACGAAGTTCTTGCTGCGTTGGTCGTCGCAGGCCAGCACGTGAGCCTTTGAATCGACATTGACCAGGTACAGCACCTCGCGGAAGCCTGCTCCGGGGTAAGCGTCACCGCGCAGATGCGCGGCGATGACGGTCGGCTGCTGCCCGGGGCCAGTGTTCAGGAAGGTCAGGCGCCGAGCGACGTCGTCCGCGCTGCGCATGCGGAACAGCGTGGAACTCGCGCGGATGCGCAGCAAGTCGTTGAACGCCTGCCGTGTCCAGAGGATGTCGGCAGGGGTCGGCTTGAGTCTCGCGTCCGCGAGCAGCGGACGCATCAGGGGCCAGCTCGACGCGTTGTCGGGCGCGGGCGGCAATCCGGAGCCGAAATAGTTGTCGCGCCCGGTCCAGTCGACCCGATTGAACCAGTCGCCCGAGTTGAAACTGTTGCGGTCCAGCGACTTGCTGCGCAGGAGCTCCATGCCCGCGTGGAAGTACGCGATGCCCTGGCTGAAGGCATTGAGCGCCGCGGCCAGGATCTGCACCCGCGCACGCTCGGCGCTGCTCGTTGCCGGTGGTAACTTGAACGCATTCAGGTCGTACAGCGTCTGGTTGTCGTGGTTCTCGACGTAATTGACGACCTCGGCGGGCGCGGTGACGTAGCCCGCGGGCTGGTTCCCGCCGTAGGTGATCTGCTCCAGCGTCCGCACGCTGCCATCGAACGTCTGCAACCGGTAGCCGCGCAGCGATCCGGCGAGTCCCACGCGCACCAGGTCTGCCGCCTGCATCAGGTCCTTGCGGGCTACCGAGGACGGGGCCGATGCATTGCGGTCGTAGAACAGCCCATTGACGTACCCCTGTGCGCTCAACTGGCGGGCGTCGCTGTCGCCGGCACCGCCACCGCGGATCGCGTCGCGCGCGCGGTCGCTGAAGGTGCCGATGCCGGTGCCGTTCAGGGAGAGTTGCGAGGCCTGGACGAACCGCGCGCCATCCGCGACTTCGCCGAAGTTCCAGCCCTCGCCGAGCAACAGGACGTCCCGGCCGGTCGCCGCGTTGACCTGTCGCTGCAGCGCTTCCATCGCTGCGCGCGGCTGGTGGCCCATCAGGTCGAAGCGGAAAGAGTCGATCTGGTAATCGCGCGCCCACGTCACCGCCGAATCGATCATCAGCTTCGCCATCATGCGGTGTTCCGTCGCAGTGTTGGCGCAGCAGGTTGATGTGGTCACGCGTCCTGCTGCATCGAGCCGGTGGTAGTAACCCGGTACGACTCGATCGAGCACGGACCAGCGCTCCTGTCCCGACGCGTAAGTGTGGTTGTAGACGACATCCATGCCGACGCGCAGGCCCGCACGGTGCAGGGCCTGGACCATGCGTCTAAACTCCAGAATGCGTACGGCTCCGTCCGTCGCATCAGTTGCATAGCTGCCTTCCGGGGCGGTGAAATGCACTGGATCGTAGCCCCAGTTGAAGCAGTCGACCGCACTCACGGCCATCACGGCCTGTTGCTGGGATTCGCCGTCCGGCGGGCCGGCGGGCGAGGGCGTGACGCAGCCGTGTTCCGGCACGGTGCCGAAATCGAATACGGGCAGCAGGTGCACGTCGGTGACGCCAGCGTTCGTCAGCGCGCGCAGGTGCCGCATGCCGTCCGTCTCCGGCTCCGTGAACGCGAGGTACTTGCCGCGATACTGGGGTCGCACCGTCAGGTCGCCGATTGAAAAGTCGCGCACGTGCAGTTCGTAGATCACCGCATCGGTGCGGGCCTGCACCCGGGACGGTGGCGGCGGGTCACGCCAGCCGGCGGGCAGCAGGCTGGGCGAGTCCAGCTCCGCCACGTAGGCTCGACGCGAGTCCGTCGTGAGGCTGACGGCGTACGGGTCCGTGACTCGATTGCGCACCACGCCCACGCCATCGGCATGCACGTCGACGAGATACGTGTAGTAGGAGCCCGACCGATCGTCCGCCAGTGTCGTGGACCACACGCCCGTCGCGTCGTCCCGCTGCAGCGACACGACCGACGTTGCCGGGCCCTCACCACTGGCATGCATGCAGGCCGCGACGTTGCGTGCCGTCGGAGCCCACAGGCGAAAGCTCGTCCTGCCTGTTTCGATGTTCACTCCGAGTGACGCCTCCGTGGCCGCTGCGTAGAGGTCGTCCAGCGCGCCCGGGACCTGCAGTCGGGTTGCCTGCACGACGCGGCCATGCGCGTCTTCCTGCACCAGCAACACCTGCTCGCGATGGAGTTGGCGCAGCGCGCCGACATCGGCAGCAATCTGCAGCGTAGGTCCGGGTGCGACGTGTCGGTACCGCTCCGCAACGGCGCGCGGGACCTCGTCGTCGAATGCTTTCAGCTCAAAGGCGCCATCGGCGCCCGCGACTGGTGCGCCGATGACTGCAATCGCACTGCCACTGGCCGAGTGGTACAGGCGAAAGCGTCCGTCTGCAGCGACACCTGGCCACCGCAGCAGCCTGGCAGTCAGCCAGATGGCGCGCGCGTCGACGAGCTGCGTCGCTGGCGCGGCCTGCAGCACGACGACGTGCGACTCGAGGTCGCAGTCAGCCAGACTCGACGAGGACAACGCAGGCGATGCGACGGGTGCGCTCAGCACGATGGCGGCCAGTGCAGCCCGGATGCGGTCGTGGCAGGTGAGCACGCGCCGGTGCCTCAGCTCGCGCGCGCAGAGCTCAGGCCGACGGCCCGAAGACGTGCTTCGAGTGCGGAGACCTGCGGACGGCGGATGGGTTCTGGCATCGTTTTTCCGTATGCGAATGTGGACGGTTGCCGCAGGCAAAGACCAGGCACTGCTCGCCGTTCAGTGGGCGTTCTGTTGCTCGCCCGCCGGGATGTCGTAGTAGTCGCCCTTCTCCGCGGTGAAGATGTGCAGCGCGATCTTCGAGCCGGTCGGGGTGTCCAGCGCGCCCATCGCGACGCCAACCCATGGGTGCTTGTTGCGATCGAGCGGGTCGAAGAACAGCGTCGAGCCGCAGGTCGCGCAGAAGCCGCGGCGCACCTTCGCGGACGAGCGATGCCACGTCATGTTGTTCTCACCGTGGATCGTCAGGCCATCGCGCGGCACCTCGACGTTGGCGAAGAAGTGCCCGGTCCATTTGCGGCATTGCGTGCAGTGACACACCTCGACGGGGCTCGCCGGGCCGGTCGCCTCGAAGGTGACAGCCCCGCACAGGCACGATCCCTTCAGCATGGCCCACTCCCTCCGCGCCCCGATTGCGATGGTCGCATTCTAGACTGCTCGCCTCTCCTTCTGGACACGCCTAGGGAAGCTCTTCACAGGTCCGCAGCGGCCGCCACGGCCACCTTACTATCCGGTAGCCGTCACCGAGCACTCAAGGTCAGCCGCGCCGGTTTCCAATTCGGCACCGCGCGTCGAACACGCGAGGGCGACCCGTCGCTGGCGCGTCCGACCCGGGACCGTTCTCCGAGCTTGGAAAGGCAGACACGCGCTCTGGGAACGGTCCCGGGTCGGACGCTTGCGACATGCCAGCCTGCGACGCTGCCAGAGCGCTCGATCCGGTGCCTGTCACAGAGCGCGTGTCTGCCTTTCCAAGCTCGGTGACAGGCACCGGATCGAGCGCACGCAACGCGTCACTTGCGGACCTGTGCAGAGTTTCCCTAGTAGGGACTATCGGCAGGCTGGCCCGCCAGGTCCGTCCACACGTCGTCCGCGAGTGAGCGGTCGCGCAGCAGGACGCGATCGTGGTCGGGGTAGGTGATTCGGTCGACCGGTGCGCGAGTTCCGACCACCAGGCAGCGCGTGGGCGAGGAACTGCGGTTCTCCAGGCAATGGCCCACGGCAACACCCGCCTTGAAGGTGGCGGCGTCACCGGCATGCATGACCGATTCGAACTCGCCCTCGACCACGGTGATCTCGCCAGCCAGCACGTAGACCATTTCGTCCTCGGCGGCCCCTGCCACCGGTGTGGTCTCGGTAACGGATCGATCTGGCGTGACGACCGGCATCAACGGCTCCAGTGACGCTGTGCGCTACAGAAAAGGCAATGCATCGACTTCCACGCGATCGGAATCCGCGCGCAGGAAATCACGCAGGATCGCCGTGTGTCCGGAACCGGCGATGACCAGCACGCGCTCACCGGGACCCGCTTGCTCCTGGATCAGCGCATACATGCGCAGATTACGATGCCACCAGTCTGCATTCATGTCTGCCCCGTGAAACTCCCGGCTCGCGGCGGCGACCGGGTTCAGCAGCATGTAAAAGCCCTTGTTGCGGCGGTCTTCTGCGGCAGAATTGCTCTGGATGAGAATTTCACGGAGGGAGCGGGAGCGGTGCAGTTCCTGCAGCCTGGCTGACTCCGAGGCGATCAGGTCCAGCAGGCGCTTCTCGGTCGCCGGATCCTTGGCGAGGTAATCCCACAGTCTGATCGTCTGCGGGGGCGCAGCGGCGTCGAAGCCATGGACCCGCGCATGGCGCTGCTGACGTGCGACGCGGAAGCCGAGTTGATAGATCTCGTTGCGCGGCAGTTCGAACGTGCCAGCCCGATAGGCCGCATAGCGCTGGTTGATCAACTCGTCGTTCTTGTCGGGGTACTCCAGCAGCACCTTGGTGGGGGCGAACTGCGCCAGGCTGGCCACCAGCTCCGCAAGGTATGCCTGCGAGGCGGGCTGCATCACGTCCAGCGGCTCGTAGCGGACTGCATCGAGACCGGGATTGTCGAAGTGGAACAGGCCGAGCAACATGACCCTGGCCGGCGCCACGACATTGCCCTCGGTTTGCGCGTGGGTCGCCAGCGAACCCAGTGCCAGCATCAGTCCCGTCGTCAGGACTCGGGTGAGCGATCGCTTCATTTTCATTTTCCCCAATACACACGGCGGAAAATCACGCCTGCCACAGTTCAAGGCTGCCGAGCGTGCGCTAGCGGCAAGGCGGGCCCAGGAACTCCGCTGGAATACTCTGCTGCGCGCACGACCACCAGAATTTTCCGTCCTTCTCGAGCGGTGTCCATGAGAATTTCTGTCCGTCCAGCGGGCCCCCGACCAGTGTCATGTCGATGGACGCGCCCAGCCCGATCCTCACTCTTGCACCCATCGGGTCCACCGCCTTGAACTCTGGCGCGTCGCGCAAGAGGTCATCGGCTGGCAGCCTGTCGTGCAGTTCCACGTACCGCGTGATGGCTGTCCGCACCGGCTCGGCGGCGGCCAGCGCCACCTCCGTCTGCCGCTTGATCCACTCGACGTCAGCCGCGGAAAAACTCCGCTCCTGGCCGCCGAACGGGGTGCCGACCGGGTCGGTCAGCGCAGCGCGATCGCCAAGCTGGAATTCCTCGTCGCAGCTCTCGAGGGAAAAGCCTTCTGACCATGCCGTCGACGACGTGCGTCGGCGGGCGAGGCCGCGGAGCCTCGCATAGGTTCGCGCGTCCCCGCTGCGGCACGCCGCATAGGCAAAGTCGTTCAGCGCGAAATCGCTGGTGGCGTGCTGCCGCAGCAGTTGCTCGAAACCCGCCCGGATCCGGTCCCAGTCGGCCCCTTCGAACACGTCGTTGTCGTCGCCTTCCATGCGCGCGTTGTGCGAGTGCAGGCGCGCGTACATCGCGTCGCCGTGGGAGCGCGAGACTTCGTCGATGAAGTCGTTGACCGCTGCGGTGGAGCCTTTCCAGCGCGGCATGAGCACGCGCAGCATGGCGTTGTAGAGGGGCAGGTAGCCGGGAACGCGCTGCGCGCCCGCATCGAACATCGCGCGCAGTTCCTCGAGGGTCGCCGATCCCTCGAGCCCGAGGTGGATCGAGCTGGTGTGCCAGAACGGCTGCGCCTGGGCGCGCGGGTCGATTTCATCCATGATCACTTGCGCCAACCGGAGCCGGTAGTGGAACAGCGCCCAGTCCTGCGCGCGGACGGTCTCTGCGGTACCGCCGCCGCGTGCGGCCCAGGCGTGCTGCTGGTAGAGGTCGGCTTCGAGCAGGTCGGGGATGACGGACCCGGGGAACTTGCGACGCCAGTCCGCGATACGTTCCAGCAACAATTCCGGCGGTACCCTGCCGAAGCGGACGAGGTCGCTGAGGCCGCCGAAAAGGCCCGAATAGGTGGACGTGCCGTCCGGCAGGTCGTTCAGCGCAGCCAGTGCGACAGCAATGTCGCCTTCAAGTGCCTGGTAATCGCGTTGCAGCAGCTGGTGCTGTGCCCGGCAGCCCGCGGCGCGGCGGAGCCACGGCCCGTCGCTACGCGAGTCCGTCGTCGAGGCCACGCGGTGCCATTGCGACGGCGGCAGCACGCAGCCGTCGGTCCCGGCCTGCTTCCAGGTCCAGTAGCGACCGAGCAGTGCTGCGCGCAAACCCGTCCAGCGCCCGTTGAACTGCTCGCGCGCCTGAGCGACCGCGATACCTGCTTGCGCGCGATCGGTGGCGTCCTGCAGGCGTGCCGCCCGTGCCTTGTCCGCAGCCGACGAGCTCTCGATGGCGGTGATGGCTGCCTGCAGCCAGTCGCGACGCGCCTCGACGAACTGGCGCACGCGCGCGCCGTAGGCGGTGGGCGCGGACGGCGGGCCCACGCTCGACTCGCTTGCGAGCCGCTTGCCCGCTGCGTCGAGGAAGGGCAGCAAGTCGTTCTGCGCGGTATCCGCGTAATCGGCCGGACTGATCTGTCCAGCCTGCAATTCCCAGTTGAGGCGATCGGCGATCCGCAGGTGACGCATCATGCCGTCCACATACCACGCATGGCGCTGAGTCCATGCGTAGGGGCCGGCAGGGTCGGGCGTCGGCGACTTCAGTGCGTGCGTGCCCAGTGCCAGGACGATGCCGACGAGCGCGATGGCGAAAGTCGCGCGCGCCGCCGCGAGGTGCTCGCGGCGGTCACTGGCAAGCGGACGCGCAAGCACCCAGCCCAGCGTGAAGCCCGTGACCAGGCCGCCGATGTGGGCCGCGTTGTCGACCCCGACACTGATGGCGCCGAGCAGGAGGTTGAGCAGCACGAACCCCAGCGTGCTCCAGCGGTGTGCCTTGACCACCACCCGCGGCAGGCCGCGATCGGTCAGCATGCAGGCGAGCATGGCGCCCAGGACGCCGAACACCGCTCCCGAGGCGCCTGCGCTCGCCAGCGCAGGGTTCCACAGCGTGCTCGCGAGACTGCCGAGCACGCCGCTCGCGAGGTAGATGCCTGCAAACCTCGCGCTGCCGTACAGCCGCTCGACGAGCCGGCCCGCATGCCACAGGACCCACAGGTTCAGCGCGAGGTGCAGCAGGTTCCAGTGCAGGAACGCGGCAGTGAGCAGTCGCCACCATTCGCCCTGGGTCGTGAGCAGGCCGGTGTTGCCCCAGCGCGCCACCGACAGCGGGTCGATGCCACCGTCGCCCATGTAGAGCAGCGCTGCGAACGCCGCGATGTTGGCAACGACGAGGGCGGGCGTGACCCAGGTGCGATGATGCTCGGCGTCGAGGACGCGATTGAACTCCTGCAGCCCCGCCCACGTCGCGTCGAAGTCGTCAGTCCTGGTACGCGGCAGTGCAGTCAGCAACGCGGCGGCAGCCGCGTCATCGACGGCCTCGAACAGGAGCACACGCCAGCCACGGCCGATCTGAACCTCGAAGCGAACGACGTCGCCGGTACGCACTGCATTGCGGACCTGGTTGAACGTGAATGCCTTCTCGACGGCTTCCTGGGCACCGAGCCAGCTGCGCTGCCAGCCGGTCAGGGTGACGGAGTTCGCTCCGACCTCGAGCGCGGCCGAGCCGTAGCAAGGCTGTTGCGTTGCGCGGGCCTGCAGCCACCCGCGGAGGCCATCGGCTGGAGTGAATCGGCCGGCAAATCGGCGGCGGCCGACGGCGTCGGTTCCGCTGGTCGTCGGATCCACGTGCGTCACCTAGAACCGCGAACCGGGTTGCGCCAGGAACTCCAGCTCGTCGGCCGTTGAGATGCGCCCAAGGATTTCGTTACGGTGCGGGTACCGGCCAAAGCGATCGATGATCGCCTTGTGCCGCAACTCGAAGTCGTAATTCACTGCGGGCGCAAAGTCCTTGAAGAGCGTCTCGGCGACCGCATGAATCTGCTGCGACTCGCTGTGCATGAAAGGGAGCAGCAGGAAGCTGCGCTGCGTCGGCTCGAGCCGGCCCAGCGCACCGGCCGCGACCGCCTCCTGCGCCAGCACCAGCGCGAGGGGGTCGTGCGCGAAAGCCAGTGCCGTATTGCGATACACGTTCCGCGGAAACTGATCCAGTACGATGATTTCCGCCAGACGGCCTGGCGCCGTCTCGCGCCATGAGTACAGCTCTCCGGCCGCGGCCTGGTCGATCAACTGGAGAAAGCGCGCGCGGATCAGGTCGTCAAAATCATTGTCCGCGGCAAACCACAGCCTGGGGTCGATTTCTTCGAACCAGAATGCAAGGACGTCCGTGTGCATTGCGCTTCCTTTGCGGGTGCGGCCGAGGCATCGTGCGGGCGTCGCCGCAGCCCGCAGCGCGGCGGTGGTTGTCGCCCGGCGCTGCGGCTATGGACGGAAAAGCGCGCAGAGCTTGTTGCCGTCCGGGTCGCGCACATAGGCCAGGTGCAGGGAACCCATTTTGCTTTCACGCAGGCCCGGCGCAGCTTCGATCGAGGTGCCACCATGGGCCACTGCGGCGTCATGGAACTGCTGCACCTGTTCCGGCGAATGGCACTTGAAGCCGATCGTGCCGCCATTGGCGCTCGTGGCCGGCTCGCCGTTGATGGGTTCGGTGACGCAGAACGTGCTGCCATCGTGCCGGTAGAAGAGCCGGGTGTGGCCGGTGCCAGCCATGTTCCGCAATGGTTCTCCTGCTCCCAGCGTCGCGAGCACGGCATCGTAGAACCGCTTGGAACGATCGATGTCATTCGAACCAATCATCACGTGACTGAACATTTTCTCTCCGGCAATCAGGACGCATGAACGACGCCAAAGTGTGAGCCACGGCGGTGCTGGCTTCAACGGCTGCTTTCGCCCTCCGGCATCGCAGCGCAACAAGCAGGTGATCGCCCGGCAAAAAAAAGGCCCCGATTGCTCGGGGCCTTTCTGGTTGCAGCCGGCGAGGAAACCTCACCCGCACTGCATGCGACCTCTCCCGCAAGCGGGACAGGTGCAGATCGACCTACAGCAGCGGCACCAGCAGCAGCGCCACGATGTTGATGATCTTGATCAGCGGGTTGATCGCCGGGCCGGCGGTGTCCTTGTACGGATCGCCGACGGTGTCGCCGGTGACGGCCGCCTTGTGCGTCTCGGAACCCTTGCCGCCGAAGTTGCCTTCCTCGATGTACTTCTTCGCATTGTCCCAGGCGCCACCGCCCGTGCACATCGAGATGGCGACGAAGAGGCCCGTGACGATCGTCCCGATCAGGACGCCGCCCAGCGCGCGGATGCCGGCGCCGGGGCCGAGCAGCAGGTTCATGCCGAAGCCGACGATCACCGGCACCAGGATCGGCAGCAGTGAGGGCACGATCATTTCCTTGATCGCCGCCTTGGTCAGCATGTCGACGGCGCGCGAGTAATCGGGCTTCGCGGTGCCGGCCATGATGCCCGGGATCTCCTTGAACTGGCGGCGCACTTCGACGACCACCGAGCCCGCCGCGCGACCCACGGCTTCCATCGCCATGGCGCCGAACAGGTACGGCACGAGACCGCCGATGAACAGGCCGATGATCACGGCCGGATCCGACAGCGAGAACACCTGCAGCTTGCCTGCGATCTGCAGGTTGTTGGTGTAGTCGGCGAAAAGCACCAGTGCCGCGAGACCGGCCGAGCCGATCGCGTAGCCCTTGGTGACGGCCTTGGTCGTGTTGCCGACGGCGTCGAGCGCGTCGGTGACCTTGCGCACTTCCTTCGGCAGGCCGGCCATCTCGGCGATGCCGCCGCCGTTGTCGGTGATCGGGCCGTAGGCGTCGAGTGCCACGATCACGCCGGTCATCGACAGCATCGCGGTCGCGGCGATCGCGATGCCGTAGAGGCCATACAGCGAGTGCGCGCCCCAGATGGCGGCGCAGATCGCGAGCACCGGCCAGGCGGTGGAACGCATCGAGACCGCGAGGCCGGCGATCACGTTCGTGCCGTGACCGGTCTGCGACGCCGCGGCCACGTAACGCACGGGGGCGTATTCGGTGGCGGTGTAGTACTCGGTGATCCAGATCATCGCAGCCGTCAGCACGAGGCCGATCAGCGCGCAGCCGAACAGCGGCATGGCCGCGTCGCCCATCATGCTGGTGGTGACGAAGTAGAACGCCACCGCGGCGATCAGGCCCGAGACGAGCAGGCCGCGATACAGGGCGTTCATGATCTTGCCGCCTTCGCGCGCCTTCACGAAGAAGGTGCCGGCGATCGAGGCGACGATCGAGACGGCGCCGAGCACCAGCGGATACAGCACAGCGTTGATGCCGAGCGTGGCCTGCATGGTCAGGCCGGCGAGCAGCATGGTCGCGACGACCGTCACGGCGTAGGTCTCGAACAGGTCGGCGGCCATGCCGGCGCAGTCGCCGACGTTGTCGCCGACGTTGTCGGCAATCACGGCCGGGTTGCGCGGGTCGTCCTCGGGGATGCCGGCTTCGACCTTGCCCACCAGGTCGGCACCGACGTCGGCGCCCTTGGTGAAGATGCCGCCGCCGAGACGCGCGAAGATCGAGATCAGCGAACCGCCGAAGGCCAGGCCGACGAGCGCATGCAGCGACTTGTCGACGTCGCCGCCGGTGACGCTGAGCATGATCCAGTAGTAGGCCGCCACACCCAGGAGGCCTAAGCCGACGACGAGCATGCCGGTGATGGCGCCGCCGCGGAACGCGACCTGCAGTGCGGGGTTGAGACCGATGCTGGCCGCGTGAGCCGTGCGCACATTGGCGCGCACCGACACGTTCATGCCGATATAACCGGCGAGCCCTGAGAGGATCGCGCCAACGGCGAAGCCGCCCGCCGTGCCCCAACTGAGCGTGAGGCCGAGCACCAGGAACAGCACGCCGCCGACGATGCCGATCGTCGAGTACTGCCGGTTCAGGTAGGCACTGGCGCCCTGCTGAATGGCGGCGGCGATTTCCTGCATGCGGGCGTTGCCCGCAGGCTGGGCGATGATCCAGCGCACGGACAGGATGCCGTACAGGATTGCGGCCACGCCGGCAGCGATCGCCAGCAGCAGCGCGAGATTAGTCGTCATGCTCAACCTCCCAAACGGGTCTTCAATCGGAAACCTGGCGGAGTGGCGCGGGCGGCGAGTTCTGCGACTCGATCCAGACCGTGCATGCCCCGGAAAAAAGGCGGCGGACTATACCATAAAGGCTTTTTTAAGCTTCTTTTTCACCGCTTTGTTCTTCAGCACCACGTATTTCGGCAGGCCGCCCTCGTACGGCGGGTAGTCCTCGCCCTGGATCAGGGGCGCGAGGTACTTGCGACCCTTGGCCGTGATGCCGAAGCCGTCGGCGGTGATGTAATCGCGGGGCAGCATCTTTTCGACGTTGGCCACCTGGTCGAGGCTGGCCATGCCGATTTTCCAGCGGTAGGGCTTGTTCGACGTGCGCACGATCGTCGGCATCACCGAGTTATGGCCCTTGAGCGCAAAGTCGACCGCGGCCTTGCCCACGGCGTAGGCCTGCTCCACGTCGACCTTCGAGGCGATGTGCCGCGCCGCGCGCTGCAGGTAATCCGCCACGGCCCAGTGGTACTTGTAGCCGAGCTTGTCCTTGACCAGTTGCGCGACGACCGGACCGACGCCGCCAAGCTGCGCGTGCCCGAACGCATCACGCGAGCCGGCGTCGGCCAGGAACTTGCCGTCCGGGTTGCGCACGCCCTCGGAAACGACCACCGCGCAGTAGCCGTACTTCTTCACGCATTCGTCGGCGCGTGCCAGGAAGGCGGCTTCGTCGAACGGGATTTCCGGGAACAGGATGATGTGGGGCGCATCACCGGCTTTCTGCGACGCCAGGCCGCCCGCAGCCGCGATCCAGCCGGCATGGCGTCCCATGACTTCCAGCACGAACACCTTGGTCGACGTGCGCGCCATCGACGCAACGTCGAAGCCGGCTTCCTTGATCGACACGGCGACGTACTTGGCGACCGAGCCGAAGCCCGGGCAGCAGTCGGTGATCGGCAGGTCATTGTCGACCGTTTTCGGCACGTGGATGGCCTGCAGCGGGTAGCCCATCTTCTCGGCGAGTTGCGACACCTTGAAGCACGTGTCGGCCGAGTCGCCGCCGCCGTTGTAGAAGAAGTAGCCGATGTCGTGTGCCTTGAAGACTTCCAGCAGGCGCTCGTACTGCGCCGGGTTGTCCTCGTACTTCTTGAGCTTGTAGCGCGCGGAGCCAAAGGCGCCCGCCGGCGTGTGGCGCAGGGCGCGGATGTCGGCGGCACTTTCCTTGCCGGTGTCGATCAGGTCCTCGGTGAGCGCACCCAGGATCCCGTTGCGGCCCGCGTAGAGCTTGCCGATCTTCCGCGGCTGCTTGCGGGCTGCTTCGATGACGCCGCAGGCGGAGGCATTGATGACGGCGGTGACACCGCCGGACTGGGCATAGAAGGCGTTGCGCGGACCGGTCGGCTGCTTCATCGTGGCTCCAGAAAATTTTGTCCACAATCGTGGACTTACGTTCGATTGTCAGCCGCCAAGGATACCTCTCCGCGGGTCCCGGATCGACCTTTTTGAGCCGCTCCGCGCGGGTGGCTGCGCAACCTCCTTCTGGCCCCGCCCCGCCATTTTCGGTAACGTGCGCGCCTCTCGAAACCGACCCCGAGCGGGAACGCATCATGAGACTCGTACTTCTAGGCGCCCCCGGCTCCGGGAAAGGCACCCAGGCACAGCGCCTGCGTGACCAGAAAGGCATTCCCCAGGTCTCGTCCGGCGACCTGTTGCGCGATGCGGTGGCCCGCGGCACGGACTTGGGGCTGCGCGCCAAGGCGGCCATGGACGCCGGTGAGCTGGTCACGGACGACATCGTCCTCGGCCTGATCCGCGAGCGACTGGGCCGCCCGGACGCCGCCAGGGGCTTCATCCTGGACGGCTATCCGCGCAACGTGGCCCAGGCGGGCGCCCTGGACCAGCTGCTGGCTGACCTCGGCCAGCCGATCGACGCCGTGGTGCTGATGCAGGTCGACGAAAAGGCCCTGTTCATGCGTCTGACCGGCCGCCGCAGCTGCCCTGCCTGCGGCAAGGTATTCAACGTGTATTCGTCGCCTTCGCAGAAGGGCGACCGGTGCGACAATCCGGAGCACGGCGCCGATGCGCCCGAGCTCAGGCAGCGCGCCGACGACAAGGAAGACGTGATCGAGAACCGGCTCAAGGTCTACAACGCGCAGACCGCGCCGTTGATCGAGCACTACCGCGGCCGCGAACTGCTCAAGGTCGTCAACGCCGACCAGCCGATGGATCGCGTGTACGCCGAGTTCGTCAAAGTCACTGGCGCGTGATTTCCCTCACCTCTCCCACGTCAGTGGGAGAGGTCGCGCGCAGCGCGGGTGAGGGCTCCGGTTGTCGCCTGATCCCCGATCGTGGAGAGGTCCGCGAGCGCGGGTAGGGTTCCGGCTCTTCATCCCACGGCTCGTGATCCAGGCGCCGTGGCTGCCAGCCCAGCCGGGCATAACGCCAGGATCAGCCGGAGCAAACGCCGGCCTCAGCGCGCGAGCGCCGCGAGCAGCTTGTCGCCGACCACTGCCTTGCGCCACCCGCGCAGCAGCGGGCTGTCCGCCGGCTCCACGGATCCGAACGCGATCGCTTCGACGTCCTTGCGCGTCGCCAGCACCTCGGCGCTCACTTCAAGTTCGGTAGCGACGTCGCGCACCACTTGCAGCAACCTGGCTGCCAGGGCCATTTGCTCGGGCTCGGGACGCTTCGGGGCCGACAGCGGCACGCCGGATTCATCCGCCCGGGCGGTGCGCAGGAGCTCGAGCAATTCGTCGCCGCGCTTGCGCAGCACGCCCGGCGGCAGGGCGGGCACGGATTCCAGCGCCTCGAGCGAGACCGGCTCGCGCGCCGCCATGGCATATAGCGCCTCGTCTGCAAGGATCCAGCCGCGCGGCTTGTCCGATTCGATCGCGCGGCGTTCGCGCCACTCGGCGAGCGCGCGCGCCGCGGACTGTTCCGCCGGCCGCAGCCGGTTCAGACCCTTCAGGCGTCGCCATGCCTGCGCCGGGTCGGTTCGATAGAGCGCGGGGTTTTCACAGGCGGCGATCTCGTCGGCCACCCAGCCTTCGCGGCCGCGCGCAACGAGGGCCGCCTGCAGGTCGGTGTGCAGCGTCAGCAGGTGCTTCACGTCGTCCGCGGCGTAGGCAAGCTGCGCGGGCGTCAAGGGCCGGCGCGACCAGTCGGTGCGCGTCTGTCCCTTGTCGATCGAAGCCCCGAGTTGCCGCGCCACCAGCTCGGCATAGCCCACCTGCGGGGGAAAGCCGAGAAAGGCCGCGGCGACCTGCGTGTCGAACAGCGGTCCTGGCACGGTGCCGCCGGAAAGCAGCATGACTTCGAGGTCCTGCCGCGCGGCATGCAGGATCTTGAGCTGCGAGCGATCGGCCAGCAGGTGGTGCAGCGGGGCCAGGTCGAGGCCGACGAGCGGGTCGACCAGGTAGCAATCCGACTCGGTGCCGATCTGCACCAGGCAGAGCTGCGGGTGATAGGTCCGCTCGCGCATGAACTCGGTGTCGATCGCCAGGCGCGCGGCGCTGTGCAATCGAAAGATGGCAGTCTCGAGCTCGCCCGGATCCTGGATCAGCCTCGCTTCGCGCATCGAGTCGGTCACCTGCGTGTAGAATCGCCGCTCCTCAGGCCGCCGCTTCGATTACGTGCTGCACTTCCTGAAGGCATTTCTCGACATCGTACTCTGGCGGCGCGGTCCACAGGACCTCCCGGCGTCACGATTGCTGCTGTGGGTTACCGCCGCGGCCTACGTCGCCGTGTCGATCGTACAGCTGGCGTTGCTCGACGAGCCTGCTGTCGCGTGGATCGTGTTCGCGCTGCTCGACCCGGTCCTGCTGGTCGCGGGCGTGTACCTGCTGCTCAAGCTGTTCGGCAAGACCGATCGTTTCCTGCAGGCCGCGACGGCCGTGCTCGGTACCGGCGCCCTGCTCGGAGTGGGACTGTTCCTGCCGGTGCAATGGACGGTGATGCAGGCCGGCCTGAAACCCGAGTCCTCTGCCGCAGGCCTGATCGCGCTTGCCCTGGTCGTGGTCTTCGGGCTCGTGACGGGGCGGATCCTCAAGCTCGCGACGGACACGAACCTCTTCACGGGCATCACCCTCGCGCTCACCTATTTCCTGCTGATCAACCTGCTGCTCACGCTGGCGAGCGGCGGAGGAGCCTGACCTTGCACCTGCACATCCTCGGCGTCTGCGGCACGTTCATGGGCGGCATCGCTGCCATCGCGCGCGCGGCCGGCCACCGTGTCACCGGCTCCGATCGCAACGTCTATCCGCCGATGAGCACGCAGCTGGCAGCGCTGGGCATCGACGTCATCGAGGGCTACGAAGCGGAGCAGCTCAAGCTGAAGCCGGACGTGTTCGTCGTCGGCAACGTGATGAGCCGCGGCAATGCCGCTGGTCGAAGCGCTGCTCGACAGCGGCAAGCGCTATGAATCGGGCCCTGACTGGCTCGCGCGCAACGTGCTGCAGGCCGACGATCGCTGGGTGCTCGGCGTGGCCGGCACGCACGGCAAGACGACGACCAGCAGCCTGCTGGCGTGGATTCTGCAGTACGCGGGCCTCGAGCCGGGCTTCCTGATCGGTGGCGTGCCGCTCGATTTCGACGTGAGCGCGCGACTGGGCACCGGGCCGTCATTTCGTGATTGAAGCCGACGAGTACGACACCGCGTTCTTCGACAAGCGCGCCAAGTTCGTGCACTACCGGCCGCGCACGGCGGTGCTCAACAACCTCGAGCACGACCACGCCGACATCTATCCCGACGTCGCGTCGATCCAGCGGCAGTTCCACCTGCTGCTGCGCACGGTGCCCGGCAACGGCCGGCTGCTGGTGAATGCAGACGAGCCGTATCTTGACGGAAGTGCTGCGAGATGGGATGCTGGACGCCGGTCGAGCGTTTCAGCGGGTCAGGCGCAGCGCACGGCAGCGTGGCGCGTCGCTGGCGGCCGGTGACGATGCGAGTTACGCGAGTTTCGAAATCTGGCGCGACGAACGCTGCCTGGGGCGCGTCGACTGGGACATGCTCGGCCGGCACAACGCGGCGAACGGGCTCGCAGCGGTCGCTGCCGCATGCCACGCCGGTGTCGCCGAAGACGCCGCGCTCGAGGCGCTGCGCAAATTCGGTGGCGTGAAGCGGCGGCTCGAGGTGCGTGGCGTCGTGCGCGACATCACGGTGTACGACGATTTCGCGCATCACCCCACCGCGATCGCCACGACGCTCGATGGCGTGCGGCGCCGTGCGGGGCAGGGCCGCGTCTTCGCCGTGCTCGAGCCGCGCTCCAATACGATGAAGCTCGGCACCCACAAGGCCGCACTCGCCCAGTCGCTGGCCGCCGCCGACCGCGTGTTCGTGTACCAGTCGCCCGAAGTGAAGTGGGACGTGGCTGACGCGATGCAACCGCTCGGGTCGCTCGCCACCGTCCAGGCCGACCTGCCACGGCTGATCGCCATGCTCGCGGCGGAAGCCCGGCCCGGGGACCACCTGGTCCTGATGAGCAATGGCTCGTTCGGGGGGATGCACGAAAAGCTGCTGCAGGGCCTGCGTGACGCCGCGCCATAGCGCCGCGGACGCGGCATAATCGAGTCATGCCCGACCCGGCCGCGACGCGCACAGAAATTCCGCTGTTCCCGCTCGGCACCGTCCTGTTTCCGGGCGGTCCGCTGCCGCTGCGCATCTTCGAGGCCCGCTACATCGACCTGGTGCGGCGCTGCATGCGCGAAGACACCGGCTTCGGCGTCGTGCTGCTCAAGGAAGGCAGCGAGGCCGGGGCCGGGCCCACCGCAACCAGCGACGTGGGCACGTACGCGCGCATCGTCGATTTCTCCGGACAGCCCGATGGCCTGCTCGGCATCGAAGCCCGCGGTGAGCGTCGTTTCCGCATCCTGGCGCGCAGCCGTGCGCGCGACGGCCTGAACCTGGCCGAAGTCGAATGGCTGCCGGACGAAGTGGGCGTGCCCGTGCCCGAGGAGTTCTCCGATCTCGGCCCCGCGCTCGATTATGTGCTCGGACAGGTGGGCGATCCCTACGAGTCGCTCGAACGGCGCCTCGATGATGCAGGCTGGGTCGCGGGCCGGCTGGCCGAGATCCTGCCGCTGCCGTCCGCGCACAAGCAGCACTGCCTCGAGCTCGACGATCCGATCGAGCGCCTGCGATACCTCCGGCCGCTGTTCGAGATCACGACCGAGCCGCCTGCTACCGACGACGAGGGCGATGACGCCGTGATTCCGATTCCCGATGATCCCGATGATCCCGACGGGCCCGGCCGCGAGTAACTGCGCCCTCTGCGCCAGAATCCCGCTGGCCGTCTCCCGCGCCCTGCAATCAAATGACCCGGTCCGCGCATTCACGCGGGCCATTCATTTACGCAGGGAGCGTTGATCATCATGGACGACATGCAGGCGGCGGAAATTCTCAAGGTCCTCGCAGCGGGCATCGGCCCCGCCGCGGGCCAGTCACCGGCAGAACCGGCGCATCTGCAATCTGCGGAAGTCCTGCGGGCGCTGTTTCTGGGGCGCCGATGCGCTCCAGACCCGCGCCAGGGCCGGACGCCGGCAGTCGGCGTTACCGCGCAACGCCGGCAAGCCCTGGACGCCTGAGGAGGACGAGCGGCTGCTCGCCGGCTTCGACGCGGGCAGGACGATGAACGAACTCGTCGCGGCCCATGAGCGCACTCGGGCGGGTGTCGAGGCCCGGCTCGTGAAGCACGGCAGGCTCGAGGTCGGGCAGGCGCCGAGTGCGCGCATTCGCTGAACCGGAGTCGGCTGCACGCGGGATACAATCGCGCCATGGAAGGAATCCTGTCGTCCGCTAGGAAACCTGTCGCGCCGGCGGCAGGAGGCGAGCCAAACAATCGCTTGCGCGTGCTGCACGTCATTCTTTCGCGCGGCTTTGCCGGTTCCGAGCGCGCAGCGGCCGAGTCGTGCGCCGCGCTGGCGGGCAGGCACGACGTCGCGCTCGTCGTGCGCAGCGACCATCGCGATCGCCTCGGCGTCAGCCTGCTCGACCAGCTCGAGCCCGGCATCCAGGTGTTCGAAGTGCCGCCCCACTGGCGCACACAGTCGCGGCTGGCCCAGATCGTGGCGCAGTGGCGGCCGGACGTCATCCATACCCACTTGCGTCGCGGCACGCGCTACATCACACGCACGCGGCATGCGGCCCGTCATGTGAGCACGTTGCACCTGCACCTGAACGGTCCGCACTACCTGCGCACCGATGCCTTGTTCTGCATCTCCGACTGGCAGCTCGCGACCGTGCCCGCCACCTATGCCGGCCAGGTCCACCTGGTGCCGAACTCGCTGGTGCCGCACCCCGGCTCGCGCCAGAGCGCGTCCGTCAGATACGCGCCGAGCTGGGCGCGGGAGACGACGATTTCCTGATCGGCGCAGTCGGCCGGCTGGTGCCGCGCAAGGGCTTCGACGTGCTGCTGCGTGCGTTTGCCGCCGCCCAGTTGCCGCATGCGCGGCTCGTGCTGGTGGGCGACGGCAGCGAGCGCCGCTCGCTCGAGCAGCTCGCGACGGGCGACGTGCATTTCACGGGCTATCGTCGTGACGTCAAGGACCTGTACCAGGCCTTCGACCTGTTCGTCTGTCCCTCACGCTACGAGCCCTTCGGCCGCGTCATCGCAGAAGCGCTCGACGGCGGGGTGCCCGTGGTTGCGGCCGACGCGCAAGGTCCGCGCGACATTGCGCAGCGCTATCCGCTCGAGCTGGTGCCGATCGACGACGTGCCGCAGCTCACCTCCGCACTGCAGCGTCACCATGCCGCGGGCCGTCGCCGTATCGAATGCGACCTCACGGCGTTCAGCCTCGAGCACACGGGGGCGCGGATGGAAACTGCATACCGGCAGGCGCTGGCCGCGGCTCCCCGGTCGATGCGCGCGGCGGGGGGATTTGCGCCGGCGCCACGAGCGGTGGCGCCGCGCGTCGGTGCGGCCCCGGTGCGCGTCCTGTTCTCGCCGGTCTCCGGCCCGGGCGGCGCGGGCGAACTGATGCGCTGCCTGATCATCGCGCGCGAGCTCGCCAAGGCCGAGCCCACGGCCGACATCCGGTTCCTCGTGAACCGCAACGCGGTGTTTCGCGAGTCGGTGAACTTCCCGATCATCGACTGCGACGCCTCGCCGACCAACAGCACTGCGCAGGTCCTGGCGACGATCGATTCCTTTCGTCCCGACGTGATGGTGTTCGACAACTCGGGTCGCACGTCGCAGCTGCGTGCGGCGAAGCGTGCGGGTGCGCGACTGGTGTTTTCCAGCCGCGCGCCAAAACTGCGCTGGAAGGCATTCCGGCCCAAGTGGATGCGGCTGCTCGATGAACACTGGATCGTGTTCCCGACATTCGTCACCGGCGGACTCTCGCGTATCGAACGCTTGAAGATGCAGTTCTTTCCAAACTACGGGGTGCGGCAGTTCGACACGCTGTTCACGCCGTCCTCGCCTGCGGAGCGCACCGCCTGGCTGCAGGGTCACGGACTGGAACCGGGTTCATTCGTCGTCTTCGTGCCCGGCGGGCGCGGCGAGGCGACGCGCGTTGCCGAACCGGCCGAGCTCTTCATCGCAGCTGCGCGGTCGTTTGCCGCGACCACCGGGCAGCGCACGGTCGTGCTTACAGGGCGCAAATCCGTCGAGCAGGCAGCCGACCCCAGCCTGCTGCTGCTCCCGCGCGTCGAGCCTGACCACGTGCAGTTCCTGCTCGCCGAGGCGTTGTTCGTGGTGAGCAACGGTGGTTCGACGATGATCCACGTGCTGGCGCACGGGCGGCCCATTGTTTCGATACCGCTCGCCGGCGACCAGGACCGGCGCATCCGGCGGGCGGTCCGGCTGCAGATCGCCGAGACTGCCGGGCGCACGCCGCAGTCCATTGCAGCGGTGGCTACCCGTCTGTTGCAGGAGCCCGAGCGGCGCGCGGCGTTGGGTCGCCGGACTGCCGAACTCGGCATCACGAACGGAGTGGACGAAGCCGTCGCTGCGCTGCTCGCGCTGGCGCATCGGCAGCAAGGCTGACTACCGCGCGAACATCGACTCGAACAACGGCTCCAGCAGCGCACTGCCGCGCAGCGTCAGGTGATGGCTGTCGAAGTAAATCGGCAGGCCATTGCGTGTCACGCCGCAACGCACTTCGTCGCAGAGAAGGGTGTCGGGGCGCAACACCACCACGCCCGGCAGCGCATCGAGTTCGTCCAGCACCGGGATCACGTGTGCCTGTCGCGCTGCAAACTCGGCGCGCGTAGGCACCGCGGGGGGCACGCGATCGAAACGGTGCGAGCGCGCGAGCACCGCAGGCACGTCCCAGCCAACCTCGGGGACGGACGCCACGAGCCATACGCGCTTGCCTTGCGCGAGTACTGCCTCGACCGATCGGCGCAACGCGCGCGCAAACACTTGCGGGTTGTTCGCAAGCGAAGGCGCCGGCGCCTCGGTATCCGTCAGGACGACCGACTCGCCTGATTCGTGCCCGTAGCGAGTGCCTTCTGCCATCAATGCCCAACGCCCCGCAATCACGACGTCCGTGATCTGCGGCGAACGATCGAGCAAGTCGATGACGGCCGCCGCGACGGCGCTGCAGTCGCGCTCCGCATCACGACGCGACGACGACAGTCTCCTGCAGTGGCGCACATCCTGTCTGCAGCGCCAGCAGGCCCGCTACCCCCGAGCGCCCGGCCGCGGCCCCGATCGCATCGGCCATGGCGCGCGCGTGCGAGTCACCCCAGACCAGGAACGTGGCGGATGCAGCCTGCGGACTGCCTGTCCGGCACAGTTCGCCGCTCCGAATCCTGGCCAGGCCCGTGTTGCTGCATTCCCAGTCGCTCGAGCGCCGCTCGTTGCCGGCATCGATGATGCTGCGAACGGTCGCGTCGGAGCGCGCGGGCCAGCCCTCGGCCACGATGGCCGCCGCACTCGCGGCGATGGTGATACCCATCAGCGCGCCCGCGACGGTGAACAACCGGCGCCGGCCGAACAGGCCGCTCTTGCCGCGAAACGGTCGCTCGACGTAGCGCCACGACGCGATCGAGGCCAGCGTAGCCAGCGTCAGCAACGCGCCCGTCTCGAGTGCATTCAGGTCACGCACTACGTAGTACCGTCCCAGTGACAGCAGCGGCCAGTGCCAGAGGTAGAGCGAATAGGATATGAGTCCGATGAGCACGAACGGTCGCGCGCTGAGGGCGTCGCCCACCACGTTGTGGCCCCCGGTGCCGGCCCAGATGATCGCCGCTGTCCCCAGGCACGGCAGCAGCGCGGCGGCGCCCGGAAACGGCGTGGACTTGCTGAGCAGCGTCATGCTGCAGAGCAGGGCGATCAGGCCGAGCACGGCGACGATGGATCGCACCTGGCGCCGATGCAGCGTCGGCAGCGCGCCCAACGCGAGCAACGCACCGACGCCGAGTTCCCAGGCTCGGAACGGCGCAAGGTAGAACGCGGCGTCCGGCGCGAGCTTCACTCCTACCACGCTGGCGCTGAACGAGGCCGCCGTCACGAGCGCAGTGGCGGCGATATACCTCCTGCGCGCGCGCGCCGCGATGAATGCCAGGAACAGCGGAAAAAGAATGTAGAACTGTTCTTCGACCGCGAGCGACCATGTGTGCAGCAGCGGAATGTCTTCGGCGGCGCGACCGAAGTACCCGGCCTCCTGCCAGAACAGGAAGTTGGAAGCGAACAGGCTGGTGGCCAGCACGGACTTGGCATAGTCGGCGAGGTCGGCAGGCAGCAACAGCCAGGCCGCGCACAGTGTGACCGCAAACAGCATTGCAAACAGCGCCGGGAACAGGCGCCGCACCCGACGTTCGTAGAAGCCCGCGATCGAGAACGTACCCTGGTCGATCTCGTGACGGATCAGGCCGGTGATCAGGAATCCGGAGATGACGAAGAAGACGTCGACGCCGACGAAGCCGCCCGCGAATGCGGTGACGCCGGCATGAAAAAGCACGACCGGGACGATCGCAACGGCGCGCAGCCCGTCGATGTCGGCACGATAGTGATGCATGCGGCAGGCGCCAGCTCCGGACCGTCGTGCGTCACCGGGCCCACGTGGGTCCGGCAAGGCCGGCGGTCGTCAGAGCCGCTTGAACACCCGGCCGGCGGCCGCGATCGTCGCGTCGACGTCGGCTTCCGTGTGTGCCGCCGAAATGAACCCGGCTTCGAACGCGGACGGCGCGAGGTACACGCCTTCGTCGAGCATCCCGTGGAAGAACTTCTTGAAGCGCTCGACATCGCAGGCGGTCGCTTCCGCGTAACTGTTCACGTGCGGTGACGACGTGAAGAAAAAGCCGAACATGCCGCAGACGTGGTTGGTTGCCAGCGCCACGCCCGCCTGATCTGCGGCCTGCTTGCAGGCCGTGCACCAGCCGGTCGGTGAGGGTGGCGAGGCGGGCGTGGAATCCCGGGACGTCGATGCCGTTCAGCGTCGCGAGGCCGGCCGCCATCGCGACCGGATTACCGGAAAGCGTACCTGCCTGGTACACCGGGCCCAGGGTGCGATGTGCGACATGATGTCGCGGCGTCCGCCGAACACTCCGACCGGCATGCCGCCGCCGACGATCTTGCCGAGCGTGGTGAGGTCGGGCTTGATGCCGTAGAGCGCCTGCGCGCCGCCTTTCGCGACACGGAAGCCGGTCATCACTTCGTCGAAGATCAGCACGGCGCCGTGTTTCGTGCATTCCTCGCGCAGCGCCTCGAGGAATCCGGGCACGGGCGGGATGCAATTCATGTTGCCCGCGACGGGCTCCACGATCACGCAGGCGACTTCGCTGCCCAGCTCGCCGAAGAGCTGTCGCACCTGGGCGATGTCGTTATACGAAAGCGTCAGCGTGTGCGCGGCCAGTTCCGGGGGCACGCCGGGCGAGGTGGGCACGCCGAGCGTGAGCATCCCCGATCCCGCCTTCACCAGCAGCGAGTCCGAATGCCCGTGATAGCAGCCCTCGAACTTGACGATCTTCTGCCGGCCAGTGAAGCCGCGCGCGAGACGGATCGCGCTCATCGTGGCTTCCGTGCCGGAGCTGCACATGCGGACGAGTTCAATCGACGGCACGAGCTCGATGATCTTGCGGGCGACGACCGTCTCGATCTCGGTTGGCGCGCCGAACGAGAGTCCGTTGACCGCCGTTTCCTGCACGGCGCGAATGACGTCCGGATGCGCGTGGCCGAGGATCATCGGTCCCCACGAGCCGACGTAATCGATGAACTCGCGGCCATCGGCCGCCCAGGCTCGCGCACCCTTGGCGCGGGCGAAGAAAATGGGCTCGCCGCCCACGCCGCGGAACGCCCGCACGGGCGAGTTCACGCCGCCAGGGATGTACTTGCACGCTTCTTGAAACAGGCTCACTGCACTGGACTCCCGCGGTTGGTTGCCGGCCCTGTCGCAGGTGCGGGCCGGTCGATCTGGGCCGCGTATCTTAGCAGCGCGCTCGCGCCACCCTGCGGCGGGCCGTAAACTGTGCGGAAAACACGGACTCGTGGCGCCGCTCCAGGCCGGGGCAGTCGCCGCAATTCCCGGGGAGAATCCTCTGGTCGCACCGACCTGGCATTGGTACGCGCTGGTCGCGCTGGGCAGCGCCTTGGGCGGGGCGGGCCGCCTTTACGTGTCGACGCTGGTGGGTCGCGTGGCGGGGCTGGGCTTCCCGTGGGGCACGCTCGTCGTCAACGTCACGGGTTGCTTCGCGGTCGGCGCATTGGGCGCGCTGTTCGCGCCGTCGAACCCCCTGCACCTGCGGCACGACCTGCGCATGCTGCTGATCGTCGGCGTGCTGGGTGGCTTCACCACGTTTTCAGCATTTTCACTCGAGACGCTGCAACTGGTGCAGCGTGGCGCGCCCGGGGCCGCGGCGGCCTACGCCGGTGGCTCGCTGGTGCTCTGCCTGCTGGCGGCCGCGTCGGCATACGCGGTTGTGAGCTCGCTGCTGCGGTAGCGCGTCGGGGAGTCGAACGAGTTCCGGGGACCTGCGCTCCGGGGGTCCGACGCGTTCCGAAAAACGCCGTAAACCCGTCCGTGGGCGCCCGTACCCTACAGGGCATACGGCGCGGCGTCCATGCCGCGCACGGTTTTCGGAACGCGTCGGATCCCCGGAGCGCAGGTCCTGACGGTCAGTCCCGATAGCCCTCGAGCCACACGACCTCGGATGCGATCGCGCCATCCGCCCGCAGGTCGAGCACCCGGTACCCCGGCGGCCGGTCGTCCACCTCGAAATGCGCATTGCGCGGCTTGAACTGCATGCTGGTCGCGGGTGTGCACATGAACCGCACTTCATTCTGCTGGTAGACATCGAGCGCCTGGTGCGCATGTCCCCAGCAGACGCCGCGCACCCGCGGATGCCGCGCGACGGCGGCCGACAACAGCGGCCCGTCGAGCAGTCCCAGTTCGTCGAGTGCCGGTGAATCCATCGGCACGGGCGGGTGATGCAGCACCACCAGGGCATGCGGAGCCGTGCCTGTCACCAGGGCCTGTTCGACGCGTTGCAACTGCGCTGGCCCGAGTTGCCCCTCGCCGTTCGTCGCCTCGGCAAACCATGATTCCAGCAACAGCAACTGCCAGCCGTTGCGTGTCTGCCATTCGCCGCCCACCTGGAACGGCGGCCGCCTGAACCGGCGGTGCATTTCCTCCGGCACGTCGTGATTGCCCGGGATCAGCAGCACCGGCACGCCGAGGTCGCCAAACAGCAAGTCGACGAAGCCGTAGGCTGCGGGCTCGTCGTGCACGATGTCCCCGGTCAGGAGGATTGCATCCACCGGGAAGAAGTTGCGCTGCGCATGGGCGACGCACGCCTGCAGGCGCGGCAGCGTGCGCGCGCCGCGGATCGCGCCCGCGGGGTCCTGCAGCAGGTGGGTGTCCGTGAACTGCACGAGGCGCACGCTATCCGCGGCGGGCGCGGTGCCGCGCGGTCGTGTGCCGATGGGGTCAGACGCTGTCGTTGCGCTCATGATCGGCCACTATCTTCGCAAATACTTCCGCGGCAAAGGAGTGCACATGTCCAATCGTTCGATTTCGCTCACGGATTCGCTCTATCGATACATGAACGAAGTCTCATTGCGGGAATCGCCCCTGCTGCTTGCGCTGCGCGAGGAGACCGCCGGCCTGGCGCAGCGGTCCATGCAGATCGCACCGGAGCAGGGGCAGTTCATGGCGCTGCTGCTGCGCCTGATCGGGGCGCGCCAGTGCCTGGAGGTAGGCGTGTTCACCGGCTACTCGTCGCTCGCCACCGCGCTGGCACTGCCCGCCGACGGGCGCCTCGTCGCCTGCGACGTGAGCGAGGAGTGGACCGCGATTGCCCGGCGCTATTGGGAGCTTGCGGGCGTTGCCCACAAGATCGACCTGCGCCTGGCCCCGGCGCAGCAGACGCTCGATGCGCTGATCGCTGCAGGCCGCGGTGGCACGTTTGATTTCGCCTTCATCGACGCGGACAAGACCGGCTACCTGTCGTACTACGAACGTGCCCTGCAGCTCCTGCGGGCCGGCGGCATCGTACTCATCGACAACACCCTCTGGAGCGGACGCGTGGCCGATCCCGGAGTCGTTGACGCCGACACGGTGGCACTGCGCCAGTTCAACGGGATTCTGCATCGGGACGAACGGATCGATTTATGCCTGCTGCCGATCGGTGACGGGCTGACGCTGGCGCGGAAGCGCTAGGGCGCGCAGTGGCTGGAGCGAGTCTCGCTGCCGGTCGCTGGGTGGCTCAGACTCATCCGGGCTGGTGGCAAGACCGTCTTGCGAAGCGCGCCGATATGCATGATAAGGGAGTGCACACAGGTATGGATCGCTCCACCCACCGCAGGCCGGCCTGAATCCTGGGGCCTACCGCCTCCCAGGGAGGCCAATGTCCGCAAGCGGCACGCGAGGTTCGCTGGGCTCGATGCGCCCGGTGCTGCCATTGCTGCTACTGCTGCTCGCCACGCTCTGCGCGGGTGTGGGTCGGTCGGCAGCAGCGCCGTCTCCGGGCCTTGAGCCAGACACCGTCGCGGTGTCCAAGCCGCGCGCGCTGCGCGTCCTGGCCGACGACAACTATCCGCCGTACCTGTTCCGCGATGTCGACGGTGCCGTCCAGGGCTACCTCGTGGATTACTGGGATCTCTGGTCCCGCCGTACGGGCGTCAAGGTCACGCTCGAGGCAAAGGGCTGGGCGGACGCGCAGCGCGAGTTCCTGGCTGGCCGCGGTGATGTCATCGACATGCTTTACCGCACCGAGCCGCGGGAGCAGTTCTACGATTTCTCGCGGCCTTACTCGGACCTGCCTGTCGTCATCTATCACCACGCGGCGATCAGCGGCATCAGCAGCGTGGCGACACTCAGGGGTTTCCAGGTTGGCGTGATGGATGGCGATGCCTGCATCGACGTCCTGACCGAGCAGGGCATCACCAGCCTCGTGCGGTACCCGAGCTATACCCAGCTGATCGAGGCGGCCGTCCGTCGCGACGTGGAAGTCTTCTGTCTCGACGAAGTTCCCGCGAACTTCTACTTCGCCAGGCTCGGGGCGCCGCACACGTTCCGCAAGGGGTTCACGCTCTACACGGGACAGTTCCACCGGGCCGTGCGCAAGGGCGAGGCGGCGACGCTGGCGCTCGTCGAGAGCGGCATGGGCGCGATCAGCGCCGAAGAAGACGCCAGGCTGCGCGAAAAATGGTTCGGCGAGCGCCTGCGATTCTCTGCGTACGCCCGTGCGGCCGGCGTGGCCGCGCTTGCGATCGCGCTGACCGGGTTGCTGCTGCTGGCGTGGAACGTCTCGCTCAGGCGCAAAGTCCGCAACAGTACGGCCGAACTGCGCGCAGCGCTCGCAGAGGTGCAGGAGGCGAACCGGGCGGAACGCCAGAGCCGCCAGAAACTCAATGCCGCGCTCGAGGCGATTCCCGACCTGCTGTTCGAGATCGATGCGGCAGGGCGATACGTCAACGCCTTCACGAATCACCATGCAATGCTCGCCGCGCCGCGGGACGGGCTCGCCGGGCGCAGTGTCGCGGAGGCGTTGCCGGCCGCTGCCGCGGCCACGGTCATGGAGTCGATCGCGGCTGCGCTCGAGCGAGGCAGCGATTACGGCCGCACGATCGAGCTGGACCTGCCGGCGGGGCGTCGCTGGTTCGAGCTTTCTGCTGCCCGGAAAGTTTCTGCGACGGGTGACGTGCCGACGGTGATGCTGGTCTCACGCGACGTGACCCAGCGCCGGGTGGCCGAGCAGGAACTGGAGGCGATGCGCACGGCCGCGCTTTCGAATGAGCGCGAACGCGTGTTCCGGATGCTGTTCGAGTCGTCGCCCGTGCCGATGGCGCACGTGCGCGGCACGGTCATCGAATCGGTGAATCCGCAGTTCATCCGCCTGTTCGGCTGGGGTCCGACCGAGCTGCGGACCATCGAGGACTGGTGGCGTCTCGTGTATCCCGATCCCGTTTATCAGCAGGAGCGGCGGCTGTTCTGGCAAAACTCCATCGATGCCGCCCTGAAGAGCGGAGCGGAAGTCGTGCCCCGGGACGTAGACATCACCTGCCGGGACGGGGTGGTGCGCCGCATCCTGATCAGTGCCAAGGTCGTGGGCGAGAGCGTGATCGCCTCGCTAGTGGACGTGACGGAACTCAAGCGGGCCGAGGCCGCGCTGCGCGAGGCCAAGCAGGCGGCGGAGGAAGCCAGTCTCGCGAAGACGAGTTTCCTGGCCAACATGAGTCACGAGATCCGCACGCCGCTGAACGGGATCATCGGCATGGCTCACCTGATGCGCGAGGCGGGTCTCGCGGCGGACCAGGAGCGGCGACTCGAGAAGCTCGAGGCGGCCGCGGATCACCTGCTGCAGATCCTGAGTTCGATCCTCGACCTTTCCAAGATCGAGGCTGGGAAATTCGTGCTCGAAGAGCGTCCCCTGGCGGTGCAGGAAGTCGTCGCCAACACCGTGTCGATCATCGAACAAAGGGCCCAGGCGAAGGGCCTGCGGATCGTGAGCGAGATCGAACACCTGCCGGGCGAACTGCTCGGCGACGCCGTCCGGTTGCAGCAGGCATTGCTCAACTATGCCAACAACGCCGTGAAGTTCACGGAGTCGGGTTCGATCACGGTGCGGGCACGACCGGTGCAGGAAGACGACTCGGAGATGCACTGTCGCTTCGAGGTCGAGGATACCGGGATCGGCATCGAGCCCGCTTTGCTGCCGCGGCTGTTCACCCGCTTTGAGCAGGCGGATGTCTCCACGACGCGGCAGTTCGGCGGCACCGGGCTCGGCCTCGCCATCACCCGCCGCCTGGCGGAAATGATGGGGGGCGAGGCGGGCGCAGAGAGCGTCCCTGGAGCGGGCAGCACGTTCTGGTTCACGGCGAAGCTGCGTAAAGGCGCCGCTGCCGGGCAGAAGAAGATACTGCCGAAGCGCCTGCTGGCAGAGGCTGCGGCCAGTCAGCTGCTGTCCCGCTATGCCGGTACGCGGGTACTGCTCGCGGAAGACAACGAGATCAATGCCGAAGTCGCGATGGCGCTCCTTGGCGGCGTGGGATTGACCGTGGACCTGGCTGTCGATGGTGTCGAGGCCGTGACGAAGTCTGCGACATCCGACTACGCCCTCATCCTGATGGACATGCAGATGCCGCACCTCGACGGCCTCGAAGCCACGCGCCGCATCCTGCAGCGGCGTGCCGACAGCCCGCCCATCATCGCGATGACGGCCAATGCATTCGCCGAAGACCGCGACGACTGCCTTGCCGCCGGCATGAGCGATTTCATCGGCAAGCCGGTCGAGCCGGCTCGGCTGTACGCCACGATCCTGAAGTGGCTGGACGCGCGGTCGATCGCCCGCGCGTGACCGCGACCAAAGAAAACGCCCCGCAAGCCGGAGAATGCCTGTGGGGCGTCGTGCTCGCCTGCCTGCCTGCCGCCGTCCGGCCTGCGCCAGTCGGACCGCGGGCCAGGTGGCGATCAGTAGCGGTACTGGTCGGTCTTGAACGGGCCGTTCGGCGACACGCCGATGTAGGCGGCCTGCTCGGGCGTCAGCGTCGTCAGGTGCACGCCGATGCGTTCGAGGTGCAGCTGCGCGACCTTCTCGTCGAGGTGCTTCGGCAGCACGTAGACGTCCTTCCCGTACTTGCCGCCGTGCTTGTAGAGCTCGATCTGCGCCAGCACCTGGTTGGTGAAGGAGTTCGACATCACGAACGACGGGTGACCCGTGCCGCAGCCGAGGTTCACCAGCCGGCCTTCCGCCAGGATGATCAGGCGCTTGCCGTCGGGGAAGACCACGTGATCGACCTGCGGCTTGATGCTTTCCCAGGGGTACTGCTTCAGCGCGGCGATTTCGATTTCGCTGTCGAAGTGGCCGATGTTGCAGACGATCGCCTGGTCCTTCATGCGCTTCATGTGTTCGTGGTTGATCACGTTCACGTTGCCGGTGGCCGTCACGAAGATGTCGGCCTTGTCGCAGGCTTCGTCCATCGTCACCACGCGATAGCCTTCCATCGCCGCCTGCAGCGCGCAGATCGGGTCGATCTCGGTGATCCAGACCTGCGCCGACAGGGCGCGCAGCGATTCGGCCGAACCCTTGCCGACGTCGCCGTAGCCCGCGACCACGGCGACCTTGCCGGCGATCATGACGTCGGTGGCGCGCTTGATCGCGTCGACCAGCGATTCGCGGCAGCCGTACAGGTTGTCGAACTTCGACTTGGTGACCGAGTCGTTGACGTTGATCGCCGGGAACGGCAGCTCGCCCTTCTTGGCGAAGCCGTACAGGCGCTTCACGCCCGTGGTGGTTTCTTCGGTCACGCCCTGGATCTGCGCGAGGCGCTTCGAATACCAGCCCGGGCTCGACTCGAGCCGCTTGCGGATCGAGTTGTAGAGCGAGACCTCTTCTTCGTTCGTGGGCTTCGCGATCAGCGACGCGTCCTTCTCGGCCTTCGTGCCGAGCAGCAGCAGCAGCGTGGCATCGCCGCCGTCGTCCAGGATCATGTTGGCGTGCTGGCCGTTCGGCCATTCGAAGATGCGGTGCGTGTATTCCCAGTAATCGTCGAGCGTCTCGCCCTTGTAGGCGAACACCGGCGTGCCGGTCGCGGCGACGTACGCCGCGGCGTGATCCTGGGTGGAGTAGATGTTGCACGAAGCCCAGCGCACGTCGGCGCCGAGCGCCTTCAGCGTGTCGATCAGCATCGCGGTCTGGATGGTCATGTGCAGCGAGCCGGCAATGCGAGCGCCCTTGAGCGGCTGCTCCTTGGCGAACTCCTTGCGGATGGCCATCAGGCCAGGCATCTCGGACTCGGCGATCTTCATTTCCTTGCGGCCCCAGTCGGCGAGCGCAAGGTCGGCCACGACGAAGTCCTGGCCAGGCTTGGAAGTGATAACGGCGGCGTTCATCGGACGATCCTCTCGGTGGACCGTGATGTATCGGACAGGCGGCGAAAATGGATTCGCTGGAGGGCTCGCCTGAACGACACGTCACGTGGTTCAGCGAGCGCGGTTGGGTAAACCCAATGCCTGAGCCTGGCGGACGGGGTCCGTTGCAGCGCTCCTCAGGCGGGCCGCGATAGTACCGTATGGCGCTCCGTGGACAAAAGGGGAGAAAGGTCAGGAAGGGCCGGAAGGGCCGGAAGAAGGTCTCGTCTGCCTTCCTGTCCTTCCTGTCCTTCCTGTCCTTCCTGCCCTTCCTGCCCTTCCTGCCCTTCCTCCCTTCCTACAGCCCCGCATCCTTGCGCAGCGCTTCCGCCTTGTCCGTCTTCTCCCAGCTGAAGGCGGTAAAGGTTTCGCTCTTGTCGACCCGCTTGCCGTTGATGGTTTCCTTCCACGTTGTACGTCATGTGCTGCGGCTCGCGGCCGAAGTGGCCGTACGACGCCGTGGCGCGGTACATCGGGTGCACCAGGTCGAGCATCTTGATGATGCCGTACGGGCGCAGGTCGAAGTGCGCGCGCACCAGCTGCTCGAGCTTGTCCTGGCCCACCTTGCCGGTGCCGAAGGTATCGACGGTGATCGAGGTGGGCTCGGCCACGCCGATCGCGTACGAGACCTGGATTTCGCAGCGATCGGCCAGGCCCGCCGCCACGAGGTTCTTGGCGACATAACGCGCCGCATAGGCCGCCGAACGGTCGACCTTCGACGGATCCTTGCCCGAGAACGCGCCGCCGCCGTGGCGGGCCATGCCGCCGTAGCTGTCGACGATGATCTTGCGCCCGGTCAGGCCGCAGTCGCCCACCGGGCCGCCGATCTCGAACTTGCCGGTGGGGTTGATGTGGAACTTGGTGTCCTTGCCCAGCCATTCCTGCGGCAGGACGTGCTTGATGACGAGTTCCATCACCGCTTCCTGCAGGTCTTTCTGCTCGACCTCCGGGTCGTGCTGGGTGGACAGCACGACGGCGTCGAGGCCGACGACCTTGCCGTCGACGTAGCGGCAGGTGACCTGCGACTTGGCGTCCGGGCGCAGCCAGGGCAGCAGCTTGCTCTTGCGCACCTCGGCCTGGCGCTCGACCAGCTTGTGCGCGTAGCAGATGGGGGCCGGCATCAGGCTCGGCGTCTCGTTGCTGGCGTAGCCGAACATCAGGCCCTGGTCGCCGGCGCCCTGTTCTTCCGGGTTCTTGCGATCCACGCCCTGCGCGATGTCGGGCGACTGCTTGCCGATGATGTTGATGACGCCGCAGGTGCGGCCGTCGAAGCCCACGTTCGACGACGTGTAGCCGATGTCGGTGATTACGCCGCGAACGAGTTCCTCGAGATCGACCCAGGCTTCGGTCGTGACCTCGCCGGCCACGATCGCCACGCCGGTCTTGACCATCGTCTCGCAGGCGACCCGCGAGCGCTTGTCCTGGGAGATCAGGGCATCGAGTACCGCGTCGGAGATCTGGTCCGCCACCTTGTCAGGATGGCCTTCGGAGACGGATTCGGACGTGAAGACATAACCAGTCGACATCTGTGGGGCTTCCGTGGGGCAAACAGCCGCGAATTATAGAGGGGCCCGGATTGGTAAAGTGCACCTTTCCACCATGAGCGAGGCCTGGCCAGGCCAGGCCGGCGCGGGAGCGGGCCCGTCGGGGCAATTTCTTATGCCCGGGCTGCTCCCCGGACGGTAAAATGGCCGGATTTTCCACGAGGGTCCACGATGCCCACACGCCGGCAACTCGCCAACGCCATTCGCGCGTTGAGCATGGATGCGGTCCAGAAGGCCAACTCCGGTCATCCCGGCATGCCCATGGGCATGGCGGACATCGCGCAGGTCCTGTGGGCCGACCACCTCAAGCACAACCCGGCGAACCCCGAGTGGGTCGATCGCGACCGCTTCGTGCTGTCGAACGGGCATGGCTCGATGCTGCTGTACTCGCTGCTGCACCTGGCCGGCTACCCGCTCACGCTCGAAGACCTCGCGAATTTCCGCCAGTTCGGCGCGCACACGGCCGGCCACCCGGAGGTCGATCATCACCTCGGTATCGAGACGACGACGGGCCCGCTCGGCCAGGGACTCGCCAATGCCGTCGGCATGGCCCTGTCGGAAAAGCTGCTGGCCGCATCGTTCAACCGGCCTGGCCACGACGTTGTCGACCACCACACCTACGTGTTCCTGGGCGACGGCTGTCTCATGGAAGGCATTTCGCATGAAGCCTGCTCGCTTGCCGGGACGCTCAAGCTCGGCAAGCTGATCTGCTTCTACGACGACAACGGCATCTCGATCGACGGCGAGGTGCACGGCTGGTTCACCGACGACACGCCCATGCGCTTCGGCGCCTACGGCTGGCACGTCGTGCCGAACGTCGATGGTCACGATGCCGCGGCCATCGAGGCCGCCCTGCACGCGGCCAAGGCCGACCCGCGTCCGTCCCTGATCTGCTGCAAGACGGTCATCGGCTGGGGCTCGCCCAACAAGCAGGGCACCGAAGCCACGCACGGCGCGCCGCTCGGCGATGCCGAGATCGCGGCCACGCGCGAAAAGCTCGGCTGGACGTCGCCGCCGTTCGTGATCCCGGACGACATCCGCGCCGGCTGGGATGCGCGGGCCAAGGGTATCGCGGCTGAAAAGGCATGGCAGTCGCGTTTCGCGGCCTACCGCGCGGCGCACCCTGAGCTTGCCGCTGAATTCGAACGCCGCCAGCGCAGCGAATTGCCTGCCGACTGGCACGGCAAGCTGCAGGAATTCATCGCCGCCCAGGTTGCCAAGCCGGCTGCCATCGCAACGCGCGCCTCGTCGCAGCAGGTACTGCACGTGCTCGGCGCTGCCATTCCCGAACTGCTCGGCGGCTCGGCCGACCTGACCGGCTCGAACAACACCAACCACAAGTTGTCGCAGTCGGTCGTCGATCCCGCCCAGGGCGGCAATTACCTCCACTACGGCGTGCGCGAGTTCGGCATGGCCGCGATCATGAACGGCATCGCGCTGCACGGTGGCCATGTGCCTTACGGCGGCACCTTCCTGGTGTTCTCCGATTACGCGCGCAACGCGTGCCGCATGTCGGCCTTGATGAAGCAGCGCGTCGTCTACGTGTTCACGCACGATTCGATCGGCCTCGGCGAGGACGGGCCCACCCACCAGCCTGTCGAGCACGTCGCCAGCCTGCGCCTGATCCCGAACATGAATGTCTGGCGTCCCTGCGACACGGTCGAGACCGCGGTGGCCTGGGGTCATTCCATCCAGCACGTCACCGGGCCCACCAGCTTGATCCTCACGCGGCAGGCCCTGCCGCCCATGCCACGCACGCCGCAACAGCTGGCGTCGATTGCACGTGGCGGCTACGTGCTGATCGACTGCGCGGGCGCGCCCGAGATCGTCCTGATCGCCACGGGTTCCGAGATCGGCCTCGCTGCCGACGCGGCCAAGCTGCTGACTGACCAGGGTCGCCGGGTCCGCGTGGTCTCGATGCCATGCACCAGCGTGTTCGACGCGCAGGATGCGGCGTACCGCGCCAGCGTGCTGCCGGCCGGGGCACGGCGAGTCGCCATCGAGGCGGGCTCGAAGGAAACCTGGTGGCGTTACGTCGGCCTCGACGGCGCCGTCGTTGGCATGGATACCTTCGGCGCCTCGGCGCCGGCCAAGAAACTGTTCGAGCACTTCGGCTTCACTGCGGCCAACGTGGCCAAGGTCGCCGCCGGGCTGCTCTGATTCCTTATCTTTAAAGCACTCAAGTTCTGACGGGAGACTCAAGTCATGGCTATCAAGGTCGGCATCAATGGATTCGGTCGCATCGGCCGCATGGTGTTCCGCGCGGCGGCAAAGGATTTCGCCGACATCGAGATCGTGGGCATCAACGACCTGCTCGAGCCGGACTACCTCGCCTACATGCTCAAGTACGACTCGGTGCACGGCCGCTTCAAGGGCGACATCGCGGTCGAGGGCAACCAACTCGTCGTCAACGGCCGCAAGATCCGCCTGACCGCGGTCAAGGACCCGGCCGAGCTCAAGTGGGGTGAGATCGGCGCCGACGTCGTGATCGAGTCCACCGGCCTGTTCCTCGACGCGGCCAGCGCGCAGAAGCACCTCGCTGCCGGCGCGAAGAAGGTGATCATGTCGGCCCCGTCGAAGGACGAAACGCCGATGTTCGTCTACGGTGTCAACCACACCAAGTACGCTGGCGAGACGATCATCTCGAACGCCTCGTGCACCACCAACTGCCTGGCGCCGGTCGCCAAGGTGCTGAACGACACCTGGGGCATCAAGCGCGGTCTGATGACGACCGTGCACGCGGCCACCGCGACGCAGAAGACCGTCGACGGCCCGTCGAACAAGGACTGGCGCGGCGGCCGCGGCATCCTCGAGAACATCATCCCGTCGTCGACGGGCGCGGCCAAGGCCGTCGGCAAGGTCATCCCCGAGCTCAACAAGAAGCTCACGGGCATGGCGTTCCGCGTGCCGACGTCCGACGTCTCGGTGGTCGACCTCACCGTCGAACTGAGCAAGCCTGCGAAGTACCAGGAAATCTGCGCCGCGATGAAGGCCGCGTCGCAGGGCCCGATGAAGGGCGTGCTCGGCTACACCGACGAGAAGGTGGTCGCGACCGATTTCCGCGGCGAGTCGTGCACGTCGGTGTTCGACGCCGAGGCCGGCATCGCGCTCGACGAGACGTTCGTCAAGGTCGTGTCCTGGTACGACAACGAGTGGGGCTATTCGAGCAAGGTGCTCGAGATGGCCCGCGTCATCTCGAAGTAACCGTTCAGTCGTAACCTCGTGCCGGCTCCGTGCAGCGCGCGGAGCCGGGGCCATTTCCATCGAGCAGGAACCGACAGCATGATCCGTGTCCTCCGCATGAACGATCTGGACCTCGCCGGCAAGCGCGTCCTCATTCGTGAAGACCTCAACGTCCCGGTCAAGGACGGCGTCGTCACCAGCGATGCGCGCATCCGTGCGTCGCTGCCGACCATCGAAGCCGCGCAGAAGGCCGGCGCGCGCGTCATGCTGATGTCGCACCTCGGGCGCCCGGAAGAGGGCGTGCCGACCGAAGAATTCTCGCTGGCACCGGTGGCCGCGCGCCTGTCCGAGATGCTGGGGCGCAAGGTGCGCTTCGAGCGCGACTGGCTCGACGGCGTCGCGTGCGAGCCGGGCGAGGTGGTGCTGCTCGAGAACGTGCGCTTCAACAAGGGCGAGAAGAAGAACAAGGACGAGCTGGCGCAGAAGATGGCGGCGCTCTGCGACGTCTACGTGATGGACGCCTTCGCGACGGCGCACCGCGCCGAGGCGAGCACGCACGGCGTCGGCAAGTTCGCTCCGGTGGCCTGCGCCGGCCCGCTGCTCACGAACGAGCTCGAAGCGCTCGAAAAGGCCCTGGGCAACCCCAAGCGGCCGCTGGTCGCGATCGTCGGCGGCTCGAAGGTGTCGACCAAGCTCACGGTGCTCGAAACCCTGCTCGGCAAGGTCGACAAGCTGATCGTCGGCGGCGGCATCGCCAACACGTTCCTGGCGGCTGCGGGCCAGCCGGTGGGCAAGTCGCTGTACGAAGCCGACATGGTGGGCACGGCACGCGCTCTGCTCGAGCGCTCGCGGCAGAGCGGTGTCGAGATCCCGCTGCCGACGGACGTCGTCGTGGCGAAGGAATTCGCGGCCTCGGCCGAGGCCGACGTGAAGCCGGTCGCGCAGGTGGGCGCCGACGAGATGATCCTCGACATCGGTCCCGACACGGCCGAGCGGTTCGCCGCGGCACTCAAGGGCGCGAGCACGATCGTCTGGAACGGCCCGGTGGGCGTGTTCGAGTTCGATCAGTTCGGCGAGGGCACGCGGGTGCTGGCGCTGGCCGTCGCGCGCAGCCCGGCGTTCTCCGTCGCCGGCGGCGGCGACACCATCGCCGCCATCGAGAAGTACGGCGTCGAAGAAGACATCTCCTACATTTCGACCGCCGGTGGCGCTTTCCTCGAGTTCCTCGAAGGCAAGAAGCTGCCGGCCGTGGAAATGCTCGAGCAGCGGGCGGCCGGATGAACCACGACAATCGCGCCAACGAGGTAACGACGTGAAGAGCGCAATGCTGACCCGCCGGACCAAGATCGTCGCCACGCTGGGGCCCGCCACCGACGCGCCGGGCGTGCTCGAGGAAGTGATCCGCGCGGGCGCCGACGTGCTGCGCGTGAACTTCTCGCACGGCGGCCCGGCCGATCACAAGCGCCGCGTCGAGCACGCGCGCAAGGCCGCAGAGCGCGTCGGCAAGCACGTCGCGCTGCTCGGCGACCTGCAGGGCCCGAAGATCCGCATCGAGCGCTTCGCGGGCGGGCGCACCGTGCTCACCGAAGGCGCGGCATTCACGCTCGATCCGGCGCTCGACACGCACGACGGCACGGACCGCAGCGTCGGCATGACCTATGCAGAGCTCGCGCAGGACGTCGCGCCCGGCGACGAACTGATCCTGGGCGACGGCCAGATCGAACTGGTCGTGACGGCGATCCATGGCGACAAGGTGGAGTGCCGCGTGCTCGTCGGCGGCGAGCTCGGCGACCAGAAGGGCATCAACCGGCGCGGCGGCGGCCTTTCCGCCAAGGCGCTCACCGACAAGGACCGCGAGGACGTCAAGCTCGCGGCCAGCCTCGACATCGACTACCTCGCCGTGTCGTTCGTGCGCCAGGCGGCCGACATCGAGGAGGCGCGCAGCCTTGCTGCGCGCGGCGGGCAGCGATGCGCGCATCGTCGCCAAGATCGAGCGCAGCGAGGCGATCCCGCGGCTCGACGAGATCGTGCTCGCGAGCGACGCGGTGATGGTCGCGCGCGGCGACCTGGGCATCGAAGTCGGCTATGCCGAGCTCACCGGCCTGCAGAAGCACATCCTGCAGGTGGCGCGGCGCCACGACCGCGTCACGATCACGGCCACGCAGATGATGGAGTCGATGATCCAGAGCCCGGTGCCGACGCGCGCCGAAGTCTCCGACGTCGCGAACGCGGTGCTCGACGGCAGCGACGCCGTCATGCTCTCGGGTGAATCAGCCGTCGGCAAGTATCCCGTGCGCGCCGTCGAATCGATGGCCGAAGTGATCGTGGGCGCGGAGAAGTACCAGATCGCGCGCAACCGTGGCGGCGAGCGTTTCGACGACCGCGTCAGCGAGTTCTCGCAGGCCATCGCGCACGCCGTGATGTACACCGCGAACCACATGGCCGTGGAGGCGATCGTGGCGCTGACCGAGTCCGGCGTGACGCCGCTCTGGATGTCGCGCATCCGCTCCGACATCCCGATCTTCGCCTTCACGCGCAACGAGCGCACGCGCCGGCGGGTCGCGCTCTATCGCGGCGTGTATCCGATTCCGTTCGACATCACGCACACCGACCCGGGCGAACTCTACAAGGCGATCTCGCGCGAGCTGGTGGAGCGCAAGTTCGTGAGCGTGGGCGACGAAATCATCCTGACGCTCGGCGAACTCTCTGGCGTCTCGGGCGGCACCAACACGATGAAACTGCTCGAGGTGACTGCCTAGCGCAGGTTGGCTAGCGGCCGGCGTTCGCGGCCGTTGCGAGGCGTCCGCCGCAGCGCAGAAAAGCACCTCGCTTGCGCTAAGATACCGGCAAGGCCGCACCCCGGCGGCCGGCACGAGGGCTGGCTGTGACCACCAAGTTCGAAGGAACGGAGCGCTACGTCGCGACCGAGGACCTGATGATGGCCGTGAACGCGGCCGTGACGCTGGCGCGACCGCTGCTGGTCAAGGGCGAGCCGGGCACCGGCAAGACGCAGCTGGCCGAGGAGATCGCCCGCTCGCTCGACAAGCCACTGTTCCGCTGGCACGTCAAATCGACCACCAAGGCGCAGCACGGCCTGTACGAGTACGACGCGGTATCGCGCCTGCGCGATTCGCAGCTCGGCGACGCCAAGGTCCACGACATCGGCAACTACATCATCCCGGGCCGGCTGTGGGAGGCGTTCCGCAGCGAGCGCCAGGCGGTGCTGCTGATCGACGAGATCGACAAGGCCGACATCGAGTTCCCGAACGACCTGCTGCTCGAGCTCGACCGCATGGAGTTCTACGTCCACGAGACGCGCGAGCTGATCAAGGCCGAACTGCGGCCGATCGTGATCATCACCAGCAACAACGAGAAAGAGCTGCCGGACGCGTTCCTGCGCCGCTGCTTCTTCCATTTCATCCGCTTCCCGGACGCCGAGACGATGACGCGTATCGTCGGCGTGCACTACCCGGAGCTGAAGCGCGAGTTGCTGTCGGAGGCGCTGAACGCCTTCTACAAGCTGCGCGACGTGCCGGGCCTGAAGAAGAAGCCGTCGACCTCGGAATTGCTCGACTGGCTCAAGCTGCTGCTCGCCGAGGACATCCCGCCCGAAGCGCTGCGCACCGACGACCCGCGCAAGAGCCTGCCGCCACTGTACGGCGCGCTGCTCAAGAACGAGCAGGACGTGCATCTGTTCGAGCAGCTGATCTTCCTGCAGCGACGGCAGTCGCGGCAGTAGCCAGGCTACGCGTGGTCGAAGCTGCCGGCATGCCGCATCGGCCTTCCCCGGTCGGAGATTCCCGGCCGGGACGCCGTAAACCCATCCCTGGGGGCTCCGGGCGCGGCGTCCATGCCGCGCACGGCCCGGCCGGGAATCTCCCACCGTGCAAGTCCGTGCAGCCTGCCGGCGCCGCGCCATGCTGACGCCGTTCTTCTACACGGTGCGCGAAGCGGGCGTGCCGGTCTCGGTCACCGAGTACCTCACGCTGCTCGAGGCGCTGAAACGCGGCGTCGCCCACTGCAGCGTCAACGACTTCTACTTCCTCGCACGCACGACGCTGGTCAAGGACGAAAAGCACTTCGACCGCTTCGACCGCGCCTTCTCCAAGTACTTCAAGGGACTCGAGCAGACGTTCGAGGACCTGAAGCAGGCGCTGCCCGAGGACTGGCTCAAGCTGCTCGCCGAGCGTCATTTCTCGCCCGAGGAAATGGCGCAGATCCAGGCGCTCGGCGGCTGGGACAAGCTCATGGAGACGCTCAAGCAGCGGCTCGAGGAGCAGAAGGGCCGGCATGAAGGCGGCAGCAAGTGGATCGGCACCGGCGGCACGTCGCCGTTCGGTCACGGCGGCTTCAACCCGGAAGGAATCCGCATCGGCGGCCCGGGCGGCAAGGGCAAGGCGGTCAAGGTCTGGGAGCAACGCGACTACCGTAACCTGGACGACAACGTCGAGCTTGGCACGCGCAACATCAAGGTCGCGCTGCGCAAACTCCGACGCTTCGCGCGCGAAGGCGCGGCGGACCAGTTCGACATCGACGGCACCATTTCCGCCACGGCGCGCAACGCCGGATTGCTCGACCTGAAGTTCCAGCCCGAGCGTCACAATGCGCTGAAGCTGCTGCTGTTCTTCGACGTGGGCGGCTCGATGGAAAGCCACGTGCGCGTCTGCGAGGAACTGTTCTCGGCCGCGCGCAGCGAGTTCAAGCACCTCGAGTACTTCTACTTCCACAACTTCATCTACGAATCGGTGTGGAAGGACAGCCGCCGCCGCTTCGGCGAACGGACGCCGCTGTTCGAGCTGCTGCGCAAGTACCCAGCCGATTACCGCGTCATCTTCATCGGCGACGCGAGCATGAGTCCGTACGAAATCATGCAGCCCGGCGGCAGCATCGAGCACTGGAACGAGGAGGCGGGGGCCGTCTGGCTGCAGCGCCTGACGCAGCGCTTCCAGCGCTACGCGTGGCTCAATCCCGAGCCGCAGGACCGCTGGGAATACGTGCAGTCGATCGGCATCGCGCGGCAGCTGCTGGCCGAGCGCATGTACCCGCTGACGCTGCACGGCCTCGACGACGCCATCCGGGCGCTCAAGGCGTAATCGTTCGCGGTCGCCTGGCTGCGTCGCATCGTTCGCGACGTGACGGCATAGTCGGTCGGCGATACCTGGCACCAGCGTGCGAGCAATGGGTCCGGGGCCTTTGCCCGAGCTTGGAAAGGCAGACACGCGCTCGGGCAAAGGCCCCGGACCCATCGCTCGCGATACGGCGCGCGCATCGTCGAGATTCTCCGATCGGGCCGTTTCAGGCTACGAGTGCCGCATCACAGGCGACCGGTCCGGGCCCGTTCCCCGAGCGCGTGTCTGCCTTTCCAAGCTCGGGGGACGGGTCCCGGATCGGTCGCCTGCAGCGAGCGCAGTTGGCCAGTCCAGTCCAGCCGGGACGTGGCCAGCGTCGCTGCGCCTATCGTCGCTGGCTTGGCGAGCGGCAGGCGGCTCAGCGCCCGCCCTTGCTGCCGCCCGCGGCCTTCGCCTTCAGTGCCTTGATGTCCGCCAGCACCATCTGCGAGTGGCCTTCCGGGTCGACCGACTCGTAGTGCTTGGCGATGCGGCCCTGCGGATCGATGATGAACGTGTCGCGGCGGGCCATTTCCATCACGCCCATGTAGGTCTTGAGCACGCCATAGCTGCGCGTCACCGCCTTGTCGGAATCGGCCAGCAGCGTGAACGGCAAGCTGTGCTTCTCCGCGAATTCCTTGTGCGACGCTACCGCGTCGACGCTGATACCCACGATTTCCGCGCCTTCTTTCTTGAAGGCGAAGATGTTGTCGCGGAAGCCGCAGGCCTGCGTGGTGCAGCCCGGCGTGTCGTCCTTCGGGTAGAAATACATCGCGACCCACTTGCCCTTGTAGTCGGACAGCGAGTGCCACTTGCCCGTCTGGTCCTGCAGCTTGAACGCCGGGGCCGGCTGGCCCACGGCGGGGGCTGGCGTATCGGCCGCCCGCGCCACGCCCGGGCTCGCCGCCAGCATGACGGCGACGGCGGCCGCGCCGCTCAGGGCGAGGAAGAGGGCGTGCAGGGGCGAATTTGCGAGCCGCGGGGAAAGGCGGGTTCCAGGTCGAGACATTGCGCGTTCCATCGGTACGTTCTCCGGATAAGGGCCAAAAACGCGCGTCTTCGCGCCGACACATACTAGACTGCTGCGGTCCGCGAGTCAGCGAGGTGAGCTTGTCGAGTCCCGCACCATCGTCCCGATCCGGCCTGACCGCATCGAACGACACCACCAATTACCTCTTCTTCGACGACCATGACGCTTTGGTTTTGTCGGGTGGCGGTGCGCGGGGCGCCTACCAGGTAGGCGTGCTCAAGGCGATCGCCGAATGGCTGCCGGCGGATGCCCCCTGTCCGTTCGAGGTGCTGGTCGGCACCTCCGCCGGGGCGCTCAACGCGGCCGCCATCGGGGCCCGCGCGCACTCGCTGAGCGAAGCCGTGCAGTCGCTCGAGCAGGTCTGGTCCAGTTTCCGCGTCGAGCAGGTCGTCCGCGCCGATTCGCTCGCCATGCTGCGTTCCGGTTTGCACTGGATGTTCTCGCTGCTGAGCGGCGGCTTGCTGGCGAAGCCGCCGCGGTCGTTGTTCGACACGACGCCGCTGTGCGAACTGCTGGGCCGGGTCGTGCCGCTGGAACAGATCCCGGGCCAGATCGCTGCCGGCCGGCTGCACGCGCTCGCGGTCGCGACGACCAGCTACACCAGCGGCCAGGCGGTTGCGTTCTTCGACGGCACCGACGACATCAAGGACTGGAACCGGGTGCGCCGGGCAGGCCACCGCAGGTCCATCGACCTCGACGTGCTGATGGCGAGCGCCGCGATCCCGTTCATATTCCCGGCGTGCAGTATCGACGGTGACCACTACGGCGACGGAGCGATGCGGCAGCTGGCGCCGCTGAGCCCGGCCGTGCACCTGGGGGCCAATCGCTTGCTCGTAATCGGCACCCGCGGCAACGCGGCTGCCACGCCTCCCACCAGCGCGCGGACGCAGGCGCCGCCGAGCCCCGGTCACCTGCTGGGGTTCGTGCTCGACTCGCTGTTCACCGACGGCCTGTCGATCGACCTCGAGCGGCTCAACCAGATCAACCTCCTGCTCCAGGCTCGCGGCGCGACGGGTCACCGCCCGATCCGTGCCACGATGATCCAGCCGAGCGTGGACCCCACCGTGATCGCGATGAAACACGAACGCGCCATGCCACGCAGCATCCGCACGCTGTTGCGCGCGATCGGCGCATACGAGGCGCGTGGCGGACTGCTGGTGAGCTACCTGCTGTTCGACCAGTCGTACACCTGCGAGCTGATGGCGATGGGTTACGCGGACGCGCACGCGCAACGCGCCGAGATCGTGCCTTACCTGGCGCCCTGGCTCACGTGAGCATCAACGTGCCGAGCCCCAGCAGCGAGGCGAAGCCGATCACGTCGGTGACCGTCGTCACGATGACGCCGCCCGCCACGGCCGGATCGACGCCGTAACGTTTGAGCGCCAGCGGCACCGTGACGCCCGCCAGCGCGGCGGCCAGCAGGTTCACCACCATCGCTGCGAAAATGACCGCCGCGATGCGCCACTGGTGAAACCAGGCGAGCGCGACCAGCGCCACGACCGTCGCCCAGGCCAGGCCATTCAGCAGGGCCACGGCAATTTCCTTGGTGAGCAGCCAGCGGGCGTTCGCGCGCTCGATCTGCCCCAATGCAAGGCCGCGCACGATCAGAGTCATCGTCTGCGTCGCCGCGACTCCGCCCATGCTCGCCACGATGGGCATCAGCACGGCGAGCGCCACGATCTGCTGGATCGTGGCCTCGAACAGGCCCACGACCCACGCGGCCAGGAACGCAGTGACCAGGTTGATGCCAAGCCAGATGCCGCGCCGGCGGGCGCTCGGCACGACTGGCGCGAACATGTCGGCGTCGTCGTCGAGGCCGGCCATGCTCATGACCGAATGCTCGGCCTCGTCGCGGATCACGTCGACGACGTCGTCGACCGTGATGCGGCCGAGGAGCCGGCCGTCCGCTGCGATCACCGCAGCGGATACGAGGTCGCGGTCCTGGAACAGGCTGGCGACCTCCGAGGCGGGCGTGTCGGGCGGGATGCCCTCCACGTCGGTATCCATCACTTCGCCGACCGTGCGTTCGGGGTCCTCGGTGAGCAGTCGCGTGAGCGGCAGCAGCCCCAGGTAGCGGTCGTGGCGATTGACCACGAAGAGGGCGTCGGTCTTCTCCGGGATGTCCCCACGCATGCGCAAATAGCGCAGCACGGTCTCGAGCGCCACGTCGGGGCGCACGCTGACCGTGTCGGTGTTCATGAGGCCGCCGGCGGTGTCGTCCTCGAAGCCGAGCACGGCGTTCAGCCGTTCGCGGTCCTGCGAGTCCATCGAACGCAGCACCTGCTGGTTAACGTTCTCGGGCAGGTCGCGCAGCAGGTCGGCGAGGTCGTCGACTTCGAGGCCTTCGGCGGCCGCGACGAGTTCGTCCGTATCCATCTCGCGGATGAGGCCTGCGCGCACCTCCTCGTTGAGCTCGACGAGGACGTCGCCCTCGAGCTCCGGGTCGACGAGGTCCCACACCACGTCACGCTGGGTCTGCGGCAGGGACTCGAGCAGCGACGCGACCTCGGCCGGGTGCATCGAATTGACGACACGGTGCACCTGCCGCATCGTCCCCTCGTCGAGGGCGCGCTTGAGCACCTCGAGGCGGGAAGGGCGTGCGAATTTGGATTCCGCGTTCATTGCGCGGAATGATAGGGGGAGGCGGGGGGGAAGGGGGAAGGGATTGGGGGGGGGAAGGGATGCAGGGATTAAGGATTAAGGATTAGTCGGAAAGTCCGGCCTTCGAGCTGACGACGACGATCCTGAGGGCATCCAGGATTGCAGCCGTACCCGAGCTCTTGCAAACGTAGGCGGAGGCACCCGCCCTCAGCGTGGGCGCCGAGAAGCCGTCGGCTGGGTAACTGCTGAAAACAAGAACGCGCACGTGGGGATACGCTTTGAGAACCCGGCGCAGAACATCGAGACCGCTCATGTCAGGCAGGTCCAGATCGAGGACCATCACGTCCGGTGCACCCCGGCCCACACATTGCAGTGCCGACGCCCCTGAGTCGGCTTCGCCAATCACCGCCAGCCCGGGCTCGGCATCAATCAAGTTCTTGAGTCCATGTCGAACTATTTCGTGATCATCCACGATCACGACTGCGGTCCTGACCAATGTCGACGAATGCAACATACGCCACGGTGCGCGAAACAGCGGGCTCGGGCAATCGTAGTCCCGCTCTAACGTGGGTAAGGAGGAGCCGACGAAACGTAGCGGGCATGCGCCAGTCGCGGGTACGACTTGAAGCGCAACGGTGCGCCAATGTCGCAATAGGGTCTTCGCGTCACTGAAGGTGTCTTCCCCGCACTCCAGATCTAATGTCTGGCCGCTTGCGGGGCCTTGGGCAGGGTCACGGTAAAAACGGTTTCATCGTGTGCAGCGTCAACAGCGACCTCGCCGCCGTGGGCCTTGGCGATCTCGCTTACGATGTAGAGACCCAGGCCCAGTCCCGTCTTGTTCTCGGGAGTCCCCGCCTTTCCGCGTCGCAACGGCGCGAACATGTGCGCGAGAGTGTCCTCATCGATCGGCTTGCCGGCATTGGCCACGGACAAGCGCATTTCGTTTTCGCTGCCAACCAGCGCGACACGGATCGGCGCATCGAGCTCGCCGTAGTGCAGTGCATTGACAACGAGGTTGTTCAGCAACTGATGCATCCGGTGAGGATCCCACCAGCCGCGACATTCTCCGGCGACGTCCAGTTCCACCGCTCGCTCTGGGTAGGCCGCACGGATCTGCTCCAGTTCCTCCGCGCACACCTGGGCCAGGTCGACTTCCAGCGGCGTCACGGGGATATGGAGGCCAAGTTCGGTGCGGTTGAAGTCGATCAGGTCATCGAGCAGTTTCTGCATGCGTGCGCCGCTGCGGACCAGGCGTTCGGCCGCAAGGCCAACTTCGTCGTCGGAACTCAGGCCGCGCAGCAGGTTGGCGGTCATTTGAATGGTATGCAACGGACTGCGCAGGTCGTGGCTCAACATACCGAGCAGCAGGTTGCGCGAGCGGGTGACGTGTGTCGAGAAGGAGTCGATCGATTCGGCGAGCGCGTGATCGATTGCCTGGTTGAAGCGAAGCATGTCCCTGACGTAGGGATACCCCGGAGCGCAGGCCTCCAGCCAGCCGCTCAGCACGATGGCCCGCATCGCGTGGTATTCAGAGGCAAGATCCGCGATGTCGAAGCCACTCTCGGCCCGCAACACCGCGTGTATGTGCGCCGCGGTAGGGATTGCGTCGGCGGCGACCGGGGCCACGCCCATCGACTTGGACTCTTGTCCTGCAGGCGTATGGGAGGTCCCTATATCGGCCGCAATCGCCTTCAGGATGTCGGGCCCGTGATCCCGCAATGATCGCGAAGACATGTGCTCTGCCGCTGGGACGCGAGTGGAGGACGCCTCCCATCGCTGCAGAATCAGCTCCAAGTCCCGCATGATGTAATCGGCGAGGCGCACAAGGCCTCCTTTTCTTGGAGCCAGACATAGCGAACCCAGCAAGGGTACACGTTGCCTGGCGTTCGCGACGCATGCGCGACAGATGTTTCGCCGGAGTCCTACGGCCGCGGGAGGTCAGTCCGACAGCTACACGTAATCAGCGACCGAGCTAATCCCTAGTCCCTGATCCCTTCCTCACTCGTGCCGTCGGCTCGCCAGGTCGCGATGGCGCACCAGTGCCGTTTCGTCGCTGATGCGGAAGTGCGCGGCGAGCCGCTCCGCGATGTACACCGAACGATGCTGGCCGCCCGTGCAGCCCACGGCCACCGTCAGGTAGCTGCGGTTCGAGCGCACCAGCGATGGCAGCCAGCGCGCGATGAAATCGCGCACGTCTTCGAAAAAACGGTTCACCTCCGCTTCGTTCCCCAGAAAGCGGGCCACGGGCTCGTCGCGGCCGGACAGCTCGCGCAGCGATGGGTCCCAATACGGGTTCGGCAGGGCGCGCGCGTCGAACACGAAATCCGCGTCGTCCGGCACGCCATGGCGATAGGCGAACGACTGGAACAGCAGCGACGGTCCGGTCTTGGCGCGGTCGACGACGCGCGCACGAACGAGTTCGCGCAACTCGTGCACCGAAAGCAGTGACGTGTCGATGGTGAGGTCCGCGGCATTCGCCAACGGAATCAGCAGGCGCTGTTCCTGCTCCAGCGCTTCCTTGAGCCCGACGCCGTGCCGGCTCAGCGGGTGACGGCGCCGGGTTTCGCTGAAGCGCTTCAGCAGCGAGTCGGTGTCCGCGCGCAGGAACAGGGTTTCGCAGGCGATGCCGCTCTTGCGCAGCGTCTCGACGAGTTGTGGCACCTCGGCGAGGTCTTCCGGACGGTTGCGGGCGTCGACGCCCACCGCGGTCTGGCGATAGGACGACTCGCTGGTGCGGACCGTATAGGCGATGAAGCCCGGCAGCAGCCCTGCAGGAATGTTGTCCACGCAATAGAAGTCGAGGTCTTCCAGCATGTCGAGCGCGACGCTCTTGCCGGAGCCGGACAGGCCGCTGACTACGATCAGCCGCACCGGGCGCAACCTCGCTCAGCGACCAGCCCGGTGGCGAGGCCGCAGTCCGTGCCGCCCGGGCGCCCGTGGCGGTTCAGGTCGAAAGCTCCGTGCCGTGACGATGCCGCGCAGCCTGCGGATCGCGGTGCTTTTCCTTGTGCCGCCGCACCTGTTCGTCGAGCTTGTCGGTGAGCAGGTCGATGGCAGCGTACATGTCGTCCTGGACCGCCGTGGCATGCACGCTCGCGCCCGCGAGACGAATGGTGGCCTCGGCCTGCTGGCGCAGCTTTTCCACGGTCAACGTGCAGTGGACTTCGATCACGCGATCGGCGTGGCGGACGATGCGGCCCAGTTTCTTCTCGACGTAGCCGCGCAGGGCCGGTGTGATCTCGACGTGATGTCCACTCAGGTTGACTTGCATCGTCTCGTCCTCATGTGATGTACGAGTCGTCCCACAAAATTCGATCGCCGCGGTCAGGAGGCCCGGGCAACGCCGTGCCGTCGTTCGCTCGACGAGGCGAGCCCGAGCGCCTCACGGTACTTGGCCACCGTGCGCCTCGCTACCTTGACGCCCTCGTCGGCGAGGAGCGTCGCCAGCTGCGCATCGCTGAGCGGCTTCTGTGGCACTTCGTCGGCGATGAGCTTGCGGATCCGCGCGCGGATCGCGACGGACGAGACGTCCTCGCCGTCGGTTCCCGAGACGTGGCTCGAGAAGAAATACCGGAACTCGAAGATGCCGCGCGGCGTGTGCATGTACTTGCCCGTCGTCACGCGGGAAATCGTGGATTCGTGCATCGACACGGCCTCGGCCACGTCGCGCAGGATCATCGGTTGCATGGCTTCGTCACCGCGTTCGAGGAACGCCGCCTGGCGCTGCACGATCGAGCGGGCAACCTTGAGCAGCGTCTCGTTGCGGATCTCGAGGCTGCGGATCAGCCAGCGGGCTTCCTGCAGCTGGGCGCGCAGGGTCGCGTAGTCGGCGGAGCGCGAAACCAGGCCGGCATAGCCCTGGTTGACCCGCAGGCGCGGCACCGACCCCGCATTCAGCTCGACGGACCAGCCCTGGTCGGTACGACGGATGTACACGTCGGGAACTACGTACTCTGGTTGGGCGCCTTCGAACGCCGAACCGGGCCGCGGATGGCAGCTGCGGACCAGCGACAGCGCCACCTGCAGGGTGTCCTCATCGCAGGCCAGGGCCCGCCGCAGGGTGGCGAGGTCCTTGTCGGCGACGGCTTGCAGGTGATCACGGGCAATCGCCAGCGCGAGATCGCGGCCCGGAGTTTCGGGCTCGAGCTGTGCCAGCTGCAGTGCGAGGCATTCGCCCAGGGTGCGGGCGCCAATGCCGGCCGGGTCGAGCGTCTGCACGAACGCGAGCATGGCCTCTACGTCCGCCTCGGTGACGGGCAGGTCGGTGCTCAGGTCGCGGGCGATTTCGGCCGGTGTCTCGGTGAGGTAGCCGTCGTCGTTGAGGGCGTCGATGATCGCTTCGCCGATCCACACCTGGCGCGGATCGAGAGGACTGATCTCGAGCTGCCAGATCAGGTGCTGATGCAGGTCACGGCCGCGTTCGTCGGTGAACTCCATCCCCCGTTCATCATCGTCGGCGCGGGCGCCATCGCCGGAGGGGGTGGATGATTCGGCCCACGGGTCTTCCATCTCGACGATGACGTCGTCGGCGGACGGCTCGTCGGACTCGGTCGCTTCGCCTGATTCGGTTTCAACGGACCCGGTTTCGGCTTCTGCTTCACCGGCAGGCGCCAGCTGGTCGAGCGAGGTGAGGTCGATCGTGTCGTCCTCTTCCTGCTCGAGCATCACGTTGTTCTCGAGCGCCTCCATGACCTGGGCCTGCAGCTCGAGCACGGGCAATTGCAGCAGCTTGATGGCCTGCTGCAGCTGCGGGGTCATCGTTAGCTGCTGACCGAGCTTTAGTTGCAGGGCCGGCTTGAGCATGGACGAATCGGTGTCGAAGGAGAACGGGGGTCAGAGACGGAAATCCTGCCCCAAGTAGACCTCACGCACCTCGGGATTGGCAAGAATCTCTTCCGCCGAGCCGGACGCGATCACACTTCCCGCGCTGACGATATACGCACGGCTACAAATGCCAAGTGTTTCACGCACGTTGTGGTCGGTAATCAGTACGCCGATGTTGCGCGAGCTCAGGTGGCGGATGATGCGCTGGATGTCGATCACCGAGATCGGATCCACGCCGGCGAAGGGCTCGTCCAGCAGGATGAAGCGGGGTTCGGCCGCCAGGGCCCGGGCGATCTCGACCCGCCGCCGCTCGCCGCCCGACAGGCTCATCCCGCTGCTCGCGCGGATGTGGCCGATGTGCAACTCCTCGAGCAGCGCCTCGAGCGCGCCGTTGCGCGCTTCGTCGTCGTCAAGGTCCTTGCGCGTCTCGAGGATGGCGAGGATGTTGTCCTCGACCGACAGCTTGCGGAAGACGGACGCTTCCTGCGGCAGGTAACCCACGCCGAGCTGCGCACGGCGGTACATCGGCAGGCGGGTGAGTTCCACGTCGTCCAGGTGGATGCGGCCTTCGTCGCACGGCACCAGCCCGACGATCATGTAGAACGCCGTGGTCTTGCCCGCGCCGTTGGGCCCGAGCAGTCCGACCACCTCGCCCGAGGCGACCTCGAGCGACAGCCCCTTCACCACCTGCCGCGAGCGATAGCTCTTGCCCAGCGACTCGGCGCGCAGCCGGCTCGTCTTCATGGGCCGTCGCCCTTGTCGGGGACGGCAGCCTTTTTCGGTGGATTGATGGTGATGCGCACGCCGCCCGGGTCCTTCTCGCTGGGATTGGCCTGCACGCGCTCGCGGCCAATGTCGTAGACGAGGGTGTTGCCGCGGATTTCATTCTGTCCGTCGGTGAGCCAGGCATCGCCGGTGAGGCGCACGGTGGCGGCTTTCACGTCGTAGTCGATCGCTGCCGCGCGACCGCGCGCGACCTGGTTCCGTTCCTTGAGCTGCTGCTCGAACTGCGCCGGCGCGCCCTTGATCGAGGCGCTCGCGATCGTGTTGTCCTTGAACATGACGCGCGCTTCGTTCGACTGCAGCTTGCCGCCGGGCACCGAGATGACCACGTCGCCGGTCAGGCGCCATTCGGAATTGTCGAACTCGAGCCCCGTCGCGCTCGCCTGCTGCGCCGTGACTTCGAGACCGCCTTGCGTGATCTTCACGCGCTTGAACAGCAGCGTGTTGTTCTTGTAATCGAAGTCGGACGAAGCGGCCTCGAGGTTGATCGGCAAGGCGGAATTGCCGGCAGGCAGGCCGGTCTGCGCCATGGCGCACGGCGCCGTGCCGAGCAGCACGCAGGACCGCCAGGGCGCAGCGACGGAGGCGGGCAGGTTCAGGGGCTGAATTGGCCATTGACGTTCGATTCTAGCCGCAGGGTGCCTTCGTTCAAACCGACTCGCATGCCCCGCCCGCGCAACTGGTGCGGGCCGAACTGCACGGTCACCGGCGCAGCAGTCTGGACCACATTGGTGCGGGTGTCGTAGGCGAGTTCGTCGGTGCGGATCTTCGCCTCGCCCTCGCTGCTCTCGGCGGACCCTGTCACCAGCACGTTGCCCGACAGCAGCAGGGTGCTGCGGTCGTTCGGCATGCGGCCGTCGTCGGCAGTCACGTGCCACTGGCCCTGTCGCGCCGTGTGATAGTCGAGTTCGAGCTGCGCGAGCAGCACGCTCTGGTCGGGCAGTTGCTGCTCGATGGATTGCGCGCTGACGGTCACGCGGGGCCGGCCGTCGTCGCCCGAGTTCCGTGAGCCTGGCCTCCAGCAGGTAGTAGCCGCGCTCGACCGGCCCGAGTGTCCGTGGCCGTGACCTCGTCGCGGTCGCCCGTCAACAGGTTGAGCAGTGACGCCGCGCCCGCGACGATCGCGACCATCGTCACGACGCGCTGGATCAGCTGGCGCGTGCGCTGAGCAGTAGATCGCATACTTCCCTCACGGCGCCGTGGCCGCCTGTCGACAGCGTGGTCCAGTGCGCGGCGGCACGCGCCGTGGCGTGCGCGTCGGCCACGGCGACGGCCAGCGTGGCGCGTTCGAGCATCGGCACGTCCGGCGTGTCGTCGCCGACGCACGCGAGCGCGTCTGGCGTGACACCCAGTTCGGCCAGCAGGGCATCGAGCGCCGCGCGCTTGTCGCTGATGCCCTGGAACACGTGGCGGATGCCGAGTTCATTCGCACGGCGCGTCACGGCCGCCGAGTCACGGCCGGAAATGATGGCGACCGTGATGCCGGCGCGCTGCACGGCGACGATTCCCGGAGCCGTCGCGCACGTGGAAAACCTTGGTTTCCTCGCCCTGTGCCGTGATGTGCAGGCGACCGTCGGTCAGCACGCCGTCGACGTCGAGCACCAGCACGCGTACCCGCCGTGCGCGTTCGAGCAGGTCCTGCGTCACCGCTCCCGCGCTCGCGTGGGAGAGGTCGGTCGACAGACCGGGTGAGGGCGTCTTCACATGACCCCCGCGCGCAACAGGTCGTGCACGTTCAACGCGCCGACCAGGCGGCGATCGTCTGCCGACTGCACGACCGGCAGCGACGTGATGCGATGCGTTTCCATCAGGTGCACCGCTTCGGCGGCCAGCATGCGGGGTTCTGCCACCTTGCACCTCGCGTTCATCACGCTCTCCATGCGGGTGGCGTGGATGTCCACCTGCCGGTCGAGCATCCGGCGCAGGTCGCCGTCCGTGAAGATGCCGACCACGCGATCCGCGGCATCGACGACGGTCGTCATCCCCAGGCCCTTGCGGCTCATCTCGAGCAGTCCGGCGCTCAGCAGGGTGTCCGGGCCGACACGGGGCAGGTCGTCCCCTTTGCGCATGACGTCCTCGACGTGGAGCAGCAGCCGCCGGCCGAGGCTGCCGCCCGGATGCGAACGGGCGAAGTCTTCTTCGGTGAAGCCGCGCGCTTCGAGCACGGCGATCGCCAGCGCGTCGCCCATCGCGAGCGTCGCGGTGGTGCTGGCCGTGGGCGCGAGGTTCAGCGGGCACGCCTCGTCGGCCACGCTGACGTCGAGCGTCACGGAGGCATAGCGCGCCAGCGTCGAGCCGTTCTTGCCGGTCAGCGCGACCAGGGGCACCCCCATCCGCTTGATGACGGGCAGGATCGTCAGCAATTCGTCCGTTTCACCCGAATTCGAGAGGGCCAGCACGACGTCTGCCGCCGTGATCATGCCGATGTCGCCGTGGATCGCTTCGCCCGGGTGCAGGAAGAAGGCCGGCGTGCCGGTGCTCGCGAGCGTCGCCGCGATCTTGCTGCCGATGTGACCGGACTTGCCCATGCCGGTGACCACCACCTTGCCGGTGCAGGCGAGCACCAGGGCGCAGGCGCGGTCGAACGAGGCGTCGAGGCGGTGTTCGAGCGCGGCGACGGCGGCGGCTTCGGTGGCGAGTACGCGGCGGCCGCGAATAATCGTCAGGCTGGAGTCGGTCATGGCTCGGACAGGCGCATGGCGGGAAGCCGACAGTCTACAGCCTACAGGCCGCACGCCTTCTCCTTTAGACTTACGGGCTGTTTTCCGATCCGGCGACTCCACCATGACGGCCGACGAAGTCACCCAGCTCATCCTGTCGGGCCTGCCCGGGGCTCACGTACGCGTCCTGACGGACGACGACACCCACTACGAAGCCATCGTCGTCGCCGCGCAGTTCGAGGGCAAGCGGTCGATCCAGCGCCACCAGCTCGTCTATGCGGGTCTCGGCGCCCGGATGGGGCGCGAAGTCCACGCTCTTTCGATCCAGGCCTACACCCCTGCCGAGTGGCAGGCCGAACGGGGCGGCTCGGCGCCGCTCTGACCCAGGAGTTCACCGTTGGACAAGCTGCAGATTCGGGGCGGCGTGCCGCTCGACGGCGAAGTGCGCATTTCCGGGGCCAAGAATGCCGCCCTGCCGATCCTGGCCGGCGCGCTGCTGGCTGACGCGCCAGTCACGATCGGCAACGTGCCGCACCTCAAGGACGTCACGACGATGATCGAGCTGCTCGGCCGCATGGGCGCGAGCGTGACCGTCGATGAACGCATGCGGGTCGAGGTCGATCCGACGACGACCAGCGAGACGGCTGCGCCCTACGAGCTGGTCAAGACCATGCGGGCGGCCATCCTGGTGCTGGGGCCGCTGGTGGCCAAGTACGGCCGCGCCGACGTGTCACTGCCCGGCGGGTGCGCCATCGGTGCCCGCCCCGTCAATATCCACGTCGCGGGCCTGCAGGCCATGGGCGCGGAAGTCCACATCGAGAACGGCTACATCCGCGCCCGCGCGGGTCGCCTCAAGGGCGCGCGGATCGTGATGGACACGGTCACCGTGACCGGCACCGAAAACCTGATGATGGCGGCGTGCCTGGCCGAGGGCGAGACCATCCTCGAGAACGCGGCGCGCGAGCCCGAGATCGTCGACCTGGCGCATTTCCTGATCGCGATGGGCGCGAAAATCAAGGGTCACGGCACGGATACCATCATCGTCGAGGGCGTCGAGCGCATGCACGGCACCCACTACGAAGTGCTGCCGGACCGCATCGAGGCCGGCACCTACCTGGTGGCGGGCGCGATCACGGGCGGCCGGGTACGGGCCCGCAATGCGCGCGCCGAGCACCTCGACGCGGTGCTGGGCAAGCTGGTCGAGGCCGGCGCGGAAGTGATCCGCGGCGACGGCTTCGTCGAGGTCAACATGCACGGCCGCCGGCCGCGGGCGGTCGACATCCGGACGGCGCCACACCCTGGGTTTCCCGACGGACATGCAGGCGCAGTTCGCGGCGCTCGAATACCGTTGCGGACGGCGTCGGCACCATCGTCGAGACCATCTTCGAAAACCGCTTCATGCACCTGCTCGAAATGCGCCGCATGGGCGCGGAGATCAGGCTCGAAGGCAACACGGCCATCATCAAGGGCGTGCCGAAACTGACGGCCGCGCCGGTCATGGCCACCGACCTGCGTGCGTCGGCCAGCCTGGTCATCGCTGGGCTGGTGGCGGAGGGCACGACCGACGTCGAGCGCATCTACCACATCGACCGCGGGTACGAATGCATCGAGGAGAAGCTGGCGGGCCTGGGCGCGCAGATCCGGCGGATGAACGACAAGGAAAGGGGTTAGGGGGTAGGGGACAGGGGATAGGAGACAGGAAGGATGAGACAACGGATGCGGCCAGCTGGGCCTGCTACCTTCTGACTAACCCCTATCCCCTATCCCCTATCCCCTTCCCCTTTGGCTATAATGCGCTGCTGCCCCGGGCGATGAGGGGATCGCCCCCGGCAGACAGACAATGTCTTGTATTTGCGTGAAGTCCCGACAGCGTGCGCGTTGCAGCAAGCTTGTGCATGGGCGAACGCTGAGGAGAGAGCTGGATGACCGAAGAAGTCGATACGGGCAGGCGCCATTTCCTGACCGTGGCCACCGTCGCCACCGGCGCCGTGGGCGCTGCATTCGTCGCCGTACCGTTCCTGGCCTCGTGGAAACCCAGCGCCCGCGCCAAGGCGATGGGCGCCCCCGTGGAAGTGGACGTGAGCAAGCTCGAGCCGGGCGCCATGCTCAAGCTCGAATGGCGCGGCAAAGCCATTTACGTACTGCATCGCACTCCCCAGATGCTGGCCGAGTCGATAGCGCGCCGCAGTGAATTGCGCGACCCCGATTCGGCCGAATCCGAGCAGCCCGCCTTCGCCAAGAACGCGGCGCGCGCCCTCAAGCCCGAGTACCTCGTGCTCGTCGGCGTCTGCACGCACCTCGGGTGCGCGCCGCTCGACAAGTTCGCACCCGGCGACGTCACTGTCGCGCCGGACTGGCCCGGCGGCTTCTTCTGCCCCTGCCACGGCTCCAAGTTCGACATTTCGGGCCGCGTCTTACAAGAACGTGCCGGCACCCGACCAACCTGCCCGTGCCGCCGTACCAGTTCGTGACCGACACCCGGATCCTGATCGGCGCCGAGAAGGGGAACGCGTGATGGGCACCTCCTCCGACAAGATTGCAACCAGCCGGACAATGGCCGCCTCGCGTCGCTGACCGCCTGGATCGACGACCGCTTCCCGATGACGGCCCTGTGGAAATCGCAGGTGTCCGAGTACTACGCGCCGAAGAACATGAACTTCTGGTACTTCTTCGGCTCGCTCGCGCTGGTGCTGCCTCGTCATCCAGATCCTGTCCGGGCCTCTTCCTGACGATGAGCTACAAGCCGTCGCTCGGCCGAGGCGTTCGGTTCGGTCGAATACATCATGCGCGACGTGGAATGGGGCTGGCTGATCCGCTACATCCACTCGACGGGCGCGTCGGCGTTCTTCATCGTCGTCTACCTGCACATGTTCCGGGCGCTGCTGTACGGGTCGTACCAGAAGCCGCGCGAACTGCTGTGGATCTTCGGCATGCTGATCTACTTCGCGCTGATGGCCGAAGCGTTCTTCGGTTACCTCCTGCCGTGGGGCAACATGTCCTACTGGGGCGCGCAGGTGATCGTGTCGCTGTTCGGCGCCATCCCTGCGGTCGGCGACTCGCTCACGGAATGGATCCGCGGCGACTTCTACATCTCCGACGTCACGCTCAACCGGTTCTTCGCGCTGCACGTCGTCGCGATCCCGTTCGCGCTGGTGTTCCTGGTGATCGCGCACCTGATGGCGCTGCACGAGGTCGGCTCGAACAATCCCGGACGGCGTCGAGATCAAGAAGGTGAAGGGCCCGGACGGCATCCCGCTCGACGGCATCGCGTTCCACCCCTACTACACGGTCAAGGACATGGTCGGCCTCGGCGTGTTCCTGATCCTGTTCAGCCTGGTGGTGTTCTTCGCGCCGACGATGGGCGGCTACTTCCTCGAGTACGCCAACTTCGAGCCCGCCAACGCGCTGCAGACGCCGCCGCACATCGCGCCGGTGTGGTACTTCACGCCGTTCTACGCGATCCTGCGCGCCGTCCCCAGCAAGCCGATCGGTGCCGCGCTGATGGGCGTCGCCGTCGTGCTGTTCGTGTTCCTGCCCTGGCTCGACCGCGGCAAGGTCAAGTCGATCCGCTACCGTGGCCCGCTGTTCAAGTTCTTCCTGTACTCGTTTGCGATCAGCTTCGTCGCGCTGGGTTACCTCGGCCTGCAGGCTCCGACGCCGGCCTACACGATGGCGGCGCGCATCTTTACGGTCATCTACTTCGCCTACTTCCTGCTGATGCCGTGGTACTCGAGCATCGACAAGACCAAGCCCGTGCCGACGAGGGTTACCTACCATGCGCATTGAGCACAAGAAGAAAGATCCTCGCGTTCATCGCGACGATGGTTGCGCTGCCGGGCGTCAGCCTGGCCGCGGGCGGTGCGCTGCATCTCGAGAAGGCGAACAACGACATCCACAACAAGGCGTCGTTGCAGCGGGGCGCGAAGAACTTCGCCAACTATTGCCTCGGCTGCCACACGGCCAAGTACGTGCGGTACAACCGGGTCGCCGCCGACATCGGCCTCACCGAGCAGCAGATGGTGGACAACCTCCTGTTCTCCGGCGAGTCGCCGCATTCGACGATGCTGAACGGCATGGATGCCGCCGACGCCAAGCAGTGGTTCGGTGTGGCGCCGCCCGACCTGTCGGTCATCGCGCGCAGCCGGGGCACTGACTACCTCTACACGTTCCTCAAGTCGTTCTATGCCGATCCGGCCAAGGGCACCGGCGTGAACAACCTGGCTCTCCCGGGCACGGCGATGCCGCATGTGCTGTGGGAATTGCAGGGTTCGCAGGAAGCCGTCTGGGAAGGGCATACGGATGCCCAGGGCAACGTGCAGAAGGTTTTCAAGGAGTTCACGCTGGCCAATCCAGGCAAGCTGACTCCCGAGCAATACGACGAGTTCGTGCGCGACACCGTAAACTTCCTCGACTACATCGGCGAGCCGGTGCAGGCGAAGCGGCGGTCCATGGGTTTCGTGGTCATCGCGTTCCTCGTGTTCTTCACGCTGCTCGCGTATGCCCTCAAGAAGGAATACTGGAAGGACGTGAAATAAGCCGGCTACGGCCGGCGCAGCCCCCATCGTCTCCGGCCGCAGCACTCTCGCGGGTGCTGCGCGGAGCGCACGGGAAACTGCAGCCGCCGCCGGGTACGCAGCCCGTCGGGGCTGTCCGTGCTCTTGGACCAGGGGTAGCCGCGGCATGATGACGTTGTATTCACGAGCCACCGATGCGCGTTGCCATCGGGTCCGGCTGGTGCTGGCAGAAAAGGCCCTCGAGACCCGAGTGGTCGAAACCGAGCCAGCGAGTCCGCCGGAAGACCTGATCGACCTCAATCCGTACCAGACGGTGCCCACGCTCGTCGACCGCGAACTGGTCGTCTACGAGCCAGGCATCGTCTGCGAGTACATCGACGAGCGGTTCCCGCATCCGTCGCTTTCGTCCACCGATCCCGGGGCGCGGGCGCATGCGCGGCTGGCCCTGCGCCGCATCGAGCAGGAATGGTATGCGGTGTCCGATACGCTCGAGCCCGGCTCGGGCGCCGACCGCCGCGAGAAAGACCGCGCACGCAGGCTGCTCACGGAGAGCCTGCTCGCCTCCGAGCCGCTGTTCCGCATGCGGGCCTGGTTCCTCTCCGACCAGTTTTCCCAACTCGATGCGGCCGTGGCACCGATCCTCTGGCGCCTGAGCCGCTGGGACGTCGACACCGCCGCCATGGCGGCGACGGCTCCCGCCATCGAGAAGTACGCGACGAAGGCCTTTGCCCGGCCCTCGTTCCTGCGCAGCCTGAGCCAGGCCGAACGGGACATGCGCAGCGGCACTCCGGCTGCCGCCCCGTCGTCGGCGCGGCGACCGGCCTGAGGGCGGTCTGATCCGATCCCGTCGGCTGCGTTGGTCGCGGCATACTATCGTCGCCGTGAACTCATCCAGCAGTACGCACGCCGCCACCGCCACCGCCGCCAGACGAGACGGGTCCGCCGATGAAGGCGCGCCGTCCGTACCTGCTGCGTGCCATCCACGAGTGGATCTCGGACAGCCTCTGCACGCCGCACCTCGTCGTCGACGCCAACGCCGGCGACGTCGAGGTCCCGCGGCCCTACGTGAAGGACGGCAAGATCGTGCTGAACGTGAGCTGGAGCGCCACCGCGAACCTGCGCCTCGGCAACGAGGACGTGACGTTCAGCGGGCGCTTCGGCGGCGTGAGCATGTCGGTGCGCGTGCCGATCCACGCCGTGCTCGCGATCTACGCGCGCGAAACCGGGCAGGGCATGATTTTCGCCGAAGAAGACGTCGAGGGCGGCGCGGTGGCTGCGGGCGGCAAGACGACCACGCCGGAGTCTCCAGGCGGCGACGATCCGGGGCCGAAGCCGACGTCCCCTGCCGACAGCCGTCGCGCGCGCTTCAAGGTCGTGAAGTAGCCGGGCTGCACGCGCAACCTCACTTGCGAGGCGCTGGTCTCCGTCGCGAGCGCGACGGGGCGTGCGGGGCCGTGCCGGCCGGGGCGAGCGGCGCAGGTCGCGGCCGCCAGCGCTCGAGCAACACCTGTTCCTGTTCCGTGAAGACGCGTTCCGCTTCGCGCACGTACTCGCGGAAACGCACGCCGGCTGCCGTGAGCGGCTGGCCCTTGAGCTTGACGATTGCATAGCGCACGGCCAGGTACGGCTCCGCGCCCAGCACCACGAGCCGTCCGCCATCGAGTTCGTCCGCCACGCAGGCGAGCGGCGCCACCATCAGCGCATCGGACCCGAGCACGATCTTCCTGACGGCATCCAGCGCGTTGAACTCGAGTGCAGGGAATACCCGGTAGCCGGCGGTGGCATCCGGCGACCGGCGTTGCGCCAGCCGGATCGGTTCGAGCGACCGCGGCGGAATGCGGGTCAGCGACGCGTAGGGATAGGCGAAGCCGTCCGCGATTCCCAGCGGGCCGCGACCCGCCAACGGGTGCCCGCGGCGCGCGATGATGAAGGTGGGGTGCGGTGCGAGCGGCTCGAAGTCCAGGTCGAGGTCGCCCGCGAACGTGCTGAATTCCGCCACGAAAAACTCGATCTCGCGCGCCCGGAGCCGACGCAGCAATTCATCCCAGTCACGCATCATCACGCGCACGACGATGCGCGGGTAGTCGGCGACGAACCGGGCCAGCGCGTCGGCAAGCATCGACTGCGCCGGGTACGGGCCGCCACCGATGTGCAGGTGGCCGCTCTGCAGGCCGCGCTCGCTCATCACGTCGCGGTCGAGATCGTCGATGAGCTGCGCGATCTGCCGGATCCGGGCGATGAAAACGTGGCCGCCGTCGGTCGGCTCGACCCCCGTCGCGGTGCGGACGAACAAGCTGCTGCCAGTCGTGCGCTCCACCGATTGAATGCTGCGCGATAGCGCGGACTGGCTGAGTCCGAGCGCGGTCGCGGCGCGCGCAAAGCTCCCGTGCTCGTCGAGGGCGATCACGTGGCGCATGTGGCGGATGTCGAGCGACATGGCGCGGACTCTATATCAGGCATGCACAAGATGCATGAGCCGAGGCTTGAGTCGCCTACCGGTGCATACAAGGTGGTCGCGGGTCGGCCGCAATCACGGCCCCGGCGTCGGGTGGGCGGCACTACGATTGCGCGGACATCGCGACCCCGGCGAGACACCCGGCGCAATCAGGCCATGCGCTCGGTGCATGGCTTGATAAGGCTCACGCGTTACGTACATGATTCGGTCCCAAACTGACCAGGATTGCTCAGGGACGCACGGGACGATGACCGGTGCCGGCGCCGGCCGCCGATGAGTCGATCCGCGAACACCTGCTCCGCGCGCCTGTGCGTGGACGCCTGACGACAATTGCTTACATGGGAGTTGCAGATGATCTCGAACCGGCTTGCATCCTGGACCATCGCGGCGCTGCTGGCAGCGTTCGCCCCGCTTGCGCAGGCCGAGGAAGGCCCGGGCGAATGGCGCCAGACCGTGTTCCTGTACGGCATGGGCGCGAAGATCGAAGGCGACGCGCAGATCGGGCCCCTGCAGGTCGAGGTCGACTCGAACCTGTCCGACTTTTTCGACTCGCTGAAGTTCGGTGCGATGGCCGCCTACCGGGTTGCCAACGACGACTGGTCGTTCACCGGCGACCTCACCTACATGAACCTCGGCCAGAGCAAGGCCACGGACCAGAACAGGGCGAGCGCGTCGCTCGACGTCGAGCAGCTCACGGCCATGGCGACCGTCGGTCGACGGATCCTGCCGCACACCGAGGCGCTGGTCTCGCTCGCCTACTTTGACCTCGACGCCGACCTGCGGGTCAGGGTGCTGCAGCGGGTCGTGGAGGCCGAGCGCAGTGCCAGCTGGGTCGACCCGATGATCGGCCTCCTCTACGACCGGCCGATGAGCAACAGGTGGCGCTTCACGCTGCGCGGCGACATCGGCGGCGGGCTCGATTCCGGCGCCGATCTCACGTGGCACGCGCTGACCCGCTTCACCTTCCAGCAGTCGGATCGCTTCAGCTGGTACGCGGGCTACCGCGCGATCTCGTACGACTACGATGACGGCGAGGGCCGCAACTACCAGCACTACGACCTGACCCAGCACGGGCCGGGCCTGGGACTTGCGATCTCGTTCTGATTCCCCGCCTGCGGGGCGTCGACGTGGATTTGCTTGCATCACACAGGCACGTCGCGGCCGCTGCAGCCGCGCGCGGGCACAGGGGGGTACGGATGAAGTTTGAACTGCGCTTGATCGCAAACGCCGCTGCACTGGCGCTCATTGGTGCCGCACTGCCAGTAGTCCAGGCCAACGCCGAGGTGCCCAAGGCGCCCTATGGCGTCCTGGACGCCGGCGACGACGACTCGGTGCCGCTGCCTGTCGGTGCCCCGTCGTCACAGGCGAAAGCCTATTCGCCCTACGCCGGTCGCAAGTACCCGACGCGCGTGCTGTGGGGCGACACCCACCTGCACAGCGCCAACTCCGGCGATGCGTTCACGACCGGCAATCGCTTCACGCCGGAACAGACGTATCGCATCGCCCGCGGTGAGGACGTGATCTCCGCGACGGGGCTGCCCGCCCGTCTGTCGCGGCCGCTCGATTTCGTCGTCCTGAGCGATCACGCCGAGGGCCTCGGGCTCATTACTGAGGTCTACAACGGCAACCCCGCGGTGATGGGCGACAGCACCGTCGAGCGCTGGAGCCGCATGATCAAGGCGGGCGGTACCGAGGCCGCCGCGGCGGTGACCGAGCTGATCGGCGCGCAGGCGACGAACACACTGCCGTCCGTGCTGACCGACCCCAAGGTTGCCGGCCCGCTCATGATGTCGGTCTGGCAGCGCGCGGCCGTCATGGCCGACAAGTACAACGAGCCCGGCAAGTTCACCACTCTCATCGGTTTCGAGTGGACGCCGACGCCGGGTGGCGACAACCTGCATCGCAACGTGTTGCTGCGCGACGGGCAGGCTCGCGCGAGCCAGGTGTTTCCGTTCTCGTCCTGGAACAGCGAGGACCCGCAGCAGCTCTGGGCCTGGATGGAGTCCTACGAGCAGCGCACCGGCGGTCGTGCGCTCGCGATCCCGCACAACGGCAACCTGTCGAACGGCCGCATGTTCGCCGCGCAGGCCTTCGACGGCTCGCCGTTGACCAAGGAGTACGCCGAGCGCCGGCAACGCTTTGAGCCGGTGCAGGAAATCGTGCAGATGAAGGGTGCCTCCGAGAGCCATCCAAAGCTTTCCCCGAACGACGAGTTCCTGGAATACGGCATCGCCGGCTGGGAGCTCGGCAACCTCACCCTGGGCGGGAAGCTCACCGCAGGAGATGATGCCGACCAGCTTCGTGCGCGCCGGATTCATGCGCGGCCTCGAGCACGAGGCCAAGCTGGGCGTGAACCCGTTCAAGTCCGGCATCATCGGCAGCTCCGATGCCCACAACGCGCTGCCCTTCGTCGAAGAAGACAACTTCTTCGGCAAGTTCCCCGGGCAGGAGCCGAGCGCGGACCGCTGGAAGCAGCAGTCGAGCACCGGCGAGGGCGCAGGCGGTGCGGCGCGCTACACGTGGCAGTATCTCGCGGCCGGCTATGCGGCCGTGTGGGCCACCGACAACACCCGCGAAGCGGTCTTCGACGCGATGACGCGACGCGAGACGTACGGCACCTCCGGCACGCGCATGACGGTGCGCTTCTTTGGCGGCTACGGCTTCACGCCCGAGGATGCGCAATCGCGTTACCTGGCCGAAGTCGGCTATACGAAGGGTGTGCCGATGGGCGGCGACTTGAAGCGCGCCGCGGGCGGCACGTCGCCGAGCTTCCTCGTCGCCGCGCTCAAGGATCCGCAGGGCGCGAACCTCGACCGCATCCAGGTCATCAAGGGCTGGCTCGACGCCTCGGGCAAGGCGCAGGAAAAGGTGTACGACGTGGTGTGGTCTGGCGACCGCAAACCCGGCAAGGACGGCAAGCTGCCGCCGGTGGGCGACACGGTCGACGTGTCCCAGGCCACGTTCCTGAACACGATCGGTGCCCCCGAACTGGCTGCGGTCTGGAAAGATCCGGATTTCCAGCCCGGGCAGCGCGCGTTCTATTATGCCCGCGTGATCGAGATCCCCACGCCCCGCTGGACGGCGTACGACCAGGTGCGCTTCGCCGTCAAGATGAGCCCGGAAATCCCGATGAAGCAGCAGGAACGTGCGTGGACGTCGCCGATCTGGTATTCGCCGTAACCTGAATCGTTCCCGCCTTGGTTCCAGCGGCCGGTATGCCAGCGCATGCCGGCCGCTTTCATGAATGGCTAGTCAAAAGGCATCCCGGTGATCCGACGTCTGCTGCGCGAACCTTTGCTGCACTTCCTGCTGCTCGGCACAGGTCTCTTCCTGCTGTACGAGGCGACGAACGGTGGCGCGTCGCAGGCGCCCCGCGTGATCGAGATCTCCGCGGCCCGCACCACGGCACTGGCAGAGAGTTTCGCCGTCGTCTGGATGCGTCCACCGACAACCGCCGAACTCAAGGGCCTGATCGACGACTATGTCGCCGAAGAAATCTACTACCGCGAAGCGGTCAGCCATGGGTCTCGACCAGAACGACACGGTGATCCGCCGCCGGCTGCGGCAGAAGATGGAATTCATCTCGGACAGCGTGGCGGACGCCGTCGAGCCGAGCGACGCGCAGTTGCAGGCGTTCCTGGCGGAGAACGCCGCGAAGTTCGCGCAGCCGTCCGAGCTGACTTTCCAGCAGGTCTTCCTGAGCGCCGAGCGCCGCGGGCGACGCGGTGCGGTCTGACGCCGAGAAGCTGCTCGCGAAGCTGCAGGCGGACCAGGGCCCCGCGCGACTGGCCGACGCGGGCGATCCAACGATGCTGCCCCCGACGATGGAGGCGGCGACACCGCAGGCGATTGCCAACACTTTCGGCGACGAATTCGTGCAGCAAGTCGATGCAGCCCCGATCGGGCAATGGTCGGGCCCGGTCGAATCCGCCTTCGGCCTGCATCTGGTCCGGGTCGACGCACGCGGCGTCGGCAAGACGCCCACGCTGGCTGAGATCCGGCCCATCGTGCTGCGTGAATGGCAGTCCCGGGAACGCCAGCGGCAGAACCAGTCATTCCTGGCTGCACTGCGCGACAAGTACGAAGTGCGTGTCGAGGGACCCGCGGCCGAATTGTTCGCAGCCCCCGCCGCGGGCGACGCCAAGCGGTGAACAAGGTGCTGTCGCGGGGAACGTGCGTGCAGCGCCTCCTGCTGCCGCTTGTCGCGGCAACCTGCTGGGCTGCCGCGGCCGCCGCGCACGAGGTGCGCCCGGCCTATCTGGAGCTGCGCGAGACCGCGCCAGACGCGTTCAATGTCGTCTGGAAGGTGCCGGCGCGCGGTGAGTATCGACTGAGCCTGCACGTGCGCCTGCCGCGAGAATGCGCTGGCGCGCCACAGCACGGCACCTTCGTCGGCGGTGCGTTCGTCGAGCAGTGGCAGGCGAACTGCGAGGGCGGCCTCGTCGGCCGGACGATCGCCATCGACGGCCTGAGCGCCACGCGTACCGACGTGCTGGCTCGCGTCGAGCGCGTCGACGGCACGACGCAGACGGTGCGGCTGACCCCTGAACAGACATCGTTCGAGGTGACGGCCGCGCCCACCGCGCTCGAAGTCTCGAAGACTTACTTCCTCCTCGGCGTCGAGCACATCCTGCTCGGCATCGATCACCTGCTGTTCGTGCTCGGCCTGCTGTTCCTCGTGGGCAGCTGGAAGCAGCTCGTCGGCACCGTCACCGCCTTCACCATTGCGCACAGCATCACGCTGGCAGGGGCGACGCTCGGCTGGGTCTACGCGCCGCAGGCCCCGATCGAGGCCACGATCGCGCTGTCGGTGATGTTCGTCGCGGCCGAGATCCTGCGCCGCGCCGAGGGCCAGCGCAGCCTGACTGCCACCGCGCCGTGGCTGGTCGCGTTCGTGTTCGGCCTGCTGCATGGTTTTGGCTTCTCGGGCGCGCTGCGCGAGGTGGGCCTGCCGGAGCAGGACATCCCGCTGGCCCTGCTGTTTTTCAACGTCGGTGTCGAAGCGGGGCAGTTGGCCTTCATCGCCGTCGTAATGCTGGTGCTCTCGGCCGTCACGCGGCTGCTGCGCAAGCCCGGCCATGCCGAGCACGGTCCGTGGCAGGCGGAGGCGGTTGTGCGCGTGCCGGTGGCGTACGTGATCGGTTCGGTCGCCGCGTTCTGGACCGTGCAGCGCGTCGTCGGCTTCTGGGGGTGACGGCGACCCATCGCCGTCTTCGAACGGGTCGGCGCCTGCGCCGGCACTGACGCATGCGGGCGGATCGGTACAATCGCGCCACTGCATGACCGCTGCCAACGCCCGACTTGCTGCCCTCGCCATCCAACTGCTGCTGCTGGCCCCGTGCGCGGCCGTCGCAGCACCTGATCCTGATCCAGCGCGAGCGGACGTGCACGACACGGCGGTGGGCCCTGCCGGCGAGCCCGTTACGGTGGATCCGCCGCGCGCTCCCTGCCCCGAACTCGAGGGCCCCGATGCCCTCAGGCTCGACAGCGTCCGCACCGGAGTCGAGCGCAGCGTCTGCGTCACGGCCTGGCGCTTCGATCGCCTGTTCGGAACGCTGCCCGAGGATGAGCTGGTCGAGACGCGGACGACGCACGGCCGACTGCGGGGCGGCGTCGTGTGGGACGAGCGCGACGGTTTCGGCCAGGAGTTCACCCTGCGGGCCCAGGTGCAGATGCCGGTGGCCCAGCAGCGCCTGCTGGCCGTGTTCGGGCGCGACACCGACGAGGCCTTCGTCGAGGGCGGCTCGGGGGAGTTCGACAGCATCGCATTCACCGACGAGGACGAAGACACCAGCTGGCTCCTCGGGCTCGGATTCGAGCCGATGCGTGGCACGCGCAGCCGCTTGAGTCTGGGTGCCGGCGTGCGGCTGCGGACGCCGCCCGACCCGTACGTGCAGGCGAGCTACTGGTACCAGGATCGTCTTGCGGAGAACCTGCTGTTCCGGGCCCGCCAGACCGTGTTCTGGGAGAACGAGGACGGCTTCGGCACTGCCACGCGACTGGTGTTCGAACGCGCGCTCGGCGACACGCGCATGTTGCGCTGGGGCAATCACCTGCGCGTCTCGGAAGCCACGGACGGCTTACGCTGGAACACCAACCTGACCCTGTTCAACGCGCTGAGCGCAAGGCGCGCCGTGGCCCTGCGCGGGGCGATCCGGGGCGAGACGGGTCGTGACGTCAGCCCGGTCGAGTACCAGCTGTTGCTCATCCATCGCCAGCGTATCTTCCGTGACTGGCTGTTCCTGGAGCTGCGCGGCGGCGGGGGGTGGATCCGCGAGGAGCTGTCCGAGCCGCGCGAGTGGGTGCCCGAGGCGGCCGTCGTGCTGGAAATGTCGTTCGGTCGCCATCCGCGCGAGCGCAACGAAGCGGCGCCCTGACAGGATCTAACGCAATTCGAATGCGTTGCGAATCCAGGTGACCAGCGGGGCGCCGCCCGGCTCCGGCGGCGGGTCGATTGCGACGACGTCGAAACGGGCGCGCAGCTGGCGCAGTTCACGCCGCGTGAGCAACAGGTGGCGGGCTGCGAGCGAGCAGCGGCGCTGCTTATCTGCGCTGATCGTCGCCGCGGCGAGTCCGTAGTCGCTGCGCGAACGCGAGCGCACCTCGACCAGCACCAGCACTCGCGCTTGCGGCTCGATCATCACCAGGTCCAGCTCGCCCGCGCGACACCGGTAATTGCGTGCGAGCAATTGCAGCCCGGCCTCCTCGAGGTGGCGCAAAGCGCGGGCTTCGGCGGCACGCCCGAGTTCAGTGGTCGTGGAGGTCGTGCCCAATCGCGATGCCCTGGCTATGCCGCGCAGACGCGCGGCCCGGCATCCTTTGTCGCTCAGTTGGCCGGCGGCGTGCCCGTCGTATTTGCGGGCAGAACCTCGCGATACACGGGCACGCTTGCGCCTGCCGACTGTGGCTTGCCCGCTTCGATGCGGGCGAACTGCAGGCTGCGCTGCACGCGGCCGTCGGCGCGGTCCAGCTCGAGCAGGCCCGTCAGGCCGTCGACGCCGGCAGCAACGGCGCCCGCACTGCCGAACTGCTGCGCCAGGCGGAAAGCGTCGTAGCCGAAGGCGTACAGGCGCAGGCGGCCGCGGGCGCGCGCCGACCATTCGCCCTGCACGGCATCCCAGAGCTCCGGCGCGCCCTGGCCGCCGTACAGCAGCCACGGCATCTCGGGAAAAATCATGCCGTCCATGTCGGCAACCGCTCGCACGCTGGGGTCCCAGGCGTCGGACGTGGTATAGAGCGGCAGGTCATACGTCATCTGGAAGCGCAACTGCGGGGCGAGCGCGCGCGCGGCCTGCGGCATCGCGGCGACGAACGCGAACTGCGGTCCGGTGGCCTGCTCGGCCGCCGCATTACGCGCGACCGGCGGCTGGTTCGATTTCGCGCTGCGATCGCCCGCGCCGCCGTAGCGACCCAGCGCTGCGCGCAACGGACCCGAGAAATCCCGTGCCCCGGCGTCGTAATACTGCGCCGACATCAGCGTGACCGTGCCGGTCGCCTGCAGCTCCTGCATGAACGCATCGTGGACCCGCTGGCCCCAGCCGTTGTCCGGGAACAAGGCGATCCCGCGCACCAGGCCGTCAGCGGCAATGCGTCGCGCGACGGCGCGCGCTTCCTGTTCCGGGTCGAGCGCGAACTGATACAGGAACGCGGGGGGCGCCGTGCCGGACGCAGTCGCCGTACCTCACCGTGTTCAACGCGAGGGTGGGCACCGCCAGGCCGGCGGGTTGCGAGGTGATCACGGCAACGATGTCTTCCTTGGTCAGCGGCCCGACCACGATGCGCGCGCCCGCCGCGAGCGCACGCTGGTACGCGGCGGCGGCGCCAGGGCCGGCCGTGTCGTAGATATCGACGCGCGGCCGCGTGTCTGCCGCAGACGAGGCGTACCACGCGGCCGTGAAGCCGTCGCGCACCGCCATGCCTACGGCCTGCTGCTTGCCGGTGAGCGGCAACAGCAAGGCGATGCTGCCACTGGTCGGTCCGCCTGCAAGGGTGCCCGCGGGCGCGCCCGCTGCCGGGTCCGGCAGGAAGGCGGCGCCCGGATGCCCGGGATGGCGCAGCGCCCACTGCCGCGGCGCATCGTCGCCGCCCGCGGCGCCTGTCGCCGTCGTGCTGTTGCCGGCAGCCGCGACGGCGGACGGCAGTTCAAGCCAGCCGCGCTCGCGCTCGGATACACCCGCAGCCGTCACCGGTCCGGGTGGGTACAGCAACAATTGGTCCAGCAGCAGGCGATCGTTGGCGGCGCGATCAGCCGGTGCCGACAAAGCATCCCGGCGTTCTTCGAACGTGCGCACGCCACTCAGCGCGTCGCCACTCGCGAACTCGGCGCGGCCGCGCAGTGCGAGCAGGTCCGGCGCCGATTCCTGTGGCAAAGGTGTCGGCAGGGCTCGCAGCGCGACCAGGGCCCGCGCGGGGTCGTTGCGACCGAGGGCGAGCCGTGCGTCCACCTCGAGCGCCAGCAACCGCTCGTCGTCGGTGGTCACGCGGTTGCGCACTTTGCCTGCCAGGCGCTGCGCGTCGTCGAGCGCACCGCCGGCGGCATACTCGCGGGCCGCCAGCAGGGCCGTCGTGGTGTCCCAGCTCATGAAGCCGCGCCGCGCCAGTTGCTCGTAGCGGGCGGCGGCGGCGAGGTGATCGCCCTGCTGCGCGAGGGCAGCAGCCTCCGCGAGCGTCCGCGCGGTCGATTGCGCGAGCGACACCGCAGGCGCGGCGCAGCCAAGCCAAGCCAGCGCCGCGAGTACTGCGAGCCAGCGTTGCGTGCAGCGAGCTTGCCCGCTTCGAGGCGATACGTGCAGCATGCGGAATCCTTGGGGAGGCGCACTTGACCGGACTGGCAGTGGATTCTACGGGGCCGAAGCCGGCGGGCGCACTCTTCGTCGTGGCAACGCCGATCGGCAACCTGCAGGACTTGAGCCCGCGGGCAGTGGCGACGCTGCGCGCTGCAGACCTGTTGCTGGCCGAGGACACGCGGCATACGCGCACGCTGCTCGAGGCGCATGGCATCGCGCTTCCCGCGCATGGCGTCGAATCGCTGCACGAGCACAACGAACGCAGCCGAGTGCCCGCGCTCGTGGCGCGACTGCAGGCCGGTACCCGCATGGCGCTCGTCACCGATGCGGGCACGCCGCTCATGAGCGATCCGGGTGCGCTGCTGGTGGCCGCCGCCGCGCAAGCCGGGGTCGAGGTCGTCGCGATTCCCGGTCCGTGTGCCGCCATCGCGGCGTTGTCGATTGCCGGGCTCGCCACGGATCGATTCGTGTTCGAAGGATTCCTGCCCGCCAGGTCCACGGCGCGCCGCGCGGCATTGCAGGCGCTCGCGCAGGAAACGCGCTCGCTCGTTTTCTACGAAGGGCCGCACCGCCTCGAGGCAACCCTGCAGGACCTGGCGGCGGTGTTCGGCGCGGAGCGCAAAGCTGCGGTGGCGCGTGAGATCACGAAGCGCTTCGAGCACGTGTACCGCGGCACACTGGCCGCGCTGGCGAGCCAGTGCGCGACCGACGCCAACATGGCGCGAGGCGAGATCGTGCTCGTCGTGGAGGGTGCGCCCAGGCAGGACGACGCGGACGCGAATGTGCTCGCGGCCACTGGCACGCTCAAGGTCCTGCTGCAGGAATTGCCGGTGTCGCAGGCCGCACGCATCGCGGCGCAGCTCACGGGACGTGGCCGCAAGGAGTTGTACGAACTCGCGCTGGCCCTGCAGCAGGAGGCGAGGGCTAGTGACTAGTGAATAGTGAATAGGGAATAGTGACGTGAATCAGTCGGACTGCGGCCGTCACGCACCAGTCCACTAATCACTAATCACTATCCCACACTATCCCCTATACTGCGCGCGGGAGTCGGCCAGGCAACCGCTGCGTTTAACGGCGTGGAGGAAAGTCCGGGCTCCATAGGGCAAGGTGCCAGGTAATGCCTGGGGGGCGCGAGCCCACGGACAGTGCAACAGAAAGCAAACCGCCTATGTCACGAGTCGTGCAAACGGGTCGTGGCAGGTAAGGGTGAAAGGGTGCGGTAAGAGCGCACCGCGCCGGTGGCAACATTCGGCGGCACGGCAAACCCCACCTGGAGCAAGACCAAATAGGGAAGCGCGCGGGCCTTCGGGTCCGTTCCTGCTGCCCGCAGGGGCTTCCGGGTAGGTCGCTCGAGGCGTACGGCGACGTGCGTCCCAGATGGATGGTTGTCCTCGACAGAACCCGGCTTATCGGCCGACTCCCACCTAATTCGGCTGGCGCCGGCCCACCTGGGCCCGGCGACCCACTTCTCCCCACCGCCGAGCGACTCAAAGCCGGCGCTGCGCGGGCCATTGACGGCCACTTTCCCCCACAAAACCCTGCGTCCGGCTGGCGTTGCGGCCTGCGCAGACATGCCGCATCCGGTCTGAGTCCAGCGCTCCGGCCCGCATTTCCCACGGATCCCAGCTCGTGATGCGTACTTAAGGAACATCTCCTAAGTGCATGATTGTTCTGGCAAACCAAATCACCCTGTCCGAGCTCCCGACCCCGCCGAGCCTAAGTCACTGTCCCTATTGAGGAATTTTTGAAGTGAACCGTTGACGCTGGCTGCGCCTCGACCCTATAGTGGCGGCGAGTGGGAAAAAGTGGGATGAAATGGGCTGCCGGCCCGGAAGACGCCTGAAATGTTTCGTGGAGCCAACAAAGTCACCCTCGATGCCAAAGGCCGCGTGGCCATGCCCGCGCGGTACCGGGACACGCTCGTCGAGCGCAGCGAGGGGCGGCTGGTGGCGACCGTGGATCGCGCTGACAAGTGCCTGCTGATCTATCCCCTGCCGGACTGGGAGGAGATCGAGCGCAAGTTGATGCGCCTGCCGACCCTGAATCCGCAGGCGCGGAGGTTGCAGCGGCTGATGGTGGGACACGCCACGGACCTCGAGCTGGACTCGCATGGCCGCGTGCTGGTGCCGCCCAAGCTGCGCGAATACGCGGGGCTGGCGCGCCAGGCAATGCTGATCGGGCAAGGCAGTCGTTTCGAGTTGTGGGACGAACAGCACTGGAACGAGCGTCGCGACGAATGGCTGCTGGCGGGTGACGAGCCGGGTGAGTTGCCCGCCGAACTCGAACAGCTGTCGCTGTAGGCGCGCGAGGTGGATGCGCACACGCCGGTACTTCTGGACGAGGTGCTGGGCGGTCTCGCCGTGAAGTCCGACGGGCATTACTGCGATGCCACGTTCGGTCGCGGCGGACACAGCGCGGCCATTCTGGAGCGGCTCGGTCCTGCGGGCCGTCTCTGCGCCATCGATCGCGACCCGCAAGCCATTGCCGCGGGACGCGGACGCTTCGCGGCAGAGGGCCGCCTCACTCTGGTCAGGGGGTCGTTCGGCCGGCTCGAAGAGCGGGTCCGCGCGGCAGGGTTGGAAGGTGGGTTGCAAGGCGTACTGCTGGACCTGGGGGTCTCGTCGCCGCAGCTCGATGAGGCCACGCGGGGCTTCAGTTTCATGCAGGACGGTCCGCTCGACATGCGCATGGACAACGAGTCCGGAATCAGCGCCGCGCAATGGCTTGCGCGTGCGGGCGAGCGGGAGATCGCGGACGTGCTCTTCAAGCTCGGCGAAGAAAAGTTCTCGCGTCGCATCGCGCGCGCCATCGTGGCTGCGCGCGGCGTCGCGCCGCTGGTCACGACGCGGCAGCTGGCCGAGCTGGTCGCGGGCGCCGTGCCCACGCGCGAACCCGGCAAGCATCCCGCCACCCGCTCGTTCCAGGCGATCCGCATCCACGTCAACCGTGAGCTCGAGGAAGTCGAGGCCGCCCTGCCGCAGGCGGTCAGCCTGCTCGCGCCGGGTGGCCGGCTCTGCGTCATCAGCTTCCACTCGCTCGAAGACCGCCTGGTCAAGCGCTTCATGCGCCGCGAAGCGCACGGCGATCCCCTCTACGCTGAATTGCCGAACGTGCCGCCGCATGCGCGACCGCGCCTGAAGCTCGTCGGCGGCGCCGTCATGGCGGGCGACGCGGAAGTCGCGGCCAACCCGCGGTCGCGCAGCGCCGTGCTGCGGGTGGCCGAAAAGGTGGCGGCATGAAACTCACGCAGTGGCGCCAGCTCGTGGCGGTGCTCTGGGTCGCGGTGCTGGTGTCGGCGCTCGGCGTCGTCTATGGCAAGCAGGAAGCACGCACCCGGTTCAACGAGCTGCAGAAGCTCACCGACCGGCGCGACGACCTCGATATCGAGTGGGGCCAGCTGCAGCTGGAGCAGAGCACGTGGGCCACGCATGGGCGCGTCGAGCGCGTCGCGCACGACGAGCTCGGGATGATCACGCCGCAGCCGTCCGATCTGCGCGTCGTGCAGCCATGACCGTCGGCAAGAGCTTCCGCGATCGTCCCTCGCGCGAGTCGGCCACTGCCGAGGTCGGCAGCTGGCGCTTCTGGCTGGTGGGCGCGCTGCTGACGCTGTGCGCCATTGCGCTGCTCGCCCGCGGGCTCTACCTGCAGTACTTCAACCAGGATTTCCTCGAGCGGCAGGGCAACGCGCGCATCCTGCGCGACGTGAAGCTGTCGGCGAACCGGGGCATGGTGCTCGACCGCAACGGCGAGCCGCTGGCGGTCAGCACGCCCGTCGACACCGTGTGGGCCGACCCGCGCAAGCTTGCCCAGCATCCGCAGGAATTCGCCAGGCTGGCGCAGGCGCTCGGCCGCGACAAGAACTGGCTGGCGCGGCGCGTCACCAGCAACCTCGACCGCGAATTCGTCTACCTCGTGCGCCACATGCGGCCGCAGGACGCGGACAAGGTGAAGGCGCTCGGCATTCCCGGCGTCGACACGCTGCGCGAGTACCGCCGCTACTACCCGGCCGGTGAAGTGACCGGACACCTGCTCGGCTTCACCAACGTCGACGACGTGGGCCAGGAAGGCCTCGAACTCGCGTTCGACGAGTGGCTCGGCGGCGTGCCGGGCGTCAAGCGCGTGATGCGCGACCGCGAGGGCCGCACGCTCGAGGACATCGAGCTGATCAAGGCGCCGCGCCCGGGCCAGGACCTGCGCACCAGCATCGACCTGCGCGTGCAGTACCTCGCCTACCGCGCGCTCAAGCAGGCCGTGCAGGTCAACGAGGCGCAGGGCGGTTCGGTGGTCGTGCTCGACATCGAAACCGGCGAGGTGCTGGCGATGGTGAACCAGCCGGCGTTCAACCCGAACGACCGCGAGCAGTACCTGCCGTCGCGCTATCGCAATCGCGCGACCAACGACTTCTTCGAGCCGGGCTCGAGCATCAAGCCGTTCATCGTCGGCGCCGCCATGAAGACCGGCCGCTTCCACTGCGACACGCTGATCGAGACCGGCCCGGGCACCCTGCGTGTCGGCATCAAGACGATCAAGGACAAGCACAACCTGGGCACGATCGACGTCTGCACGGTGCCTGCAGAAATCGAGCAACGTCGGCATGGTGAAGATCGCGCTGACGCTCAAGCCGCAGGAGATGTGGCAGTCATTGCACGACCTGGGCTTCGGCGCGGTCACGGGCTCGGGCTTCCCCGGGCGAATCGGCCGGCATCCTACGGGCTAAGAACACTGGCGTCCCGATCGGCACAGGCGACGATGGCGTATGGCTACGGCCTCTCCGTCACGCCGCTGCAGCTGGCGCAGGCGTATGCGGTGCTCGGCGCGGGCGGCATCCGTCGCCCTGTGAGCCTGCGCCGCGTCGACGTGCCGCCCGCAGGCGAGCAGATCATGGAGCCCGCGATCGCACGTGAACTGGTGCAGATGCTCGAGAACGTCGTGAGCGAGGCCGGCACGGCGAGGCGCGCGGCCGTCATGGGTTACCGCGTGTCCGGCAAGACGGGCACCGCATGGAAAGCGGCGAACGGCGGCTACAACTCCACGAAGTACATGGCGGTGTTCGGCGGCGTGGTGCCGGCGAGCAATCCGCGACTCGCGGCACTCGTCGTGGTGGATGAGCCGAGCGCTGGCCGCTTCTACGGCGGCGACGTCGCCGCTCCGGTCTTCGCCGAGGTCATGTCCGGCGCGTTGCGGCTGCTCGCGATCGCACCCGACGACCTGCAGCGCGTTTCGCCAACGACCGTCGTGCAGGCGCAGGACCCGTGGTGACCACTCGATGAACGCACTAGGCACCACCCGCGCCACAGGCTCTGGCTACCAGATGACTCTTGGTCGCTTGCTCGAGGGGTTCGACGTCGCTGCGCCCCATGGGCTGCAGGTCACGGACCTCGTGCAGGACAGTCGCCACGCGACGCCGGGCTGCGTGTTCCTCGCCTGCCAGGGCCGCACCACGCACGGGCTGCTGCACGCCGCCGCCGCCGTGGAGCGCGGCGCGATCGCGGTGCTGTGGGAGCCCGGTGCCGACCTCGAAGCACCCGCGCTGCCCGAGCGCGTGGCTGCCATCGCGATTCCGCACCTCGGCCGCCACGTCGGCGAGCTGGCCGACCGCTTCTTCCGCAGTCCGTCGGCGGACCTGCGCGTGGCGGGGATCACGGGTACGAACGGCAAGACCACGACGGCCTACCTGCTCGCGCAGGCCTCTGATTTCGTCGGCCGTCGGGGCTGGTACGTCGGCACGCTCGGCCACGGGCATCCGCGCAAGGTGCTCGACGCCGGACTCACGACGCCGGATGCGGTCACGGTGCAGCGCCGACTGGCTGCAGCACGCGACGCAGGCGCGGCGACGCTGGGCCTCGAGGTTTCTTCACATGCGCTCGACCAGGAGCGCGTCAGCGGCGTGCACTTCGACACCGCCGTCTTCACCAACCTGACGCGCGACCACCTCGACTACCACGGCACGCTCGAAGCCTACGGCGCCGCCAAAGCGCGCCTGTTCCGCACCCCCGGCTTGCGCTGTGCCGTGATCAACGTGCGCGATCCGTTCGGCCGCGACCTGGCCGACCGGCTCGACGCGTCGGTCGAGAAAATCGTCTACACCACGACCAACGACGTCTGGGCGGAGCGCGGCACCGGCTGGATCCGCGTCAATGAACTCCGCACCACCGCCACCGGCCTGACGATCAATCTTGCGACCAGCTGGGGCGCGGGTCTGCTGCGTTCGCGGCTCATCGGTGAATTCAATGCCGAGAACCTGCTCGCAGTGCTCGGCGTCCTGCTCGGCTGGAACGTGCCGCTGCAGAAAGCACTGGCGGCCCTGGCGCTCTGTGTGGCCCCGCCGGGGCGCATGGAGGCCTTTGGCGGCGGCACGCAGCCGCTCGTGCTGGTCGATTACGCGCATTCGCCCGACGCGCTCGCCAAGGTGCTCGACGCGGCCCGCGCCCACACGCGAGGCAGGCTGTTCTGCGTGTTCGGCTGCGGCGGCGACCGTGATGCGGGCAAGCGCCCTCTCATGGGCGCGATCGCCGAGGCCTGCGCCGACGTGAGCATCGTCACCGACGACAACCCGCGGACCGAGGAATCGGCCGCGATCATCGCGCAGGTCGTGGCGGGGATGCGCGAGCCCGACGCGGCGCTCGTCATCGCCGACCGCGCCGAAGCCATTCGTGCCGCGCTGGGCGAGGCCGTGGCTGGCGACGTCGTCGTGGTCGCGGGCAAGGGCCACGAGGACTACCAGATCGTGGGCACCGAGACGCTCGCGTTCAGCGACCGCGCCGCGGTCGAGTCGTGCCTGCGGGCGGCAGCGACATGATCACGCGCGACCTTGCCACACTGGCCCAGGCCGCCGGCGGGGTGCTGCACGGCGCGAACGTCGCGTTCGACCGCGTGCTCAGCGATTCACGCGCGATCGAACCCGGCGCGCTGTTCGTCGCGCTCGGCGGCGACCGCTTTGATGGTCACGACTTTGTCGCCGACGTCGCCCAGCGTGGCGCAGTCGCGGCGCTGGTCGCGCGCAGGGTCGATGTCGACCTGCCGCAGGTCCTGGTGCCCGATGCACTCGCGGGCCTGGCCCATTTCGCGCAGGCCTGGCGGCGCTCGTTCGCTGGCGTGGTCGTGGCCCTCACCGGCAGCAATGGCAAGACCACGGTCAAGGAAATGACCGGCGCGATCCTGTCGCAGCTCGGCCCCTGCCTGGTCACGGAGGGCAACCTCAACAACCACATCGGCGTGCCGCTCACGCTGTGCCGCCTGCAGGACACGCACCGCAGCGCCGTGATCGAGATGGGCGCGAATCACCAGCACGAGATCGCGCACCTCGCCGCGCTCGGCGAGCCGGACATCGGGCTGGTGATCAACGCCGGCCCCGCGCACCTCGAGGGGTTCGGCGGCATCGAGGGCGTGGCGCGCGGCAAGGGCGAGATGCTGGCGGCGCTGGGACCGGGCGACACCGCCGTGATCAATGCCGACGACCACTATGCCGCGTTCTGGCGCGGGCTCGCGCAGCACGCCAGCCGGGTCGTCACGTTCGGCCTGCGCGAGCGCGCCGACGTGATGGCCGCCAACGTCCGCACCGGGCTCGGTGCCACGGGATTCGTCACCACCTTCGACTTGTCGACGCCGGGCGGCAGCTGCGTCATCGAACTCGCGCTCGCCGGCGAGCACAACGTGATGAACGCGCTGGCTGCCACGGCTGCGGCGATGGCGGCTGGGGCCGACATCGCGGCGGTCGAGCGCGGACTGCGCGCAATGCAGCCGGTGTCCGGGCGGCTGCAGATCAAGCAGGCGCTGCACGGCGCACGGCTGATCGACGACGCCTACAACGCGAACCCCGGTTCGCTGCGCGTCGGGCTCGGGGCGCTGGCAGGGATCCCCGGCGAGCGCTGGCTGGTCCTCGGCGAGATGGCCGAACTCGGACCCGACGGCCCGCAGCTGCACGCCGAGATGGGCGCGCTGGCGCGGGAGTGCGGCGTTACGCGACTGCTCGCAGTCGGGGCGGGTTCCCGTCCTGCGGTCGAATCCTTCGGTGTCGGCGCCTCCTGGTTTGCCAACGCGGACGACGTGGTTGCCACGCTGAAGCCCGTGCTGCGCGACGGCGTGACGATCTATGTGAAGGGATCGCGCGTCAATCGACTCGAGCGCGTCGTCGCGGCCCTGGTGCCCGGTGACGCGCCGTCGGTCGGGGGGCACTAGATGCTGCGCCACGTCACTGCCTGGCTGGCCGAGTACCAATCGGGCTTCCACGTCTTCCAGTACCTCACGCTGCGCGCGATCCTCGCTGCGCTCACGGCGCTGGCCATCTCGCTGCTGGTCGGTCCGCGCATGATCCGCTGGCTCGCGGATTACCAGGTCGGGCCAGCGCGTCCGCTCCGACGGCCCGCAGACGCACCTGAGCAAGGCCGGGACGCCGACGATGGGCGGCGCACTGATCCTTGCGGCGATCACGGCGGCGACGCTGCTGTGGGCGGATCTCTCCAACCGGTTCGTGTGGGTCGTGCTGCTGGTGACGGTCGCCTTCGGCCTGATCGGCTTCTGGGACGACTACCTCAAGCTGGTGGTGGGCAACACCCGCGGGCTCATCGCTCGCTACAAGTATTTCTGGCAGTCCGTGGCGGGCCTCGGCGCGGCCATCGCGCTCTACCTGACGGCGCAGGCTCCGGCCGAAACCACGCTGTACGTGCCGTTCTTCAAGAACGTGGTGGTGCCGCTCGGCCTGCTGTTCATTCCGCTTACGTACTTCGTGATCGTCGGCTCGAGCAATGCGGTGAACCTGACCGACGGCCTCGACGGCCTTGCCATCATGCCTTCGGTGCTGGTGGCGGGCGCGCTCGGCGTGTTTGCCTACGCCTCGGGCAACGTGGTGTTCTCGGGCTACCTCGGCATCCCCTACATCGCCGGCGCGGGCGAGGTGCTGGTGATCTGCGCCGCCATCTTCGGTGCGGGGCTGGGCTTCCTCTGGTTCAACACCTACCCGGCGCAGGTATTCATGGGTGACATCGGCGCGCTCGCCCTCGGCGCGGCGCTCGGCGTCATCGCGGTGGTCGTCCGCCAGGAACTCGTGCTGTTCATCATGGGCGGCGTCTTCGTGATGGAGACGGTGTCGGTGATCCTGCAGGTGGCTTCATTCAAGCTGCGCGGCAAGCGGATCTTCCGCATGGCGCCGATCCATCATCATTTCGAACTCAAGGGCTGGGCCGAGCCGAAGGTGATCGTCCGCTTCTGGATCATCACCGTGATCCTCGTGCTGCTCGGCCTGGCGACGCTGAAGCTGCGATGACGGCAACCGGGCACACCATCGTTCCGCTCGCTGCCGGCACCCGCGCGCTGGTGCTCGGCCTGGGCCGCACCGGCGTTTCTGCCGCTCGCTACCTGGAGCGCAAGGGGCTTGCCGTGCGCGTCGCCGACACGCGCGTGACGCCGCCCGGCGTCGACCAGCTGCGCAGCGGCGTGCCGTCGGCCGAACTGCGCACCGGCGCCTTCACGGCCGGGCTGCTGGATGACGTGGCGCAGGTCGTGATCTCGCCGGGACTCTCCCTGCAGGAACCGGTCGTGCGCGCAGCGCTCGAGCGGGGACTGCCCGTCGTCGGCGACATCGAGCTGTTCGCGCGCGAAGCGGCCGCACCGGTCGCGGCCGTCACCGGCACCAACGGCAAGAGCACCGTGACGACGCTCGTCGCCGAGCTCGCCGCTGCGGGCGGCTGCAGCGCACTGGCGGGCGGCAACCTCGGCGAGCCTGCGCTCGACCTGCTGCAGCAGCCCACGCCCGGCCTGTACGTGCTGGAGTTGTCGAGCTTCCAGCTCGAGACCACGCATTCCCTGCGCACCGCGACCGCCACCGTGCTGAACGTCACGCCTGACCACATGGATCGCTATTCCAGCCTCGAGGACTACGCCGCCGCCAAGGCGCGGATCTTCGACGGTTGCGACGTTGCCGTGATCAACGCCGACGATCCGCTGGTGCGCACGATGCCGCGCGCGGGGCAGGCGGTCGTGTCGTTCAGCCTGGTGTCGCGCGATGCCGATTACACGCTGGAGCAGGCGCCAGAGCCGATGATCGTGCGTCGGGGCGAGCCGCTGCTGCCGCTCTCGTCGATGCGCCTGCAGGGACTGCACAACGCAGCGAACGCCATGGCGGCCCTCGCCATGGTCGAGGCGCTCGACCTGCCGCTGGCGCCTGCGCTTGCAGCCCTCTGCGCGTTCGGCGGCCTGCCGCATCGCTCGCAGTGGGTTGCGGACATCCGCGGCGTGCGGTTCATCAACGACTCCAAGGGCACCAACGTCGGCGCGACGCTGGCAGCCGTGCAGGGCATGTCGGGTCCGCTCGTGCTGATCGCGGGCGGCGACGGCAAGAACCAGGATTTCTCGGAACTGCGCGAGGCCTTTCGGGGCAAGGTGCGGCACGTCGTGCTGATCGGGCGCGACGCAGCCGCGCTCGCCGCGACACTCGCGGGCATCTGCAGCACCGAACGCGCCGCGGACATGGGCGCTGCCGTGCGCGCCGCACAGGCCGCTGCGCAGGACGGCGACACGGTGCTGCTGTCGCCTGCATGCGCCAGCCTCGACATGTATCGCGACTACACCCATCGTGGCGACGAGTTCGCCGCGGCCGTCAGGAGTCTCGCCGCATGAGCGCGCCGGCTTCGACCGTCAACAGCTATGCGCGCTCGAGCGGCCAGTCGCGCAGCCTGGTGCTCGACCCGTGGCTGATCGGCGCGGTCGCGGCGCTGCTGCTGATCGGGCTGGTGATGGTGGCATCCGCTTCGATCGGCATCTCGGAACGGGACACCGGCGACGCCTTCCACTACTTCAAGCGCCAGTTGACCTATGTCGGGCTGGGCCTCGTGGCCGGTTGCATCGGCCTCGCGATCCCGACTCGCATCTGGGACGAGCGCTCGACGTGGCTGCTGATCGGGGCCTTTGCACTGCTGGTGCTGGTGCTGGTGCCGGGCATCGGCTACGTCGTCAACGGATCGCGGCGCTGGATCCGGCTCGGCTTCATGAACTTCCAGGTGTCCGAGGCGGCGCGCGTGATGCTGCTGATGTACGTCTCGAGCTACGCGGTGCGACGCGCCGACGAACTGCGGGCGGACTTCAAGGGCTTCATGGTGCCGGTCGCCGTGCTCGGGGCCGCTGCGGTGCTGCTGCTGCTCGAGCCCGACTTCGGCGCGGCCACGGTGCTCCTGGTCACGGGCATCGCCGTGCTGTTCCTGGCGGGCGCGCGCATCCTGCACCTGCTGGTGCCGATCTTGCTCGGCTCGCTGGCGCTCGCCGCGCTGGCCGTCGTCTCGCCCTATCGGTTGCGACGCCTGACGGGTTTTCTCGACCCCTGGGGCGATCCGTTCGACAGCGGCTTCCAGCTGGTGCAGTCGCTGATCGCCATCGGCCGCGGCGAATGGTTCGGCGTCGGCCTCGGCTCGAGCGTCCTGAAGATGTTCTACCTGCCCGAGGCCCATACCGACTTCGTGTTCGCCGTGCTGGCCGAGGAATTCGGCTTCGTCGGCGTCGTGGTCGTGATCGGCCTGTTCGCGCTGCTGGTGGTGCGCGCGCTGAAGATCTCGCGCGAGGCGGCGCAGGCCGGCCAGCAGTTCCAGTCGTATGTCGCTGCGGCGATCGGCGTCTGGATCGGGCTGCAGGCCCTCGTGAACATCGGCGTCAACATGGGCCTGCTGCCCACCAAGGGCCTGACACTGCCATTGCTGTCGTACGGCGGCAGCAGCATGCTCGTCACGCTCGGCTGGCTCGGCGTGCTGCTGCGGATCAATCACGACACGCAGGCTGCAGGTCGCGGCGGCAAGGTGTCGCGCATGCCGCGCGAGGCTCGTCGCCCATGAGCGCCAAGGTCGCGATGGTCATGGCGGGCGGCACGGGTGGACACGTCTTCCCGGCGCTCGCGACGGCGCGCGTCCTGCAGCGTCACGGCTACGACATCGTCTGGCTGGGCACGCAGCAGGGAATCGAGGCGCGCCTGGTTCCCGCTGCGGGCATCCCCGTCGAGTGGCTGAGCGTGGGCGGTCTGCGCGGCAAGGGCATTGCGACGCTGCTCGCCGCGCCCTTCCGCCTGCTGGTGGCGATCAACCAGGCAATGCGCGCGATTCGCAAGCACCAGCCGCAGGTCGTGCTCGGCGCGGGTGGCTTTGCATCAGGCCCGGGCGGCATCGCCGCGTGGCTGCTGCGCCGGCCGCTGGTGGTGCATGAGCAGAACGCGGTTGCGGGCCTCACCAACCGAGTGCTGGCCCGCTTCGCCAAGCGCGTGCTCGAAGGATTTCCGGGCAGTTTTGGCAGCAGGATCCGGGCCGAGCGCGTCGGCAACCCGGTGCGTCCGGAGATCGTGTCGATCGCGCCGCCGGAGCGCCGGCTTGCGGGACGCGAGGGTCCGGTGCGACTGCTCGTGTTCGGCGGCAGCCAGGGCGCTGCACGCCTCAACGCCGTCCTGCCCGCAGCGATCGCTGAATTGCCGGTGGCGCTGCGACCCGAGGTGTTGCACCAGACGGGCAGGCACAACCACGAGGAGACGGTGCAGGCCTATCGCGCGCGTGGCATCGAGGCCGACGTGCGGCCCTTCATCGACGACATGGCGAGTGCGTACGGCTGGGCGGATCTCGCCGTCTGCCGGTCCGGCGCGCTGACGATTGCCGAGCTCGCGGCAGCCGGCGTGCCTGCCGTGCTGGTGCCATTTCCAGCGGCCGTGGACGACCACCAGACGCGCAATGCGCAGTTCCTCGTGCGTGCGGGCGGCGCCAGGCTGTTGCCCGAACGCGACCTGACGCCGGTGTCGCTGGCAGCGATCCTGCGCGCGCTGCTCGAACCGGGCCGGCCGCTGCTGCTGCGCATGGCCGCGGCCGCGCGTGCGACGGCAATCGTCGACGCGGATGAAAAGCTCGCCGCCGCCTGCATGCAGGCCGCAGGGGAGGCCGCATGAAGGATCGCATGCGCCGGATCCACGTGATCCACTTCGTCGGCATCGGCGGCAGCGGCATGTCGGGCATCGCCGAGGTGCTGCTCAACCTGGGCTATGCCGTGCAGGGCTCGGACCTGAAGCACGGTGAAGCGACCGAGCGGCTGCAGCAGCTCGGCGCGCGGGTGATGCTGGGGCACCGGGCCGAGAACGTGGACGGCGCCGACGTGGTGGTGGTCTCGAGCGCGATCAACGCCGCGAACCCGGAGGTGGCGCGGGCGCTGGCCGAACGCGTCCCGGTGGTGAAGCGCGCCGAGATGCTCGGCGAGCTGATGCGTTTCCGCTATTCGATCGCAGTGGCGGGCACGCACGGCAAGACGACCACGACGAGCCTGATGGCAAGCGTACTGGCCGAAGGCGGCACGGATCCGACCTTCGTCATCGGCGGGCGCCTGAAGAGCGCGGCCAGCAACGCGCGCCTCGGGGCGGGCGAATTCCTGGTAGCCGAGGCGGACGAGAGCGATGCGTCCTTCACGCACCTGCAGCCGATGATCGCGATCGTCACCAACGTCGACGCCGACCACCTCGGCACGCACGGCGGCGATTTCGGCAAGCTGAAGCTCAGCTTCGTCGACTTCCTGCACAACCTGCCGTTCTACGGCCTGGCCGTGATCTGCAACGACGACGCGAACGCGCGCGCTTTGATTCCGGACATCGCGCGACCCTACGTGACCTACGGCTTCGAGGCTGGCGCCGACGTGCGCGCAGTCGATGTCGAGCGGCACGCGGGTCAGTCGAAGTTCACGGTCCTGCGCCCCGGCGGCGCGCCGCCGCTGCCGGTGACGCTGAACCTGCCGGGCCGCCACAACGTGCTGAACGCGCTCGCTGTCATCACGGTCGCGACCGAGCTCGAAATCGAAGACGGGGCCATCCAGCGCGCGCTTGCCGGTTTCCAGGGCATCGAGCGGCGGTTGCAATGGATCGCCGACGTCGACAGCAGCGCCGGGAGGGTCACGATCGTCGACGACTACGGTCATCACCCGACCGAAATCGCGGCGACCGTCGAGGCCGCGCGCCAGGGCTGGCCGGACCGCCGTGTCGTGCTGGTGTTCCAGCCGCACCGCTATTCGCGCACGCGCGACCTGCTCGACGAGTTCGCGCAGGTGCTCGCCGACTCCGATGCCCTCGTGGTTGCCGAGGTCTATCCCGCAGGTGAGGCGCCGATCCCCGGGGCGGACGGCAAGTCGCTCTGTCGCGCGATCCGCACCCGCGGGCGCGTCGAGCCCGTACTGCTCAAGTCGCTCGACGAGTTGCCGGATGCGCTTGCCGGCATCGTGCGCGACGGCGACGTGGTGCTGACGATGGGCGCGGGCCACATCGGTGCGGTGTCGAACGACCTGCCACGGACGTTGCCAGCCGCCATTGCGGCGCGAGGCCAGCGCACATGACCGCTCCGATGCTGATCAAGGACCCAGCCCAGTTCGGACGCGTCGCGGTGCTGCTCGGCGGCACCTCGTCGGAACGCGAGGTGTCGCTCGACTCCGGGCGCAACGTGCTCGAGGCACTGCAGCGCCGTGGGGTCGACGCGCACGCGGTCGACGGCATTCCGGCGCTGGTCGCTGCGCTGACGCTGCCGGCCGGTCAGAAATTTGACCGTGTATTCAACATATTGCACGGCAACCGCGGCGGCGGTGAAGACGGCGTGCTGCAGGGCCTGCTCGACGCGCTCGGCGTCCCGTACACCGGCTCCGGCGTGCTCGGTTCCGCCCTGTCGATGGACAAGATCCGCACCAAGCAGGTGTGGCTCGCGCTCGGCCTGCCGACGCCGGCCTACGTCAACCTGCAGCGCGGCGAGGACGTCGTCGCGGCCGCGCACAAGCTCGGCCTGCCGGTGATCGTGAAGCCCGCCTGCGAGGGTTCGAGCGTCGGCATCACCCGCTGCTTCAAGGATGCCGATCTCGCGGCCGCCGTTGAACTTGCCGCGCGCTACGAGGGCCCGCTGCTGGTCGAGCAGCTGATCCAGGGCGAGGAATACACCGTGGGCGTGCTGGGGCTGGACGCGTTGCCGTCGATCCGCATCGTGCCGGCGGGCGAGTATTACGACTACCACGCGAAGTACGTTGCCGAGGACACGCAGTATCTGTGCCCTGGCCTCGCCGGTGCCGCCGAGCAGGAACTCGCGAGCCTGACGCTGGCGGCGTTCTTCGCAGCGGGCTGCAGCGGCTGGGGTCGCGTCGACTTCATGCGCGACCGCGCCGGCAAGCCCTGGCTGCTCGAGGTGAATACCGCCCCGGGCATGACCAGTCATTCGCTGGTGCCGAAAGCGGCGCGCCAGCGCGGCATCGAATTCGACGATCTGGTCTGGCGCGTGCTCGAGACGAGCTGCCGCGGCCAGGCACCGGGGGCACGCCGATGATCATGGCGCTCTTCGGCAAGAAGCCGCGCAAGCAGGCGACACGGGCCGAGCCGCGCTGGTTCGAGCGGCTCGACTGGAATGCCATCGGCACCACAGCGGCCGTGGTCGCAGGTTGCGCCGTCGTGGTGCTGCTGCTGATCTTCGCCCTCGACCGGCCCGTGCGTCGCGTCCTGCTCGAAGGGGCCTTCCAGCGCGTCTCGCCGCCCGAGATCGAGAGCGCCGTGGCCCAGGTCGCGCAGGGCGGGCTCGCCTCGATCGAACTCGATCGCATCCGCAAGCGCGTCGAAGCGATCGACTGGGTGGACAACGCGGTCGTCACGCGGGTCTGGCCCGACGCGGTCCGCGTCGTCATCAACGAAGAGGTCGCGGCGGCCCGCTGGAACGACGCCGGGTTGCTGAACGCACGCGGCGAACTGTTCATCCGCAACGCGCGCTACGTGCCTCCCGAACTGCCGCTGCTCGAGGGGCCCGAGGGCAGCGAGACACAGGTGGCGCAACTTTACATCGACGCACAAGGGCGCCTGCTCGAGTCGGGCCTGCGGCTCACGGGCGTGCGCCTCGACGATCGTGGCGCCTGGGAGCTCGAACTGGCGGATGGCCTGCAGGTCAGGCTCGGTCGTCAGGACGTCAAGGATCGGCTCGAACGTTTCATTCGACTCGCGAGCCCGATGGTGGCCAAGCGCGTCGCGGAGATCAAATACGTGGACATGCGTTACACGAACGGCTTCAGCGTGGGCTGGAACGCTCGCTCGGCACTGGCCGTCGCCCCGCAGGAGGACGCGACCCCAGATGCCTAGGAAACCAGAAAGAAACCTGCTCGTCGGGCTCGACATCGGGACGTCGAAGGTGGTCGCGATCGTGGGTGAGCTCACGGTGGACGGCACGATCGAAGTCGTGGGCGTCGGTTCGCATCCTTCGCGCGGCCTGAAGCGCGGCGTCGTCGTCAACATCGACTCGACCGTGCAATCGATCCAGCGCGCGGTGGAGGAAGCCGAGCTGATGGCCGGCTGCCAGATCCATTCCGTGTTCGCCGGCATCGCGGGCAGCCACGTGCGCAGCCTCAACTCGCATGGGATCGTCGCTATCCGCGACAAGGAAGTGACGCAGAGCGACGTCGAGCGCGTGATCGACGCGGCTCGCGCGGTCGCCATTCCGGCGGACCAGAAGATCCTGCACATCCTGCCGCAGGAATTCATCATCGACGCGCAGGACGGCATCCGCGAGCCGGTCGGCATGTCGGGCGTGCGCCTCGAAGCCAAGGTCCACATCGTGACCGGCGCCGAGAGCGCAGCGCAGAACATCGTCAAGTGCGTGCAGCGCTGCGGCCTCGAGGTCGAGGACATCGTGCTCGAGCAACTCGCCTCGAGTTATGCCGTGCTGGCGGAGGACGAGAAGGAACTCGGCGTCTGCCTCATCGACATCGGCGGCGGCACGACGGACGTGGCCGTCTTTGCCGGTGGCGCGATCCGGCACACCGCGGTCATCCCGATCGCGGGCGACCTCGTCACCAACGACATCGCGCAGAGCCTGCGCACGCCGACGCATCACGCCGAGGAACTGAAGGTGAAGTACGCGTGCGCGCTGTCGCAGCTCGCCAATGCGGACGAAACCATCGAGGTGCCGAGCGTGGGCGATCGCCCGGCGCGGCGCCTCGCGCGGCAGACGCTCGCGAGCGTCGTCGAGGCGCGCTACGAGGAAATCTTCGTGCTGGTGCGCGACGAACTCGCGCGCTCGGACTACCACGACAAGATCGCGGCGGGGATCGTCCTCACGGGCGGCAGCGCGAAGATGGACGGCGTGATCGAGCTCGCCGAGGAGATCTTCCACGCGCCGGTACGGCTCGGCCTGCCGCAGGGCGTCAGCGGCCTCGTCGACGTCGTGCGCAACCCGATTCATTCGACGGGCGTCGGGCTGCTGCTTTTCGGCCGCAGCACGCGCCACGTGCACCCTTCGCCGCACGGCATGGGCACGCGCAAGACCCTGCAGCGGATGAAGGACTGGTTCAAGGGGAATTTCTGAGGCAGGACGGGAAGGACAGGAAGGGCAGGAAGGGCAGGAAGGAGCTGGTCGGAAGGGCAGCATGGATTTTCAGTGGCGCGGTAAAGGCTGCCGCGCCAGGCAACGGTCACTAGTCACGACTCACTAGTCATTTCTTTACGGAGCAGCACAACATGTTCGTACTCGCAGACACGGAAAACCAAGGCGCGGTCATCAAGGTCGTAGGCGTGGGCGGCGGCGGCGGCAACGCCGTCACTCACATGGTCAACTCGGGCATCGAAGGCGTCGACTTCGTCTGCATCAACACCGATGCCCAGGCGCTCAAGCACTCCAAGGTGAAGACGAGCCTGCAGATCGGCTCCAACATCACCAAGGGCCTCGGCGCAGGCGCCGACCCGGAAGTCGGCCGCCAGGCTGCGATGGAAGACCGCGACCGCATCATCGAGCTGATCGAAGGCTCGGACATGATCTTCATCACGGCCGGCATGGGCGGCGGCACGGGCACGGGCGCCGCGCCGATCGTCGCGCAGGTCGCCAAGGAGCTCGGCATCCTGACCGTCGCCGTCGTGACGAAGCCGTTCGAGATGGAAGGCAACAAGCGCACCTCGCTGGCCGACCAGGGCATCAACGAGCTGCACAAGTACGTCGACTCGCTGATCACCATTCCGAACCAGAAGCTGCTCACCGTGCTCGGCGGCGACATGACGCTGCTCGACGCATTCAAGACGGCGAACCAGGTGCTGCAGGGCGCAGTGCAGGGCATCGCCGAGCTGATCACGCGCCCAGGCATGATCAACGTCGACTTCGCCGACGTGCGCACCGTCATGGCCGAAACCGGCATGGCGATGATGGGATCCGGCCATGCAACCGGCGAGAACCGCGCACGCGCTGCCGCCGAGGCGGCCATCTCGAGCCCGCTGCTCGAGGACGTGAACCTGTCGGGCGCCCACGGCCTGCTGATCAACGTCACCGCAGGCATGGACTTGCGCACGAGCGAGTTCCACCTCGTCGGCGAGACCGTGAAGCAGTTCGCCTCGGACGACGCCACCGTCGTGGTCGGCTACGTGATCGATCCGGAAATGACCGACCAGATCCGCGTGACCGTGGTGGCGACGGGCATCGGCCGCGCCGTGGCCAAGGCCGTGCCGCAGCCGACGATCGTGCAGGGCGTGGGTCGCGGCGCCGATCGCCGCCGCGCGCCGATCGCGCCGGGCGACTACTCGGGCTACGACACGCCGCCGCGCCTGCGCGACCGTGCGCGTGCCGTCGGTGACGGCCTGGCGCTCGACCGCAACGACGAGTTCCTCGACATTCCGACCTTCCTGCGCCGACAGGCCGACTGACGCGACGACGACCGCCTTGCCCGCCAGCCTCGGGCAAGGCCTGCACGGTCCAGGTGGGGGTTACCAATGCTCCGGGCCCCCACCTGGCCTTGCCTGCTGCCGCGGGAGAACGCGACGATGAGTGCTGCAAGCGCTGCCGGCCTGAGCCAGGCGCTGGACTTCCGCGCCGAGTGCGACGAGCTCCACGCCGTGCTGGTCGCAGCACCTGCCGCGGCATGGCTCCGGCCCACCCAATTCAAGGGCTGGACGTTCGACGACATCCTTGGACACCTGAATTTCTCCGACTACGCCGCCGCGGTCGCTGCGCGCAGCCGCGAGGAAGTGCACGCGCTGTTCCGCGAGGTGCATGCGGCCCGCGCGGCAGGAACTTCCTTCGCCGATTACACCAGACGCTGGTTGCACGGGTGCGCCGGCCCGGCCCTGCTCGCGCGCTGGCGCGAACAGTACGAGCAGCTCGCCGCGACTTTCGAAAAGTTCGCTCCGGACCAGCGGCTCGGCTGGGCCGGGCCCGACATGAGTGCGCGTTCGTTCATGAGCGCGCGCCAGATGGAGACCTGGGCCCACGGCCAGGCCATCTATGACGCGCTGGGGCTCGAGCGGGTCGAGCACGACCGCCTGCGCAACATCGCCGTGATGGGCGTCAACACGTTCGGCTGGTCATTCAAGGTCCACCAGCGCGAGGTGCCCGCCGAGCAACCTTACGTGCGTCTCACCAGCCCATCGGGCGCGACGTGGGAATGGAACGACGCGAATGCGTCAGCCCGCATCGAGGGCAGCGCGGTGGATTTCTGCCGCGTCGTCACGCAGACACGCAACGTGCGCGACACGGCGCTGCGTCGTGAGCGGTGACAGCGCCCTGCAGTGGATGGAGATCGCGCAGTGCTTCGCGGGGCCACCGGAAAAGCCTCCGGTGCCCGGAACACGCGGGCCGTCAACCTCAGTCTGCGTGAGAACTCGCGTCGCAGCAGCGCCAGGCTGATCACGGCCTGCAACGCCGTCGTCGCGATCGAGAGCACCCAGACGTCATGCAGCTGGAAGTCCCTTGTTTGCGCCAGCAGGAAGACGGGTACGACAAAGGTCAGTACGCGCGTGAAGCTGCTGAGCAGTGAGGGCAAGGTGTTCCCCAGCGCCTGGAACATGCCGGAACAGGTCATGATCAATCCGGACGCGACGTAGTTCCAGGAGATCATCTGCAGGAAGTCGCGACCGACGTCGATGACCTGCGCGTCGTCCGTGAAGATTCCGACGAGTCGGGCCGGCTGCCAGTGGCAAAGCGCCGTCATCAGCAGCATCACGGCACTGCCGAAGATCGCGGCGAACCGGAAGGTTTCGCGCACGCGGTCATGCAACTGCGCACCGAAATTCTGTCCGGCGACCGGCGCGGCAGCGAAGGCAATGGCCATCACGGGCAGGAACATCACCTGGTTGATGCGATTGCCGATGCCGAAGCCCGCCTGGGCGTCGGCGCCGAAGGGCCGGATCACGGCGTAGATCGCCGCCATGATCACGAACAGGATCAGGAACTCCGCCCCCGCGGGCGTGCCGATGCGCAGGATGCGCGCCCACGTCGCGCGCTGCGGCCGCAACAACGCGGTCTCGACTGCGACGTCGTGCTCGAGCCGGTGGAACATTCGCCACAGCACGACCACACCGAGCAGGATCGCCAGCGTGCTCGCGAGCCCGGCGCCCGCGACGCCGAGCGGCTTGCCCGTGCCCCAGCCTGCAATCAGCACGGGCGCCAGGACGGCGTTGATGATGACCGTGAGCACCTGCACCACGATCGCGGGCTTCACGATGCCCGAGCCGCGCAATGCGGCACCCATTGAGACCAATGCGAACTGCAACGCCAGTCCCGGCAGGTACCAGCGCAGGTAGTCCGTGCCCGCCGCGGCTGTCGCGGCATCGGCGCCGAGGGTTCGCATGTAGGCGGGTGTGAGCGCGTATCCGGCCACCAGCGTGCCGGCGGTGAAGACGGCGGAGAGTGACAGGCACTGGTTGAAGACCAGTTGCGCGTCGGCGCGGTCGCCGCGTCCGAGGGCCTGGGCGACGAGCGCCACCGTACCCACCGCAAGCACCTGCGTGAGCGCGATGACGACGAACGTGACGTTGCCCGCCGCGCTCACTCCCGCGATCGCTGCATCACCGAGCGCACCGACGAAGTACAGGTCGACCAGGTAATACAGCGACTGGAACACCATGCCGATCGCGATGGGCGCGGCCATCGTGAGTACCTGGCGCGGGATCGATCCCTGCGTGAGCATCGCGGCACTCGCCTGTGCAGGTGCGGCGCTCATGCTGACCGTGCCTCGCGGTAGCGTTGCAGCAGGACGTCGAGGTGCGAGCGCACGTCGGCCGGCCATGCCGCGACGAGGTCGCGCAAGTCCGCGTCGCGATGGGCGTAGAACGCACGCAACGCCTCTTCGTAATTCGGTCGATCGCCCGCCATCACACGCAGGTAGCGGTCGATGGCTTCCTGCAACCTCGACGTCTCATCACGCCCGCGGCTTTGGTTGACGCGCTTCATCGACCAGTCGGCGCAACGTGGCCGATGCGCCGCCGCGCTGCGACTTGAGCCAGTCCCAGTGCCGCGGCAGCAGCGAAACCTCGCGTGATACGACGCCCAGGCGGGGGCGACCGGGTCCCGGCGCGCGATTGGGTGATTCAGTCGACGTGCAGTCCGCTGCCGGGTCCAGTCGCTGCACGATGTCCTGGTCCGAGCCGCGCAGGTCGAGATCGACAACCTGCGACGTCGCGGACTCGAGCACGATCACCGACCGTTGCTCGCCGGACTGCAGCGCGCGGTGCACGGCCAGGGCGACGTCGGGCAACGCCCCGCGGGCGATGATCTCGTCGCCGGCGAACGCGAGATGGGAAAACGACGAGGCAGGGTCGGACATGGTCGCGGCTTGGGCACCGCGAATCGCGGGACGCAGAATTTACCCGGGTAAAATCAGAACGTCAATAAAGTCCGGGTAAAAATACCGACCTGAAGGCTCTTACCCGATCACCCCGTCGGCAAGCAGCGCGTCGATTTCCCCGTCGGTGAGGCCGGCCTCCCGCAGGACGTCGCGGCCATCGGTGCCGGGCCGAGGCGCCGGCCGGTCTTCCCGCTCTTCACCGCCATGCCAGCGAAAAGGCGGACGAGTGCCGCGCATGCGGCCCTCGGTGGGGTGGTCGTACTCGCGAAAAAACTCCGTGGCCTGCAGGTGCGGGTCGCGCAGCAGTTCACCCACCGAATTCACGCGTGCGCACGGGATGTCTGCCTCACGCAGGCAGGCTTGCCACTCCGCGGTCGTGCGCGTCGGTGCTACTTCGGCAATCAGCGCGTACAGCGCATCGACCCCCTGGCTGCGCAACACCGGGTCCTGCACCTGCGGCGAATGCGCGAGTTCAGGCCGACCGATCAGTTCGAAGAACGCGGTCCAGTGCGCGGTGTTGTAAGGAAGGATGGCCATGTAGCCGTCCCGGGTCGGATATGGACGCCGATTCGGCGCCGAGAGGCGGTCGTAGCCCGTTGCTCCCAACGGCGGCACGAAACTTTCACCGCCGAGTTGCTCCGACATCAGGAAGGCGACGGTGCTTTCGAACATGGGTGCCTCGATGCAGCATCCCAGCCCGGTGCGCGCACGCCGTGCGAGCCCGGTGGCGATCGCGATCGCGAGGTGCAGGCCACCCACCTTGTCGCAGAGGATCGTCGACAGATAGCGCGGTTCGCCTGCGGCATTCGCGTTGAGTGCGGCGACACCGCTCGCGGCCTGGATGATGTCGTCGTACGCGGGCTCGTTCGCATTCGGTCCGCTCTGGTCATAGCCCGCTGCAAAGGCGTACACCAGGTCCGGCTTCTGGCGCTTGAGTTGGCGATAACCGAGCCCGAGCGATGCCGCTGCCTTCGGCCGCATGTTGTGCACGACTGCGTCGGCACCCGCGACCAGTCGCTCCAGGACGGCGCGCGATTCAGCGCGCTTCAGGTCGATCGCCAGCGAGCGTTTGTTGCGGTTGAATCCCATGAATGCAGCGCCCATCGAGCGCGAACGGCCCGGCCGCACCGCACGAAACAGGTCGCCCTGCAGCGGCTCGATCTTGATCACGTCCGCGCCGAGGTCGCCCAGCGTCTGCGTCGCATAGGGGCCGAGCACGATCGTCGTGAAGTCGAGGATCCGGATTCCTTGCAGCAGCGGCAGCATCTTGGGTCTCGGCAGGCTTCAACGCCGCGGCAGGATACGGGGCCGCGCTTTCCTTGGCCAAGCGCGAGTGGTACTAAGGGAGGTTATTACACGACAGAAGGCTCGACACCGCATGGGACCGCTGCATGGAATCCGGATCATCGAACTCGCGGGCCTCGGTCCGGCGCCGTTCTGCGCCATGATGCTCGCCGACATGGGCGCCACGGTGATTCGCGTCGACCGGGCCTCGGCTGGACCGCAGGAGCCGGATCCGGTCGACACGCTGCTGCGCAATCGACAGTCGATCGCGCTCAACCTGAAAAGCCCGGCGGGTGTGCAGGCGCTGCTGCAACTCATCGACGGCGCCGATGCGCTCATCGAAGGCTTCCGTCCCGGCGTGGCCGAGCGCCTGGGCGTGGGGCCCGACGTCTGCCTCGCGCGCAATCCCCGCCTGGTCTACGGCCGCATGACGGGCTGGGGCCAGTCGGGCCCGCTCGCGCACACGGCAGGTCACGACATCAACTACCTGGCGCTCACCGGCGCCCTGCACCTCATCGGCGAGCGCGGTCGCAAGCCGGTACCGCCGCTGAACCTGGTCGCGGACTTCGGCGGCGGCGGCATGATGCTGCTCTCGGGGTTGCTCGCGGCGCTGCTCGAGGCTTCGCGCTCGGGCAAGGGCCAGGTCATCGACGCGGCAATGACCGACGGCGTCATCGCGCTCCTCAGCATCGTGTTTTCACAGCGCGCGGCACAGGCGGATTTCGCGGATGCCACCGGGGATTCGCTGCTGGCGGGGGCGGCCCCGTACTACGGCACGTTCGAAACCCGCGACGGCAAGTACCTGGCGCTCGGTTCGATCGAACCGCAGTTCTACGCCTTGCTGGTCGAAAAGCTCGGCCTCGACCGCAAGTTCCTGGCGGCCGGTTACCCGGCGGGCCGCCAACACTGGCCCGAGGCCGCCGCTGCGATTGCGGCAGCGGTCAGGACGCGAACTCGCGACGAGTGGACGGCCATTTTCGACGGCACGGACGCCTGCGTCGCGCCTGTACTGAGTCTCGCCGAGGCCGCGCGGCATCCGCACAACGTGGCGCGCGGTAGCTTCATCACCGTCGACGGGGTCGAGCAGCACGCTCCGGCGCCCCGCTTCAGCCGCAGTGCCCCGGGCCCCGTGCAGGGGCCGCATCGCGCGGGCGCCGACACCGAGGACGTGCTGCGCGAGGCCGGCTTTGCGGCGGCCGACATCGAGCGACTGCGCGCGGCGGGCGGGCTGTCCTAGGGCAGCTCTGCACAGGTCCGCAAGTGTCTCATTCCGGGCGCTCGATCCGGTGCCTGTCACCGAGCTTGGAAAGGCAGACACGCGCTCTGTGACAGGCACCGGATCGAGCGCTCTGGCAGCGTCGCAGGCTGGCATGTCGCAAGCGTCCGATCCGGGACCGTTCCCAGAGCGCGTGTCTGCCTTTCCAAGCTCGGGGAACGGTCCCGGGTCGGACGCGCCAGCGACGGGTCGCCGTCGCGTGTTCGACGCGCGGTGCCGAATTGGAAGCCGGCGCGGCTGACCCTGAGTGCTCGGTGACAGGCACCGGATCGAGCGCACGCAACGAGTCACTTGCGGACCTGGGCAGAGCTTCCGCGCGCCCTATTCCTCCTGCCGCCGAGCGGAGGCCTGGGCTGACGGGCAGCGGACCAGTCCTTTATGATGTTTGGCCCTGACCGGAGTTACACGCATGGCCGACGCCTTCATCTACGACCACGTCCGCACCCCGCGCGGTCGTGGCAAGCCGGACGGATCGCTGCACAGCGTCACCCCGATCCAGCTCGCCGCGCAGACGCTGCAGGCCGTGCGCGATCGCAATCACCTCGACACGACCTTGCTCGACGACGTCGTGCTCGGCTGCGTCTCGCCGATCGGCGAGCAAGGCGCCGACATCGCGCGCGTCGCCACGCTGGTCGCGGGCTACGCCGAGTCGGTGCCGGGCCAGCAGTTGAACCGCTTCTGCGCCTCGGGCCTCGAGGCGATCAACAACGGTGCCGCGCAGGTCATGTCGGGCCAGTCGCAGGCGGTGATTTCCGGCGGCGTGGAGTCGATGTCGCGCGTGCCGATCGGTGCGGACGGCGGCGCCTGGGTGGCCGACCCTGCCGTGGCCTACGGCACCTACTTCGTGCCGCAGGGCGTGGGCGCGGACCTGATCGCCACGCTCGACGGCTACACGCGCGAAGACGTCGACGGTTATGCCGTCGAAAGCCAGCGCCGCGCGGCCGCCGCCTGGAGTGAAAGCCGCTTCGCCCGCTCGATCGTGCCGGTCAGGGACATCCTCGGCCGCGTCATGCTCGATCGCGACGAGCACATGCGTCCCGACGCCACCGTGCAGAGCCTAGCCAGCCTGAAGCCGGCGTTCGCAGCGATGGGCGAGCAGGGCGGCTTCGACGCCGTCGCGCAGATGAAGTACCCGCAGGTCGACGCGATCAACCACGTGCACACGGCGGCGAATTCCAGCGGCATCGTCGATGGCGCGGCGGGCGTGCTGATCGGCAGCAAGCGCTTCGGCACCAAGGCCGGCCTCAAGCCGCGCGCGCGCATCAGGGCGTTCACGTCGATCGGCAGCGAGCCCGCGATCATGCTGACCGGGCCGGCGCTCGTGACGCAGAAGCTGCTCAAGCGTGCCGGCATGACGGTGCAGGACATCGACCTGTTCGAGGTCAACGAAGCCTTCGCCTCGGTCGTGCTGCGCTTCATGCGCGCAATGGGCGTGCCGCACGACAAGGTGAACGTGAACGGCGGCGCCATCGCCATGGGCCACCCGCTCGGCGCCACCGGCGCCATCATCACCGGCACCGTCCTCGACGAACTCGAGCGCCGCAACCTCAATACCGCGCTGATCACGCTCTGCGTGGGCGCCGGCATGGGCACGGCCACCATCATCGAGCGCGTCTGACGCGCCGACCGGACAGGAAACAGCAGCATGCAGAAGCACTTCACCCTCGCCGTCGACGCGGACGGCATCGCGCTGATCACGATGGACAGCCCTGGACGTTCGATGAACGTGCTCGGCCCGGAAGTCGAACAGGAACTTGCGGGCATCGTCGAGACCGTGGCCGGCGACGCTGCCATCCGCGGCGCGATCATCACGTCGGGCAAGCCGAGCTTCCTCGCCGGCTACGACCTCACCGAGTTCCTGCGCAGCTTCGGCCCGCAGCTCTCGCCCGTCGAGGTGTATGAGAATTTCACCGGGTTGGGCCAGTTGCTGCGCCGGATCGAGACCTGCGGCAAGCCGTTCGTCGCGGCCATCAATGGCCTCGCGCTCGGCGGCGGTTTCGAAGTCTGCCTCGCTTGCCACTACCGAGTGATCGCGGACGACCCGAAGGCCTTCGTCGGCCTGCCCGAGGTCAAGGTGGGGCTGCTGCCGGGCGGCGGTGGCACGCAGCGCATGCCGCGCCTGATCGGCGTCGCGCAGTCGCTGCCGTACCTGCTCGAAGGCGGCAACATCGCGGCGGCTGAAGCGAAGAAGCTCGGTCTCGTGCACGAAGTGGTGCCCGCCGGTGAACTGATCAACGCGGCCAGGCGCTGGCTGCTGGGCTCGCCCGTCGCGGTGCAGCCGTGGGACCAGAAGGGCTATCGCGTTCCGGGTGGCGTGGCGTTCGGCAGCGTCGGTGCGACGCAGACGTTCATGGGCGCCACGGCACTCGTCGCCAAGAAGACGCTGCACAACTATCCCGCGCCGGCAGCGATTCTCTCTTGTGTGTTCGAAGGCACGCTGCTGCCGATCGATAAAGGCCTGCAGGTCGAGTCGAAGTACTTCGCGCAGCTCGTCACCGGCCCGGTCGCGCGCAACCTGATCCGCACGATGTTCGTCAACAAGGGCCAGGCCGACAAGCTTTCCGTGCGGCCGGCCGACGTACCCAAGTCGCAGGTCCGGAAACTCGGCGTGCTCGGCGCGGGCATGATGGGTGCGGGCGTCGCCTATGTGTCGGCAATGGCCGGCATGGAAGTCATCCTGATCGATTCGACGGTCGAGCAGGCCGAGAAAGGCAAGGCCTACTCGGCCAAGCTGCTGGCCAGGGACGTCGAGAAAGGCCGGCGCACGCAGGAGCAGGCGGACGCGGTGCTGGCGCGCATCAAGCCAGCCGTGGATTACGCGCAGCTCGAGGGCGCCGACCTGGTGATCGAGGCTGTGTTCGAGAAGCGCGAGATCAAGGCCGACGTCACGGCCAGGGCCGAAGCGGTGATCCCGAAGACGGCGATCTTCGCGAGCAACACCTCGACGCTGCCGATTACCGGGCTGGCGAAGGCATCGAAGCGCCCGCAGAGCTTCATCGGCATCCACTTCTTCTCGCCGGTCGAGAAGATGCCGCTGGTCGAGATTATCAAGGGCAAGCAGACGGGTGACGAGGCCATCGCGCGTGCGCTCGACTACGTCGGCCAGCTGCGGAAGACGCCGATCGTCGTCAACGACAGTCGCGGCTTCTACACCAGCCGCTGCTTCGGCACCTACACGGCCGAAGGCGCGAAGATGCTGGCCGAGGGCATCGATCCGCAGCTGATCGAAAGCGCGGGCAAGCTCGCGGGCATGCCGGTGGGACCGCTCGCAGTCAGCGACGAAGTGAGCCTGGAACTCGCCTACAAGGTGATGTCGCAGTCGCGCGAGGACCTTGGTGCGAAGTACAAGGAGCCGGTCAGCTGGCCGGTCGTCAGGCACTTTGTCGAAGACCTGAAGCGCCTCGGCCGCAAGAGCGGCGCGGGCTATTACGACTATCCCGAGGGTGGCAAGAAGGCGCTCTGGCCCGGGCTTGCGGACGAGTACCCGCGGCTGGCGCAGCAGCCGGGCGTCGAGGAACTGAAGACGCGCCTGCTGTACATCCAGGCGCTCGAGACGGCGCGCTGCTTCGAGGAGGGCGTGCTGCGAAGCGTGCACGAGGCCGACCTGGGCTCGATCCTCGGCTGGGGGTTTCCCGCGTACACGGGCGGCACGCTGTCATACATCGACACGATCGGCACGACGAAATTCGTCGCCGAGTGCAAGCGCCTCACCCGGCTGTATGGTGAGCGCTTCAAGCCGACCAAGGGCCTGCTGGCCCGCGCACAGTCCGGTGCAGGCTATTACGACGGCGCGGCGAATGCCGCTGCCAAAGCATCCTGAGGAGTCGGGTCCACCATGAGTGAAGTGCTGGTTGAACGTCGCGGTCGAGTCGCAATCGTCACGCTGAACAGGCCGGAGTCGCTGAACGGATTCACGTCTGGCTTGCGCAGCGCGCTGAAGCAGGCGCTGCATGCCGTCGCGACCGATGAGGCCGTGCGCGCCGTGGTGCTGACCGGCGCGGGTCGCGGCTTCAGTGCAGGCGCGGACCTGAAGGCCGAGCCGATGACCTCGGGCACGGACGTCGAGCGGCAGCTCAACGAGGAATACGGCGCTGCGCTGCGCGAGATCGCACGCATGCCGAAGCCCGTGATCGCGGCCGTGAACGGCTTTGCCACCGGCATCGGCGGCTCGTTTGCGCTGGTTTGCGATCTGGTGGTGATGGGCGAGGGCGCATTTTTCCAGGTGCCGTTCGCGAAGATCGGGCTTGTGCCCGATGGCGGCCTCACGTGGCTGCTCACCGAGCGCATCGGCCACCGTCGCGCTTTCGAGCTTGCGATCAGCGGCGATCGCGTGCCCGCGGCGAAATGCCTCGAATGGAACCTGGTCAATCGCGTCGTACCCGACGCGGAGGTCGTGCAGGCCGCCGTCACCTGGGCCGAGCAGCTGTGCGACGCGGCGCCCATTGCGCTCGGCTACATGAAGCAGCTGCTGCGCAGCGCGCCGGACATGGGTTACGAGCAGACGATCCGTGCCGAAGCCCGCCTGCAGGCGCCGTGCATCGACAGCCAGGACTTTGCCGAAGGCGTCGCCGCCTTCCGCGAAAAGCGCGCGCCCCGGTTCACGGGCAAGTGAAGCATCGCAGCACGGCGGGCTGAAACATGAGCGCCACGACGACCGTTGCGAACGTCGATGCTGCGACCTCAGAGATGCGGCCCGGCCTCGAGATCGACGCGGCGCGCCTGGCCGCTTTTCTCGAGCAGAACGTCGCGGGCTTCGCGGGGCCGCTGACGATCCGCCAGTTCAAGGGCGGACAGTCGAACCCCACCTACCTGCTCAGCACGCCCGCTCGCCGCTACGTCCTGCGGCGCAAGCCACCGGGCCAGTTGCTGGCGTCGGCGCACGCGGTCGATCGCGAATACAAGGTCATCACCGCACTCGGCCGGCACACCGATGTCCCGGTGCCAGGCACCTACGCGCTGTGCACGGACGACTCGGTCATCGGCACGTGGTTCTACGTCATGGAGCACGTCGAGGGCCGCATCTTCTGGGACCCGTCGTTTCCGGATGTCGCGCACGGCGCGCGTCGCGCCCATTCACTCGCCTTGTGCGACGCATTGGCGCGACTGCACCGGGTACGCCCCGAGGCGGCCCAGCTCGCGGATTACGGCAAGGCCACGGGTTACCTGAGCCGCCAGATCGCGCGCTTCTCGAAACAGTACCTCGAAGACACGGCGGGAGGCCGCGTCGAGGCGATGGAGCGCGTCATCGAGTGGCTGCCGCAGAACATGCCGGCGGTCGAACCTCCCGCCGCGGTCGTGCACGGCGACTATCGTGCCGACAACGCCGTATTCCACCCGACCGAGCCGCGCGTCGTCGCGATCCTCGACTGGGAACTGTCGTCGCTCGGCGATCCGCTCGCGGACTTCGCCTATCACCTGATGGCCTACCGGTTGCCCTCGCTCTCGATTCCGATGCTCGGTGATCGCGATCCGGCGGCGCTGGGGTTGCCGACCGAGCAGGAGTACGTGGCTCACTACGAAGAGGTCACCGGGTTCAGGCTCGACCCTCGCGACCTGGAGTTTTACCTGGCGTTCGGCATGTTCCGGCTGGCGGGCATCTTCCATGGCATCCGCAGCCGGGTGGTGCGCGGCACCGCCGTGAATGCCAGGGCCCGCGAGTACGCCACGTACACCGACTCGATCGCCGCCCTGGCGTGGCGCCAGGCGCAACGGGCCGACGGTGGTTAAACCTTTAAATACAGTGGCTTAGGGTTTACTTCCAGCCTATGATAAAGTGCTCGGCTAAGTACCTGGCCACACTGCTTTAATGCTCAAGCAACGCACACTCAAGAATTCGATCCGCGCCACGGGCGTGGGCCTGCACACCGGCAAGAAAGTGCTCATGGTGCTCCGGCCGGCGCCGGCGAATTCAGGGATCGTGTTCCGCCGCACCGACCTCGACCAGAGGGTCGACATCCCGGCCAAGGCCGGCAACGTCAGCCAGACCACCCTGGGCACCAGCCTGACGGTGGAGGGGGGCACGGTGTCGACCGTCGAACACCTGATGTCGGCGCTTGCCGGCCTCGGCATCGACAACCTCGTGGTCGAACTGAGCGCGGGCGAAGTGCCGATCATGGACGGCAGCGCGGGTCCCTTCGTGTTCCTGCTGCAGTCGGCCGGAATCGAGGAGCAGAACGCGGCCAAGCGCTTCGTGCGCATCAAGAAGAGCGTCAAGGTCGAGGACGGCGACAAGTGGGCGCGGTTCGATCCCTACGACGGTTTTAAAGTTAATTTTGAAATCGAATTCGACCATCCGGTGTTCAAGCGCCGGTCGCAGGTCGCCTCGATGGACTTCTCCACGACGACGTTCCTGCGCGAAGTGAGCCGCGCCCGCACCTTCGGCTTCATGCGCGACCTGGAATACATGCGCGCGCAGAACCTGGCGCTGGGCGGCAACCTCGACAACGCCATCGTGCTCGACGATTACCGGGTGCTGAACGAAGACGGCCTGCGCTACGAAGACGAGTTCGTGAAGCACAAGATCCTCGACGCGATCGGCGATCTCTACCTGCTCGGTCACAGCCTCATCGGCGAGTTCAGCGGCTTCAAGTCCGGCCACGGACTCAACAATCGCCTGCTGCGCACGCTCGTCGCGGATGCGAGCGCGTGGGAAGAAGTCACGTTCGAGACGCTGCAGGACGCGCCGATCAGTTACGTCGCCGCTGCCGCGACGACGTAACAGGGGCTAGGGAACTAGGGACTAGTCCGAACCTCCTGAGCTCTCCGCGACTCACCTCTCCCGCGACGCGGGAGAGGTCGCGCGTAGCGCGGGTGAGGGTCTCGCGCGCAGCGCGTTCCGACCAGCCCCTAACCCCTAGCCCCTAGCCCCTTCCTCTCACCTTCACCTGCACCTTCCCGATCGCAGGTTCGCCTGCCAGCAGCAGTTTTTCCTTGAGCACCTCGGCCCCGTAACGCACGCGGGGGGTCCACGCCGCTGAGTCCATGATGACGATGAGGTCGTCGCCCCGGCGCGAGGCCGCAACGAGGTGCGGGCGCAGGGATTCGCCCAGGGCGAGGCGGACTTTTTCGGTCAGGGACTGCGCTGCTGCCGCCCTTTTCTCGAGCGCGACCAGACCGGGCGCGAGGCCTCCGAAGAGTGGTTTCAGACGGTCTGTCATTGTTAAGGCAAACTGTTTAAAAGGGCGTTTTGTTTGCCAAGGGCAAGGTGGATGGGCCATAGTCTCGCGAATCCGTGACACGACGCAACGCTCCCCCGGGCGCGTATGGAGATCCTGTCCCTTTCGCCATAGAAGCACCGCAGGGGTTGGCGCGGCATGAATTTGCGGATCGTTACTGGCCCCCGGGGCCGCACCAGGGAGATCGACCTAGCCGGTCCGCGCCTACTCATGGCTGCGGTGCTGCTGCTGGCTGCGATGTTCGTCCTCGGTCTCGTGCTGGGGCGCTTCATGCTGGGCGCCAATGCCGAGGACCGTGCCTATGCGCGCGCAGTGGCGCAGCAGAAAACCGACCTGCAGGCCGCGCGCGGCCAGATCGACGGCAAGGTCGACGCCTTGGCATCGCGCGTGGGCTCGCTCAATGCCCAGTTGCTGCGGTTGGAGGCTCTCGGCCGGCGGCTGACGGACCTCGCCGGCCTCGACCGTGGCGAATTCGATTTCGACAAGGTGCCGCCCGCCGGTGGTCCGGAAGGGCGCGAGGTGCAGGGCGGTTCGGCCCACGTGCCCGAGCTCACAGCCGTGCTCGATACGCTCGAAGAACAGATCAACGACCGCGAACAGCAACTGCAGGCGCTCGAGATGGTCATGGCTTCGCGTGAGCTGGGCCAGCGCATCACGCCTGGGGGCCTGCCCCTGATCGGCGGCTGGATTTCCTCGCATTTTGGCTACCGCACCGACCCGATCACGGGTCGCGGCGCCTTCCATGCCGGCGTCGACTTTGCCGGCCCGCCGGGTTCGCGCGTCATCGCGGTCGGGCCGGGCGTGGTGTCCTTCTCGGGCTGGAAGCAGGGATACGGCAACGTGGTCGAGATCACGCATCCCACGGGGTACGTGACGCGCTATGGCCACAATGCGCGCAACCTGGTCCGCGCGGGCCAGTCGGTGCAGAAGCACGACGCCATCGCCATCATCGGCAGCACGGGCCGTTCGACCGGCACGCACGTGCACTTTGAAGTCCTGCGCGACGGCAACGTGCTGAACCCGAAGCGGTACCTGGCAGCACCCTGAGGAAGGGGCCAGGGGTTAGGGGCTCAGTCGGACCGCGTTTCCGACTAGCCCCTGGCCCCTGGCCCCTTCTTCATTCCCTAACCCCTTGATTCTACGGCGAGCTGCCCCACCTACGGAGGCTTCTGCCTTGCTGTAGAATTTCCGCCTTTATTTCCACGCTTATCGCCCGGAGCCCCTGTGGCTAATTGGCTCACTCGCATTTTCGGCAGCCGCAACCAGCGGCTCGTCGGTCAGTACAACGGCCTCGTCAAGAAGATCAACTCGTTCGAGCCTGCCATCCAGGCGCTGTCGGATGCCGACCTCCGGGCGAAGACCGAAGAGTTCCGCGCGCAGCTTGCCGCCGGCAAGACGCTCGACGACGTCTTGCCCGAGGCCTTCGCGGTGGTCCGCGAAGCATCCCGCCGCACGCTCGGCCTGCGCCATTTCGACGTGCAGCTGATCGGCGGCATGGTGCTGAACAACGGCAAGATCGCCGAAATGCGCACCGGCGAAGGCAAGACGCTCGTTGCCACCCTGCCCGCGTATTTGAACGCGTTGACGGGCAAGGGTGCGCACATCGTCACGGTCAACGAATACCTCGCGCAGCGCGACGCCGACTGGATGGCGCCGATCTACAACTTCCTCGGCATGAGTGTCGGCGTGGTCAAGGCCGGCCTGATGCCGGACGAGAAGCGCGCGGCCTACGCCGCCGACATCACCTACGGCACCAACAACGAATTCGGCTTCGACTACCTGCGCGACAACCTCGCGTTCCGCATCGAGGACCGCATGCAGCGCGACCTCGCGTTTGCCGTGGTCGACGAAGTGGACTCGATCCTCATCGACGAAGCGCGCACGCCGCTGATCATCTCGGGCCCGGCCGAGGAAAGCACCGAGCTCTATCTCAAGATCAACGAACTCGTCCCGCGCTTGAGCAAGCAGGCCGAGGAAGAAGGCGCGGGCGACTACTGGGCCGACGAGAAGTCGAAGCAGGTCCACCTGTCCGACGAAGGGCACGAGCACGTCGAGGCATTGTTCCTCGAAGCCGGCCTGCTGCAGGAAGGCCAGAGCCTGTACGACCCGTCCAACATCCGCCTGATGCATCACCTCAACGCGGCGCTGCGCGCGCACGCGCTGTACCGCAAGGATGTCGAGTACATCGTCCGCGGCGGTGAAGTCATCATCGTCGACGAGTTCACGGGCCGCACGATGCCGGGCCGCCGCTGGTCCGATGGCCTGCACCAGTCGGTCGAGGCCAAGGAAGGCGTGCGCGTGCGCGAGGAAAACCAGACGGTTGCCTCGATCACGTTCCAGAACTACTTCCGCATGTACGGCAAGCTCTCGGGCATGACCGGCACGGCCGACACCGAGGCCTTCGAGTTCCAGAGCATCTACGGCCTCGAGGTCGTCGTGATCCCGACGCACCGGCCGATGATCCGCAACGACGCGGCCGACCTCGTCTACCTCACGCAGAAGGACAAGTACGAGGCGATCATCGAGGACATCCGCGAGTGCGTGAAGCGCGGCCAGCCAGCGCTCGTCGGCACGACGTCCGTCGAAACCTCCGAGCTGCTGTCCAACCTGCTCAAGCAGCAGGACATCGCGCACAACGTGCTCAATGCGAAGCAGCACGACCGCGAGGCGACGATCGTCTCGCAGGCGGGCCGGCCCGGCACCGTCACGATCGCCACCAACATGGCGGGCCGTGGCACCGACATCGTGCTGGGCGGCAGTCTCAAGACGGAGCTGCTCGAGATCGACCCCGAAGATGCAGCCATGCGCGCTGCGACCGAGACCGACTGGAAGCGCCGGCACGAGGCGGTGCTGGCAGCGGGCGGCCTGCACATCATCGGCACCGAGCGCCACGAGTCGCGCCGCATCGACAACCAGTTGCGCGGCCGCTCGGGCCGCCAGGGCGACCCGGGCTCGAGCCGGTTCTACCTCTCGCTCGAAGACAACCTGATGCGCATCTTCGGCGACCCCGAGCGCACCAAGCGCTGGCTGACGACCGCCGGCATGAAGGAAGGCGAAGTCATCGAGAGCAAGATGCTCTCGCGCCAGATCGAGCGCGCGCAGCGCAAGGTGGAAGCCTACAACTTCGACCTGCGCAAGAACCTGCTCGAATACGACGACGTCGCGAACGACCAGCGCAAGGTCGTCTACCAGCAGCGCACCGAGATCATGGCGGCGGAGGACATCTCCGATTCGGTCACCGGCATCCGTGCCGAAGTGGTCAACGGCGTGATCGACGAGTACGTGCCGCGCGAGAGCGCCGAGGACGATTGGAACCTCGAGGGTCTGCGCGAAGCGATCGAGCGCGATTTCATCACGTCGATCGATCCGAAGGGCTGGCTCGCCGCCGATCACGACATCAACGAGACGTCGTTGCGTGAACGCATCGTCAATGCGGTCGAGGACGCCTACACCGCCAAGGTGGAAGCTGTCGGCGCCCCGGTCATGCGCCATCTCGAGAAGGCCGTCATGCTGCAGGAACTCGATCGCCACTGGCGCGAACACCTGGCTGCAATGGACTACCTGCGCCAGGGCATCCACCTGCGCGCGTACGCGCAGAAGAATCCGAAGCAGGAGTACAAGCGCGAGGCCTTTGAACTATTCGGCGCGCTGCTCGACCGCATCAAGCACGATACGGTGTCGTTGTTGTCGCGACTGCAGGTGCGCAACGAGGCCGAGATCGAAGAGCAGGAGCGCGAGCGCGAGCGCCAGATGGCGCGCCAGCTGCAGACGCAGCATGCGTCGCCGCAGTCGGTCATCGCGAGCGACGGTCTGGCCGAAGGCGCGGCCGCTGCAGCCGGTGGTGGCATGGGTACGCCGTTTACGGCATCCCCTGGTTTTGCCGGCGGGTTCGAGGGCCGCGAAGTGGCCCCTGGCAGCCGCCTCGCGTCGGGCAGTGGCGGCGGCGGCGAGCCGGTCGTGCGCGATTCGCGCAAGGTCGGTCGCAACGAGCCGTGTCCCTGCGGGTCGGGCAAGAAATTCAAGCACTGCCACGGGCAGATCTGAGGACGGAGTCTCAGGAAAGGGCCCGTGGACGCGACAGAATATGAAACCTGACGCGTGGCAATGAGGGCTCTGTGGCAACTGATTCGGAACATGCTGGGCGAGTGTTCGCGCAGCAAGGTGTGTCCGAAACTGCAGTCAGGCCGGCTGGCACACGGTGGCTGGGGCGCGAGTACTCCCCGCGCACCGAGCTCAGCATTTTCATGCTGCCGTTCGCATTGATGCTGGCTCTTCCTGGCCTGGCGGCTGGTCGCACGGAAATCGTACATGGCGGGCATCCAGGAAGATGCCCCGCTCGAGACGCTGCAGGCGGTGATCCTTGGCCTGGCCGCATTCTTCGCCTTCAAGGCGGCGCGCGTCCTGGCCGCAGCGGATGCGCGGCTGCTGTCGGTGCTGCACGCCGGACTGGCCGCCTGCCTCACCCTGCTCTTGCTCGAGGAGATCAGCTGGGGTCAGCGGGTGTTCGCCATCGAGACCTCAACGTGGTTCCAGCAGCACAACGTGCAGCACGAGATCTCGTTGCACAATCTCGAACCCGTCCAGAGCCGCCTGCACGACGCCTATATCCTGCTCGGCCTCTATGGCGGGCTCGGCTTCCTGCTGCTGCGCAACCCTGCGCAGGGCGCGCGCGACTGGCGACGCTATTGCGTGCCGGACTGGTTCTGCGCCGGGTACTTCCTGCCCGTCGCAGGCGCGTACCTGATGCTCGACAAGCTCGGGCCGTACCTGCACCGCGAACTGGGGCTCGAGTTCTTCCGTGTCGGCAACGTGTATCGTCTGGCGCGACCAGGAACCCGCCGAGTTCCTGCTGTGGATCGGATTCCTGATCCTGGCCTATACCAACCTCGCGCGCGCACGACGCCTTGCCGGCCCGGGCGCTCCCGTCCCGACGACCTAGTCTGCAATCGCCGCGCTCGTTCAATGATGCCCACGCCACGCAACGCCGAACTGCACGTGGTCGCGGGCCTGCTGTTCGATGCAGCGGGCCGTGTGCTGATCGCACAGCGTCCCCCGGGCAAGGCGCTGGCGGGCCGCTGGGAGTTTCCTGGCGGCAAGGTCGATGACGGCGAGTCTGCGCACGCCGCGCTGGTGCGCGAGCTGCGCGAAGAGCTCTCACTCGAGACCAGCGGCGGCGAGCGCGTGATGTATTACGCGGCGACCTATCCGGGGCGCACGATCTGGCTCGACGTCTGGCTGATGCACGTGTGGTCGGGTGAGCCGGTGGGACTCGACGGCCAGGCACTCGAGTGGGTCGAGCCGTGCCGGCTGCACGAGCACGACATCCTGGAAGCGGATGCGCCGATCGTTGCCTGGCTCGTAAGCGGGCCGCCCGCGCCGTCAGGCGCGTGCGCATTCGCCGGCGATCGATCCGTGCTTTTCCATCGCTTCGAGCGGACGCGCCATTCTCCAGCGATCGATCCGATGCCTTTCCCTCGCTTGGAAAGGCAGACACGCGCTCGGTGAAAGGCATCGGATCGACCGCCGGCGAGGCGGTGCCTGCCGTGACTGTCGCTGCGGCGGAAAGAGCGCCGGATCGCGCGCCTGAAGTCACGCGCCTTCGCGCTCTTTCCGCTGCGGCAGAAGTTTGTTCGGGCACCGCTCTGCGAGTGAGCGATTCAGTGCCTTTCACCGAGCGCGTGTCTGCCTTTCCAAGCGAGGGAAAGGCACTGAATCGTTCACTCGCGATTGGCGCGCGGTTGTGCCCTTCCAAGCGCGACAGGACCTGCCGACCCGAACGCCTGGGCTTGGCACCGCCTCGAATCGCACAAGCCGCAGCGACGGGCGCAGGCGTCACACGCGCGTCAGCAGATAGGCGACTTCGTGCAGCGCATCGAGCCCCGCTGCAGCGAAGCGCGGACTCTCGTCGATGATATCGATGCGCTCGAGCAGCTCGACTCGAAACGCCCCGCCATACAGCCGCTGGACCTCGTCCGGCTCGACCGAGAACGGTGGTCCGTCCTTGACCTGTTGCGCGTACTCGAAGGCCACCAGCAACGACCGGCTGCCGACCGGCATCAGTGTCGCGAATCGGTCGGCATAGGTCTCGCGCATCGACGGTGGCAGCGCGACGAGCGCCGCACGGTCGTAGGCGGCCTGCACGGGACCCAGCAGTTCGGGCGTGAGTTGCAGCGCGTCTCCCTGCAGCAGTTCGTAACTGCCGGCACGGTGCACGCTGAAGGGTCCGCGCTGCTCCAGCACGACCTCGGCACGCTGCTGCTGCTCGCCGAAAAAGTCGGCCACGGCAAGTGAACTGAGTTCCGAGCCGACCACGGTGCAGCCGCGCACGGCGAGCCACACCATGTCGAGGCTCTTGCCGCACAGCGGTACGTAAACCCGGGCACCCGGCGCCACTGCGAGCGAAGGCCACCAGCGCTCCAGGAAGGGGTGGGGCGACGATTGGTGGAATCCGATCTGTCGCTCGCGCCAGCGCTGGTGCCAGAACTCTGGATCCATGGTGCGGTTCGCGTTCAGTGCCGCGGCGGCTCGTCCGCGCCGGCGCCTGTCTCCGGCGACAGCAGGCCTTCGGCCGCGTCGGGCGAAAGCTGCTCGCCCGGGATGGCGTGCTTTTCGTTGATCCAGTCGCCGAGGTCGATCAGCTTGCAGCGTTCGCTGCAGAACGGTCGCCACGTGGCGGCGGCGGTCCATTCGACGGGGCGCTGGCAGGTCGGGCAGGGCAGGGTCGGCATGATGCGGCGGAACGAATTCGCGGTGAGGCGATCCGCGCTCAGGTGCAGAGCAGGAGCGAGAACGGGACATCGCCCGTCATCTGCAACGGGTGGGTTCCGGCGTCCTGCCAGGCCAGGAAGCGGATGCTCACGCGGTAGTGGCTGCCGCTGATTTCCGGGTAGATGTCGGTGCCCTGCGGCAGCACGATGCGGAGCAGCTGCACCGGCACGTCGCGGTCGAGCGTCAGGTGGTACACGCCGTTGGCCGCGATCTCGCGCCGGGTCTTGGCCTGCTCGCGCGTCATCCACAGCAGTTCGGAGATCGCATCGCCCAGCGGCCGGATGACGGCGAGCCAGCGGGCGAAGTCCGCCCCGCGAATCTCGTCGGGCTGGTTCAGCCAGTGCGTGTAGTCGGGCAGGTCGAATTCGCACGTGCCACCGGGGATCGTGCTGCGATGCTTGATGGCGTTCAGGAACTCCGAATCGCGCAGCTGCTGCATGAACAGCGCACCCACCGAGCTCAGCTCCTCGCGCATGCGGTGCAGCTTGGTGAGCAGCACCTTGAGCCGCGACGAGTCGACGCCGGGCCGTGACGCGAAGGCTGACAGCTGGTGCATCTGCCGCTCGAGTTCCTTCAGCACCTCGCTGCGGATATCGCCCCGCTGCGTGATGGCGAGGATCTCGAGCAGCGAAGAGACGGCGGCCCGGGTCGACCAGGGGTCCGGCAGGGTGTGGTGGTGAACCGCCTGCTGGTAGAGGAAGTCGAGGCGCAGGAAGTTGCGCATCCGCTCGTTCAGCGGCTGCTCGTAGGCGACGATGCGGGTGGCCGCATCCGTGGTGGGCGCCGCGGCCTCGGTTGAGTTCATGGTCGACTATTGTGCGGTATCGCGGTTTGGCGGCACAACTTCTTCTCCCTCTACCGTACCTGTGGGCGAGGGCTTGGGTGAGGGGCTGTGCGCATGCGCCCGCTGCTCACGTGCCAGCGCTACATAACGTTCGTGCAGCCGGGTGACTTGCTTACGCAAGTCCTCGACACGACCCGTATTGGTCACGACGTCGTCCGCAATTGCCAGCCGGGCGGCACGGCTCGCCTGGGCCTGCAGCGACGCTTCGGCCTGCTCCCGGCTGACCATGTCGCGGGCCATGAGTCGCTCGACCTGCACGGCCTCGGGCACGTCCACGACCAGCACCCGGTCGGCCCGGTCGCGCCGTCCGCCTTCGGCCAGCAAAGGGATCACCAGCACCATATAAGGTCCTGCCCCCGCTGCCAGGGCCGCCTGCCGCTCCATCTCCGCACGGATGGCGGGGTGCAGGATCGCTTCGAGCCGGACTCGAGCCGTCGGGTCGCTGAAGATGATGTCCCGCAGCCGGCGTCGGTCGAGCCGGCCATCGGCTCCGAGCACGTCGCTCCCGAACGCCTGTGCCACCGCGGCCAGGGCCGGTTGGCCGGGCTCGACCACCTCGCGCGCGATGACGTCCGAATCGATCAACGGGATGCCATGCGCCGCGAACAGGTTGGCCACGGTGGTCTTGCCGCTCGCGATCCCACCCGTGAGCGCGACGCGAAACGGTCGGACCGACGTGGAAGGTGATGTCGTCATCGACGTCACGCGCGACCGCGACTAGCGGCCCAGGCCGGTGAAGGTCATGTAGCCGCCTGAGATCTGCGGACCCCACATCAGCGCGATCCAGCCCGCTGCGGCAAGGTATGGGCCGAACGGCATCGGCACGTTGCGGTCGCGCCCGCGCACTACGATCAGGGCGATACCCACGATCGCGCCGGTGCTCGCAGACAGCAGCAGCACGAGCGGCAGCATCTGCCAGCCCATCCAGGCGCCGAGCGCGCCGAGCAGCTTGAAATCGCCATAGCCCATGCCTTCCCTGCCCGTTACGAGCTTGAAGATCCAGTAAACGCTCCAGAGGACCAGGTAGCCACAGATCGCACCGAGGATCGCGGAGCGGGGGTCGGTGGGTGCGGGCGGGGTGAGACCCGCGTGCCAGAACAGGCTGAGCAACAGGCCCAGCCACAGCAAGGGCAGGGTGATGGCGTCGGGCAGCAGGGTATGGTCGAGGTCGATGACGGTGAGTGCAACCAGCGACCAGGTGAAAAGCAGCGCGAACAGCATCTGCCAGTGCCAGCCGAACTTGAGGGCGACGGCGGCGGACAACACGGCAGTCAGCAGTTCGACGATGGGGTAGCGCGCCGAGATGGGAGCGCTGCAGCTGGCGCACTTGCCGCGCAGGTAGAGCCAGCTCAGGACGGGGATGTTCTGCAGCGCGGTGATCTCGGCGTTGCATTTCGGGCAGCGCGAGCGGGGGACGACCAGGTTGTAGCGTTCCGTGGACGTAGGCTGATTCGCTGACGATGCAGGTACTTCATCTGCCTCAGGTGCTTGAGGGGCTTCAGATGCTTCAAGTGCCTCATCTGCCTTGACTGCTTGAGAGGCCTCAGTTGCTTCAGAGAGGACTTCGTAAGTTTGTTCCGTATAGAGCGTTGTCTCGGGCTCATGCACAGGCGCCGCTGGCGAGGCCTGGCCAGCGAGTATCTCTTCCGCCTGCGCCTGCCACTCGCGCTCCATCATGACGGGCAGCCGGTGGATCACCACGTTGAGGAAGCTGCCGACGAGCAACCCGAGGGTGAAAACGACCAAGGCCAGCAACCAGGGCGTGGAGGCCAGGATTTCAGCGAGCTCGGTCATCTCGACGGTACCTATGCGAAGACGCCGCGCTGGGGCGCGGCGTCTTCAGTAGTCGAGGCCTGGTTGGCGGCGGCGCGGGTCAGATGACCGCACCCAGCTTGAAGATCGGCAGGTACATGGCGACGACCATGCCGCCAACCAGCGTACCCAGGATCACCATGATCAACGGTTCGAGCAGGCTGCTCATGGCATCGACAGCGGCGTCGACGTCGGCTTCATAGAAGTCCGCGACCTTGCCCGCCATTTCGTCGAGCGAGCCGGATTCCTCGCCGACCGCGATCATCTGCACCACCATGTTGGGGAACAGGCCCGTGTTCTCCATCGAGCGCTGCATGCGCATGCCGGTGGAGATCTCATCTCGCATCCGCAGCACGGCATCCTGGTAGACGATGTTGCCGGTGGCGCCGGCCACCGACTTCATCGCTTCGACCAGCGGCACGCCGGCGGCGAACATCGTGGCCAGCGTGCGTGCGTAGCGCGCGATCGCCGACTTGCGCAGGATCGGGCCGATGATCGGGATCTGCAGCGACAGCTTGTCGATGAGCTGTCGCAGGGGTCTTGAGCGCTTGTAAAAGTAGATGAACGTGACAAGCGGCTCCGGCCACGATCAAGCCCAGCATCCATCCTGACTTCTGCAGTCCGCGCGACATGTTGACCACGAACTGCGTGAAGGCGGGCAGGTCTGCGCCGAAGCCCTTGAACAGGCTTTCGAACTGCGGGATGACGAACAGCAACAGGATGACGGTGACGATGACGGCGACCGCGAGCACCGCGGCAGGATAGAACAGGGCCTTCTTGATCTTCTTCTTGAGCGCCTCGGTCTTTTCCTTGTATGTCGCGATCTTCTCGAGCACCGCTTCCAGCGCACCTGCGTGTTCGCCGGCCTCGACCAGGTTCACGAACAGGTCATCGAAATACAGCGGGTGCTTGGCCAGCGACTGGTGCAGGGTATTGCCGGTTTCGATGTCGCTCTTGATCGCGAGCACCAGCTTCTGCACGGCTGGCTTGTCGTTGCCCACGCCGATGATCTCGAACGACTGCACCATCGGAATGCCGGCGTTCAGCATCGTGGCCAACTGCCGGGCGAAGAGCGCGATGTCCTCGGCGGTGACCTTGCCTTCGCCCTTGAACATCGTCGATTCTTTGCGAACCCTGGTCGCCGCGATCCCCTGCCGGCGCAGGTCGGAGCGGATCTCCATTTCGTCGCGCGCCAGGCCGCGACCCTTGAGGCGGTTGCCCTTCTTGTCCTTGCCTTCCCAGAGGAAGGTCGCTTGCTTGACGGCGGCTTCGGCCATGGCTGTTGAGTCCCGGTTCCTTGAGCGTTCAGTCGACGGTGACGCGGTTGATTTCGTCCAGCGTGGTGAACCCCAGGCGCACCTTGTTGAGGCCCGACTGCCGCAGGCCCCACACGCCTTCCTTGACCGCCTGTGCCTTGATGTCCAGCACGCTGCCACCCGTCATGATGATGCGGCCGATCTCCTCGGAGATCGGCATGACCTCGTACAGGCCAGTGCGCCCCTTATACCCGTCCGTGCAGTTGGTGCAACCAACGGCCTGGAAAATCTGGAGGCCGTTCGCGATTTCTTCCTCGCCGAACCCTTCTTTCTTGAGCGCCTCCGGCGGGATCTGCATCGGGGTCTTGCAGTTGTTGCACAGCCGGCGGGCGAGACGCTGCGCGATGATCAGGCTGACAGAGGTCGCGATGGCGTACGGCTTTACGCCCATGTCGACCAGGCGCGTCAGGGTCTTCGGGGCGTCGTTCGTGTGCAGCGTGGAGAGCACAAGGTGGCCCGTCTGGGCCGCCTTGATGGCGATCTCGGCGGTCTCGAGGTCGCGGATTTCGCCGACCATGATCACGTCCGGGTCCTGGCGCAGGAACGCGCGCAGCGCGCCAGGGAAGGTGAGGCCCACCTTGGGGTTGACGTTCACCTGGTTGATGCCGGGGAGCATGATTTCGACGGGGTCTTCAGCCGTCGAGATGTTGGTGTCCTCGGTATTCAGGATATTCAGGCCCGTGTACAGCGATACGGTCTTGCCGCTGCCGGTGGGGCCCGTGACCAGGATCATGCCGTGCGGACGCGCCAGGCAGTCCATGTACAGCTTCTTCTGGAAGGGTTCGTAGCCGAGCGCGTCGATGCCCAGCATCGCGCTCGACGGATCGAGGATACGCATCACGATCTTCTCGCCGAAGAGCGTCGGGCACGTGCTTACGCGGAAGTCGATGGCCCGATTCTTCGAGATCTTCATCTTGATGCGGCCGTCCTGCGGCACGCGACGCTCGGCGATGTCCAGGCGCGACATGACCTTTAGACGGGCAGACATCTTGATCGCGAGCTGCACCGGCGGTGCAGCCACTTCCTTGAGAACACCGTCCAGGCGGAACCGGATGCGGTAACTGCGTTCGTACGGTTCGAAATGGATGTCGGAGGCGCCGCGCTTGATCGCGTCCAGCATCACCTTGTTGATGAAGCGGACGATCGGGGCGTCGTCGACCGCGTCGGACCGCTCCGAATCCTTGTTCGGGTCTTCGTCGCCCGAGGTGACCTCGAGGCCGTCCATCTCGAAATCGTCGCCGCCGAGGTCCGGCATCGACGTGTCGACCTGCTCCAGCGAATGCGTGAGCAGCTTGTTGAGCTTGTCTTCCTCGACCACGACGGCTTCGATCGAGAAGCCCGTGGCGAACTTGACCTCGTCCAACGCGTGCAGGTTGGTGGGATCCGAAATCGCGATGAACAGCTTCTTGCCGCGCTTGACCAGTGGCAGCACGCGGTGCTTGCGCAGGATCTTTTCGCTGACGATGCGCACGGTGTCGAGATCGGGCTGGATGGCATCCAGGTCCAACAAAGGCGCGCCGAACTCTTGCGATGCAGCAATCGCGATCTCGCGGGCATCGGCCAGGTTGTACTCGACCAGGTAGGAAACGACGCCCACCCGCCGCTCCTTGGCAGCGGCAATCGCCTCCACCATCACGTTGTCGTCCACCAGGCCGTCCGCGACCAGGCGATGCGGCAGTCCCTGGAGGCCCGAACGGCTCAGGACCTGGGTGGAAGTTGCGAAATCATTCATGGGCTTAGCCTCGCCCCTCGTCTGGCGCCGACGCCATGGGGACGCCTCACGCAAGACTAGCAAATGTTAAGTCGGGACGGAGAGTTTGCCCTGAACGGGCGGTGGGATTGTGTGAGGTGGTCCACAGGGACCGCAAGCCGCCAAATTCGAGGGATCCGCTGTGTTCGCGAGCTCGACTCCGCCCCGACCCCCGGCCTTGATACCTGTGGAAGGGATCTGCATCCGGCGGTCGGCCGGATACGGCAGCCAAAAAAAGAGCCCCCGCAGGGCGAGGGCTCTCGTACTCACTCTGCGCGGACCGGCCGGGCCGGTGCGCAGAGAGTCAGCTGGGTTAACGGCAGCTGGACGGCAGGTACTTGCCGGCGACGTCGTCAGCGTGTCCGCCGTGGCCGCCGGCGCAGCGCCCAATCGCCGCCGGAATCGCAGAGTTGCCGCACGCCCAGATCACGTCGCCGTTGTCGCTATGCGCCCGGGAGCAGGCCGACGGTCTCGCCAGTCGATGGTAGCGTTCACGTCGTTGCCATAGGTGATCGTCATCGCACCGCTCTCGTCGACAGTGATCGCTGGCGACGTACTTGCCCTGGATGTCCGTTGCGGAGCCGAGACCCGCCGTCGGAGTTGGTCGGCCGGGAACGACCGCTGTTCGCGTAGTACTCCGAAACGCTGGCCTTCGCGGAGGCTGCCATCGTCAGGCCTTCCGAGACCTGCGACCGGATCAGGTAGTCCTGATACGCCGGGATCGCGATGGCGGCGAGGATGCCGATGATCGCCACGACGATCATCAACTCGATGAGGGTAAAACCCTTCTGTAAGCTCTTCAGCATTGATATCTCCCAGTAGTGATTCAGATCTGCGGCAATTGCCTGCAGATGAGCCAAAGCAACAACCATGCCAACAGCATATGGCCGGTGCCTATTGGAAGTTTCAGGGGGAGGGGCTGCTAAATCTCGACAATTTGTGTCAAGTCCTGACAGAAATTGTCGGTTCGACAGGCAAATCGCTGACACGACCTACTGGATTGCAATCGGGACCCGCTCCGCAGTAAGAAGGCGCCCGGCTGGAGGACCATACAGCGCAGTTTGCGGCAGTTGCACCAATAATCGACTCCCCTTGGTCAAGAGGCACCTTTTGCGATGAGCTTAATCGACAACAGACTTGCGACGCTGCTGCCAACGCGGAGAGATCTGTGGAAAGGCCTCGCCATCGCGGTGGGTCTTTGGTGCTTCTTCATGATCGCGACGGCGTATACGTCAGCGGCGACGCTTCTGGACCGCGTGGCATCGACGGATGTCATGAAGGCAGCGAGTGGCAGTGCATGGAGTAGCGTGCTGGTTTGGCAGGCCCTGTCATTCCTTGGGGCGCAACTGCTGCTGCACCTGGCATTTGCCCTGGCCTGCTGGCTGCTAGCGCTCGCGACCGATGGTCGTTGCGCCGAAGCTGGCCGCAAAATTTGGACGCATTGTGGTTGGTTGGTTCTGCGTCCTGGCGGCAGCTGCCCTTATATACAACGCTCTTTGGTATCCAAGGACTCTCATCGGCGCGTATTACCACCACGCCGTGTCGCGACAAATCGGGCCTGTGTACCTTGGTCAGTTGGTCTACTACGCGGCTTTCGCTTCTTGTGTCCTGATTCTCCTGCTTGCGTGCCTGCGGATACTGCGATCAGCGACACCTGCGGTGCGCCGCATTTCATTGGCGAGCTCGGCTTTCGTTGCAATGGCCTTGATTGCCATGGCGATGTGGCCCAACCAGCGGTCTGCGGTTGCAGCCGCACCCGACGGACATCGTCCTCACGTCATTGTGATCGGAATAGACTCGCTGCGACTGGATGAGCTGAAGCGATTTGGAGGGGCGGGCCTGACGCCGAACCTTGACCGGTTTCTCGAGCAGGCCGACGTGTTCGCGGATGCAACGACGCCCGCCGCCAGGACGTTTTCCTCGTGGATTGCGATTCTTACCGGACGGGCGCCGACTGAAACCGGCGCGCGCTTTAACCTGGGCGCGCGTTCAAGCGTTCGTGCGAATCCGACGATTGCAGACGTTCTTCGAAATGTTGGTTACCGCACGGTGTACTCAACGGACGAGGTTCGCTTTGCGAACATCGATGAGAGCTACGGCTTTGACCAGGTGGTCACACCGAAGATTGGTGCGTCCGACTTCCTCATCGGTACCTACAACGAATTGCCCCTGGCGTCGATGGTGGTCAATTCAAGAGCGGGCAAGTGGCTGTTTCCGTTCTCGTACGGCAATCGAGGCGTTGCCACGATGTTTCATCCGGAAACTTTCCTGACGCGAATTGAGCGCGAGGTTCAATTCACGGAGCCGACGTTATTCATCTCCCATTTGACCGCTGCTCACTGGCCGTACTACACGGCCGATACGCCGTTCGGCGTCTCCAAGTCCGATAAGGACGGCATCCGGCCCATGTACAGAATTGGTTTGCAGACCGCAGACCGCATGTTCGGTGAGCTAATCCGTACGCTCGAGTCCAAGGGCGCGCTCGAGAATGCCATCGTCGTATTGCTATCCGATCATGGTGAGGCGCTTGGATTGCCTGGTGACTTTATCTTCGATGGAAAATTCGGGGTCGATGGGCTTCAGGTGCCGATGAAAGCGAACGTGTTCGGCCACGGCCAAAGCGTGTTGTCCAAGTCCCAGTACCAAGTGCTACTTGGCGTCCGCTCGTTTGGGACCAGGACGCTTACGGGCGCTGGAGGCCGCACGTTTGAGACCCCAATCACAGTCGAGGATATTGCGCCAACGATCCTGCAGGCTCTTGATGTGCCGGGCGACCCGCTGGCCACAACCGGTGCTTCTTTCTTGCCATACCTTCAGACTGGGCAGGACGGCCAGGTCGGAATGCCCGAGCGGATCCGGTTCACGGAGACTGACCTGCGTGTGCTGCCTGCCCCCGGTGGCGGTGTCGATGAGGCCGCGACGGCAAGCGAAAACGCAGTTTTCTTTACGGTAGATCCAAGGAGCGGACGATTGCACGTAAAAGGTTCATACGAACCACTTGCGCTTGCATTCAAGGAGCGCGCAGCGTTCACGAAGAAGCAGGTTCTGGCCGCGATACCAGCGGGGCCTTATGCGCACCAGTACATTTTCATCGATCTCGAACGGCAGCAGGGGCAGTTGCTGATGCGTCGCCCTGGAGACGCTACGCCTGAAGCTCAACGACTTTGGGATGCTATGGCGTCACACTACGGCGACGAACTGAAGGCACCGGTTGTCACCCGTCCTGCTGATTTGCCGAGGATCGCCGAGGAATGGGGCAATTTTCTTTCCAGGCGAGGAGCTGGGACGTAGCCGCTGGCCACATAGAGTTCGGATCCCCGAAAAAATTGGCTTTGTCGCTGAATCACATCGTGTTCACGGAAAGTTTAGCGATCTGATGAGCTTCGCTTCAGAGGTTGGACCGTGGCATGCGAAGGCGTCGCCGATCCAAGGCACGAAGAACATGCACGCATGCAGGGTCGGGCCGGTCGTGCGCCAAATCCCATTGCGCTCGACATCGCCGAGATCGACCAGACCCTCGTCACTATCAAACCCTGATCTTCAAGACTGTCTCGGCGTGATGCCTACGACTGCGCTAGACTTCAAGCAATTGCACCTGTTTGTTTGCCGCGCTGGTGACAAACTTTAGAACACGCGCAATAAATCGAGTCAGTGAGCGGCGTCTGCAGAGAAATCACGGCGCTGCCGTCAACCACCGGCAGAAACTTTGACGCTGCCCAACCGAAATTCCTAGGCATTGAAGTTGGAAAAATGAACACGACGCATCTAAAGGCGATGTTTGCGCGTTTTCGCTTGAACTTGCAGCGGACGACTGCAGACAACAAGGCGGTCGGCAAGTACATGCTGGCATGGATTCTTCCAGGGCTTTTCGCGGTGCTCGTATCGGCAACCGTTCGCCTCCACTCCTTGGAGCCCATGCGGACGATGGCCCGCACCACCACCAACTTGCTGGCTATATCAGCGGTCGCGCTTCTTCTCTTGCTGGCGCGGGGTGTTCGCCTCACGTTGGGGCGCGATGTCGCAATTCTGCTATTGGCGTGGGCTGCAGCTGCGGCCGTTTCTGTACTGAGCTCGGGCAGTGTCGACCTGTCTCTGTTGCGCCTGGAGCTTTATCTGTCGGTCGTGCTGCTGGGCATCGTCGTCTACCTTGTTTACCGCGATCAAGAGAACTTGCCGCTTGAAGCGTATTTCCTCGCCATCGCGGTCGTGCATCTCCCGTTTCTACTGTCGGCAGTCTTTTGGATCAAGGCTGATGGTCCTCCTTTTTGGAGCGACGGTCCCAGGCTTGCCCACTTCGCAAATTTTCGACAGTTCGCCGAGTTCAGCTTTCTGGCTGCCGTGAGCGCCACCGGTCTTGGCATTTTGTCACGGCGGCTTGTCGTTCCGTCGTTTCTGCTCAGCGCTGCCGCGCTTTTCGGCATCATCCTGACGGCGTCGCGGGGGGCTGCCCTGTCCTGGATCCTGTTTGTGCTGCTTGCCTGCCTTCTCAGTCAGGCGCGCGTTCGAGCGGCGATTCTTGGTGTGTTGGTGTTGGTGTCTGCGGCGGGCCTCGTTTGGTATCTGGACCGCACGGGCCTGCTGCTTTCACCGAATATTTTCGCCCGCGTTGCCAGCCAACAACTTGGAAATGAGAGCTTCGACAGCTCTCGACTGGAACTGTGGCTCCTGTCCCTGCAGCAGATCGCGGCGCATCCGCTGTTCGGCAGCGGCCCGGAGGGTTACTGGCTTTCGGGTTGCTGCCATCGCTGGGTGATGCAGGCACACAATTTTGTGTTGCAGTTTCTGCTGGAGTTCGGCGTGGTCGGCTGCGCAATCCTCTTGCTTATCGCTTCTCGCGGGGTCAAGGGTCTGGGCGGTCTGGCTGCCGCAGCCCGGCTGGCTCTGGCTACACCCGGGAACCGAGTGCTTGTCTGCGTTCTCGCGTCCTTTCTTGCGTACAGCCTGATCGACCAGATGATGTATCACCTGCTGCCATTGCTGCATCTCGCGCTGTTCGCCGGGCTGTTTGCCGCTGGCCTCATGCAGGCCCGTGCTGACAATCCGCAATCTTCGGTCCAACCCCTGCCGACTTAGGTTCGCTTACTTCGCTGGGTACGCCGTTGCACGTAATAGGCCACGTATCGCCACCGTGCAAACCTAAGGAAACTGACGAAGTCAGTACCACCACGTGCACGGAGCGAAGCAAGTTCCGTGATGCCCGCCACTTAGCCGCAGGTCGCACAGATTGCTGGTACCGCGACCTTACGCACGGTCAGATCAGCTGGTGGCCGCGAGTCTCAATCGATCCCCAGCTTCTTCACACGATACCTCAACTGCCGAAACGTCATCCCGAGCAGTTCCGCCGCCTTTGTCTTGTTATATCGAGTCTGCTCGAGTGCCCGGACGATGGCCTCGCGCTGGATACTCTCCAATTGTCCTTCTAACCCATCCGTTCCCGGCTCCGCCGAATTCCCCCGCCCCGCCATCTCCGGCAGGTCCGCCAGCAGTTGCCCCGGCTTCAGCTGGATATCCTCCGGCTCGATGCGATCGTCTGAGCACAGCGTCACCGCCCGCTCCAGGATGTTCTCCAGCTCGCGCACGTTGCCCGGGTAGGAGTACGACAGCAGCTTGTCCAGGGCCTCGTCGCTGACCTGAGGTCGTGCCACGTCCATCTGGCCCGCAACACGATCCAGCAGCATGTCCACCAGCGGCGGCACGTCATCCAGCCGCTCGCGCAGCGCCGGCACCCGCAGCTCGATCACGTTGATGCGGTAATACAGGTCCTCGCGGAACTTGCCGGCCTTCACCAGTTCGTCGAGCTTGCGATGCGTTGCCGACAGCACGCGCACGTCCACCGGCAGCTCTCGGTTCTCGCCCACGGGGCGAACGGCTTTTTCCTGGATCACGCGCAGCAGTTTCACCTGCATGTGCAGCGGCAGATCCGCCACTTCGTCCAGGAACAGCGTGCCGCCCTCGGCCGAGCGGATCAGGCCGTCCTTGTCGACCACGGCGCCGGTGAAGCTGCCCTTCTTGTGGCCGAACAATTCGCTTTCCATCAGCTCGGTTGGGATCGCGCCGCAATTGACCGGCACGAACGGCCCGTCGTGGCGGGGCCCGGAGTCGTGGATCATCCGCGCGACCAGCTCCTTGCCCGTGCCGGAGTCGCCGGTAACGTGGACAGGCGCCTGGCTGCGGGCGACCTTGGCGATCATCTGCCGCAACTGCTGCATCGGCTTCGATTGCCCCAGCAGCCGCAGGCCGGAAAATGGCACCACGGGCTGCGTGACGTCGAAGTCCGTGCCATCGCCCGCGCGCATCTTCAGCGTCGACGTGATCAGCTTGCGCAGCGACCCCAGGTCGAGCGGCTTCGAGATGAAGTCGAACGCGCCCAGCTTCAGCGCGCGCACGGCGGCCTCGACATTGCCGTGTGCAGTAATGACGGCGACGGGCACGCCCGGGCGGTGATGCTGGATCCACTCGACGATGCCGAGCCCGTCACCGTCCGGCAGTCGCATGTCCGTCAGCACCAGGTCGAAGCGCTCGTGCCCCAGTGCCTTGATCGCGCTGGCGTAGTCGCCGGCGGTCGCCACTTCGATGTGCATGCGCCCCAGCGTGATGGCCAGCAGTTCGCGGATGTCGGGTTCGTCGTCGACGACCAGCGCGCGGGGGGTGAGCTTGCGTTCGGTCACGATTCAGTCTTCCCAGCGGCGCGGGTCCGCAAAAATGATGCGGAAAATGCTACCACCGCCCTCGCGTGGCTCGTACAACAACATGCCGCCGTTGGTCTGGCACAGCTCGCGCGAGATGAACAGGCCGAGGCCGGTGCCGCCGGCGCCTGTCGTGAAGAACGGCTCGAAGATCCGCTCGGCCTGGGCCGGGTCGACGCCGTCGCCACGGTCGGCCACCTCCAGGAACGGACGCCCCGTGGCCGCAATGCGACCGGTGCGGATATCGACCCGCCCGGCAGTGCCTGCCTTGGCGCCGTGACGAAACGCGTTGTCACACAGGTTCCACACCACCTGGTGCAGGTGCGACGGGTCGAAATGCACCTCGATTCGCCTGGGCGCCCGGTCGGTTTCGATGCCGAACGCGGTGGGATCGAGCTGCATCGTCGACCCGTACTCCTTGACGAAACCGACGAGCCACTCGGTGACGTCGAAACGTTCCTGCTTGGTGCTGTCGCGCCGCGACAGCTGCAGCACGTTCTCGATGATGTGGCTGACGCGGATGCCGTTCTTCTCGATGATGTCGGTCAGGTGCCGGTCGTCATCGGTCAGCGTCGGCGACTCGCGCAGTAACTGGCTCGCGTGGCTCATGGCGCCCACGGGATTGCGGATTTCATGCGCGATGCTCGCACTGAGCCGCCCCAGCGCGGCGAGCTTCGACTGCTGCGCGCGGTCGGCGATCACGCTGGTGTCTTCCAGGAAGATCAGCACCGGCCCCGCACCGCTTTCAGAGAGCGCCACGAAATGCGGTCGGATGATGGTGCCGCCGTCCGCGGCCACGATTTCGCCCACGTTGTCGCGGCGATCGGAGACCTGGCTGCGCCACGCTTCCAGCACGTAAGCGAGGCGCGGCGCGACCGATGCGAGCGCGGCACCCGGGGCTACCGCTCCGCCGTTCAGCAGCTGCGCTGCGGTCTCGTTGGTGAGGCGGACGCGATCCGTCTCGTCGACGACCAGGATGCTCTCGCGCAGGTGCTGCACGATGAACTCGTTCAGCTCGTTGAGGTTCGCCAGGTCGATCTCACGCTGCTGCGCCAGCGCCTCGCTTTCGCGCAGGCGTGCGGCGAACGGCAGGGCAAGCAACGTGATGGTAAACAGGCTGGCGCCGGTCAGCCCCGTGATCAGGAAATCGGGCCGCGAGCTCTCGCCCTGCATGAACGAGATGGCCGTTTCCACCAGCAGCGCCATCGTGACGATCGACGTGCCCAGCAGCGCATAGCGCCGCCGCAGGATGGTGGCGGCACCGCCGGTGGGCAGGACGAGCAGGGTGGCCAGGCCGCTCGTAATGCCGCCGCTCGCGTGAATCAAGATGCTGAAGACGATCGCGTCGACGATCAGTTGCACCAGTGCCTGCCATTCCGCTGCCGGCATGCGGCTCTGGATCGTCTGGATGCAGACCAGGCCGAACGCGAAGTAGGCGACGGTGACCCCGATGAACAGGCCGGGATGCACGCTGCCGACACTGCTGCCGGGCGAGTCGAAGAAGAACACCACCAGCAGGACCATCGGCAACAGCAGCCGGAACACGTTCAGCAGCGACAACGCCCGCCAGGGTGATTCGGCGGGGGAGGCAGGGCGCGTCCGGTCGTCGAAGGCCTGCTTGAAAGCCGTTTTCATGGCCCCGGACTTTAGCAGTAAACTGCCGAGCTTCGTCCCACCCGACCCCAAACCCCGCGACCCCCATGAACCTCCACGAATATCAGTCCAAACAGCTGTTCGCCCGCTATGGCATTCCCGTGCCGACGGGTTTCGTCGCCTCCACGCCTGCGGAAGCCGTCGACGCCGCCAAGCGTCTCGGGGGCTCCGTCTGGGTGGTCAAGGCCCAGGTGCATGCGGGCGGCCGCGGCAAGGCCGGGGGTGTCAAGGTGGTGAAGTCGACGGCCGACGTCGCGACCGCCGCCGCCGCCATGCTCGGCCAGCGCCTGAGAACCAAGCAGACGGCGGCCGAAGGCCTGCCGATCAACCAGGTGTACGTCGAGACGGGTTCGAAGATCGAGCGCGAGCTGTACCTCAGCCTGCTGCTCAATCGCGATACGGGCTGCGTGGCGTTCGTCGCCTCGGCTGCCGGCGGCATGGACATCGAGGAAGTCGCGGCCAAGACGCCCGAGAAGATCATCCGTGTCGACATCCACCCCGCGACGGGCATCCTGGGCTCGCACTGCCGCACGCTCGCGTTCGGGCTGGGGATGACGGGCAAGCAGGTCGCGCAGTTCGAGCAGATCGCGCGCGGCCTGTACAAGCTCTACATGGAATGCGACGCCAGCCTGGTCGAGGTGAACCCGCTGATCGTCAACGGCGACGGCGACGTGCTGGCGCTGGACGGCAAGATCGGCATCGAGGACAACTCGCTCTTCCGCCAGAAGGCGCTGGTCGAGATGCGCGACACCTCGCAGGAAGACGAGATGGAGCGCATTGCCGGCGAGGCCGACCTCAATTACGTCTCGCTCGACGGCGACATCGCCTGCATGGTGAACGGCGCGGGCCTCGCCATGGCCACGATGGACGTCATCCAGCTCTACGGCGGTTCGCCTGCGAACTTCCTCGACGTGGGGGGTGGCGCGACGCGCGAGCGCGTGACGATCGCGTTCAAGCTCATCCTGAACAACCCGAAGGTGAAGGCGATCCTCGTCAACATCTTCGGCGGCATCGTGCGTTGCGACATGATCGCGGAAGGCGTGATCGGCGCCGCGCGCGACCTGGGACTGCACCTGCCCGTCGTCGTCCGCATCGAAGGCACCAATGCGCCGCAAGGCCGCAAGCTGCTCGCCGAGAGCGGCCTCGACCTGATCGTTGCCACCGACCTGACCGACGCCGCCAAGAAAGTCGTCGCAGCCGCTGCGAGGAAGTAAGACATGTCGATCCTCATCAACAAGAACACGCGCGTCATCTGCCAGGGTTTCACGGGCAAGCAGGGCACGTTCCATTCACAGGGCTGCCTCGATTACGGCACCCGGCTGGTCGGCGGCGTGACGCCGGGCCGCGGCGGCGAAAAGCACCTGGGACTGCCGGTGTTCGATACCGTGCGCGCTGCGGTCGCGAAGACCGAAGCCAACGCGACGATGATCTACGTGCCGCCGCCGTTCGCGGCCGACGCCATCATCGAAGCGGCGGACGCCGGCATCGAACTCATCGTCTGCATCACCGAGGGCATCCCGGTGAACGACATGGTCAAGGTGAAGGCTGCGCTCAGCGGCTCGAAGTCGCGCCTCGTCGGTCCGAACTGCCCGGGCGTCATCACGCCTGGCGAATGCAAGATCGGCATCATGCCGGGCTTCATCCACAAGAAGGGCAAGGTCGGCATCGTCTCGCGCTCGGGCACGCTCACCTACGAAGCCGTGTTCCAGACCACGAACGTCGGTCTTGGCCAGAGCACGTGCGTCGGCATCGGCGGCGATCCGGTCCGCGGCATGAACTTCATCGACGTGCTGGCGCTGTTCCAGGACGATCCGCAGACCGAAGGCATCATCATGGTCGGCGAGATCGGCGGCAGCGACGAAGAGGCGGGCGCGGAGTTCATCCGCAAGCACGTCACCAAGCCGGTCGTCGCGTACATCGCCGGTGTCACGGCGCCCCCGGGCAAGCGCATGGGTCATGCCGGCGCGGTGATCTCCGGCGGCAAGGGCACGGCGGCCGACAAGTTCGCGGCGCTCGAAGCAGCGCGTGTCACCACGGTGCGTTCCCCGGCAGAACTCGGCGCGGCGATCTTCAAGCGACTGAAGGGTCGCGTGACGAAGGCCAAGGTCGCCAAAGCTGTCGTCGTGAAGAAGAAAGCGAAGGTCAAGACAGCGCCGGTCAAGGCGAAGTCGAAAGCCGTTGCGCGCAAGGCCAAGGCGCCGGCAAAGTCGAAGGCCAAGGGCCCCGCGCGCAAGAAGTAATCTTGCCGCTCGCTCAATACGGGTCGATCGGCAGGTACTTCAACGGGTAGCCACTGCGCCGGTCGACCAGCGCAGTCCAGAAGCCGCGCGAGTGCTTGACGGGGAGCCAACCGAGATCTTCGGCTGGCCGCTGCAGCTCGCGCAGGCTCTCGGCTATCAATGGGGCAGATTCCTGATGGCGTCGCTCCAGTGACGACAGCGGCTTGACATGGCGCTTGATTGCGTCGACCTGCGTGTCGTACTCGACGTAGAACTTCGGTCGCACGCCCACATCGCGGCCTTCGAGGCCGCCGTCGAGCGCATCGTTTCTGTCGGCAGGTTTCACATGTGTTGCGACCAGCTCAGGGCCGTGCCAGGGGGGCGACCCGTAACTCGAGCCTTCGGCCTCCCGCCAGTCCCGCTCCGCGATCTCCCCGGCCGCGATGACTTCGAATCGGTCCTTGACGAAGGCGACGTAGGCCGGCCGGGCCTGCGACACCGAATAGATCCCGTACAGCAGCGCCAGGATCTGAACGATCGCGACGACCGAGTAATCGAATATCAGTGCGCGCCGCGACTTGCGGCTGTCGTAGATGACCAGGGAAATGAGCGGTCCAAGGACCAGGTCGATCCCCGTGATCAGGGCGAATAATTTCAGCCCACCCACCATCGTGCCGAAGGGCGGGGGGTACCAGACCAGGAAAATGAGCGCGGCCGCCGCCGCCGCCACGACGAGTGTCGTCGCGAAATGGATGCTGAATGCGCGGAACTTCTCGCGCCAGGGGATCATGATCTGCCTCCGGTGCCTGGATCGTTCGAGGGTATAGATTATTCAACCGTCCGGCTCGTTCGAAAGCGATTCGGATCGCAGATTGCCACGCCGAGCGGCACGTGGCTCGCCGTGATTGCCATCGGGTTGGGCGTGGCGATCTTCAACCTCCTCAGGGTTGCGTGACGAAGGCGAAGGTTGTGCCGGTCAGGAAGGCGCCAGCCAAGTCCAGGATGAAAGCAAAAGCCCAGTGCCCGCGCGCAAGAAGGCTCCTGCACAGAAGAAATAGCCTTCGAGGCTGACGCCCGGTTAACCGCGGGGATTTTTCAGCACGATCCGGGTGGTCGGCCCGGCGCGCGGGCCGCAGCCTCTGTCCCCGAGGCAGTCCCGCCTCGAGGACAGTGCGGCATGAACTTCAAGATTTCCGGCTTGCCGATCGTTCACTTCGAGGCGCTGCTGCGCCTCGACGATGACGCGCTTCGAACCCACGGTGCGCAACGCCTCGTTGCCGATGTCGCCGACGCCTATCCTTGCCGCATCACGCTGGAGGATGCCGCGCCGGGCGAGGAGGTGCTGCTGCTGACCCACGCTCATCTTCGCGATCCGTCCCCGTATGCCGCAAGCGGTCCGATCTACATTCGACGACGAGCGACCACCACTGCTGTTTTCCTGAACCAGGTGCCCGACCAGCAGCGGCGTCGCTTGCTGTCGGTTCGAGCCTACGACCAGCGAAACTGGATCATCGACGCCGAAGTCACACCGGGAAGTGAGCTGGGATCATCGATCGAGCGGTTGCTCAAGAACCGCGCAGTGAACTACCTGCATGTCCACAACGCCCGCTACGGATGCTACGCGTGTCGCGTCGACCGCGCCTGACCCCTTGGGCACGCTCGCGTGCAACCTTCGGGCACCCTGCCGCATCTCATCACCATGAACGGTACGCGCCATCCCGGCGCACCTGGGAGAATTGCCATGGAACTGATTGCCTTCGTCATGCTGAGCGCCCTCGTTCTCAACCTCGTCAAGGAATTCGTCCCTGAGGATTGATGTCGAGGTGAATCCGGAGGAGGTAGCGCCTACGATTACCTCCCATGCTCGAACTCCTCGACGTTTCCCGTACCTTCGGCGGCCCCGCCGGACGGCTCGTGCTCGACCGCGTCTCGCTCACGGTCGTTCCCGGTGAATACGTGGCGATCGTGGGCGAGTCGGGGGTGGGCAAGTCCACGCTGCTGAACCTCATTGCCGGTCTCGATACCCCCGATACCGGCCGCCTGTTGCTCGAAGGGCGTGACCTCGCCCGACTCGACGAGGATGCGCGTACCCTGGTGCGGCGCACCCGCATGGGGTTCGTGTTCCAGGCTTTCCACCTGCTGCCGCACCTGAGCATTGCGCGCAACGTGGCGCTGCCGCTCGCGCTGAACGGGCAGGCGGGACGCGTCGTGGACGAGCGCGTGGCGGAGTTGCTGCACGCTGTCGGGCTCGCAGACCGGGCAGCCAGTTTCCCGCGTGAGCTTTCGGGGGGCGAGTCGCAGCGCGTCGCGGTGGCCCGCGCACTCGCCCATCGGCCTGCGCTGGTGCTTGCGGACGAGCCGACCGGCAACCTCGATCCGGACAACGCGGCTGCGATCCTCGAAGTGCTGCGGGCTCAGATCAAGCGCGACAATGCCGCAGGGATCCTGGTCACGCATTCCGCCGCGGCGGCCGCCTCGACCGATCGTGTGTACGAGCTGACGCGCGCCGGACTCAAGCTGCGCACATGAATGTCGCGACCCACGCCGCGCCTGCCGCAGGCCAACGCTGGCGAGCGCGTTTGTCGCTGCTCGACGCGGCGGCGTTGGGACCGCTGCGGCAATCGCCGGGCCGCACGCTGCTCGCGGTGGTTGCGATCGGGCTGGGCGTGGCGCTGGGATTTGCGGTCTACCTGATCAACCGGGTTGCAGCGGACGAAGTGCAGGGCGCATCGCGCTCGTTGTTCGGCCTGGCCGATCTCGCGGTACAGGCGCCGGGCGGCGGTTTGGATGAGGCCCTGTTCCCGCGCATCGCACGACTGCCGGGCGTGGCCGCCGCGAGCCCCGTGGTCGAGGTGCAGGTGCGGTTGCCGGGCCGTGAGCAGAACCTGAAGCTGATCGGCCTCGATCCATTTCGCGCGCAGCAGCTGGTGCCCGCGCTGGCTGCGGCAGGCGCAACTGCCGAGCGGCAAGGGCAGGGCCTGCTGGCCGAAAACTCGCTCTGGCTGAGCCCGGCGGCTGCGCAGATGCTCGACCTGGCCGTGGGCGACGAGCTGGATGTGCAGGTGGCGCTCGATCGCATACGACTGCGCGTGGCAGGGCTGCTGCCGCCCGGCGCGTACCGACCGCCCGTCGGCCTGCTCGACATCGGCGAGGCGCAATGGCGGCTGCAGCGCCTGGGTCGGCTCGATCGCATCGACCTGCGGTTGCAGCCAAGCGCCGATCGTGAAGCCGTCCGCGCGGCGGTGAGGGCGTTGTTGCCGCCGGGCGCACAGGTCGTCACGCCGGGTGAGGCGACTGACGATGCCGTGCGGCTGACGCGCGCCTATCGCTCCAATCTCACCGCGCTCGCGCTGGTGGCGTTGTTTACCGGTGCGTTCCTGGTCTATGCCACGCAGTCGCTCGCGGTCGCACGTCGACGGCGCGAGATTGCATTGCTGCACGCCATGGGCATGACCGTGCGCGAGCAACTCGCGGCATCGCTGCTGGCGGGCACGATCGTGGGCGTGCTCGGCGCAGCGCTAGGCGTCGTGCTCGGTGCGCTCGTGGCCCGCGCCGGTCTCGCGGCGTTCGGAGCCGACCTCGGGGCCGGTTACTTCCGGGGTGCAGCGCCCGCGCTCGACATCACGGTCGCGGAGTACCTCGTGTTCTTTGCGCTGGGCGTCGGTTCCGCGCTCGTCGCAACGTTTGGTCCGGCGCGGGAAGCGGCGTCCGTGCCCGCCGCGGCCGCGCTGAAAGCAGGCGACGAGGCGCCGCTGGCCGCACGCACGCACGGGCGCATCGCTGCGCTCTTCTTCGTCGGTGGGCTCGTCGCGCTCGCGCTGCCGCCGATGGACGGTATCGCGCTGCCGGGCTACGTCTCGATCGCGTGCCTGCTGCTGGGTGCCGTGTTCCTCACGCCGAGCGTCGCCTCGTGGGTCTTTGCGCGCCTGCGTACCGACGGCCCGGCCTGGCGCCAGGTGGCCGTGGCGCAACTGCGCGGCACTGCGCGCCGCGCCACGGTCAGCATCGCCGCCGTGCTCGTGAGCTTCAGCCTGATGGTCGCGATGGCCATCATGGTGTTTTCGTTCCGCATGTCACTCGAGGCGTGGATGGGGCGCATCCTGCCGGCCGACCTGTACGTGCGCGCGGGCTCGGCGGCCGCAGGTGCCTACATCGATACCAGCGCGCAGCAGGCGATCACGGCCCTGCCTGCAGTCACACGGGTCGATTTCGTCAAGTTCCAGGACGTGCTGCTGCCGGGTGAACGCCTGCCGCTCACGATCATCGCGCGTCCGATCGACGAGGCTACCGCCGAGCAAGTGATCCCGATCCGACGTACGGCGCGTGAGCCGGGCCCCGCCGGAACCGTTCCGGTGTGGGCGTCCGAGGCGGCGCTCGACTTGCGCGGATTCGACGTCGGCACCGAGTTCGACCTGCCCATCGGTGGCCAGGTCGTGCGCGCCACGGTGCGAGGACTGTGGCGCGACTACGAGCGGCCCGGTGGCTCGATCGTGATGAACCGCGACGCGTTCATCGAACTGACCGGCGAGCGCTCCGCCACGACGGCGGCTCTATGGTTGCGGCCAGGCACCGACCCGGATGACTTCAGCACCATCCTGCGCGACGCGATCGCCCGCAGCGGCGATTACGACGTTGCGATCCCGGGTGAGATCCGCAAGCGGTCGCTCGCGTTGTTCGACCGGACCTTCGCGGTGACCTACCTGCTCGAGGCGGTGGCCGTGCTGATCGGATTGTTCGGCATCAGTGCCAGCACCAGTTCGCAGGTGCTCGCGCGTCGGGGCGAGTTCGGGATGCTGCGGCACCTGGGGGTCACGCGGCGCGAGATCGCGCGGATGCTCGCATTCGAGGGCGCAGCGCTGGGTGCGATCGGCGTGGCGGCGGGGCTCGTCATCGGTGCGCTGGTCAGCATGATCCTGATTTTCGTGGTCAACCGGCAGTCGTTCCACTGGACGATGGACGTGCACGTGCCTTGGGTTCTGCTCGCCGCGCTGAGCGGCGTGCTGATTGCAGCGGCGGCCGTCACCGCGGCGTTCAGCGGTCGGCGCGCAATGGGCGACGACGTCGTGCGGGCCGTGAAGGAGGACTGGTGAGGTTCCTCGTGCTGCTTGGGCTGTTGATCGCGCCGCCTCTGACGTTCGCGCAGGTAACCTATCCGCCCGTCGTGCCGGGCGTCGAGCTCGAGTTTCCCCGCGACGAAGGCAGTCACCCCGACTTCCGCATCGAATGGTGGTACGTCACGGGCCAGCTCGAAGACGCCTCGAGCAAGGTCAAGGCGCCGCGCGGATTCCAGGTCACCTTCTTTCGGGTTCGCACGGGGCTCGCGGAGAAAAATCCCAGTCGCTTCGCGCCGCGCCAGGTCTTGTTTGCACATGCCGCGATCGCCAATCCCGCGGACGGCAAGCTCCACCATGCGCAGCGCAGCGCGCGCACGGGGTTCGATCTGGCGTATGCGCGCGAGGGCGTGCTGGACGTGCAGCTCGACGACTGGTCCCTGCGGCAGGTTGCACCGGACCGATACGTGACGGTCGTGCACGGCGAGGATTTTGATTTCGAGCTCACGCTGCAGGCGACGCAGCCGCCGCTGCTGCAGGGCGAGCGCGGCTTCAGTCGCAAGGGCCCGGACCCACGGGCGGCAAGCTACTACTACAGCCTGCCGCAGCTTGCAGTGAGTGGCGAAGTCGTGCTCGACGGTCGGCGCCAGCAAGTTCGCGGACAGGCGTGGTTCGACCACGAGTGGTCGAGCAACTATGTCGACGAGGACGCGCTGGGCTGGGACTGGATGGGCGTGAACCTGCACGACGGCGGCGCGCTCATGGCGTTCCGCATGCGCGACCGGCAGGGTGGTGAACGCTGGTCCGGCGCCACTCTACGCCGGAATCGAGCAACTCCCCCGATTCCAGAGACGTACGGTCCCGAGTCCGTGGATTGGGCGCCGCTCAAGACGTGGCGCTCGCTACGCACGGGGGTCTCGTATCCGATCGAGTGGCGAGTGCAGGTGGGTGACCGACGTTATCGCGTTGAACCGCTATTGCTCGATGCAGAGCTGGACTCGCGGCCGACGACCGGCATCCTGTACTGGGAAGGGCCGATCCGGCTGCTCGACGACGCCACCGGCCAGGAGCTGGGCCGCGGCTACCTGGAGCTCACGGGGTACGGCGGCAAGCTGGACCTTTAGCGCCCTGGCGACTTGCCTGTCCCTTTGCCCTCAAGGAAAAAATTGTCGAGGCACGGGTGACGTTGCCTGTGCCGTGCGACCGTTCCCGCTGCGCGGGGAAGGTCGCTCAGGCGCGTGCTGTCAGGCGTCCGATCCGGCAGGTCGTGGCGCGCGCGTGTCTGCCTTTCCAAGCGCGACAGGACCTGCCGGATCGGGCGCCGGAACCCTCACCCGGCCGGTGGCCGACCTCTCCCGCGGAAGCGGGAGAGGTGAGGAAGCGGGAGGGGTATCAGAGCTGCGGCGCGTTGAACGTATCGCAGGCGTTCGGGTCGCCCGAGTTCATGCCGACCATCAGCCAGCGAGCGCGCTGCTCCGCCGAGCCGTGCGTGAACGCATCCGGTACCACGCGGCCCTGCGCGGCCCGCTGCAGGGTGTCGTCGCCGATCGCCGCGGCAGCCCGCAGCCCTTCGTCGATGTCCTGCTGCGTGATGTTGAGTCGCGGCGCCGCATCACGCGCCCACACGCCCGCATAGCAGTCAGCCTGCAGCTCCAGCATGACGGAGTACTGGTTGGCTTCGGCCTTGCTGCGCGCGCGCTGTTGCGCCTGCTGCACCTTCTGCGCAGTGCCGGTCAGGTTCTGCACGTGGTGTCCCACTTCGTGCGCGATCACGTACGCCTGCGCAAAGTCGCCGGGCGCACCGAACCGCCGCTCGAGTTCCTGGAAGAACGACAGGTCCAGGTAGACCTTCTGGTCGGCCGGGCAATAGAACGGCCCCATCGCAGCCTGGCCGGCGCCGCACTGGGTCGGCGTCTGGTCCGTGAACATGACCATGGTCGGTGGCTGGTAGCGGCCGCCGAAGAGCCGGCCCCACGTCTCCTCCGTTTGCGCGAGCGTCACGCCGGCCAATTCGCTCAGCTCCGCTTCGGCCGCCGATTCCTGGTACGGCTGGCCCGAAGGCTGCACTTCTGCGGGTTGCTCCTTCGTGGCAACGCCAAGGAACGGCAGCGGGTTGATGCCGAAGAAGCTGAGCACCAGCAGGAACAGGATGCCGCCCACGCTGAGGCCCACGCCCTTGCGGCCGACGCTCATGCCGCGGCGGTCTTCGATGTTCGAGCTGCGACGTTGGCCGCGGATGTCCATGCGTACGGTCTCCTCTTGGGGACCGAACTATGTCATCTCCGTCGGTGCACGGGAAAGTGTCCGCGAAAGTGTCCGCTGTCCGCACGCGGACACCCGGACATCCTCCATAGGCGGGGTCGAATGCCGGTTTTGCTTATTAGATCAACGGCTTACACCCGAGCGTTGGCTTGGCACGATCCCTGCAAGGTTTCTGACAGAACCGTCTGCAAACTGAATCCCGGACTCCCGCATCAAACCTATCGACATGTCCATCGCCACCCTCAAGCGCACTCCCGCCAAGACACCCGCGCCCGGCATGCGCGACACCGCCGGCCAGGATCGTGTGATCGAGCCGGGCGGCGGTTGGCGGCACGATCGCCGCTTGAGAATCGGTGCACTCGTGGCGCTGCTGCTGGTGGGTCTGTTGGGAGTGGTGGGCCTCCTGCGGGGTTGGGCCTCCACGGACGCCACTGTCGCCCTCGATCGCGTCCGCATTGCGAAGGTCACCCGCGGCGAGTTCCTGAGTGACGTGGCGGTGCAGGCAACGGTCGTCGCGGCAGTCAGCCCGACGCTGTATTCCCCCGCAGCCGGCACGGTCACGCTGACACGCAATGCCGGCGACGTCGTCAAGAAAGGCGACCTGCTCGGCACGGTCGACAGCCCGGGACTGCGCAACGAGTTCCAGCGCGAGCAGGCCACGCTGGAAAGCCTGGTCGTCGACCTGCGCCGGCAGGACATCGACGTGCGCCGCAAGATCCTGCAGAGCCAGCAGACGGCCGACATGGCGGGTGTCTCGATCCGCGCGGCTGAGCGCGAGTTTTCGCGTGCGCAGGCGGCCTGGAGCCAGAAGATCATCAGCCAGCGCGACTACCAGCGCGCGCAGGACGAGCTCGACGAAGCAAAGCTCACGCACCACCACGCCGTCGAGACGGCGGGTCTCGAGAAGGAAGGCCTCGAGTTCGAGCTGCAGACGCGCCGCCTGCAGCGCGATCGCCAGCAACTGCTGGTGGAGGATCTCGAACGTCGTGTGGGCGAGCTCGCGATCAGGTCGCCGGTCGACGGCATCGTCGGCACGCTCGCGGTCACGCAGAAAGCCGCCGTGCAACAGGACGCAGCCTTGCTGACCGTCGTCGACCTCTCGGCGCTCGAGATCGAGTTCCGCGTCGCCGAGACGTACGCCGGCACGATTGCGCCGGGCATGCAGGCCGACGTGTCCTTCGGCGGCAAGAGCTACGCCGGCGAGGTCAGCTCGATCTCGCCCGAGGTGCGGCAGGGGGAAGTGACCGGTCGCGTGCGGCTGCGCGAGCTGCCGCCCGGGCTGCGCCAGAACCAGCGCGTCTCGGTCCGGATCCTGATGGACCGGCGTGACGACGTGCTCAAGGTCGAGCGCGGCGGATTCTACGAAGCCGGCGGCGGCGCCACGGCCTATGTCGTCAAGGACGGCGTGGCCGAGCAGCGGCCCATCAGGACGGGCGCTGTCAGCGTCCGCGAGATCGAGATCATCGACGGCCTGGCGGCTGGCGACGAGATCGTGATTTCCGACACCGAAGACTTCAGAAATGCGCCGCGAGTGATGCTCGCGGACTGATCGACGCACGAATGCAAGAGGAAGGACTGCCCATGTTCCAGATGACCCAGGTGACCAAGGCCTACCGGACGGACCTGCTCGAGACGCACGCGCTGCGCGAGTTCAGCCTGCAGGTGGAGAAGGGCGAGTTCGTGGCGGTGACGGGGCCGTCCGGTTCCGGCAAGACCACGTTCCTGAACGTCGCCGGACTGCTCGAGTCGTTCGACTCCGGCAGCTACCGCCTCGATGGCGAGGACGTCAGCAAGCTCGACGACGACGCGCGCTCGCGCGTGCGCAACCACAAGATCGGCTTCATTTTCCAGAGCTTCAACCTGATTCCGGACCTGAACGTGTTCGACAACGTCGACGTACCGCTGCGCTATCGTCGGATGCCGGCGGCTGAGCGCCGTGAGCGCATCAACGCGGCGCTGGACCTCGTCGGCCTGTCGTCGCGGGTGAAGCACCTGCCGTCGCAGCTTTCGGGCGGGCAGCAACAGCGTGTGGCGATCGCTCGTGCGCTCGCCGGCGACCCGGCGTTGCTGCTGGCGGACGAACCGACCGGCAACCTCGATTCGCTGATGGCACGCCAGGTGATGGACCTGCTCGAGCAGATCAACGGCATGGGCGCCACGATCGTGATGGTGACGCACGATCCGGAGCTGGCGCGCCGTGCGCACCGCAACGTGCAGGTGATCGACGGGCAAGTCACGGACTACAAGCCCTACGAGTCGCACCCGGCCAGCGTGACGGTGCTGCGCCCGCCCGCGGCCGATGCGACCTACGGCTGAGCTGAAGGCCAAGGAGGCACGACCATGTTCGCTTACGACCTGCGCCTTGCGCTCGACAGCATGAAGCGCCATCCCGGCCTGGCCGCGCTGATGGTGCTCGCGATTGCGCTCGGCATCGCCGTCTGCACGGTGACGTTCACCATGTACCACGCGATGGCGACCAATCCGATCCCGCAGAAAAGCAGCCAGCTGTATGCGGTGACGCTCGACACGTGGAGCCCGGAGCGGCCCTATGAAGACGAAAAGCCCGAGCACCCGCCGCAACTGCTCACCTATCGCGATGCGATGTACCTGCACGAGGCCAAGGCCGCGCCGCGCAGCGTGGTGACGTACAAGTCGGGCGGACTGCTGGTGCCGGAACGTGCGGGCGTGAAGCCCTACAACGCCGAAGTGCGCGTGACCTCGCACGAGTTCTTCCCGCTGTTCGATGTTCCGTTCCGCTACGGGCAGGGCTGGGACGAGGCCGCCGACCAGGGCCCGGCGCCGGTCGTCGTGATCGGTCATGAAACCAACGAAAAAGTATTCGGCGGCGAGAACAGCGTGGGCCGCACGCTGAAGTTCGGCAAGAACGAGTACCGCGTCGTGGGCGTGCTCGAGCCCTGGAACCCGAGCCCGAAGTTCTTCGACCTCAACAACGGTGCGTTCGAGAGTGCCGAGGACATCTATATCCCTTACGGCTGGGGCCGCGCGCTGGAACTGCCGGTCTACGGCAACATCAACTGCTGGAAGCCCGAGGGCGGTGACAGCTACCAGGACTTCCTGAACTCCGAGTGCGTCTGGCTGCAGTTCTGGGCCGAGTTGCCGACGGCGGCCGACCGCGACAAGTACCAGACTTTCGTCGACAACTACGCGCGCAGCCAGAAGGCGGCAGGCCGCTTCCAGCGTCCGCTCAACAACAGGCTCTACGACGTCGAGCAGTGGCTCGACCGCAATGAGGTGGTGCAGAAGGACAACCGCGTGCTGATCGGCATCGCGCTGATGTTCCTTGGCGTGTGCCTGGTCAACGTCGTGGGCCTGCTGCTGGCCAAGTTCCTGAACGCCGCGCCCCTTACTGGACTGCGTCGCGCCCTGGGCGCCAGCCGGCGCGACATCGTGCGCCAGCACATGACCGAGGTGCTCGTGATCGGCCTCGCGGGCGGCGTGCTCGGCCTGTTGCTCGCCATCGGCGGCCTGGCAGGCATCCGGGCGATCTACTCTTCGGATTTCTCGCAAGACGCCTACGCACGCCTGACGCAGGTCGATCCGGTCGTCGTGCTCGTCACGCTGGGCCTGTCGCTGGTGGCGGGCGCCATCGCGGGGCTGTACCCCGCATGGCGCATCGGCCGCACCGCGCCGGCCGTCTACCTCAAGACGCAGTAAAGCAAAAGGATACCCGGTCATGGACATCAAGCCCCTGCTGAGCTCGCTGCGCCGCAGTCCCACCGGCGCGATCCTGGTCGCGCTGCAGATCGCCCTGGCACTGGCCATCGTGGTCAACTCCATGTTCATCGTCGTGCAGCGCCTGGAGCGCATCAACCGTGACCCGGGCATCGACGTGCCGAACCTCTTCTACGTGGGCTTCGTGCCGTCGGACGACCGCTACCAGGGCGAGGTCACGATGCGCGAGGACTTGGGCCTGCTGCGCAGCCTGCCGGGCGTCGCTGCTGCCACGGTCATCAACGCCATCCCGCTGTCGGGCGGCGGCTCGAGCACGTCGCTCTTCACCGAGCCCGCTGAGAAAGGCCGCCGCGGCGACGTCAATCACTTCCAGGTCGATGAGCAGGGCGTCGCCACGCTGGGGGTGAAACTGATCGCGGGTCGTGACCTGGACGCCGCGGTCGTCAAGAAGCCACCGCGCAACAGTTCGACGTCGCCGCCGGAGATCCTCCTGACCAGCGATGCCGCCAGGGAAATGTTTCCTGACGGCTCGGCGCTCGGCAAGACGGTGTACACCGGCACCAGCGATCCCGTGAGGATCGTGGGCATCATCGAGAGGATGCACGGCTCGTGGCCCAGCTGGGACAAGGTGGGCAATGTCGCGCTGTTTCCGGTGATTCCTGACGAAACCTATGCGCGCTACATGGTGCGCGCCAAGCCGGGCCAGCGCGACGCGACCATGAAGGCCGTCGAGGATGCACTGAACAAGGTCGACAATGGCCGCGTCATCCTGAAGGTCCGCTCACAGGAGTACGTGGCGGCCTCGTCCTACGCGGACGACCGCGCCATGGCCGTCTACCTGACGGTCGTCATCGCGCTGCTGCTCGGCATTGCGGCGCTCGGCATCTTTGGCCTGGCGGCGTTCAACGTCAGCACCCGGACCAAGCAGATCGGCACGCGTCGTGCCGTAGGCGCGCGGCGCACGGACATCCTGCGGTACTTCCTGGCCGAGAACTGGCTGATCACCAGCGTGGGCGTCGTCGTCGGCTGCATCCTGGCGCTGCTGCTCGGCTACTGGTTGAGCACGACGTTCGAACTCCCGCGCCTGAAGCTCTATTATCTGCTGCTGGGGGTGGTGGTGCTCTGGAGCGTGAGCCTGATGGCTGCGCTGCGGCCGGCGCGCCGTGCGTCGCTGGTTTCACCGGCCATCGCCACCCGTACCGTCTAGCGCGAGTCTCACGAGGTTGATCGGCGAAGGCATGCAGGGAAGGACGCTACTGGTCATCGACGACAACGACGCCGTGCGCACGGCGCTCGACGTCCTGTTGACGCTGGAAGGCGCCAAGGTCGAATGCGTGGCGACGGCGCGCGAGGGCCTCGAGCGCGTCGCGCGCGGCGGGATCGACCTGGTGATCCAGGACATGAACTTCCAGCGCGAGGCGACGTCGGGCGACGAGGGCATTGCGCTGTTCCGCTCGCTGCGCGCCGTCCAGCCCGACCTGCCGGTGGTGCTGCTCACTGCGTGGACCCACCTCGAGACCGCGGTTGAACTCGTCAAGGCAGGGGCCGCCGACTACCTGGCCAAGCCGTGGGACAACGCCCGGCTCGTGACCACGGTGCGCAACCTGCTGCAGCTGCGCGCGGCGCTGGTGGCCGAACGCGAGCGCCTGGCTCGCGTCGATCGCTCCCATGCGGAGCTCGCTGCGCGCTTCGACCTGCGTGGCATCGTCTATCGCAGCGCGGCCATGCATGCAGTGGTGCAGATGGCGACACAGGTGGCCAAAGGCCGACGTCCCCGTCCTGGTGACCGGGCCCAACGGTGCCGGCAAGGAAATCCTCGCCGAGATCATCCAGGCGAATTCTGCGGCCCGCAGCGGGCCCTTCGTGCGCGTCAACGCCGGGGCGTTGCCTGCCGACCTGCTCGAGAGCGAGCTGTTCGGCGCCGAGGCCGGCGCCTACACCGGTGCGGGCAAGTCGCGCGCGGGCCGGTTCGAAGCTGCCGACGGCGGCACGCTTTTCCTCGACGAAATCGGCAACCTGCCGCTGCCGGGCCAGGCCAAGCTGCTGCGCGTGCTGCAGACGGGCGAATTCGAAAGACTCGGTTCGAGCCAGACCCGCAAGGTGGACGTGCGCATCGTCTCTGCCACCAACGCGCCACTGGCCGAGGCGATCCGGCAGGGTCGCTTCCGTGAGGACCTGTACTACCGCCTCAACGTAATCGAGCTGCAGGTGCCGCCGCTCGCCGACCGCCGCGACGACATCCTGCCGCTGGCGCAGCATTTTCTCGAGCCGGCGTACCAATTGCTGGCTGACGCCGAGCGCGCACTGGTGCGTTACGACTGGCCGGGCAACGTGCGCGAGCTGCGCAACAGCATCCGTCGTGCCTGCCTGCTTGCGAGCACCACGCGCATCAGTGCGGCTGACCTGATGCTGCCGGGCACGGGTGGCAGTTCGATGTCTGGCAACTGGGAAGCGCTGCCCGGGCGCGAGCCCGATCGCGACGAGATCGAGGGCGCACTCTCGCGGCACGAGGGTGTGATTGCCAAGGCGGCCCGTGAGCTCGGTCTCTCGCGACAATCGCTGTACCGGCGCATGGAGAAGCTCGGTATTGCCGGCGGTCCGCCAGGACGGGCGCTGACCGATGCGACTGCGGTTCGTCACGGCTTTGCTGCTGGCGCTGGGCCTGCTGACGCTGCTGGCACTTGCGCTCGCCACCATCGACCTGCGCTATCGCATGGCCGCGATCGGCTTTGCGGCGGTGGCGTACGGCGCGCTCATCTACTGGGTGCGGCGTTCGTTGCGGCAGCAGGAGCAACTGCTCGATGCGCTGACCGACGGCATCTCGAGCCTGCACGGCGCGGATTACAGCGTGAGCATCGCCGAGCCGCAGGATGCGCGGCTGCGGCAGCTGGTCACGGCGTACAACCAGCTGGGCGGCAAGCTGCGCAGCCAGCGCCAGGACCTCTACCAGCGTGAGCTGCTGCTGGACACGGTGATCCAGGCGTCGCCGCTGGCGCTGGTGCTCACGAATGCGACCGGCACCATCCTGTACGGCAACCTGGCAGCCCGGCAGTTGCTGTACGCGGGCCGCAAGCTCGAAGGACTCGCGCTGTCGCCCCTGCTGGCGGACTTGCCGGCCGCGCTGCGCGAGGCGCTCGAGGACAATCGCGATCGCCTGTTCACCGCCACGCTGGGCGATGACGCGCAGGTGTTTCATGTGTCGCATCGCCAGTTCCTGCTGAACGGGCAACCGCATCGCCTGCGCCTGCTCAAGCAACTGACGCGCGAGGTCAACGCGCAGGAAGTCGCCACCTGGAAGCGCGTGATCCGCGTCATCGCGCACGAGATCAACAATTCGGTGGCGCCGATCGCGTCACTGGCGCAATCGGGCCAGCGACTGGCGCTGCAGCCCGATTCGGCGCAGCTCACGCGGGTGTTCGGCGCGATCGAGGAGCGCATGTTGCACCTGTCGCAGTTCGTCGAGGGCTATTCGCGCTTCGCCAAGCTGCCGAAGCCGCGACCCGCCCATGTGCCGTGGCATCGCTTCCTCGATTCGCTGCAGGCGGTAGCTCCGTTCGCCACCGACGGCCTCGTGCCCGGGGAGACGGGCTGGTTCGACGAATCGCAGGTCGAGCAGGTGCTGATCAACCTGCTCAAGAATGCCACGGAGGCCGGTTCGCCGTCGTCGGCGACGGTGGTTTCGGTGCGGGCGGCGCGTGGTGGCTGGAGCGTCGAGGTGCGCGATCGGGGCTCCGGCATGAGCCCGGACGTGCTGCAGAACGCGCTGCTGCCGTTCTATTCGACCAAGCCCACCGGCAGCGGTCTCGGGCTCACGCTGTGCCGCGAGATCGTCGAGGCGCACGGCGGCACCCTCGAAGCAGGGAACCGGACCGACGGGGAGGAGGGGGCCGTGATCCGGTTCTGGCTGCCGCCGGCGCCGGTTGTGATGAGCTACGGATTGCGCTCGTCGGCCGAGCCCGCGTCGACCCAGACGCCGTAGCTGCAGCGAAACACCTGCGAGCCGCTCGCGACGTAGTCGCCGTTGCTGTATTCCGCGCCGTTGAACCAGCACAGCGCGTCGCCTGGAACCTGCAGCCGCACGACATCGGTGTCGATGTCGTCTTCCTCGGCAATCGGGGAGTTGCGCAACTCGGGGTCGGGCGCGCCTACCTGGGGAAGCGAACGATGTTCATGCAACATGGCCGTTCTCCCGTTGGGGCCGGTCACCTCTGCACCGGCACTCCCATGGTAGTCCCGTGAGGCGCTCGGCCACAGTCGGATAGTGCGCATGCCGGCGTTCTCACCTCTCCCGGCTTGGCGGGAGAGGTCGCGCGCAGCGCGGGTGAGGGTCGGAGCCTGAGCGATCGCTCCGAGGCCCTTGCCCCGAGCTTGGAAAGGCAGACACGCGTCGAGCACCACGCGGCTCTCCGCGGCCCTTGTCCCGAGCTTGGAAAGGCAGACACGCGCTCGGGACAAGGGCCGCGGAGAGCCGCTCGTGACGCGGCGCCTGTATGTTCGGGCGGAGGGGTAGAATCGACCGATGCACCCGCCATTGACCTTCGACTTCCTGCGCTCGCAGATCGTCGGCATCGACTCCGCCTTCGACACGCCGTTCGGCCGCCGCTTGATGGTGTACTGCGACTACACGGCGTCGGGTCGCTGCCTGCTCTTCGTCGAGCAGTACCTGCAGCAGTTGCAGCGCATCTACGCCAATACCCACACCGAAGACGACCTCACCGGCCGCAGCATGAGCCGGCTGCTGCACGAAGCGGAGCGCACCATCAAGCGCGCGGTCAACGCGGGGCCGCAGGGTCGGATCGTGGCGTGCGGCACGGGTGCAACGGGCGCGATCGACAAGCTGCAGCAGATCCTGGGCATCGCCTTGCCTCCCGCCACGCGCAAGGTCGTCGGCGACCAGTTGCGGGCCTTCATGGGCGAGGCGAAGTTCGAGGAGTTCCGGCGCTTCCAGCAGGCGCAGCAGCCGGTGGTCTTCGTGGGGCCGTACGAGCATCACAGCAACGAAGTCACCTGGCGCCAGGGGCTGGCGACCGTGGTCGAAGTGAATCTCGCCGCGGATGGCAGCGTGGACGTCGAGCACCTGCGGCACCTGCTGCAACTGCCCGAATACCAGGGGCGGCTGCGCATCGGTTCGTTCTCGGCGGCTTCGAACGTCACGGGCATGCGCTCGCCCACGCGCGAGATTGCGCGGCTGCTGCACGCGCACGATGCGTACGCGTGCTTCGACTACGCGGCCAGCGCGCCGTACGTCGAGATCGACATGAACCCCGCGCCCGATGCGGACGGCGGTGATGCGTCGTACGATGCCGTGTTCCTGTCGCCGCACAAGTTCCTTGGCGGACCGGGCTCGAGCGGCGTGCTCGTGTTCAACGAGCGCCTGTACAAGCGCGACCTGCCGCCGAGCGTGGCGGGTGGCGGCACGGTCGATTACGTGAGTCCGCACGACCAGGATTTCATCGTCGACATCGAAGAACGCGAGAAAGCCGGCACGCCGGGCGTGCTGCAGACGATGAAGGCGGCGCTCGCGATGGACCTCAAGCGCGCGATCGGCGTCGGAGCGCATCGAGGAGCGCGAGCATGCGCTGCTCGCCCGGGCGATGCAGCAGTGGGCGAAGAACCAGAGCGTCGAGATCCTGGGCAACCTCGATCCCGCGCGACGCGTCGGCATCGTGTCGTTCAACCTGCGCGATGCGCGCGGTCGCTACCTGCACCCGAAGTTCGTCACCGTGCTGCTCAACGACCTGTTCGGCATCCAGTCACGCGCGGGGTGTTCGTGCGCGGGTCCCTATGGCCATCGACTGCTCGGCATCGACCAGGTGACATCAGAGCTGTACCGCGACTGGGTGCGCAAGGGCTTCCAGGGCATCAAGCCGGGTTGGTGCCGGGTCGGGTTCCACTTCTCGATGGACGATGCCGACGCGCAGTTCATCACGGATGCTGTCGACTTCGTCGCGCGGCACGGGCATTGCTTCCTGCCGTTGTATGCGTTCGATTCGAAGACCGGCATGTGGACGCACCGCGAGTTCGTGGAGAAGCACGAGCACTTCTCGATCGAGGCTGCGCTCGAGTCCAAGGGGTGCGAGCAGACGGCGCTGCCCGCCGCGGAGCGCGTGCGTCTCTATGCCCAATGCCTGCAGGAGGCGAGGGAGACGGCGGCTCGACTGGGTGAGCCGAAGCCGGCTCGTGCAGCAAGGCCTTCGAGTTCGGCGAGCTACAGTTCTTCAATCTCTAGCGCCGGCCGGCGAAAACCTGGGCCGGGGCCGGATCTCTCTCACGTCTCCAGCGCGATCGCGCCGCCCGCATGCGACACGTCGTGCCGCGCGAACTGCTCGGCCAGGAACGCCTCGCCGCGATCCAGGATGAAATAGCGGAACGCCTCGGCCGCCGGCGACAGCGTCTTGGCCAGGTTGTTGACGATGTGCCAGCGCCGCATGACCGGCAGGCCCTGCACCTCGGGCACCGCGATCAGGCCGTGGTCGAGTTCGAGCCCGAGCGTGTGCAGCGACAGCAGCGAGATGCCCATGCCGGCCATCACGGCCTGCTTGATGGCCTCGTTGCTCGACATCTGCATCGCGACGCGCGCCTTCATGTGGTGCGCCATCATGTACTCGTCCAGCGCGGCGAGCGTGCCCGACCCGGGCTCGCGCACGATGAAGCCCTCTTCCTGCAGCGCGCGCGCCGGCACGCGCTCCATCTGCGTGAACGGATGATCGACGGCGGTGACCAGCACGTGCGGGTGCATCGCGAACGGCTCGGCGCGCGTCGGCCAGGACTGCGGCGGCCGTCCCATGATCGCGAGCTCGACGGCGCCCTGCTGCATCAGGGTGACGACCTCGTCGCGGTTGTTGCAGACCTGCAGGCGGATCTCGACGCCGGGGTGGTCGTTGCGGAAATGGGCCAGCATCCGCGGCACGAAGTACTTGGCGGTGCTGACCATGCCGACGTCGAGCGTGCCGGTCTTGAGGCCGCGGAAGCGGGCGACCACGTCCTCGGCGTCGCGCATCGCGACGAGCACCCGGCGGGTGTATGCGAGCAGGTACTCGCCGACCGTGGTCAGGGTCACCTTGCGGCTGGTCCGGTCGAACAGCGGCAGGCCGACCTCGGCCTCCAACTCCTTGATTTGCATGGAAACAGCGGGCGGCGAGAGGTTCAGCTCCTCGGCCGCACGGGCAAAGCTCAGGTGCTTCGCGACCGAGGCAAAAATCCGCAGCTGGCGCAGGGATACGTTTTTCATGGAAATGGTGGTGCGCTCACAGGAATTGGGGACATTCACCTGTTTGCGAAGAAACCGGTGAATGTCCCCTATTTCCAAACCATTCAGGGGAACTGAATGCTGAAATCAGAATATATGACTTCAGCTAAATGATCGACCCCCCTACATTCGTCCCACGTTCCAACCCCACACAGAGGGCGCCGCATGGCCACCGCACCTGAAATCGGCAACCAGATCACCGACAAGAAGAAGCGCTACAGCGCCGGCGTCCTCAAGTACCGCCAGATGGGCTACTGGGACGCGGACTACGTGCCGAAGGAAACGGACACCATCTGCCTGTTCCGCATCACGCCGCAGGAAGGCGTCGACCCGGTCGAGGCCGCGGCCGCCGTCGCCGGCGAATCGAGCACCGCCACCTGGACGGTGGTCTGGACCGACCGCCTGACCGCCTGCGACAGCTACCGCGCCAAGGCCTTCAAGGTCGAGCCGGTGCCGAACACCCCGGGACAGTACTTCGCCTGGGTCGCCTACGACATCATCCTGTTCGAAGAAGGCTCGATCGCGAACATGACCGCGAGCCTCATCGGCAACGTGTTCAGCTTCAAGCCGCTGAAGGCCGCGCGCCTCGAGGACATCCGCGTCCCGGTCGCGTACGTGAAGACGTTCAAGGGCCCGCCCACCGGCCTGGTCGTCGAGCGCGAGCGCCTCGACAAGTTCGGCCGTCCGCTGCTCGGCGCCACCACCAAGCCCAAGCTCGGCCTCTCGGGCCGCAACTACGGCCGCGTGGTCTACGAGGGCCTGAAGGGCGGCCTCGACTTCATGAAGGACGACGAGAACATCAACTCGCAGCCGTTCATGCACTGGCGCGACCGCTTCCTGTACGTGATGGACGCCGTCAACAAGGCGAGCGCCGCGACCGGTGAAGTGAAGGGTTCGTACCTGAACGTCACCGCCGCGACGATGGAAGACATGTACGAGCGCGCCGAGTTCGCCAAGGACCTGGGCTCGATCATCGTCATGGTCGACCTCGTCATCGGCTACACCGCGATCCAGAGCATGGCGAACTGGTGCCGCAAGAACGACATGATCATGCACATGCACCGCGCCGGGTCACGGCACCTACACGCGGCAGAAGAACCACGGCGTCAGCTTCCGCGTGATCGCGAAGTGGCTGCGGCTCGCGGGCTGCGACCACCTCCACACGGGCACCGCGGTCGGCAAGCTCGAAGGCGACCCGCTCACCGTGCAGGGCTACTACAACGTCTGCCGCGACAGCTACACCAAGCAGGACCTGCCGCGCGGCCTGTTCTTCGACCAGGACTGGGCCGACCTCAAGAAGGTCATGCCGGTCGCGAGCGGCGGCATCCACGCCGGCCAGATGCACCAGCTGCTGGACCTGTTCGGCGACGACGTGGTGCTGCAGTTCGGCGGCGGCACGATCGGCCATCCGGCCGGCATCCAGGCCGGCGCCGTCGCCAACCGCGTCGCGCTCGAGTGCATGGTGAAGGCGCGCAACGAAGGCAAGGACATCATCAACGAAGGTCCGGAGATCCTGAAGAAGGCGGCGCAGTTCTGCACGCCGCTGAAGCAGGCGCTGGATACGTGGGGCGACATCACCTTCAACTACACGTCGACCGACACGTCCGATTACGCCGTCACGCCGACGGCCTCCCACTGACCTTGAGCGCCAGGAGACCACGATCATGATGACCAATCCGACCGGGCGCCTCACGCAGGGCCAGTTCAGCTTCCTCCCCGACCTGACGGACGCCGAGATCTCGCTGCAGATCGAGTACGGCCTGAAGAAGGGCTACGCCTGGAGCATCGAGTACACCGACGACCCGCATCCCCGCAACACGTACTGGGAGATGTTCGGCAACCCGATGTTCGACCTGAACGATGCGGCGGGCGTGATGCTCGAGCTGAAGAGCTGCCGCGACACCTTCCCGAATCACTACATCCGGCTGCTGGCATTCGATTCGACGCGCGGCGTCGAGACGATCGCGATGAGCTTCATCGTGAACCGTCCGGCGGTGGAGCCTGGCTTCGGCCTGGTGCGGCAGGAGACGAACGGCCGCACAATGCGCTACACGATCCACGGCTACGAGACCGATCGCGCGGAAGGCGAGCGGTACGGCAAGAAGTAAGCGCGGCCGCGTCGGCGTCGAGAACGGGGCAAGGCGATGTACAACATTCCCGGGTCTGTCACCTCTTCCACCTCTCCGCTGCAGCGGGAGAGGTCGCGCGCAGCGCGGGTGAGGGCTCTGGAAAATCGGCCCTCACCCGAGCCCTCTCCCCTGACGTGGCAGAGGGAGTCAGGATGGCGCGCACCGTCGCCGAGGTGATGGCGCAGTCCCAGGCGGGCGGCGTGCTGGACGAGCTCGACCGCGAACTCGTCGGCCTCGCCCCGGTCAAGGCGCGCATCCGCGACATCGCGGCGCTGCTGGTGATCGATCGCCTGCGCATGAACCAGGGACTGCAGGCGCAGACGCCCAGCCTGCACATGTCGTTCACCGGCAACCCCGGCACGGGCAAGACGACCGTCGCGCTGCGCATGGCGCAGATCCTTCACCGCCTGGGCTACATCCGCAAAGGCCATCTCGTGGCCGTGACGCGTGACGACCTGGTCGGCCAGTACGTCGGTCACACCGCGCCCAAGACGCGCGAAGTGCTGAAGAAAGCGATGGGCGGCGTGCTGTTCATCGACGAGGCCTACTACCTCTACCGCCCGGACAACGAGCGCGACTACGGCCAGGAAGCGATCGAGATCCTGATGCAGGTGATGGAGAACAATCGCGACGACCTCGTCGTGATCCTGGCGGGGTACGGCGACCGCATGGAGACGTTCTTCCAGTCGAACCCCGGCATGCGCTCGCGCATCGCGCACCACCTCGAATTTCCCGACTTCGCCGAGGCCGAACTGCTGCGCATCGGCGAGATGATGCTCGAGCAGCAGAACTACCGCTTCGGTCCGGGCGCGAGCGAAGTCTTTGCGCAATACATCGCGCACCGCATTCGCCAGCCGCAGTTCGCCAACGCCCGCAGCGTGCGCAATGCGCTCGACCGTGCGCGGTTGCGCCAGGCGAGCCGGCTGTTTGCCGATCCGGACAAGGAACTGACGGTCGACGACCTCAGCACGATCGAGTCGCCGGACATTCGTGCGAGCAGGGTATTTGGACAGCCCGCACCCCAACCCTCTCCCGCCAAGGCGGGAGAGGGAGCCTGAACGCATAAAAGGATTGCCGCCATGCATCTCGGCCGCACCACACTTTCAAAGTTCCTGATCCAGCAACTCGAGGGCATCGAAGGCTCGCGTGACCTGGGCGCGCTGCTGATCGACGTCGCCGCGGCGGTCAAGACCATCTCGTCGATGGCGGCCAAGGGCGCGCTCGGTGGCTACCTCGGCAAGGCCGGCACCGAGAACGTGCAGGGCGAACAGCAGGTCAAGCTCGACGTCGCCTCGAACGACGTGATCCTGAAGAGCTGCGACTGGGGCGGCCTGGTGGCCGGCATGGCCTCCGAAGAGCTCGACGATCCGTACCCGATTCCCGCCGAGTATCCGCGCGGCCGGTTCCTGCTGATCTTCGATCCGCTCGATGGCTCGTCCAATGCGGACGTGAACGTGTCGGTCGGCACGATCTTCTCGATCCTGCGCCACGACAAGAAGGACGCGCCGAAGGTCGAGGATTTCCTGCAGAAGGGCATCGAGCAGGTGGCCGCGGGCTATGCGATCTACGGTCCGTCGACGATGCTGGTGATTACAGTGGGCAAAGGCACGCACGGGTTCACGCTCGACCGCGAGGTGGGCAACTTCATCCTCACGCATCCCAACCTGCGCATCCCCGAAGACACCAGCGAGTTTGCGATCAACACCAGCAACGCGCGGTTCTGGGAGATTCCCGTGCACCGCTACGTCACGGAGTGCCAGGACGGCAAGTCCGGCGAGCGCGGCCGCGATTTCAACATGCGCTGGATCGCGTCGATGGTGGCCGAGGTGCATCGCATCCTCGTCCGCGGCGGCGTGTTCATGTACCCGCGCGACACCCGCGATCCCGAGAAGCCGGGCCGCCTGCGCCTGATGTACGAGGCCAGCCCGATCAGCTTCCTGATCGAGCAGGCGGGTGGAGCAGCGTCGACAGGGCGCGCGCGGCTAATGGAACTTTTGCCGCACCAGTTGCACCAGCGCGTGCCGGTGATCCTGGGCTCGAAAAACGAGGTGGAGCGCATCGTGCGTTACCACTGGGAGCACGACAAAGGCATCGACCGCCGTTACTCGTCGCCGCTCTTCAACGAGCGTTCGCTGTTCCGCGCCGGGTCCACCTGAACGCCGGCACCAGCGGCCAAGACTGAAAATAAAGAAAGCCAACACCAGCGAGCCACACCGCCATGTCCACCAAGCATCCCGTCATCGCAGTCACCGGTTCTTCAGGCGCAGGCACCAGCACCGTCATGAAGAGCTTCGCGCACATCTTTCGTCGCGACGGCATCAAGGCGCAGGTGATCGAGGGCGACTCGTTCCATCGCTACGACCGCGTCGCGATGCGGGCGAAGGTGAAAGCCGCCGACACGGGCGAAGGCCCGCAGATCAGTCACTTCGGCCCCGAGTCGAACCTGCTGGCGGACCTGGCCGCTGCCTTCGAGACCTACGGCCAGACGGGCGGCGGCAAAGTGCGTCGGTACGTGCACGACGAGATCGAGGCCAAGGAACTCGGCACGCCGCCCGGCAACTTCACCGAGTGGCAGCCGATGGACGAGACCAGCGACCTGCTGTTCTACGAAGGCCTGCACGGCGGCTATGTGGGGCCGGAGGCAGACGTCGCCAAGCATGTCGACCTGCTCGTGGGCGTGGTGCCGATCATCAACCTCGAGTGGATCCAGAAGCTGCATCGCGACAAGACATTTCGCGGCTACAGCCAGGATGCGGTGGTCGATACCATCCTGCGCCGCATGCCCGACTACGTGAACCATATCTGCCCGCAGTTCAGCCGCACGCACGTGAACTTCCAGCGCGTGCCGACGGTGGACACCAGTAACCCGTTCATCGCCAAGGACATCCCCACGGCCGACGAATCGATGGTCATCATCCGCTTCGCCAATCCGAAGGGCATCGACTTCCCGTACCTGCTGTCGATGCTGGACGAATCGTGGATGTCACGGCCGAACAACATCGTCTGCCCGGGCGGCAAGATGGGCCTGGCCATGCAGCTGATCCTGACGCCGCTGATCCTGCGGCTGATGGACCGCAAGCGCCGCGCCTGATCCTCACCTCTCCCACGCCAGTGGGAGAGGGTTGGGGTGAGGGCCGTTGCAGCGGTTCCGTCAAGCCATATTGCTTTCAGCTAACGCGAGCTTGGCAACTAGCGGTTAGATGCCACCGTTGTTCAAAGTATCCGTCGTTTGACAAATATGTCAGGACGGACATACTGTGAAGTCGTCGGTCACAAGCAAGCCTCTAGCCTGGGTGCACGGCGCGATCAAGACGCCCCCCTTTGGCGTCGCGGCTCGAATCGAGGCCGGATACTTGTTGCGCCGGCTTCAGTCGGGAAATTCAATCGGCCCGCCAAGCAGCAAGCCGATGCCAGGTATCGGCGTGCGGTGCCACGAGTTGCGTGTGAATGATGGCTCCTTGAGCTGGAGAATCATCTACCGAATAGACGATGACGCGATCGTAATTGGCGAAGTGTTCTTGAAGAAGACCAGGAGTACGCCTCGACACATCATCGACACATGTCGTAGACGCTTTAGGGAGTACGACAATGCGGGCAGGTAAGGCACGAAAGCTGACTACGCAGGGATGGGCGCTTGGCGACGCCGCTGATTTCTTGCAGCTTTCGCCGGAGGAGATGGCGTTAGTCGAGCTGCGCAGCAAACTTGCAGATGGCCTGAGGCTGCGCCGTATCCAGCGAAACCTGACCCAGCAAGACCTTGCGCGGGTCGTCAGGTCCAGCCAGTCGCGAGTCGCAAAAATGGAGGCAGGCGACGCCACCGTCACGCTCGATCTCCTGCTTCGATCGCTGTTGGCGATGGGTGTCTCGAGCACCGAAATCGCGAAGATCATCTCGGCACCAAAACGGCGTGCCCGAAACGCCAGACCACCTACCCTGCGCGGTGCCGCGTGAAAAGGGCGAGGCGAACAGCTGCCACTTTCCGCGTGTGTCTAAGCTAAACGCCATACTCTGGGACGTCGACGGCACGCTCGCCGAGACCGAGCGTGACGGCCACCTCGTCGCGATGAATGCGGCGTTCACCGAACTCGACATCCCCTGGCGCTGGAGCGAGCAACGCTATGGCGAGCTGCTGCGCGTCGCGGGTGGCTTCGAGCGCCTGCTCTTCGACATGGAATCCCAGCCGCACGCACCGGCATCCACGGATGATCGCAGCGTGCTGGCCCGGCGCATTCACGAGCTGAAGAACCGCCGCTACAAAGAGCTTGTGGAGAGCGGTGCGCTGCCGTTGCGCCCCGGCGTGCGCGAGCTGTTCGACGACTGCACGGCGAACGGCGTGCGCATGGCCATCGTGACCACCACCAGCCTGGGCAACGTCGCGGCCCTGCTCGTTGCGCACCTCGGCACGGATTGGCGCGAGCGTTTCGCAGCGGTCGTCTGCGCCGAAGACGCGCCGGCCAAGAAGCCCGATCCGCTCGCGTACCAGATCGCCCTGGAGCGGCTGCAATTGCTCCCCGTTGAAACCGTCGCGATCGAGGACTCGCCGGTCGGGCTCGCTGCCGCCGCTGCGGTTGGCATCCCCGTGCTCATCACGCGCAGCCGCTACTTTGCCGACGACCCGGTGCCAGGCGCACTGGCGGTGGGGCCCATGCTGGGCACGCGTGCCGGTTGGTCGCCCGAACCACCCGCCCAGGATGAGGGGGGCAGGGTGACGTTGTCCGACATCGAGGAATGGCGGCAGCGCTCAGGCTAGAATCCGGCCGACCACGACGGAGAGTTTTCATATGGCGACGGGATGGGCCGGCGACGGCGCCGTGCAGCAACAGATCGACGACAGCATCGAAGACGCGATCAAGCGCGCCCGCGCGCAGTTGCCGAGCGGGCCGAGCCTGAGTCACTGCGAGGAATGCGGCGTCGAGATCCCGGAGCCGCGACGCGTGGCCGTGCCCGGAGTGCGTCTGTGCGTGGCGTGCCAGGAAGAGCGGGACGAGAACCAGACCGCGGCCAGTCTTTACAACCGGCGCGGCAGCAAGGACAGCCAGCTGCGCTGACTTGGAGTCGGCGGCTCCGGGCTCGCCCATGGCGGAGCCCCTGCCCGGGGCTAAAGTTCCATACGCCGTGACCGTCCTTGACTGGGCATGACCGGTCGGGTCTAATTTCGGGCTCTCTGCAGGCCGGCGCTCCGCCGGAACCTACCGTGGCCGGGTAGCTCAGTTGGTAGAGCAGCGGATTGAAAATCCGCGTGTCGATGGTTCGATTCCGTCCCCGGCCACCATTTCCAAGTTTCTGATTTCCATGAGTTTTCGGGCATCACCCGCGGACTATCCGGGACGATTTTGCCCCGAAATCCGGTGACCCGCGGACTATCGCAAAATGGGTCATTCGAACGCCCCGGGTCGGGCGGCCATGCTGGCGACCTGCGCGGGCGGCGGCGTGCGCCGTTGGGGCCCGACGGTGCCCCGGAGTGGGCGCGGGTGCGACGCGCTACGAGGAACGCCCAGCAGAACAACCAATAGGCAAGTCGTCCGTACATCTGCACCGCGCTGCACGCCACAAGCACGCGGTCTAGTGCGGTTCCTCATTTGGGGCGCTCGCTCAACGCCTCGCGCTCCTCAACCGCAAGCTCGTGCGGATCACTTCGCGGTCGGCGCGGCGGAGTAGACGACCTCGCCTCCGACGACGGTCTCGAGCACCTTCACCTTGGCGATCTCCTCAGCAGGGACGGCAAGCGGATTGCGATCGAGCACGATGAGGTCGGCGAACTTGCCGGCTTCGAGTGAACCGGTAACGTCGTCATGGTGCAGCTCGTACGCCGCGTCTATCGTGGCCGCCCGTAGCACTGATTCACGCGAAAGGCCCGGATCATCACCAAGTCTGCCGCGATACTCTTCAGGCGCTTCCGGAGCGTTCGTGCGGGTTACACCCACTTTGAAGGCGAACCATTCGTCCAGAGCGTCAACCGGCCAGTCGCTTCCGAAGGCAATTCGGGCACCCGCGGCGTGCAGCACACCGGCCGGCTCCAGCCTCCGCATGCGATCGGGTCCAAAATAGTCTTTCAGGCCGAGCGTGTCGCCCGCAAGCTTCCCCCACTGGAACGACAATACTGGTGTCACGCCCAGTTGTTTGTAGCGGGTGTAGTCCTCGGGCGCGACAATCTCGTTGTGCGCGATCGCGGGTCGAATGTCGGCGCCCGGCAGTGCCGCACGGAGCGCCTCAACGGCGTCGAGGCCCGCGCGCACCGCGCCGTCTCCATCGGCATGCATGTGCGGATCGATACCGGCGCGGCCGAGCTCGATGAGTACGGATGCGAGCGGCTGGGGCGGGAAATAGACGTCGGGGCCGCGGCTCGTTCCGGCCACCCACTTCGGGTGTTCGGGGGTGCCGGCGTTGCTTCGGTATGGCTCGAGGACTGCGCCGGTGAGCGCAGGAGCGGCGATCACCCCATCCAGGAACAGCTTGGCATTTCGAACGGTGATACCGGGCGCCCGGCCGATCGCGCCTTGGTCAAATTCCTTTCGGTACGAGACCAAGCGCGCCACGGCGGCACCGAGGCGGCCCAGCTCATCCGAATCGATGCCTGGCGCGAAGTGCGCGCGCGCCGTCAATTTGCCGCTTTGGCGAACCGCGGCAAAGGCCACGAGCGATTCCCACGACGCGTGCGCATCGAGGAAGCTAGTGACGCCCTGCTGCTTCATGGCATCGAGGGCGGTCACCGCAGCCTCGACATCCTGGGCCGGAGTCGCCTTGGGGATCAGCGAATACAAGACATTGGACGCTGCGTCCTCAAGGAGACCGGTCGGTTCTCCGGTGGCATCGCGCCAGATCTTGCCGCCCGGCGGTTCGACGCTCGTCGCGGTGATCTTGGCGAGAGCCAAGGCGCGTGAGTTTGCAAGCACCGTGTGACCGAACGAGGATGCGACCACGATCGGCCGCTTCGTCTTCAGCGCATCGAGAGTCGCTCGGCTCGTCTTCACGCCGGCAGGACGCATGCTTTCCTGAAACCAGTTCACCACTTCCAGCCATGCGTCCGGCTCTTCCGAGCGCCGCTGGTCGAGACATGCCTGAACGCGTTGCTGGAATTCCGGGACGCTGAGCGCATCGTAGTTGAGATTGCATTTGACGAGCGCTGTTCCCGCAGAGAGCGGATGCATGTGTCCATCGACAATGCCGGGCATCAGGAAATGCCCCTTGAGATCGACGTCGACCGTCGCAGGGCCGATGTAGGTTGCGATTGACTGATCGCTTCCGACGAAAATGATTCGCCCGCCTCGGATCGCAAGTGCCTGGGCCAGGGTGTTGCCCGCATCGGCCGTGAATATGACGCCGTTTCGGTAGACACGATCCGCCGATGCGCTCGGCGAATCCGCCGCCACAGCCGAGGTGGCGGTACACGCAAGGAGCGCGAAGGAAGTTGTCGCGCGTAGTAATGGAAGCATGGGGATACCGATGTGATCGTTTCGAACGATATGCTACGCCCCAGCGGATCATCGGGCGTCGTTTTGCCCCGAAATCGGGTGACCCGCGGACTATCGGAAACTGGGCCATGCGAGGCCCTCGGGGAGGCCGGCGCAACTGCGGTGTCCCAAGACCACCGCAGCGAAACCCTGGCTAAATGCAACGAATCGGGACGCAGGTCAGCTGTGACGCCCGCCGCGCTGAGGTGTCGCGACCCTTTGCCACGCCACTCGCAAACTTTCCAGGCGCCCCAAGTGCTCGGCTTCCATCGCGAGAATCAAGGAAACGCGCGCGACCTCGCTCATCTCGGACTGCATGACTTCTTCGACGGCTTGCCGATGGGCCCTTTCAAGCGTGGCGAGCTGGACGGCGATGGGCAATTCTTCAGTCATGCCAAGAATTTTACCGCGGCGGCCGGGCTGACTCTGACCAGTTCGCCGCTATTCTTGTCGCGCTTCGATGCCCCCGAGGCCGGAGGCTGGGTTGGCGATCTGGGAGCCTGGGAAGCTGACGACCTGCGGGGCCGGCGCAGCGGGCCTCTCTCAAGCGATCATTAAGTCAGCATCGAATGATCGACAGATGTCTTATAAGAAGTCCATCGCGCCCGCTCCGTGTTAGTGACCTCAAATTCGCGCCGGGGTGAGTGGCGTCGGCCCACGTCCGCGAGTTAGATTGACAATCCGTCGGATGGCGATGGAGTCGGTCCCCAACAGGTAGACGCACGAGAGAGTCCATGATTATCAGTTCGGCGGCGAATCGGACGGCACGTATTGCAGCCGGCCTCGCGCTCCTTCTGGCAGTGGGCTGCGCTGGTTTGAAAAGCGCGCCGCCTGGGGAGCCGCCCCCGCCTGCGACTGCGCCGGTTTCGACACCAGTTGTCGAATTGCCGCCGGCCCCTGTTTCAGAGCCTCCGACCGCGCCCGCGCCGTCGCCGGCGCCGGAAGCACCCGCCGCACCGAATGCAGTAACTCAGGTGAGGCCGGTGCCTCCGCCTGCGCCCGCAGCTGTGCCGCGGCCGGCGGCGACGAAGGCCACCCGCAGCACGGCAGCAACGCCTCAGGCCGCCACGGTCAAGGCGCAGACTCCCGCTGCCGTGCAACCGGCGCCCACGCGGGCATCGGTCCCGACGCCATCCCCGGCACCGATTGCGGCGAAGCAGGCGACTCCGCCGCTCGATCTCAAGTCACTCGAAGCGCGACTCCGTGAGACCAGTGCCGTCGGCGTGTTCACAAAGATCTCGCTCAAGAATCAGGTCGACGACCTGCTGAAACAGTTCCGCGCCTATCACCAGCGCCAGACCACGACGACGCTCGCCGCACTGCGACAGTCGTACAACCTGCTGATGCTCAAGGTGCTCACCCTGCTGCAGGATAGTGATCCATCGCTCGCCCGCGACATCGTCGCGTCGCGCGAGGCGATATGGAGCATCCTCGCGGATCGAAAAAAGTTCACTGAATCGAATCTGATGGCTGGAGCAATGCCGTGAGAATACCTAGAAAGAGCCTGATCGTGATCGCCATGACGACGACGTTGTGCTCCGGCCTGTCGCTCGCCAAAGATCCCGCAAACAACGAAGTTCCAGTGGCGAAGGACCTGACGGCCGTAATCGCTCTGCAGGGCTTACCCTGCGGCAACGTCGTAAGCGTCAAGCAGCAGGGCGAGAACGATTACATCGCGACTTGCGAGGACGGTAATCGCTACCGGGTCTTCGTGAACGCCGACGGGCGTGTCATCGCAGAGAAACAATAGCGGCCTGCTAGCCGCGGATGCTATCCGTGGGGCGTCGATGGAACAAGGTGAGCGGGCGGACTCCGGGGCGGCGGCGGGATTGACCTGGCGGCCAGACGGCGGTCGAATAAACCCTCAGGCCGCTCTGTATCCCCGACGCGGATATGCGTCATACCCGCGGGAATCAGTCGGCGCGCCGGTAGCGCAGCATTCGCCCGCTCTCGAGCCGGCTGTCGAGCGCCAGCCAGTCGCCGTTGTCCGCCGCGTAGGCGAGCGTGATGTCGATGTTCTGTCCACTGAGGGCAAAGCGCTCCACGCGAACGTCGCGTCCGCCGAGCGTCAGGCTTCCAGCGCCGAGCGGTCGCACTTCCACCGGCACGTATTCTCCCGTCTGCGAGTTGAGCAGCCGATCCCGGCCAGCGAGCTGGCTGCGGTCCCAGTACGCGAAGGTGCCCACGCAGTCGCCGAGGCGACGCCCGCGCTCACCGTCGCCGAGCACGAATCCCGCGTCGCTGGCACGTCCGTTCACGCGGTAGGGCGTCCCGTTCGAATTGGTCGTCGACTTGATGGCCTGCAGGCAGCGACCGCTCCAGATCTCCTCGTTGCGGTGGTCATACTCGAACGCCGTGATGCGCAGCACCTTGACCTCGAACTCGGCCTGCGTCACCACGCGCACGCCGTCCCGGGTCGGCTGCAGGTCGAAGTGCTGCGAGCCGATCGGGCGCTCGTCGAGGAACACGTCGAAGTTGAGGCGCCGCGGCACTTCGGATCTCGCATCGGTCGTGGCGAAGAACAAGCCACCGAGCAGGCTCGCGGCGACGAGCAGTCGTAGCACAGGCATGGTTCGGACTCCTCGATTCAGGCCGCGCACGGCGACGGTGCACGACGCGTCTCGAAACCGTTCAGCCTCGCGGCGAGGCGCAGCAGCAGCGGCATCATCACGGCCCAGCCGAGGCCCTGGACAAGCAGCGCGAGCGCCGGGTCGCTCATCTCGACGCCGCCGAGCTTTTTGCCGGCCAGGTAGGCCAGTGGACCCCCCACGGCGCCGAACGCGACAGCGAGCCATGGATTGCCTTTCAGCCAGCCCATCGAGAGGTTGAGCGTCGTGGCAAACAGCGCCCACATGGCGAGGATCCAGACCGGGGCAACGCCGGGCGAGAACGTTCCGGCCGGGTAGCTCATCAGCCCGAGTGAGATGATCAGGCTGTCCCAGGCGAGTCCGATCGCCGTCACAATCGCGACCAGCCGGGCCTCGGGACCCGGCTGCGGCGCAATCACCAGGTGCAGTGCCACGACCGTGGCGACCGCCAGCGTGCCAGCCACCACGCGGTCGTGCGCACCGCCGAGCACGCACGCGAACCATGCGAGCTGGAAGGCGACGAAGTTGAGCAGGTTCCTCGAAGTGGGGTTCATGCCGGGGGGCTCCAAGGCGGGGACGTGGTCGTCATGGCGCGCAGCTTGCCCTGCCGGCCGTGAAGGCGATGTGAAGGCGGGTTGGACGAACCGTGGAGGTCCGCTGCGGGTAGGGAAAAGGGTGGCGGCCGCGCTAGACTCGCGCGGCACCCAGGGGCTGCCATGACCGACGAACCGCGACAATCCACCGTGCTGCTGATCGAGGATCACCGCGACATCGCCGGTGCGATCGTCGATTTCCTCGAACACCAGGGCTTCGCCGTCGACTACGCGGCCGACGGTGTGACGGGCCTGCACCTCGCGGTCACGAACCCCTACGACGTGATCGTGCTCGACGTCATGTTGCCCGGCCTCGACGGCCTGTCGCTGTGCCGCAAGCTGCGCGAGGAAGCGCGCAACGACACGCCGCTGCTGATGCTCACGGCCCGCGACACCCTCGACGACAAGATCACCGGCCTGACCGCCGGGGCCGACGATTACCTCGTCAAGCCGTTCGAGGTCCGCGAGCTCGAGGCACGCGTCCGCACGCTGCTGCGCCGCCACCGCGGGGCCGTCGCGCGCGAGACCTATACCGTGGACGACCTGACGCTCGACACGGCCACGTTGCGGGTCACGCGTGGCGGCCAGTCGCTGACGTTGACGCCGATCGGCCTGAAGCTGCTTACCGTGCTGATGCGCGCCTCGCCCCGGGTCGTGACACGACAGCAGCTCGAGCGCGAGGTCTGGGGCGACCTGCTGCCGGACAGCGACACGCTGCGCAGCCACCTCTACACGCTGCGCAAGGCGATCGACAAGCCGTTCGCAGCGCCCGCTGCTGCACACGATCGCGGGGGCCGGATACCAGCTGGCGACTGACCATGGCCGCTAGCGGACTGCGCGCCCGTCTCGGTCGAGCGTTCCTTATGCAGGCCGCGTTCATCGGCGCGGCGGCCGTGGTCGGCGTGTTCCTCGCCAGCCTGCTGCTCGAGGGCGTGCTGATCCGCCAGGCCTTGCGCGAGGAGGCCGCCCACTTCTGGTCGCAGCGGGAGCGCGACAGCACGTTCCCGCTGCCCGGGACACTGAACCTCACGGGGTACCTTGATGTGGTGCCACCCGAGCTGTCGAGCCTGCCGACCGGCTACCACGAGCGCATGTTCGACGGCGTGGAGACCGTCGTCTACGTCTCGGACCACGACAGGCAGCGCCTGTACCTCGTCTTCGACCGCAGCGGCGTCGGCCGCCTCGCCGCCGTGTTCGGCCTCCTGCCGCTCGCGATGGTGCTGCTGGTGCTGTACCTGACGACGTGGCTCGCGTTCCGGGCGTCGCGCCGCGCGTTCTCGCCGGTCATCGCACTGGCGCGACAGGTGCGCGAGTTCGATCCCGCGGCCCCGGATCCCGCCCGCTTCGACCCCGCACGACTGCCGCGCGATGCCGACGACGAGGTGCGCGAGTTGGCGGACGCGCTCGCGCGCTACGCCCAGCGCCTGAACGAGTTCGTGGAGCGGGAGCGCAACTTCACGCGCGATGCCAGCCACGAGCTGCGCAGCCCGCTCACGGTGATGCAGATGGCCACGGGGATGCTCGAGGCCGACGACGGTCTCAGCGACGCCAGCCGGCGGTCCGTCGCACGCATCGCACGGGCGGCGCGGGACATGGAGGAGCTGACCAGCGCGTTCCTGCTGCTCGCGCGCGAGTCGCAGACCGGCCTGCCGCTCGAGGCCACGTGCGTCAACGACGTGCTCGTCGACGAGATCGAGCGCGCGCGGCTGCTCGCAACAGGAAAATCCATCGAATCGCGCCTCAACGCCACGCATCGCCTGCACGTCGACGCGCCGGAGAAGGTGCTCGCCGTACTGCTCGGCAACCTGCTACGCAACGCGTTCTCGTACACCGACGCGGGCGAGGTGACGGTGGACGTCGGCGCCGACTCGGTGGTGATCCGCGACACGGGTGTGGGAATCGCGCCTGAGCAGGTCGACGCGATGTATCGACCGTTCGTGCGTGGCGACGCGGGTCGGCGCGGTGGACACGGCGTCGGACTCACGATCGTTCGCCGGCTGTCCGACCGATTCGGCTGGCCCGTGTCGATCGACAGCAACCTCGGTGTCGGCACCCGCGTCGAGATCCGTTTTCCACAGGCGCGCAGCGAGCCGCTCGTCATCTGACACGCCGCAACCCGCAATCGGCAGGCAGCGGCGTTTGAACGTACTATCCGCAGACGGGACCTCTGACAGTCGGGGGACGAGACAGTATACCGGTCCCGTGCATCGTGGTGACGTCGGCCAGGACGAGGGGAGCAATAATGAAATTCCAGATCGCTGCAGAGTTGCGGCGGGCGGCGACGATGTCGCTTGCCCTCGCGATCATGTTCGCGGGCCCGGCTGGAACGGCCGTTGCCCAGGTGACCGTGCTCTTGCCGACCGATGGCGACATCAAGGCCACGTTGGCATTGCCCGGCGACGTCGGGCGCGGCAAGGACGCGTATGCGGAGTGCCAGACCTGTCACCGCCAGGATGGGTCGGGGCGCGCGAAATTCGATATACCGCGGCTGTCCGGACAGCATGCCTCGGTGTTGATCAAGCAGCTGATGGACATCCGCAGTGATCTCCGCGTGAACCCGGAGATGCGGGACTACATGTTCGATTCGGATCTGACGCTGCAGGACTTTGCCGACATGGCGGCCTATCTGCAGTCACTGCCGGTCGCGGGTGACATCGCGCAGGGTCCACCCGAGCTGGTGCCGCGCGGCCAGGCCCTGTACGCCAGTCAGTGTGCAGGGTGCCACGGCGAGCAAGGCGAAGGCCGCGCGGAGCTCTTTTATCCCATGCTTGCGTCGCAGCACTACAACTACCTGCTGCGCGAGCTTGACCTCATCCTCACCGGCAAGCGTGGCAACTCCAACCCCGCGATGCCACCGCTCCTCAGCACTCTCTCGACCGACGACAAGCGAGCCGTCGCCGCGTATCTGGCGCAACTGCCTGCGCCTGGCAAGGCCGCTTCCAGGTGACCTCGTGCGAACGGGCCTGTCGTCACCCGAACAGGGACCGCGTTGCCTCGAAGTGCGTGTCGGCAATGTCCGCGAGGCCCGGGCGCGGTCGCAGGTAACTGAAATACGCCACCCAGCGTTCCTGCTGGCTGGCGTTGGCAAGGCCCCGGTGCAGGATGCGGTCGTCGAAGATCAGGCAATCCCCCGCCGCCATCGCCTGCGCGACCGATTGAGTCGCGTCCTCTGCCGCCTGGCCGGGCTGAAGCAGCGTCGCTGGCGTGACCTTTTCTGTCTCCGACTGATACAGCAGGCTGTCGCGGTCCAGCCACGGGCGCTGCAGATGGTTCGTCAGCAAGTGCGTGCCGCGCGCCACCTCGGTCGGGCCGGCCGCCAGCGGGATGTCGGCCAGTGCCACGAGCACATTCACGGCATGCGCGGCTCGCGGCTCCGCTGCCTCGTGCGGCGAATCGATGTGCCACTGCTGCGCGGGTGAGCCGGGCCGCGAGAAAACGACACCGCAAAAGGACGGCCTGGCATCGGGCCCAAGCACGGCGCGAACCAGCCCCAACCACGGCACGTCGGCAGCAAGCGAGCCCTGGGCACCCCAGATCGGCAGCAGGTCCTGCTCATGCAGCGGGACATCGAACCGTCCTGGCGAGCGTTGGACCACCTCGCGATAACCCATCCGGCTGCCGATGCCGATCGGCCGGTTGCCGAGCGCTGCCATCACGCGCGCGGCCCGCGCGCGCATCACTTCGTTGATGAGGCCAAGCATCGACTCAGGCACCAGGCCACGGATCCAGGCGACGCCTTCCGCGGCAAATTGCTCGGTGCTGAGTGACTGGTTCATGCCGTGATTCCTGCAGGTCGCGCGGACGATTGTAATTCAGCGGGCGGCGGGCCCGGTGAGCGTTGCGTTGCCGCGGAGCCGACCCTAGAGTCGGCGGGTTGTACGCCGGAGTCACGTTGTCATGAAAACCATACCGCCGACCGAAGCCGAGGCCCGTGCCGACCTGGCCGCGGCATTTCGTTGGGCGGCCCGGCTCGACTGGCACGAGTCGATCGCCAACCATTTCAGCGTTGCCATCGCGGCAGACCGCTGCAGGTTCCTGATGAATCCGAACGGACGCCACTTCTCGCGCGTCCGAGCCAGCGAACTGCTGTTGCTGGACGCGCGCGATGAATCCCCGCTCGAAGGCCCCGGCGCGCCGGACCCCACCGCCTGGTATCTGCATGCGTACCTGCACCGGCACCTGCCGCAGGCGCATTGCATCCTGCACACGCACATGCCGCATGCCACTGCGCTCTGCTGCATCAAGGACTTTGAACTGCTGATGCTCGACCAGAACGCCTGCCGCTTTCATGGCCGTGTCGCCTATGACCGCGGCTACGACGGGATGGCGCTGAGCGCAGCGGAGGGCGAACGTGTGGCGGCATTGCTCGCCGGCGGCAAGAGTGTACTGATGATGGGCAATCACGGCGTGCTGGTGGTGGGCACCTCGGTCGCTGCGGCGTTCGACGACATGTACTACCTGGAGCGTGCCGCGAAGGTGCAACTGCTGGCGCTGGCAACGGGCCTGGAGCCGGCGTTGATACCAGAGGCCGTTGCGGCCAAGACCTGCATGCAGTGGCTCACCTACCCCGACGACTATTCCCGCAAGCACTTTACTGCACTCAGGGAAATCCTCGACGAGGAGGAGCCGGACTATCGGCTATGAACCCTGATGGCCGCGCGAACGGGATGAGGGTGGCCTTGCCGTGACGCTTCTCGGCCGACTATAGCCCCAATCGGCCACCGAAGCGGGCCGTACGTCGTTTGAATGCTACGCAGGGTGTCGGCAGGACAAGTGGGCCGGTCTGAGCGCGCCTGCCAGCAGGCCAGGCGCCAGGTCGCGACGCTCACCTCGATACCGCCACTGTCCGCTTGGTCTTGCCCATCGCGGAAGTCCAGAATCGCTGTGTTCTCGGGCCGCGCGCTGTCCGACCGCCGCTGCGCGGGAACTCAATCCAGCAAGGATCGACGCGATGCCCGCAATCAGCGAGTCGCGCCTCATGCGCGAGTCGGAAAAGTGTCTCGAAAATGCGGCTCGTGCGGGCGACGAGCGGCAGCAGCTGGTTGCCGGGCGCATCCTCGGGAGCGTGAGTCTCTGGTGCCAGTGGGAAACCGAGCACCAGGCCCTGGTCCGCGAAGTCACGCGTTACACGGGTGCCGAGGCGCAAAGCATGGCACTGCGCTCTGGTGCGCTAGGGCTCATTCATCGCAAGGCGCTGTTCGAGTATCTGCGCGAGTCGAAGCCAGGCGATGCGGCGCGTCGGCGCATAATTGGTTACTTTCGTGGGGCCCTGCAATACACCGACGCGGTCATCTCGGAACACGGGCAGTACCTGCGCAGTGCCGGGAGCCACCTCTGCGTCCATCACCTGGGCGTCGCCGTGCTGCTGGATGGCGTGTTCCAGAGCCCGGTCGCACGCTATGAAGAACTCTACACGGAGTACTTTCATGCATTCTGCGAGACCTTGATCGCTGGGGTCGATACACAGGCTGCAGCGCAGCAACGTTCGGTGCTGCCGTTGCTGAAGCATGAGGTCACCCGTCTGCATGCGTCGATTCTCACGCTGCCGCGCAGTGCCATTGACCTGGATTACGAAGCGCTCATTCGCCGCCCCACGGGCGATACGCAGCGGCTCAAGCGGCCGCGCTAGCCGCGTGACGGCCGTGGCCCCAGCAATTCCACCCTGGACGGTCCGCCATGGCGGGACCTGTCCAGGGGGAACTGGAATCACTTCGCTTTCGTGCTGTCCTTCAGGTCGTGCTTGGCGTCGCCGTAGGTGGCCTGCGCCTTGCCGAGGTTCTTTTGAATCTTGCCTTTGATCTCGAGCCTGTCGTTGCCCACCAGCGCGCCGGCCGTCTCCTTGATCTTGCCTTCCGCTTCCTTGACGCGACCCTTGACCTGATCCTTGTTGCTGTCCATGGCTTGCTCCTTGCTAGATGTTCGCCGTGAGGCGCGTGATGAATCCTTTGCCGGCATCCACAGCTCGCGTCAGCGACTTCATCGCTTCCGGTGAGGATTCGAGTTCCGCCTTGCGCTCCGCGAGCTGCACGCCCAGCTCGGCAAGGTCCATATCCGAGTCGCGTGCCTTCGCAAACATCCCGTCACGCTGTTCTTCTTCCATGACGTGGTGCTTGATCATCTCCGACAGCACGCTCACCCTGGCGTCATAGAAGTCGTCGTCCGGACTCGTCGACTCGATCTCGGCGATCAGCTTCTTGGCGCCGTCGTGCTCGATGATCGCCTCGTGATGCAGGTCTTCGTCACGGGTCGCCTGGTAGAATGCCGGGTAGAAAATCTCTTCCTCGATCTGCGTGTGTATGCGGAGCGCACTGCAGATTTTCTCTGCGATCGCGCGCTTGCGGTCGTTGCCCCGGGTCTTTTCGTACTGGGCGAACCACTCCTCGACTTGCCGGTGGTCGGCTTTCAGCAACGCAATCGCGTTCTTGCCCGGCGCGCTACGGGGGGTGCCGCGCGTCGCTGTTCGTCTGGCCCTGGGCGCCGCTCGGGACGCGGTGCGGGATGCAGATCGCGGCGCCGTCCTGGCCGCTGTCTTCTTCGCTGCTTTCGATTTCGCTCGTGCCATTTAGCTGCTCCTTTGCAATAACCCACCTTAGCCGGATGACCGGTTGCTCGTAGCGGCTCGCCGGTACTTTCGCGTCAGGCTGAGGAGCGTTTCGTGGCACCGCTTGGCTGACGCGCAACGCACACGAGTGTTCTTGATATAGTCGCCTCGCTTCGCTTTAGCCGGACACTCTTGAATGCGCACCGCATTGGCCGCGACCTGGACCCTGCTGCTCGGCATGGCACTGCTGATGCTGGGCGCCGGCCTGCAGGGCACGCTGGTGGGCCTGCGCGCCAGCCTCGAGGGATTTCCCACCTTGCTGGCGGGCATCATGCTGGCGGCCTACTACCTCGGGTACATGGCCGGGTCGGTGATGACACCGCCCCTGGTCAACTCGGTGGGTCACGTCCGCGTCTTTGCTGCGCTGACCTCGCTCGCGTCCGCGTTGATCCTGCTGCAGGGTGTCTTCGTGGCGCCGTTGCCCTGGACGCTGGTTCGCATACTCATGGGATTCTGCTTTGCGGGCATCTACGTGGTGGCCGAAAGCTGGCTCAACGGCCGCGTCGACAACGAGCATCGCGGCCTGCTGTTGTCGATCTACATGCTGGTCTGCTACGCGGGCCTCGGTCTAGGGCAGTTGCTGCTCAACGTGGCCGATCCCCGCAGCACCATCCCGTTCATCCTGGTATCCATCCTCATCTCGGTCGCGATGGTGCCGATGGCTCTGACGTCCAGTTCGGCGCCGGAGATTACGGTGCCGGTGCGGGTCAGCCCGCGCAATCTGTTCCGTCGCTCGCCACTCGGTCTGGTGGGCGTGGCGGTCGCCGGCGCGGTCTCGGGCTGCCTGTTCTCGCTGGGCGCCATCTACGCGGACGGCGAGGGGTTCACGACCTTCGAAGTTTCGCTGTTCATGGCCGTCGCCATCCTTGCGGGCTGCCTGACCCAGCTGCCGGTCGGTCGCATCTCCGACCGGATGGACCGGCGTACGGTAGTCATCGCCGTCTGCCTGCTGGCGGCCTTGGGCGCGATCGGCGCGTGGTGGCTGGCGGACATCTCGCGCTTCGCGTTTTTCCTGATGATTGCGGTGTATGGCGGTATGAGCCTGACCCTGTACTCGCTCAGTTCCGCGCACGTCAACGATCACGTGCCGGCCGAGGAGAAGCTGGGCGCCAGCAGCACGTTGATACTGGTAAACGGCGCCGGCGCCTTCGTTGCGCCGATCATCGTTGCCGCAGTGATGCAACTGGTCGGCAACGACGCATTCCTGCCGCTGGTGGCCGTCATGCACGTGTTGCTCGCCGTCTACGCGCTGTTCCGCATGGGTCGGCGCGCTGCCGTTCCGGGTGAGCTTAAGTCGCCCTTCGTCGGCACGCCGCTCGGCACGAGTTCGAGCGGCGAGCTGCTGGGGCACGCGTCCGATGGCATCGACGCAGCCCACGCCAGCCCGTCTTTGCCGTCAGGATCGGCTGGCCGGCGCGTACCAGATCGGTGAGGTCCACGCGCGCTCCTGGATCGACACCGGCAGCCCCTTAGGCACCGGCATGCCAAGCCGCACGGCGTCGCGCGTGCTCCAGCGCGGCGTCGGGATCTCCAGCACGCGGACGTAATAGAAAGCGCGCTCGGATGGGTCGAAATCCGGGTCCGTCCAGACGGTGGCCAATTCGGCTGCGCCAATGCTGTTGGTGTACTCGGCTGTCGCGGCATTGACCGTGTCGCCTACCGGCGGCACCTTGCCGCTTTTCGGGTCCGGGGTGCGAGCCCCGCTCCAGGCCACGTCGTAGACCTTTTCGAGCTGCTTGCCGCTGCTGTCGAGCCAGCCCTTGACGATCTGGATGCGGTCGAGATTTCCGCTCTTCGGATCTTTGCTCGCCATCACGAGGAAGCTCGGTGCCTTGCCCGCGGGTGCCTTCAGGTCGCTGCCCATCGGCACGCCGCGCGCATAGCCGGTGCGGACCGCGTCTGCGGTCTTGAGGTCGGTGTCGGTGAAGCTCCAGCCGCCGAAGAACCGCACCTTGATCATCGTGCCGGACGTGCCGAAGGTTTCACGACGTTGCATCGCGTCGAAAATCGACTCGCGCGTGTTCTCCTCGGCCCACACGCCGGCGAGGCCGCCGGAACTGAACTCCTGCACCTGCCTGACCTGGCCCGCGGGCTGTCCCTCCATGCCTTTCAACCGATGCACGGCGTCGTTCTCGAACGCGAACTTGCCGGTGTAGTTGAATTCTTCGTGGCTGGCGGCAGCGTTGTGGGTGTCGGTGTCGCCGATGAAGCCGTACTTGAACGGGTTGCCGTTGCCGCTCGATTCCTGCGCAAGGCCCTCGAGCAGCGCCTGGCGCGCAAAGCTGCCGCGGCGGTGAGTGGGACGCTGGTAGTCCGCCGAGAGCGTGTAGTCCCACTGTTCGAAGCCCGCGAACTCGTCGGTGGGCGACAGGTCGGGATGCGTCTCGGAGGTTCCCTTGATCTGCGTGATTTCGTAGAGCGGCTCGTTCGCGGCGCGCATGCGGTTGTAGGCTGCGTCGATCGGCCGGCCGTCGAACCGGACGGTTTCGAACATGCGTCCGTCGCTCGCATTGCCGTTGTGTGGAATGGCCAGCAGCGTCGAGCCACGGGCGCGCAGGCCGTCCATCCATTGCCAGAGTGTCTCCGGATCTTCGGATTCCAGCGCCGACAGCACCATGTCTGGCAGGTGGGCGGTGTCGCGGAACACGACCACGCGGTGCAGGTTTCGCTGCTTCGGGTTGGACGTCCACTCAAAACCTGCGAACGTCGTGAAGTGCCCCGGCCGATAGGCCGCCTCGGCCGCCTTGACGATTTCGGACCACACCGAGCGGGCCAGTGCCGGATCGGTCAGCGTGGGGTCGATCTTTCCGGCGCTCATGTCACGCAGCACCCCGGCGAACGCTTGCAAGCGAACGTTGGGATCCGGCGAAGTGACCCCTTTCGCCAGTTCGGTGCGGCTCAGCGGGCTCGCGGGGTCGCTCATCTGGTTGAACACCCCCATGAACTCGGCGTGCTCGGCCACCATGTAGAAATCGAGTGGCGTCTGGACCTGGATCTTGCCGCCGACGCCGCTATTGGTGATCTCCTTGCCCTGGGCCCAGGCGTACGCGTCCGTCGGCGTCGTGCGGCTGCCATTGGTGAACGCGTCGAACGACCAGCTGGTGTGGACGTGCACGTCGCCGAAATAAGCGTTGCGCTCGGGATTGGCCGCGGGCCGGTCCAATGCAGCAGCGGCAGGGGCGGGCGCGTCAGCGACGGCGCTGGCCGCAGGCGTCGCAGGTGCCGACGCCTCGCGCGAACAGCCGCCGACGAGCACGCCGAGCATAACAAGTGTAACCACAGCCACGCCCGTAGTCCGGCGATCGACGAGTTCGAGTTGCACGTGCGTCTCCCCGCGGATGGTTCTTGTGTGGGCCGATATAGCATAGATTCATTGACCGGGCGACGGGCTGTAGTACAAGGGCTCCCATGAATACAAAAGCAACTGCAACGCTGGTGGCGCTACTCATGGCGCCTGGCGCGTACCCCGTGCCCGCTGTTGCGGATAACGTTGATGAGTTCGTGGCGAGCTACATGCAGCGTCACCAGGTGCCAGGAATCGCGCTCGCGATCACTCGCGATGGGCAGCCCGTGCGCGCCGCGGGCTACGGGCTTGCCAACGTCGAGCTCGACGTCCCCGTCACGCCTGCCACCGTGTTCCAGTCGGGCTCCGTGGGCAAGCAGTTCACCGCGATGGCGGTGATGATGCTCGTCGACGAAGGCAAGCTCGGGCTCGATGATCACATCACGAAGTATTTTCCTGGCGCCCCGGCGGCGTGGCAGGACATCACGGTGCGACACCTGCTCACCCACACCTCGGGCATCAAGGACTGGGAAGGCAAGACCGACATCGACTACCGCAGGGATTACACCGAGGACGAACTCGTCCAGGTGGCCATGAAGCTGGCGCCGGATTTCGCTCCCGGGACGCAGTGGAGCTACAGCAATACGGGCTACGTGCTGCTCGGCATCCTCGTGCACAAGGTCAGTGGCAAGTTCTACGGCGATTTCCTGGCCGAGCGGGTCTTCCAGCCGTTGGGCATGAACGCGACGCGCGTCATCAGCGAGTCCGACATCGTGAAGAACCGGGCCGCCGGATACACGCGCGAGAGCGGCAAGCTGCAGAACCAGGAGTGGGTTTCGCCCTCGCTCAATACCACGGCCGACGGCTCGATCTACACCACCGCGCTCGACATGGCGAAATGGGATGCTGCCCTGGGCGCGCGCAGATTCCTGCAGCCGTCCAGCTACGAGGCGATGTGGTCGCCGGTCCGGTTGTCGGACGGCACGACTTATCCTTACGGGTTCGCATGGTTTCTCGACGTGCAACGCGGCGAGCCCGTGATCAAGCACGGCGGCTCCTGGCAGGGCTTCCGGGCAGCGATCGCGCGCTATCCCGGGCGCAAGCTCACGGTCATCGTGCTGGCCAACGTCGCCGAAGCGGAGCCCGAGCGACTGGCCGCCACGCTGGCGGGGCTGGTCGAACCTGCGCTCGCCTGGCCCGACGTGAGTGCCGCAATCGCCGATCCCGATCCGGCGCGTACCGCGCAACTGCACGGAGTGCTGCAGTCCTGGGCCAAGGGAGAACCTGCGGCCGCCATGGCGGCAGGACTGCGCCATGCCAGTGCCGGCAAGACCGCGCGCGACGTGGCAGGTCGCGAGGCCTTGCAGCAGCAACTTGCGCAGTCGCGGGGATTCACGTTCCTGGCGGAGGACGACGAGCGGGGTCGCGGGCTGGCGCTCCGCGGCGAGAAGATCAGTCGAGTGGCCTTTTACTTGATGCCGGGCGAACGCGACCACCGCTTCAGCTTCTTCCTCAACGACGCGGGGCAGGTCGCCGAGTTTTCATCCGAGCCCGTCGACTGATTGCTAAAACCCGCGGCGCACGGCGACGTTGAACACGACGTCCGGCGAGGCGTCGACTTCGATGTCCTCGCTGACGCCCAGGTCGAATTGCCAGCCGCCGGTCGTCCGGTAGGTGCCCCCGAAAGTCAGCACCACGGCATCGCCGTCCAGTTCCTTCATGCCGGTGTCCAGTACCGCCGAGTTCGCCTCGAACTGCAGGGTCAGGTCGAGAGCCCGCCAGGCATTCCAGCTGACGCCGGCCAGCGCGGACCACGCGTAGCTTTCCTGGTACTGCGGCAGCACGTCGCCGTCGCCGAGCCAGGCAACGTTGGCCTGGCCGAAGAGTTGCCAGCGTTCGGCGACACGGCGCTCCGCGGCCATTGTCAGCGCGACATCGACCGCGCCGCTGCCCGTGAAATCCTCGGCCGTGCCGGTTGGCAGTTTCACGGTCAGCCACGCAGTCGCAGCGCTCGTCTCCGACGCGACGAGCGAGTAGCCGACGGCGAGTGGGATGTCGGCGATCCCGCCCACGCTCTGGTCGACGAACAAGGGAGACTGCAACCCGGTGCGGTACTCCAGCAGCAACTGGTCGTCCGGTAGCTGGTCGCGCGAGCCGTTCGGCAATCCGAATATCCGGTGCCAGGTCTCGACGGCGCTGTCGAGCGATCCAGCGCTCAGGTGGCGGTAGGCCAGCTCGCCGCGCATTGCGAAACGATCGCTGAAGCCGTGGTCGAGGTGCACGCGGGTTTCGAAGACCTCGCCGTCGAGCGTGACGCTGGCATCGCCCCGCGACTCGGTGACGGCAAAGTTGCTCCAGTTGATCACTCCGGCCAGGCGGGTCTTGTCCGCCGCGGGCAGGCGGGCGGGAAGCGGCGAGGGCAGGCCATACAGGGCGACCACGGGATGCTGGTTGCGCACCAGGAAGGGTTCGGCGCGGGCGTCCATGGCTGCGCCGCACGCGAGCGTGGCGATACCGACGGCATACAGCTCGAAACGGCGCATGGGTCCGATCCTCCACGAGCAGGCCGCCGGGTGGCGGCACAGGACCGCGATGGTACGGCCGGCGGCCGGATTCCGCCTTGCGGGAAACCCGCGATTCCACCCGCTGCCCGCTGGGCGGCGGTGATAACGTGTGGCGATAATCCGCCAATCAGAAGTTAGCCCGCCAGGCCCGGAGTCGCGCGACACTCCGCAGCCTTACGCACGCAGAGGGTTTCGTCATGGCCAAGTCCCACACCGACCAGTTCCTGAATCACAACATGTCGTATGCGAAGGGTGAGGCGGTGCACCGGCCCAACCATCCGGGCAAGCAGCCGATCCAGCCTTCGCGCCGAGTGGCCGTGGTGGGCTGCATGGACGCCCGCCTCGACATCGAGGACCTGCTCGGCCTGCAGACTGGGGAGGCGCATGTCATCCGCAACGCGGGCGGCGTGGTCACTGACGACGCCATCCGGTCGCTGGTGATCTCGCACCACCTGTTGAACACCAACGAGATCGTCCTGGTGCACCACACGCGTTGCGGCATGCTGGCGTTCACCGACGACCTGCTCAAGGCGGGTCTCGAGGGCGACACGGCGGCCGCAGAGTTGCTCGGCAAGGCAACGGCTCGCGAGTTCGTGAGTCCGGCGCGTTCGTCGACCAGTCCCGCGGCATTCCATGCGTTTCGTGGCCCCCTCGAGCCGCTGGATGCGCCGCCCGATGCGCGCAGTCGCGAACGCCTGCAGTGGGACGTGCGCCGCGGCATCTCGGCGATTCTCAATCACCCCTGGATACCGACGTCTGGCCCCGACGCCGTCACCGTCCGCGGATTCATCTACGACGTCGACACGGGCCTGCTGGAGGAAGTGGCGTATCCCGGCGCGACAGGATCGATCGGCTGATGTTCACTGCTCGCAATCTCCGCTGCCTCTCGCTCCAGCTGCGAGCGGCTGCTCTCGCGCTGGCGCTTGCCCTGGTCCCGCATGCGGGTGGCCACGCCGCCGGAAACGCGACGAGCGAGCCTCCTGTCGCCGCCACTCAGGCAACGGTGGGTCCGGCCATACCCATCGGCGGTGCGCTGCGCGACGACAACGCAGCCGTCTGGACGCGACTGGTCGAACTGGCCGGTGGGCGTGGTGCGCGCTTCGTGGTGCTGGCGACCGCGTCGGGTGATCCGCTGGCAGCCGCGCAGGGCACGATCGCCGCGCTCGTCGCGCACGGTGCGGTGGCTGAGCACCTGCCGGTGGCTCCCGAGCTGAAGGGCGTCGACAACGAGCGCGCGGTGCGCGATCCGGTGTTGATCGAGAAAGTCCGCGCCGCCAACGGCGTGTTTTTCACGGGCGGCGACCAGGCCCGCATCGTGGACACGTTGCGGCCGGGCGGTGTCGAGTCGCCTTTGCTGCTTGCGATTCGCGAGCTGCAGCAGCGCGGTGGCGTGGTTGCCGGAACGTCGGCCGGCGCCGCGATCATGAGCCGCACCATGTTCCGCGATCCGGCAAGCGTCATCACGCTGCTGAAGGGGCCGGTGCGCCAGGGTATCGATGATGACGCGGGGCTTGGCTTCGCCCAGTCCGACGTGTTCGTCGACCAGCACTTCCTGGCGCCGCGGCCGGCTCGGGCGCATGCTGGCGTTGATGCAGGCGCGCGGGATGACGCTCGGCCTCGGCGTGGAAGAAGACGCGGCTGCTGTCCTGCGCGGCGACAGCGTCGAGGTCCTCGGGGGCGGGCGGCGCGCTGCTGGTCGACCTCAGCGAGGCAACCACCGATCCCGCGTGCAGGCGCATTCAACGTGGCGAATGCACGGCTCACGTTCCTGGGCGACGGCGACCGTTACGACCTGCGCACACGCACGCTGCAACCGGCCCGGTGCCAAGCTCGAGGGGCAACGCATCGATCCGCGCGCCCCGGACTTCAAGCCCTACCACGGTAACGCGACATTTGCGCTCGACGTGCTCGCGGCGGGAGTCGTGGTGAACCGGATGGTGAGCGTCGTCGACGGCAAGGCGACGGAGGCGCGCGGTCTCGCGTTCGACGTCAGCCCGGAGGCGGCGGCGCCGCGCAACCTGGGCTTCGAGTTCCGCTTCATCCGTCGCCCCGATTCGCTCGCCTGGTACGACCCCGTGGCGAGCGCCGACGCCTACACGATTGCCAACGTCAGGCTCGACGTGGTGCCGGTGCGCGTCGCGCAACCCCTGTTTGAATCCTGGCCGCGGTGACGAACGGTGCCGTCAATGGGTAGCCGCAGGCGCACTTCTTAAATAGCTGCCTGCGCCGGGCATCGAAGCGCGAGGATCGCGCGCCATGGCAGGACGAGACGCGTCTCCCGGCGATGGATTTGCCACTGCAGCCGGCCCATGATGGTCGTCGCAGCTCAAAATGGAGGACCGAGCGATGAACAGTCGGCGGGACTTTCTGATCAGCGCCACCGTCGCCGCGACGGGGCTGGGGCTCGCTCCGCTGGCCGTTGCGGGCAATGCCCCGACTGCACCGGGTACGACGGCGCAGGCGGGTTCTTCCAGTGCAGCCGGAATCACTGGGCCGCTCATCACACGGGTGATTCCTGCGAGCGGCGAGCGCATTCCTGTCATCGGCATGGGCACGTCCGGCTCCTTCGAGGTCGGCCTGTCTCCGCCGGAGCTCAATCCGCTGCGGGAGGTGCTGCGGCGCTTCGTCGCCAGCGGAGCGACCGTGATCGATACGGCGCCGACGTACAGTTCGGCGGAAGACGTGCTCGGTGCCTTGCTGGCCGAAACGCCAGCGCGCGGCAAGCTGTTCCTGGCAACGAAGTTGTCGGGCGTGGCTGGCCGTGCGGCCGGTCTTGCGCAGTTCGACGCCTCGCTCCGGCGCATGCAGGTGGGCAAGGTCGACTTGCTGCAGGTCCACAACCTGCGCGATACGGATATCGCAGCTCGCGGTGGCCCGCGAGCTCAAAGAGCAGGGCAAGGTCAAGTACGTCGGCCTGACGCATTACCTCGAGAGCGCACAGCCCGAACTTGCCGCCGAGTTGCGGCGCCTCAAACCCGACTTCGTCCAGATCAACTATTCGCCCGTGTCGCGCCTGGCCGAGCAGGCGATTTTTCCCATCGCCAAAGATCTGGGCATCGCGGTCATGATCAACCGCGCGTTCGAAGACGGACGGCTGTTTGCGCAAGTGCGTGACAAGCCGCTGCCGCCGTGGGCAGCGGAGGTGGGCGCGACTTCCTGGGCGCAGCTGTTCCTGAAGTTCGTGCTGAGCCATCCCGCCGTGACGGTCGTGATTCCCGCCACGTCCAAGCCCAAGAACATGAGCGACAACCTGCAGGCGGGCGTCGGCGCACTGCTGGATTCGCGCCAGCGAGCGGATCTGGTCGCGCTGCTTGGCTGACACACAGGCGCCGGCGGTGCAGGGCCGACTGGCACGGCTGTTCGGCATCCAGCCCGGCGAAGTCGGGGTGGCTGCGCTCGGGTTTGCGATGTTTCTCCTGCTGTTCGCGGGTTACTTCGTGCTGCGCCCGGTGCGCGAGACGATGGGCATCGCGGGCGGTGTGGACAACCTGCAGTGGCTGTTCACCGGCACGTTCGTCGCGACGCTGGCGGCGCTGCCGTTGTTCGGGTGGGTGGCTGCGCGCGTGCAGCGACGCCGCATCCTGTACTGGGTTTTCGGCTTCTTCAGCAGCAACCTGCTGTTGTTTTCGCTCGGCTTTCGCTTGCGGCCCGACGACGTGTGGCTGGCGCGCGGCTTCTACGTCTGGCTGTCCATGTTCAACCTGATCGCAATCTCGGTTGCCTGGAGTGTGCTCGTCGATCTCCTCTCGGGGCCTGAGGCAAAACGCCTTTTCGCGCTCATGGCGAGCGGGGCCAGCATCGGCGGGCTGATGGGCCCGTTGCTCGGCGTACTGCTGGTGACCTCGATCGGGCACGCCGGATTGCTGCTGGTGTCGACTGCGTTGCTGGGGGGGTCGGCGGTGTGCGTGCACAGGTTGCAGCGCTCGCGCGCAGGCCAGACCGGCGGGGAAGGCGTCGTGCAGGAGCAGCGGGCGTTGGGCGGCAGCCCAATGGCCGGCGCGCTGGAAGTGCTGCGGTCGCCTTACCTCATGAGAATCGCGCTGTTTGTGCTGCTGCTCGCCAGCGTGAGCACGTTTCTCTACTTCGACCAGGCGCGGCTGGTGCAGGCTGCGTACCCGCTGAAGACCGACCAGACCCGCATCTTCGGCATGATCGACATCGCGGTGCAGTCGCTCGCGATCCTGTCACAGGTGTTCATCACCGGTCGCCTGGCACAACGCCTGGGAGTAGGTGTCTTGCTGGTCGGCGTGCCGCTGCTGATGGTGGCCGGTTTCGTCTGGCTGGCATTTGCGCCGACGTTCGCCGTGCTTGCCTGCGTGATGATCCTGCGGCGCGGTGGCGAGTATGCATTCGTCCGGCCCGGTCGCGAGATGCTGTACACGCCGTTGGCAGCGGAGGCCAAGTACAAGGCGAAGAACTTCAACGACACCGTGGTGTACAGGGGTGCCGATGCGGTCAGTGGGTGGGTCAAGACGGGCGTCGATGCGCTGGCCCAGAACCCGGCGGGTGCCATGGGTCTTGGTGCAGTGGTGGCGCTGGGCTGGGCGCTGACCGGCGCATCTTTGACGAAGCGGTACCGGTCGCTGGAGGCCGGCAGGAGATAGGGACGTTACCCAGCCACAAGGGTAACGTCCCCATCGCATGGCCCATCGCGGGGCCTATCGGAGGCCCTATGAGTGGCGTCAGGAGCCTCAGTTGAACCGGTCGAGGTTCATCACCTTGTCCCAGGCGCTGACGAAGTCACGCAGGAACTTCGCCTGGCCATCCGCAGACGCATACACCTCAGCCACGGCCCGCAGCTCCGCGTTCGAGCCGAACACCAGGTCGACGGGCGTCGCCGTCCACCTCGGCTGGCCACTCTTGCGGTCGAGACCTTCGTAGAGGCCTGCGGTCTGCGCCGACTTCTGCCACTTCGTGGACATGTCCAGCAGGTTCACGAAAAAGTCGTTGCTGAGCGTGCCCGGGCGACTCGTCGAGCACGCCGTGTGACGTCTGTCCGGCATTGGCGTTCAGCGCGCGCAGGCCGCCCACGAGGACAGTCATCTCCGGCACGGTCAGTGTCAGCAGGGTTGCGCGATCCACCAGCGCCGCGGCAGGTGACTGCGCAGCAGACGCATCCGCGGCAAAGAAGTTGCGGAAGCCATCCGCCGACGGTTCGAGCAGCGTGAACGACTGCACGTCGGTCTGCTCCTGCGACGCATCCGTGCGCCCCGGCGTGAACGGCACCTTGACGTCGTGCCCGGCGTTCTTCGCAGCGCGCTCGATGGCGGCGTTGCCGCCGAGGACGATCGTGTCGGCGAGCGATACCTGCTTGCCGCCCGACAGCGAGCGGTTGAAGTCCTTGCGCACGGACTCGAGCTGCTGCAGCACCCTGGCGAGCTCACGCGGGTCGTTGACCGCCCAGTCTTTCTGCGGTGCGAGCCGGATGCGTGCGCCATTGGCGCCGCCGCGCATGTCAGTGCCGCGGAACGAGGCCGCCGAGCCCCACGCCGTCCGGACGAGATCGGCGTTGGTCAGGCCCGTAGCGAGGATTTTCGCCTTGAGCGCGGCCGCGTCGTTCGCGTCGATCAACGCGTGGTCCACGGCGGGCACCGGGTCCTGCCACGGCAGCACTTCCTTCGGCACCTCGGCGCCGAGGTAGCGGGCACGCGGACCGAGGTCGCGGTGCGTCAGTTTGAACCACGCCTTGGCGAACGCCTTCTGGTACTCCTCGGGGTTCTCCTGGAAGCGCTTGGCGATCTTGCGATACGCCGGGTCTTCCTTCAGCGCGAGGTCGGTCGTGAACATGATCGGCGCGTGCCGCCGGGTGGGGTCGTGTGCGTCGGGCACCATGTTCGAGGCCTGGCCGTTCGCCGGGATCCACTGGATCGCGCCGGCCGGGCTGCGCGTCTGCACCCAGTCGAACGCGAACAGGTTGTCGAGGTACTGCGACGACCAGGCAACAGGATTGCCGGACCAGGCGCCTTCGAGGCCGCTGGTGACGGTGTCCACGCCGTGGCCCTTGCCGCACTTGTTCCGCCAGCCGAAGCCCTGCTCTTCGAGGCCGGCCGCGGCCGGTTCCGGGCCCACGCACTTGGACGGATCATGCGCACCGTGTGCCTTGCCGAAGGTGTGGCCACCCGCGATCAGCGCCACGGTCTCCTCGTCGTTCATCGCCATGCGCCCGAAGGTCTCACGAATGTCCTTCGCCGCGGCGAGGGGGTCCGGGTTGCCATTGGGGCCTTCCGGATTCACGTAGATCAGCCCCATCTGGACCGCCGCCAACGGCTTCTTGAGCTGGCGGTTGCCGCTGTAGCGCTCGTCAGCCAGGAATTTCTGCTCGGGTCCCCAGTACACCAGGTCCGGCTCCCAGTCGTCCGCGCGCCCGCCGGCGAAGCCGAAGGTCTTGAAGCCCATCGACTCCAGCGCGACGTTGCCGGTGAGCACCATCAGGTCGCCCCACGACAGCTTCTCGCCGTACTTCTGCTTGATCGGCCAGAGCAGTCGCTTGGCCTTGTCGAGGTTGGCGTTGTCCGGCCAGCTGTTGAGCGGGTCGAAGCGCATCTGGCCGCCATCCGAGCCACCGCGGCCGTCGTTGACGCGGTAGGTGCCCGCGCTGTGCCAGGCCATGCGGATGAAGAACGGACCGTAGTTGCCGTAGTCGGCGGGCCACCAGTCCTGCGACGTGGTCAGCACCTGCCGGATGTCCGCCTTCACGGCGTTCAGGTCGAGGCTGGCAAACGCCGCGGCGTAGTCGAAGTCCGCGCCCAGCGGATTGGAGCGGGCGTCGTGCTGACGCAGTGTCGAGAGGTCGAGCTGGTCGGGCCACCAGAACTTGTTGGGTTGCGGATCGGCACCCGCGGCGAGCGCGGTCGACGGCACCAGCGGCAGTGCGGCGACGACGGCGCAGGCAATCAGCGAGGCCTTCTTCAGGCTCTTGTGCATGGCGTTTCTCCTGGATCAAGCGGGACGGTCTGTCCAGCCGCAATCTTAGGCGGAACGATCAGGGCGCCTGACTGATTGATCTGATCGAACCGATAGGCAGTGCCAATCGCGCCGCCCTTGGGTCAACGGGCCTTGCTCGCCATGCGTGCCGTGGCGTAGAGATAGTCGGCGAACAATTCTGCCTGCCGTGCGTAGCCCGCCACCTTGGGGTTGCTGCTCTCGATCAGCAGCCATTCGTCCGGCGCATGCGCGCCGCCGCCCCGGCCCACGCCGAAATGACCTGCCGCCATGTTGAGCGGCGGCCCCGTGAAGACGACGCCCGGCCAGCTGCCCGCGCGTCGCGGGAAGAGGCTGTATTCGATGCCCGCTTGCTCGAGCGCAGCCGCGCCCGCCTGCACGACGACGCTGTCCTCGGGCGATTCGGTCGGGCTGTAGCCGCCACTGACGATGACCTCGATGTCGCCGAATCCGCGCTTCGCCAGGTGGGCCTTGAGCTTGGCGACCGCGTCGTCCTTCGTCATGTCGGGAACGAGACGGAAATCCAGTTTCGCTTCGGCCCGGCCGGGCAGCACGGTCTTGCCCCCGGGTCCGGTATAGCCGCTGACGAGACCCTGGATGTTCACCGTCGGCTGTGACGCGAGACGGTACGTGCTGGTGAGGAAGTCCTCGTCGTTGATCCACCGCTGCACACCCAGCACCTGCTTTACGCTGGCTTCATCCTTGGGCAGGCTCGCTGCGAGCAGTTCCTTCTCGCGCGCGGTGAGCGGGCGGACCCGCTCGGTCCAGCCGTCGATGGCTGGGGTGAAGCCATCGTCGGCCACCAGCGTATCGAGTGCCTTGACCAGGTGCCAGGCCGGGCTGTCGACGCGGGCCATGAGGCTCGAATGAATGTCCTTGTTGGGGCCGCGACCCCACTTCTCACCGCTCGCTACGAGCTGTACCTCGATCACGCCCTTCGCGCCGAGATCGAGCGCAGCGGATCCATCCCGCGCTTGCCCGTTCGACGGCATCATCACGCCGACCGAACGCTGGAGCGCGGCCTTGATCTCGGGGTCGGCGAGCAGCTGCGGAAAGTTCGTCGAGCCGATTTCTTCCTCGCCCTCGGCCACCAGCACCAGGTTGACCGGCAGCTTGACGCCGGCGGCCTTGAACGCATGCAACGCCGTCAGGAAAGCCATCTGCGGCCCTTTCTGATTGACTGCACCGCGCCCGACCAGCGCCTTGCCTTCGCCCGGGCGCTCGACGATCCGGCCCTCGAGCGGTGGCGACGACCATTCGGCCGGGTCGAAGTGTTTCACGTCGTACATGAAGTAAATCGCCAGCGTGTGCTTGGCCCCTGCGTCGAGCGTGGCGAACACCCCGGGCACGCCGCCGCTCGCGACGATTTTCGCCTGCTGGAATCCAGCGTCCAGGGCGAGCTGACGCATGTACTGCGCGCCCTGCGGCGTGTTGAGCCCCATGTTGGCGACGGTCGGGAGCGCAATCCATGCGCGCAGGCGCTCGATAGCGGCGGCCTGGTCGGCCTTGATTGCGGCCGCAATCTTCTCCTTCTCGGCCGCCGGCGACGCCGCCGAGGCCGGAGCTGCGACAGAGAGTGCAATGGCCCAGGCCAGCGCGCAGCCAAGGAGTAACTGCCGGTCGATACGCATTGCCTGTCTTCCCGATGTTGCAAGCCGACCCGCAGGTTGTACCGGCGCCGGGTCGAAGTCCAGCGGGGCATCGCGCAGGCTCCAGCACGCAACTATCCGGGCGGCTGCAATCCAACGTGGTCCGCAAGCAGTCGCAGCAACTCGTCCGGGTCGACCGGCTTGACCAGGTGATGGTCGAAGCCCGCAGCGGAAGTGCGCTGGCGATCCTCGTCCTGGCCCCAGCCCGTGACGGCGACCAGCAGCAGATCGCGGCCCCACGGCTGCGCGCGAATCCAGCGGGCAACATCGTCACCGGCCACGTCGGCGAGACCCAGATCGAGTACCGCGGCGTGCGGGCTGAATTCCGCGGCCACGCGTTTGGCGCTCGTGCCGTCGTAGGTAACCCGCACGGCAAATCCGTACATTCGCAGCAGTTGCGCCAGGGTATCGGCGGCGTCGACGTTGTCGTCGCAGACCAGGACGCGGCCTGCGTGCGGTGCCAAGGGCTCGCTGGATGGATCGGGGTCGACCCCGGGGCAGGCTGCCTGCAGTCGTGGCAGTGAAACGACGAACTCAGTGCCCTTGCCCAGGCCTTCGCTGTGCACGGTCACGTGACCGCCGTGCAGTTCCACCAGGCGACGGACCACGGCCAAGCCGATGCCGAGGCCGCCGCTGGGAGCATTCCCGGGCTTGTGAATCTGCGCGAACAGTTCGAACACGCGTGGCAGGTCGTCAGGCGCGATGCCGATCCCGTCATCGCGCACGCGCAGCACGATCTCGTCGTCGTGAGCCCGCAGGGCGACGTCGATGCGGCACTCGTGCCGGGTGTACTTGCTGGCGTTGCTGAGCAGGTTGCCGATGACCTGGTGCAGCCGCGTCTCGTCGCCCACGACCCAGGCGGGCGAGTCGCAATGCAAGACGACCTGCTTGTGCTGTTCGTCGAGCTGCGCCTGCAAGGCCTCGACCTCGTTGCGCAGGATGCTGCCGAGGTCGACCGGCTTGCGTTGCAGCTCGATCACATTGCGCGTCACCCGGCTCATGTCGAGCAATTCGTCGAGCAGCTGCCGCATCTGCGCCGACTGCCGCTCGATGATCCGGCTGGCCTCGACGACTGCGGCCGGGTCCGCGTTGCGCCGCAGCATCGCGGCCGCGTAGCCAATGGGTGCGAGTGGATTGCGCAACTCGTGGGCAAGCGTCGCGAGGAACACGTCTTTCTGCCGATCCATGCGCTCGAGCTCGCGCTGGGCCGTCTTCAGCGCAGTGATGTCAGTGTGGACGCCGATCGCCCCACGCACCCTGCCTTCGCCGTCGAAGAGCGGCGCGGCGCTGGCGATAAGGTGAGTGACCCGCTGGTCCTTGAAGACCAGGTCGATCTCGACGTCGTGCACCTCGAGGCCGTTGCGCGCGGCGACCTGCATGGGCAATTGCTCGCCGGGGATCTCGGCGCCGTTGCGCATGCACAGGTACGGCAGTTTCGCGCGCTGCTCGCCGGTGTAGGAAGCGTTGGTGACGGTTTCATCGAGGCGGAGCATGCGCGCGAAGCGCGGACTCACCGTGATCTGGTCGCCCTTGGCGTCGTGTGCGATGGCAACGCCTGCCGGAATCAGGTCCAGGAGGGTGCGCAATTCCTGGCTGCTGCGCTGGAGGTCGAGCTCTGCATTGCGGGCGCCGGTGATGTCCATCACCACGCCGTCGGCATGCAGCATCCGGCCGGCAGCATCACGTGTGATGCGCCCCCGCACCAGCATCCAGCACCACGCACCGGCCGCCGTCCGGATCCGATAGCGGGTTTCGTAGCTGCTGCCACGGCTGGCGTCGCGCAGTGCCGTCTGCAGCGCCGCCAGGTCGTCCGGATGGATCTCCTCCCGCCATGCGGCAAGACTGCTATGCACGAACCCCGCGGGCCGGCCGAGCATCGGCCCGACGTTGGCCGAGTACGTCAACGAGCGCTTGCCGTAGTCGTAATGCCAGGTTCCGACGTTGGCGGCCGCCATGACGCGAGCGAATTCTTCCCGGGCGCGTTGCGACTCCTGCGCGTGACGGCGCGCTGAATCGGCGATGAGAATGATCAGCGTGCCCAGCGCCCAGTAACCGAGCAGGATCGCCAGGCGCATCAACCAGGCTTCGGGCAAGGAGCTGCTGCCCTGCGCCACACGCCAGAGGGCCAGGCCGAGGCCAACCGCCAGCACGAGCGTCGCCGGCCACCGGCCGCTCACGACCGCGACCAGCGCAATGGCGAGCAGGAACGGCAGCTGCGAGGCGGGCCCGGCGAACGGTTGCAACAGGCTGTACAGCGATGACGCGATCACGATCGCGAGACCGGAGATCAGCCAGCGCTGGCCCAGCGCGTCATCGTCGATCATGCGGCCTCCCTGGCGCGCGCGCGTCGCCCCATGATACCCCGCCATTGCCAGGCTGAGTGGAGATCGAAACGATGGGTTGCGACGTGGCAGTGACGCTTTCGCGCGGGCCGGTTAGGCTGCGCGAATGAGAATCTCATTGCGTGTGTCCTTGCTGGCATTCGGCCTCTGTAACCTGGTTGTCGCCTTGCCACGGGCAGCCACGGCTCCTGCGATTCCAGCAGAAATGAAAAGCGTGGCCGAACAGTCCGGTTTCAGTCGCACCGGCCGATACGACGAAGTCGAGCGGCTGTGTGCGGCCTATGCTGCGCGGTGGCCCGCACAGGTGCGCTGCTTCGAGTTCGGCCGCTCACCGGAGAACCGGCCGCTGCTCGCCTTGGCGGCGTCGGCCGATGGCACGCTCGACCCGGAGACGGTGCGCGCGCGCCAGCGGCCGGTCGTCCTGTTCCAGGGCGGCATCCATGCAGGCGAGATCGACGGCAAGGACGCGGGCTTCATCGCGCTGCGCGAGATGCTCGAAGGACAGGAGAGTCGGGGTGCCCTGGCCCACACGACGGTGCTCTTCGTGCCCGTGTTCAACGTCGATGGCCACGAGCGGTTCAGCGCATGGAACCGTCCCAACCAGCGCGGCCCCGAGGAAATGGGTTGGCGCGTGACCGCGCAGAACCTGAACCTCAACCGCGACTACATGAAGGCCGAGGCGCCGGAGATGCGCGCCATGCTGGCGCTGCTGAACGACTGGGACCCGATCCTCTACGCGGACCTGCACGTGACGGATGGCGCAGAGTTGCGCGTGGACCTCTCAGTCGAGATCGAACCCGGGCATGGTTACGACGTGGAATTCGGGCGCACGGGACACGCGGTGCGGGATGCCATCCTGTCCCGGCTCGAGCGCGAGGGATTCAATGCGCTGCCCTTCTATCCTTCCTTTGTGCGTACGGACGAACCGGAGTCCGGCGTCAAGGCGGATCCGGGCTCGCCTCGCTTCAGCACGGGCTATTGGGCGACCCGCAATCGATTCGGTGCCCTGGTCGAAACGCATTCATGGCAGCCGTATCCGCGCCGGGTAGCGGCCACGCGCGCGACGATCCATGCGATGGTCGACCTTGCCGCGCGTGACGGCGCGCAATGGCTCAAGCTCGCCCGCGAGGCCGACGCCCGGGCCAGCACGCTCGGGGGCAGGCCTGTGGCATTGCGTTACACGAATTCCGATGCCGTGCGTAGCGTGGAGCTGCGTGGCTACGAGTTCACGCGCGAACAGTCGGCGGTGTCCGGCACCCCATGGGTACGTTACGACTCGTCCCGACCGGTGGACTGGCAGGTGCCGTTCAAGTACGAAGTGGTGCCCGCATTGACGGTCACGGCGCCAGCCTCGGGTTACGTGGTCCCCGCGGCGCACGCAGCGTGGGTAGGGGAGAAGCTGGCTGCGCATGGGGTCGAGTTCCGCCCGATCGGGAAAGCGGAAGCTGCCAGCGCCGTGCAGACCTTTCGGGCGACGGCAGTCGACGTCGAGCAAGGGACTTTTGAAGGCCGTGCGATCATGACCGTCGACGGCGCGTGGCGCGACGAACGGCGTGACATCGGGGCGGGTGCGTTGTTCGTGCCCATCGCGCAGCCCAAGGCGCGCCTGGTGATGTCGCTGCTCGAACCGCAGGCGCCCGATTCCCTGGTGTCCTGGGGCTATTTCGCGTCGGCGTTCGAGCGCAAGGAATACATGGAAGGCTATGTCGTCGAAGGCGTTGCGCGCGAGATGCTGGCGCAGGATCCGGCGCTGCAAGCCGAGTTCGAGCAGCGCCTGCGCAGTGATGCCGAGTTTGCCGCGAGCCCCGCTGCCCGGCTCGACTTCTTCTATCGCCGTCACCCGGCGTGGGACGAGCGCTTCAATCTCTATCCCGTCTACCGCCGGTAGCAACGCGCGTCCGGAGAGTTCGCCAGGGAGCTGGCGTCACCCTGCCGCGGAGCGCGGCGACGTCTCGGTGAGGCGGAAGCGGCCGGTCGCAGTGAGGTCGATGGCCTGCGAATGATCCTCTGCGCGCAGGGTCGCACGGCGCGACATGAATGATGTCCGCGCGACCAGTTCGAGGCTGCTCGACGTGGCAAAAAGGAAGCCCTGGCCCGCGACACAGCCCAGGTCGAGCAGCATCGACACCTGGTTTTCGTTCTCGATACCCTCGGCGACCGTTTCGAGGCCGAGCGTAGTCGCGAGCATCACAACGGCCCGCGCCAGTTCCGGGCCGCCATCCTGTTCGGTCAGCCGGCTGACGAACGCGCGGTCGATCTTGAGGATGTCGATCGGGAAGCGGTGCAGGTACGAGAGCGACGAGTAGCCCATGCCGAAGTCGTCGATGGCGAGACGTACGCCGAGCGCCTTCAGTTCACGGAAGCGCTCGAGATTGACCTCCGTGTTCTGCATGATCGTGCTCTCGGTAAGCTCGATCACCAGATTGCCAGGCTCGAGTCCGGAGACTTCCAGCGCGTGCCGGACGTCACCGACCAGGTCGCCCTGCTGCAGGTGGCGCCCGGAGATATTGACCGCGACCCGGAGTCCGTTGCCGGCGTCGACGGAATCGCTCCATTGGCGAACCTGGGTGCACGCATCGACCAGCACGTGGCGGCCCAGTTCGACGATCCGCCCGGACTCCTCTGCAATCGAAATGAACGAGCCCGGCATGACGATGCCGCGCTCCGGGTGATTCCAGCGCACCAGCGCCTCGACGCCCAGCAGCTCGCGGCTGGTCAGGTCGACGACCGGCTGGAATTCCACGAAGAATTCCTTCTGCGCCAGCGCCCGGTCGATATCCTGCTCCAGGCGCAGGCGATCGTGCAGTTGTTCCTGCATGTGCGGCTTGAACAGCACGCAGCGAGCCTTGCCGGCGGCCTTCGCGTTGTACATCGCGATGTCGGCCTTCCGCAGCAGCTGTTCGGCGTCGTCCCCCGGCTCGGAACAGGCAGCCCCGATGCTCGCGGTGGATTCGATGCCGCGCCCGTCGACCAGCAGCGGCCGGTTGAAGGCGGCGGTGATGGGCTTGGCGATGCGCTCGACATCCGTGTCGCTGCGGATACCTTCGAGCAGGATCGCGAATTCATCGCCGCCGAGGCGCGCGACCGTGTCGGAAGGACGGGTCGCCTTGACCAGCCGCTGCGCGGCGGCCTGCAGCAACCGGTCGCCAGCGTCGTGCCCCAGCGAGTCGTTGATGTTCTTGAAGTTGTCCAGGTCCAGGAACATGACCGCGACGAGCTGCTGTGACCGCTGCGAGAGCGTCAGGGCGTGCTCGACGCGATTCCAGAACAGGCTGCGGTTGGCCAGCAGCGTGAGCGGGTCGTGGAAAGCCAGCTTGCGCAGCTGTTCTTCCAGTGCCTTGCGTTCGCTGACGTCGCGGAAATTCAGTGCGAGCCCGGCGATGGCCGGGTCTTCGGTCAGGTTGCTGCCCACGCATTCGAGCGTATTGCGCCGCTCACCGGTCTCGAAGACCAGCTCGATCGGCCCGACTACGCGGCCGCGAGTCGCCGCCACCTCGCCCAGGAAGGCGGCCAGCCGCTCGCCGTCGCCGTCGACCCAGCGGTCGAGCAGGCTCACGCCGGCGAGGTCATCCGGATTGATGGCGAACGTGCGCTCGGCGGCAGGCGAGGCGAATTGCACGCGGCCGTCCACGTCGGTGATCATGATGACGTCGGAGGCGTTCCTGATCAGCGAAGCATAGCGGGCCTCGACCAGGCCGGCGGCGCGTTGCTCGCGCAGCAGTGCATCGTCGCGCGAGAGCACGCCCTGTCGCACCATCACCAGCGAAGTCAGGATGAAGATGATCACCGTCATCGTGTTGACCGGGCTCGCGGCGGTGCTGCGTTCGACGTACACCAGCACGAAGAACGACATCATCATGGCGATGTAGGGAATGCCATCGATCAGCGCGACACTGAGCGCGCTGGGCGGGCGCCTGACGGCCCGTTCGCCACGCAGCTGCTCGCGCGCCGCTGCTGCCAGCCAGACGTAGCAGGACAGGTAGATGACATCCGAGACGCCGCCCGGGATATAGCTGCCGTCCACCTTCGACATGGCCCAGACGATGTCGGCGATGGACATCGACGCGAATCCCAGCGTCAGCAGCATCAGCGCGCGGCGCCGGATCGGGGAGGCGCCGGAGTGCATCAGGAGTACGCCGCAGGCGAGCAGCATGAGGCAATTGAGCGCGATGTAGGTCTGCGCCAGTCCGTACTTGAGCAGGTTGGGATCGCGCTGGGAATCGGCGGTGGGCGCGATCACCAGGAACCAGAAGAAGGCGCCGAAGCCGAGCATCAGGATGGTCGTGTCGAGTCCGAGGCGCAGCCATTGCACGCGCACCGACGCCGTCCGGAATACCGTCAGGATGGCTGCGAAGACCAGCGGGTAGAACGCGACGAAGAACAGGTCGCCGATCGACGGGAACGGATCGATTCCGCGGAGCCAGTAGGTGGCGTGCAGCCCGTTGCCCACGCTGTAGGCGACCATCGCGGCAGCCAGCAGCGACCAGGTGCGCCGTGCGGCTGTATCGTTCGCCGCCTTGGCCGCGGCCGAGGTCAGTACCGCGACGACGAAGCTGGCGACAGTGTCAGAGTAGAGGTTGAAGAAATCGAGCAGCGGCCGGCCGGCCGTATCGACGAGAAGCAGCGCGATCCCAATCGCGATATAGACGAAAAGGCCGACGGCAACGCCGCCCGTCCAGCCGGTACTGAAACGTTCGCGCTTCGTCATGCCGTCGCTCTATTGCCGCCTTGCGCCATGCTGCCGCGGCGCCTCCCAGCGCCGTCAGTCCCATTGCAACCGCCCCATCTAGCCTCACGCACCGGTCCGGCGTCTGTGACCCTCGTAGTCAAAACATGACGGAATTTCGTGACGCGCATCACACCTGGGCTGGAGTGCTGCAGGCGCCCGGTTCGCCTGCAATCCCGGCCGCTCGTTGCGATTGCGCGCACTCCGGCGTAAACAGGATTGCCATCGACAAGGACGCGGAGGGGGGTGGCCATGAACCTGCAGGACTGGGGAGCGCTCGGTGAAATCGTGGGCGCCATCGCGGTGGTGGCTTCGCTGATCTACCTCGCCAAGCAGATCGGACAGCACAATCACCAGATCGAGGAAGGGCGCCGGCTGGCCCTTGCCCAGACGTACCAGATGCGCGCCGACGGCCTGCAGGCGATGCTGGTGCAGGCCGCGGACTCGGACCATATCGGTCCGATCATCATCCGCCTGACCGAACTCGGCTATCCGCAGGACGTCACCGCGCTGGACCGGCTGTCGCCGGAGGAACTCGGGCGGTTCCGCATGTGGCAGATCGCGCAGCAGACTCACTGGGACAACATGCACTACCAGTACCAGCAGGGTTATCTCGACCCGGAGTACTACGAGGACGCATTCAAGGAACGTGTGGTGCGACTCGCGCCCACGTGGCGCGCACTCGGCCTGACCAGTGGTCGCCGGAGTTTTCTCGCAGAAATCGAACGCCTGTCGCGAGAATGATGCCCGCAGCACGCAAATGCGCTATGTCACATCAGGGGCATGTTGTGGCACGCTAGGTCCTTCGTCGACAACGTCAACAGAAGGCATCGATGCACCGGCGCGACAAATACAGTTGGGTGATGATCAAGCCGGCGCTGCTCCTGTCGTTGTCGCTGCCCGTCGTTGCGGTCTCCGCAACGCCCGTGCAGGCCCCGCCAGCGTTCGTGACTGCGTCCCAGCAGACGGCGCCTGCACGAGTTGCCCTCGCCTCCAGGCCCGAGGTCCGTTCGCACTCGTTCTACGTGTTCGACGAGTCCACTTCGTCGGTGCTCGCGGCGCGCAACGAGCGCGTCGCCGTTCCCGTTGCCTCCATCACCAAGCTCCTGACGGCCCTGGTCGTGCTCGACGCGGGCCAGTCGATGCAGCAGGCCTTGACCATCACGGCCGACGACGTCCGTGGCACCGCGGGCAACGCCTCGCGACTGCCGGTGGGCGCCCGCCTGACTCGCGAAGACCTGCTGCGGCTCGCCCTGATGTCGTCCGAGAACCGCGCGGCCCACGCGCTTTGCCGCAACTATCCGAAGGGCGTTGCCGCGTGCGTCAAGGCCATGAACCGCAAGGCGGCCGCGCTGCACATGGCAACGGCTCGCTTCGTCGATCCCACGGGCCTGTCGAGTGGCAACGTGGCAAGCGCTGCGGACCTGGCCAAGCTGGTGATCGCTGCGGCCGGCAACCCGCAGGTCAGCGCATACAGCACGGCCGCGCGCCACACCGTGACCGTCAACCGCCGCGCAATCGAGTTCCGCAACACGAACGTGCTGGTCGCAGAACCCCGGTTGGCAGGTCGACGTGCAGAAAACCGGCTACATTGCCGAGGCCGGTCGCTGCCTGGTGATGCAGACCGTGATCGATCGACGTGCCGTCGTGATCGTGCTGCTGAACTCGTGGGGCAAGTACACCAGGATCGCGGATGCAAAGCGCATCCGCACCTGGATGGAAACGCAAACCCGCGTCGCGGCGCTCTAGCCCGCAGCGAACCTGGCCCCGTCTACATCCCGCCCGCCGGCCGCGGCGGATTGCTCACGATGATCTCGACCCGCCGATTCTGCTGGCGTCCGCCTGGGCTTGCACCACTGCTGCGATGGCGCCTGCCGTGCTTCAACTACCCGTCAAGGCGCCGGAGCTCTGCAGCTGCGTGGCGTTCTGCGGTTCCCTGAGCCAGGCGGCGCGCACGTTGGCGGCGGTGGGCCCGGTGCCGTCCGGACGCCAGCCGGGTGGGCCGAACACGTAGCCAGCGAATTCGCGCAGGCTGCGCGCACGACGCACGTCGCGGAACATCGCTGCCCATTCGTGGAACGCGATCCGGAACGGGTTGTACGTGTCGATGTTGTTGATCAGTCCGTACTTCGGCGGATCGTCGTCGCGCTCGGCCGCGAAGGTGCCGAACATGCGATCCCACACCATGAACACCCCGGCGTAGTTGCGATCCACGTAACGCGGGTTCGACGCGTGATGCACGCGGTGGTGCGAAGGGGTATTGAAGAGGTACTCGAACCACGCGGGCATCCGGCGGATGGCCTCGGTGTGGATCCAGAACTGGTAGAGCAGGTTCAGTCCGCTCTGCAGGAAGATCATCTCGGGCGGAAAGCCGATCAGCAGCAGCACGAACCACGGCGCCCAGGTGCCGACGAGCACGCCGGTCCACGGCTGCCGGATCGCAGTCGACAGGTTGTACTCCTGCGAGGAGTGATGATTGACGTGCGCGGCCCACCAGAAGCGGCACTCGTGACTGAAGCGGTGGAACCAGTAGTACGCGAAGTCGTCGAGCACGACGATGGCGGCCCATGCATACGGCGAACTCATCGAGATGTCGAACAGGCGGAACTGGTAGATGAAGGCGAACACGGCGACCGTCGCGCCCGCCAGCGCGATATTGGTCGCGTAATTGCCGGCCCGCATGCCGATCGACGCCAGCGTGTCCTTGACCGTGTAGCGCCCGCGGACCAGGTGCGCGCGGATCAGCGCCATCTCGAGGAACATCAGCGCGAAGCGCGCGAGCACCAGCATCTGTGCGGTGGTCAGGGCCTTCATCTCTGGACGCTCCCCCAAGGCCGAATTCGAGTTCGCGAACATATACCATGCCGCGCCTGCGCGGGGCAGTCTCCGGTCGTGCCGCGTCAGGCAGTACCGGTGCGCCGGTAGCCGGAGCGGCGGAAGAACAGGATGGCCGGTACCAGCGCGAACAGGGTCAGCACTGTCGCCGTCGCGAACACGGCGCCGTAGCCGAACCGGTCGGTGAACAGGCCGCCCGTGGTCGCGGCCACGCCCGCGACCATCACCATCAGCGATGCCTGCAGCGAATAGTCGGTCCCCGGCGATTGCGGGCGGCAGCGATCCATCATCAGCGTGAACAGCGCGACCGTCGAGAGGCCATCGGCGAACTGCTCGAAATATACGACGGCGCCAATCGCGTATCGATCCTGCAGGCCTGCAACGACCAGCAGGTAGCCCGCGAGTCCCAGCGCCTGCATCGTACCGAAGGCCAGCAGCGCCTCGCGGTGGCCGATGCGCAGCAGCGTCGTGCCGCCCGTGAACGCGCCGAGCACGCCCGCCGTGGCGCCCGCCACACCCGTCATCACGCCGATTTCTGCGAGCGACAAACCGCTGTCGGTCAGCAACGGCCCGGTCATGCGCGAGGCGAGCGAATCGCCGAACTTGTACAGCGCAATGGTCGCGAGCCACCACGGCATGGCAGGTTGCGCGACGAAGTCGCGGAACACCGAGGCATAGCCACTCAATCCCTGCCAACCCGTGTGTGTGGCTGCCTGTTGCGTCGGTGTGCGGGCGTCCTCCATGAACAGGACCGGCACGATCACGAGCAGCATCAGGCACGCGAGCCCGCCATAGCTGGCCTGCCAGCCGTGATGCGCGACGAGCCACAGCAGCCCGCCGCTTCCCATCACCATGCCGAGCTTGTAACCAACCACCTGGATGCTGTTGCCGAGGCCGCGCCACCGCGGCTTCAGCATGGTCACCGCGTAGCCGTCGGTGGCGATGTCCTGCGTCGCTGAAACCACGTTGGCGCAGAAGAGCACTGCGAGCAGCCAGGGCAGCCGGTCGATCCACGCCTCGAAGTCGCGGGAGGCTACCAGCAGCATCAGCGCCATCGTCAGGCCGTTGAGGCCGAGCAGCCATTGCCTGCGCGTGCCATAGCGATCGACCAGCGGCGCCCAGAGAAACTTGAGTGCCCACGGCAGTGCCAGCGCACTGGTGAAGCCGATCAGCGAGAGCGAGACGCCCTGGTCGCGCAGCAAGGCCGGCAGCGCCTTTGCGATCAATCCAGAGGGCAGGCCCTGTGCAAAGTAGAGCAGGGCGAGGAGCAGGAACAGTCGCATCGCGAGTTATCGTGCCCCGGCTGCCGGGCTCAGTGGCTGGCAGACGCCGGGGCAGGAGCGCTCGCGATCCATTCCTCGATCAGCTCGCGCAGCAGCGGCAGTGTCACCGATCCGCGCCCGAGCACCTGGTCGTGGAATGACCTCAGGTCGAACTGCGCGCCGAATTTCGCTTTCGCCGCATCGCGCAGGCGCAGGATCTCGAGGTTGCCGATCATGTAGGACGGCGCCTGCCCGGGCCACGAGATGTAGCGGTTCACTTCGCCGCGCACCTGTGCGGGGGAGAGCGTCGATTGTTCCGTGAGCAGCTTGAGCGCGTCGTCGTAACTCATGCCGCGAGTGTGGAGCCCCGCGTCGATCACCATGCGAGCTGCACGGAATTTCGAGCTGCCGAGATAGCCGAAGCGCTCCAGGTCGCCCGAATACAGTCCCATCTCGTCGGCCACGCGCTCGGCGTACAGTGCCCAGCCTTCGCCGAAGCCTGAGTTGTAGAGCGCGCGAACCAGCCGGTGCTGTGCCTTGGCTGCGCGAGCAACCATGATCTGCTGGTGATGTCCGGGCCAGGTTTCGTGGAAGGTCGTGCTTTCGATGCCGGCGCGACTCTTGTGCGCAGGGTCCCACGTGTTCAGCAGGTGAATCGGCGGCCGGCTGCCATCTTCGGGTGGCGACTGGTATTGCCCCGGTGCGCCCGCGCGTGCGCGGAATTCCGGGTACGGCTGGATCTGCACGGGCAGCGTGGTATGGAGACCGAAGGCGCGGGGCATCGCGGCGCTGGCCCGATCCTGTGCGGCCTGGGCGCAGGCGATGACGTCGGCTTCGCTCCTGAAGGCGAAGCGCGACTCGGTGTTGACCAGGTGCATGGCACGAGCCAGGTCGTCCGTGCCGGTCAGGCGCACCGCGATGGGACGCATCGCCTGGTCGAGCGCCTGGATCTGCTGCCTGCCGGTCTCGTAAACCTGGTCGGCCGGCAGCGAAACCGTGCTGAACTGACGCACGACGGCGTCGTAGCAGGCGCGCCCGTTCGGGTTGGCAGACACTCCCAGCGCTTCCCTGGCGGCGGGAAGGTACGTCTGGCTCAGGAAATCGCGGTACCGCCGCATGGCCGGATTGATTTCGTCGCGGACGACGGCCTGGTACGCGGCACGGAACTGCGGATCGGGGTCACGTTCCGTCGGTGCAGCGAAAGGCGATTGTTCGGGCGGGGTCGCCAGCATTTCATCGAGCTGCTTGATCACTTCGCGCACGATGACCTGCGGCGACGAATAGCCCTCGCGCAGTCCCTGTCGCAGCAGCACGATCTCGTTGTCGATGTAACGCGGAATGGCCTTGGCCCGCCGCAATGCGGCAGCACGCAGCGCATCGCTGCCGACTGGCTGCACGCGGGCGAGGTCGGTCAGGCTCGCCTGCCAGCCGTTCACGTAGGAGGCGACACCCCACAATTCGAGGCGGCACACTCGGGCGCCCGCGCTGCGCTCGAGTTCGTCGCGCAGGACGCCGGCAAGCACGCGGTTGGATTCTTCATGCAACGATTCGGCAGGAATCGCCTTGAGTTGCGCCAGCACCTGGTCTTCGTAGGCGCGCCACCTGGCGATGCCCGCCAGGGTGTTGTCGGTGAGCGCACCGTGGTCGGTGCCCGGGAAGTCTTCCGACGTTCCGAACTCGGGTTGCATCCGCGTCAGCGTCGCGAGGTAGTCGTCGGCGATGATCTCGACGGTCGACCGGGAAGGCGGCAGCGCACTGGCGGTGCCCGCCGTAGGCGGATCGACGGCGCGCCACAAGTTCGCGGCGTGCTGCACGACCGCACCCTGTGCCGCGACACGCAGCGCGAACTGCGAACCGGCAAAGGCCGGCGTCTCGACGACGATGACCGTGTGGGCCGACGGCCCGCGCACGCGCTTGCCGTCCACGAACACTTCAGTGGCCGCCAGCAGTTCGTCGATCGAGCCGTCGCGGATCGGTCCACCCTGGTCGTCGCGGCTGATCACGCCCTGCACGATCGTTTCGCCGAAGCGCGTCTGGCCCGACTCGCGTAACGGAATGCCCGCGGCCTGCAGCAGACGCACGATCTCCGCTCCCGCCGGGTTGTCCTCGGCCTGGCGCCCCTGCGAATAGATGTAGCCGCCGGCGCGAGACAGTTCGTCCTCGTGCAGGTCCAGCACCAGGCGGGGCGGGTAGAGTTCCGCCAGGCGCAGCACGTGCCGTGTCAGTGCGCTGGTCTCAGGGCCGGGGGGGCGTGTCGCGCGCGGCTGCGTGCCATGTTCCAGGTCGGGCAGCAGGTACTCGGCGTCGCCGACGCTGTAGCCGCCCCCGGTTTTCCAGTCGCGCTCGGGCGTGTTCGGGTAGCGCCAGTTGTGTCGATAGGCATTCGGATTGGCAAGGGGGATCACGACGAGCGGCACGCCACTGGCGGCCAGTCGCGTCAGGCTCGCGAGGTTGGCCGCGATTGCATTGGGTCCCGCAGGTTCTTCGCCATGGATACCCGACAAAATCCACAATGCCTCGCCCCGGTGCGGCGTGCGCCACGAGCGAATCGCCACCTCCGGCGTGCCGGGATACGCGTAGATCGTCTCCGCCACCCACCCGTGCTCCGTCGCGAGCGTGTCGAAGCGACGCATGATCGCGGCGAGCGGCAGGCGCCCGTCGGCCGTGTATTCAGCAGTGGAGGCCGCGCGTGGCGTCGCGGGCGCCGGAGCCTCCGCCGCCTGTGCCGCGGGGATCGTGCGCAGTCCTGGCAGCACGAGCACGGTTGCCAGCAGCCACATGCGCGCATTCATGGTCATCAGGCGGGCACCGCGGCACGACGCTTGCGCATCAGCCAGTACAGCGGCAGGCCCGCCGCGCCCAGCACGAGCGACCAGACGAACGGTTCACGGCCCAGTCCGATGAACGCGAAGACGACGTAGGTCGAGCCCAGCAGGCCGAGCACGAACAGGCTGGCGGGCGGCCTGGCATCGCCGCGGCGCGCGACGACGATGAGGGCGACCGCACAGAGCAGGTACAGCGGCAGGTTCGCGGCGGTGACCACCTGCGTCAGGAAGGTGAAGCCGTCCACCATCGACTTGCTGTAATTCATCAGGACCATTGCGGTCGCGAGCGCGCCGGTCAGCACCAGCGACGCGGCCGGGGCGCCCCGCTTGTTGAGCGCGCAGACTGGAGCTGGCAGGAAGCCGTGACGGCCCATCGACGCCGTGAGTTCGCTCGCAAGCAGACGTCCAGCCGTTGAGCGCGCCCAGGCCGCTGATCACTATGAACGCCGAGAGCACGCGGCCATGCCCTTCGCCCATGAACTGGTCCAGCAGGTCGGCGAACGGCGCCGACGACTGCGAGAGCGTGTCAGCCTGCATCAGCAGCAGCGCGATCGTCGAGACGACGATGTAGATGCCGGCCGTGAAAAACGTGCCGAACATCGTCGCGCGCGGAATGGTGCGCTCGGGATCGCGCACGCGTCCTGCGGGAACCGCGGCCGACTCGATGCCGAGCATTGCGAACAGGGCGAGCGTCGAGGCGGCCAGCAGCGCCTCGAACGTGATCGGCGTGGTCGGCACGTTGCGCGTGTAGGCGGCCGGCTCGCTGAAGAGCACCCACGCGCCCAGTCCGATGATCGCCACCATCGGCAGCAGCTTGAGCGTCGTCGTGACGACCTGCACGCGGCCGCCCATGCGCACGCCGAGCAGGTTCACGCCGACGAACAGCCATACCAGCGCGGCAGCCTGCACCGCGGGCGCGATCCCCGCCACGGCAGGAAGCACGTTGCTTATGTAGCCCGCCAGACCGATCGCAATCGCCGCATTGGTGATCCAGCACGACACCCAGTAGCCCCAGATTGCCAGGAACGCCGGCAGGGCCCCGGTCGTGCGCTCGATGTAGGTATAGGGGCTGTCGGCCGCGGGGAACTCACGCGCGAGTTGCGCGAACACCTTCGCAATCATGCTCATGCCGACGACGACCACGGCCCAGCCGAGCAGCGCGTTGAAGCCGTATGGCGCGAGCGAGGCAGGCAGCACGAATATGCCGATGCCGATGGTGTTGCCGATCACCAGCGCCGTGCACATCCAGAACCCGAGTTCCTTGGGCTGTTGCATGCCGGTCAGCCGCCCTTGCCCTGCAGCGCTTCGTCGAGCGCCGCGCGCAGCAGCACGATCGCCTCGTCGACTTCGGCCACGGTCGTCGACAGCGGCGGCATGAAGCGCAACGTGCTGACGCCGCACGAGAGCAGCAACAGGCCGTTGTAATAGCCGCGCGTCACGAGCCGGTCGCACAACGCTCGCGCCGGCGTGCGCTCGGCGTCGTTCTCGATCAGCTCCATGCCGATCATGAGTCCCCGGCCGCGAACTTCGCCGATGCACGGGTAGTCGCGCATCATCTCGCGCAGCCGTCCCATGAAATGCTCGCCGACACGCGCGGCGTTGGCGGCGTACTGTGATTGCACGAGATCGAGCGTGGCGATGGCCGCGCCGCAACTGAGCGGATTGCCGCCGTAAGTGTTGCCGTGGGCGCCGCGCTTCCACTGCTCCATGATCGTTTTTTTCGCGATGACCGCGCCGATCGGCAGGCCCGACCCGAGCCCCTTGGCGCTGGTCATGATGTCGGGCCTCACGCCCGAGTGTTCGCACGCCCACATCTTGCCGGTGCGGCCGACGCCGGACTGCACTTCGTCGAAGATCAGCAGAGAGCCGATCTCGTCGCAGATTGCGCGCAGTCCCGCCAGGAAGCCCTCCGGCGGCCACAGGTAACCACCTTCGCCCTGCAGTGGCTCGATGAGTATGGCGGCGACTTCCGACGGCGGCACGTTGCGTTCGAACAGCATGCGGATGTAGTCGAGCACGGCCTTGCCCTGGTCCGCGCCGGCAAACAGCGGCCGATACGGATTGGGGTAGGGCACGTGCGTAACCCCGGGCATCGTCGGCGCGAAGCCTTTCTGCTGGGTGTACTTGCTCGACGTGAACGACAGCGACCCCATGGTCCGGCCGTGAAAGCTGCCGAGGAAGCCAATGAAGCGCGGGCGGCCCGTCACGTACCGCGCCAGCTTGATCGCGCCTTCGACCGATTCGGTGCCGGACTGGCACAGGAAGCTCATGACCGGTTCGCCCATGGGCGCGACTTCTGCCAGCCGCTCGGTCAGGCGCGTCATGTTCTCGTGCCAGTAGTCGCTCGAAACGTGCAGGAATTTGTCGGCCGCCGCCTTGATCGCCTCGACGACCTGCGGGTGCGCGTGCCCGGTCGAGCACACCGCGATGCCTGCCATGAAGTCGAGAAAGCGATTGCCATCGACATCCCAGACCTCGGTGCCGCGACCGTGCGACATCACGAACGGATAGTCGCGCGGGTAGGACGGCGAGGCGACGGCCACGTCCCGCGCGAGCATTGCGCGCGCCTTGGGGCCGGGCAGATCAGTCTTGAGGTGAGGATTCGACACGCTGGACTCCTGGGATGTGACTCGCGTCAGACGGGTAGCCGCACGGCGCGATTGTGCGCCTCGCGGGTGCGCGCATGCAGGGCGCGCAGGGTTTCGAGTTCCTGCTGTGAAGGCGGCGCCAGCGTCGTCACGTCCGGCGCGACCTGCAGCGGCCAACCGGTGGCGGCACGTGCCTCGGCTACGGTGACGCCCGCGAACAGTGCGGTCAGTTGCAGCTCGTCGGTGACCGGCGCGGGCGTCAGCAAGCCAAAATCGGTGATGACCGAGCGGGGCCCGGCGCCGCGCATCGAGGTCTGCGCGCGCGCTCCGTGTCCCGTGAGAAAGCCGGGGCTGGTGCGGAAATCGAGCCGGGGCACCAGGCTGCGCGTCGTGGCCTTGAGCATCACGAACGTCTGCCGGGCGTGGGCCGCGATCTCGGGGGCGCCACCGGCGCCAGGCAGCCGCGTCTTCGGCGCGTCGTACGGTCCGATCACGGTGCTGTTCAGGTTGCCGTGGCTATCGACCTGCGCCGCGCCCAGGAACCCGACGTCGACGCGTCCCGCCTGCAGCAGGAAGCTGAAGACTTCAGGCAACGGGATGACGCACGCTGCGGTGTCGGCCAGCTCGCCGTCGCCGATCGAGAGCGGCAGCACGTCGGGCCGGGTGCCCACCGTGCCGGACTCGTACACGAGCACGATGTGCGGCGCGTGCGTCAGGCGGGCGAGGTTGCAGGCGGCACTTGGCAAGCCGATGCCGACGAAGCACACGCAACCGTCCCACAGCAGCCGTGATGCGGCCACCGTCATCATCTCGTCGCGGGTCCATTCGCTCATGCCGACTCCCGCAGGCTGGCGAGGAACCCCGCCTGGTCCGCCGTTGCCAGCACATGCCGGTTCATCCAGTCCATGAAAGCCTGGCGTTCGCGGGCGATCGTGTCCCAGCGCTGGTAGAAGCCGTTGTCGCGGCTGTAATGGTCGTGCACGTACGACGGATAGGCCCCGCCCGGGCAGTGCGCCACGGCCGTGACCATCCAGTGCGGCAGCACGATGCCGTTCATCGCGGGCGGCAGTTCGTCGACGATGTCCTCGACGGTCACGATCAAGGTGCGGGCGGCGAATGCAGCCTCGCGCTGCGCGCCCACGATTCCATGCAGCGCGACGTTGCCCTGGGCGTCGGCGCGCTGGGCGTGCAGGAACGTGACGTCCGGATTCAAGGCCGGTACGGCGGCCAGCGGCTCGCCGGTGAACGGGCATTCGATGCGACGGATGCGCGGGTTGACGCCGGGCAGGTCGGTACCGAGATAGCCCCGCAACATGCCGAAAGGCAGCCCGGCGGCGCCCGCCGTGTATGCGGCCGCCATGCCCGCGTGCGTATGCTCGTCGAGCTCGAGCGCGTGCGGCCACTGGTGTTCCACGGCATCGCGCAAGCGGTGCAGCGAACCGACGCCGGGGTTGCCGCCCCAGGAGAAAGTCAGTTTGCGTGCGCAGCCCATGCCGATCATCTGGTCATAGACCAGGTCAGGTGTCATGCGTACCAGGTGCAGGTCGCGGCGGCCCTGGCGAATGATCTCATGGCCGGCCGCAAACGGGATCAGGTGCGTGAAGCCTTCGAGCGCCACGCAAGTTCCGTCCCGCACATGCGTGGCGACGGCGTCACGCAGCGTGGTGAGGCGCGTGTTCACGGTTCGACGACAGTGCGCGATTGTTCGCGCAGGTACTGGGCCAGGTAATGGAACGACGCAATCGCCTTGCCGGTGGAACTGGATCCCTTCCACCCGCCGAACGCCTGGTAGCCGGGCCATGCGCCGGTCGTGGCGCCCTGCCGCCGATTGGCGTAGGTGACTCCGGCTTCGATGTTTTCGTTGAACCACGGCAGCTCGTCCACCGCGCCGTAGAAGCCGGCCGTGAGGCCCACGCTGCTGTCGTTGGCGAGACGCATCGCTTCGTCGCGATTCGCACAGCGGTGCAGCATCAGGATCGGCACGAACATCTCGTGCCGCCACAACGGATGCGTGAGCGGCGCTGCGGCGAAAATGGGGTCGACGAAATGACCGCGTGCCAGAGCGTCCGCCTGCAGGTCGCGCCGGCTGGGTGAGCAGTGTCGCGCCCCCGGCCTGCAGTTCGCCGACGTACCGTGCATGGTTGGCGGCCGCAGTGGCATTGATGACCGGGCCCAGCCAGTTCTGCTGCAGGCACGGATCGCCGATCTGGATCGCGTCGATGAGTGCGCGCATGCGCTCGATCAGTTCGTCGGCAACCGCAGCATCGACGTACAGCCGCGACAGGGCCGAGCATTTCTGGCCGGTCAGGCCGTACGCCGAGCGCACGATGCCCGCGGCGGCGTCTTCCAGGTTCGCGTGCGCCGTCACGATGCAGGGATTCTTGCCACCCATCTCGGCGATGCATGGACGCGGCCACGGCGGCCCTGTCATGCGCTGCAGCAGCTCGGTGCCCACCGCGACTGAACCAGTGAACGTGATGCCGGCAGTGTGCGCATGCGACGACAGTGCGGTGCCCACCTCGCGTCCCGAGCCCGACAGGTAATGGAATACCCCGGCCGGCAAGTCCGCATCGCGAATGCAGTCCGCCAGCAGTCGCCCCGCCCAGGGTGTTTCCGTCGAGCCCTTCACCACCACCGTGTTGCCGGTCACCAGCGCGGCCGCGACCGGTCCGCCGGCAAGTGCGAGCGGGAAATTGAACGGCGCGATCACGACCCAGGCGCCATGGGGCCGCATCACGCTGCGGTTGCGCGAAACCACGTTGGGCAGGGGGTCGTTCGGCAGTTCGTGATCGTAGTATTCGTGCTGCGTGAAGTCGTCGGCGTAATGACGGAAGAAGTCGACCGTCTCCTGCGCCTCGCCCAGCGCCTCCATGCGATTCTTGCCCACCTCCAGCGCGAGCGCCGCGGCGATCTCATAGACGCGGGCCTCCATGATGTCGGCGACGCGATGCAGCAGGCGCACCCGCTCGGCCGGCGGACGTCGCCCGCCATGCAGGAAATGCCCGGTGCGCGGCTGCCAGCGCGTCGTGCGCGTCCTGCTCGGTGGCAACGGCGAAATCTCCCAGCACGAGAGAGTTGTCGATGGGGCTCGCTCGCGCCACGTAACGCCGGGCCCTGGCGTCCACGCCATTCACGAACAGGTCATGACGTGCGCCCAGGCGCTCGCGCACCGTCGCGAGCGCGGCATCGAAACGCTCGTGCATTGCCTGCGGCGGGTCGAACATCGTGGCGTAAGTGAGGCGGAAGCTCATGGTGTGCCCAGGATCGTGGCGGACGGAAAGTAGCGTGCAAGCAGCCGGTCGAGCAGGGCGAGCGCGTGCTGCAGGTCGGCCTCATCGATTACGAGGGGGGGTGCGAGCAGCAGCAGGTTGCCCCGCGCGCCGAAAGAAACGCCCTCGGCAAGGGCCGCCTGCAACAATGCAGCCAGGGCCGGCGCCATTGCTGGCCACGGCGCGAGCGGCTCGCGCGTCGCGCGGTCGGCCACCAGTTCGAGCACGGCAAAGAGCCCGTGGCCGCCGCGCACGTCGCCAATCACCGGGTGGCGTGCGGCGAGTGCCTGCAGATCGGCCGCCATGACCCGGCCCAGGCGACGCGAGCGCTCGATCAGGCCTTCGTCGCGATAGGCGTCGAGCGCAGCGACGCCGGCAGCGCACGCGAGCGGATGGCCGCAGTACGTGAGACCGGTCATCAGCACCTGGTCGTCGAGCAGGCGCGCGATCTCCGCAGAAATCACCACGGCGCCCAGCGGCATCATGGCGCCGGTCAGTCCCTTGGCCAGCGTGATGGCGTCCGGCCGGCCCGCGACTCCATGCCGCTGCCATGCAAACCACTCGCCGCAGCGGCCGAATCCGCTCATGACTTCGTCCGCGATGAGCGGGATGCCGCGTTCGCGAGTGATGCGGCGTACGGCCGGCCAGTAGCTGTCGGGTGCGACGATGCCGTTGGAGCCGGCATTGGGCTCGAGGATGACCGCCGCGACTTGGTCGGCCCCGAACTGGTCGATGCGTTGCCCGACGGCGAGGGCCGCGCGGTCGCCGCATTCAGTTGAGTCGGCGCTGCCGAAGGGACACCGGTACGCGTAGGGCGGTGCGACGTGCGTCACCCCCATCGCGTCCGGGTCGACCATGGCGCGTGTGCGCGTGTCACCCGAGAGCGCCATCGCGAGGTGGGTCGAGCCGTGGTACGAGCGGTCACGCGCCACGATCACGCCTCGCGGCTTGCCGTAAGCCTGCCGCACGATCTTGACGGCGTGCTCGTTTGCATCGGCGCCCCCGAGCGTGAAGAACACGCGACCGCCCTCGAAGCCGCTCAGCTCGAGCAGGCGGGACGCGAGTTCCGCGCGCGGCCGGGCGCCCCAGGCGTTGGTGACGAAGCAGAGTTCGGCGGCCTGCGCGCAGATCGCCGCGACGACGCGTGGATGCTGGTGACCGAGGTTGCTGCACTCTGCGAGGCTGCTCATGTCGAGCACGCGCGTGCCGTCCTCGAGATGCAGCCACGCCCCGGCACCGCCCACGACGGTGGGCGCGTTCCACGCCGACTGCGCGCACCAGCTGTGCAGCACCGTCTCGCGTTCGGAACTCATGTGTTTCCCCGTCGTGACGAGAGTCATGGCGCCGGGGCCCCGCAACGCTTGATCTGGTCCAGCAGTGCCGTGGGTGCCACGGGTCGCCCGAGCAGGTCCTGCATGAGGCGGCGCGTGTCGCGTTCGGCGCCATACCGCAGCAGCTGCGTGCTGAGCCAGCCGTACCAGCGTTCATTGCCCGTATCGAAGTCGCCAATGGCCGCGCGTGTCGCAGCGCGCATCTCGGCCGTCAGCACGGCCCCCAGGCCATAGTTGACCATGTAACCCGGGATTGCCGGCGAGCTGCACGCGCATGGCCCACCAGGGCACCTCCGGGTGCGGGACGATGCGCAGGTATTGCTGCGTGATGTCGGTCCACAGTGCGTTGGGATCGATGCCCGGATCGCGCAGCATGCGCAGTTCGAACAGCGACCACGCGACGTCGAGCATGACGTTCGCGAACAGCGCCCGCATCGACACTGGCTCCGCGACGGCCGTTCCCAGATAGCGGCGCTGCCAGGCGGGCTCGTGCACGCTCCACGAGGGCACGTCGGCGAAGGCCTCGGTAAACAGTGTGTCGGGCCAGACCATGTAGGCGGGGCGCGTGTGGATCGCACTCACGTGAACCGCATGCCCGTTCTCGTGCACCAGTTCGTTCAGCGAGAACAGTCCGCCGGTGGGGTACGTGCCCAGGACCCGCGCGAGCGGCCGTTGCCACCTGCCGTCGCGCTCGCGCCCACGGGCCAGGAAGTCGGAGTAGGCGAGCGGCGACTTGTCGGCGCGCGGTTCCAGGTCGAAGACCACGCCGAGTGCAGCGAGGTCCGCGCCCAGGTCGGCGTAGAACCGTTGGTTCACGGGCAGCAATTCTGCAGCGGGAATCAACGCTTGCAGCTCGCGGTTGGCGGCGCCGTTCAGGTAGCGGAAATCCCACGGTTCGATGGGCGGACCGGGATTCGCGTCGCGCCAGGCCTCGAGCAACTGCACGAGCCAGCGTTCGACGTCCGCCGTCGACACGCCGATTGCCCGGGCAGCGGCGTCGATCTCCGAGCCGTGCGCACGTGCATCGGCCGCTGCGAGCGCGATCATGCGGCGATAGGGGCTCCCCGGTTCGTTGCGGCCGTTGAGCGCGGACCAGAGCGGCAGGAACGCGTCGAACAGCGCGCGCCGCCGCAGGGGATCGTCGGTCACGTGCAGCAGCTGCAGCGCGGTGCCGCGATCGATGGTGCCGCCGTCATAGGCGAGCCGATTGCCATGCTCGACGTAGCAGCTGACCAGCGCCGCCCGCAGCCCGGCGTAGTCGAGCTCGCGGCGCTGGGCATCGGCGCAGCTGTACGCGCGCTCCCCTGCAGTCGTGTCATCCGCAGTCAGTTCGGCCAGGGTCCTGCGCATGGCGGCGACGGCGTCGCGATCGGCAGGCGCCAGGCTGGCGCGGGTGGCTTGCTTGAAGGCGGTGTCGAAGCCTTCACGCCGCGTCTTGACCAATGCCTGCCAGGCGGACAGGTCCTGGCCGCGAAACTCCCGGGCGCCGCCCGATTCCAGATAACCCACGGCCCCGATCGCGTCGAGGTAGTCGAGGTACGCCGACTCGGCGGCAGCGAGGCCCGCGCCGGCAGCAGGCTGCGCCACCGCGAGCGGCGCGAGCGAGCAGAGCAGGAGGGTGGCGATGACCCGGGCAGGGCGCGACATGCCCTGATCTTAGCTCACAGGCGGCGTGTCTTGACCTGCAGTTCGTTGCGGCGGTAGTCGATCACCAGCGTGTCGAGCGATCCCAGCACGTCCATGCCGATGATCAGCGCCGGCTTCGAGTTGAGCCGCCAGTGGTCCAGGATGTGCAGGTCGCTGAACAGGATCTCGGCGTTGCGGACGATCAGCTCGCCCGCCACGATGCCCGGAACGCGCAGCCGGGTGGCCGTCTGGATGTCCTCGGTGACCCCGATGATGGCGTCGTCGAACACGTCCTTCTCGTTGCGGCGCCGCGCCAGCGCCTCCCGCAGCGCCAGGTTGCCGACGGTCGCCTGCGCGCCGGTGTCGATCAGGGCGATCGCCGGGACCGGACCCACCATGACCTGGATGCGCAGGCCCGCGATTCGGCGAATGCTCGAACGGCACGACCGCGAATCCCGCAGGTGCCGGTGTGCGGCGGGAGCGCGCGATGCTGATACGGTCGCGCAGGAACTGGATCTCGATGCGCTTGTCGGCCATGCCTTCGCCGCCGAGCACCCCGTCGGCACCGCCGAATGCATCCGCCACGACGGGCATGATCGTGTTCTCGACGACGAGTTCGCCGAATTCCAGGGTGTCGGCCCGCACCGCCGGCACGATGCTCGAGCCCGTGACACCGCGCAGCTTCACGGGCTTTTCGCGCAGCGCCAGGCCCGCATCGTCGACGACCCGCTGGACCACTGCCGAACGACTGGCGCCCGTGTCGAGTACCAGCCGGTAGGGTCCCTTGCCATTGATCAGGACGGGTGCCCAGATGCGACCGATCCGGTCGCGGGTGTTCGGCGCCACGTAGCGGGGTTCGGGCGCGCTGACGACCACTTCCTCCAGTGGCTGCGTGGGCGCCGGGCCGGCGGGTGCCTGGGCCCCCGCCACTGGCGCCTTCGTCAGCATCAATACGGCCAGTGCGGTCGCTGCGCACGCGAGTTGCCGCGACCTTCCCGGCCTGCAGATCCAGACGCCCATCCTCACGCTATAGCATGCCGCGCGCCGTCGCGAGTCCGTGTCAACGCGGCGGGCCTTGCAGCGTTGATGAGGGTGTACCGACACACCTCTTGCATCACCACAAGGAACCTCAGCATGTCTTATGTGAAACCGATCCGTTCGAGCATGACTCGCGTCGCGACGATCGCTGCCCTGACCGGCAGCCTGTTTCTTGCCGGCGCACTCACCACCGCAGCCGAGGCAGGCAACGGTGGCAAGCAGCACGCCCGCAACGCGCAGGGAAGCCATGGCCAGTGGACGCGCACGACCACCGCGCAGCGCACGCCGAACGGCCGCACGAGCAATTCGACGGTTACCCGCGGCGACGGCAGGACAGCCACACGCGACACCGTCGTCGTCAACGATCGTGCCGCGGGCACGCGGTCCGTGGACTCCACCACCACCGGCTTCAACGGGCGCACCACGACCTACTCGAGCGATGCACAGCGCACCGCCACGGGTTACACGCGGGACGTGACGCGCACGCTGCCAAACGGCCAGGTGAACCAGCACGGTGTGGACGTGGCGTGCGACAAGGCTGCCCAAAGCTGCACCAAGACCGTGACGGGTCATAACGGCGGCTGAGGCCCGGCGCCGCCGCAGGCGGCGGGGGGCTGGCGTCTGCCGGGGCCCCTCGCCGCCAGTGATTCAGCCCGTGCGTGGTTTGCGCAAGACGAAATACGCGGCTACGACCACCGCCAGCGTCAGCAGGCTGAAGTAAAACTGACTTGCGAGCTCAGGCGTCGCTGCCATCGCGACGAGCACGGCGAACATGGCGCCGATCGTCAGGTAGCTGAGCCACGGAAACAGCCAGACACGCACGGCCTTGGTCTCCGTTTCCGGATGGCGCCGACGCAGCCGGATGTGCGAAAACGCGGTCATCAGGTAGACGAACAGGATCACCGTGCCCGTCGTGCTGATCAGGAACGCGAACACGCGGTTCGGCGAGACGATCGCGATGACGACGCCGATCACGCCGACGATCGAGCCGAGCAGGATCGAGCGGGCGGGCACGCGGCGCTCGTTGACCTCGACCAGCCAGCGCGGCGCATCGCCGCGGTCGGCCATCACGTGCAGCACGCGTGAGCACACGTACACCGCCGAATTGAGGCACGACAGCACGGCCGTCAGGATGATGAAGCTCATCACCGCGCTGCCCCACTGGAATCCCATCACGTTCAGCGCCAGCGTGAACGGCGATTCGCCGGGCTTGATCGAGGGCCACGCCACGACGCTGACGATCAGGAACAGCGAGAGCACGTAGAACAGCAGGATCCGCCACGTGATCGTCGTCGCCATGCGCACCACCGCCTTCTCGGGATCTTTCGACTCCGCCGCCGCGACCGTGGTGATCTCGGCGCCCACCAGCGAGAAGAACACCGTGGTCACCGTGGCGAGCACCGGCACCCAGCCCTTGGGCGCAAACCCACCGTGCGCGGTGAGGTTGGCGAACGTCGCGCCCTGGTCATGCGTGAAGCCGAAGGCAAATGCGGCCGTGATCAGGATGAAGGCGATGATCGCCGCCACCTTGATCGACGAGAACCAGAACTCGAACTCGCCATAGGAGCGGGCCGACAGCAGGTTCACCGCAGTCATCACGGCCATGAGCACCAAGCCGATCTGCCACATCGGCAGGTCGATCCACAGCTGCAGGATCTGCGCGCCGGCAATCGCCTCGATCGGCACGACGACGATCCAGAAATACCAGTAGAGCCAGCCGGCGATGAAGCCAGCGGCGTCGCCGAGCCCGACGCGGGAAAACTCGGTGAACGACCGCACGCCTGGGTGCGTGATCGCCATCTCGCCCAGCATGCGCATCACGATGAAGACGATGGTGCCGGCGATGATGTACGAGACCAGCGCCGCCGGGCCCGCGGCCGCGATCGCGGCGCTGCTGCCCACGAACAGGCCCGCGCCGATCACCCCGCCGATCGTGATCATCGTGATGTGGCGGGGCAGGAGCGTGCGGCTCAGTTCGTGCGGTCGAGCCGCTGCAGCGGCATCCGAGGGCGAGCTCATGGCGCGACCCTGCGCAGGGCACTGTGGCGTCTGACTTGCACGATTGCGGGCTCCGGGGTGTTCAAGGTGGCACGCACCGTCCTATGGCGGGTGTGTGCTGTCAAGCGAATCCCGCCCCTCGCGTCCCGCAAGCCCGGCGGCGGCTGCTATCGTATGAAGGCAGCAGGACGTAGCTGCACAGGGGATACCGCGCGTGAAACGAAGGGCGTTACTGCAGGCCGCCATGCTGGGCACCGGGGCGGCGATTGCCGCTCCTGCCATTTCGAAGGGCCTCATGGAATGGCGCATGGTCACCAGCTGGCCCAAGGGGTTGCCGGGCCTGGGTACGGGTGCCGAGCGCCTCGCGGCCAACATCACGGCGTTGAGCGGCGGCCGGCTGACCGTCAAGGTCTACGCCGCGGGCGAGCTGGTCCCTGCACTCGAGTGCTTCGGCGCCGTCGCCAACGGTACGGCGCAGATGGCCCACGACGCCGCCTATTACCATGGCGGCAAATCCGAGGGCCTCCCGTTCTTCACTGCGTTTCCGTTCGGTTTCACGACGGGCGAGATGGCCGCCTGGATCAAGTACGGCAACGGCCAGAAACTGTGGGACGAGTTGTGCGCGCCCTTCGGCGTGCGGGCCTTCCAGGCTGGCAGCACCGGGACGCAGATGTTCGGCTGGTTCCGGCGCGAAATCCGCTCGCTCGAGGACCTGCAGGGCCTCAAGTTCCGCACGCCCGGCAACCAGGGCCGCCTGCTGCAGAAGCTGGGCGTGACGCCGGTCTCGCTGCCGGGGGGCGAGATCTTCCCGGCACTGCAGTCCGGCGCGATCGACGGCGCCGAGTGGATCGGCCCGTACAACGACCTGGCGCTCGGCTTCTACCAGGTGTGTCGCTACTACTATTCGCACGGCTACCACGAGCCCGGCCCCGCGCTGCAGTTGACCATCAACGAACAGGCCTGGCGTTCGCTGCCGCCCGACCTGCAGCAGGTGGTGCGGGTGGCGGCGGACGCCGCGACCACCGACATGTATGCCGAGTACACCGCGCGCTCGGGCCCCGCGCTGCGCACGCTGGTCAAGGACCACGGCGTGATCGTGCGCGGCCTGCCCGAAGAGGTGCTGATCGCCTGCGGCAACAAGGCCAACGAAGTGCTGAACGAGATTCACGCGGCGGACGCGTCGCCGAATCGCATCGTGCGGCGGATCATCGAGGACTTCCTCGCGTTCCGGCAGGATGTCATGCCGTGGACACGGGTCGGCGAGCAGGCGTTCCTGAACGCGCGGCGCCTGCCGTTCGAGTTCAAGTTGAAGCAGACACGGTGACCGGCGCCCTCGCCAGACGATGAAGCCTCGACGGCCTTACGGCTTCTCGTTCGCGATCGCGCGCAGGTTCTCCAGGATGTTGCGGTTATTGCCGGTCAGGTCCACGAGGCGCGTCTCGATATCGGCGATGCGCAGACGCAGCAACGGAACCAACGCCGGGTTGGTACGCAGCGCACTCGCGGATTCGGCAATGACCTGATCAGCCAGCCCGGTCCGGCAGGGATAGTCCAGGATGCCGTTAATGGCGGCGTAGTCGCCAGGCCGGATGTAACGGTCACCGCAGTTCTCGGCCAGCGCGCGTTGCACGTCGTTCGGCATGCTCATGCGGAAAGCCTCGCGCAGGCGGGACCGCATGCCCTCCTGCACCATGTTGTCGAACGTCTGGACGTTGTAGAGCCGCATCGCCGTATCCCGCAGCCGCTGGTCGCGGATCAGACCGATTGTTCCGGTCGAGATCAGTTCGTCGTAGGTCGATCGACGACGCAGCCCTTGTTTGTACTGGGTGGCGCGGTAGGTACTGACCAGCAAGGCTTCATCCGGCAGCGGACTGGTGCCGTCCAGCGCGTCGACGGCCCTGTCCGCATTGGCGAGCACCTCCCGGTTGTAGGCGATCAGGAACTGATAGCGCCAGTCCTCCTCGCGCAGGTCCGCTTTCAGGTGCTCCGTGAACACAGCCGCCTGTTGATCAGTGACGCGCTGCTGGTTCCAGTTCGAGACCTGCATGCCGATGAACACGCCGAGCACCACGATGACCAGTTCGATCGCTACCGCGGTCCAATGCTGCTGTCTCATCTGATCGACGATGCGACGCACGATCATGGCTCACTTGCTCCGGGCGGGATGAGATCTTCGAAGTTGTCTTGATACGGCGGATTGCGGCCGGGCACGGGCTCGCCGAACAGATCGCTGAAATCATCTCCCACCGGCGAGCCCGATGCGGCCGCAGGGGCCGACGGGCCGCGTTCGTCGATGTCGAGCGACGCTTCCTGCGCAAACAGCCGCTCAGGCAGGTAGGTGGCCAGGCTCGGCACGGCCCATACCAGCGCGAGCCCCGCGACCTGCAGCGCGACGAACGGGACGGCGCCGCGATAGATGTCGAGCGTCGTGAGCATCCTGCCCGCGACGCCGCGCAGGTAGAACAGCGCGAAGCCGAACGGCGGCGTGAGGAAGCTCGTCTGCAGGTTCACGCCGATCATGACGCCGAGCCAGATCGGATCCACCCCCAGCTTGATCAGCGCGGGTGCGGCGATCGGCACCACGACGAAGATGATTTCGAACGTGTCGAGGAAAAAGCCGAGGAAAAAGATCACGAGCATCACGGCCAGCACGGCCGTGAACGTGCCGCCCGGCAGCGACGCCAGCGCGTCGTGCACCAGGTTCTCGCCGCCCAGTCCGCGGAACACCAGGCTGAACACGCTCGCGCCGAGCAGGATCACGAACACCATCGACGAGATCGTGAGCGTCGTGCGCATCACTTCGCGCAGGACGGGCAGGCTGAAGCTGCGGTTCAGCGCCGAGAGCAGCATCGCGCCGACGGCGCCGACCGAAGCGGACTCCGTCGGCGTGGCGACGCCCGTCAGGATCGAGCCGAGCACGGCCAGGATCAGCAGCAGCGGGGGCGCCAGCGCCTTGACCACGCGTCCCGCGAGTCCGGCGCGACGTTCGTCGCTCATCTCGAGCGGTGGGCACGACCTGGGATCGAAGATCGACTTGAACAGGATCCACGCCAGATACAGGCCCACCAGCACCAGGCCGGGAATCATCGCGCCCGCGAACAGCTGGCCGACGGAAATCGGGTCGGGCGCCATGTTCCCCAGTTCGAGCTGGGCCTGCTGGTTGGCACCCTGCAGGATGTCGCCGACGAAGATCAGCACGGTGGAAGGCGGAATGATCTGGCCGAGCGTGCCGGCGGCGCAGATCGTGCCTGCGGCGAGCTTCGGGTCGTACCCCGCGCGCAGCATCGCCGGCAGCGACAGCAGGCCCATCGTGACGACCGTGGCGCCGACGATACCAGTCGATGCCGCCAGCAGGGCGCCGACGATGACGACCGAGTAGCCCAGGCCGCCGCGCAGGGAGCCGAACAGCTCCCCCATCGTGGTGAGCAGCGCCTCGGCGATCTTCGAGCGCTCGAGCATCACGCCCATGAAGACGAACAGCGGCACGGCCACGAGCGTCTCGTTGGTCATCGTGCCGAAGTAACGCCCGACCAGGGCCGACAGAATCGCGACGTCGAACACGCCGAGCAGGATGCCGAGCGTGGCGAAGATCAGGCCGATGCCCGCCAGCGTGAACGCAACCGGATAGCCGAGCAGCACGGCGCCGATGGTCGCGGCGAACATCGCCACCGCGAGGATCTCGCCGATCAGCACGGTGCTCACTGGGGCGCACTCACCGGGGCGGCGTCAAAGGCGTTCATCGGTGACCTTGTCCTCGTCGTGATCGAGGATCGGGCGCCCCGCGAGCTGCAGCGCGCGCCGGGCAATCAACGCGAGACCCTGCAGGAACAGCAGGGCGCACAGCACCCACAGCAGCGACTTGAGCACGAACAGGCCGGGCATGCCGTCGGACGTGCCGGACGACTCGCGGATCTGCCACGACGACAGCACGAACGGGGCCGAGGTGACGGCCAGGATCGCGAGCCACGGGAACAGGAAGAACAGCGTGCCGAGGATGTCGACCCAGGCCTTGCCGCGCTCGCCGAGACGGCCGTACATCACGTCCACGTTGACGTGCCCGCGATGCAGCATCGTGTAGCCGGCGCCCGCCATGAAGACGATGGCGTGCTGCCACACGTACAGCTCCTGCATCCACGGGTAACCGATGTTGAATGCATAGCGCAGCAGCACGACGGTGAAGCAGGTCAGCACGCAGCCGAGTGTGAGCCAGGCCACCGTGCGCCCGATCCATTCGTTGCAGGCGTCGACGCCCTTGACGAAGGGGTACAGCAGGGCCATCAGTAGAGCCCCAGCGCGAGGCCGGCCGCGAGAGTCGCGCCGAGTTCTTCGCAGCGCTGCAGGTCGCTGGCGGCAATGACCTTGGTGCGCAGGATGTCCGCCGGCGTCTGCGCGTGCGTGATCACGAGCATGGGCGGCGCGATGGGCTTGAGTCGCCAGCCCAGTGCGATGCGTTCGAGCTGGCGAATGGCGCCCTGGCCATCGCTGCCGGCGCAGACCATCGCCGCGTAAGGCCGGCCATTCACCTGGTCAAGCGCGGCGTAATAGGTGCGATCGAAGAAATCCTTCATCAGTCCGCTCATCGACGCCAGATTCTCCGGCGTCGCGAACAGGTAGCCGTCGGCGGCCAGCACGTGCCCGGGTTGCGCATCCTGGGCGCAGAGCAGCGTCGCGCGCACCCCGGTTTCCTGGCGTGCGCCGCGCAAGGCGGCCTCCGCCATCTGGCGCGTGCCGCCGGTCATCGAGTGGTAGACGATCAGCAGGGATTTGAGCAACGTTGCACCGGTGGATCGAACACGAGCCGTCCGATGGACTGCAGTCGCACCGGCCGGCGCGCCATTCTAGCGAGGTCGCGAGACTACTGGCGGCCCGTGCAGTTGGCGTAAAAGACAGCGGTCGCCGGCCAGTCGCTGAAGATCGCACGGATGCCGACCTGCCGCGCCAGCACGTCCAGCACGCGCAGCACGTCGCTCTCGCCCGTGATCGCGCGATTGATCGTCTGGTAGTAAAAGCCGTTGTCGCCCGCGTGCAGCGGGCCCGACCGCTCCAGGCTCCAGGTCACGATCTCGAGCCCCGCTTTGCGCGCATCGAGCGCTGCCTGCGAAGGCACCAGCGCGCCATGCTCGTCCACGGCCAGCAAGGCAAAAATCGCAGGCGCCCAGATCCGTACGCCCTGCGCGCGCAAGCGTTGCAGCGCCACCGCGTCGGGCAGGTTGCCCACGCGCTCGGCCGGTTCAAGGTAGACCGCCTGCCGGCCAAACGCGGGTTCACGGTCCAGCCAGTAAAGGATGTCGTCGAGACTGAATGATTGCGGCCAGACCTGGCCGGGCGGCACGCCCGCGGCTTTGTACTCGTCCAGCATGCGTTGCGCGAATTCCTGCTGCGTCATGCCGTCGAACGGCATCGGCACGACGGGTTGCTTCAGTTCCGGCACCATCTGCACGCCCAGCTGGCGCAACAGCGCGATGCTCTCGGCGTGCGTCATGAGCGTGCCGCTGTCGATGCCAGCGGCATTGGCCGGCGTGCGGCCGCCGCGCACGAACTGCTCTGCCGACAGCGCGCGCGGATCGAAGCCGTCATGCTTGCCCCGCAGGGTGCGGAACTCGGCGAGCGTGAGGTCGCTGGTACGGCATTCGGCCTGCGCCGGCGTGACGAGCCGGCCCTTGCCGTCGAATCCAGCCGGCCTGAAGGGCCGGGTGCAGCGTGCGGCGAGCGGCGTCAGCAGGATGTCGGTGGTGGTGTGCAGGTCGTTCTGCGCATGCCGGCAGACCAGTTGCTTGTCGCGAGTGAAGGTCACGTCGCATTCGATCACCCCGGCGCCCTGGGCGGCCGCGGCGAGGTACGACTCGCGGGTGTGCTCGGGAAACCGCAGCGGTGCGCCGCGATGGCCCAGTGCGAACGCGGTGCGACGGACGGGTCGATCGACGCAGGCAGCCAGCTCGGTCTTGAGGGGGCCAGGCGCCAGGCCGGCGACCAGCGCCACAGGGCGTGCGTCCTGCCGCGGCGCGACGATTTCGTCAGCAAGGCCCGGAAGCGTTGCCAGCAGACTGAGCAGGACGAGCGTGGAACGCTGCAAGGGACACGGCCTCGCTGGACGCATGGAGGCCCGAATGCTCGCACCACGCGCCGCGAATAGCCATCGCCGGCCACGAGCAATGCGCACGGTAAACACCGTCTCCCCGGGCCGCACCGTCTCGTTTAATCTCCGTGCCTGCGCAAGACAGGGCGGACGACATGGCCACCAAGGCAGTTCTGGGGATCATCGGGGGCTCGGGCATCTATGACCTGCCCGGTATCGAGGCCGTGCAGTCGCTGCAGCTGGCGACGCCCTGGGGCGAGCATTCGGACGGGCTGCGCCGGGGCCGCGTCGGCCGCACGGAGGTCGTGTTCCTGCCGCGCCACGGCCGCGGCCACCGCATTCCGCCGCACGAGATCAACTACCGCGCCAACGTCGATGCCATGAAGCAGCTGGGCGTCACCGACCTGGTCTCGTTCTCGGCTTGCGGCTCGTACAAGGAATCCCTGAGTCCCGGCACCTTCGTGCTGGTCGACAACTTCGTCGACCGCACCGTGCACCGGGCCGGTACGTTCTTCGGTACCGGTTGCGTGGCGCACGTTTCGTTTGCGCACCCGGTGGGTCCTGCGCTGCAGGACCAACTCGAGCAGGTGCTGCGCGCGGAAGGCATTCCGCACCAGCGCGGCGGCGTGGCGGTCTGCATGGAAGGGCCGCAGTTTTCCACGCTGGCCGAATCGCTGACGTACCAGGCCCTGGGTTACGACATCATCCACATGACGTCGATGCCCGAGGCGAAGCTGGCGCGCGAGGCTGAGATCACCTATGCCGTGGTCGCGATGGTGACCGACTTCGATTGCTGGCACGAAGAGCATGGCGCCGTCGATGTCGCGAGCCTGTTGCGGGTCATGGCGGAGAACAACGGCAAGGCGCAGCGCGTGTTCGCGCGACTCGCGCGTGAATTCCCGGCGCAGCGCGTGACGTGTCCGGTAGGGTCCGAACGCGCACTCGACGGCGCGATCCTCACCCACCCCGACGTGCGCGACCCTGCGCTGGTCGCGCGCCTGCAGACCGTGGCTGGCCGCGTGCTGCGGCCTGCCGGGGCCGCCTAGGCCATGCTCGTCGACGGACGTCCGTACCGCACGATCTGGCTCGCGGATGCGGGCGGCGACGTAGCCGTCATCGACCAGACGCGACTGCCGTTCGAGTTTGCGATCCGCACGCTGCGCAGCGTCGCGGACGCCGAGGCCGCCATCCGTGACATGGTCGTGCGTGGCGCGCCGCTGATCGGCGTGACTGCGGCCTACGGCGTGGCGCTCGCGCTGCGGGCAAATCCGGACGACTCGAGCCTTGCGGCCGCAGTGGCCAGTCTCGTCGCGACGCGGCCCACGGCCGTCAACCTGCGCTGGGCTGTGCAGCGAATGCAGCAGGTGCTCATGCCGTTGCCGCCGCGCGAGCGTGTCGCACTGGCGTACGTCGAAGCGGCCGCGATCGCCGAGGAAGACGTCGCGGCCTGCGCGGCCATCGGGCAGCATGGTCTGGCGCTGCTGCGGGAAATCGCGACCTGCCGTGCGTGTGACCGGCCGCTGAACGTCCTGACACACTGCAACGCCGGGTGGCTGGCCTGCGTCGACTGGGGCACGGCACTCGCGCCCGTCTACGCCGCACATGCAGCCGGGCTGCCCGTGCACGTGTACGTGGATGAAACCCGTCCGCGCAACCAGGGCGCCTTGCTCACGGCCTTCGAACTCGGGGCGCATGGCATCGCGCACACGGTGATTACCGACAACGCCGGCGGCCACCTGATGCAGCAGGGCGACGTCGACGTCTGCTTCGTAGGCAGCGACCGGACCACGGCCACGGGGGACGTGGCCAACAAGATCGGCACCTACCTCAAGGCGCTTGCAGCGCACGACAATGGCGTACCGTTCTATGCTGCCTTACCCGCGTCGACGATCGACTGGTCGCTGGGGGACGGCGTGCGGCAGGTGCCGATCGAGGAGCGTTCGGCACGCGAAGTGACGCACGTGCGGGGTCGCACCGCGGCGGGCGATTGCGCAGACGTGGAGGTGGTCGCTCCGGGCAGCCCAGTGCGCAACCCCGGTTTCGACGTGACCCCCGCGCGACTCGTGACGGGCATCGTGACGGAGCGCGGCGTGGCCCCGGCCAGTCGCGCAGGTCTCAATGCCCTGTACCCTGAACACGCACGGCCTTGAACGCGCACGACTTCGGCTGAGCGCGGCGGAGCGAATACAAATGCGGGATGAGCGTGAAGACATCATCGGCGTGACGCTGGCGCTCGACGCCGCCGGCATGGTGCCCAACAAGTCGGGCAACGTCTCGTGCCGGGTGGCGGAGGGCTTCGCGATCACCCCGGCCGGCATTCCCTACCGTGAACTGCAGCCGGAATACATCGTGACATTGCCGCTCGATGGCCCGCTGCCTGGGCTGAAGCACAGCCCTTCGTCGGAGTGGCGCATGCATGCGGCCATTTATCGCGCCCGGCCCGAGGTGGCGGCCATCGTGCACACGCACAGCCCGCGCGCCACGGCGCTCGCGTGTGCCGGCCGCGGCATTCCTGCCTTCCATTACATGATCGCGCTGGCCGGCGGTGACGTGCGCTGCACGCCTTACTCCACATTCGGTACGCCGCAACTGGCCGAGTCGGCCGTGCGCGGGCTCGAGGGCCGCCGCGCCTGCCTGCTCGGCAATCACGGCGTCATGGCAGTGGGGACGTCACTGGCGCGCGCGCATGCGGTCGCGATCGAAGTGGAAAACATGGCCGGCGAGTACCTGTCGCTGCTGGCGGCCGGCCTCGAGCCGCACCTGCTGGACGAGGCGGAGATCCAGAACGTCGTCGCCCGGTTCACGGACTACGGCCGTTTGGGTTGACGCGCGCGCTGCAGGCGCCAGCGGCTGCCCACGTACTGGCCACCGAAATAGGCAGCGACGTACAGCGGCAGCAGGCTCCAGCGGAAGGGCAGGCCGGCCAAGTGGCGCATGTAGACCACCAGCGGCACGACCGCATGCACGGCGACGAACCATTGCAGCGAGAACTTGGTGACCCCGGCCCGCCAGTAGCCGAATGGCACGTTCAGTACGAACGTCGCCGCGATCACCAACGCGTACGACGGCCACGCGCTCATGGGCTGCCTCCTGCCGTGTTCAACGTAGCGGACCGGGCGACGTGCACTGCCGTCAATGCGGCTTGCGGGCCATCAGCCGGTCGGTCCACGCGATGCCGAGCGCAGAGAGGATGAAGACGGAGTGGATGATGGTCTGCCACATCACGCCCGCGGCCGTCACCGTCGTGCAGCCCTTGCCGTTCGCCCCGGCCGCGCTCAAGGCCTGCGCAGCCTCGATTGCAGCCACCGTGCCGCACACCGGCAAGCCGCCGATCATGCCGGCTTCGATGAACGTCTTGAGCAGGTGGATCGAGCTGATGCCGATGATCGCCATGGCGAGCTTTACTTTCAGCACGCTGGCGTTGACGTGGCTCAGCCACTCGGGTTGGTCCGGGTGCCCCTGCAGGTCCAGCCTCGATACGAACGTCTCGTAACCGCCCACGATCACCATGACCAGCAGGTTCGAGATCATCACCACGTCGATCAGGCCCAGCACGATCAGCATGATCGACTGCTCGGTCAGGGACGGTGCCGTGACGATCAGGTGCACCAGTTCCTTGATGAACAGGAACACGTAGACGCCTTGCGCCACGATCAGGCCGAGGTAAAGCGGCAGCTGCAGCCAGCGTGAACTGAAGATGAGCGAGGCCAGGGGCCCCATGCGCTTGCGTTCGACAGTACTCATTGATTGACCAGGTTGCTCGGCGAAGGGGTCCGCAAGGTTAGAGCCCGGCGCGCGTCCTGCCAAGCCTGAGTCCGTCGCAGGTCAGGCCCGGGGCGTCAGTTTCCGATAGATCCCCGTGTTGGCGACGTCGCCGGTGCCCGCATAGGTGCGCGGCAATTCCAGCTGGAATCGCGAGCCGGAGCCCAGCGTGCTCTGCACCGAGATCGCCCCGCCCATGGCGTACGCGAGGTACTGTGAGATGACGAGTCCAAGGCCGGTCCCTTCGCGATTCTGTGTGCCGGTCCCGCCCACCTGCACGAACGGGCGGAACAGCCGCGTCATGTCCTCGGCCGAGATGCCGGGGCCGGTGTCCTGCACGACGATGGTCACCTTCTCGTCGTCGCCGCGGGCCTCGAGCACGACGCTGCCGCCGTCGGTGAACTTGATCGCGTTCGACAGCAGGTTCGAGACGATCTGTGCCACCCGCATCGGGTCGCTCGTGACGTGCCCGACGCTTGGCGCGACGCGCGCCTCGAGCCGCAGTCCCTTGCGGGCGGCAGTGGACTCCATGGCGTCGCAGCGACGGTGCAGCAGGTCGGCCAGGTCGAATTCCTGCGGCGACAGGTGCAGCCGGCCCGCTTCGATCCGCGAGATGTCCAGTATCTCGTTGATGAGCTCGAGCAGGATATGCGCCGATTCCTGCACGATTGACAGCTGGTGGCGTTGCTCATGGTTGAGTGGCCCGGCGAGCTCCTGCACCACGATGTCGGTGAAACCGATGATCGAGTTGAGCGGCGTGCGCAATTCATGCGACACGGTGGAAAGAAACGCCGTCTTGGCCCGGTCGGCCTGTTCGGCACGGTCGCGTGACGCCACCAGTTCCTGTGTGCGCATCTGCACGACCTCTTCGAGACGTGCGTTGGCGCTGGCCGCCGCTTCCTGGGCGCGCCGCAGCTCGGTGATCTCCGTGGAGACGCCGCCGACGGCGTAGATGGCGCCTTCAGCGGTGCACAACGGAAACTTCATCGAGAGGAACACGCGCTCGCCGTCCTCGCCTTGCGCCCGTTCCTCGAACGACATGGGATGCCCGGATTCGACGACCTGACGGTCGAAGTCGTCGTGGACTTTGGCGCAAGCGGGCGGGTGCATGCTGGCGCGAGTTCGCCCGATCAGCGATGCGACGGGCCGGCCGATGACCTGTGCGCCCGCCTCGTTCATGAGCAGCGCGCGCCCCTCGCGATCGAAGGCGTAGATGGGTGCGGCACTGGCGTTGATCACTTCCTGCAGCAGCGTGCGTGCCGCGGTGGCCGAACGGGCCAGTTCAGCCTGGGCCTTTTCGGCGCGGGCCCGCAGCGTCAGGGCCACCGTAGTCAGGCCGACGAAAACCACGGCACTGATCGAGCCGCCGATCAGCAGCAGTCGCGGGTGATCGGCAAAGTACATGCCGCCGAGGACGGCAGTAAGCAACGTCCACGCGAGACCCGCCCATAGATAGAGCAGCGGGTGCAAGCGTGTCCAGAGGGCCTCGAGTCCTGCCATGTTGCCCCGCGCTTACCTGCCATCCGAATGCGGTGGCAAGTATCCGCCTGTTGGGCTGCAGATTCGACCCGTAAAGCGCGTTGATCCGGGTGCCGGCCTGTTTCGGTTGGCCCGGTCGTCTGGGAGGAAAATCGTGTGTCCACTAAGTATTTATCGCCGCGCCTCACCGCGACCGCGCTCTGCGTTCGTTCACAAGTCCAGCTCCAGCGTGAGCATCACGCCGCGTCCTGCGGCGTCGAGCCCCGAGCCGAATTCGCGGTAACGACGGTCGCCCAGGTTGCCTGCCTGCAACGCGGCGAACACCCCGTTGCTTGCTTCCCAGGCAGCCCGCAGGTTCCAGGTCGACCATCCGGGGGTGCCGCCCGGCCGGATGCGCGGATCGATCTCGTCGCGCGGGCTGTAGCGCTCCTGGCGCTCGGCGAAGTCCGTCCATGCCTGCAGTGACCAGCGTGGCGCGGGGTTCCAGTCCAGCCCAACGCTGCCATTCAGCGGTGGAATGCGATCGGCGGGATAGCTGTCGCCCGCGAGCCGTTCTTCGCCCCGGGTCCACGTGAGCTGGGTGCGCCACGACAGCGTCGGCGCGAGCTGTTGTCGATACGCAAACTCGGCACCGTACAGCCGCAGGCTTGCTGCATTCCTGCTCTGCACCACGAGCCGGCCCGACGGCGTGACCGCGCCGGTCGGCACGCTCGTGATCTTGTCGCGGTAGTCGGAGTAATAACCGATCAGCTCGCCCTCGATGCCGCCCTGCATGAGCTTGATGCCCGCATCGAGCGTCGTGACGTGCTCGGATTCGAGGCCGGCGTTCGGCACGTTGAAGCGATTGCCCGGGCGGTCGCCGAACGTGCCGAGGTCGAACACGTTGGGTGCGCGGAAACCCTGGCCCACGTTGGCGACCAGGCGGACGCTTTCTGCCAACTCGAATGAAGCGCCCAGGTTGCCCGTAAGTCCGCTGTCGCTGACGGTCGTCGCGTCGAACGTGCCGCTGCCGGGCAGGCGAGTGCGGCTGCTGCTCCAGCGCAGCCCGCCCAGCACGTCGAGCCGCTCGTGCGCTGACCAGTCGTCGGCGACGAAAGCCCCCGCCTGCACCATCGTCGAACCGTCCGGGAAGCGCGGTGGGCGCACGGTCGTCACGCCGGTCTGCGTGTCGACGCGCAGGCGCGATGACGCGACGTCGTCGTGGTAGACGTCCATGCCGTACGAAAGATGGTGGCTCGCGCCAAAGTCCTTCTGCGCGACGAATGTCAGTCCCAGGCTCTCGTCCTGGTTGCGCTCGCGGTCTTCATTGCGCGAGCCGAAATCGCGACTGCGCCTGCCATCCTCGATCACCTGCAGGCCCAGCTGCGCTTCCGCGCTGTCCCACGCGCCAATGGGGTTCCATCCACGCCAGCGCAGTTGCACGAAGTCGCGCCGCTGCGGCTCGAACCAGTAGACCGCTGAATTGGGGTTGCCCTGACCGTAGCCGGGAGTCAGTTCATCGTAACGCGGCGTGCGCGGCTGCTCGGAGTACTGCAGCGAGAACGTGAGTTCGTTGCCGTCCGTCACCAGCGCGCGGACCTTGGCGTCGGCCGCGCGACCGGTGAAGGCAGTGAAAGGCAGTTCGTCGCCCCCGCCCACGCGCCGCTCGTTCACGTCCTGGTAGGTGACTCCGGCATTCAGGACAAGACGCTCGTGACCGGCCGCGCCCTGCACGCGCGACAGGGTCGAGTCATCGGCGCTGCCGTACAGGGTGCGCAGCATGCCCGCTGCCTGCCATTCGGCACCTTCGAAGCGAGGCTCCCAGGTCAGCATCTGCACCACGCCGCCCATGGCATCGCTGCCGTAAAGCGCCGACATGGGGCCGCGCACGACCTCGATGCGCGCGAGTGCCTGGCTGTCGACGAGCGCGACGTACTGGTTCGGCGCATTGCGGAATATCGCGTCGTTGAGGCGAAACCCGTCCACGACATGCAGCACTTCGGAGCCCTTGAGGCCACGCAGGATCACCACTCCCTGGCCCGGCGTAGTCTGCTGCAGGGACGCGCCCGGCTGGCTACGGAGGGCGTCCATCACGGTCTGGGGGGCGGCCGCCCGGATGGCGTCGCGGTCCACGACGCTGGTCGCGAGCGGGACCGTAAACGCGGATTCCGCACGGCGCGAGGCCGTGACCTGGATCGTCTCCAGCGTGGTGGCGGTTGGAGCGGGGCAGGGCACGCACAGCAAAGCGGCGCCGCATGGCAGCGCCAGCACCCTGCGCAAACGAACTGACGTCATGCCTGGGCTCGCGTGATCACGCGGTGATCATAGCTCGCGGCCGCGCTACAATGACCGCCGAGGCTGCGCGCCGCAGCCGCGACGGAATCCGCCATTGAAGACCGCCCAGGAAATCTATCGCGACCTGCAGGGCAAGCTCGGCGACGTGCTGCCCGACGCGGAGCTCTACCTCAAGGCCGAGGTGGCAGCCGAGGTGCTGCAACTCAAGGCCGAGCGCGACGCCGTCATTCTCGGGCACAACTACATGGAACCCGCGCTGTTCCACACGGTGCCCGATTTCCAGGGCGATTCGCTCGAGCTGAGCCGGCGCGCCGCCGAAACCGACAAGTCGGTCATCGTGTTCTGCGGCGTGCGCTTCATGGCCGAGACGGCGAAGATCCTGAATCCGGGCAAGACGGTGCTGCTGCCGACTGAAAGGGGCGGATGCTCGCTTGCCGAAAGCATTACCGCCGCCGACGTGCGCGCATTGCGCGCCGCCTATCCGGGCGTGCCGATCGTCACGTACATCAACACCTACGCCGACGTGAAGGCCGAGTGCGACATCTGCTGCACGTCGAGCAACGCAGCCGCGGTCGTCGAATCGCTCGCCAGCGACACGGTCATCTTCCTGCCTGATGAATTCCTCGCGGCGAACGTCGCGCGCGAGACGGGTCGTCACGTCATCGTGCCTTCGGTGCTGCGCAAGGGCACGGCGGCCGCGCCGTCCCGGGGCACGGCCAGCGAGCCGGCGATGGTGTCGTGGAACGGCCGCTGCGAAGTGCACGAACTGTTCACGCCCGAAGACGTCGACGTGGTGCGCAAGCAGTACCCCGACGTGATGATCCTGGCGCATCCCGAATGCAGCCCGGAAGTCACGGCCAAGGCCGATTTCTCCGGCAGCACTACGGCCATGATCAGGGCGGTCGAGCGGTCTTCGGCCAAGCGCTTCCTGCTGCTCACCGAATGCTCGATGGGCGACAACATCGTGGCGGCCAATCCGGGCAAGGAAATGCTGCGGCTCTGCAGTCACCGTTGCCCGCACATGCACGAGATCACGCTCGAGCAGACGCGTGACGCGCTCAAGTACATGCGCTGGCAGGTGGACGTGCCCGAAGACATCCGCGTGCGCGCGTTGCGCTCGGTCGAGCGCATGCTGGCCGTCGGGCCAAAAATCGATTGAGCGAGGTCCTGCGCAGCGACGTCCTCGTCATCGGCTGCGGCATCGCGGGCGGCACGGCCGCGCTCGAGCTCGCGGAGTCGGGCCTCGACGTCATGGTGATCACCCGCGCCGACCGCGCCGGCGAATCCAACACGTACTGGGCGCAGGGCGGCATCATTTTTCACGGCGAGGGCGACTCGCCCGATGCGCTGGCGCAGGACATCATCAACGCTGGCGCCGGCCTCTGCCACGAGGAGGCCGTCCTCACGCTCGCACAGGAAGGCCCGCAGCTGGTCCAGTCGATGCTGATCGACAGGCTCGCGGTCCCGTTCGATCGCGCCCCTGGCGGCGGGCTCGCGTTGGGACGGGAAGGCGGGCATTCACTGGCCCGCATCGCGCACGCGACCGATGCAACCGGCCGCGCGATCGAAGACAAGCTCATCGCGGCCTTGCACGCGCACCCGCGCGTACGCCTGCTCACGCATCACACGGCCGTCGACCTGCTGACGCCAGCCCACCAGGGCCGCGACCGGCGTGCGGTGTACGAGCCGCTGTCCTGCGTGGGCGCGTATGTGTTCGACCAGCTCACCGGCCGGATCGACCGCTGCCTGGCGCGCGCCACGGTGCTCGCGACGGGCGGCCTGGGCCAGATCTTCCTGCGCACGACGAACCCGGCCGGGGCTCGCGGCGACGGCCTGGCGATGGCCTACCGCGCCGGCGCCCGGGTGATCAATGCCGAGTACGTCCAGTTCCATCCCACCGCCTTCTACCACCGCAACGCGCCCTGCTTCCTCATCACCGAAGCCGTGCGTGGCGCGGGCGCGCGCCTGGTCGACGAAAAGCGCCAGCCGTTCATGGATCGCTACGACCCGAAGTGGAAAGACCTGGCCCCGCGCGACGTCGTCGCGCGCAGCATCCATGCCGAGATGCTGCGCCAGGGCGTGCCGAACGTGTATCTCGACGTCGCGAGTTACGTGACCGCCGAGCGCATCCGTGCCGAATTCCCGGAGATGTACCGCAGCTGCCTCGAGTACGGCATCGACATCACGCGCGACCCGTTACCCGTCGTTCCTGCCGCGCACTATGCGTGCGGCGGGGTGTGGATCGACCGCGACGGCGCGACGACGGTCGAGCGCCTGTTCGCCATCGGCGAAGTCGCCTGCTCGGGACTGCACGGCGCGAACCGGCTCGCCAGCACCTCGCTGCTCGAAGGACTGGTGTGGGGTCACCGCTCGGCGCAGCGCATCGTGGCGCAGCTCGGGAGGGGCAACGGCGCCTGGTTCGATGACATTCCGCCCTGGCAGGACACCGGTCGCGAGGCGCCCGACCCGGCCCTGATCGCGCAGGACATGAGTTCGCTCCGGCACATCATGTGGAACTACGTGGGGCTCGTGCGCACGACGCGCCGCCTGCTGCGTGCAATCGAGGCCCTGCGCAACCTCGAGGTCGAAGTCGAGCGCTTCTACCGCGCCGCCGCGATGACCGACGACCTGATCGGCCTGCGCAACGCGGTGCGCGTGGCGCTGATCGTGACGCTCGCGGCCTGGACCAATCCCGAGAGCCGCGGCTGTCATTACCGCGAGTAGTCCGCGCCTGTAAGAAATCGCGATTTCCGTCCGACTAAGGGATGTGCGAACCCCATCGCGGGTCGCACGACAGTACCGTTCCCAATAGTCACGACAGGAGTCTCCCCGATGAACTCGACGAATTCCCTCAAGCGTCCGGCCGCCCTCTCGCTCGGCCTCGCGCTGGGCGCAGCCCTGAGCCTGGCCGCAGTGACGGCCAGCGCGGCGGATGCCCCGGGCGCCAAGGGCGAGAAATGCTACGGCGTTGCGCTGAAGGGCAAGAACGATTGCGCTGCGGGCGCCAATTCGTGCGCTGGAACCTCGACCCTCGACTACCAGGCCGACGCGTGGAAGCACGTGCCGGCGGGCACGTGCGAGAAGACGGCGTCGCCGACCTCGCCAACCGGCTTCGGCCAGCTGGCGGCGTTCAAGCCGGTCAAGAAGGGCTGAGTGTGCGGCCGGTCCTGCCCGTCCAGACGGCGGGCAGGGCTGGTTCGGCCACCACGGCACGCCCTCCACTCAAGGTCACCGGATCAAGCGAATGTCCTCATTCATTGCATGGCTCGAACGCATCCCGCATTCGCTGATTGCGCTGCTCGGCAGGTTCTCGATCGCCGCGGTGTTCTGGAAATCGGGCCAGACCAAGATCGAGGGCCTGGTGCTGGATCCGATCGGCGGCGAGTTCCGGTTCGGCTGGCCGCGGCTCGCCGAATCGACGATTCCGCTGTTCCAGGATGAGTATGGCCTGCCGCTGCTTCCACCCGAGTTTGCAGCGTACGCTGCCACGACGGCCGAACACGTGTTCCCCGCGTTGCTGCTGGTCGGCCTGGGTACGCGCTTCTCGGCCTTTGCGCTGCTGCTGATGACGCTGACGATCCAGCTGTTCGTCTATCCTGCCGCTTATGCGACGCACGGTGTCTGGGCGACCGTGCTGCTGTACCTGCTGGCGCGCGGCGGCGGCGCCTATTCGCTCGACGCGTTCTGGTCGTCGCGCAGATCGTCCGTGTCGTCGGTTCGCCGCACGTAGGTTCGCATCGAGTCGCGCAGAAAGGCCACCTGTCGATCGAACTCGCGGCATTGAGGACAGATTGCGAGGTGATTCTGCAACGACACGCGCTCGTCCGGAGTCAGTTCGTGCTCCTGGACGGCAGACATCGTGCGCGTGGCGTCGAGGCAATGCATCACGTGTGCCCCGTCGATGCCGCGCCGTCCGCGCCGAACCAATGCTGTTCGAGGCAGTTGCGCAGCCGCAGCCGTGCCCGATGCAGGCTGACGTTCAGGTTCGTCGTGGTGACGCCGGTCGCGCGGCAGATCTCGCCGCTGTCGAGTTCGACGAATTCCCGCATCATGAAAAGGCGTGCCTGCTGCCCCGGCAGGTGATCGAGGCAGGTCTCGAACACGCGCCAGAACTGCGTGTCCTGCAGGGCCGCGTGCGGATCGCCCCAGCCTGAGGGCGCCGCCGCCTCGGTCCAGTGCCCGTCGGGCTCGAACAGGCCATCGACGACCGGATCGGGCTCCGGCTCGTTCGCAGGCAACGCTGCGTACCGCAACTGGGCGCGCAACTGGTCGGCAATCTTGTGTCGCAGGATCGCAAACACCCAGCTGCGATAGGCCGCGCGGCCCGCGAATGACGTCGATCCGCGCAACGCGCCGACGAACGCTTCCTGGACGGCGTCCTCTGCCAGCGAGGCGTCCGACAATTGCAGCCTGGCAAAGCGCAACATCCGTCGCCGCAGGTCGTCGACGAACTGCGGGTCATGCAATGCGCCCGCGCTAGCGCCGGTGTCACCGTCGGGGTTTGCAGTGGTTGCCATGGCGCGGCGGCTCGCGTCAGATCCGGTCGGTCGCCCGGATGAAGCCGACGAGGTCGTTGCGAAACTTCTGCAGTGACGGATCGTGCAGGTACATCATGTGACCCGCATCGTAGTACTCGGTGCGGATGCGCTGCCGGGCCTCCGGCGTGATGTCCAGGTGCTCGATGTCCATCAGCATCGCGAGGTACGGCGTGGCCAGGTCATACCAGCCCTGCTGCACCAGCAGATGCAGGCCGGGATTCATCGTCATGGCCGCCGCGAGGTCGGGCACCGTGTTGGGCACCGGCGACATCCAGCCGCCCTTGCCGGGGGCCTTGTGCTTCCAGCTCCAGTCGATGTCGAACGCCGATACCATGTATTCCTCGTCACGCCCGAACTTGAGTTCGTCGTGCAGGTAGCCGAGGAACGCCGACGTATAGGCGGGCCCGACTGCCGGGAAGAAGGGGTCGTAATCCATGTCTTCGGACAGCGGGTTGAGCGCGGGCCCCACGAACCGCGAGTCGATGCGGCCCGCGATCAGGCGGTCGTTGCGCTTCAGTTCCTGCAGGAACTGCGGATGGCTCACACGCAGATCGGCGCGTTCCCAGAACTCGGGCGTGGTTCCGGTGTAGCGCGCGAGCTTCGCGGCCATCGCCTGCTTCTCGGCGGCGGGAATCACATAGCCCTTGGCGAGCGCCGGCGCGTACTCCTCGCGCGCGAAGCGTTCGACCTCGCGCATGTATTCCTGCACGGTGGCAGGTTTGCCCGGGACCAGGTCGTGATACCAGGCCGTCGCCGCCAGCGTCGGGAAATAGGTGACGTGGCCCAGGTCCATGCCTTCGCCGTCGATGCCGGTCGCTGCATTCAGGAAGGGCGACACGATCACGAGCCCGTTCAGGTTCATCCCCATGTTGGCCTGCAGGTAGTACGCGAGACCGGCGCCGCGCATGCCGCCGTAACTTTCGCCGAGCACGTACTTGGGCGAGCCCCAGCGGCCGTTTTCGGACACGTAGCGCTTGATGAACTGCGCAACTGACTTGATGTCTTCGTCTACGCCATGGAAATCCGCTGGCTTCGCCTCACCCAGCGGTTTGCTGAACCCGGTGCCGACGGGGTCGATCATCACGATGTCGGTGACGTCGAGCGGTGAATAGGCATTGTCGACGACCTGCGACGGCGGCGGCGGGGCGTAGCCCTTGTCATTGACGACTACGCGCCGTGGGCCCATGACCCCCATGTGCAGCCAGATCGATGACGACCCCGGCCCCCCGTTGAAGGCGAACGTGACCGGCCGCTGCGTCGGGTTCTTCACGCCATCGAGCGTGTAGGCGGTGTAGCCAAAGCGCGCGATAGGCTCGCCCTCCGGATCCTTGAGAATGTACCAGCCCGCCGTGGCCGTGTAGTTGATCGTCCTGCCATCGATGGTGACCTTGTGCTTCGTCACGGACGAGGCCGGCACGGCCTCTTCCGGGTCAGGCTTGGCGGGCGTCTCCGTCGAGGCCGCCGTCTTGCCGTCGGCGGCAATGACCAAGGCAGGGGCCAGAGCCAGCCAGGCGGCGGCCAGCAGGGCAGGGTTGCGATAGTGCATCAGGCGGCTCCGGCAAAGGCGCGCAGCAGCTCGCGCACGGTCATGCAGACGAGCAGCAGCGATCCGAACGCGAATACCGTGAAGCGCACGACGACGCGGTTGCTGATCGCCTGCACCAGCGAATGCACGACGCGCGTGCCGACGTAGCCCCAGGCCAGGGTCAGCGTGCTGGCCGCAATGCCGCCGCTCAGTGCGATGAAGAACATCAGCGCGTAGAAGATGGTCGGCTGCTCGTGCAGGTGGTTGTAATTGTCGGCGACGGAACGGGCGTGCTCAGGCATCCGGTGGCCGTAAGTGCCGGGGTGCGCCGCCTCCTGCGGATCGATCCCGGCACGTTTCATGGCCGGCAACCGCGTCGCGTACAGCCAGAACCACATCACGAGCGTCCAGCTGATGAGCGCCAGCACGGGCAGCAGGAATTGCGCGGTTGTCGGCATCGATCGTCCCCGTCGGAGAAGTGGTCGTGAAAGATCTATTGGTCGAGCAGTTCGAAGCGCACGCCGGCGTGCGCCTGCAGGCGCTCGATGATGCGGTCGCCGAAGATCGCGGCAGGCGTCCAGAAGCCGCCGGATACTTTCTTCCTGGTGATGTCGCCGGCGAGGCACGCGGCCGCCTGGCCGAGCATCTTGGCTGTCGAGCCGTAACCCGGGTCGCGGTCGCCCGTCACGCGCGCACGAATCACGTCCCCCGCCGCGGTGCGGCCATGGAAGCGCAGGTCGAAACCGCCCTTGAGCTGGGCTTCCGGGCTCGGGCCCTCACCCGGCGCGGGGAGCACGAATTTCTCGAGCGCGCTGCGGACGGGCCCGATGGAGCCCGCCACCATGAACGCGCCGAGACCGGCACCGGTGGCCGACGCCGTGAGTCGGCCACGCAGGCCGCGCCCCGTCAGCACCGCCTCGTCGTAGCGGAAATCGGGGCCGTATGCGTCGTGCAGCAGCGCGTTGGTCCGGTGCACCACGCGCGTGTTGATCGCGCTCATGACAAACGGCGCGACCCAGGCTTTGAAGTCGGCGTCGTATTCCGCGAAGCCCACGTTGGCCTGCCGCACGCGCTTGGCGCCGCCCGGCGGGCAGATCGCATACGGATCTGCCAGTTGCTTGCGCAGGGCGGGATCGGCCTTGACCTCTTTCAGCACGTTCAGCAACGAGGCCACCGTGCCACCCGAAAAACTGCCGCGCATGCTGCGAACCCGCATCTTCACGGTGGTGCAGGGCGCGCCGAATTGCTCCTGCGCGTGGCGTTGCAGGAAGTGCACGCCGAGGTCGGAGGGAATCGAGTCGAAGCCGCAGTTGTGCACGATGCGGGCGCCGGACGCCTGCGCCTGTGCTTCGTACTTGTGGATCATGCGGCGCATCCACTGCACCTCGCCGGTGAGATCGCAGTAGTCGGTGCCGGTCTCGGCACACACCCGCACGAGCGGCTCGCCGTAAAGCGCGTACGGGCCCACCGTGGATACCACGACCCGCGCGCTCTGGCAGAGCGCGCGCAGCGCGGGCTCATCGGCCGCATCGGCCTGGATGAGTGCGAGCTTGCCGCTGCCCCGGCCGAGCGACTTGCGCACGGCCTCGAGCTTGGGCAACGAGCGGCCGGCGGCCGCCCAGGCGAGGTCGCGGTCGACCCCGAACTCGTCGAACAGGTACCGCACGAGGATCTGGCCGACGAAACTGGTGGCGCCGAATACGACGACATCGTGGGGACGGGTTGTCATGGGTCGCATCTTAGACCAATGTAACGAACTCCTGATCGAACGCAACCGAGGAACCCTGCCATGCGTATCGCTGCAACTGTCTTTGGAGCACTGGCCTGCGTTGCCGCGGTCGTGACGACACCCGTGCACGCTGCGGCAGAATGGGTCTCGGTCGCCAAGACCGACCGCACGGAGGTGTTCGCGAATCCCGCGTCACTCGGCGTTTCGCCCAAGTCCTGGCTGATCGTCCGCACCCGGCAGAATTTCGCCGAGCCACAGCCTTCGGCGAAGAAAAACAAGACGTTCCTTTCGGCTCGCAACGAGTATCGCGTGGACTGCGCGCAGCGCCGGCTTGCCTACAGTGAGATGCATGCGTTCGCCGACCTCGACCTGCAGGGCGTGGAAGTGCAGAAGACCAGGATCAGCGAGAAAAACCTCAAATGGATGGATGCTCCGTCCGGCACCGTCTTCGGTGAGATCCTCGATTACGCGTGCAAGAACGCTCCGGCCGCTGCCCCCGCCGCCATCTAGTTAAACCGGGATTCCAGCTCTCGGGAGTGGGCGGGTGACGCGAATTGACCCCGGCGGTCTACAATGGCGCCGAGAGCGGGCGTGTCCGCTGCGAGCCAAAGAAGAGCATGACCGAGAACGCGGGGACGACGTACGCCCATTTTGACTGGCCGGCCCTGGTGGCCAAGCTCGGTGGCGATGAGGTTTTCGCGAGGGCGCTCCTCGGCGTGGCACAGCGCTCGAGCGCTGCGATGCCCGCGGAACTGCGCGCGGCGGCGGCGGGTGCGGAGTTCGACGCCATGGCTCGGTTGGCGCACAAGGTCAAGGGCACCGCCGGTGACATCTGTGCGAACGAACTGCGCGCGATAGCCAGTGCCGCCGAGCAGGCGGCCCGGCAGGCCTCGCCCGAGTCGCCTGCCAGGCTGCGCGAAGTGGCCGACCACCTCGACGGCCTGTTGCGCGACCTGGCAGCGGTCGCGGCAGCATCTCCCTGAACGCCTGACCGGCACTCCTGATGCAGCACCATGAGTCGACCACTGCCGGCATCGGCGGCCGCGAGTTGTACACCCAGGCCTGGTTGCCGGACGGCCTGCCGCGCGCCGCCATCGTGGTGTCCCATGGCCTCGGCGAACACAGTGGCCGCTATGCCACGCTCGCCGCAGAACTCGTGGCGCGGGACTACGCAGTCTATGCGCTCGACCACCGCGGCCATGGCCGCTCGTCGGGCCCGCGCGCCAACATCGAGCGATTCGCCTACGTGGTGTCCGACTTTTCCTCGTTTGTGGGCCGTTGTGCCCGCCAGTACCTCGATACGCCCGTCTACGTGCTGGGCCACAGCATGGGCGGCGCCGTTGCATTCGCCACCGCGCTGCGTCTGCAGCACGCGCTGCGCGGCCTGGTGCTTTCGGCGCCCGCGCTGGCCACTGAACCGACAGTGCCGAGATGGCAGGAATGGCTCGCGCGGGCTTATCGGTCGTCGCTCCCAATACCGGTGCGTTGACCTTGCCGTCGAGCGCGATCAGCCGCGACCCCGCCGTGGTCAGGCGCTATGAATCCGATCCGCTCGTGCACCACCGCGCCGTTCCCGCGCGGACCCTGGTCGAGCTGCTTGACGCGATGCAGGAGTTTCCCGCGGGTGCACGCGAGTTGCGGTTGCCGACGCTGATCCTGCACGGCACGGCGGACAAGCTGGTGCCGCTCGCGGCCACCCGGCCGGTGTATCACGCCATTGGCGCCAGCCATCGCACGCTCAAGGTGTACGAGGGCCTCTACCACGAGGTCTTCAACGAGCCGGAACGTGACAGTGTGACGGCGGACCTGTTTGCATGGCTCGAGCGTTGAGCGCCGGGTCACATTTTCAGCGCGCCAGGCCGTAAGGGCGCCCCACGGGGCGCGCGGCGGCGTATGTTCCTGCTCGATGCCAGAGTGCCGCCACCGCGTTCCGCGCCTGCTCGCCTGCGTCCTGATCGGGGCGCTGGCCGGTACCGGCTTCGCGCATGCGGAAACGGCAGCCCCGATGGTCGCGGCGCCGACGCCGCTCGACGCACCGGATGTCGAGTCGATTCCCAGCGCAACTCTCCGGTCGGTGGACTCATCGTGGTGGCGTGACGGTGTGACCGTGTTTGCGGGGTTGTGGGACGACGCCAAGGCGCGCCTGGCCGATGACGCGCCCGACTGGCTGCACCGGCTGTCGCGGCGGCAGTCTGCTGCGTCGTTGCCCGTCGTCGACGCCGCCTACGTCGTGCTGCAGGACGACCGGGCCGACGGTATCGACCTGGTCACGCTGCGGTATCGGCTGGCCGAGCAGGGCCCGCTACGGGCCTACGCCGGTGCGGGCCTCAACCATACGCGGTATTTCGTCGATGGCATCGAGGCCGGCCCGTCGCTGCTCACGCGCCGCAATCGCCATACGGGCGTGGGTCCCACGGCCGAACTCGGCGCCGAACTGGCCCTCAACGACCACGTCAGGCTCAATGCCGACCTGCGCTGGGTCGAGCTCGACGATCGCGCCGACCTGCTGCACAGCTCCTACGGTCCTGTCGCGGCCGACCCCGTCACGCTCGGCATCAGCCTGGGCTATCGCTTCCGTTGAGCGCGGCGTTCAGGCCGACGGAATGAACTCCTCGTCGCCCTGCTGGATGCGCTCGAACTTCAGGAACTCGTAGTAACCGCAGGTCTTGTCCTCCGGGTACAGGCGGCACACCGAAGGCCGTGCTGCATACACCGTGCAACGGCGCTCCTTCTGGTCGAAGAACATGCACGTCGACTTGAAGACGTGATCCTTGCGATGGCGCAGCAATTGCTCGTCGAGTTCCTTGGTCTGGTAGCGATACGTGAACTTGACGCGCGCGGCCGCCTTGCTGATGCCGAAATGCCGGGCCAGGCGCTCGATGTCGAAATCCTGCACGGCGATGCGCGAGTAACTGCAACAGTAGCCGGGACACTTGGCACAGTCGTAGCGCAACTTGGGCTTCTGCTTGATCTTCTGCGTCATGCGCGGCGGGTCTCTTGCGGGAACGGCGCAGTGTAGCGGGGCACGCCACCGCGTGCATCACGATGCAGGCGTCCGCGCTCAGGGTGCGACGGTGGCGTCCGGCCAGCGCGTGACGCGCAGCCGGCCAGCGGCTGCTGTCCCCGGCGCTGTCGGTACCAGCGTCAATTCCACCTTGCCACGCGCAAGGTCGACGTCACCGAGGCGGATCCAGCGCCGACCCCACGTGGTCTGGTCGACGGTGGCGAGCGCTTGCGTGGCGCCCGTTGCGTCGATGAGCGAGGCCTGCGCCGCGTGCGTCTGGTCGGCCGCCGCCTCGAACCACACAGCCAGTTCATAGCGGCCTGCCTCTGGCACGCGCCAGTGCCAGCGCGCGGACCCATCGTTCGCGATCTTTCCCTGCAGCATGGCGTGGCGCATGGCCGGCCGCGGCGTCGAGGCCGAGTTGCTGCAGCAGGCGCGCCGTGAAGTCGCCGAGCCGTGCCACGTCCCATGGCTCGGGTTCCTGCGCATCCCAGCCGTTGGTGAACGCCGCGATGACCAGCCGGTGCCCGTCCGGCAATTGCGCGTGCATCACGTCCTGCAGGGTATCGAAGGCGCTGCCGATCTTGTTCTCGTGCAGCGAGCCGGGAGGCAGCCCGCCGCCGAGGCTGCTGTACGCCGAGAAAGCGGGATGGCGCAGCAGGCCGCGCATGTAGTCGGTAGCGGCCGGTTCGACCGCGCCGGTGACGACCCCCAGCATCAGCTGTGCCGCCAGGTCGGTCGTCATCGCGTTGCGCCCGAGCCGCTGCCACGCGGCGCGCTCGAGTCCCGTGGGCTCCTCGCCGGAGTTGGTCGGGTAGGTCTTGGTGAACAGGCGCTGCGGGCCAAGCAAACCCAGTTGGTCCAGCACGCGCTCGGTATAGCGACGGCGCTCGATGAATGCCTCGAGGTCTGCGCCCGCGACGGGGCCGTTCGTCACGCCGCTCAGGCGGTCGACGACTTCGCCGGTGGCGACGTTGTCGGAGATTTCGATCATGGGACGCACGTACGGGTCGAGGCAGTCGGGCGGACTGCCGCGCTCCCGGCACCAATGCACGGCACCGACCAGGAAGCCGAGTTTCACGCTGCTTGCCGGGTACGCGAGCCGGTCGCCCTCGACGGCCCCACGCAGCCACCGGCCTTGCTCGTCCTGCAGCAACACGGTCACGTGCATGCGATCGAACGGTTGCTGTGCCAGGAATCCGCTGCGCGCGGCGGCCACGGCGCGCTGCACGCGAGCATCGTCGATGACGGTGGGCGCGGGTGCGGCCCCGGCACGGGCCACCACCAGCAGCACGGCCAGCAGGACGAACTCCAGCGCAAGGGCGCGGGGCAATGCGAGTCGTCCCTGCATCACGGCCCCCGTGAGCCACAACACTGCGATCACAGCCAGCGCCGATGCGGCCAAGGGGATCGGCGGCAGTGACTCGGCGTACCACAGCAGCAGCACCGAGCCGACGATAGCGAACGTGATGTGCGCCACGGCAAACGTGCGTGCCCCGCGCGACATCGGCGGATCGAACGTGCGGACCTGCTCGAGGTCGAACGCCGGCTTGCGCCATTCCGTGCCGGTCGCCAGCGCGGGCTGCCAGCCCGGCGGCTTGAGCCAGATGCGGACGCGATCACCCCAGCGCTGGCACTGCCGCGACTTGCGCGCGAGATCCGCGTACACCTCGAAGTTCGCCCACAGCGGATCCCACGAGTTGAGCGGGGTGCGCGTGCCGTAGACACAGCGCTCCGATTCCTCGACGAACGTGCCGAAGAGCCGGTCCCACGCCATGAAAATACCGCCGTAATTGCGATCGATGTAGACGTCGTTCACCGCGTGATGCACGCGGTGGTTCGACGGCGAGGCGAACCAGCGGTCGAACCAGCCGAGCTTGCCCACCACTTCGGTGTGGATCCAGTACTGGTACAGCAGGTCGACGATCGCTGCCACGGCGAACATCTCGGGCGGAACGCCGGCGAGCGCCATCGGCAGGTAGAACACCCAGCCCAGGAGCGCGCCGCTGCTCGTCTGGCGCAGGGCCGTCGACAGGTTGTAGCGCTGGCTCTGGTGATGCACCACGTGCGCCGCCCAGAAGACCGCGCTTTCGTGGCCCAGCCGGTGATTCCAGTAATAGCAGAAGTCGTAGAAGACGATGGCGAGCAACCAGCCCCACCAGGCGTCAGGCCAGGTGCCGAGTGCGATGTGCTCGTACGCGACCGTGTAGATCCCGATGGTGAGGACGCGCACGAACAGTCCGGTGACCTGGCTCATCACGCCGAGGCTCAGGCTGTTGATCGCATCGTTGAGACGGTAAGCGCCGCGCAGGCCGCGCGCACGCGCGACTGCGTATTCCAGCGCGATCAGCAGGAAAAACACCGGTGTCGCGTATGCAATGGCCTTGCCCATGGCGCGATCCTAACTTGCCACGTCCCAGTCGCGCGATCGATCGACTGCCCGTGACCAGCGCGCAAGCCGGCTGGCGGCCTCGTCACGCGACATCACCGGTTCGAAGCGGCGCTCGGCGCGCCAGTTCGCAGTGACCTCCGCCGGCGACGACCAGAATCCCACGCCGAGGCCCGCGAGGTAGGCGGCCCCGAGAGCCGTGGTCTCGGTGACCTCGGGGCGCACGACCGGCACGCCGAGCAGGTCGGCCTGGAACTGCAGCAACAGGTTGTTGCCCGCCGCGCCGCCGTCCACGCGCAACTCGACCAGCGCATGCCGCGCGTCGCGTTGCATGGCCTGCAGCACTTCGGCGCTCTGGAACGCGATCGCCTCGAGCGCTGCGCGTGCGATGTGCCCGCGCGAGGTGCCACGCGAAAGACCAACCATCGTGCCGCGCGCGTAGGCGTCCCAGTGTGGACTGCCGAGACCCGTGAAGGCCGGCACCAGGACCATGCCGCCGGAATCCGGCACGCTGGCAGCCAACGCTTCGACATCGGCTGACCGCTCGATGATGCCCAGTCCGTCACGCAGCCATTGCACCACCGCGCCACCGACGAAAACAGCGCCCTCGAGCGCATACCGCAGGTCCGTGGTCCGCCATGCAATCGTCGTGAGCAGGCGATTGGACGAAGCCAGGGGCGTGGTGCCCGTGTTCATCAGCAGGAAGCAGCCGGTACCGTAGGTGTTCTTGGCCATGCCGGGTTCGAAGCAGGCTTGCCCGAACAGCGCAGCCTGCTGGTCCCCGGCGATGCCTGCGATCGGGATGCGATGCGGGCCCAGCCTCGCCACCGGCGCGTCGGCCCCGGCGAGCGACGACGCCACGATCTCGGGCAGCACGGCGCGCGGAATGCGCAGTTGCTCGAGCATGAACGGGTCCCACGCGGCGGTCGTGATGTCGAGCAGCAACGTGCGGCTGGCATTGGACGCGTCCGTGACGTGGCATGCGCCGTGCGTCAGCTGCCAGACCAGCCAGCTGTCGATGGTGCCGAACGCGAGTTCGCCGCGCTCGGCGCGAGCACGTGCGCCTGGCACGTGATCGAGCAGCCACGCCAGCTTGGTGCCGGAGAAATAGGGGTCGAGCAGCAATCCCGTCCGCCGCGTGACCTCGGCCTCGAGTCCTGCGGCCTGCAGCTGTCGGCAGGCGTCGGCGGTGCGGCGATCCTGCCAGACGATCGCGGGCGCCACGGGCGCGCCCGTCGCGCGATCCCACAGCACGGTGGTTTCGCGCTGGTTGGTGATGCCGATCGCCGCGACGTCCGCAAGCGTCGCGCCGGCCTGGGCCAGCACCGCGGTGATCGTGGCGCTCTGCGAGGCCCAGATTTCTTCCGCGTCGTGCTCGACCCAGCCCGAGCGCGGGAAGGACTGCGTGAACTCGCGCTGCGCCATTGCGGCCGGCCGCCCGGCCGCGTCGAACAGGATCGAACGCGAGCTGGTAGTGCCCTGGTCGAGCGCGAGGATGTATTGCGGCATGTCGATACCTGCGAGGCCAGGTCCGATTCTAGTGCAGCGCGAACCTGCATTGCGCCCCGCGCTCCGGTTAGGGATGATCCCGCGATGACACAGGCCGAAGACGTCGCGGAATTCACCCTCAAGGCCATCGTCGTCGGCGTGGTGCTCGGCATCGTGTTCGGCGCGGCCAATGCCTACCTTGGGCTGCGCGTGGGCATGACCGTATCGGCCTCGATTCCCGCGGCGGTGATGACGGTCGCTGCCTTCCGCCTGTTGCGGGTGCGCGGCACGATCCTCGAGGCGAACATGTCGCAGACGGTGGCGTCGGCGTCCACGTCGCTCGCGACCGGCACCATCTTCACCATCCCCGCCCTGTTCCTGTGGGGAGTGGTGCCACCGTACCTGCAGGTCGTCGCGCTCGCATTCCTCGGCGCGTTGCTCGGCATCGCCGCCATGGTGCCGCTGCGCCGGCTGCTGATCGTCAAGGCGCACGACGAGCTGCCTTACCCCGAGGGCACGGCCTGCGCCGAGGTTCTGCGTGCCACGGCGGTGGAGACGAGCGGGGCCGCCAGTGCCAGCGCGTGGATTTTCCGCGGCATGGCCGTGGGCGCGGCCGTCAAGATACTCATCTCGCTGCTGTACCTGTTGCCTGGCGAAATCGGCTTCGCCTTGCCCGTGCTGCCCAAGGCCGAGCTGGCGCTCGAGATCGCCCCGGCACTGATCGGCGTCGGCTACATCCTGGGCTATCGCCAGTCCGCGGTCTGTGTGGCGGGCGCACTGATCTCGGCCGTCGTCATCACGCCGCTCATCGCCTGGATGGGCGCTTCGCTCACGCAGCCGCTGTACCCGGAAACGGAAAGACTCGTGGCCGACATGGACGCGGGCGCGATCTGGTCACGCTACGTGCGCTACATCGGCGCCGGTGCGGTCGCGACGGCCGGCATACTCACGGTGCTGCGCGGTTTGCCGACGATGGTGGACGCGTTCACCGCCGTGGCGCGCGGCATGCAGGATTCCGACGCACGAGCGGGCGGCTCGTCCACGCGCACGGATCGCGACCTGCCGGGCAGCTTTGTCTTCGGTGGCGTGGCGCTCGTCGTGTTGACGGCGGCATTCGTGCCCGGCGTGTTCGCGGGCGAGATGACTGCCGTGCAGCGCGCGATCCTCGCGTGCGGGGTCGGAGTCTTCGGCGTGTTGTTCGTCGCGGTGGCGGCCCGCATCGTCGGCATCGTGGGCGTCTCGTCACAACCCACGTCCGGGATTGCACTCGTCACGCTGCTCGGCACGGCGTCGATATTCGCCGCGGCAGGATGGACGGATCCCGGTGCGCGCGCCGGCGTGCTCACCGTCGGCACGATCGTGGCGGTGGCCGCAAGCAAGGCGGGCGACATCTCGCAGGACCTCAAGACGGGATGGCTGGTGGGCGCGACCCCGGCGCGCCAGCAGCTGGGACAGCTGATCGGCGCGGCATTCGCGTGCTGGGCCGTGGCCGCGACGGTCATGCTGCTGGGCGAGGCGTACGAATTCGGCTCGAAGGAAATCCCCGCGCCGCAGGCGACGCTGATGAAGACCATCATTGAAGGCGTGCTGGCGGGCGCGCTGCCCTGGGACCTGGTGCTGACCGGCGCCGGGCTCGCGATTGCGGCCATGCTGTGCGGCGTGTCGGGCCTGGCGTTTTCGATCGGCATCTACCTGCCGCTCGCCACCATGGCGCCGCTCTTCGTCGGCGGCTGCGTGCGTGCACTGGTCGAGCGCAAGCAGGCGCCTGCGGCGCCGGGCGACAGCGACACCGGCATTCTTGCCGCATCGGGACTCGTGGCGGGCGAAGGTCTCGCCGGCGTGGCGATCGCGGGGCTCGTCGCCGCCGGGATCGCACCCAAGGCGATCGATTCAAGGCTCGGCGGATTGAGCGGTGAAGTCGCGGCGCTCGTGCTCGCGCTGGGGGTGTGCTTCTTCCTGCTGCGTGGCGGACGGTACGGTCGCCAGCCAGCTTGAGAGCGACCTGGCGCCGCTGTCGGCATAGTCACCTGGAGCCGCGTAGGCGTGACACCGGGCGCCGCCAATGCGGATCGCTGTCGTGCTCATGGTCTCGCGCGCATCGTGGATCGCGCGGAGGAACCGCACGATCCACGGCGAACCTTGTTCGAGCGGCCGCGAGGCGATGGTGCCAGCGGCTGGTCGGCTGGCTGGATGCCGCCTCGCGACTGCGCTCGAACTGCGGCGCTCGACAAATCGCACGACAGCGATCCGCATCGGCGTCGCCGTCGTTGGCGCCGCCGTGCGCGCTCAATCGCCGTCATTCGCCTCGTGGACCGCCGCGATCACGCCGACCACCGCCGCGCCAATGACGATACCGCGCACGAGATCGTCATTGTCATCGTCGTTGTCGTGACGGTTGTGACCGTAGTACCGGTTCACGTAGTCGTATTCGTTCCAGTACCTGCCATCCCGATACCAGCGTCGGTAGTCACGGTAGTAGGCATCGCGCAGGTGCGCGACGTGACGGGCGTCGCGACAGAATTTTCCGCCTGGATGGTAATGCGCGCCGCTGCTGCCGTAGTGGTATGAGTCGGGGTACCGGCCATCGGCGTAATAATAGCGGGCGTCGCGAGGGTACCCGGGTACCGGTGGGCCGTACCTGTCGTACCGCTCCCGGTGAATTTCGTTGCGCGCCTCGACACGTTCGCGATTGACCTCACGCTGGCCTTCACGCGTTTCGCGTACCACGCAGTCGCGGGTTTCGCACCGCCGTATTTCGCGAGCGGCCTCGCGCGTTTCGGCGTCGACGCTGCGCGCGCCCTCACGCATCTCGCGTCGCACTTCCTTCGGGTCTGCGCCGGCCACCGTCGGCAAGATCGAAGCGCAGCCAAGAAGTACCAGGGCGGCCGCCAATGACTTTCGCATCTGCACTTGGTTGATCCTCCAGTTACCCGAACACAGGGTTCTGGAATGGACAACGCGGCACGCGGCGAAAGGTTGACGCAACCACTGACAGGTTGGGACAAGACCCGGCGCGGCGTGCGAGTAAGCGGACCCCGCAGTCCTGCTTGTTCAACGCAAGAGGCGGTCCTCGCCGAACTGCTCGACCTCGTCAGGGTGGCGGATGACGTCAGGGTCCGACCGGACGCGCTGTGGCAGCGCAGCAAGGGGCACACTCTCGGCGACGAAGCGCCGGCCGATGGCATTGTTGTGGAAGTCCATTGCGCGCTCGTTCGGGGTATTGCCCGGCCGCAGCTCATGGGCATCGGTGACCGTGGTCGCGAACTCCGGCCCGAAGGTGCTGGTCAGCTGGAAGCTCCAGATCACGTGCTGCATCGCATCCCGGAGCCAGGCGTCCTCCGGCGCGTGCTGGCTCGCCAGCGCGCGTGCCTGGTCGGTCAGCACCAGGATCACGGGCGCCCGCAGCGGGTACAGCGACACGATTTCGATCTGTTCGGGGACCAGGTCCATGCCCCTCGCCTGCGCGATCGCCGTGATGTCCTCTTCCCGGAACCGCAGTTTGAAGGTCTCTCCGGCTCGCTCGGTATACAGGTTTGCAACGTGGGCGACACCTTCGATGTCGAGGATGACTTCGCCGCTGAACTCGACGTCGCCGATGGCGTGATTCTCGGAGAACAGGGCCTGCATCTTCTCGCGGATCGCATTCGCGGCCCGTCGCGGATCCCCGAGCGGAAGGCCGCCGACCGCGAGGCGGGCGTTCGATAGCCGGTCGAATGGCAACTGCGGCGGGCGATCCGATGGATCGAGGCGGACCTGCAGGCCCGTGGCTTGAATGGCGCCGCGCAGGCTGAAAGGGCGGGTCAGTCGAACTTCGAGTGTTGCGATGTCGACCCGCGAGCGCAGCTCAATCCGGTCCCGAGGCGTCAGGTCGAGTCGAGCTTGCAGATCGCTCAATACGAGTCGGTTCAACCAAGGCGAGATACGAACTCGCGAGAACGCGATATCGCCCAGGCCGATACCCATTGGCGCCAGGCGCGCCTGCACCAGCGGAAGTGCCGCTCGCGCGAGCGAAGGTGCCAATGCCGACGCCACTGCCCATGCCAGGAGCCACAGGCTCCCGACGAATATCAGCAGTAACAAGAGTCGGCTTGAGGGTCGCCGGGACGACTGATTACGCATGTTGGGCATGTCTGGACAATGGCGCGCTCGCGCCGGATACGTGTTGCTGTGAGGGCCTGAGCCGAGAGTATTCTAGAACCGCCATCGACGACGCTCAGGTAACGCTCGGGCCCTTTGGCCAGGGCGAGGTGGGCACTGTCCTCGAAGAGCGCGTAGCTCCGGCCACGGCGGGCAATACCACCGGCCATGCTGGGTTCCGCGGACTATTTCTTGTAGGACCTTACCGCCGCGTCATCCAGTCCTACGAGGGTAAGCAACTCATCGAAGCGGCCAGCATGGCGGGGGTCCTCCCGGAGCACCTTCATCCGCGGGTCATTACGCAGGAAGATGAGGCAATTGGAACGTTTGTCGACGGCCGCATACAGCAGCTCCATGGCCTTCGCCTTGCTCGCCTCGTCGCCGAGGCTCAGATAGACCGCGGCCGTTTCGTAGGGACACATGTAGGTCTTCGCTCGCTCGGCCTCTTCCAGCAGCGGCAGCACTTTGTGTTTCTGTCCGGCATAGCCGTAGCCCTGGGCCAGCATGATCAGCGCGAGGGGCGCGCGGTCCGACAGTTCCACTCCCTTCTCCAGCAGCGCCACCCCCTGGGCAGTGTCGCCGCGCAGATAAGCCGATATGCCCGCGCCACAGAATACGAAGCCGTTGTCTGGATGTTGGCGCATCTGCTTCTCGGCCCACTCACGGGCCGCCTGCGGTTCGCCGACCATGAACAGGGCCCATGTGCCCCAGTCCGCGAGCTCGGTGTTGAGCGGGTCCAACTCGCCGGCACGGGCCAGCGACTCCCTGACCTTCACTTTCTCGCCGAGGGCAGAGTAGTAAAGCGCGAAACCCAGCTCCGTCTGGGCCAGCGACCGATCAAGCGCCTTCGCCCTGCTCAGGTTTTCCCAAGCCGGTCGCCATTGCCAGGCCATCACCTGGGTCACTCCGAGGGATGACAACGCTTCGGCGGAATTCGGATCGCGCTCCAGTACCGCTGCAAGGGAAGCTTCCACTATCGGCAACAATTCCTGCGGCGATTCGAAGTAAGTAAACATCGAACGCAAGGCATCGCTCTTGGCCTGGTACGCGGGGAGAAAATCGGGGTCCAGCGCGATGGCTTGATCGAAGTACGCGATGGCACGATGCATGGAGTCGTGCGTGAACTGCGCCATCTCGCGCCATCCCGTCGCATAGGGCTCGTAGGCCTGGGGGATGTTGGGGAGCTCGGCCAGTGCACGCTGCTCGTCCTTCAAGATCTCCACCTTCAGGGCAGCGGCCACTGCCCTGGCAATCTCGGCGGGCGTCTGAAAAAAGTTCCGATCGTCCACGCGGACCATGAAGTGGCTGTTCCACACGTCCAGATCCTGGCGCAGATCAGTAAGACGGGGAGTGATGCGAAGCGTGCCATCGGGAGCGACGCTGATCTCGCCGTCCAGCAGGAAATGGAGGTCTGGCAGGCGCTCAAGGACATGCTCGCGCGTCTTGTCGTCCCGGAACTGAAAGGCCGACGCGTGCGGCACCGTCTTGAGGCCGGAGATCTTGCGCAGGTTGTCGATTACTTCCCGCGTCAGCTGGTCCGCAAACGTCCTGTGGTACTCGGTGGCGTTGTCGGACACACCGAACGGCGCGACCAGAATATAAGGCCGGCCAGGCTCTTGCTGCGCGCCAGGAGCGATGAGGAACCACGACCCGAACAACGCCATGGGAACGAGCAGGGCGATGATGGCCAGGGGCAGGGGCCGGCTCCAGATGCGTCGGGGGGGCTCGTCCTGACCGCCCGTCGGCGGCCCGGGCGCCCGAACCGCGCCGGAATCCATGGCGTCTTGCGCGGCCTCGCTGACCGGCGCGATGAACTGGTAGCCGCGGCCACGGACGGTCTGAATGGTCTGCTGCAACTCACCGCTGTCGCCCAGAGCCTTCCGCGCGTTCTTGACGTGATTGCTGAGCGTGGCATCGGAGACTTCGCGGCCGTTCCAGACCGCCTGGAACAGTTCCTCGCGCGTCGACACCCTGTCGCGATTACGGATCAGGTACACGAGCAGGTCAAAGACCTTGGGCTCCACCGGCACGGCCGTGTCCCCGCTGCTGATCCGGTAGCGGGCCGTATCAATGACGAAATCGCCGACCTGGTACTTCCGACCACTCGCTACAGGCATTGCGCGCCCTTCCTGGCAATCGTTAGCGAATCGTTAGCAAGACATTAGCGCCGCATCATGCAGTCGCCTCCCCACGCTGAGAACAATACAGGCGACTCAGGCAAACACCAACAAGGACCGTCAAGGAGCATGAAAATGTACCGCACTGTCTTCTTCTCAGTGGCTGCGCTCACCGGGATCGTCCTCGTGAGTTCCAGCGCCCTCTACGCGGATTCCTTCGAGCGGGAGGGCAAGGGGAATCACGCGTCCTCCCGGCCCACCGTAAAGACGTACGCCACCGGGCTGACCAACCCGCGCGGCCTGACCTTCGGTCCCGACGGCAATCTCTACGTGGCGGAGGCGGGCACCGGCGGCGTGCAGACGCCGGCCGACATCGATCCTGCTTGCCCGGTCAACGTCAACATTTACAGCCCCTTCACGGCCGGCTACAGCGGCCGCGTGACCCGCGTTCTGACCGACGGCACCAAGGAGACGGTGGTCGACAACCTTCCGAGCATATCCGACGCCACTGGAGTCAGCTTCGGCCCGACCGACGTAGCGTTCGTGGGCCGCACACTCTATGTGCTGATCGAGATGGGCGGCTGCTCGCACGCGATGCCCGACGACCTGCCCGCAATTCTGCGGGTCAACCGCGACGGGTCGACGACCAAGGTCGCCAACCTCAACGCCTGGCATGCGGCAAACCCGCCGCACTACATCAAGGACACCGATCCGGCGACCACCGACCAGGAACCGGGCGGCGTGTTCCATTCGATGATCGCAGTCGGCAAGTACCTCTACGTGGTCGAGACCAACCGCGGCTTCCTGCTGCGTGTCGATCCTTCGAACGGTGTGATCGAGACGCTATATGACATGTCGTTCGACAACAAAGAACACAACCCGACCGTGATGGTCCGCCGCGGCAACGACTACTATGTCGGCACCTTTGGGGAGGACGGGGGGAAAGCCGAACTCGCCGTGTTCGACAAGTACTTCTCAGGCTATTCCCTGCCATTCCGGTCGCGCAACCCGATCGTCGGCCTGGCATGGCGCGGCAACCGTCTGTATGGCGTCGAGATCTTCCCCTACGACAACCAGTGGACGACCGACACCGCCAGCCTCGTCAAGTTCGATCCCAGGACCGGCGAGCGCAAGGTGGTACTGGCCGGATTCGCCAGTCTCCCGAACGGTCTCGTGGCCGGTCCCGACGGTGCGCTGTACACGTCGAACTGGGGAATTTCGTACACGGGCGGCGGTGACGGAAGTATCCTGCGCATCGTTCCGTAAGCGGGACGGACGTTGAGCGGCGCGGGGCGCCTGCCTCGCGGCCGCTCGAACACGGTTCGCCGTGGATCGTGCGGCTCCTCCGCGCGGTCCACGCACCGCCTGCTCGCGGCGACCCAAGCTCAGTTGCGCGCGAGCCAGTCGTCCAGCACGGCCACGCTGTCGGCGCGGAGATGCACGCCGAGCTTGCTGCGGCGAAACAGGATGTCTTCCGCCGTTACGGCGAACTCCACACTGCGCAGGTAAGCGATCTCGCGTTCATGCAGGCCGGGCAGCACCTCTGTCCCAAGATCGGTCGTTCCCCGGCAGCCATCCAGCACTCGCTGCATGCGCGTGCCGTACGCTCGCGCATACCGCTGCAGCAGGGCGGGCGCCAGCCAGGGATAACGATCACGCACCACCGCCAGGAAACGCTCGAAGTCGCCTTCCGGCATGTCGCCGCCCGGGAGTGGAACGGGCGCCGTCCACGCGCCAACGGTGTTTCCCAGCACGGGCGCGATCGAGTCCACGACGGACTCCGCCAGCTTGCGGTACGTCGTGAGCTTGCCGCCGTAGATCGACAGCAGCGGCGGTCTGGAGCGATCGAAGTCGAGCACGTAATCGCGCGTGACGCTCTTGGGGTCGTCCTGCGAGGCTGCCAGCAACGGACGCAGGCCGGCAAACGTCCAGACCACGTCCTGCACGCTGAGGTCGCGCTGGAAGTAGCGATTGGCCATGTCCACGAGGTACGCCTGCTCCGCGGCGGCGATGGCGGGGTGTGCCAGGTCACCCGTGTACTCGCTTTCGGTCGTGCCGATCAGCGTGAACTCGCCCTCGTACGGCAGCGCGAAGACGATGCGGCCATCCGGGGCCTGGAAAATGTAGGCGAACTCGTGATCGAAGAGCCGGCGCACCACGATGTGGCTGCCGCGGATCATGCGCGGGTGATGACTCGCGGGCGTGGGCGTGCACGCGTCGAGGAACTGGGCGACCCAGGGCCCGGCCGCATTGACGACGAGCCGCGCGCGCAACGTCCGCTCAGCGCCGGTCGCGCTGCTGCGCAGCGTGGCAATCCATTCATCGCCGTCGCGCTGCAATCCGACGCAGGCAGTGCGGGTAAGCACGTCGGCGCCGCGCTCTTGCGCATCGACCGCATTGATCGCGACGAGCCGCGCGTCGTCCACCCAGCCATCGGAGTACTCGAAGCCCGTGCGGTAGCGTGATTCCAGGGGTCTGCCCGCCGGGTGGCTGCGCAGGTCGATGACACGCGACCCCGGCAGCCGCTTGCGCCGGGCCAGGTGGTCGTAGAGGAACAGGCCCGCGCGAATCATCCAGGCAGGCCGCAGATGCGAATCGTGCGGCAGCACGAAACGCAGGGGCCAGGCCAGGTGCGGCGCCGCGGCGAGCAGTACTTCGCGTTCCTGCAGCGATTTGCGCACGAGAACGAAATCGTAGTACTCGAGGTAACGCAAGCCGCCGTGGACGAGCTTGGTGCTGGCGCTGGACGTGTGCGACGCGAGGTCGTGCTGCTCGCACAGCACGGTCGACAAGCCGCGCCCCGCGGCATCGCGCGCGACACCGGCGCCGTTGATGCCGCCGCCGACGACGAGGACGTCGCAGCGATCCTTGAGCGGGCGCATCGTGGTCAACGATAGAGCAGCGCGTCGGCGCGCTGCTCGATCCACGCTGACTCGTCGGCGACCGTGAGTGCCTCGAGGTCGCCGGGCGTGGCGGCGTGGTCGTCGACCCACTCACGCAGCAGTTCACTGCCGTTGATCAGGTCGATCGCGAGGCGGTCGTGTTCGTATTCATAGGCGAAGTCGCGCCACAGGTCGTAGTCCGGTCGCAGGTTGCGCAGTGCCTTGAAGGCCAGCGCCTGCAGCCGCCATGGTTTGAAGGCGACGGGATCGTATGAGCCGTCTTCAACGTGGGTCTGCAGCCCGGCGCAGAGCAGGCCCTTGTGCTTGTGGAACGTCGGCTCGAACCAGCAGGCGCGCAGCCTGCAACCCGCGAGCCAGGCGGGCGCGAGCCGGTGCATTTCGGCAAGGAGGGCGTCGATGTCGAGACCGGGAGCTCCGAACAGTTCGAGCGGTCGCGTGGTGCCGCGGCCTTCGGACAGCGTGGTGCCTTCCAGCATCACGGTGCCGGGGTAACAGCGAGCCATCGACAGGTTGGGCGCATTGGGGCTCGGGTTGACCCAGGTGCGCTCACCGAGCGGCCAGCCGAATCCCGGCGCCGCCGCAGGCTGCCAGCCGGTCATCTCGATCACGCGATAATCCACCTGCAGCTTGAGCTGCTGCACGAACCAGCGGCCCATCTCGCCCAGTGTCAGGCCGTGACGCATCGGCATCTCGCCGGCGCCCACGAAGCTTTCCCAACCCGGCCGCAGGCTCAGGCCTTCGACCGGGCGGCCGATGGGATTGGGGCGATCGAGCACCCACACGCTCTTGCCGAGCCGCGCGCCGGCTTCGAGCACGTAACGCAGCGTCGTGATGAAGGTATAGATGCGGCAGCCGAGGTCCTGCAGGTCGACCAGCAGCACGTCGAACGTGTCCAGCATCGCGGGCGTCGGGCGCCGCACCTCGCCATACAGGCTGAACACGGGAATGCCGAGCCGCGGATCGTTGAAGTCCGGCGACTCCACCATGTTGTCCTGCTTGTCGCCGCGCAGGCCGTGCTGCGGTCCGAAAGCCGCAGTCAGCCGCACGCCGTCGAGCGTGGCCAGCGCATCGAGCGAATGCGTGAGGTTGCTGGTAACCGACGCAGGGTGCGCGAGCAGTGCCACGCGGCGACCACGCAGGTCCGCACGCAACGCGGGCTCGGCACACAGCCGGTCGATGCCGAACTTCACGAGGCGGGATTCCGCACGGCTTCCCGCAGCAGGTCAGTGGTGCCGGCCGGCTGCTTGCCCACCTGCAGCACGAAGCTCAGCCGGTGATGAAAATCGGGCAGGGCTGAAGGGTGCGTGAGCGCCCAGTACGTGAGACGGCCGTCCTTCTCCTCGATGATCGCGGCCGCACCCGCCCGCAACGGCGAGCCGGGTTGCGGCATCGGCAGCTCGGCCAGGTGAGTCACCGCCTCGAGCACGAGACCGCGGCCCATGGGCCGCACCGCCACGCGCGGCGGGCGTCGCACCTCGAGCGGCGTCATGCCGCGACGATAGGCGACGAAGCCATACATCGCCCATTCGGTCGAGGGCGAGAAATTCAGTTCGCAATACGCTTCGCTTTCCGGCAGGGCAACGAACACCTCGAAGCACGTGTGACGCCAGAGTTCGTCCGTGCGGACGGATGGCCGCAGGGGCGGCAGCACCACCTGGGCCATTTCAGCGTCGAGGACGAAACGCACGGCGAGCTTGCCGGCGCCGCCGATGCGTGCGCTGGCCGTCAGGCCGCGCACGGCTGAACTCGGGCTCGAGGGGTGGCAGGCGAGGGCGACAGTCTGTGGCTGCGTCTTTCTCATCGGATCGATTCTAGTGGGAGTGGCTCAGATTGGCTCGATCAACGTCGGGTCGGGCCGTTCCATCCAGGCGAGGACGGCCTCTGCAAATCGACCGCACTCGGCAATGGCGGTCTCCCAGGCCCGGATCCGGCCGGCGTGGTCGGCGCCGTGGCGATAGAAATCCTGCCGGTCGGGCAGTTTGCCGTACGGCAATGTCGCCAGGAAGGCCGGCGACGGCGCGACCAGGAGCATGTCGTCGAGCCATGGGTGCGCACGCGGAGCCCGGCGCCACGGCAGGTGCTTGTCGAGCCACCCTGGCGTGACGAAATCGTTGAAGTGCGGATAGAACACGATTCCACCCGGGCGGGTTCGCCCTGGATAGGGCAGCAGCAGGTGGTAGTCCACCAGGGCTCCGTCCCAGTACTGGCCCGGCGGCGCGCCGTCGATGTCTTGCACGGGAGCAGCGAGCAGCGGGATCGTGCCGGAGGCGAGCAGCGCGTCTTCCGCGTTGCGTGGAGCGAGCGGCACACGCACGAGACCGAAGGCATCGAAGGCCGGGCCTTCGAAAAGACTCGGTCCGGAACCGCCATGGAAAACCACTCGTTCCAGGTGACGGGCGAGCCGCGTGCGTGAAATCGCGTTGCTGAGCACGGCGCGCCCGAACGCAGCCTTGGACTCCCGGCCGTGCAAGGGGCCGCGTGCGCGCGCCGTGACGATGGACAGTTTCACGCCGGGACGCCAGCGCAGGGGACCTTCGCCGCGGGCAGCGTGGGCGATGCGGCGGCAAATCCCGCTGACCTGTCCGCGTGTGGGACGGGCGTCGTAGCACTGCTCGTGCACGTAGGCGTGCTGCAGCCGGTCCAGCGCGGCGAGGGGATCGACCTGCGCCAGCGCGGCCATGCGCCAGGCCCCGACCGAGGCGCCGATCAGTTCGATGCTCGAGTTCTCCGGCAGCCACCCATGCTGCAGCAGCAGGCGGTCGCAGGGCAGCAAGGCGAGGCCCTTGGGCCCGCCAGCCGCCGCGGGGAGGCAGCTGATGTCGCCGGGCGCAAGCCCGCGGTCGCGCACGTGCTGCAACGCGCGCGGGCCTGCACGCAACAGGAAGGGTCGGGATCGGTCGCTCATCGGATGGGCGATGCTAGCAGTTCACGCGCCGGCTCCGCAGCGGTGCGCTACGATTCAAGCGGTCGCGATGCGCGGCGCGAAGGGGTCGATGATGCCGCTTGCAAGCCTGTCGATCCTGGTGTGTGCCGCAGCGGTCGTGGGGCTCCTGTACGCCGAGCGGCGCGAATCACAGGCCGGCAAATGGCTGACCAAGCCGGTGGCCTCGTTCGCGTTCATCGCGGTCGCAGTCAGCAGTGGCGCGCTCCAGTCCGACTACGGCCGCTTGATCCTGCTCGGACTGGCGCTGTGCCTGCTCGGCGACCTGCTGTTGATACCGGAAGGTCGCGCCAACGTCTTCCGCCTTGGTGTGTTCGCGTTTCTCGCGGGGCACGTGGCGTTTGCGGGGGCGTTCCTCACGCAGCCGCGCAGCGCAACCTGGCTGGCCCTGGCAGCCATCGCGCTGGGCCTGGCCTTGTGGCGCGTCTGGCGCTGGCTGAGTCCCGCGTTGCCGGGCGACATGCGCGTGCCGGTGCAGGCCTATTTTCTGGTGATCGCCGTGATGACCACGTTGGCCTGTGCGGTCACGGGGGCGGGCGGCACCGCACTCGTGGCTGCCGGCGCGGTTGCGTTCACGGCATCCGACATTTCGGTCGCGCGCGATCGCTTCGTGCGGCACGAGTTCGTGAACCGTGCGTGGGGCCTGCCGCTCTATTATCTGGCACAGGTGCTGCTTGCCCTGAGCCCGGCTGCTTTCCCCGCGCCCGCCGGCGGGATGGGATGAACCATGCTGCAACCCGATGAATCACTGCCGGTCGTGCCGCGGGTGCCGGCACCCTGGTCGCTGCGCGGTCATGCGTGGATGGTGGCCATGCGCCTGGCCCAGGACGATCCCGCACGCACGGCGTTCGTGCCGGAGGCGTTGCAGCCCACCCTGAAGGCTGCATTCTCGGTGCTGATGTGCGTGGTCTACGACGAGGCGCCGTGTGGCCCGTACCGCGAGTTGCTGTTCATCCCGGGCACGATGAACTTCGGCGCTGCGCGCTACCCCTCGATCAGCCGCATCCTCGTTTCCACCTGGGACAGCGTGGTCAACGGCCGCGTGAACTGGGGCATCCCCAAGGACCGCGCCAGTTTCGACTGGGTGCGTGCCGACGACCTCGATCGCTGGCGTGTGACGGACGCAGGGCGGGAACTGTGCGCGATCGACTTCACCGCGCCCACGGGAATGCGTCTGCCACTGCGATCGTCCTGGACGCCAGGCAAATTCGGCACGCTCGCGCAGCGTCTGGGCGGGCGCACGTACTATTGCCGGCCACAGGCGACGGGGAGCATGCGGTTATGCAGGGTGCGGCACTGGCAGTTCGACGCCGGCCTGTTCCCCGACCTGGCGCGTGCCAGCGTGCTGACGGCCCTGCGTATCGAGGATTTCCGGATGACCTTTCCCGTCGCGCGGGTCGTCGACTGACTGCGTGCCGGGTGCAGGGCGGATCCGTCCCTGTGACGCCGCCCTGCACTCGGTCTCGAGCCTCACTGGCTCCGAACTCAACCTGCGCGATGCGCGGAGCGGGTCTGATGCAGCGCCTGCATCTCGTGGCTGCCGACTTCGTCGACGGCGCGGTTCAGCGTGCTCTGCACGCAACTGCGGTACTGCGCCTTGCGCTCGAGTTCGCGGGTTGCCGGCGCATCGCCGCAGGCCTTTTCGGCGGCCGATGACAGCCGTGCATACAGCACCTTGTTGCCCTCTGCGCTGTTCAGGTCGAGGTCGGAGTAGCTCACGACGACGTCGGCGTAGTGGCCAGGGGCCGGGGCCGCATCGCCGGCCTGTGCCGTCGCGGCGAAGCCAGCCGTCGCTGCCAGCGCGAGCATCGTGAGGAACGTCCGGGTCTTCTGCGTGTTTGCGTGCATGGTCTTTGCTCCTTGGAGACGTTGAAAGCGTGCTTCCTTCACCGCGCAGACAGTGTCCTGCAAAGCCCGCGCGGAAGGGCGTCGCTTCGTCGCGCGCAGCGGGCGACTCGTCGCAGCAGCGTCTGCTAGATTGGCCACAGCCGCCTTTGCGGCGGGTGCGGGTTCATGTTGTTCACGTTCAAGGTCGCCTACACCGTCTTCGTGCTGCTGGTAGTCGTGATCTGGTGGCGGCATTACAGCTGGCGCAATTTCCTCTGGTTCTCGGACATCGCCTTCATCGGGGCGGTGCCCGCACTGTGGCTCGAAAGCGCAGCGCTCGCGAGCGTGCTGGCCGTGGCGGTGCTGTTGCCGGAGATCCTCTGGAACGTCGACTTCGTCGCGCGCCTGCTGACGCGTCGGCGCATCACGGGCCTGACGGATTACATGTTCGAGCCGCAGCGTTCACGACTGCTGCGGGGGCTCTCCCTGTTCCACGTGCCCCTGCCGCTCGTGCTGTGGTGGATGGTGCGTGAATACGGCTATGTCGCGAGCGCCGGCTTGACGGGTGCCCTGATGCTGGCCGCCGTGGTGCTGCCGTGGAGCCGCGCGGTGAGCACGCCAGAACGCAACATCAACTGGACGCACGGCCTCGGTCCACGCCGCTCCACGCTGCCGCCGGCAACCTACGTTGCCCTGCTCTATGCGGCATTCGTGGTGCTCGTGTTCCTGCCGACGCACCTGCTGTTGCAGGCGCTTTACGGAGTGCAACCCTGAAGCGTGGCGGTGCGTGCGTGACGCATGATGATCAGGATGAGTTCATGACGATCGATCGGTTTCGCGAGGTGCGCAACCATGCCGGCGGCGCGGCATTGCTCGATGGCATCCTGCAATACGTGCGCGGTCTGGCCGATCACTGGCAGGTCAGGGTCGATCTCGTGGATGAGCCGGGTCGCCTCGTAGCCGCCCATGACGGGCATCTGGATGTCCATCAGCACGGCGTGGAAGGCTCCCGCGCCAGCCTGGCGCACGGCTGCGACCGCTTGCGCGCCGTCACACACCGTGACCAGTGTCGGCCCTTCCTTGTTCAGCATGGCCTGCACGACCATCTGGTTCACTTCGTTGTCCTCGGCGAGCAGGATGCGCAGGCCGCCCAGGCGCTCGATGCGCCGGGTTCCGCTCGATTCAACGTCATGCGCCAACGGCGCGGACGAGCCGGCGGGAGGTTCGAGCAGCGGCAGCGTCACCGTGAACTCGCTGCCAACCCCGGGGCGACTCTGCATGGATATCGTTCCTTGCATCAGTTCGGTAATGCGGCGGCAGATGGCGAGGCCGAGTCCGGTGCCGCCGAACTGGCGTGTGGTGCTCGAATCGGCCTGCTCGAATGCCGAGAAGATCCGCTCTGACTGTTCGGGGCTGATGCCGATTCCGGTGTCGCGCACGACGAACTGCAGCTTGTCGCCAGTGCGGTCAACGGTCAACACCACTTCGCCGCGCGTGGTGAACTTCACTGCGTTGCCCAGCAGGTTGAGCAGGACCTGCTTCACGCGCATCGGATCGGTGATGCAGAGTTCCGGGCAGCCGGGCTCGCGCACAACGGTCAGGCCGATGCTCTTGGCGGTGGCGATGGGCGAGATCGATACCACGACCTCGTCCAGCAGGTCAGGCAGTCGCACCAGCGTGGCCTCGACATGCACCTTGCCGGCCTCGATGCGTGAGAAATCGAGCACGTTGTCGACGATGCCGAGCAGCGTCCGGCCGGATTCGAGGATCTTCGTGAATGCCTCGCGCGCGACCGGGTTCGCATGCAGGTCACGGTGACCCACTTGCGCGACACCGAGCACGCCGTTCAGCGGCGTGCGGATTTCATGGCTCATGTTGGAGAGGAAGTCGCTGCGGGCCCTGGCCAGCCGTTCGGCTTCGTGCAGCGCGTCCTCGCGCGCCTCGTCCATGCGACGGCGCTCGGTCATGTCGGTGAAACTGACCACGGCGCCGACGATTTCCCCGTCGCGCAGCATCGGATGGGTCGAGAACATCACCGGCACCGTGCCGCCGGCTGCATGACGGAAGCTGGCGTCGTCCACCGTGAAGCGCATGCCATCGCGCAGCGTCCGCTCGACGTAGGTGCCGGACTCCCCCGGGCGCCCGTCGTCCGCGACGAACTCGTGCGAGTGGGTGCCGACGATCTTCGCGGCTTCGACACCCAGGATGGCGCAGGCAGCGGGATTCATGAACGTGACCCGGCCGGCACGATCGACGCCGTACAGGCCGCTGGCGCTCGACTCGAGCATCAGGCGCAGGTCGGCCTCGGCGCGGCGCAGTTCGAGCGTTCGGTCTTCGACGCGTCGCTCGAGAATGTTGTTCAGCTCGCGTGCCGTCAACTCGGCCTGCTTGCGCACAGTGATGTCGACGACCGTGGCGACCACGACGGGCTCGCCGCGCAGCGTCAGCGGGGCAAGGCTGATCTCCGCGGGGAACTCGCTGCCATCCTTGCGCCGTGCGGCGAGGTCGACGCCGATACCCATCGGTCGCGCATGCGGGCCCGCGAAATACGAGTCAAGCAGGCGGGCATGCGAGCCGCTTGCCGCGTTGGGGATCAGCTCCTCCACTCGCAACGCGCGCATCTCCCCTGGCCCATGACCGAAGGTGGCCTCCGCACTCGGATTCGCGTCGGTAATGACGCCGTTGCGGTCCACGATCAACATCGCATTCGGGTTGCTTTGCAGGATGAGTCGCAGGCTGGCGGCGCTCTCCCTCGCCTCGCGCTGCACGCGTGCCACCGCCCTGGCATCGCGCCTGTGCCAGGCACGCGCCAGCAAGGCACTCAAGACGCCCGCGAGCGCGAGCAGCAGGGCTGTTCCACCCAGCAAAGTGGCGCGCAAAGGCTGGATCATATGCGCCAGTTCGGCCGCACTGATGTGCGTGACCACGAGCCAGGCCTCGCCGGGAGAGACTTTGTCCCGTGCGCCGGGCGGCCGCGTGCGGACGGACGCTGCCGTCGATTCGGCAATGAGCTGCGGGCGGAAGGTCGCAACAGTCCACAGGCCGGCCTGGTCCTTGAACTGTCCACTCCCTGTCTTCGGCATGCGCTCCCACGCGGCCGGATTACGCGTCGCGAAGTTTTCCTTGCGGCCGAACATGAACCCCCAGTCGTCCGCGGGGTTGCCGCTGCGCAACGAAAATCCCGCATCGTTCAGCAGCAGTGTCTTGCCGTACATGCCCCCGGTGTGGCCGTCGAAGGCCGCCAGCATCGCCTCTGCGCGGTAGTTCAGCACCAGCATGCCCCGGCGCATGCCCGTGGCGTCCAGCAGTGGAGTGCCGACACGCAACGTGGGCTTGTGCGGCAGTTCGATCGCATCGTGTTCGATGCTCAGGTCGAGTGGCGAGACATAGACCTCGCCGGCCGCGCGCTGATTGATGGCAGTCACGTAGTACCGGCTGCTCTTGTCCTGGAGTTCCGCTGGCCCGCGGATGACCGGACGGCCGGCCACGGTGTCGACGCGCGCACGCTCGCGTCCGTTCTCGTCGATCCAGCGCACCCGGTCGAGGTCGCGCTTGGTTTCTGTCGCCAGCGCAAAAATGCGCTCCATCGACTGGCGTGCAGCTGCGTCCGTGCCGAGGCCCGGCTGTTGCATGACCTGCAGCGAGCGGATGAACAGCACGTCGCGCGTGAAGTCCTGCACGTAGGCCGCGAGCGCCTGCGCGCCACGCTCTGCGTCGATGGTCTGGCGCAGTTCGATCTCTTCGACCTGGTGCCGCACCTGCAGCCGGTAGGCGAACGCGCCTGCGGCGATCAGCAGGGCCGCCAGTGGCAGGAACAACACGGAAAAATAGCCGAGCAGCCGGCGGTCCAAAGAGGAGCCTCCTTGCGGTCGCGCCAAGATGACGTGCTGTGCCCGCGTGCGCAACAGGCACGCGGTGCAGTCCGCACCAGATCGGGCTCAATCGTCCGGTCAGGGGGTGCTGGGCGCTGCAGCCGTGCCGTCAGCGGCGGGTGGCCGCACAACGCGCAACCAGTGCCTGGCCGCGCGGGGTTTGCGCTCGCCGAGCCAGTCGAAAACGACGGCATGCCAGGCCACGCGTTGCACGTAGGCGCGAGTTTCGTTGAATGGAATGTTCTCGGCCCACACGTCGAGGTCCATGGGCGCGGGCGGCAGCCACCGGCGCGCCGCATTCGGTCCGGCGTTGTAGCCGGCCGTAGCCATGGCGGTCTCGCCCTCGAAGCGCTGCACCAGGCTCGCAAGGAACGCGGAGCCCAGCGGAATGTTGACGGCCGGTTCGGTGAGCTGGGTTCGTGTCGGGGCGGGCAGGCCGACACGCCGCGCGGTGATGCGGGCGGTTTCCGGCAACAACTGCATCAGGCCGACGGCGCCTGCGCCCGAGGCCGCGTCTGCCCGAAACAGGCTCTCCTGCCGGATGATGGCGTAGATCAGGCTTTCAGGCAGCCCCGTGCGCCGGCTTGCATCCCGCACGTAACTGTCGAAGGGGCGCGGGTACAGCACGTCGTAGTCGTTGAACAGTTTCTGCCGTGCGGCCGTGGCAATGGCCTGGTGATGCCAGCCCCAGCGCGACGCCAGGCCAACCGCCTGCACCTGGCGCGGGGGCGGCAGCGCATCCACTGCGTCGCGCCATTCGGTTGTCGCCTCGGCATCCATCCCGACGCGCAGCAGTTCGCCGGTGCGATCGAAGGGCGGCTCGGCTGCAAGTGAGGCCATGGCGGCGGCGTCGAGCCCGAGCGGCTCGAGCCGGGGCGCAAAGGTGCGGTCGAGGCGCGCGGCTGCATGCACCGCATACCAGTTGTCCGTCGGGATTACGGCGGCATACAGCTCACGTGCCCGGGCCGAGTCACCGAGTTGCTCGCTGGCACGTGCCGACCAGTAGATCCAGCGCGTCTGCGTGCGCAGGACGTCGGGCATCGCCGCGATTCCGGCCGCAGCCTCCTTCCAGTCGCCGGCCCAGAGCGCGGCGCGCACTCGCCACTCGTGGCCGCGTTCGTCGAAATCGTCCTCGTGCACCTTGCGGAAGAACTCGAGCGCACGCGGCTCGCGGCTCCACGACAGCGCGAGCGCCACCGCCAATGCATGCGGGCTCGCGTTGCGCGCATCCAGCTGGCGCGATTGCACCAGGGCGGGGAATGCGTTGGCGGCCCTGACCGCGTCGGCACGGGCATAGCGCAGCCAGCCATCCGCCAGTGCCTCGGCCTCGACGGACCGTCCCGGCGCGGCCAGCAGGGCCTCGATTTCGCGAGCCGGCTGTTCGATCAGTGCGGCCCATTGCAGCAGCGGCGCCGCACGCGCGGGCGCCAGCGACCTGGCCAGATAACGCGCCAGGCCGGGTTCGCCAGCGGCGAGCGCGATGCGCGCGCGTCGCTCGGTCAGCGTCTCGCCAGGACCGCCCTGCGTCCGCCACCACGCGAACACCGGGTCGCATGCGTCCGGCAGGTTCTTCGCCGTGAGCCACGTGCTCGTCAGGTCGTCCGTCAGGCCGTCGGTCGCGCCCTTCGCCACCCGCGCTGCCAGCCAATGACACCGCAACGTCGTCTGGGTATCGCGCCCGACGTCGAATTGCGCGAGGAAGCGCGGCCAGTCCTTGCGCGCCGCCAGGCTCTGCAGCCAGTTTGAGCGCAGCGTGCGGGCGGCGGGTAGATCGCCCTGCTGGGCGAGCAGCGCCGCGATCGCGTCGTCCAGCGGCAGGCCCGTGGCGGCGTCCTGTCGCGGCAACAGCGCGAGCTGGCGATTGAGCCGGGCCGCCTGCAGGTAGGGATACAGGACGTAGCGTTGCAGCGCCTCCGGGTCGCCGCCTGCCGGCGCGAAGGGTCGGGCGGCTACCTGCGCCATCGCGCCCTGGAAGGTTTGCCGCACGTTGGCACGCGTGGCTTCGGTGTCCTCCTGCGCATGCGCGGCGGCGCCGTGGAACAACGACAGGGCAAGCAGCAGGGCGATGAGGCGCAAGGCGTTCGGCATGGGTCATCCGTGCGGTTGCGGCCAAGTTACCGCATTGCAACAACTTATTGGCCGGATTTCCGGGTTTGTTACTCTCGTACAACAAACTTGACTGACGGTAAACGGGACTATACAAAGGGTCGCAACGGCGCATCGCCCGCGGGATCGCGTGCCTGGCGACCGGTGCAACGGACCATTCATTCGGGGGAATTAGATGAACACTGCCTCAGGTAGTTCGCTCGTGCTGCGCACGGCTGTCGTGATCGCACTTTTCGGCGCGGCCCCGCTGGCCAGCGCTGCGGACGAGAGGGGCTCGCTCGCCCTCGAGGAAATCGTCGTCACCGCGACCAAGGTCGCGCAGGACATCGACAGCACGCCCGCGGCCATCACGGCGATCACCGCTGACGCCCTGGGCCCCGGCGGCATTCGCGAGATCCGTGACCTCGCGCTGGCCGTGCCGAACCTTTCGGTGGGCGACCAGTTCGGCGTGAACCGCACGTTCATCCGCGGCATCGGCATGACCAGCATCGACCTGGGCGCCGATGGCGCGGTCGCATTCCTGCAGGACGGCGCGATGATCCCGCGTCCGTCGCACCAGCTTGCCGGCTTCTACGATCTCGAGCAGGTCGAAGTCCTGCGCGGACCGCAGGGCACGCTGTACGGCCGCGGCGCGACGGCCGGCGTCGTCAACATGGTGACGAAGAAGCCGACCGAGGACCTCGACGGCTACGCCACCTACACGCTCGGCAACTACGCGGCGACCACGGTCGAAGGCGCGATCGGCGGGCCGATCTTCGGTGACACGGTCATGGGCCGCATCGCCGGCAAGGCCGATCGTCGCGACGGCTACGGCACGAACCTGGCGACCAACAAACCCATCGACAACCGCGACGCCTACGCCGTGCGCGGCAGCCTGCGCTTCAAGCCCAGCGACACGCTGGACATCGTCCTGATGGGCGACTACTTCAAGGAAGACGACTACAACTACGCCTTCCACTTCTTCGGCACCACGGTCGTGCCGGAAGACCAACTCGCGCACAACCTGCTCGGCGGCCAGACGATCTTCGATTACTACGCCCCGCGCCAGCCCGACCAGCGCAACATCGTCTCCGACGCCGACCCGATCAACGAGCGCGAAGGCACCGCGGCGAGCGCGATCGTCGACTGGGGCTTCGCCGAAGGCTGGAACCTGCGGTCCATCACTGCGTGGCGCGACTTCGACCGTTACCTGCTCGACGACCTCGACAGCTCGGACGTCGACATGTTCGGCAAGAACAATTACGTCGAGCAGAGCGAATCGTGGAGCCAGGATTTCACGGTGTCCGGCCAGGCGGTCGGCATCGACTGGCTGATGGGCGCCAATTACTTCTCCGAGTCGATGTACGGCGAAGTGAAGGTGCCCCTCACCAACCTGGGCCTGGTGTTCGGCCTGCCGGCCAACACCTTCGACGACGGCAACTACTGGCAGAAGGGCGACGTCGACGTCGAAGCGTACGGCGTGTTCCTGCAGGGCCGGTATTCCTTCACCGACAGCTGGGCCCTCACGCTCGGCGCCCGCTACAACTACGAGAAGCGCGAAGGCACCGGTTCGTTCATTTTCGACGCCATCGGCGTCAACGTGCCGACCGACCGGGAAAAGTCCTGGGACAAGGTCACCCCGAAGGTGCTGCTCGAGTACAAGACGCCGAACGACGGCCTGGCTTACCTGCAGTTCACGCAGGGCTTCAAGTCGGGCGTCATCAACATCGGCAGCCTCAACGAGGTGATCGATCCCGAGTTCGTCGACGCGTACGAGATCGGCTACAAGATGCCGTTCATGGACGGTCGCGCGTCGCTGCGCACGGCGGCGTTCTACTATGACTACACCGACCTGCAGGTCGGTTTCGTCAACGAGCAGAGCGTCGTGCAGACGATCAACGCGGCGTCCGCCGAGAACATGGGCATCGAGATCGAGCTGGTCGCGCGCTTCACCGAAGGCCTCACCGGCAACTTCTCGGCCACGTGGCTCGACGCGACCTACAAGGAGTTCGTCACCGGCGACTACCGCGACAACTTCGCCCAGGTCGACCTGAGCGGCAACAACCTGCAGAACGCGCCTGAATACACGGCCCGCGCGGCGCTCGACTACGTGCGTCCGGTCACGGCGACCGGCAGCATCATCGCGAGCGTCGAGGCCGCGTACCAGGACGACGTGTACTTCACGGAGTTCAACAACTCCGATGCGTTCCAGGAGGCGTACACGACCGTCAATGCGCGCCTGGGGTACGAAGGCGGCGAGGGCAGGTGGCACGTCACGGGCTGGATTCGCAACGCGACGGACGAGCTGGTCATCAGCAACAACATCATCACCGCGCCGCTCTACGGCAGCGTCCGCGTGGGTTCGCTGCTGCCGCCGCGCACGTACGGCGTCACGCTCGGCTACAACTTCTAGGCCGCGGCATGACTGCAGGGCCGCGGACTTCGCTGCACGTCGGCGCGGTCCGCGTGCACCACGTCGAGGAGTGGCAGGGTAATTTCCTGCCGCCCTCGGCGTTCTTCATGGGCTACGACGAGGCCACGTTCCGCGCGCTGGCGCCGGGACTCACGCCGCAGTACTACCGCGACGACGCGGACAGCCTGTATGCCTTCCTGCAGAGCTGGATCCTCGAGGTCGACGGCCTGACGGTGCTGTACGACACCGGTGCGGGCAACGCCAAGGACCGTCCGGGCATCCCGCTGTTCGGCGGGCTCGACACACCGTTCCTCACACGCATGGCAGCCGCCGGCTTCACGCCCGACGACATCGACGTCGTGATCTGCTCGCACCTGCACATCGACCACGTCGGCTGGAACACGCAGCTGCATGCCGGCCGCTGGGTACCGACCTTTGCGCGGGCGCGCTACCTCTTCTCTGCCATCGAGCGTGACTACTGGGATCCGCAAGGCGCGGGCCCGCGGCCGACTCCGGGTGGAGTGCACGTCAACACCAACGTCTTCGAGGACAGCGTGCAGCCCCTGCTCGATGCCGGTGTCGCCGAACTGGTGGACGCAGGACATCGGGTCAGCGAATCGATCACCTTGCGGCTCGGACCGGGCCACACGCCGGGGCACCTGGTCATGGACGTGCGCTCGCAGGGTGACGGTGCGTTGTTCGTGGGAGACATCCTGCATCACCCGGTGCAGGTGCATTGCCCCGACTGGAACAGCCCGTTCTGCGAGGACCAGGCCCAGGCACGGGCCACGCGCCGCAGCGTGCTTGCCGACGCCGCCGACCGCAATGCGCTGCTGGTCCCCGCACACTTCGGCGGTGCGCACTGCTGCCGCGTCCGTCGCCGCGGCGACGCGTTCGAACCCATCTTCGAGGCAACCGCATGAACGGGACGACACGGCTCGATTCCAGCTATCGCTTCGACCCGGCCGATCCGGAACTCATCCGCAATCCCTATCGTCCTTACTACGAGCACCTGCGCGCCGCGCCGGGCCTGCACAAGGCGAGCACCGAGTACTACGTGGCGTCACGCCATGCCGACGTGCGCGAGGTGATCACGAATCACGCGGCCTTTGGCCAGGGCAACTTCGTCCACAACATCCAGCTCTACTACGGCCCGGGCTTCGACGTGATGGCGCATTCGTCGTACCGCTGGCTGTCCGAAGTCTTCGTGATGCAGGATCCTCCCGCGCATACCCGGTTGCGCAAGCTGGTGGCCTTCGCGCTGACGCCGAAGCGCGTTGCCGCCATGCAGCCGCGCATCCAGCAGATCGTCGATGGCCTGATCGACGCGATGGTGGCGAAGCACGACATCGAGCTGCTCTGGGACTTTGCCTACCAGCTGCCCACGCTGGTGATGTGCGACATGCTCGGGCTCGAGGGCGAAGAGCGTTCGCCGGAGAGCCTCGCGCGACTTACGCGCGCCGTCGCGGAATCCTTCATCGTGTTCGAGACGCGGGCGCTGGAGCCCGAACTGCTGGCGCAGGCCGACGCGCAGATGGACTTCCTCAACGAGTTCTTCGGCCGCCTCTACGACCGCAAGCAGGCCGAGCCGAAGGACGACCTGACCAGCGCGCTGGTCGCGGCCCGGGACGAGGACGGCTCGGCGCTCAGCAAGGCCGAGGTCGCCAACGTCATCGTGGCGATGTTCGGCGCCGGGTTCGAGACGACGGCGCACCTGATCGGCAACGGCATGCTCACGCTGCACCGCGAGCCGGGACAGTGGCAGGCACTGGTCGCGCAACCCGAAGAGCTTGCGCCGCGCACCGTCGAAGAAGTGCTGCGCTTCGAATCCTCGCTGCAGGGCACCTACCGCACGGCCCTGCAACCGGCCACCGTCGGCGGCTTCGACGTGCGCCCGGGCGAGCGCGTGCTGTGCCTGCTGGGTGCGGCGAATCGCGACCCGGCCGTGTTCGAGCGGGCCGAGAGCATGGACATCACGCGCAGGGACTCACGGATGCTGTCGTTCGGCGGCGGCATCCATCACTGCATCGGGCAGCAGCTGGCGCGGCTGGAAGGCCGCGTGGCATTCGCCGCGCTTGCGACCCGGCTGCCGCACCTGGCGGTGGATATCGAGCACGCGACGTGGCGCGCGGGCTTCCTGTTCCGCGGCCTCACGGAACTGCGCTGTCACGCCTGAGGCGAAACCTGGCTATTTGCGCCGGAGAAACGCGCGCATCCGCTCCTGGAAGCCCGCGGTGCCGCTCAGCAGCGACTGCTGGCGGTCCTCGTTCGCGATGGCCGATTCGAGGCACGGCGCGTCGATTCCCACCTGCAAGCCCTGCTTGGTGAGCGCGAGGCCGAGCGGGTCCGCGTGCAGCAGCGTATCCACGCATTTCTGCCCGGCGGCCTCGAGGTCTGCTGCATCGACCACGGCAGAGACGAAGCCCAATGCAGCGGCGCGCTGGGCGTCGAGGAACGCGCCGGTGAACAGCATCTCGGCGGCGACCGACGTACCCACGGCGCGGGGCAGCAGGTAACTCATGCCGACGTCGCAGCCGCTCAGGCCCACCTTGATGAAGGCAGCGTTCATGCGCGTGTCGGGCGTGCAGAGGCGGAGATCGGACGCGAGCGCCAGCGCAAAGCCGCCGCCGGCCGCGGCGCCCTGCACCAGGCACACGATGGGCTGCGGACAGCGGCGCATCGAGACGAAGATGCTGCTCAGGCGCTGCTGGAAGCGCAGGCGCGCAGCGGTGTCGAGTTCTTCGATCAGGTCCGTCATTTCGCGCAGGTCGAGTCCCGCGCAGAACGACTTGCCCGCCGCACGCAGCACGATCACGCGCGTCACGGTGTCCTGCACGCGGTCGCCGAAGTACTCGGCGAGCTCGGCGATCATCCGCGCGTTCATGGCGTTGAGGGCGTCGGCCCGATCGAGCGTCAGCCAGTCGACGTCGCCGCGGCGTTCGACACGGAAGGTTTCGTAGCGGTCTTCAGCGCGGGTATTCATGGCGATCCTGTCGTCAGGTCCTGGCGAGGACGCCGCCATCCAGCGGTATCACGTTGCCCGTCATGTAAGAGCTTGCGCGCGAGCCGAGGAACAGCGCCAGCGCGCCGATATCGTCTTTGGAGCCTTCGCGCCCCAGCGGGATCATCTTGCGCATTTCGGTCATGCGTTCCTCGCTGCTCGTCATGAAGTGGGTCATCTTCGACGGAAAGAATCCCGGCGCGATGGCATTCACCAGGATGTTGCGCGTGGCCAGTTCCGCCGCGAGCACCTTGGTCAGCTGGTGGATCGCCGCCTTGCTCGCGGCATAGGACCAGGCGCGCAGCACCTGGCTGGTCACTCCGTACACCGAGCCGATGTTGATGATGCGGGCGGGATCGGCGGGGGTCGCTGCCGCCTGCAGCTTGCCGAGGAACGCCTGCGTCAGCATGAAGGGCGCCTTGACGTTGACGCCCATGACCGAATCCCAGGCGTCAGCCGGGAATTTTTCGACGGAGGCGCCCCAGGTGATGCCGGCATTGTTGATGAGCACGTGCAGCGCGGCCTCGCCCTCGAGCGCGGCGCGCAGCGCCTCGATCCCTGCAGGCGTGCCGACGTCGCCCGCCACCGCCCTGACGTCGCCGTGGGCAGCCAGGTCGCTCCGGGCGACCTCGAGCGACTCGAGCTTGCGGCCGGTGATGTAGACGCGTGCCCCGCAGCGCAGGTAGGCCTCTGCCATCGCCAGGCCGAGGCCCGACGAGCCCCCGGTGATGACGGCTGTCTTGCCAGCGACCGAGAAGAGTTCGGCATAGGGATTTGGCAGCGTGTGCGGCGGCATTCCTGGACCCTCGATTGACCGTCGTCTGTAAAATGAAACCGGTGGTAGATTTTTTATACCGTTAGTATACTCGGCCGCACGGAGCCCCACGACCCATGCCAGCCCAAGACAAGCCACCGCCGGTTTACCGCAGCGCGTCAGGCATCGAGCTCAAGGCGAGCTACGGTCCCGAGGACGTGCCGGCGGAGCATACGCGTGTCCTTGGCAGCGCTCCCGGCCAGCCCCCGTTTCATCGCGGCGGGTTCCCGCAAGGCTATCGCACCAAGCCCTGGCGAATCTTCCAGCTGAGTGGCTTCGGCAAGCCCGAAGACGAGAACGAACGCATCAAGTTCCTGCTGCGCAACGGCGAGACCGGGTTCCTGATGGAGCACGATCGCAATACGGCCGACCACCTCTACAACGTCGACCATCCGGACGTCGTCGCGCGCAAGGAAGACGTCGGCCTCACCGGCGCGGTGATGCAGAGCGTGCGCGAGACCGAGCTGTGCCTGGCCGACTTGCCGATCGAGAGCACGTTCGGGCATGCCGGCGGCGCCGTGGTGCAGCACGCACCGTTCGCGCTCGCCGCGTACTGGACGGTCGCCAAGCGCCGCGGCATTCCGCTGGCACAGCTCTTCGGCACGGGGCAGAGCGATTTCTTCCTGACGTACCTTGGGTGCGTCACCAAGCAGCAGGTGCCGACGGCGCCGGGCTTGCGGCTCAACGCCGACATCATCGAGTTCTGCGCCGAGCACCTGCCGAAGTGGGTGCCCGTCTCGATCGCCGGCTACAACGGCGGCGACACCGGGCTCAATGCCTGGCAGGAACTCGGTGCGGTGATGGCCAACGCCATCGAGTACCTCGACGAGGTCAAGCGTCGCGGCCGCATGGACCTGACGGTCGCCGCGCAACGCGTCGGCGGCGTCAACTTCCGCACGACGATGGAAATCTTCGAGGATGCGGCCAAGCTGCGGGCCGCCCGCAAGATGTGGCACAAGCTGCTCACCGAGCGCTACGGCATCACCGACGAGCGCGCGCTTCGCATGCGCATACACATCGTCACCTCCGGCGCGTACATGCAGTACCAGCAGCCGTTCAACAACATCGTGCGCGGCACGCTGATGGCACTCACCGCCGTGCTCGGCGGCACGCAGTCGCTCGGCGTGTCGGGCTACGACGAGGCGATCTCGATCCCCAGCGAGCACGCGCACCAGATGGCGGTGCGCATCCAGCAGATCCTCGAGCACGAGACCAACATCCCGGCGGTGACTGATCCGCTCGGCGGCTCGTACTACGTCGAGACGTTGACGGCCGAACTCGAGCGTCGTGCCTGGGAATTCGTCGACCAGCTGCTCGCGCAGGGCGGCTTCCTTGCCACGCTCGATTCGGGCTGGCTGCATGCGCGCGCACGCGAGAACCAGGAGTCGCAGGCGATCGCCGAGGCGCGCGGCGAGCGCAAGATCGTCGGCGTCAACTGTTTCAAGGAAGACATCACGCCGTGGGAAGTCGACGGCTTCCCGCCCGTGACCGATGCCTACCCCGTGGCACTCGAACGACTGCAAGCCGTGCGCCGGGAGCGGCACGAGACCGCGGCGACCGCGGCGATGCGCGAACTGGCCGCGACGTGCCGGGACGAGGGTCGTAACATCATGCCCGTGATGATGCAGGCCGTGGACGCCGAGGTGACGATCGGCGAGATCGGCGACATCTTCCGCCAGGCCTGGGGCGACTGGCAGACGCCGAAGCTCGTCTGACGCGCCCGCGGCCGCAAGGACACCACGCACATGTCATCGACCCGCAACGAATCGACTGCCGCGAGTTCCGCTGCCCCAGGCACGGCAGTTCCGGCGCGCCGCATCCTGCTCGCCAAGACCGCGCTCGATGGCCACTGGCGCGGCATCTCCGTCGTGGCGCGGGCGCTGCGCGACGGCGGCTTCCAGGTGATCCTGGGCGGCATGAGTACCGGCACGGAGATCGTCCGTGCGGCGATCGACGAGGACGTCGATCTCGTGGGCCTCAACGTCGGCGGGCACGTCGAAGTGGCCGAACGCATCATCGGCGAATTGCGGGCCGCGCGGCCGGACCTGCCGGTCTTTGCCGGTGGCATCATTGCGCCATGGGCCGCCAAGCGCCTGAAAGCGCTCGGCGTCGAAGTGTTTCCGCCGGGCTCGCAGCTCGGCGACATCGTGGACTGCGCGCGACGGCTGACTGCAGTCGAAGGTTCCGGCAAGTAGCTGCAGTACGCCGCTATTCCGACGTCTTGCCGTCGAATTGCTCCGTGTCGGCCTCCGCCTCCGCGCGGGTGCGGTGCACGACACCGTCCCGGTGGTTCGGCGGCGAGTACAGCGTGTACAGCTTCAGCGGCGTGCTGCCGGTATTGATGATGTTGTGATTCGCCCCGGCCGGCACGAGGACGGCAAAGCCCGCCTGGATCGCCGTCCGCACACCATCCAGAACCGCCGCACCCGATCCTTCCTCGACGCGGAAGAACTGGTCGAGCGAGTGCACTTCCGCCCCGATTTCTTCCCCGGGCTGCAGGGCCATCAGGACCAGCTGGCAGCTTTTCGCCGTGTAGAGCACCTGGCGAAAAGCCGTCGTTGCGAACAGCGAGGTTCTCGATGTCTTTCACAAAACCTTTCATGCCGACTCCTTGTCGCAGACGTGACGTCCCTGCGCAGTCTTGCAGCGATGCATGGGCCGTCGACAGCAACGCACGAGAGGCGCTGTCGTAGGCAAATGACGCATTCTGGAAGTGTGGGAGCATGCCGGCCTGGTGGAATTGCCCGCCCTGCGACTGAGCCGTGGTGGCGCTAACGGCCAGTCACGCTCGCGAGCAGTTCAGCGCCGACCGCGCCCAGGTCGGACGTGCCCGCATGCACCGCGTCGATGCGCCGCGCAATTTCGTCCGAACGCAGTGAGTCATCGAGACGAGTCTCGAGCTGCGCGAGCACCAGCCGTCGCAGCGCAAGGCGCAGCAGCCGCTGCTGCCGTTCTGCCAGCGCGCCCGTCTCGTGCAGGTGCGTGCGATGCGCGGTGATCGCGTCCCACACTGCATCCGTGCCGCGATCTTCGCTCGCGACGGTCTCGACGATCGGCGGTCGCCAGGCAGCGGCTGGCAGCTGCTGCACCGTGCGTTCCAGGTCGAGCCGCGCGGCCTGGGTGCCTTCGCGATCAGCCTTGTTGATGACGAAGACGTCCGCCATCTCCAGCAGCCCCGCCTTGACGGCCTGCACCTCGTCGCCGGCGCCGGGATTGAGCACGACCACGGTGGTCGTCGCCGCCTCGACGATCTCGAATTCGGTCTGGCCGACGCCGACGGTTTCGATCAGCACCCATGGCCAGCCCGCTGCGTCGAGCGCACGGATCGCGAAAGGCGTGGCCAGCGCGAGCCCGCCGGCGCCGTTGTCGGCCGTCATCGAGCGCACGAAGACACGCTCGTCGGCCGTCGTGTGCTCCATGCGCAAGCGGTCGCCGAGCACGGCGCCACCCGAGATCGCGGACATCGGATCGAGCGCGAGCACGGCGACACGGTCGTTGCGGCGGACCGCCGCCTTGAGCAGGGCGCCCACGAGCGTCGATTTCCCGGCTCCGGGAGGTCCGGTGATGCCGACCGTTGCAGCGCGTCCCGTGTGCGGACCCAGCGTCGCGTCGATCGCCGCCGCGTCGAGCGGACGGCGGTCGATCAGCGTGATCGCGCGGGCGAGCGCGGCGCGATCACCGCGCAGCAGTCGCCCGAGCAGGTCCGCGGGCACCGTCAAATCACAGCGCCTTGCGCAGCAGCGGCACCAGCGCTTCGGCGTTCGGGATCGGGCGCGGGTTCGTGCCGCACCAGATGTCCTGGAACGTGTAGCCGGCGAGCGGAGCGAGGTCCGCCTCCTTGAGGCCCACGGCCGTGAGGCTGCGCGGCATGCCGAGGCCGCGGATCGCTTCGTCGGCGAGTTCGTGCGCGGGACGGTTCGGCTGGCCGAACGCGATGCTGATCAGCTTCTGCCGCTCGCCATTCACGACGCTGTTGTACTCCAGCGCGAACGGGGCCATCACGCACGACGTGTAGCCGTGCGGCACGTCGAACGAACCGCCGAGCGCATGGCCGACCGCGTGGCTGATGCCCATCGGCAGGCCGCAGACGATCGACGTCATCGAGCACCAGGCGCCCATCTGGCACATCTGCCGCGCCTCGAGGTCGTTCGGGTTTGCCTTCACGCGCGGCAGCCCCTGCGAGAGCAGGCGCACTGCGTTCATCGCCATGCCGTCGTACCAGTCGTTCGAGTTGAGCGAGCCCAGCGTCTCGAAGGCATGGTCGAACGAGCGCACGCCCGTCGACAACCAGATCCATTCGGGCGTGTGGACCGTGAGCGACGGATCGAGGATGACGGCGCGCGCGGTCATCTTCGGATGCACGTAGCCCTGCTTGACGTTGGTGACCTTGTCGGTCGAGCCGGAGAGCGCATTGAACTCGCCACCCGAAAGCGTCGTCGGCGCGATCACGACCGGAATGTCCGGTCCTGCGAAGGCCGGCGCGGTGACTGAATGATCGGGATGCACGACGATGTGGTACGCCTCCATCGACGCGGGCGTGCGCAGGCCGTGCTTGAGGCAGACGGCGAGAATCTTGGTGAGGTCGGTGCAGGAGCCGCCGCCGATCGACACCAGCAGGTCCGGGCGCAACGGCTCGGCGGCAGCAACCGCCGCAGATACGTCCTCGCGCGGCACGTGCGGGCGCACCTTGTCGAACACGCCGACGAGCTTCGCGCCGAGCGCGCGCCGCACCTTGTCGATCTCGTCGGTCTTGTGGTTGAGCGTGTTGCTGCAGACGATGAACACGCGCTGGGCGCCGATGGTGGCGGCCTCGTCGGCGATCGCCTGGGCCACCGGGCGGCCGCTGTGCACACGCTCCAGCGGCGTGAGTCCGATCATCGTCTGGTACATGGACGGCTCCACAAAAAAGCCGGGAAAATCCCCTGCGGCCTCGATTGTATCGACGTTACCGATGGTGTACAAAGTATTACCAACGGGAAGCGTTGCAGACCGTTCAGTAGCAGTCGGAAGCGATGCGTACTGCGTTGCAATAGATTCGTTGCGAGGGGGAATCCATGTCGAGCCCGGCGTCTGCGCCACAGACACAATCCGCATCGCATGCCGATCCGCGCGTGCCGTCGCGCGAGCGTTGCGTCGTCAGGTACCTCATCGATCGCTGGGCGAGCGAGCGTGGCGACCAGCCCTACGTCCTCTTCGACGGCGGCGCGCTGTGGACCTACCGCGACCTGCGGGCGAAGGTCATCGCCGTCGCGGCCGGCCTGCAGCAGCAGGGCGTGCGGCAGGGTGAGCACGTGCTCTGCTGGCAGCCGAACACGCCGGAGATGCTGCTCACGTACTACGCGCTCAATTACCTGGGCGCCGTCTACGTGCCGATCAACACCGCCTATCGCGGCGGGGTGCTCGAGCACGTCATCGAGAATTCCGACGCCCGGCTGGCCGTCGTCCACGCCGACCTCGTGCCGCGCCTCAAGGAAGTGGCACTGGCAAAGCTCGAGCGCATCGTCGTCACCGGCACCGATTCGCTGCCGCCCGCGCCGCTGCCCGCGACATTGTTTGCGACGCTCGACGGGCGACGAGGGCTCACTCAAGCCGCTGGCGCGGCCGATCGAGCCGTGGGACACGCAGTCGATCATCTATACGTCGGGCACCACCGGCCCGTCGAAAGGCGTGCTCTCGTCGTACCTGCACATGTACACCAACCCCGGCCCTGAAGCCTGGCACTTCATCGACGGCTCCGACCGGTTCCTGGTCAACATGCCGATGTTCCACATCGGCGGCATGGGCCTCAGCTTCGCGATGCTCGCGCGCGGCGGGTCGATCGTGCTGCCCGAGCGCTTCTCCACCGACACGTTCTGGCCGCTGGTGCGCGAGACGCAGACGACGGCCGTGTTCCTGCTCGGCGTGATGGCCACGTTCCTGCTGAAGGCGACGCCAGGTCCGCAGGATCGCGACCACAAGGTGCGCAAGTGCTTCATCGTGCCGCTCAACGACGGCGCCCAGGAATTCCACCAGCGCTTCGGGCTCGACGTGTACACCATCTTCAACATGACGGAGATCTCGTCGCCGATCGTCTCCGAGCCCAACCCGCAGGTGCGTGGCACGTGCGGCAAGGTGCGGCCCGGCGTCGACGTGCGGCTCGTCGACGACAACGATTGCGAGGTTGCGGTGGGCAGCGTGGGCGAGATGATCGTCCGCACCGACCGTCCGTGGGCCATGAACAGCGGGTACTACAAGAACGCGGAGGCCACCGCGCGAGCGTGGCGCAACGGCTGGTTCCACACCGGCGACGCGTTCCGGCAGGACTCCGACGGGCAACTTCTTCTTCGTCGACCGCATCAAGGACGCCATTCGCCGTCGCGGCGAGAACATCTCCTCGTTCGAGGTCGAGGCCGAGATCGTGCGCTTCCCGGCCGTGCGCGAGGCGGCTGCCGTCGCGGTGCCGAGCGAACTCGGCGAGGACGAGGTGATGGCCATCGTCGCGCCGGCGCCGGGCCAGACGATCGACCCGGCCGCGCTGCTCGAGTTCCTGCGCGAACGGCTCGCCTATTTCATGATTCCGCGCTACGTGCGCGTGCTGCCCGAGCTGCCCAAGACGCCGTCGGCCAAGGTGCTCAAGGCCGACCTGCGCCGGCAGGGGATAACCCCGGATACCTGGGACCGCGAGCAGGCCGGTATCGTGATCCGTCGCGACAAGATCGGGAGCTGAAGCCTTGGCCACGGCAAAGTCGACGTCCCGGGCCGGCCGGGTGACCAGTGTTGAAACGGGCAAGACGCACGAGCTGCGCAGCGAGGTGCAGGAGTTCAAGCGACGCCGCATCCTCGAGGAAGCGCGCGAGCTGTTCTTTGCGCAAGGGTACGAGGCGACGACGCTCGACTCGATCGCCGAATCGCTCGACGTCACCAAGCCGTTCCTCTATTCGTACTTCCGCAACAAGAGCGAGATCCTGAACGCGATCTGCGAGCTCGGCATCACCGAGTCGATCGCCGCGCAGGACGAAGTGCTGGCGATGGACATCACGCCGGCGGAGAAGCTGCGGCTGATCGTCGAGCGTGTCACCACGATCGTCATCCGCGACCAGAAGTACGTCGTGGTCTACAACCGCGAAGAGAAGAACCTCGAGGCCGCCGAACAGAAGCACCTGATGGAACTGCGCAAGCAGTTCGACCAGCGGCTCGCGCAGCTGCTCGACGAAGGCAGTGCGGCAGGCGAGTTCGTGCTCGACCAGCCACGCATGGTCGCGGTCTCGATCAGCGGCATGCTCACCTGGGTGGCCACCTGGTTTCGCCCGCGCACTGCCTATACCGTCACCGACGTCGTAATGCACATGATCCAGACCGTCGAGCGCATGGTCGGCAAGAAGTCGCGCGCCAAGTAGGCGCAAGGGCACGCACCATGGCCATGCGACGCACCATTTTCGAGGCGGAACACGACGCGTTTCGCGACGCCGCCCGCCGTTTCTTCCAGGCCGAGATCGCGCCGCATGCCGAGCGCTGGCGGCAGGCCGGCGTGGTCGACCGCGAGGCCTACCTCAAGGCCGGCGAGCAGGGCTACCTGCTGCTCTGGGCGGACGAGCAGTACGGCGGTGCGGGCGTTGCGGATTTTCGCTACGAGCAGGTGTTGATCGAGGAGAACATCCGCCACGGCGAGCCGGGCTTCTTCCTCAACCTGCATTCACGCCTGGTCGGTCCGTACTTCGGCCAGCTCGGCAACGACGAGCAGAAGTCCCGCTTCCTGCCTGCGTTCGTGCGGGGCGAGAAGATCCTCGCCGTCGCCATGACGGAGCCGGGCGCCGGCAGCGACGTTGCGGGCATGAAGACCCGCGCCGAGGACCGGGGCGACCACTGGTTGCTGAACGGCTCCAAGACCTACATTTCCAACGGCCAGCTCGCCGACGTCGTCGTGGTGGCGGCGCGCACCGTGCCCGACCAGCGCTACGGCATCGGCCTGTTCGTCGTCGAGCGCGGCATGGAAGGCTTCGAGCGCGGGCGGCATCTGCAGAAGATCGGCTTGCACGCGCAGGACACGTCGGAACTTTTCTTCCGGGACGTGAAGGTGCCCAAGGCCAACGTGCTGGGCGACCCGGCCAAGGGCTTTCATTACCTGACGCATTTCCTCGCCGAAGAGCGCCTGATCGGCGCGGTGCAGTACACGACCGGCGCGCAGGTGGCCTGGGACCTGACGCTCGACTGGGTCAAGGAGCGGCGCATGTTCGGCAAGCCGCTCGGCGCCTTCCAGAACACGCGCTTCAAGCTCGCCGAGTTGCGGGCGCAGATCGACTCGGCGCAGGTGTTCGTCGACACGCTCGTGCTGGAGCACCTGCAGGGGCGGCTCAGTGCCGACCTTGCCGCCGAGGCCAAGCTGCTGACCAGCGAACTCGAGTTCCGGACGGCCGACGAGTGCCTGCAGCTGTTCGGCGGGGCTGGCTACATGGAGGAATACCGGATCGCCCGGTCCTTCACGGACGCCCGGGTCTCGCGGATCTATGCCGGCACGTCGGAGGTCATGAAGGAAATCATCTCCCGTGGCTTCGGGCTGGACGACCGGAAGCTTACGTAAGTCGCTGTTTTAAAAGCCTTCCTCCGGCCTGCGGTCGACCTCTCCGGCAGGCGCGAGAGGTGGCTGGACGAGCAATCCCCCATTACAAATTCTGTTGCAGTGCCGCAAACTTGGGCGCTGAGCCACGTCCATCCGGCGACGCGGTGAACCTGACGTAGGGAGAGACTCATGCTGTATACGGGACCCGCCTTCAGTGCCGCGGCGCTGGGCGATGGCATCGTCGAGCTCAAGTTCGACCTGGCTGGCGAATCGGTCAACAAGCTGAACGCCGTCGCGCTGCAGGATTTTGCGGCCGCGACGCAGGCGATCGCACAGGACGGCAGCGTGAAGGGCGTCATCGTGACGTCGGGCAAGGCCGTGTTCATCGTCGGCGCCGACATCACCGAGTTCGGCGCGATGTTCGCGGCGGGCGAAGAGGGCATCGCCAAGTCGGTGCTCGAAGTGAACCGGATGCTCAGCGCATTCGAGGACCTGCCCGTGCCCACGGTCGTCGCCATCAACGGCGTCTGCCTCGGCGGCGGTCTCGAGCTGGCGCTGGCAGGCGACTATCGCGTGATGTCGACCGCGGCGTCCGTGGGTTTCCCCGAAGTGAAACTCGGCATCTTCCCGGGCTTCGGCGGCTCGGTGCGCATGCCGCGCATCATCGGCATCGACAACGCCGTGGAATGGATCTGCGCCGGCGCCGACAAGAAGGCCGACGCGGCGCTGAAGGACGGCGCTGTCGATGCCGTCGTCGCGCCCGAGCAGCTGCGCGACGCCGCACTCGCGATGGTCAGGCAGTGCATCGCCGGCAAGCTCGACTGGCAGGCGCGTCGCGCCGCCAAGCTGGCGCCGCTCAAGCTCAACACGATGGAACTGACGATGGCGTTCACGTCGTCGATGGCCGTGGTCGGCGCGCAGGCCGGCCCGAACTACCCGGCGCCGATGCTGGCGCTCAAGAACATGCAGGAAGCCGCCACGCTCGGCCGCGACGCCGCGCTCGAAGTCGAAGCGAAGTACTTCGCCAAGGCGGCCGTCACGCCGCAGGCGAACGCGCTGATCGGCGTCTTCCTCGCCGACCAGGGCGTGAAGAAGGCCGCTGGCAGCTGGGAGAAGAAGAGCAAGCGCGAGATCAGGCAGGCGGCCGTGCTCGGCGCCGGCATCATGGGTGGCGGCATCGCCTACCAGGCGGCCCTACAAGGGCACGCCGATCATCATGAAGGACATCAAGGAAGAGCAGCTTGCGCTCGGCATGAACGAGGCCGGCAAGCTGCTGGCAAAGTCGGTCGAGCGGGGCAAGTCGACGCCGGCGAAGATGACCGAGACGCTCGGCCGCATCCGCCCGACGCTGAACTACGGCGATTTCGGCGGGGTCGACATCATCATCGAAGCGGTGGTCGAGAACCCGAAGGTCAAGCAGGCCGTGCTGTCCGAAGTCGAAGGCCTGGTGCGCGACGACACGATCATCGCGTCCAACACGTCGACGATCTCGATCAGCCTGCTGGCCGCAGAGCCTCAAGCGGCCGCAGAACTTCGTCGGCATGCACTTCTTCAACCCGGTGCACATGATGCCGCTGGTGGAAGTGATCCGCGGCAAGCAGTCGTCCGAGGAGGCCGTGGCCGCGACCGTGAAGCTCGCGAGCCAGATGGGCAAGACGCCGGTCGTCGTGAACGACTGCCCGGGGTTCTTCGTCAACCGCGTGCTGTTCCCGTACTTCGCCGGCTTCCACATGCTCATGCGCGACGGTGCCGACTTCCAGGCCATCGACAAGGCGATGGAGCGGTTCGGCTGGCCGATGGGTCCGGCGTACCTGATGGACGTCGTCGGCATGGACACCGGCGTGCATGCCGCGGAAGTCATGGCGCAGGGGTTCCCCGACCGCATGCGTCACGACTGGCGCAACGCCACCCAGGTGCTGGTCGAGAACCAGCGTTACGGCCAGAAGAACGGCAAGGGGTACTACGTCTACGCGCCCGACAAGAAGGGCAAGCCGAAGAAGTCGGTGGACCCGGCGACGTACGAGCTGATCAAGGACGTCGTGGCGCCGCGCAAGGAGTTCGCGCCGGACGAGATCGTCGCACGCTGCATGGTGCCGATGTTCAACGAGGTGGCGCGCTGCCTCGAAGAGAAGATCGTCGCCTCGCCGCACGAGGCCGACATGGCGTTGCTGTACGGCATCGGCTTCCCGCCGTTCCGCGGCGGCGCCTGCCGCTACATCGACCAGACCGGCGTCGCGAACTTCCTGGCGCATGGCCGACAAGCTAGCGCCGCTCGGCAAGCTGTACGAAGCGCCGCAGCTGCTGCGCGACATGGCCGCTGCCGGCAAGAAGTTCTTCGGCTGACCGCGGCCCTCACGGAATTACAGGAGAGATCAAGATGAGTCTCAATCCCCGCGATGTCGTCATCGTCGATGGCGTCCGCACAGCGATGGGCCGCTCGAAGGGTGGCATGTTCCGCAACGTCCGCGCCGAGACGCTCTCGGCGGAGCTGATCAAGGCGCTGTTCCGCCGCAATCCGGGCCTCGACATGAAAGAGGTCGAGGACGTGATCTGGGGCTGCGTCAACCAGACGCTGGAGCAGGGCATGAACATTGCCCGCAATGCGCTGCTGCTGGCCGGCCTGCCGCACACGGTGCCGGGCCAGACCGTCAACCGGCTCTGCGGCTCGTCGATGCAGGCGCTGCACACTGCGGCGGCGCAGATCATGACGGGCCAGGGCGACGTGTTCGTGATCGGCGGCGTCGAGCACATGGGTCACGTCAACATGATGCACGGCATCGACCTGAACCCGGCCGCGTCGACGCAGTACGCGAAGGCGTCGAACATGATGGGCCTGACCGCCGAGATGCTCGGCCGCATGCACGGCATCACGCGCGAGATGCAGGACCAGTTCGCGGCGCGCTCGCACGCCAAGGCCTGGGAGGCGACGCAGACGGGTCGCTACAAGAACGAAATCGTCGGCATCGAAGGTCACGACGCGGTCGGCGCGCGCGTGCTCTGCGAGATCGACGAAGTGATTCGTCCGGAGACCACCGTCGAAACGCTGGCGGCGCTGCCGCCGGCCTTCGATCCGAAGGGCGGCACGGTGACGGCGGGTTCGTCCTCGGCGATCTCCGACGGCGCTTCCGCCATGCTCGTGATGAGCTACGAGCGTGCCAAGGCGCTCGGCCTCAAGCCGCGCGCGAAGATCCGTGCGATGGCCGTGGCGGGTTGCGACCCGGCGATCATGGGTTACGGCCCGGTGCCGGCGACGAAGAAGGCGCTCAAGCGCGCGGGCCTCAAGATGGAAGACATCCAGATTGCCGAGCTCAACGAGGCTTTCGCGGCACAGTCGTTGCCGGTCATCAAGGACCTGGGCCTGATGGACTCGTTCGACACCAAGGTGAACCTGAATGGCGGCGCGATCGCCTTGGGCCACCCGCTGGGTTGCTCCGGTGCGCGCATCACGACGGCGCTCGTCAACGTGATGGAGCAGCAGGGCGCCACGCTGGGTGTCGCCACGATGTGCATCGGGCTCGGCCAGGGCATCAGCACGATCATTGAGCGCACTTGATGCTGTAACGTCCGCGGGATGCCAACTCCATCCCGCGGCTTCCCGCCGATCGCCGCCGCTGACGCAAAGATCCTGGTTCTCGGCTCGCTGCCGGGCCAGGCATCGCTTGCCGCCCAGCAGTACTACGCGCAGCCGCAGAACGCCTTCTGGCGCATCATGGGCGAGTTGTTTGCAGCCGGCCCGGACCTGCCGTACGCACAACGCGCCGAGCGGCTGCGCAGCAGCGGCGTCGCGCTATGGGATGTTTGCCAGGCCGCCGTGCGCCCTGGCAGCCTCGATACCGCGATCAAGCGGGACACGATCGTCATCAATGATTTCGCGGGTTTTCTCGCCTCGCATCCCCGCATCGCCCACGTGTGTGCGAACGGTGGCGCCGCGCACCAGTTGTACCTGCGACGCGTGCTGCCGGGTCTGCCCGCAGCCCAGGCCGCGTTGCCGCTGCACCGGCTGCCATCGACCAGCCCTGCGCACGCATCGCTCCGCTACGGGCAGAAGCTCGAGCACTGGCGCCTGCTCACGACGTTGCTGGGTGGGTGATGTTCAAACTGCGAAAGCTGCTGGTCCTGCTTCCCATGCTCGCGCTGGGCGGCTGCGTGGGCGTGACGCGCGCCCCGCACGCCGACGCCATTCCGGCGAGTGTGCCTGGTGCTCTCGACGTGTACGCGGTCGGCGATATTGCAGACTGCCGCCGACACCCCCCGGGCGAGTCGATGGCGGCGCGCACCGCCGCGCTGGTGCCCGAGGGTGGGATCGTGCTCGGCCTCGGCGACATGGCCTACCAGCATGCCGATGCCGCGACGCTGGCGTCGTGCTACGAACCCACCTGGGGCGTGCACCGGCGCACGACCCTTGCGATTCCCGGCAACCACGACTACGTCGCGGGCGATGCCAGTGCATTCGTCGACTACTTCCAGCCGCAGCGACCGCCCGACGCGCAGTTCATCGCGCATGCGCGACGCCTTACGCCGCAGTGGCTGCTGGTCGCGCTCGACAGCAACGTCACGGGCAGCGCGCTCGACGCCCAGTACCGGTGGCTCGAACAGGCGCTCGCCCAGGAACGAGCGCGCTCCGCCGGCGAGTCGCCGGGGTGCGTGCTGGTGGCCTGGCACGCGCCGCTGTACTCATCCGGATTGCACCGGGGATCGGGCGAACACATGCGCCCGTTCTGGCGTCTGCTCGACGAGTACGGCGCCGACCTGGTGCTGGGCGGGCACGAACATTTCTACGAGCGCTTCGGGCCGCTCGCGGCAGATGGAAGCTCCCCACCCGACGGCAATGCGCCGCGGCAGTTCGTGATCGGCACCGGCGGCACGCAGCTGTTCGGCTTCTGGAAGCCGCCTTACCGCAGCGAATCCCGGGTGCTGGCGCACGGCGTGCTCAAGCTGTCGCTCGCTCCCGCTGGCTACACCTGGCAGTTCGTCGACGTGGACCGGAGCGTGCGCGACGCGGGGCAGGCGCGCTGTCGCGCCGCAGCGAACTGAGGTAACGTGCCGCCGAGGCGGCGGCGACCGCCCGTCACTATTGCACGCAGGGAAATTCATGGAAGCTTTTGCCGCCTGGATCAACGCCGTCGATTCTTTCGTCTGGGGTCCGGCGATGCTCGCCCTCATCCTGGGCACGGGCTTCTACCTGCAGGTGCGCCTGGGCGGCATGCCGATCCGCAAGATCGGCGCCGGTCTGCGACTGGTCTGGAACGGCCGTGGCGGCGACGAGGCCCACGGCGAAGTCAGCCCCTACGCCGCATTGATGACTTGCCTCGCTGCGACCATCGGTGTCGGCAACATCGCGGGTGTCGCGACTGCAGTCGCACTCGGCGGCCCGGGCGCCGTGTTCTGGATGTGGATGACGGCGCTGGTCGGCATGGCCACCAAGTACGCCGAGGTCCTGCTGGCCGTGCATTTCCGCGAGCGCGACGCCAAGGGCCGCTTCGTCGGCGGTCCGATGTATGCGATCCGCAACGGTCTCGGCCCGCGCTGGGCCTGGCTCGGCACGCTGTTCGCGCTGTTCGGCGGCCTGGCCGGCTTCGGCATCGGCAACATGGTGCAGTCCAACAGCATCGCCGCGGCCATGCAGGGCTCGTTCGACATCAGCCCGGTCGTGACGGGCGTGGTGCTCACCGTCATCACCGGCGCCGTGATCCTCGGCGGCATCAAGCGCATCGCGTCCGTCGCGAACTGGCTGGTGCCGTTCATGGCGATCGGCTACGTGCTGGCGGCCACTGGTCGTGCTGGTCGTCCACTTCGACCGGATTCCGCACGCGCTTCGCGCTCATCTTCGAGACGGCGTTCACGGGCACCGCGGCGGTCGGCGGCTTCGCCGGCGCGGCGATGATCGCTGCGATCCGCTACGGCGTGGCGCGCGGCATCTTCTCGAACGAGGCGGGCCTCGGCACGGCGGGCATCGCGCAGGCAGCGGGCATGAGCAACGATCCGGTGCGCAGCGGCATGATCGGCATGATGGGCACGTTCTTCGACACGATCGTCGTCTGCACGATGACGGGTCTCGCGATCGTCGTCTCGGGTGCGTGGCAATCGGGCGAGACGGGCGCGGCGTTGACGCAGCTCGCGTTCCAGTCGGCGATGCCCGGTATCGGCGGCGAACTCGTCGCCATCGCGCTCGGCATCTTCGCGCTCACCACCATCCTCGGGTGGGCCTACTACGGTGAGCGCTGCTGGCAGTTCCTGGTCGGCGACTGGACCATCATGCCGTACCGCATCGTGTGGACGATCATGGTCTTCTTCGGCGCGATCACGCAGCTCGACCTCGCGTGGACGATTGCCGATACGCTCAACGCACTGATGGCGATCCCGAACCTGATTGCGCTGCTGGCCCTGTCGCCCGTCGTCGTGCAACTGACACGGGCGGGGATGTCGAGGGCCCTGCCGGACTGATCGTTAGCGCGGCTTCCAGACGCCTTCGCGCCGCGGGTCGGCGCCGGCTTCGAACGCCGGCGGCGTGCCCCGCACGGCCACGCCGTGCAGGCCCGATTCCTCGCCGCGCCCTGACTTGAGCGCAATGCCTTTCGTCGCGAGCTGTGCGGCGAGTTCGGGCGAGATGCGCGGCATCTCGCCATAGAAGTCGGCACCGCGAGCGATCACGTTGGGCAGGTTGATGGCGGCCTGCAGCGGCAGGTCCCAGGCGAGCAGGCCGACCAGCGCCTTGACGTTGTAGGCGAGGATGGCCGACCCACCGGGTGATCCCAGGGCCGCAACGAAGGCGCCGTCGTCCTTGCGCAGGACGATGACCGGCGACATCGACGAGCGTGGGCGCTTGCCTCCCGCCACCGCATTCGCAACCGCGCGTCCCTGCTCGTCGACCGCAGTGAACGAGAAGTCGGTCAGCTGGTTGTTGAGGAAGAAACCGCCCACGGCGCGACCCGAGCCGAACAGCGACTCGACAGACGTGGTCATGGAGACTACGTCGCCTTCATCGTCCACGACGACGAAATGACTCGTGCCCGGCACGTCGGCCGTCGCATCGGCGCCGCTGGCGTGTCAGCAGCGTGCCTGGCGGCGAACCGGCGGCCGGTGCCGTCGTCGCGGCACGCTCACCGATCAGGCGGGCCCGCTCGTCGAGATACCGCGCATCGAGCAGTCCCTCGACCGGGACCGAGGTGTAACGCGGGTCGGCCACGTAGCGGTCACGGTCCGCGTACATCAGCCGGCTCGCTTCGGCAAACAGGAACCAGGCCTGCGGATCGGCGGGCCCGCGTGCGGCGATGTCGGTGCGTTCGAGCAAGCCGAGCAGTTCGAGCACGCCGACACCGCTCGAGGGCGGCGGCGGCACGCACACCAGTAGACGCGAAACGGCTTGCAGAGCGGCGCGGACGACGGTGGGCTCGAACGCTGCCATATCTGCGAGCGTGAGCGTGCCTGGGCGCGGTTCGGCTCGCGTGCGCTCGACGATCTTCGCCGCGAGCGGACCTTCGAGCAGTGCGCGCGGCCCCTGGGTCGGCGATGGTGCGCAACGTCTCGGCATAGGCCGGGTTGCGCAGTGTGTCGCCGGCCTTGATGGTGGTGCCGTCCGCATGCGTGAACAATGCGCGCGCATCGGGCAACGTCGCCTGCGCGAACGTGCTGTTGGCGAAGCGCCCGAGCCGCTGCGGCACGACGAAGCCGTCCGCTGCCAGTCGCACGGGCTCGTCGAAGAGGTCGGCCCACGGCAGGCGACCGTGCTTCGAATGTGCCAGCCCCAGCATCGCGACGGCACCCGGCACGCCGGTCGAGCGTCCGCTGGTGACCGCGTCGCTGTACGAAAGCGGCTTGCCATCCTGGTCGAGGAACATGTCGGGCGTGGCGCCCGCAGGTGCGGTCTCGCGACCGTTGAAAGCGGTGATCGCGCCGGTCTGCGCGTCGTAGTACAGCAGGAAGGCGCCGCCACCGAGCCCCGAGCTCTGCGGCTCGACCAGCCCCAGCGCCGCCTGCACGGCGACCGCGGCATCCGCGGCGCCGCCACCCGCGCGCAACACCGCCAGGCCCGCGTCCACCGCGTAGGGATGGGCGGCCGCTACTCCTGGCGTGAGCTCGACCCGCGCAGCGGCCGGCTGTCGCTGTCGGCTTGGCCAGCCCGGACGAGTCCGCGGGGGCCGGCGCATTGCGACAGCCGCCCGCGGCGCCCAGCAGCGCGAGCGGCAAAACAGAGCGTAGTCGCGCGTGCGCGGACCGGATCGAGCATGGGCATGGCTGGCGGGCGTTGGACGGTACGAGGCCTGCGACAATAGACTGTCGCACCTCCCACCGTCGAGACTCCTGCATTGCCAAACGCACCCGCTCCGTCCCGCGTCCATGCCCTCCTGGTCGCCACCAGGCGGCTGTCGCCGTGACGGCGGTCACCATTGCCCAGTCAGGCCGCGGAATCCACGCCACCACCGACATCGGTCGGGCAAGGCCCGGCCCAGGCAGCGCAGCACATCGTCGTCGTGCATGCCGGCCGTCTGCTCGATCGCCCCGGCCGGCCCGCGCGTGGCCCCAGCACGATCGTGATCCGTGACGGTCGCGTGAGCGAAGTGCGCGACGGCTTCGTCGACGTGCCTGGCAGCCATAAGGTCATCGACCAGCGCACGCGCTTCGTGCTGCCCGGCCTCATCGACAGCCACGTGCACCTCGTCTCGGACACGGGCGGGCAGATGGGCCAGCTCGAGGACGTCCAGCTCGACGACGCCGAGCTTGCCTACAACGCGCTCGTGAACGCGCACAAGACGCTGCGTGCCGGCTTCACGACGGTGCGCAACCTGGGCGACGAGCACGGCGTCACGCTGGCGCTGCGCGACGCCATTCGCGCGGGCAAGGTCGTCGGCCCCAACATCGTCGATGCGGGCCGCTCGATCTCCACCACCTCAGGTCACATGGATGCCGCGCTCGGCTATCGCGAAGCGCTGCGTGACGTGTTGCACGAAGGCGAGAACCTGTGCGACAGCGAGGAATCATGCCGTCGTGCCGTGCGCGTCCAGGTGGGGCGCGGCGTGGACGTGATCAAGATCGCGACCACGGGCGGTGTCAACAGCCAGGTCGGGGCCGGCCTCGGCAAGCAGATGTTCAGCGACGAGGCGCGCGCGGTCGTGGAGACCGCGCACCTGTACGGCAAGAAGGTCGCGGTGCACGCCCACGGCAACGATGGCATCAAGGTGGCGCTCGAAGCCGGCGTCGAGTCGATCGAGCACGGCACGATGCTCGACGACGAGAGCATCGCCCTGTTCCTCAAGTCGGGCGCGTACTACGTGCCGACGCTCTCGACGGTCAACGGTTACATCGAGCGCCTCGCGACCAATCCGCAGGCCTATTCGCCCGAAGTGCGCGCCAAGGTGGAGTGGCGCATCCGCGTGACCGGTGAGTCGCTGCGCAAGGCCGTGCCGAAGGGCGTCAAGATCGCGTTCGGCACGGACGCAGGCGTCAGCAAGCATGGTCGCAACGCGGAAGAGTTCGAGCTCATGGTGAAGCACGGCATGACACCGGCGACGGCGTTGCAGGCTGCCACGGTCAACGCCGCGGACCTGCTGGGCTTGCAGGCCGACGTCGGCACGCTCGAGCCCGGCAAGCGAGCGGACCTGATCGCGGTGGACGGCGACCCGCTGGCAGACATCACCGTGCTCAAGACCGTGCCCTTCGTGATGAAGGACGGTGTGGAGTTCAAGGACGGCAGGGACTGATCCCGCGCATGGAAGGCCGCTCCCCCACGTTCGTGCAACCGCTGCCGTTTTCGGCGGCGTGCGAGCGCAACAAGGGGCCGCTCCTCGAGGTATTGCAGCGCTGGCTGGGCCACGAGGCGGGCCTGGTGCTCGAGATCGGCGCGGGCACCGGGCAGCACGCCGTGCATTTTGCACGGGGCCTGCCGCAGCTGAGCTGGCAGCCCACCGAGCAGATCGAGAACCTGTCCGCCCTGGCTGCGCGCGTCGCGCTGGAAGGGCCGTGCAACCTGCTGGCGCCACTCGAGCTCGACGTCGAACACGCAACGTGGCCGTGCGACGCGGACAGCATCGACGCGGTCTTTACGGCCAACACGCTGCACATCGTGTCGTGGCCGCAGGTGCAGGCCTTGTTCCGGGGAGTCGGTCGCGTACTGCGGGACGACGGCTTGCTCATCGTGTACGGCCCGTTCCGCTATGGCGGCCAGTTCACCTCCCACAGCAACGCCGCGTTCGACGCCGACCTGCGGCAGCGCGATCCGGCGAGCGGCATCCGTGATTTCGAGGCCGTCGATGCACTCGCGGCGGCGCAGGGACTGTGCATGGTCGAGGACCATGCCATGCCCGCCAACAACCAGACACTGGTCTGGCGCCGCGCGCTGGCGTAAGGCCCGCGTCACGCTGTGACTGACGGCGAAGAAAGCGGCAACCGAAACGAGCGGTCGGCGAGCGAGGCCGAGCAGCGCGTGGCGTGCACTCGCTCCCAAAGCGGAAGCAATCGTCCCACACGCGGCTGCGAGTCGTGCACATTGACATACGCGATCCGCGCGGGGGCGCGGCGCACTGACGGTGCACACCATGGACCACGCGAATATTTTCGAAGCAGCAAAAAGCGGCAACCGCGACGCGGCCTGGCAAGTGGGCGACCTTTACCGCGAGGCGACGCGCGGCGTGAGATACAGCCCGCGTGCGGCCTATCGCTGGTATGCGGAGAGCGCGCTGGCGGGCTCGGCCACCGGCCAGAACAACGTCGGTGCAGCGTACGAGAACGGCCTGGGCTGCCAGCAGAGCTACGCGAAAGCCGCCAAGTGGTATCGGCTGGCCGCGCGGCAGGGGCTCGGCGTCGCCATGTCGAACCTCGCCTTCCTGTACCTCTACGGTTACGGCATGCGCGCCGACAAGGCCGAGGCGCTGCGCTGGTTCAAGCTGGGCGCGGCGGCAGGTTGCGTCAAGTCGCAGCGAATGATTGCGACCGTGCTTGGCGAGGACTGACCTCGCGCCGCATCGCCACCCCTGGCGGTCGGGAAGCGCATAGAATCGCGCGCTTCGCCTTCCTTCATCGCCAGGGGTATTGAATGCGCACCTCGATTCCAGGCTTGCTCGGCGTGCTGGCCTTGCCGCTGCGGTGCAGTCCGCAGCTGCGGCTCCGCTGCTCGCCCTGCAGTGCGGCGACGTGTTCGACGCGAAGGCAGCGAAGCTCATCGGTGCGCGCACCATCGTCACGGCCGCCGATGGCCGCATCGCACAGGTGCTGCCCGGCAAGGCCACGGCGCCGGGGGCGACCGTGGTCGACCTGTCCGGCCAGACGTGCATGCCTGGCTGGATCGACCTGCACGTGCACCTCGATGGCGAGTCGAATCCGAAGGCCTACGAAGAAGGCTTCCGGCTCGACGACATCGATTTCGGCTACCGCGCGCTGGCCTATGCCGACCGCACGCTCAAGGCCGGCTTCACGACGGTGCGCGACCTCGGCGGCGACGATCACGCTGCACCTGCGCGACGCGATCAACCAGGGCTACGTGCAAGGCCCGCGCATCTACGCCGCCGGCAATGTCATCGCGACGACGGGCGGGCACGGTGATCCGCGCAACGGCCTCAACGCCGAACTGGCGCACCTGCTCGGGCCGCCTGGCCCCACCGAGGGCGTCATCAACGGCGTCGACGACGCGCGCCAGGCGGTGCGGCAGCGTTACAAGGAAGGTTCCGACGTCATCAAGATCACCGCGACCGGCGGCGTGCTGAGCTACGCGAAGAACGGCGACGCACCGCAGTTCACTGTCGACGAGGTGCGTGCGGTGGTCGATACCGCCAAGGACTACGGCTACAAGGTGGCGGCGCATGCGCACGGCAAGGAAGGCATCCGGCGCGCGGTCGAAGGCGGCGTCACGTCGATCGAGCACGGCACCTACATGGACGACGAGATCTTCACGCTCATGAAGAAGCACGGCACCTGGTACGTGCCGACGATCTCCGCCGGCAAGTTCGTCGCCGGGAAGGCGAAGATCGACGGCTACTACCCGGAGATCATCCGGCCCAAGGCTGCGCGGATCGGCGCCCAGATCCAGGACACGTTCGCCCAGGCGTACAAGGCGGGCGTGAAGATCGGCTTCGGCACCGACCAGGGTGTCGCCCCGCACGGCCAGAATGCGCTGGAGTTCGGCTACATGGTCGAGGCGGGCATGCCAGCAGCGACGGCGCTGCAGGCCGCCACCTTCAACGCGGCCGAAGTGCTCGGTGCGCCGGACCTCGGCCAGCTGGCGCCCGGATTCCGCGCCGACATCGTGGCGGTGCCCGGCAACCCGCTCGACGACATCACGCTCACCAGCAAGGTGAGCTTCGTGATGAAGGACGGGGCGATCTACGCCGGCGGCGGCTCCGCACGCTGAGCACGCGCCGGGCGGCGACTGCGCCGCCCGCGTCTCAGTACGACGGGTCGTACATCTCCGCGCGGATCGCGCGCTCGATGTCAGCGGGCCGTTCGATCGAGGCCAGGCCGTCGCGCAGCGCGATGTCCGCGACGTCGGCGGCGATGCGCGCCGATACGTCCCGCACTGCGCTCAAGGGCGGGTACAGGCTGCCCTGGTCGAGGTCGGCCTGCGTCGTGCATCGCGCCAGCGTGCGTGCAGCGGCCAGGAACATGGTGTCGGTGACGCGCGTGGCGCCGACGACGACCAGCGCCAGCCCGACGCCCGGGAAGATGTACGAGTTGTTGCCCTGGCGCGGCACGAAGTGCCGGCCGTCGGGCAGCGTCACCGGATCGAAGGGACTGCCCGACGCATACAGCGCGCGGCCGTCCGACCACGCATAGGCCTGCAGCGCCGTGCACTCGGCTTTCGACGTGGGGTTGGACAACGCAAAGACGATCGGACGCTGGTTGAGGCGCGACATCTCACGCACCACGTCTTCGTCGAAAGCGCCCGGTGCGGCACCGACGCCGATGATCGCGGTCGGGCGCAGTGCCCGCACCGCGCCGATGAAGTCCGGTATCTGGGCGTGGGCGTGCGCATACGGTCGCTTGTGTTCGGCGAGTTCGCCGCGGCCTGCAACCACCAGCCCTTTTGAATCGACCATCCAGCAACGCGCGCGTGCCGCGGCCTCATCCAGGCCTTCCTCGACCATGGCGCTCACCAGCAGGTCGGATATGCCCGTGGCGGCCTCGCCGGCCCCGAGGCACAGGAACGTCTGCTCGCGCAGCGCCGTGCCGGTCACGCGCAGCGCCGAAAGGATGCCGGCAACGGCCACCGCGGCCGTGCCCTGGATGTCGTCGTTGAAGCAGCTCACCCGGTCGCGATAGCGCTGCAGCAGCCGGAACGCGTTGTGATTGGCGAAGTCCTCGAACTGGACGATCACGCCGGGGAAGACTTCCTGCGTCGCGGCGATGAATTCCTCGACCAGTTCGTCGTAGGCGGCGCCCGTGAGGCGGCGCTGCCGCAAGCCCAGGTAGAGCGGGTCGGCCAGCAGCGCTTCGTTGTTGGTGCCGACGTCGAGCATGATCGGCAGGCACTTCCAGGGGTGCAGTCCCGCGCACGCCGTGTACAGCGAGAGCTTGCCGATCGGGATGCCCATGCCGTTCGCACCGAGGTCGCCGAGCCCCAGGATGCGCTCGCCGTCGGTGACCACGATCATGGCCGTCTCGCGATGCGGCCAGTTGCGCATGACCTGCGCGATGCGTCCACGGTCCTGCGCGGTGATGAAGAGCCCGCGCGGCCGCCGGTAGATGTGGCCGAACTGCTGGCATGCCAGCCCCACCGTCGGCGTGTAGATGATGGGCATCATCGTGTCCGCGTGGTCCATGACGACGCGGAAGAAGAGCGCCTCGTTGCGGTCGAGCAGGCTCGACAACATGATGTACTTCGACAGCGGCGTCTGCAGCCGGTGGAAGTTCTCGAGCACGCGGGCGACCTGCTCGTCCTGCGTCGCCACGTGCGGGGGCAGCAGCCCGCGCAGGCCGAGCACGTCGCGTTCCTGCTCGGAGAAGGCCGTGCCCTTGTTGAGCGCCGGGTCGCGCAGCAGCGCGGTGCCGCGCGGGAACCATTCGGGCAGGGGAGGCAGGGGGCGTTTTGGCATCGGCGTGTCCGTGGAGCAGACACGCGGATGCTAGTGGGCGCTGCGCGCCCGTCAACGCGGGGAAGTCCTTAGGCGCAGGGCCTCAGGACGGCGACTTCATCTGCGACTGGCAGTAGTTCTGCAGGCCGACACGGTCGACCAGCTCCAGCTGCGTCTCGAGGAAGTCGATGTGTTCTTCCTCGGATTCGAGGATGTCCGCGAGCAGCTCGCGGCTGACGTAGTCGCCCACTTTCTCGCAGTGCGCGATCGCGGCCTTGAGGTCCGGATGCGCGATGTGCTCGAGCTTCAGGTCGCAGTCGAGTACTTCGCGGACGTCCTCGCCGATCATCAGCTTGCCGAGGCTCTGCAGGTTGGGCAGGCCCTCGAGGAACAGGATGCGCTCGATGAGCTTGTCGGCGTGCTTCATCTCGTCGATCGACTCGTGGTGAGTGTAATCGCCGAGCTTGTCGAGACCCCAGTTCTTCAGCATGCGCGCATGCAGGAAGTACTGGTTGATGGCAGTGAGTTCGTTCTTGAGGATCTTGTTGAGATGCGCGATGACTTCGACGTCGCCCTTCATGAAAATGACTCCGCTGCAGGCCTGGGGACGCCGCGGGGGCGGCGTTTGGATTCAGGAAGCCTGCGTTGCCGGCGCGCGGGAATCAAGCTTTTCGGAGTCGAGCATGCCGCGGGCACAGGGCTCGCAGGCCCCGCAGCACGTGGCCACGCCGGTGCAGGACTGCAACTGCTCGAACGAGCGCGCGCCTTCCTGGATGGCCTGTTGCAGGCGGTTTTCCGAAATGCCGTGGCAGAGACAGACGTACATCAGCGGTACCTCTTTGAGGCCTGAATCCTAGAGCAGGATTGGCCTGAATGCAAATGATTCGCATTTAAGTAATTTCCGAAATGGGATGGGATAACCCCGCAATCGAATCCTGCGGCTTGCGGGCGCCCGGCTGACTGGCAGGCCCGTGCTGGCCGGGGGGCGAGCCGAGGCGTGCTGCGGATAGGCATCCGCCGACAACCCTGCGGTTCGCTCGCCGCCCGACACGGCCTCCTGCACGGCCGACAATGCCCAAGTGAAAGGACTCAATGCCTCCGTTACGCGCCAGGACTGGCCGCGCACCCCCGATCCGCTCGCGCGCATGGCGTGCGAGTCGGCCGCGCCGCGCGTGCTCGTACTCACCTCCGGCCTGGGCTGCGGTCATCTCCGTGCCGCCGAGGCGCTGGTCACGGCGGTGCGTCGAATCGAGCCGCGCGCGCAACTGCGCCAACTCGACTTCTGGTCGCTCATGAACCCGGGCGTCGCGGCGGCCATCAAGCGCCGATACCTGAGCCTGGTACTCGACCATCCGGAGCTCTACTCGCGCCTGCACCGGCTGGACGAAGGCTCATGGCGCCGGGTGATCGAGAACGACATCCCGCCGCCGGCCGAGGTCGTGGAACTCATCGAACGGTTCGCGCTGAACGTCGGCAACGGGACGAATTCGCTGGCGAGCCTGCTCGACTGGGCGCTCGGGCCCTATCCGTCCGACCTGCTGTTCTTCCCGACGGCCTGCGCCGCGCTGCCGACCAATTCCCACGAGCGCGCTGGGAGCAGCATCGCGTTGTTGCGGCAAGCACTGCTCAAGGGGGCTTTCATGCGTCTGCGCAGCCGCATGGAACAACGGCTGCAGGACTTCGTCCCCGACGTCGTGATCGCGACGCAGATGGTGCCGGCCGCGCTCGTCTCGGCGCTGAAGCGCTCGTCGCGGCGCTGGCGCCGGTTGCCGCTCATCGGCGTGCTCACGGATTTCGGCGCGCACGATTACTGGTCGCAACCCGGCGTCGATCTGTACAGCTTGCCGCACGAGGACGTGATGACCGCGTCCCCTCATTCCCGGTCGCCCGGACGTTTCGGCGCCCGCATGATCGCAACCGGCGTGCCCTTGATGCCCGGGTTCGAGCAGCCGTGCACGCAGGCTGTGGCCCGCGCGCGAATCGGGCTGGTACAGGAACCGCAGCGACCGGTGGTGCTGGTGCTGGGCGGCGGCCTTGGACTGGGCCTCGAGGAACTGGTCGCGCAACTGCAGCTGGGCAGGACTGATTGCATGCTGCTGGTCATGGCGGGACGCAACGCCGAAGTGCAGGGCCGCATTGCCGCGGCGGCCGGTGCCGCGGGGAGTGCCAGGGTCGAGGTGCGCGGCTGGACCGAGCACATGGAGAACTACATCGCGGCCGCTGACGTTGTCGTCGGCAAACCGGGCGGACTCAGCGTCGCCGAGGTGCTCGCCTGCGGCAGGCCGTTGCTCGTCACACGCTCGTTGCAGGGCCAGGAAAGCTTCAACGTGCAATTCCTCGAGCGACGCCAGGTGGGGGCACTGGTAAGCGAGCAGGAACTGCCCGGCAAGCTCGCCGAGTGGCTCGGCGACCCTGAGCGCCTCGCTGCCATGCAGCGGCGCGCCTGGGACGCAGGCCGCCGCGACGGTGCCAGGCGGGTCGCCAGGCACGCGCTCGAACTTGCCCGGCGACTGCCGGCGGGCGTTGCGACATTGCCCGAGGCAGGCTGATGGGCGCGTCGGTTCACGGGCCAGTTGAACACCGCGGCGTGCTGCGCCGCGCGCTCGAGCAGCTGGATGCTCGATACCGGGAGCGAATGCGGCTCGTGCCGGTCGGTCCGTTGCTGTACCTCGGCCTGGCCCGGCACGAGGGCGCACCGTGCGCCCTGCCCGATGGCACGCGCATCGAGCCGGGCGCCTGGGTGGGTCGCCTGCACTTCAACAACGCGCGCGCGGCTGCAGTCCAGGCCGGGAATCGGCTGCAGGCTGGAATCCGGTTTGCCCGGCTGCTGCGCGAGTCGTTTGCCGAACTCGCACTGCGTACGCGGGATGAGACCCGACTGCGCCACGTGGAGGTGTACGAAGGCGTGACATGGCTGCGTGCCCACGGTCGCGCGGTCGGCTTCGACGCACAACCCCTGCCGCATGGACTGCGCCGCTGGCTGCTTGCCGCGCATTTTCGCCTGCTGATCTGGGCGTTCGCGCCAGTCGCGACACGAGCCGCGATGAGCGATGTCCGTCCGCATCGATTCCGGATTTCACGGCAGGCCCTGCAGGCGAGCTTCGGCGGCGCAGCCACGGGCGAACCGAAGAACTCGAGTTCGTCCCGCCGCCGCGCATGAGCGTACCCGACCACACGGGGCGAGGCGGCAACGCTCCCGCGCGGCGCTTGCCGAACCGCGCAAACCACGTCTACCTGACCTTCGATGACGGCCCCGATGCGCATTGGACCCCGCGCATACTCGACGCGCTCGAGGGTGGTCACGCGCGGGCTTCGTTTTTCGTCATCGGGCAACTCGCGCAGCGCTGCGCGCCGCTGCTGCGACAGGCGCACGCCGCTGGCCACGCCATCTGCAACCACGGCTGGAGTCATCGTCACCCATGGACGCTCGGGCGTGCGCGCGCGTTGCAGGAGGTGCGCGGCGGTGCAGATGCCATTGCGCAGGCGATCGGCGCAAGCCCCGTGTGGTTCAGGCCGCCGCACGGCCGGCTCAGTCCGTGGCTCGCTGCAGCGGCGCGCGCCGAGCAGCAGCGGATCGTGTTGTGGAGCGTGAGCGCGGTCGACTGGGGCCCGCTCGGCGCGCCAGGGCAGGTTGCACGACGTGCCGGCATGGCGCGCCCGGGTGACGTGGTGTTGCTGCACGACGGACCGTGGCTGCACAACCGTCCGGCGAGCACGCTCGACGCGTTGCCCGCCGTCCTGCAGCGCTTCGCGCGCGGGTGCTGCGCGCCTTTGCCGGTGCCGGACGCTACACTAGGCGGATGAACGATCAAGGCGCGGGCCGGCCGCCCGAACTCGAAAGCGGCGACGATGAGGGCAAGCGGCGCGCACAGGGCGTGCAGCGCGCGTTCATGGAGCGTGCCCGTCGCGCGGTCGAGCACGAGCAGGCGCCCACCCCGCGACGCGTCGGTCACCGGGTGGTCGCGTTCGTCGCGGCCCTCGCACTGACGTTCGGGATCGTTTTCGTGTTCGACGCGTTCCTCTCCAGCATGCAGAAGGTGATGCGCATGATGGACGAGCAGGAAGAGCGCCAGCGGCAGGAAGAAATCGAGCGCAAGAAGAAAGAGCCGATACCGGCCTACGTCGTGCCCGCGGACTGAATTTCGAGGCGCCGTCGCCGCCGCCAGTGGATGGCGAACGCAAGCAACCAGACCGCGCCGAACGCAATCACTTCCTTCAGGGTTGCGGTCTGGAATGCAACCCACGCGAGCAGCAGGCACGTGGTCACCGGCACGAACGGCCCGCCGGGCAGGCGCAGCGGCTCGCGCTCGGTGCGCACGTCGAGATGCCGCAAGCGCAGCACGGCGAGTGCCACGAGCGCATAAACGCACAGCACAGCAAGGCTCGCGAGCACCATGAGTTGCGTGAAGGTGCCGCTTGCAGACACCGCCAGCACGAGCACGCCGAAGGTCACGATCGCCGCGTGCGGCGTATGCCGCGTGGGATGCACCGCGGCGAGCCAGCGGGGCAGGGACCCATCGCGTGCCATTGCGTACAGCGTGCGGGGCGCCGCCAGGATGGCACCCGTGGTCCAGCCGAGCATCGAGATGGTCGCGCCCGCCAACAGCACCGACGCGCCGAGTTGCCCCGAGAACGTGCGTGCAGCGCTCGCGAGCGGCGCCACCGTGTCCTCGGCCAGGGCCGGCCCCAGCAGTCCCGTCGCAACCGCCTGCACCGTGAGATACAGCACCGTCGCGATGGCCAGTGCAAGCAGTGTCGCAAGCGGCACCGTCCGCGCCGCATCGCGCACTTCGCCCGTCGGCATCAGTGCCGATTCGACGCCGATGAAGGCGAAGATCAGCATGCCGGTGGTCGTCGCCAGGACGGCCGGTGCGGGCAGTTCGCCGATGACCAGGTGCGAGGGCGTGATGAACCACGCGCCTGCCAGCACGAAGAACAGCAGGGGAACGAGCTTCGCGACCGTCGACCATTCGACGATGCGCGCGCCAAGCCGCACTCCGCGCACGTTGGCAGCGACGAGCGTGAGCACCAGCGACGCCGTGAGCACGAACGGCCACGCCGCGTGCTCGAGGCCGAACAGGCGCGCTGCCGTCTGGCCGAGCAGGGCGACGATCGCGCCGCCCGAGGCGATCTGCGCGATGTTGAGCAGGATGCCGGAGACCAGCCCGCAATACGGGCCGAGGCCGGTCTCGATGTAGGCATACGGGCCACCGGTCGCGGTGACGCGGCTCCCGGCCTCGGCGAAGTTCAGCACCACGAAGGCCATGATGACGGCACACGCCAGGTAAGCGAGCGGGGCGGCCGTGCCCAGCTGCGCGGCGGCGATGGCTGGCACGACGAAGATGCCGCTGCCGACCGTGTAATTGACGATGTGCGCGGTGAGCTGGCGCAGTCCGACTGCGCGCACCAGTTGCCGGTCGGGATTCATGCGGGGCCTTGCATCAGAACGAGTGTTGCGGATCGTCGTCGTCACCGAATTCGGCGCCCGCCCGCGCCAGCGCCACCCACTGCGCCGTGGTCAGCGTGGCCGGCCGGAAGGGGGCCGGCCGCACGATGCGCAGGCTCCGTTCGGTCGCCACGAGCAGGCCGCAGTCCGCGGGGATTTCCGCCGGCTCGGCGATACCTTCGGCGATCACGTAGTGAAACGACTGCGAATAGGACTGGTAGCCGCGGCGCTTCGATTCGTTCTTCAGGTCGCCGAGCAGGTCTGCCCGCCGCACTTTGATCTCGTGCACTGCCGGGTGCAAGTGCCGGCTCGACGTCACGTGTCGCAACGAGAAGACGTCGGGCTTCGACAGCGCCCACGCCGAGTCGAGCCGCGTGCGCAGTGCGACGCCGCGAAAGACCAGCCGCTTCTGCGACAGCAGCCAGCGCGCCACGCGCTCCACCAGCGCCTCGTGCTCGGCGTGCGCGTTGCGATTGCGCTCGAGCTGGCGGGCCAGCAAGCCGATGCCGGCATCGGTCACGACGATCGACTCGAGTTGTCCCCTGCCGACGCTTTCCCGTCGCACGTAGCCGCCCTCGAGCAGGTCGAGCTCGACGTTGTCCTGGCAGGGCCAGCCAGCCGAGCGGAAGTACTGCCGGAGCCGGCGCAGGTGATTGCGCGTCAGGCCGTCGGGCGTGGGGTTCGTGGGGTCGGGCGAGGGTTTGCGCTTCATGCGTAGCGGCGCGTGGCGGTGGGCTGTGCTAAAAGGCCGCACTTTATCCAAAAGAAAGACCCGTGATGCAGATGCTCCGCAAGGCCTGCCTGGGACTGCTCCGGCTGATCGGCTGGCGCACCTCGTTCGCCCCGTTTCCCGGGCCGCGCGGCCTGATCATGGTGTATCCGCACACCTCCAACTGGGACTTCCCGCTGGGCGTGCTGTTCAAGCTCGGTCACGGGCTGCCCGCCCGCTGGATGGGCAAGGACCAGATGTTCCGCTGGCCGTTTCGCCGCTTGTTGCTGGCCATCGGCGGCGTGCCGATCAACCGGCGCGAGAACACGGGTTTCGTCGCGGCGATGGCCGAGGAGATGCACCGGCACGACGAGTTCTGGATGGCCGTCGCCCCGGAGGGCACCCGTTCGTACGGCGAGCACCTGAAGTCCGGTTTCTACCAGCTTGCGCTGGCGGCAGACGTCCCGATCGGGCTCGGCTACATCGATTACGCGCGGCGACAGGTCGGCATCGACCGCTACGTGCGCATGACCGGCGACGAAGAGCAGGACCTGCAGGTGCTGCGCGACTTCTACTCGACGATCCAGCCGAAGAAGCCGGCCAATGCAGGTGGCCTGAAGTTCCGCAAGCCCTCCTAAGGGGCATTACGAATGGGCCGTGGGGCCTGGCGGGCGAACAATGGTCGTCCCCTGCACGAGGGATGGCCCAGTGACCACGGCGAGCGCGGCGCACGAGCCTGCCGGAATTGAGGCTCCGGGCACGAACCGCTTTGCGTTCGTGCTGCATCCGCTGACGATCGATTACCTGGCGCATCATCCGCGGTACCGCTGGACCCGCCACCTGCCGCGGGGGCTCGTCGAGGCCAGCGCAGCGCACATGCCGGCAGCACTCGTCGGCCACATGGCAGGAGGACGGTCGCCCACGACCGGGCAACCCATCGCCGGGCTCATCTATGCGCTCGGTGCGACGCCGCGGCAGATGTTGAGCCGGACGCCTGAGTTCACGTACCGGCGGCTTGATCACGCGATACGCGATGCAGCCGAACGCGGGGCGCAGATCGTCGGGCTCGGCGCCTTCACCAAGGTCGTCGGCGACGCCGGGATCACCGTCGCGCAGCGAGCGTCCATTCCGGTGACGACAGGCAACAGCCTGACGATTGCGGCAACGCTCGAGACGGCGAAGCTCACGGCACGCAGGATGGGTTGGGCCGACCTCGAGCACGCACGCGCGATGATTGTCGGTGCGACAGGAGCGATCGGCTCCGTCTGCTCGCGCCTGCTGGCAGCGGCGGTGCATGACGTGGTCCTGGTGTCGATCGAGCCCGACCGACTCATCGCGCTGCGTGAGAAAATCCAGGCCGAGACGCCGGAGGCATGCGTCGAGATCGACACCACGACCGCAAGTCGTGTCGGCGAGTGCGACCTGATCGTGACAGCCACGTCGGCCTTCGGCCAGCGTGTGCTCGACGTGAGTCAGTGCAAGCCCGGCGCGGTGATCCTCGACGTCGCGCTGCCGCCGGATATATCGGCAGAGGAGGCGGCAACCCGACCCGACGTGCTGGTGGTCGAAAGCGGCGAGGTGCTCATTCCGGGGCCGGTGTCCTTCAGCTTCGACATCGGCCTGCCGCCGGGAGTCGCCTATGCCTGCCTGGCCGAGGCGGCCCTGCTCGCCATGGAGGGGCGCTTCGAGAGTTTTACGCTCGGTCGCGACGTGCCTCCGGCGAAGGTCAAGGAAATCTACCGCCTGTTCCGCAAGCACGGCTTCCAGATCGCGCCGTTGCGCACGTTCGGCGCACCGCTGACGGATGCGCTCGTCGCCGCCAAGAACGCCCGAGCCGAGGAATTGCGGCGGGACCCGGGGCTGCTGCAGCGGGTCAAGGCCGCGGCGGCAGCGGAAATTGCGCGCATTCCGCCCCGCGCCAAGGGCGTGTCCCACGCCTGATGGCGTGGTGGGCTCCGGCAACCAGGGCCGCACGAAGGATTGGCAGGCGCGTGCCGGCTGTGTATACGACACAGCCACACTTCATCCGGACCTCCACCCATGCGCGCACGCTCATTCCCCGGGCTGCTGGCGGCCTCGTTCCTGACCCTGCTCGCGGGCTGTGCCGGCGCGCCCACCGGCGTCGAACCCGTGCAGGCATTCGCCGTCGAGCGTTACCTGGGCCAGTGGTATGAGATCGCGCGCCTCGACCACCGGTTCGAGCGCGGCCTGGAGCAGGTCACGGCCACGTACGCACTGAAAGACGACGGTACCGTGTCCGTTCTCAACAAGGGTTACCGTCCGGACCAGGCCGAGTGGTCGCAAGCCGAGGGCAAGGCGCGGTTCGTCGGGGCCAAGGACGTGGCAGCGCTCGAGGTGTCGTTCTTCGGGCCGTTCTACGGCGCCTACAACGTCATCGACCTGGACACCGAATACCAGCATGCCCTCGTGGTCGGGCCGAACCGCTCGTATCTCTGGATCCTCTCGCGCTCGCCCGCGCCTCCCGCCGCGGTGGTGGAGCGGCTCGTGGCCAAGGCGCAGTCGCTCGGCTTCGCCACGTCGGAGCTGATCTACGTCCGTCAATGCGCCGCCGGCACCAGCGGCGCCACCTGCCAGGTCGCGTCACGATGAGCGTCGCGCTGGTGATTTTCGTGGCGACCATCGTGGTCAGCCTCGTCGCGCTGTACGTTGCGCCTGCGCTCATCGACCGCCTCGCGTTCCGGCCTTACTACACGAGCCGCAAGGGGCATTACCACACGGTCATCACGCACGGGTTCGTGCACGGCGACCTGATGCACCTGATCTTCAACATGATGACGTTCTACTTCTTCGCCTTCATGCTCGAGCGACGGATCGGTGGTGCGGCCTTCGGCGCGCTGTATTTCTGCGGCCTGGTGCTGGCCGTCAGCACGACGTTCTTCAAGCACCGCCATGACCCTGGCTACGGCTCGGTCGGCGCGTCCGGCGCGATATCAGCCGTGCTGTTCGCCGCCATCGTCTATTTCCCGACGATGTCGCTGTTCATCCTGCCGATACCGTTCCCGATTCCGGCGCCGCTGTTTGCCGTGATGTACGTCGGCTACTCGTGGTACGCGACGGGCGGCGGCCGCTTTTCCGGCGGGCCCGGTGGCCAGCGCATCAACCACGACGCGCATCTCATCGGCGCGCTGGTGGGCCTCGTCTTCGTGCTGGTGACGGATCCGGGCGCCTATACCGAGCTGCGGCGCGTCGTCTTCGGCTGAGCGCCGAACTGAGAACTGCGTCCGGCCGTGTAGGAGAAAGCCGCGCACTATCCGCTGCGGCGCTGCGCTGCGCTATATTCGGTCGCGTTGGCTAACCTTGGGAGTGACGACATGCGGAAACAGTTTTGCGTCTATGCAGTGTGCCTCGCATTGTTGAACCTGGGTTCGCCACAGCTCGCGCAGGCGGCGCTGGTTGCAACGTCGCAGGCCGTCGCCGCCGCGGACGCGCGCACGGCGGACCTCGCGCTGGTCAACTCGACGCTGGCCCGTGAGCAGGTGCGACAGCAGCTTGCCGCGCTGGGCGTCGACCCGGCGGCCGTCGACGCGCGCGTTGCACGCCTCACCGATTCCGAACTGCGCACGCTGGCAGAGCGCATGGCGCAGATGCCGGCCGGTGGCGACGCGCTCGCGGTGATCGGCATCGTGTTCGTGATCCTGATCATCCTCGAACTCGTCGGCGTGATCGACATCTTCAAGAAGGCCTGAGCCGGCGCGGCCGCGACTTGCAGCCGGCAGCGCGGTCGAATTCCGTGCGGTTGAGCCAACGGATAAAGCGGCGTCCGCGGTTGCTCGCGCTCGCGCTGGCCCTCGTCGGTAGCGGCGGCTGCGCCGGATCCGCACCGGTCACCACGTTGCCTGACGCTGGGCCCGCGCGCGTCGAGTTGAGCGCCACGCCTTTTTTTCCGCAGACCGAGAACCACTGCGGCCCGGCTGCACTGGCCACGGTGCTCGGCGCCGCCGGGCATCAGGTCGCGCCCGCTGCGCTGGCTGCCGAGGTGTATGTCCCCGGCCGGGAGGGATCACTGCAACCGGAACTCGTGGCGGCGGCGCGAGCTCGTGGCGTGCTGGTGTACGAAACCGGGCCCTCGCTGCAGGAACTGCTGGCCGAGGTGGCCGCGGGGCGACCCGTGCTGGTGCTGCAGCAGCTGGGCGCGGGCCCCTGGCCCAACTGGCATTACGCCGTCGTGATCGGCTATGACCGCGACCACCAGCGCGTGCTGCTGCGGTCGGGCCGCGACGAGCTGCTCGACTTGCGTGCAGCGCTGTTCGAATCCACCTGGGACCGCGCCGGACGCTGGGCGATCGTATTGATCGAGCCAGGCCAGATGCCGGCGCAGCCGGACCTGGCCCGGTACATGCGAGCCGCCGCGGCGTTGGAATCCGCCTCTGCAGCGGCCGCAGCCGAGGCCTACCAGGCGGCAGTCGACCGCTGGCCTGACGCGCCGCTGCCGCTGCTGGGGCTCGGGCAACGTGGCGGCCGGGCGCGGCGACTGGAGCGCGGCAGAAGGCTGGTACCGTGCCGCCCTCGCGCGCAACCCGGCGACCGCCGCGGCGCTCAACAATCGGGCCGAGGCGCTGGCGCGCCTCGGTTGCCGCGACGCTGCCCGTCGCGCCCTGGGGGAGGGCGAGTCGCACGTGGCCGCGGACGATCCGTTGCGGCCTGTGCTCGAGCAGACGGCACGCACCCTGGCCGCAGACGTCGGCTCGGCGGAGCCCGCGGCGTGTCGTGAGTTCACGGTTCACTGAGCGGGCTTGCGCACATGCCCGTCGACGCGGTTTAAACTCGGCGCCATGACGCTGCGCGAGCGAGTCGAGGAAATCTTTCCGGAATGGGCCCGGTGGTACCCGAGCCTGTTCGACGCCGCCGTGGACCTGGGCGTCATCCGCGCCCGTGTCTGCGACCCGTCATCGTTGCTGCTCTCGAACCGTCATGCGGGCGTGCGTGCAGCCGCCGAGCTGGCACATCGCAAGATCTGGAGCGCCGAGGAAAACGAACCCGAGGAGTGAGACGCGCCCGCTCAGGCCGGTCGCGGCGAGCGCTCTTCCCGGTACAGGCGCAGGATGAATTGCCCGGACGGGCGCGCGCGAAAGTGCTCGACCTCCGCGAGCCAGGCGGGATCGTGGATATCGCCTGTCGTCAGGCGCGGGCCGCTCAGGCGGTTGCCGGGGTATTCCGGCGGCAGCACCGCGAGTGCGCCGAGACTCGCGAACGTGAGGTCGGCAAACGTGAGTGTCGAACCCGTGAGATACGGGCGCCCGTCGGCGAGCAGCGCATCCATTTCGTCGAAGATTTCGCGGGTGCGCGTCAGCGCGCGAGCCGCGCGCTCCGGGGTCACGCCGAGCATGCGGCGGACCGCAAACGCCAGCACAGGCCGCAATGCCAGCAGCAGCGCGCGCTGCCATCGCGGTATGGACGGCTCCTCGCTGCCCCACGAGCGGAAACTCAGGTCGCGCTGCCGCAGCAGGTTTTCGTACAGCCAGATGCGCACGTCGTTGCCGAGGCGCCGGTCGAGGCGCGCCTCGAGTTCGAGCGCGGCCGGTGTCGGCTCGAGGAACCACGTGCGGTCGCCGGGCAGTACGCCTGCATACTCGCCCCACAGGTAGCGCAGGATGCGCGAGGACTCCGCGATGCGAGTGAGGCCGGGAGGCACCTCGAGCCAGGGTACGGTGCGTCCGGTGAGCAGCACGCCCAGCACGCCGATGTTCGGGACCTCTTCGTAGGGCACGCCCAGCCGGTCGAGGCACCAGCGTGTCTTCTCCGCGTAGTGCGAGAAGGTGATGGTGTGCAGGCGCAGCTGCGCTTGCGGCCGGCGCAGTGCGCGCAGTGAAACCGCCAGTCGCACTGCCAGGCCGACGACGAAGGCCGCAACCATCGCGCCGAGTGCCGCGGCGACACCCCAGCCCGCTGCAGCGACGACCACGGGCAACGCGTACAGGCCGAGCAGGTGCAGCAGGCGAGGGTCACGCAGTCGCATCGCGGCAGTCTACTGGCCCTGCAGGTCGCCGGCGACGCGACAATTGGCGGCGACGTGCTCGCGCAGTATCTGCACCAGCCTGAGGGTTCCGGGCCCGGCCGCGACGCGATCCGCATGCACGAGGTACAGCGTCGCGAAGCGCTCGGCGCCGGCGGCGAGCGGCAACCGGCGGAGCGTGCCGGCAGCGAGTTCCTCGCGAATGTTTTCCTCGGCGAACCAGGCGTAACCCAGGCCCATGCAGGCAGCGCGGATGGACGTCGCCTTGTTTGACACCGTCCAGCGGCGCTCGTTGAGCCAGCCGCCCGCGCGGGCACGCCGTGCGCTCGAGTCGCGCACCACGAGGTGCCGATGCGCGCGCAGGTCCTCGAGTTCAACCGCGCGCCCGAGCTGGTGCAGCGGATGCGCCGGTGCCGCGGCACAGACGAAGCGCACCTGCAGCAACGGATCGCCGATGAAACCGCCCGGCACCAGGGTGCCGACGATGAAATCGACGCGGCCTTCGGTGAGCGCTTCTTCGACGGCGCCGAGCACGGCCTCGACCAGCTCGATGCGGATGTCTGGTTGCTCGCTGCCGAACTGACCCAGCGCGCGCAGCAGCAGCCAGGTGGGGAAAATGGCATCGACGGCCAGGCGGATTTCGGCTTCCCACCCTCGCGCCAGCGCGGCCGCCGAGTGTTCGATGCGCGTCGCATCCTCCAGCAGTGCCTTGCCGCGTCGGTAGAGCACCTGCCCGGCCGGCGACAGCACGGAGCGGCGGCCCTGTCGCTCGAACACCTTGAGGCCGAGTTGCTCCTCGAGCTTCTGGATGGTGTAGGTGACGGTCGACTGGGTGCGATGCAGGCGGCGGGACGCGCGCGCGTAGCCGCCTTCCTCGACGACGGCGATCAGGGCGGCCCACTGGTCGAGGGCAATGCGCGGGACGGACATATATCGATCCAATAGATTGATTGAATCGAAATTACCGTCTTTTATATCAATTGGATAGATGCAAAATGTCATCCATCGATCTGCCCCGAACCCATCGCACTTAGCGCCCGCAATGACTCGCCAAAGGAAATCGCATCATGAAGACCTGGGAAAATTCCGCTGACCTCGCCGGCCGCGTCCTGCTTGCAGCCATGTTCCTGCTGAGCGGCATCGGCAAGATCTCGGGCTATGCCGGAACGCAAGGCTACATGGAGGCCATGGGCGTGCCAGGCGCCCTGCTGCCGCTCGTCATCGCACTGGAGATCCTCGGCGCCATTGCCGTGATCGTTGGCTTGCGCACGCGGCTCGCCGCGGCGGGGCTCGCGGTGTTCACGCTCGCCGCCGGCTTCATCTTCCACGGCGGTGCCGACCAGATGCAGCAGATCATGCTGCTCAAGAACGTCGCGATCGCCGGCGGCTTCCTGCTGCTCGTTGCACGTGGCGCAGGCGACTGGTCGCTCGACGCGCGTCGCGAGCGTCTGACGGCGCCCGGTGCGCTCCATTCGCGCGCCTGAGCCCGCAAGCAAGACGTTACCGAGCCTTCCACGCAGGAGACAACGCCCATGACTACGTCCCGCAAGCTGCAAGCCGTCATCGAGTCCGTGGCTGCGTCCGACGGCGCCGGCGTCAAGCTGCGCCGCAGCCTGGGCAGCCGCCAGAACATGCGGTTCGATCCGTTCCTGATGCTCGACGAATTCTTCTCGGACGATCCGGACGATTACCTGGCCGGCTTTCCCTCGCATCCGCACCGCGGCTTCGAAACCGTCACCTACATGCTCGACGGTCACATGCGCCACGAGGACAGCTTCGGTAACCGGGGCGACCTCGGGCCAGGCGACGTGCAGTGGATGACGGCGGCCCGCGGCATCATCCATTCCGAGATGCCGCAACAGACGGCCGGGCGCATGCGTGGATTCCAGCTGTGGCTCAACCTGCCCGCGCGCGAGAAGATGAAGCCCGCCGCGTACCGCGACATCCCGTCGCGGGAGATCCCGACGGTGGCGCTCGAGGGCGGCGGTGAAGTGCGCGTCATCGCGGGCGAGTTCGAGCAGGGCGGCAAGAAGACCGCGGGTCCGATCGGCGGCCTCAGCACGGCCCCGCTCTATTTCGACCTGCGACTACCCGCCGCAAGCGAAGCTTCGATCCCGACGCCGGTCTCGCACAACACGTTCCTGTACGTTTACGAAGGCGATGCGGCAGTCGGGGACGACGCCCGGCCGTTGCCTTACCGCGCAGCGGGTTTGCTGACCCCCGGTGGTTTCGTCCGCATCCGCGCCGGCGACAAGGGCGTGCGTTTGCTGCTGCTCTCTGGCAAGCCGATCGGCGAACCGGTAGTGCAATACGGCCCGTTCGTGATGAACACGTCCGAGGAAATCCAGCAGGCATTGCGCGACTACCAGAACGGCAAGCTGGCGGTGGCCGGCTGATCCAGCTACTGGGTCAGCCGGTGCATCAGCAGCGCCGCGCGCTTGACCTGCAGCGGCAGGGTCTCGAGGTTGAGGTACTCGCCCGGCGCATGGTCGTTGTCGCCGTCCGCGCCGAGACCGTCGAGACAGGCGAGGCGGCCGTCACCGCAGACGAACGCGATGTCGCCCGCGCCACGCTCGATGGGTGGTTGCGCGACGATGCGACCGGTGCCCAGGTCGCGGCTCACCGCGTCGAGCACGCCGAGGATTCGTTCGCTGCCGGGGTTGGGCGCCATCGACGGGTACTCGTTCTCCACGCTCAGCTCGGCCTGCGTGCGCGGCAGGTGGGCCGCGACGATGGCCTGCATCTTCACGCGCGCCGCCTCGAACTGCGCGGCGCCCAGGTATCGGATGTCGCCCTCGACCCGCACCTCGCGCGGGATCACGTTCGTCTTGCCGAGCGCCGTGCCGCTCTTGGCTGCGGTGTCGAAGGTCACGTTGGTGCCGCCGACGATCACGGACGGGTTGTAGGTCAGGTTGGGCTCGCGCAACTCGGTGCGGAACTGCTCGAGGATGCGCGCCGCTTCGAAGATTGCGCCATAGCCGCGTTCGTCGCCGAAGACACCGGACGAGTGCCCCTGGATGCCCGTCACGTGCAGCCGCCACGAGCCGATGCCGCGGCGACCGATCACGGCCTTGCCCGGCGCGCCACCCTCGAAGGCCAGCGCGATGTCGGATGCGGCAGCCGCGGCCAGCAATGCTTCGCGCGTGACCGCTTGCGGCGAGCCCGGGTCTTCCTCGTCGCCCGTGAAGACGACGGTGACGTTCATTGCCTGCAGGCGCCCTGTGGCGTGCAATGCCCGCAGGGCCTCCAGCGCCACCAGGTTGCCGCCCTTCATGTCCGAGGTGCCGGTGCCGTAGGCACGGTTGCCGTCGCGCCGGAAAGCCTCGCCCTGCAGCACCGTGTCGAGGTGGCCGATCAGCAGCAGGCGCGGCCCCTTGCCCGTGCCGCGATGACTTGCCACGAAGTGGCCGGCCCGCTTCATCTCTGCCGGCAGCGCGACCCAGCGGGTGTCGAAACCGAGCGCCGCGAACTCACGTGCATAGATGTCGCCCACGGCGCGCACACCGGCGAGATTCTCGGTCGCGCTCTGCACGTCGACCGTCTCCGCGAGCAGCTTCACCGCGGACTCCGCGCGCGCATCGACCGCGGCAACGATTCGTTGCTCGAGCGCGGAAGGCGCGGCAGGTTGCGCGGCCCACGCCGCGCTGGCGAGTCCCACAAGGCCAAGACAGCACAAGTAACGCGGTGCCCGGTTCACGTGGAGCCTCGTAGCTGAATGGACGGCAGGAGCGTGGCGGGCGGTCAGTGCGGCAGCATCGGCGCAACGCCGATGAAGCGCTGGTGGGCCCAGCCGACGAAAATCACGTAGACGACCAGGCCGCCGACCACCGCGAGCACGTCGTTCATGAGCGAGGGCGAAGTGGCGGCCAGCTTGCCGGCCGCTGCGGGACGCTTGCCCACCGCGATGCGATCGACCACCGCCCAGGCCAGGAAACCGCCGAACAGGAGCACGTCGGCGAGCGTGCCGTTCGCGAGCAGGTGCGCCAGGGCCCAGGCCTTGGTTGCGGTCAGCATCGGGTGCTTCACCGCCGCCTTGATGCGGCCCGGCAGGTACGCTGCGAACAGCAACGGGAAGACCGGCAGCATGAGGAGCGCCGCGAGGTGGCGCGTCCAGGCGGGCGGCGAATAGAGCACGACGGGCTCTGCGCGCGCCAGGGCGTAACCGTGCACGAGCAGCACGAAGCCGATGATCGACACCAGTGCATAGATCGCTTTCCACGGCGCAGCGCCCAGTCGCGCGGCCATGGCGTTGCGCCACGCCGGCGCCACGATGGCGAGCGAATGCACGCCGAGGAACAGCAGCAATCCGGCAACGAGGTAGGTCATGGGGTCTCCATTGGGTTCGGCGCGAGTTTAGCCGACGCTGAGTTGCCGGGGCGTGCTGCTTCCTTGACCCAGCGGCGCGAGGTGGCTGTCCAGCGCAGCAGCAGGTCGGCGGCGAAGTCAGAGAACACGCGGACTTTGGCCAGCTGGTGTCCGGCCGAAGGGTACACGAGCGAGATCGGTGGTCCCGGCAGCACGAAATCCTCGAGGATCAGCTGCAGTTCGCCGCGCCCGAGGTACTCGGCGACGACGAGGTCGGCGGTGTGGGTGATGCCGAGACCGGCGGCCGCCGCGATGATCGGCGCCTCGGCCGCATTGAACGTCATCGCGAACTTCAGGTTCAGGCGCTTCGGCGTGTAGGGCGGTGGAAACGTCCACTCGGGAGGCGCGCCCGACGCCTCGGTGAGTCCGACGAGACGGTGGCTGCGCAGGTCGTCGGGCGTGCGCGGCTCGCCGTGATCCTGCAGGTAAGCCGGCGCGGCGCACGTCACGATGTTGATCTGCGATACGCGGCGCGCAACGAGGCCGGACTGGCGAATGGGCCCCACGCGCAGCGCAACGTCGACGCGCTCCGCCACCAGGTCGACGATGCGGTCGTTCAGGCGCAGGTCGAGTTCGATCAATGGATAGCGGCGCGTGAACTCGGGCAGGGCAGGGAGCAGCAGGTAGCGCCCGAACGCGACCGGCACGTCGACCCGCAGCTTCCCCTGCGGTTTCGAACGCGTGTCGCGCAGTGTTTCCTCGGCATCGCGCAGTTCCTCGAGGATGCGGCGCGTGCGGCGCAGGAATTCGGTGCCCTCGGCCGTCAGGCTGACGCGGCGAGTGGTGCGATTGAGGAGGCGGGCACCGAGGTGTTTCTCCAGGGCTGCGACATGTGCGCTCGCAGCGGGGCGGGAAATCTCGAGTTCGTCCGCGGCGCGGCCGAACGAGCCGCGCTCCGCGACCCGCGCAAACACCCGCATGGCGAGCAACTGGTCCATGACCTGATTGTTCGGAAATTCGGAATAGAGTGCAACGGTTATTCGGATTTATTGTAGTAGAGCATGAGCGTACCTTGAGCCTCACAAAAGCAGGAGGCCCCCATGTTCAACCGCAAGCAGTCCCGGATTTCCCTGTTCGACCTCGCCGTCGGCTCCAGCCTGATCGTCAGCGTGGCGTTCGTCGTCACCATCCTGGTCGAGGCCGTCACCGGCATGCAGAGCTACCTCTGATCGCGACCACAGTCACCCACCGGGCCGTCCCCGATCACAAGGCGATTAAAGAATGAAAAGTGCATATAAAACATATACTTAATAAAATGCTGCGGCGCAGCACGAAATGCGCTACGCTAGCCCCCGATCGCCCGGTCTGAGTCGGCGCGCAGCCACTCCCGACCTCCCCCTCCGGTGTGGAGGCGGCGGCTCCGGCCTCGCGATCAGGAGGTTGTATGAACCCGCTCGACCGCGCTTATCCCTGGGCTCTCGCGCTCTGGCTCGCCCTGGCCACCGCGACTGCCTTCCTGGCACTCGCCAACGCGTTGCAGGACTGGCAGCTGACGATGGGCTGACCACCGCAAGACACGGCCGGCAACGGCCGCGTAGTAGGCTGTCGTCCGGCGCTACGCCGGCCGTCCAAGAGTCCGCCCATGTCTGGTTCACCGCCTGCCCAGGAATCCCTGGACCCCGCCGATTGGGAAGCCATGCGTCGACTGGCTCACCAGGCCATCGACGACGGTTTTGCCTACCTGCAGAGCGCAGGCGAGCGCCCGGTCTGGCAACCGGTACCCGCAGCCGTGCTGGCCCGCCTGCACGAGCCGCCGCCACGGCAGCCACAAGGTGCGGTCGCGGCCTATCAGGAATTCAAGGAACTCGTGCTGCCCTACGCCATGGGCAACACCCACCCGCGCTTCTGGTCCTGGTTCATGGGCAACGGCACGCCGTTCGCTGCGGTCGGCGATTTCCTCGCGGCCGTGCTCAATCCCAACATGGGCGGCGGCAACCACGCGCCGAACCACGTCGAGTCGCAGGTCGTCGACTGGTGCAAGGACATCGCCGGCTTCCCGCTCGAGTCGAGCGGCCTGCTCGTGAGCGGCGGCTCGATGGCGAACTTCGTCGGCCTTGCCGTGGCCCGCAACGCGCGTGCAGGCGTGGACGTGCGCGCCGAAGGCGTCGCCGCAGTTCCGCGCCCACTGGTGACCTACGCGTCGGTCGAAGTGCACAGCTGCGTGCAGAAAGCGATCGAATCGCTCGGGCTCGGTGCGCGCTCCTTGCGCAAGGTGCCGGTCAACGCCCGTTTTGAAATCGACGTCGATGCGCTCGCGGCCATGGTGGCCGAGGACCGGGCCGCGGGGCGACAACCTTTCTGCGTCATCGGCAACGCTGCGACCATCAATACGGGCGCGACCGACGACCTGGATGCGCTGGCCACGCTCTGCGCCCGCGAAGGACTCTGGTTCCACGTCGACGGCGCCATCGGTGCGTTGCTCGCCCTGGCCCCGCAGCACCGGCACCTCGTCCGTGGCATGGAGCGCGCCGACTCGGTCACGCTCGACCTGCACAAGTGGCTGCACATTCCGTTCGAGGCCGCTTGCGTGCTGGTGCGCGACCGCAAGGCGCATCGCGAGGCCTTCGCGCTGACGCCCGAGTACCTGGAGAAGACGGAACGCGGCCTGGCGAGCGGCCCCTTGTGGTTCAGCGAGTACGGGTTGCAGCTGTCACGCGGCTTCCGCGCGCTGAAAGTCTGGCTGTCGATCAAGGAGCACGGCCTCGACCGCTTCGGCCGCCTGATCGATCGCAACATCGCGCAGGCGCATGAACTTGCTGCGCTGGTCGCGGCCGAGCCCGACCTTGAAGTGCTCGCGCCCGTCGCGACCAACATCGTCTGCTTCCGCTACAACCCGGGTGGTCTCGACGACGAGCGTCTCAACGCGCTCAACGCCGAACTGCTGATCCGGCTGCACGAAAGCGGCATCGCCGCACCGTCGTACACCACGCTGCATGGCCGTTATTGCCTGCGGGCCGCGATCGTGAACTTCCGCACCACCAGCGCCGACTTGCCGGTGCTGGTCCGCGCCGTCAGGGAGATCGGGGCGGCGCTGCCGCGTCCTTGAGCTCGAGCACGCCGAGGGTGGGTGCATGCAGGCTCTGCACATAGAGCCTGCCTGCGTGCTCCGTCGCGCCGCTCGTCTCCGGCAGCTTGCCGCCCGGGTCCTGCAGGTCCGCCAGCACGCGGCCCTGCTCGTCGAAGGCGAGCACGTGGCCGTACACGGGTGGCACGGGCCACAGCGATTTCGGCAGTCGCAGGGTCAGTGCGCGCAGCCACGGCTTGCCTGACATCGAGTCGATCGCCGCGCTGCGCGGCTTGGTGAAGCCCGTCCAGTAGCGACCATCCGCGCCGCGTGTGAGGTTGTCGGGAAAGCCGGGCAGGTTGTCGAGCACCACCGCGACCCCTGCGGCCCGCGTGCGCAAAGCTGTTCCCGCATCGATGCCTTGGGCGGAGCGCGCGATTTTCAGGATGCGATACGTGCCCGTCTCGGCCACCAGGGCCGTTTGCTCGTCCGCTGCCAGCGCCACGCCGTTCGGGAAGCACAGCCCCTGCGCCACGACACGCGTCGTGCCGACGGCCGGATCGAACTCGAGCAGGCGCCCCGTGCAGGACTGCTCGAGGATGTCGTAGAGCGCAGCATCGAACGTGCCGTAGTCGCGCGGTGAGCTGCGCTGCGTCGCGTCCGTGAACAGGATCTTGCCGTCCGCCGCCACGACCAGCGCGTCGGCAAAAAGGATCGGCGTGCCGTCGACCTTGTCGGTCAGCACGCGCACCTCACCCGCAGCATCGACGGCCAGCAAGCCGCGCAGCGCGTCGGCCACCCGCAGCTCGCCATTCGCATCGAACGCGATGCCGAGCGGGCGACCGCCGGTGCGCGCCACCACTTCCTGCGCGCTGCCGTCGGGATTCATGCGCAGGACGGCGCCCGACAACGTGCCCGTGTACAGCCGGCCGTCGGGTCCGAACTCGATGTGCTCGGGACCGATCTCTGGCGCAATGGAAATCAGGCGCACGTCAGCGAGCTTGTCGTTGCGTGCATGGACGCCTGCATAGCCTGTCGACGCAGGGGCCTGCCACGCGACCGGATCGATCGGCACGGGCCACGCCAGCAGGTAGGCCGCGACCAGCAGGATGACCACGCCTGCCAGCAGGATGAATTTGCGCATCGTCTCGATCTCCGGGCAGCGCCGCGCTCAGGCGGCCAGGTGCAGCATCTGCCGCGCTTCGGCGGGCGTCGCGCATTCCCGCCCTGCGGCGCGAGCCAATGCCACGATGGCTGCGATCAGTTCGCCGTTGCTGCGCGCCTTGCGGCCGTCCGGCAGGTAGAACGTGTCCTCGAGGCCCGTGCGCAGGTTGCCGCCCAGTTCGGCGGTGCGTTGATGCAATGGCCAGACGTTCTCGCGGCCGATGGCCGTCACTTGCCAGGTCGCACCCATGGGCAGCAGCCCGACGAGTATCGGCAGCAAGGCTGGGTCCGCCGGCATGCCGGAATCGACACCCATGACGAAGTTGAGATCCGCGTGCCCGCGATAGATTCCGGCGCGCATGAACATCCCGACGCTGCGCACGATGCCGACATCGAAGCACTCGAATTCGGGCAGCGCGCCGGTCTCGCGCATCACCTCGAGGAAGGCCGCCACCTTCTCGACGGGGTTGTCGAACAGCATCGGCGGCCAGGCCCAGCGGCCGTCGCCACGCACCTTGAGGTAATTCAGCGAACCGGCATTCGCCGCCGCGATCTCCGGCCGGATTGCGCGCATGCAGGCCACGGGTCCGGCGATGTCTGGTCCCACCACGCCGGTGGATTGATTGAAAATGACGCCGGGGCAGGCGTCCCTGATCGCCTGCGCGATCTCGAGCGCGAGAGCGGGATCCCAGCTCGGCAGGTGGCCCTTGCCGGCGTCCTGTTGTCGAAAGTGCACGTGCACCACGCTCGCACCGGCATCGCATGCGGCGCGCGCTTCGCGCGCCATTTCCGCCGGCGTCACCGGTACGTTGTGCTGGGCGGGATCCGTGAGCACGCCGGTCAGCGCGCACGTCACCACTACCTTGTTCGTCATGCAGCGTCTCCCTCGAAGCGCACGAGCAGTTGGCCCGGGACGACCTGGTCGCCCGTCGCCACACCGACCTGCGCAATCACGCCCGCCCGCGCCGCACGGACTTCATGCTCCATCTTCATGGCTTCGAGCACCACCAGCCGGTCGCCCTGTGCGACCGTGGCGCCGGGCAGCGCCAGCACTTCGAGCACGCGGCCGTTGATCGTGGCACGCACCGTGGCGGCGATCGCGGCCGCGGACTGCGCGGAACGCACCGGCTCGCGCCGCGGTGTCCTGGAAGGCATGGTCGCCGCGCGGGGTGTGCAGCCATAACGTTGAACCAGACCAGGCGTAGCGGTAGTCGCAGCGCTCGCCGTCCACCTCGGCGTGCCCCGTGCGGCCCGCCATTGCCGCCACGCCCACCAAGGTATGTCGGCCGGACTCGTGTTCGATCTGCGCGCTGCAAGGGGTCAGGTACAGGCGTCCCCGCAGCGCGCGGGTGGCTGTGGCGAAAGCAGCAGGCGCGCGCCAATGCAGCGCCCAGGGCTGGGGGAGGGGCCGCCCCGTGCTCCAGTTTCGCCATTCCGCCGGCGTGCATTCGGCTTCAGGCGCGCCAGCAATCGACAGCCATGCGGCGAGTGCCCACGTCCTCGCGTCGGGTGGCGTTGCGCGCGTGCCGGGCTCGCCGAAGTGTCGTTCGATGAACGCCGTCGACACGTCACGGCCGGCGCGGAAGCCGTCGTGTCGCAGGGCACGGGCCAGGAACACGCGATTGCTCGGCACGCCCAGCAGTACGGTGCGGTCGAGCGCGTCGGCCAGCTGTTCGATGCACTCGTCGCGCGTGGCCGCGCGGACGACCAGCTTGGCAACCATCGAGTCATACCATGCAGGTACCACCGTGCCGACGTCGAGCGCATGGTCGCAGCGGATGGTGTCCGGCACCGACCAGTCGAGCACCGTGCCACTGCCCGGCAGGAATTCGTCGACCGGCGACTCGGCGCACAGCCGGACCTCGATTGCGTGCCCGTCGAACTGCACTTCGTCCTGGCGCTGGGGCAATGGCTCCCCGCGCGCGACGCGCAACTGCCACTCGACCAGGTCGAGCCCCGTGACGCATTCGGTGACCGGATGTTCCACCTGCAGCCGCGTGTTCATCTCCATGAAGTAGAAGTGGCCCGTGCGATCGAGCAGGAACTCCACGGTGCCCGCACCCACGTAGCCGATCTCGCGGGCAACGGCGACCGCAGTGGCTCCCATGCGCTCACGCAGCCCGGCATCGACGGCGGGCGAGGGCGATTCCTCGATCACCTTCTGGTGCCGGCGTTGCACGGAGCAATCGCGTTCGCCAAGGTGCAGCACGTTGCCGTGCGCGTCGGCAAAGACCTGCACTTCGACGTGGCGCGGCTCGACGATGGCGCGTTCCAGGATCAGCCGGCCGTCACCGAAAGCTTTCGCGGCTTCGGCGGCTGCGGAACGCAGCGCGCCGGGCAGGCCGGATTCGTCATCCACCCGACGCATGCCCCGCCCGCCGCCGCCCGCGGCGGCCTTCACCATGACCGGGAAGCCAATCCGTGCCGCCTCGCGGCATAGCGTGCCGGCGTCCTGGTCCTCGCCGTCGTAGCCCGGCACGACGGGAATGCCCGCCGCGGCCATGCGCTGACGCGCGCGGGCCTTGTCTCCCATTGCCGCAATGGCTGGCGGCGAAGGCCCGACGAAGACGAGCCCGGCGTCCAGCACTGCGCTTGCGAACGCGGGGCTTTCTGCGAGGAAGCCGTAGCCAGGATGGATCGCGTCGGCTCCTGCCGCGCGTGCTGCGGCCAGCAGCTTGTCGATGCAGAGATAGCTGTCGGCCGCGGCCAGGCCGCCCAGGGCCACGGCGTCGTCGCAGGCTCCGACATGCGGATTGGTGCGGTCGGCGTCGGAGTAGACCGCGACGGTGGCGATCCCCATGCGGCGCGCGGTGCGCGCGATGCGTGTGACGATCTCGCCGCGATTGGCAATCAACAGGCGTCGCACGGACATCAGGTGAACTCCGGCAAGGCGGGCACGCCGGTGTGCCACCGTGGCGATCGCCGCTCGCGACTGGCAGCGATCCCCTCCTGCGCGGACCCGGTGCGCAGCAGCGCGGCAAAGTCCTGCGCCGCCGCATCCAGCGCCGCCGCCAGCGGCGCCGACTGGTTGCGCAACGTCAGTTGCTTGGTGACGCGCAGCGCCGCGGGCTCGACGCGTGCAAGCAGCGCGAGTTCCGCCGCCACTGCGGCGTCGAGTGCGGCCGGCGTCACGACGCGATCCGCGAGTCCCACATCCAGCGCGGCCGCAGCATCGAGCCGCGCGGCCGTCAGCATGTGCCAGCGCGCCTGCACGCACCCTAAGCGCCGGGCAACGAAAGGAGCAATCTGGGCCGGCGCCAGGCCCAGCGCTGCTTCGGGCAGGGCGAACACGGCATCGTCCGTGGCGATCACGCGGTCCATGGCGCAGGCAAGGCCGACGCCGCCACCCATCGCAGCGCCACGGACGATGCCCAGGGTTGCCACCGGCAGGGCAGCCAGGCGCTCGAGCAGCGTGCCGTAAATGCGATTGTGCGTCGCGATGGGATCGGTGCCGGCAGGTGGCGCCGTCGCCATCAGCGCCTGGAAGCGATCGAAGTCGCCGCCTGCGCAAAAGCTGCCGCCCGCGCCCCAGAGCACCAGTGCGCGCGCGCCCCGGTCGCGTTCGACCTCGTCGCACAGCGCGAGCAGTTCGCCCATCATGGCTTCGGAGAGCGCGTTGCGCTTGTCGGGGCGATTGAGCCGCGCGAACCAGAATGCGTCGCGCCGCTCGGCCTGCACGAGGCTCATGCGCCGGGCCTCGACAGCGTGCCGTTCAGCTTGCAGATGATCGACAGCATGACTTCGTCCGCGCCGCCGCCGATGGAGCCGAGGCGAGCATCGCGATAGAGGCGCGAGACACGGTTCTCCCACGTGTAGCCCATGCCGCCCCAGTACTGCAGGCACTTGTCGGCCACTTCGCGCGACAGCCGGCCCGCCTTGAGCTTGGCCATCGACGCCAGTTGGGTGACGTCCTGCCCGGCGACGAACAGTTCGGTCGCGCGGTACACCAGTGCGCGCAGGGCTTCGACTTCGGTCTGCAGTTCGGCGAGCGTGTAGTGCACCACCTGGTGGTCGAGCACGCTGCGCCCGAAGATCTGCCGCGTGCGCGTGTATTCGACCGTGTCTGCAATGGCGTGGTCGAGCCCGCCGAGCGCGTTCGCCGCGCCCCAGAGCCGCTCTTCCTGGAACTGCTGCATCTGGTAGGTGAAGCCCATGCCTTCATCGCCGATGCGGTAGTGCTGCGGCACGCGCACGTCGTCGAAATGGATCTGCGCGGTGTCCGACGAATGCATGCCGAGCTTGCGGATCGTGCGCGCCACGCGTCACGCCGGGAGTCTTCATCGGCACGACGATCAGTGACTTGTTGCGGTGCGGGCTGTCCGTCGGACGTGTTGGCGAGACAGCACATCCAGTCGGCCTGCGCGCCGTTGGTGATCCAGAGCTTGCCGCCGTTGATGACGTAGTCGCCGCCATCCTTGCGGGCGGTGGTGCGGATGGAGGCCACGTCCGAGCCGGCGCCGGGTTCGGACACGCCGATGCAGGCCACCTGTTCGCCGGCCACGGCGGGTACCAGGAACTCGCGCTGCAGTTCCGGACTGCCGATGCGGGCGAGTGCAGGCGTCGCCATGTCCGTCTGCACGCCGATCGCGAGTGGCACGCCGCCACAGTTGCATGCGCCCAGGGCTTCGGCGAGGACCACGGCGTAGCTGTAATCGAGCGCGGCTCCACCGACGGTCGCCGGCTTGGTCAGCCCGAGCAGGCCCAGCTTGCCCAGCTTGCGGAAGACCTCGTGCGCGGGAAAGGCGCCAGAGTCTTCCCAGGCCTCGACGTGCGGATTCAGTTCCTCGCGGCAGAAGCGCTCGACCGTGCGGCGGAGTTCAGCGTGCTCGTGCGTGAATAGCATGGAGGCCTCGGAAGGTCAGGGTCGGGCGACGCCGAAGGTGAGCGGGCGCAACGTGAGCGCGTCTGCGCGCCGGAACAGGTACAGCACCTGCGTGAGCACGCGGCGCGTCTCGCGCGGATCGATGATGCCGTCGTCCAGCAGGCGACCCGACGTGTAGAACGCCGAGGTCTGGCGCTCGAACGTGTCGACGATCTTCGCCCGCATGCCGTCGATCTGCGCGCGGTCGGGTTCGAGTCCGCGTTCCTTGGCCGAGGCTTCCATCACGATCGCCATGGTGCCGGCCGCCTGCTCCGCACCCATGACGGCGGTGCGGGCGTTGGGCCACGAGAACAGGAAGCGCGGCGCAAACCCGCGCCCGCACATGCCGTAGTTGCCGGCGCCGTACGATGCGCCGCACTGGACGGTGACCTGCGGCACCGTCGCGTTGGCGACGGCCTGGATCATCTTCGACCCGTGCTTGATCATGCCCGCACGCTCGGAGTCGCGGCCGACGATGTAGCCCGTGGTGTGCTGCAGGTAAACCAGCGGCAACCCGGACTGGCAGCACTGCTGGATGAAGTGCGTGGCCTTGCTCGCACCCGCGGGGTCGAGCGGGCCGTTGTTGGTCAGGAGGCCGACCGGAAAGCCGCCGATCGACGCATGCGCGCAGACCGTCGCGGGCCCGTAGGTCGGCTGGAACTCCATGAAGTCCGAGTCGTCGCAAAGGCGCGCGATGATCTCGCGCATGTCGACCGGCTTGCGGCCATCGACCGGCATGATGCCGAGCAGGTCCTCGTCCGGGATAGCGTGGCGCGGGCGCAGCGGGCAACGGTGCCTCGTGCCGATGCCAGGCCAGCCGCAACAAGTGCTCGCGCAGCGCGCGGATCGCGTCGGCATCGTCCTCGGCGAGGCAGTCCGCGAGCCCGGACACCGTGGCGTGCATGAGGGCGCCACCGAGTTCTTCTTCGGTGGCGATCTCGCCGGTCGCGGCCTTGAGCAGCGGCGGCCCGGCAAGGAAGGCGCGGGCCCGGTCGCGCACCATGACCACGAAGTCGGACATGCCGGGCATGTAGGCGCCGCCGGCAGTGGCGCTGCCGTGCACGATGGTGAGCACCGGAATGCCGGCGGCCGAGAGCCGGGCGAGGCGCGCGTAGTGCGAACCGCCGCTGATGAAGTCTTCGACCCGATAGCGCAGCAGGTTGGCGCCGGCCGACTCGACCAGGTGCACGAAGGGCAGCCGGTTCTCGAGCGCGAGCTGCTGGGCGCGCTGGAACTTCTCGAGTCCCATCGGTTGCAGCGCGCCCGCTTCGATGCCGGAATCGTCGACCACCACCACGCAACGGGCGCCGCTCACCTCGCCGATGCCGGCGAGCAGGCCGCCGCCCGGCGTCGACTTGTCCGGATCGGGCTGGTCGAGCAGGTAGCCCGCGCACGCCGAGAGCTCGAGGTACGGAGCCCCCGCGTCGAGCAGCAGCCCCAGCCGCTCGCGCGGCAGCAACTGCCCGCGCCGGGCGAAGCGCGGTCCGGCCCGGCCCGATGCGGCCGCCGTGCGCTCGCGCAACTCGTCATGGCGGGCGATCAACGCCAGCATGTGCGCCCGGTTCTCGCCGCAGGCGGCGCCCGCCATGTCCAGCGACGACTCGAAGACCGGCATGCTCCACCTCGTGCTGATCGATGAGCTGGATCGTAGAGCAAGCGCTTGCTTGAATAAAGGGGGTGGGCCTAAGCTTGGGGCGTGCAACCCCTGTGGCTCAATCCCGCCCGGCAGACGCCCGAGCACCTGGCCCTGCGCGAGTCCGTGCAGCGCTTCGTCGCGCGCGAGCTGGCGCCGCACGCCACCGCATGGGACGAGGCGGGCGAGTTCCCGCGTGACCTGTACCCCAGGGCGGCGGCCGCGGGGCTGTTCGGCCTGCGCATGCCGGAGGAATTCGGCGGCGTGCCGGACGCTGACTTCCTGCATTCGCTGATCCTGTGTGTCGAACTCGCGCAGTGCGGTTCGGGCGGGCTGCTGGCATCGCTGCTGTCACACGCCATTGCGGCGCCGCCGATCGCGGCCCTCGGGTCCCGCGAACTGCAGCAGCGGACGCTGCCCCGGATATTGTCCGGCGAGTGGATCGCCGCGCTCGCGATCACGGAGCCGTCAGGGGGCTCGGATGTCGCGGCCTTGCGTACCGTGGCGCGGCGCGACGGCGATGCCTACGTGCTGGACGGCGAGAAGACCTTCATCACGTCCGGCATGCGCGCGGACATCTACACGGTGGCCGTGCGGACCGACCCCGAGGCGCGCGGCGCGCGTGGCATCTCGCTGCTGGTGGTCGACCGCGACACCCCAGGCTTCACGCGCACGCCCCTGCAGAAAATGGGTTGGTGGGCATCGGACACTGCTCACCTCACGTTCGCCGGCGCGCGCGTCCCGGCCGCGAACCTGCTGGGCCGGAAGGCGAGGGCTTCCGCGCCATCATGCACAACTTCACCGCCGAGCGATTCTCCATGGCCGGCTTCGCGCTCGGCTTCGCCTGGGCCTGCTACTGCGAAGCGCTCGCCTGGGCGCAACAGCGCAGGACGTTCGGCCAGCGGCTGGTGGACCACCAGGTCGTGCGCCATCGCTTCGTCGACATGCTGGCGCAGATCGAGTCGACGCGGGCACTGCTCGAGGACGTCGCCTGGCGCCTCGACCACGAGGGTCCGGCAGCTCCCGCGGTGATCGCCGCCGTGTGCATGGCCAAGAACACGGCGACGCGCACGATGCAGTTCTGCGCCGACGCGGCCGTGCAGACGCTCGGCGGCATGGGCTACATGCGCGGCACGCGCTCGGAACGCATCTATCGCGAAGTGAAGGTCAACATGATCGGCGGCGGTGCGGAGGAAATCATGAAAGACCTGGCTGCGCGCCAGCTCGCCCTGTGAGCGCGTCGCTGCAGCGCGCGCCGCGGCGCAAGCGCGACGACGCACCGCGGTGGACGGCAACCGTCGCCGGCAGTTGCTGCGCGCGTCGGCCCGCCTGTTCCGCGAGAAGGGCTACGACGGCACGTCGGTGCGCGACATCGCGCAGGCGACGGGAATGCAGTCGGGCAGCTGGGTGTATCACTTCGCGACCAAGCAGGACATCCTTGCGGCGGTCATGCGCGAAGGGCTGGTCGCGGCGCTGGCGCGCATCGAGTCCATCGCGGCCCAGGCTGCGCCCCCGCGCGCGACGTTCGAGCAGCTCGTGCGCGCGCACCTCGAGACACTGCTCGGGCCCGGGCAGGACTTCATCCCGGTCGTCTTGTATGAATGGCGGTCACTCGAGCCGGCGGCCCGCCGCAAGATCAAGGTGCTGCTGAAGCGGTACGAGGCCATCTGGCAGGAAGTGATTGCGGCGCTGCAGCAAAGTGGCGACTGGCCAGGCAGCACGCGCATCGACGCCTTGCTGCTGTTCGGTGCGTTGAACTGGATCGCGCGCTGGTACGACGTCCGCCGCGCACTCGACGTGGATGCCCTGGCCAGCGAATGCATCCGCTTTTTCCTGCGTGAACCGGTGCAGGCGACGCGCAAAAAGGCCGGTCGCCTGCCGCGGCGGAGAGGGGCTTCGTGATGCGCCAGGCAACGGCCGGAACCACTCCAGGTTTTTTGCATGGCAAAAACGCAACGCTTACTCAGGTTGTCTTGTGCCCGGGCCACTGGCAACCTTGCGCAACGGGGAATTTCGATAGTGGTATTTCGGATACTCACTACTGTGACTGTGGATGGTCAGGACTAGCCTCACGCGATTGGCGGTGCGGCCGATCTGACCGGACGATGGATGCGATGGGGATCACCTAACTACGAGCGGCGGCACGGCAGGGAAGTCCGGAGCGGCCAGAGTTTGCGGAAGACGCAGATCAGGTCCGCGAGAAAATTTGCAACTGAGTGACTCACAGGCAACTGGGGGATTTCTAATGACGAGTGAAATGACGAATCGGGATCGCCGTAGCGCGCAGCTGGCTGCAGTGATTGGCGCGGTGCTGGCAACCTACGCGGGCAGCGCGGCCGCAATCGAATTCGAATTCGAGAATGGCGGCAAGCTGAACTGGAATACCACCGTATCGGTGGGTGCCAGCTGGCGCGCCGAGGACCCGAGCGAACGGCTCTTCACGCGAGCGGACGGTTCACTCATCGGCAAATACTCCAGCCCCCTGATTCCGGGTACGCCGGTGGGGCCCAACGACGGCCTCGCGGGTAACCACGCCGCGGGCGACGGCAACCTGAACTACGCCAAGAACGACCGGTTCTCGACTCCGTTCAGGGTGATCACGGATCTCGAATACAAGAAGGGCCGGTTCGGCGCCTTGGTGCGGGCCAAGTACTGGTACGACCAGGCCTTGAACCAGGAAAACGTGCTCGTCGGCAGTCAGGCCAACAACTTCAACGGTGTTCGACCAGGACTCGGCCCGATTCCCGGTTACAGCATCTGCACCGCAGCGACCCCGCCCGGCGCAGCTTGCCTGCCGGTGTCTCCGCCCGGACAGAACCTGTGGCCCAAGGGCAAGCTGAGCGACCGCGGTTTCGAGGCGGAACAACAGTTCGAGAACTTCTACCTGCTGGACGCGTACGTCTATGGTTCGTTCGACGTCGGCAACACCGACCTGCAGCTGCGTCTCGGCAACCAGGTGATCAACTGGGGCGAAAGCATCTTCATCCAGGGCGTCAACCAGATCAATCCGATCGACGTCCCGGCCGCCCGCCGTGCAGGCGCGGAACTCAAGGAAATCCTGCTGCCGGTGTGGGCCGTCTACGCGAACTGGGGTTTCGACTTCGGTTCGATCGAGGCCTTCTACCAGCTGAAGTGGAACAACACGTCAGTGGATGCTTGCGGCACGTACTTTTCGGCGACCAGCACGCTGATCGGTGCCGATCCCGGCTCGTGCAACAGCCTCACCGTAATCGGCGGCCAGCTGGGCAACCGGGTGCCCGGCACGTCGTCGCCGATCGTCCCGCAGCTGGGTTCGCAGCCCTTCCTGCAGGCGTCCGGCACCTTCCTCCCAGGCACCCAGGGCCGCGAGCCGAGTGACTCCGGCCAGTTCGGCCTGGCTTTCCGCTTCCCGGTCGACAAGATCGACACTGAAATCGGCTTGTATGCCATGAACATCCACAGCCGTCTGCCCGTGGCGGGAAGCTACACCGGGACCAACTGGAAAGATCTGCCGGCCGCGCAGCAGGCTGCGTTGCGGGCCGCGGGCCTCATTGGCACCGACGCTTACGGCAACTACTGGACGTCGAGTCGCTATCGCGGCCTGTTCCCGACCGTTGAGGCCGCTGCCGAAGGGTTCCTGGCCTCCGTCGGTTTGCCGACCAACCTGAATTCGGCGCAGGGCTTCTGGGAATACCCGGAGGACATCCAGATCTACGGCATCAGCGCCGCAACCAACCTGCTGAGCTGGTCCACGTCGGCCGAACTGAGCTACCAGGTCGACGTCCCGGTGATGGCCAACGGCAACGACCTGATCGGCGCCGGTATCCTCGGCATCGGGCCCTACAGAGAACGCGCGAGCGTGATCCAGGCGCAGAGCGAAGGCGCGTACCTGACCGGCCACGACCTGTTCAACAAGACCCAGTTCCAGGTCAACGCGGTCAAGACCTTCAGCAACATCGTCGGTGCCGAGAGCCTGCTGGTCGTGGGTGAGGTCGGCTCGCAGTGGAACAACGTGCCCGACTACACCAAGGGCGGCATCCGCTACGGCCGTGGCTTCATGTACGGGACAGGTTCCGGCCCGGGCTACGGGCCAGGGGGTGCTCCGGAAGGGCAGCCTGGGCTCGGCAGCATCAGCCAGGGCAACCTGTGTTCCCCGACCTTCGTGGGCGCGCCCATTCCTTTGCCCAACTCGCTCTACAACCCCCAGCCGGACGGCTGCCGCAACGACGGCTACGTGACGGACGTGGCCTGGGGCTACCGCCTGCGTGTCTCGGCCGACTACAACAACGTGATGGACACCGGCGTGACGGTCACCCCGAGCGTGTTCTGGGCGCACGACGTCGAAGGCGTCTCGATGGACCCGACCTTCATCGAGGACCGCAAGACGCTTGGGCTCGGGGTCAAGTTCAACTACAACAAGAAGTACGTGCTCGACGTCAACTACGTGAGTTACGACAACGGCGGATTCGATCCGTTGTTCGATCGCGACTACTACTCGGCTGCTGTCAGCGTGACCTTCTAATCGGATCCAGGAGACGAACCAGATGAAGACTTTGAACAGGATCCTCGCCACCGCGATCGCGGCGGCAGGTCTGCTGGGCACGGCGCTGCCTGCGTACGCCAAGCTTTCGGCTGCCGAAGCTGCACGCCTCGGCGCCGATCTGACCCCGATGGGCGCCGAGAAAGCCGGCAACAAGGACGGCACGATCCCCGCGTGGACGGGCGGCCTGTGCGCGCCGCCGGCCGGCTGGACTGCGGCCAAGGGTTACGTTGATCCGTTCGCCGGCGACAAGCCGAAGTTCACGATCACCAAGGCCAACGCTGCGCAGTACAAGGACAAGCTGACGCCCGGCACGCTCGCGCTGCTCGCGAAGTACGACAACTTCAAGATGCCGGTCTACGAGACGCGCCGCACGGCGTGTTATCCGGACTCGGTGTACGCGGACGTCAAGGCGAACGCGCCGAAGCTCGAACTCAATGGTTTCGGCATCACGGGCGGTCGTGCGGACGTGCCGTTCCCGCTGCCGAAGAGCGGCGTCGAAGCCATCTACAATCACCAGCAGCGTTACCTCGGCCCCGGCGTACTGCGCGAGTACAACAGCTTCCCGGTGCGGGCAAACGGCGATTTCTACAAGATCGGCGCGCGCGAATATCGCATCTTCAATACCAGCCTGGACCAGCCGCAGCCAAACCTGCTGCTGGCGTTCCAGTCGGCCTTCACCACGCCGGCGACGCTCGAGGGCACGATGTTCCTCGTGCACGAGCCCGTCGACCAGGTGAAGCAGACGCGTTCGGCCTGGATCTACAACGCGGGACAGCGGCGCGTACGCCGCGCCCCGGATCTCGCGCACGACAACTTCACGGACGGCACGGAGGGCATGCGCACGTCCGACCAGTTCGACGCGTGGAACGGCGCGCCGGATCGCTATGACTGGAAGCTGGTCGGCAAGAAGGAGATCTACGTCCCCTACAACGCCTACAAGCTGGCCGACAAGAAGCTCAAGTACAAGACCGACATCATCCAGAAGGGCACGATCAACGCCGACCTCATGCGCTACGAACTGCACCGCGTGTGGGAGGTGGAAGCCACCCTCAAGCCGGGCAGCAAGCACATCTACGGCAAGCGGGTGTTCTATCTCGATGAGGATTCCTGGTCGGTGCTGTACGAAGACGCCTACGACACGCGCAAGCAGCTCTGGCGCATCGGCGTCCATCCGCTGATGCAGTTCTACGACGCGAAGATCCCGTATTACCGCGCCAACGTCTGGCACGACCTGAACAGTGGTGCGTACTATGCCGCTGGCCTGGACAACGAGATCAAGACGCCGTGGGACTGGAACCAGACGGGCAAGTGGGGCGACTTCCAGCCCGATGCGCTGCGTCGCATGGGTACCAAGTAATCGTCCATACGGCAGGACGATGCCGCGTTTGAGCTGACGATGGCCGGCCTCCGGTTCCACCGGGGCCGGCCGTTTTGCGGCAGGGGGAGCCCGGCCGCGGGGGACACAAGAAAATGACCTATCGGGCAGGAATTGCCTGTGCCTTGCTTGGCGCGACACTCTGCGTTGCCGCGCCTGCGCGCAGCGCAGACAAAGCAGCCGCGGCGAAGCCTGGCTCCAATGTGGTTGTCGACGTGCGCAGCGACCGGATCGTGCTGCTCGACATCACCCGGGTCGGCGACCGGCTCGTCGCCGTCGGCGAGCGTGGCTTCGCCCTCGTCTCCGACGATGGCAAGGCATGGAAAGGCGTGCAGACGCCCATCACCCGGCAGCTCACCGGGGTGGCATTCAAGGACGACAAGGTCGGGGTCGCAGTCGGCCACGGCGGGTCGTTCGTGCGCACGGACGATGGCGGCACGACCTGGTCCCAGGTCGTCGTCGACGATGCAGGCCCCGACTCCCTGCTCGGCGTGACTCACCTCGAGGGCGACCATTTCATCGCCTACGGCGCCTTCGGGCTGTACTTCGATTCGGTCGATGCCGGCAAGACCTGGCAGCGCGGCATGGTGTTGTCCGAAGACTTCGACCGCCACATTTCACAGGTCGTCGCGGTCGGCACGTCGCTGCTGCTGGTGGGCGAGTCCGGCTCGCTCGCGCGGTCCGATGACGGCGGCGCCACCTGGGTCGAGCTCACGTCGCCCTACCAGGGGTCGTATTTCGGCGCGCTGGCGGTCAAGGATGGCAGCGTCCTGGCGTTCGGCATGCGTGGCAACGTTTACCGGACGCTCGACCTCGGTGCGACCTGGCAGAAGGTCGAAACCGGCACGACGGTATCGTTCATGTCGGGCCAGCAACTCGCCGACGGTCGCGTGATGCTCGTTGGCAACTCCGGCCTGATCGCCGAGAGCGCCGACGGGGGCCAGAGTTTCCTGCTGCACAACGCCAAACCCGGCAAAGGCTTTGCTGCACTGGTCGAGAAGACGGGCGGCGGCATCCTCTTCGCGGGCGAAAGCGGCATCACGCCGCTCGACCCGGCCTGGCTCAAGGGCCAGTAACGGCATCGGGCAAGGATCAAGATAAATGGCGCAAGACATCAAGCCCGGCATGAGTGCCGACGAGGCCGCAATCGAGAAGATCCAGTTCGCACCGGACTGGGTCGGCAGGATTTCGTACTGGATTTTCCACTACCGCAAGCCGCTGCTGATCCTCTTCATCCTGATCACCGTCCTGCTGGGCGCGATGGCGAGCCAGCTGCGCGTACAGGCGGCCTTTACCAAGATGATCCCGCTGAAGCACCCGTACATGGCGACGTTCCTGGAGTACCAGTCGGACTTCGGCGGCGCGAACAAGGTGCTGGTCGCGCTGCAGAACAAGAAGGGCGACATCTACGACAAGGAGTTCATGGAATCGCTGCGCAAGGTGACCGAGGAGGTTTTCTACATCCCCGGCATCGAGCGCAGCTCCGTCGCGTCGCTGTTCACCTCGAACGTGCGCTTCACCGAGGTCGTCGAGGACGGCTTCCGCGGCGGCAACGTCGTGTCCGCGGATTTCGCCGGCACCCCCGAACAGATGGCGAAGGTGCAGGAGAACCTGCTCAAGTCCGATTGGGTCGGTCGACTGGTCTCGAACGACCAGACCGCAGCGATGGTCGTTGCGACCCTGATGGAAAACGACCCCGAAACGGGCGAGCGACTCGACCTGCAGGCGGTGGCGGCCCAGCTCGAGGGGATCCGCGCCAAGTACGAGAACGAGAACACCGGTGTCCACATCATCGGGTTCGCCAAGGCCGTGGGCGACATCGCCAAGGGCGCAGCCGGCGTGCTCGTCTTCTTCGGCATTGCGTTCGTGATCACCGCGCTGCTGCTGTACTGGTATTCCGGCTCGCTGATGATCACGGCGCTGGCGCTGATCTGCGCGATCGTGCCCGTCATCTGGCTGCTCGGCCTGCTGCCGGTCTTCGGCCTGGGGCTGGACCCGATGTCGATCCTGGTGCCGTTCCTGATCTTCTCGATCGCCGTCTCGCACGCGGTGCAGATGACGAACGCCTGGCGGCTCGAGACCCTGCATGGCGCAGACGGCATCACCGCCTCGACGCATTCGTTCCAGAAGCTGTTCATCCCGGGCGCGATGGCATTGCTCGCGAACGCGCTCGGCTTCATGGTCATCGCGTTCGTCGAGATCGAAATCGTGCGCGAGCTCGCCTTCACGGCGACTATCGGCGTGACGGTGATGATCATCACCAACAAGATGCTGCTGCCGATCCTGCTCTCGTACTACAAGTTCACGCCGGAGCAGGCCTCGAAACTGGCCGGCAAGGAGACGGCGGGCGACTGGCTCTGGGAGCGCGCCGGCGCGCTCGCCACCAAGCGGGTCGCGTGGGTGCCGATCGTCATCGGGCTTGGGCTGCTGGTCTTCGGCCTGTCACAGGCGCGGCACCTGCACATCGGCGACATCGGCCAGGGCGTGCCCGAGCTGCGTCCCGACTCGCGCTACAACCAGGACGTCGGGATGATCACCAGTCACTTCGCGATCGGCGTCGACCTGCTGCAGGTCATCGCCGAAGCCAAGCCGGCGGACGACGAAGACTCGCCCTGTGTCGACCGCGAGGTCATGGACAAGATCGAGGACTTCGAATTCCAGATGCGCCAGGTCGAGGGCGTCGCCACCGTGCGCAGCCTCGCGGGCTTCGTGAAGTCGATGACCCAGTCGTTCGCGGAGACGTTCGCGAAGTGGCGCATGCTGCCGGAGAGCCGCGCCCAGATCGCGCAGGGCGTGGGCTACGCCACTCGCCTCGGCAACGAGTTCATGAACTCGCGCTGCACCGCGATGCCGATCAGCATCTACACGTCCGACCACCAGGCGCAGACGATCGAGCACATCGTCGACAAGGTGAAGGAATTCAAGGCCGCGGGCGGCGACACCGAGCGCGTGACGTTCCGTCTTGCCAGCGGCAACGTCGGCGTCATGGCGGCCACCAACGAGGCAGTGCACGCGGCCGACAAGTGGGTCAACCTGGCGCTATTCGCCTCGGTGCTGCTGCTGTGCCTGATCACGTTCCGCTCGTTCCCGATCACGCTCTGCATCATCCTGCCGCTCGCACTGGTGACGATCCTGTGCAATGCGCTCATGGCCATGCTCGGCATCGGCGTGAAGGTGAACACGCTGCCCGTCGTGGCGCTGGGCGTCGGCGTGGGCGTCGACTACGGCATTTACCTGTTCGAGCGCATGAAGCACGAGATGGAAGACAACGGGCTCAAGCTGCAGGACGCGTTCGTCGAGGCGCTCAAGCAGCGCGGCACGGCCTCGGTGTTCACCGCGGTGACGATGACCATCTCGGTCGCGACCTGGATCTTCTCGGCGCTGAAATTCCAGGCCGACATGGGCATCCTGCTGGCGTTCATGTTCCTCGTGAACATGTTCGGCGCGATCCTGCTGCTGCCCGCGCTGGCAGCGTACCTGGTGGGCGACAAGAAGCCCGCGTCCAAGTCGCAGGCGAAAGCGGCATAAAGCAACGAGCCGGCTCGCGGGCCGGCTCGTGTTCGATGCAGATCGTGCGGACGCGACCCGAGTACTGCGGGCGCGCGACGGACTCAGCGGGGGCGACGCTCCTGCACCAGCTGGTCGAGGCGTTCGATGAATTTGCGCTCTTTCTCGCTGACCAGCTCGCCGCCGATCCCCATGATGTCGCCTTCACGCGCCGCGCGCGCGACGCGCATCGCCAGCGACAGCACGAATTCGCCGTAGTGCATGAGGTCGTCCGCGGAACCGTGCGTGCCCAGCGCGTCCAGTGCATGCCGCGCCGTTTCGAGCGCTTTTTCCTGCAGCCGGTCGGGCGTGCGATGCGCCTCGTCGAGCGTGTAGAACCATTTCCGCACGTCGTCCTGGGCGTGCATGATGTGCGAGCTGCCGCCGATCTCGCTGACCAGCGGATGCGTGCTGTTGGTTGCGTCGACGACGGCCTGCAGGCCCGCCGAGCGCTCGAGCATCTCGTCGAAGGCGCTGCCGCCCGACGACGAAACGGCGATGATCACGTGGTGCGGTGTGTTCCGCACGGCCTGCCACTGCACCACCGTGAGCTTGTCCCTGGTCAGCATGCGCAAATCCTCCATCCCCGATCTGTTGTGCGACGCAATGCCATGAGCCGCGCGTCCGCTTGCGCAGGATCATACCCCGCCACGGGGAGAGGTTAAACGATGGACGTGCTGAACCGGCCGCTGCGTCTGCCCTGCGGCGCGACGCTGCCCAACCGCCTGGCGAAGGCCGCGATGACCGAAGGGCTGGCGGATGCATGGCTGCGCGCCACGCCGGCCCT
>CAVVBC010000004.1:0-96385 GCA_963746325.1 uncultured Gammaproteobacteria bacterium | reverse complement strand
CCACCGAGATGGCGATGTTGTAGAGAATCGTCGTCACAGCCGTCCACAACGGCAGCGGTCTCATGCGTTCGGCATCGATGGGTACGACGATCGTGTCGCCCGGCCGCATCTGGCTTTCCGACCCGAACCACCGGCTGCCGCCACCGGCATCGACACTGCCGTTCGCCCGCACGACGTAAATGCGATTGTCGTCCGCCCGCCGGCTGAGGCCACCGCTCATCGCCAGATAGTCTTCGCGCGTCAGCGACGGAATGAAGAGATGGGACGTGGAGTTCTGCACTTCACCCATGACCGTGACTTCCTGCGGCATCTTCGGGATGCGCAACCGATCGCCGTCCCGCAGAACGATATCGCCGACGACACTGGACTGCGCGGCAAGTGCCTTGTCCAGGTCGATGACCAGTCGCCCCACCGGCTCGGCTGCCTGCAGGTCCGCCAGCAGGGTCTGCCCGATGCTGAGCGTGTCGGAGGCCTGCGAAGCCATGGGTCCGCCCGCCTGCGCAGCCTGCAGCGCCAGGGAACTGAGATCCTGGCGCATGCGGTCGGTCAGCACACGCAGTTGCTGGCGCTCACGCTCCTTCAGGTATTCGCGCGTGAACAGGCTACCCTGCGCGTAAGCCATCGAGGTCAGGCCACCCGCCCGCGTCGATCAGAGAGCGCATCGTTTCGCCCCGCTGGATGGGATATTCCCCGGGGAACTTCACCTCGCCCTCGATCCTGACGACCTCCTGCTCGGTCCATTCCGACACGCGCTTGATCACGAGCAGATCGAAAGGAGCCAGCGGGATGTCGGAGGCGACAGTCCCCGGCCAAGGCGCGAGCCAGGTCGACCTTGATGCACGTCGGTGCGGCGCGTCTGCCCGTCACGCACTTCGTAGCGCGCGAGTTCCGCATCGCGCTCGAAAGCCTGCTCGTCGAGCCCGCCGCCGGCGCGGATCAGGTCGCTGACCGTCATTCCCGGGTTCCAGAGGGAACTCGCCCTCGGCACGCACGCTACCCGCAATACGGACGATCTGCGAAGGTTGCTCGCGGTTCGATTGGAGCTTGAGTTCCTGCAGCACGGGATCGAGGTACTGGGACCGACCGGTCTCTGAATCGAAGACGAATACCTGGTCGCGCGGCTCGAGCAAGGGATTGGCGTCGGTCGTGCGGTTGCGCCAGGCCTCTTCGAGACTCGCGGACAGGACCGAAATGCGCTGGGTACCAGGCTGTTCACGCCGGATCATGACGTAGCGCGCGTCTGCGTTAGGCTTGAGATCGTCGACCGAAGGCAGGACATCCGTCAGGCGCATTCCCCGGCGGAACTCGAACGAACTCGGCCGCTGCACATGCCCGCGCAAGTGCACCGAATTCGCCATCGTGGCTCGCACCGCCGGAATCCGCATCAGATCGCCACTGCGCAATCCCGTGCTGCGTGCCGTCGGATCCGCACAGGTTGACGTTGATGACGACACGCTCGCGGTTCTCGTCGATGCGCTCGATCGTGGCGAGCTTCGGATCGGCGTCCGGCAGCAAGCCACCCCCGAGGTAAAGCAGATCGGACGCCTTGCTCTCGCCGCGCAACTCGTAGATTGCAGGGCGACGGATCGCGCCGGCCACGCCGGCCGTATCGCCGACGGGTGGAATGAAGATCACGTCGCCAGGCAGCAGCCGCACGTCGTTCGAGGTGTCGCCGCGCAGCAGCAGGTCGTAGAGGTCGAGCCGCGTGACCAGGGTGCCGCCCCGCTTCAGCTGGATATTGCGCAGCGAACCGATCTGTCTTGACGCCGCCGCTCGCGAAAAGCGCATTGGTGATCGTAGCCAGCCCACTGACGGTGTATGAACCCGGCCGCTCGGCTTCTCCCAGCACGAAAATCCGAATGGAGCGCAGGTCGCTCATCGACACGACGGCCTGCGTGCCGATCATCTGCTCACTGACGCGAGACTCGATGCGTGCCTTGGCTGCATCGAACTTGAGCCCGGCGACTGCGATGGGCCCGAGTTCCGGGAACATGATGCGCCCGTCGCGATTCACGACCAGCGACTGGCGACTCTTGGTATTGCCGATCAACTGCACTTCGAAACGGTCGCCCGGACCGACGACGTATTCGGATGGCAGGGGGATGTCGCTGACCGGTGCAAACGTCGAGGGAACGCCGGCAAACAGGTCGTAGCCGAATGGCTTGAGCGCGTCGACATCCATTTTCTCGAGAGGCAGGAGCTTCACCTTCGCCTCGAAGGCCGCGAGCGCCGGATCCAGGTTGAGGCGTTCGCTTGCCTGCTTGGCGGAGAGGCCCGCCATCGGGATGGGCGCCACGCCGGGCAACCGCAACACGCCGCTCACATCGAGCTTGTAGGGATTGCCGCGCAGGATGCGCTCGAGGATGGTCTGGAGCCGCTTGGTTTCGTCCTCGCTACGCGGCTTTCTGGCCGCTTCGTCGACCGGCCGCAACATGGCCTCGATCAGCACCGTGTCACTGGCGCGGATGCGCGGTTCACGCGGCAGCATCGTCGTCGACTCGCGCCACGCTCCGTCCGCCGCTCGCTCGTCTGCCGCTCGCTCGTCCGCCGTTCGCTCGTCCGCCGCGTCCATGCCATCGTCAGTCGTGGATCTCGGACTCACCGTTTCGGGATTCTCAAGAGCCCGGTCCCTGCGGCCCGAGCCCGCCTGACCCGACCCGCCCATCTGCTCGAGGATGGCCTGTTGCTGCTCGGGCGTCAGGTTTTTGAACGCGTCCATCTGGGCAGCGGTCGGGGTCTGGCCCAGGGCCAGGCCGCCCGCCAACGCCAGCATCGCCGCCAACGTGCCCCGGCCGAGCAGGCGCGTCCAGTTCAATCTAGCCATTCGATCTATGCCCCGTCGCATGGAATGCGGGTGTCAATCCCGGATGTTAACCCAAGCTGTAAAGTGCGGCTCAACGCAGCGCGTAATGCCAGCTGACATAGGCGCGCGGCAGGACAGCTTCGTCGCCCCGCCATATTCGATCCTTGCTATCGACGCCGACACCTCCTTCGACCCAGCCTGCACGCAAGCCGTAGCGGTAGCTCACGTCCAGGCTGATCCAGTCCTCGGCTCCCGCTGCAACAGAATGCAACGTATCCGGCTCGACCAGCGCCTCGTTGACCTTGGTGTAACGCGCCACCACAGTCAGCGCGTTGGCGACGCTGTCCAGGCGAATGAACCGGGCCGAATACATGGTGCCGTCACCGTCCATCGAATGGCCGATCACCTGGTCGTAGTAGCGGTACCCGTCCGTGAAAATCTGGTTGTTGTACGCGCAGTCCCAGAGCTTCTGGCCGTTCTCGGTGCCGCCGCACCGCGTGTTCGCGTACTCGATGCCGGCCCGCCAGGAACTGCCGTCGGCTGCCTGGTCACCCCAGGTCTCGATGCCTGCGATGTCCATGCTGCGGTAGGGCCGTGGAATCTTGTTGTCGATCGATTCGCCCGTGTGCTGGTTGTACAGCGCGTAGTTCCAGTCGCCGATGGGCGACGCCCAGCGCACGTCCCAGCTCGCGAGCTGGTTGCCGGGCTCGTCTTCGGCATCGACGTTCTCGCCGGCATTGTCATTGCCAGTGAACATGTTCCAGAAATCGTCGAGCGTGCACGAACGGCCTTCGCCGCAAAGCTGTGCCGTGCGCTCCAGGCTGATCTCGAGGCCATCGAGCGGGCGCGCCGAGACCCGCATGCCCCAGAACATGGGGTGGGCGTAGTCGTCGCGTGAGCCTTCCATTCGCCCGAAAAACGTCGACAGTCGCCAGGGGCCGATCCAGCTCAGCCACTTCGATTCGAAGGGGTTCGACACGGCGCGGTCGAGCGCAAAGGTCGGGACGGGACGGGCGTTGTTGGACAGGATCAGGCTGCTTTCCCAACCCGACCCCCACCAGCGCTCCTGCTGCCCCAGCGTGAAAATCCAGTTGCCGAATTTTCCTGCGACGTACGATCCGTCCATGCGCACGGGCCGGTCGTCGTCGGGGTCGACCGCACCGGTGACTTCGATGCGACCGCCGAAGCGCTCACCCACGAAACTGGCAGCGTAAAGACTGAGCTCGCCTTCTTCGCGCGGCGTGTCGGCGAAGGTGCGCAGCTGGGTGGGCCGGGCAGCCGCGCCGACCTCGAGACCCAGCGTCGAGTTGCCTTCGCGCGCCAGCGAGCGCAGACGCGCGATCGCGGCGGACTGGGCAGCGGAGAGGCCCGCACCCCTGACCCTCTCCCGCTGCAGCGGGAGAGGGAGCCGGAGCAGCGGGGATCTTGTTGAGCGCATTCGCCAGGTCGGAGGCGGCGATCGGCCACGCGGACACGGGTAAGTCGAGCACGCCCGAATCGACCAGCAACTGGACGTCGTGCCGCACCTGCACGTTGCCGGGTGCGATCCATGGCTCACCCGCCAAAGCCGGCGCGCCCAGGGTGATGAAACCGAGCAAGGCGACAAGCGGCCCGGCTGCAGGGCGGCCGGTCCATGGCGGGGTGACGTGCATCACGCCAGTTTACTGGGCCGGTCAGTCCGCACGCCAGTTTTGCACCTGCGCCAGCAGGCTTTGCACGTGAGCGGGCCCGTCCGGCCAGTGCCCGGAGCGGACCGGTTCGCTCATGGAGGTGGCGAGCTTCTTGCCCAGCTCGACCCCCCACTGGTCGAACGGGTTCACGTCCCAGATGACCGACTGCACGAACACCTTGTGCTCGTACCAGGCGATGAGCTTGCCGACCGCCCGGGGCCCGAGCCGCGGGACCAGGATCAGGCTGTTCGGACGATTGCCTGCATGCACCTTGTGCGGCACCAGGCGCTCGATCTCCGCCGCGGCCGTGCCCTTGGCCTGCAGATCGGTCCGCACCTGGTCTGGCGTCTGCCCGAACGCGAACGCTTCGGCCTGCGCGATGCAGTTGGCCAGCGCCAGGTCCTGGTTCTTGAGGAATCGACTCGAGCCATTCACGGGCGCGATGAAATCGATTGCAACCCGGGCGGTGCCCTGATGCAGCAACTGGAAGAACGAGTGCTGCGCGTTGTTGCCCGGCTCGCCCCAGACCACGTTGCCGGTCTGGTAGTCGACCGGCACGCCGGCGCGCGTGACGCTCTTGCCGTTCGATTCCATCTCGAGTTGCTGCAGGTACGCCGGGAACCGGTGCAGGCGCCGGTCGTACGGCAGCACCGCGAGGGAATCGAGCCCGAGGAAATTGTTGTTCCAGACGCCGAGCAGGCCCATCAGCACGGGCAGGTTGCGCGCGAGCGGCTCCGTGCGGAAGTGCTCGTCCATCTCGTGCCCGCCGGCGAGCACGAGCTCGAACTGGTCCATGCCCAGCGAGAGTGCGATCGACAGCCCGACCGTCGACCACAGCGAGTAGCGACCGCCGACCCAGTCCCACATCGTGAAGCGCGACTCCGGCGCGATGCCGAACGCATCCATCGCCGCGTGATTGGTCGACACCGCCACGAAGTGATGCGCGATGCCCTTCTCGCCCAGCTCGCCAATCAGCCACTCGCGCGCGGCGTTGGCGTTGGCGAGCGTCTCCTGCGTCGTGAACGTCTTGGAGCAGATGACGAAGAGCGTGGTCGCGGGATTGATCTGCTCGAGCGTATCCGCGAGTTCGACGCCGTCCACGTTCGATACGCAATGCAGGCGGATGCCGCGATTGCGAAACCGGGCGAGCGCCTCGGTCACCATGACGATGCCAAGGTCCGAGCCACCGATGCCGATGTTGACCACGTCGGTGAAGCGGGCGCCCGTGAATCCCAGGATGCGTCCCTGGTGCACGCCGGTGACGAATCCACGCATCTTGTCGAGTTGCGCGCGCACCTCCGGCATCACGTCGTGACCGTCCGCATGCATCGGTCGATCCGAGCGGTTGCGCAGCGCCATGTGCATGGCGGCGCGACCCTCGGTGTTGTTGACCGGCTCGCCCGCAAACAGCGCGGCGATGCGTGCTGGCAGCTCGCAGGCCTCGGCGAGCGCCATCAGCAGGCTCAGCGTTTCAGGCGTAACGCGCTGGCGTGAAAAGTCGTAGAGCAGGTCAAGCGCCTGCACGCTGGTGGCGTCGAAGCGGCGCGGACCGTCGGTCGCGAACAGGTCACGCAGGTGCCGGCGCGACAGCTCGGCGGCATGCGCTTCGAGGGCCTGCCATTGCGGCAGGCGGGTGCGGGAGGTCGTGGTCATGCTCGCAGTTTAGATCACCGGCGCCGTCCCTTGCTCGTGCGCGTCCGGTGGCAGGCGGTCGATCCGGGGCCTGCGCCCGAGACTGGAAAGGCGGACACGCTCGGTGCATGGCGCTCGATCCGGGTCCTGCCCCCGAGCTTGGAAAAGGCAGAACCGCTCGGTTGCAGGCGTTCGATCCGGGTCCTGCCCGCGAGCTTGGAAAGGCAGACACGCGCTCGCGGGCAGGACCCGGATCGAACGCTTGTTGAACGTCGCGCGTAACGTTGAGCGTTGCAGAGCGCAGAGGTGGGTTGCGTGCGGCGTGCGAGGTGTCGGCGCCTGGGCCGGCGACTCGCTCAGCCGCGTGAGGACAGGCGTTTGATCCGGCCTGTCCTGGCGCGCGCGTGTCTGCCTTTCCAAGCGCGACAGGACAGGCCGGATCGGACGCCGGGACCCTCACCCGGCCTGCAGCCGACCTCTCCCCGCGGGCGGGAGAGGTGAAGCGAGAGCGGTAGGTCAGGCGTAGTACTCGAGGTACCAGTCCACGAAGTTACGGATGCCGACCGACACCGGCGTCGCAGGCGTATAGCCGACATCACGCGTGAGATCGTCGATGTTGGCCCAGGTGTCCGGGACGTCGCCGGCCTGCAGCGGCAGCAGGTTCATCTCGGCCTTCTTGCCCAGGCATTCCTCGAGCGTGCGGATATAGGTCATCAGTTCGACCGGCTGGTTGTTGCCGATGTTGTACAGGCGATAAGGACCTTTGCTGGTCGCCGGATCGGGCGCGTCGCTGTCCCAGCCGGCATTGCCTGCCGCGGGCCGATCGCACGCTCGCACCACGCCCTGCGCGATGTCCTCGACGTACGTGAAGTCGCGCCGGTGGTGGCCATAGTTGAAGACGTCGATCGGCTTGCCCGCGAGGATGTTCTTCGTGAACAGGAACAACGCCATGTCGGGCCGGCCCCACGGACCGTACACCGTGAAGAAGCGCAGGCCCGTCACCGGCAGCGCGTAAAGGTGCGCATACGTATGCGCCATGAGCTCGGTGGCCTTCTTGGTCGCGGCGTAGAACGACAGCGGGTGGTCGACGTTCTGGTGGACCGAGAACGGCATCCTGGTGTTGGCGCCGTACACCGAGCTCGTCGACGCGTAGACGAGGTGCCCTACCCCGTTGTGCCGGCAGCCTTCCAGCACGTTGGCCGTGCCGACGACGTTGCTGTCGACATAGGCCAGCGGATTCTGGATCGAATACCGGACGCCCGCCTGTGCCGCCAGGTGGATCACGCGGTCGAATTTCTCGGTCGCAAACAACTGCTGCATGCCGTCGCGATCCGCCAGGTCGAGCTTGACGAACCGGAAGCCCGGGCTGGCCTTCAGCCGGTCGAGACGCGCGTACTTGAGCCGCACGTCGTAGTAGTCGTTCAGGTTGTCGAGGCCGACGACTTCGTCGCCACGATCGAGCAGGATCCGCGACGTGTGCGAACCGATGAAACCTGCAGCGCCAGTGACGAGGATTTTCATGGGAGGTCAGTAGTGACTGGTGAGCGTTGAATAGTGACTGGTGAGCAGTGACTGGCAATTATTCACTAATCACCCGTCATTAATCACGTCCTACAGCCTGCCGTCCACGTCGCCCGACTTGAACACGTACTTGATGTCGTACAGCACGTGGGTCTTCTTGCCCAGCGCACGCACCTTCTTGATGCCCATGTTGCGGAATTCCTGGTGGCCGACGCCCATGACGACGGCATCGTACGTGCCGGGCACCACCTTCTTGACCGGCCGCAGGCCGTATTCGTGCTCGGTTTCGTCGGCGTCCGCCCACGGATCGAACACGTCGACCTTGCAGCCGTACTTGCTTAGTTCATGCACCACGTCGACGATCTTGGTGTTGCGCACGTCCGGGCAGTTTTCCTTGAACGTGAGACCCATCATCAGCACGCGCGCGCCCTTGACCATGATCTGGCGCTGGATCATCAGCTGCGCCACCTGCTGCGCCACGTAGATCCCCATGTTGTCGTTGATGCGGCGGCCGGCCAGGATCATCTCCGGGTGGTAACCGATCGCCTGCGCCTTGTGCGTCAGGTAGTACGGATCGACGCCGATGCAGTGCCCGCCCACGAGTCCCGGCCGGAACGGCAAGAAGTTCCACTTGCTGCCCGCAGCGAGCAGCACTTCTTCGGTGTCTATCCCCAGGCGGTTGAAGATCAGCGCGAGTTCGTTGATCAGCGCGATGTTGACGTCGCGCTGCGTGTTCTCGATCACCTTGGCGGCCTCGGCCACCTTGATGCTCGAGGCCTTGTGCGTGCCCACCTTCACGATCGAGCGATACAGCGAATCGACGAACTCGGCGACTTCAGGCGTGCTGCCGGAGGTGACCTTGCGGATCGTCGTGACGCGATGTTCCTTGTCGCCCGGATTGATGCGCTCGGGGCTGTAGCCGGCGAAGAAGTCCTTGTTGAACTTGAGTCCCGACACCTTTTCCAGGATCGGGATGCAGACTTCCTCGGTGCAGCCGGGGTACACGGTCGATTCGTACACGACCACGTCGCCCTTCTTGAGCACCTTGCCGACGGACTCGCTCGACTTCACCAGCGGCGTCAGGTCCGGGCGCTTGTACTCGTCGATCGGCGTGGGGACCGTGACGATGAACACACGACATGACTTCAGGTCCTTGAGGCTGGTCGTGTACGAAAGCTTGTCGGCTGCGGCCAGCTCCTTCGCGTCGCACTCGAGCGTGCTGTCGACGCCCTTGTTGAGTTCGGCCACGCGGTCGGCCTTGATGTCGAACCCGACGGTGCTGAAGTGCTTGCCGAACTCGACCGCGAGCGGCAGTCCCACGTAGCCCAGGCCGACGACGCCGATCTTGAGGTTGCGAAGATTGAACTTAGCCATGATTCCAGACAGTTTTTGGGGAATTTATACCGGGCAGGATGCCATACGGACCCGGCGCAAACTGAGACACCAGTCAAAGGCTCGCATAGGCCAGCGCCGCCAGGCCGACCGAGGTCATGACCACGAAGTACGGCAGCGCCATCCAGACCATGCGCCCGTAACCCAGCCGTATCAGCGGCGCCAGGGTCGACGTCAGCAGGAACAGGAAGGCCGCCTGCCCGTTCGGCGTGGCCACGCTCGGGATGTTCGTGCCGGTGTTGATCGCCACGGCCAGCCAGTTGAACTGCTCGCGCGTCACGACGCCCTGCAGCAGCGCGGCCTTGATTTCGGTGATGTAGACGCTCGCGACGAATACATTGTCGCTGATCGACGAGAGCAGGCCCGCCGCCAGGTACAGCATCACCGCTTGCGTGTTGCCCTCGAGCGCCAGTACCCGGTTGATCATCGGCTCGAACAGGTGCTGGTCGTGGATCTCGGCGACGATCACGAAGAACACGACCAGCAGCGCCGTGAACGGCAGCGCGGCCTCGAAGGCCTTGCCGATCCGGTGCTCCTCCGTGATGCCCGTGAATGACGTGGCCAGGATGATCACCAGCAGGCCGATCAGCCCGACCTCGGCCACGTGGAACGCCAGCGACAGCACCAGCAGGATCGCGACGATGCCCTGGACGATGAGCGCCTGCTTCTCGCGCGGCGTGGAGCGCGCGGCCAGTTCGTTCGAATAATCGAGCAGCACGGCGCGCGCCGCATCCGGCAAAGGCGTGCCGTAGCCGAACCACCGGAACCGCTCGACCAGCCAGCACGTCGCCAGTCCCGCCACGGCCACGGGGATGGTCACGGGCGCCATCGCCACGAAGAACTGGCCGAAGTTCCAGCCGGCGTGCTCGGCGATCAGCAGGTTCTGCGGCTCTCCCACCTGTGTCATCACGCCGCCGATCGCCGTGCCGACCGCGCCATGCATCATCAGCGCGCGCAGGAAGCCGCGAAACTCTTCGAGGGTGTCACGGTGCAGGACCTGCACGTCCTGGTCCCGCGCCGAGTCGTGGTGCGGCGTGGTGTGCGTCTTGCCGGAGGCGACCCGGTGATAGACCTCGTAGAACCCCATGCCCACCGTGACCGCCACCGCCACGACCGTCAGCGCGTCGAGAAAGGCCGACAGCAGCGCCGATACGCCGCAGAACAGCAGCGCAAGCATCTCGCGCGAGCGCACGCGCAGGATCAGCCGCGTGAACACGAACAGCAGCAGGTCGCGCAGGAAGTAGATGCCCGCGACCATGAAAATCAGCAGCAGGATCACGGGGAACGCGCCGGTCACCTCTTCGTACACGCTTTCGGGAGTCGTCAGTCCGATCAGGACGGCCTGGATCGCCAGCAACCCGCCGGGTTGCAGCGGGTAGCAACGCAACGCCATCGCCAGCGTGAAGATGAACTGGCCGAGCAGCACCCAGCCGGCGACGGTCGGGCCGAGCAAAGCCATGATGACCGGGTTCACCAGCAGGAACCCGACGATCGTCAGCTTGTACCAGTCGGGTGCCTGTCCCAGGAAAGCACGGGCAAACGATCGCGCGAGGGCATTGCTCACGACGCGGCCGTCGCCGCCGTTGCGGCGTCCGCCTCGAGCTTGCGCCAGGCCGTCTTGCCGCCACTCGACTTATCGAGCAGCTGCAGCATCGTCTCGTGCGCCTGCAACTCGTCGTCGCGTCGCCCGCAGCACGACCAGCGTGCCGGCGGGACGCACCGCCTTCGCCGCGGCCGCGACGACTCCGGCCGCGGTCGAGCTGTCGTCGAGGGTGAGCGCGCTCTGCCCACCCGTCATCGCCAGGTACACCTCCAGCAGCAGGTCGGCGTCGAGCAGCGCGCCGTGCAGGTCGCGGTGCGAATTGTCGATCGAATAGCGCTTGCACAGCGCGTCGAGACTGTTGCGCTGGCCCGGATGCATCTGCCGCGCCAGCGCCAGCGTGTCGAGCACGCCGCACACGTCGCGCGTCGCGAGTTTCTGTTCGATCAATCCCTGCTTTGCCAGGCGGGCCAGCTCGGCATCGAGGAAGGCCACGTCGAACGGTGCGTTGTGGATGATCAGCTCGGCGCCCGCCACGAACTCCCGCAGCTCCGCGAAGACAGCCTCGAAGCGCGGCTGGCTGCTCAGGAATTCGGTGGTGAGACCGTGCACCTGCACCGCACCGGGGTCGATCTCGCGGTCCGGGCAGAGGTAACGATGGAACTGCCGCCCCGTGCGCCGGCGGTTGACGAGCTCGATGGCCCCGATCTCGATGATGCGGTGACCCTGCTCGGGCTCGAGACCGGTGGTTTCGGTGTCGAAGACGATTTGACGCATGGGGAAGGGGCTGGGCAATAGGGACTAGGGGATAGGGACTAGGGGATAGTCGGAGGTGCTGCTGAAGTCTGAGGCAGTGGCGCAGGGAATCAACGTACTTGAGGTGGAACTGCTCATTTCCGGCTAATCCCTATTCCCTATTCCCTATTCCCTAACCCCTATCCCCTCAGCTCAGGCAACCGCCTGAGCGAGAGCCGCCACCACCTGCACCTGCTGCTCGTCGGTGAGGTACGGATGCATCGGCAGGCTGAGCACGCGGCGCGCGGCCGCCTCCGACAGCGGGAAGTCGCCCTCCTTGTACCCGAGGTGCCTGAACACCGGCTGCATGTGCAGCGCGAGCGGGTAATGCACCGCCGTCGGCACGCCGGCCGACTTCATGCGCGTCTCGACGATCTCGCGCTGCTCGACCTCGACGGTGTACTGCGCGTACACGCAGGTGTTGAAATGCTCGACGGTCGGCGCGCGCACCTTGGCGCTGGCGCCCGTGCCGAACGTGTCGGCGATGAGCGCGGCATAGCGCTCACCCAGCCGGTGCCGGGCCGCCACCTCGTCCGGAAAGATTTCCATCTTGGCGAGCAGCACCGCGGCCTGGATCGAATCGAGGCGACCGGTGAGACCGAGGCGCGGATGATGGTAGCGGCGGTCCTGCCCATGCACGCGGATCTCACGCAGGATCGTCGCGAGACGGTCGTCGTTGGTGAACAACGCGCCGCCGTCGCCGTAGCAGCCGAGCGGCTTGGACGGGAAAAACGACGTGGCGCCGATCAGGGTCATGCCGCCGGAGCGACGGCCCTTGTAGGTGGCCCCGAAGCTCTGGGCGGCGTCCTCGATGACGGGCAACTCGTTGCGGCAGGCGATTTCGTTGATCGCGTCGATGTCCGGGCATTGCCCGTACAGCGAAACCGGCATGATCGCCTTGGTGCGCGGCGTGATGGCCGCCTGCAGCCGCGCCGGATCCAGGTTGTAGGTGGCGCGGTCGATATCGACGAAAACCGGCTTCGCGCCGATGAGCGCGATCATCTCGGCCGTCGCGAAAAACGTGAACGGCACGGTGATGACTTCGTCGCCCGGACCGATGTCGAGCGCCATGAGCGCCATGAGCAGCGCATCGGTACCGCTGGCCACGCCCAGGCAGTGCTTGGTGCCCACGTACTCCGCGAGCTGTCTTTCGAGCTCGACGACCTCCGGCCCCATGACGTACTGGCCGTGCTCGAGCACCTTGTGGATGCGTTCGTCGACCGAGCTCTTGAGACGGCTGTACTGGGTCTTGAGGTCGATGAAATCCATGGTGCTCCTACGGAGATCGCTGCTCGCTGTAGTTTACGAGGGGTTAGGGGCTAGGGGTTAGGGGATAGTCGGAGGTGCGGCGAAATACTTGCAATGCAGATGAAAGCTGCAGCAGGTTCAGGGACGGAGCAGCGCATTTCCGACTATCCCCTAACCCCTAGCCCCTAACCCCTTGGGCATCGCGCAACGCCGCGATGCCCAGGTTCGCGAGTTCGTCCGCCCGCTCGTTCCCCGGATGACCGGCATGTCCCTTGACCCAGTGCCAGTGCACTTCGTGCCGCCCGATCTGCTCCTCGAGCAGCAACCACAGGTCGGCGTTCTTTACCGGCTTCTTGTCGGCCGTCTTCCAGCCCCGCTTCTTCCATTGCGGCAACCACTCGGTGATGCCCAGCCGCACGTACTGCGAATCCGTGTAGAGCTGCACGATGCAGGGCCGCTTCAATGCCGCCAGCGCCTCGATGGCCGCGGTGAGCTCCATGCGGTTGTTGGTCGTGTGCGGCTCGCCGCCGCAGAGTTCCCTGCGGTGCGCACCGGTCTCGAGCAGCGCGCCCCACCCGCCCGGACCGGGGTTGCCCTTGCAGGCTCCGTCCGTGTGCACGATCACCTCGGACGCGCTCATGCTGCCTGTCGCGTCGTCGGCTCGGGCGCGGCGCCCACGAGTACCGGACGTTGCGTCCATGCGGGCCGGATCGGGGTGACGGCATGCACGCGTTTGCACGCCTTGAGCAGGTAGGCGCCCGCGAGCGGGGAGGCGATGGCGGGCCCGCGGCGCTCGAGCCAGCTGTCGGGGCGCAAGCCGAACATGCGCTGGGCCCATGGCGGCCCGAACAGGTAGCGCCGCGTCGAGACGATCTCGAACCCCAGCAGGCTCAGCCAGTCGCGGGTGCGGTGTTCGCTCATGAGCCGCGCGGCGTGCGGCGGAAAGGGATTGTTCGACGCGAAGTGGTGCCGCACGCCCCAGGAGCTCCAGGGATTGAAGGCACAGATGATCAGGTTGCCCTCGCCGACCAGCACGCGGTCGACCTCGCGCAGCAACTCGTGCGGTCGCGGCGCGTGCTCGAGCGTGTGGGGCAGCAGCACGGCCTCGACCGAATTGGTTGCGATCGGCAGCGCGTCGAAGTGGGCGCGGATCGCGCCGGGCCCTGCCGCGTCGGGTGCGATGTAGCTGCGATGCTGCGTGCGCGCTGCCTCGCACAGCCGGGCCGGATCGCCCCACCGGCCGATCTGCAGCAGCTCGAACCCGACGACATCGGCCAGCGCGTCCTGCAGCAAGTGAGTCTCGAGCGCGAGCACGGCCGCCCCGAGCGGGGAATCGAGCCAGTGATCTGCGACGGGGTTCGCGGTCATGCGCGCAAGGATAGCTGCAAGTTGCTGCGCCACGTCGAAAAAACGTGGCCTGTCGTATGGAATTTTTGGCCCCGAACGGCTCTAATACGCGCGCCCGGACTCATTGGCCCGTGGACCACGACGAGGAGTCCCCAGCCATATGCTGCAAGTGAGCCCGGTGCGGGCGTTTTCGGACAACTACATCTGGCTGATCCGCGCGCCGGCCGACCCGGGCGCTGCCGTGGTAGTCGATCCGGGTGACGACCGTCCCGTGCAAGCAGGCCTTGCAGGCCACGGGGTTGCGGCTCGGCGCAATTCTCGTCACGCACCACCACGCCGATCATGTCGGCGGTGTCGCTGCGCTGGCGGCCCGGCACGAGGCGCCGGTCTTCGGGCCGGCGCGAGAGCAGATGCCCTGCGCCGTGCAGGCATTGGACGACGGAGGCAAGGCTTCGCTTGAACACCTCGGGCTCGAATTCGACGTGATGGCCGTACCTGGGCATACGCTCGGACACATCGCTTACCTGGGTCACGGCGCGCTGTTCTGTGGCGACACGTTGTTCAGCGCCGGCTGCGGCCGCCTGTTCGAAGGCACGCCGGCCCAGATGTTCGATTCGCTCGAACGGCTCGCTGCGCTGCCCGCTGCCACCCGAGTCTTCTGCGCCCACGAATACACCCTGTCCAACCTGCGGTTCGCCGCAGCCGTCGAACCCGGCAACGCCGAGATCCGCGACACCCTGGCCACAGTGCAGCAGCGTCGCGAACGCGACGAAATGACGCTCCCGTCCACGATCGGTCGCGAGCGCCTCATCAACCCGTTCCTGCGCAGCCGCGATCCGGCCGTGCGCGCTGCGGCCGAACGCCACGAGGGGCACGCACTGCGTGACGCCGTCGACGTGTTCGCCGCAGTCCGCCGCTGGAAAGACGGTTTCCGCTGAGCAGCCAATGACCTTCAAACCACCCACCCTGCCCTGGCTCGCCGCCTGCCTGGCCACGCTGCTGCTGGCAGGTTGCGCCACCACCGACGCGCCTTACTCCAGCCTGCCACCCGCACCGCAACACCCGGGCCCGAAGGCGCCGATGGATCGCGCCACGGTCACGATCCCGGGCACGCTGCCGGGCGAGCGTGAGGTGCAACACCTGCCGCCCGAGCAGTACGCCGACCTGCTCGACCGCATTCGCGACGGCTACGCGCTGCCCGATGTCGCGCATTACGCCGTCGATCGCGAAATCGAGCTCTATCGCAAGAACCCGGACTTCCTCGACCGCACGTTCAAGCGCGGGGCGCGGTACCTGTACTACATCGTGCAGGAGCTCGAGAAAGCGGCAGCTGCCGCTCGAGCTGGCGCTGCTGCCGGTGGTGGAAAGCGCGTTCAACCCGGTGGCCTACTCGCGCAGCCGGGCGTCGGGCCTGTGGCAGTTCATCCCGTCGTCGGGCAAGCACTACGGACTCGAGCAGAACTGGTGGATCGACGAGCGGCGCGACGTCATCGAGGCCACCGGCGCGGCGCTCACGTACCTGCAGTACCTCAACAAGTATTTCGCCGGGGACTGGTACCTGGCCATTGCCGCGTACAACGGCGGCGAAGGGACGGTGGGCAATGCCGTCCGCCGCAACCGGTCCGCCGGACTGCCCGCCGATTTCTTCAGCCTCAACCTCAAGGCCGAGACCCGTGACTACGTGCCGAAGCTGCTGGCCATCAGCCGCATCGTGCGCAACCCCGAGGCCTACGGGCTGGCCTTTGCCGCTATTCCGAACCAGCCGTTCTTCGAGGTCGTGGACCCGGGTCGCCAGGTGCAGCTCGATGACGCCGCCAAACTCGCAGGCATCACCCGCGAAGACATGTTTGCGCTGAACCCTGCCTACAACCGCATGACGACGCCGCCGAAGGGGCCGCACCGCCTGCTGCTGCCCATCCCGCACGCAGAGGTCTTCCGCCAGGCGCTGCTCAACCAGGCGACGACCGGTGAAAGCACCATCGCCGTGGCAGCGGTCGAGCCACCGCCCGAAGTGCGCCACCAGGTCCGTCGTGGCGAGAACCTGGGCGGCATCGCGCGCAAGTACGGCGTGGAGACAACGGCCATAAAGGCTGCCAATGGCATCCGCGGGTCGGTGATCCACCCGGGCGACTCACTGGTCATCCCGTCACCCGCCGCGGGCTCGACCGCCACGCTGGCAGCCCTGGCCGCCCCGCGTGACGACATCACGGCGCAACTGCCCGAGCACCAGAAGCCGGCTGCCCCGAAAAAGCCCAAGGTGCACGTCGTGAAGTCGGGCGACACGCTGTGGGGGGTGGCGCGCAAGTATGGCGTCACCGTGCCTGCCCTCGCCTCGGCCAACGGGCTGTCGAGCAATGCGGGCCTGGTACCAGGGCGCGCGCCTCGAGATTCCCGGCGCAGGCAGCAGCAGCACGCGCACGGCCGCGAACGACGCCAAGGAGACCAGCCGCGTGACCTACAAGGTCAAGCGCGGCGACACGCTCTCGGAGATCGCCGACCGCTTCGACGTGAGCGTCCGTGAACTGATGACCTGGAACCGCCTGCGGCAGTCGTCGTCGCTGCGCGCGGGCCAGCGTCTGGTCGTCTACACCGACTCGAGCCGGCAAACCGGAGGCTGAACATCGTGGGATTCCTGGCAGGCAAGCGAGCCCTCATCGTGGGGCTCGCCTCGGACCGTTCGATCGCCTATGGCATCGCGGCTGCGATGCGGCGCGAGGGCGCAGAGCTCGCGTTCACTTACCAGAACGATCGCCTCAAGGACCGGGTCGTCGAGATGGCGCAGGGTTTCGGTTCCGCGCTCACGCTGCCGATGGACGTCGCGTCCGACGCCGAGATCGACGCCGCCTTCGCCGGCATCCGCGAGGTATGGGATTCGCTCGACATCATCGTGCATTCAGTGGCCTTCGCCCCGCGCGAGGAACTGGCTGGCACGTTCGTCGACAGCACGACGCGCGACGGCTTCCGCATCGCGCACGAAATCTCGAGCTACAGCCTGACCGCGCTGGCCAAGGCCGGCAGGCCCCTGATGCAGGGCCGCGCTGGCGCGCTGATCACCCTTTCGTACCTGGGCGCCGTGCGTTCGATTCCCAGCTACAACGTGATGGGCCTGGCCAAGGCCAGCCTCGAGGCGAACGTGCGCTTTCTCGCAGCCGACCTCGGGCCACAGGGCATTCGCGTGAACGCGATTTCTGCGGGCCCGATCAAGACGCTGGCTGCGGCGGGAGTCAGCGGCTTCCGCAAGATGCTGACGCAGGTGGCGGCAGCGACCCCACTCCGTCGCAACGTGACCACGGACGAAGTCGGCAATGCCGCAGCGTTCCTGTGCTCCGACCTGGCTTCCGGGATCACGGGCGAAGTGCTGTACGTCGATGCCGGGTACAGCCACGTGGGGATGAGCTTTCAGGAAGGGTAGGAAGGGGCAGGAAGGACAGGAAGGACAGGAAGAGGGAGAGGCGCTACCATCGAACCTGGGGTTACGGCCGAGAATCCCGAGTAAGTGCCCAGAAATAGAGATCGCTAAGGCGCTCGCTGTGGCATCGAAGATGGTGCATGGAGCAGTTGTCCAGGCTAAGTCACAAAGACCTGATTCTCTGGCAGAAAGCGTTGGACCTCGCCGTGCCTTGCCCATCATGCGTGCAGCAGCATGCCGCGATCAGAGACCTATCGGCCTCGCTGCGCAGTTGCGTCGTGCAGCCACATCGATACCTTCCAACATCGCCGAGGGATATGCGCGAGGATCCGTGAAGGAGTACGTCTATTTTCTGCATGTCGCGCGAGGCTCGATGGCCGAGCTGGAAACGCAACTGCTGCTAGCGCAACGAGTCGGCTACCTCCCGGACAGTGAGGCAACCGACCTTCAGGGCCGAATCGATGAGGTCGGACGGATTCTCAATGCAGTAGTCGCAGGACTGAATCGTCGCCGATAGCGCCACACTTCCTGCCCTTCCTGCCCTTCCTGTCCTTCCTGCCCTTCCTGTCCTTCCTGTCCTTCCTGTCCTTCCTGTCCTTCCTGCCGCCTATTCCGTCGCAAACAGCTTGTCGTTGCGCTTGATCTTCGCCGTCTGGCGCAGCTGCGTCAGGTAGGCGTCGAACTCGCTGCCGGACAACTGTCGCGACAGCTCCTGAGCCTGTTCGGCCAGGTTGCCACCGAACACTTCCGGCGTTCCCGGCCTCACGGCGGACACGACCACCACGGCCGAGTCGCCGCTGGCGAGCGTCGCGACGTTCGTGCCGACCTGGGCGCTGGCGGCGGCCGGACGCGGCGCCTGGAACGCCGCCTTGAGCAGCTCAGGCACCATCGGTGCAGCACCCGGCGCGGTCGGGCCCTGCCGCATCACGGACTGGGAGGCGAATGCCGTGGCGCCCACCGAGGCCGCGGCGGCAGGCAGGGGCTCGCCCGCTGCAACGCGCTTGGCAAGCGCCTGGGCGGCCGCGGTCGCCGCCGCACGCGCCTTCTCCTGGGAGAGCCGTGCAGTGATCTGGTCCTGCACCTGCTCCAGCGTCTGCTGCTGCGGCGGCTTGTGATCGGTTACGCGCAGCACGACGACGCTCTCTTCGCCGATTGCCACCGGCGGGCTGTTCTGGCGCTCCTGCAGGACTTCGCTGGAGAAGGCAGCGTCGATGAGCTTGCGGTCGTTGCCGAGCGCGCCGCCGCCCTGCCGCGTGAAGCCTGCGACCGTCTGCACGGTCAGGCCGAGCTTCTTGGCGACGCTGTCGAGCTCGCTGAGCGAGGCAAAGGACTCGTCGGCCAGTTGCTGCGACTTCTCGTAGAACTGTGTCTGCGCCTGGTCGCGGCGGAACTGCGGTTCGAGCTCTGCGCGGATTTCCTCGAAGCTGGGCACGTGCGGGGCCTCGACGTCCTCGAGCCGGATGACGTGGTAGCCGAACTGCGTCTTGACGAGATTGCTGATGTCGCCCTTGTTCATGGCGAACAGCGCGTCGGAGAATTCCTTGACGTAGGCTTCCTTCGGCGCCCAGCCGAGGTCGCCCCCCGCGCTCTTCGAGCCGAGGTCGTCCGAGTTCTCACGCGCGAGCTTGGCGAAATCCTCGCCGGCCCTGGCGCGCGCCAGGATCGACTCGGCCTTTTTCTTCGCCGCGGCGTCGTCGGCGCCCGCCTCGATCAGGATGTGCGCGGCCTTGCGGCGCTCGGGCACCGCATTGCGTTCGGCGGCCGTGTCGTCGTAGTACTTGCGCAGCGCCTCGTCGGTGACCTGCACGCCGGCGGCGATGTCCGCCAGGTCGAGCTTCAGGTACTGCAGCGCCACGGTTTCCTGCGACAGGAACTGCGACTTGTTCTTGGCGTAATAGGCGGCGACCTCGTCCGCACTCGGCTGCGCCTGGGCAGCGAAGGCGGCAGCGGGCACCACGGCATAGGCGACGTCGCGGGTTTCGCCCTGCAGTTCGACCCGGCGACGCAGCTCGGACGGGGTCACGAACGAAGACAACGCAATCGCGTTGCGCAGCTGGGCCGTCTCGAGGTCGCGGCGGAACTCCTGCTCGAACTGCGGCTCGGTGCGACCCTGCTGGCGCAGCAGCGCGGCATAGCGGTCGCGCGAGAACTGGCCGTCGACCTGCAGCGCGGGGATCTGCGTGAGCGTCTCCGCCAGCTCGCGGTCGCTGACGCGGTAGCCGCTTTCGTGGGCGCGCTGCACCAGCAGTTCGCGGGCGATGAAATCGTCGACCAGGCGCGCCTGCTCGGACTGCACCAGTTCGGGTGACAGCACGTCGCGCGTCTGCTGCTGCAGCTCGGACTGGCGATCCTGCCAGGCCTGGCGGACAGTCTCGGCCGGAATGTCCTGGCCGTTGACGGTGGCCGCGGCCGAGGTAACGGCCGACTCGAACTGGATGCCCCAGAAGATGAAGACGACGGCAATGGCACCGAGGAAGACGGCGGCAAACCAGCCTGAAGTCCGGTCGCGAATTCGCTGCAGCATGGGTTGAAGAATCTGCGGTTAGGGGGTGGGGATAGTAGAGGCTTACCCTGCAACACAAAAGCCCGTGCGAACGGCCTGTTGCAGGTCTTGAAATACAAAAGCCCGCGCAAGCGGGCTTTTGCCTAGACCAGAAGCTGGCGGAGTGGACGGGACTCGAACCCGCGACCCCCGGCGTGACAGGCCGGTATTCTAACCAACTGAACTACCACTCCGCGTTGTCTGGTGGGTGCTGAGGGGATCGAACCCCCGACCTACGCCGTGTAAAGGCGCCGCTCTACCAGCTGAGCTAAGCACCCGCTCTCAACTGGTAGCCCGTTAGCTTACGGCATCCTTCAGGCCTTTGCCAGCCTTGAAGCCCGGAACCTTGCTGGCGGCAATCTGGATTGCCTCGCCCGTACGCGGGTTGCGGCCGGTGCGGGCAGCGCGCTCCTTGGTGGCGAACGTACCGAAGCCCGACAGCGCGACTGCGTCGCCCTTCTGCAGCGAGTCGGTGATGGCGCCCAGCACGGCCTCGACGGCGCGTGCAGCATCGGATTTAGCGAGCGACGTGCGCTCGGCGACGGCATCGATCAGGTCATTCTTGTTCATCGGTGTGTGTTCCTCGTAATTCGTTCAATGGGCGTGCACTTGCTTGCCCGTACGCTTCGCCGGACGCTTCGCGCCGGCCCGCTTGCCATCCTCCCCGCCTGCGGCCCCCACGGCCGTGCCCGGTTGCGGCATGTCCTTCAAGGCCAGTTGCAGCACCTCGTCGATCCACTTGACCGGCTTGATCTGCAGCTTGCCCTTGATGTTGTCGGGAATCTCGGCGAGATCCTTGACGTTCTCGTCCGGGATCAGCACGGTGGTGATGCCGCCGCGGTGCGCCGCCAGCAGCTTCTCCTTGAGCCCGCCGATCGGCAGCACCTCGCCGCGCAGGGTGATCTCGCCGGTCATTGCGACGTCGGCCCGCACGGGCACCTTGGTGAGCGCCGAAACCAGCGCCGTGCACATGCCGACACCCGCGCTCGGGCCGTCCTTGGGCGTGGCGCCTTCGGGCACGTGGATGTGCACGTCGGACTTCTGATAGAACTCCGGGTCGAGGCCGAGCATGTGGGCGCGGCTGCGGACCACCGTCATCGCGGCCTGGATCGACTCCTGCATCACCTCGCCGAGCTGGCCCGTGTGCGTGAGCTTGCCCTTGCCAGGCATCACGGCGGATTCGATCGTGAGCAACTCGCCGCCGACCTCGGTCCAGGCGAGGCCCGTGACCTGTCCCACCTGGTCGTTTTCTTCCGCGCGGCCGTAACGGTGGCGCCGGACGCCCAGGTACTTCGCGAGGTTCTTCGGCGTGACCGAGACCTGCTTGCGGTCCTTCTCCAGCAGGAGTTCCTTGACCGACTTGCGGCACACCTTGGAAATCTCGCGCTCGAGGCTGCGGACGCCCGCTTCCCGCGTGTAGTGGCGGATGACTTCGAGGACGGCAGGGTCCGAAATCTTCAGTTCGTCGTCCTTGAGGCCATTCTGCTTCATCTGCTTGGGCAGCAGGTAACGGCGCGCGATGTTCGACTTCTCGTCTTCCGTGTAGCCGGCGAGACGGATGACTTCCATGCGGTCGAGCAGCGGTGGCGGGATGTTGAGGCTGTTGGCCGTGCAGACGAACATCACGTCGGACAGGTCGAAGTCGACCTCGAGGTAATGGTCGTTGAAGGCGGCGTTCTGCTCGGGGTCGAGCACTTCGAGCAACGCGGCTGAAGGGTCGCCGCGGAAATCCATCGCCATCTTGTCGACTTCGTCGAGCAGGAACAGCGGATTCTTGACGCCGGTGCGGACCATGTTCTGCACGATCTTGCCTGGCATCGAGCCGATGTAGGTGCGGCGGTGGCCGCGGATCTCGGCCTCGTCACGCACGCCACCCAGCGACATGCGCACGAACTTGCGATTGGTGGCACGCGCGATGCTCTGGCCGAGCGAGGTCTTGCCCACGCCGGGCGGGCCGACGAGGCACAGGATCGGGCCCTTGAGCGTCTGGACGCGCTGCTGCACGGCCAGGTACTCGACGATGCGTTCCTTGACCTTGTCGAGCCCGAAATGGTCTTCGTTCAGCACCTTCTCGGCCGCCGGCAGGTCGTGCTTGACCTTCGTGCGCTTGCGCCACGGGCACTTCACCAGCCAGTCGATGTAGTTGCGCACCACCGTGGCTTCGGCCGACATCGGCGACATCAGCTTGAGCTTCGCGAGCTCGGACTTGGCCTTTTCGCGCGCTTCCTTCGGCATGCCCGCGCGCGCAATGCGCTTCTCGAGCTCTGCGATCTCGTTCGGCGCGTCGTCGAGCTCGCCCAGTTCCTTCTGGATGGCCTTCATCTGCTCGTTGAGGTAGTACTCGCGCTGGCTCTTCTCCATCTGCTGCTTGACGCGGCCGCGGATGCGCTTTTCGATCTGCAGCACGTCCATCTCGCCTTCGATCAGCGCGAGGATGTGCTCGAGGCGACGGCGCACGTCCTGGATCTCGAGCACCTTCTGCTTGGCGTCGAGCTTGAGTGACATGTGCGCGGCCACGGTGTCGGCAAGGCGGCCCGGCTGCTCGATGCCGGCGAGCGAGGTGAGGATCTCGGGCGGAACCTTGCGATTCAGCTTCACGTATTGCTCGAACTGGGTGACCACGGAACGCACGAGCACGTCCATCTCGCGCTCGTCGTAGCGCTCGCCATCGGCGAGCGGCGTGGCCGTGGCGGTGAAGTAGTCGGTCTGCTCGAGGTTGGCGACCGACGCGCGCTCGACGCCTTCCACCAGCACCTTGACGGTGCCGTCCGGCAGCTTCAGCAACTGCAGGATCGTGGCGATGGTGCCGACGTCGTAGAGGTCCTTGGCAGCGGGTTCGTCGACGTCGGCCTGCTTCTGCGCGAGCAGCAGCACCTGCTTGTCGATCTTCATCGCCTGTTCGAGGGCGAGGATCGATTTCTCGCGGCCGACGAACAGCGGGATGACCATGTGCGGGTAGACGACGACGTCGCGCAGTGGCAGGACCGGCATTGGCTCGGTGCGTGCCGTCACGGACTTCGTCGGAGCGTTCGATTCGGGGCTGGTGGTCACGTGCAGGGGTCTCCGGACCGTCTGGCTCCTCCTGTCGCGTCAGCGACAGAAGGCGGGGGGAATACAGGGGAAAATAGTAGCTCGGCCTTGCGGCGTGCGGGGGAGATTTGGGGCGGAATCTGCGGAATCAACCGTTCTGTCCCCTTTCCCGCTCAAGCGGGAGGGGGTTCGGGACTGCGCCACTTGATTAAACGGCTCGGAACGTCCGGACAGGGACACGTATCGACGGCCTCGCGGGGCCGGCTCGACTAACCCCTATCCCCCAACCCCTTCCTAGTGATCCGAGCCCGTGCGTCGCTCCTCGACCGCAGCGAGGCGCGATTCGTCCTGGCCGTAGACCAGGTAGGGCTTGCTCTCACCCTGGATGACGTCTTCGTCGATCACGACTTTCTGCACGTTCCGCATGCTCGGCAGGTCGTACATGATGTCGAGCAGCACGTTCTCCAGGATCGTGCGCAGGCCACGCGCGCCCGTCTTGCGCTGCATCGCCTTGCGCGAAACCGCGCGCAGCGATTCCTCGCGGAACTCGAGGTCGACGCCTTCCATGTCGAACAGCTTGCGGTACTGCTTGGTCAGGGCGTTCTTCGGGTCCGTGAGGATCTGCATCAACGCAGCCTCGTCGAGCTCGTCGAGCGTCGCGACCACCGGCAGGCGGCCGACGAACTCCGGGATCAGGCCGAACTTGATCAGGTCCTCGGGCTCCACGTCGTGGAACAGGTCGCTGCCGTGCTGGCGCGCGCTCTGCTCGCGGACTTCCGCCTGGAAGCCGATACCGCCCTTGTGGGTGCGGTTCATGATGATCTTTTCGAGACCGGAGAACGCACCGCCGCAGATGAACAGGATGTTGCCCGTATCGACCTGCAGGAATTCCTGCTGCGGGTGCTTGCGACCGCCCTGCGGCGGCACCGAGGCGATCGTGCCCTCGATCAGCTTGAGCAACGCCTGCTGCACGCCTTCGCCCGAGACGTCACGCGTGATGGACGGGTTGTCGCTCTTGCGCGAGATCTTGTCGATTTCGTCGATGTAGACGATGCCGGTCTGCGCCTTCTCGACGTCGTAGTCGCACTTCTGCAGCAGCTTCTGGATGATGTTCTCGACGTCCTCGCCCACGTAGCCCGCTTCGGTGAGCGTGGTGGCGTCGGCGATCGTGAACGGCACGTTCAGCAGGCGCGCGAGCGTCTCGGCCAGCAGGGTCTTGCCGGAGCCCGTCGGGCCGATCAGCAGGATGTTGCTCTTGGCGAGCTCGATGTCGTCGCGAGTGCGCTCGCCCGTCTTGTTCTGCAAGCGCTTGTAGTGGTTGTAGACCGCGACGGACAGCACTTTCTTGGCCCGCTCCTGGCCAATGACGTACTCGTCGAGGACTTTCTTGATTTCCTGCGGCTTCGGCAGCTTCTCGCGGGTTTTCTCGGCTTTTTCCTCGAGTTCCTCGCGAATGATGTCATTGCAGAGCTCGACGCATTCGTCGCAGACGAACACCGACGGTCCGGCGATCAGCTTGCGAACTTCGTGCTGGCTCTTGCCGCAGAAAGAGCAGTACAGCAGCTTGCCGTCGTCGTGCTTGGAGCGATCTTCCGCCATGTACCTAGAACCCGTGGTCCGGAGGCCTGAATCGGCCTTGATGGCTTATACCATCAAAGCCCCCTGCTAGCCAAAATGTCAGTCGCTACAGTGACTTAAGAGTCACTGCACGAGCCCTCACGTGCGCGTCGCCGTGCCCGCTTCGCCTCGCTGCTGCAGCACCGCGTCGATCAGGCCGTAAGCGGTTGCCTGCTCGCCGGTCATGAAATTGTCGCGATCCGTGTCGGCCTTGATCCGGTCGATGGTCTGGCCGGTGTGCTTGGCCAGGATCGAGTTCAGCCGGTGCCGGGCATCGAGGATCTCGCGCGCGTGGATCTCGATGTCGGTCGCCTGGCCCTGGAAGCCGCCCAGGGGCTGGTGGATCATCACGCGCGAATGCGGCAGGCAGAAGCGCTTGCCCTTCGCGCCGCCGGCGAGCAGCACCGCACCCATGCTGGCCGCCTGGCCCACGCAGATGGTGCTCACAGCCGGCTTGATGAACTGCATCGTGTCGTAGATCGCGAGCCCGGCGCTGACCGAACCGCCCGGCGAGTTGATGTAGATCGCGATGTCTTTTTCGGGATTCTCGGATTCGAGGTACAGCAATTGCGCCACGACCAGGTTGGCCATGTAGTCCTCGACCGGACCGACCAGGAAGATCACCCGCTCCTTCAGCAGGCGCGAGTAGATGTCGTAGGCACGCTCGCCGCGGGCCGTCTGTTCGACGACCATCGGCACGAGATTCAATGCGGTGGGTTCGATCATGGACATTTGGCTCACGCTCCGAAGTTCATCAGTTCCTTGAACGTGGTCGGCTGGTCGGTGACCGCCGCCTTCTCCAGCAGGAAGTCCACGACCTGGTCTTCCAGCACCATGCCCTCGACCTGGCGCATTGCATCAGGGTTCTGGCGGTACGCGCCGAGGATCGCATCCGGATCGGGATAAGTCGCCGCCAGCTCACCGAGGCGCGCCTCGACGCGCGCGCGGTCGACCTTGATGCCCTGCGTCTTGACCAGCTCGTTCACGAGCATGCCGAGCGCGACGCGGCGCCGCGCGGGCTCGACGAACGGTTCGGCCGGCGGGATCTGCGAGGCTTCCTTGGCGCCCATGCGGCGCGCGGTGTCGAGCTGCATGTCCCGCACCTGCTGTTCGACCAGCGCGTTGGGGACGTCGACCGGGTTCGCCTCGAGGAAGCGGTCGAACACCTGCTGCTTCAGGCGCGAGCGCACGTTGTCGCTCAGTTCGCGGCGCATGTTGTCCGCCACCTCGGCCAGCAGCTGCTCGAGGCCGCCCTCGGTCACGCCGTATTCGCGACAGAACGCGTCGTCGAGCGGCGGCAGGAGCTTTTCCTCGACCTTCTTCACGTGCACCGAGAACGAGGCGGTCTTCCCGGCGAGGTCCTTGTTGTGGTACTCGGCGGGATACCCCACCTCGATCTGCTTGTGCTCGCCGGCCCGGGTGCCGAGGATGCCCTGCTCGAAGTCCTTGAGCATGCGGCCCGCGCCGAGGATCACGGCGACGTCGTCGCCCTTGCTGCCCTCGAAGCCCGCGCCGTCGAGCAGCCCTTCGAAATCCATCGTCACGCGGTCGCCTTCGCGGCTTTCGCGCTCGACCTCGTTGAAGCTCGGGCGCTGCTCGCGCAGGTTCTGGACCATCGCCTCGATGTCCGACTCGGCGACTTCCGCCACCGGACGGGTCACTGCGAGCCCGGCGATGCCGTTGAGGGTGATCTCGGGGAACACCTCGAACACCGCGCGGTACTTCAGGTCTTCATCCGGTCCGCTGGTGATCGGCTCGATGCGCGGGCCTGCGGCGGGCGTGAGCTTGGCCTCGGCCACGGCGCGGCTGAAGCTCTGCTGCATGAGGTCGGACAGGACTTCCTGCCGCACCTGGTCGCCGAACTGCTGGCGGATGATCTTGATCGGTGCCTTGCCGGGCCGGAAGCCCTTGAGCTTGGCCGTGCGGCTGACGCGCTGCAGGCGCTCGTCGATTGCCTGCTGGATCTGCTCCTTCGGCACGCTCACTTCCATACGGCGCTCGAGGCTGCCGGTCGACTGCACGCTGACTTGCATAGGGGTCATCGATCCTCAAAGGGGGCTTCTGGCGCCCGGGCCGGTGCCCGGAAAAGCCGGTTATTCTGCCACGGAGAAGGAAGGCCCGGAAGGGCGTGGTGCGAAAGGAGGGACTCGAACCCTCACGGGGGTTACCCGCTGGAACCTAAATCCAGTGCGTCTACCAATTCCGCCACTTTCGCAGGTACGACCCCGACCCCTCCAATTCTATCTGACCGTGAGCAAGGGGTTCGGGCCAGGGATTCGTCGGAAGCCGAATCATCCGCACTTCGGCTCTCAATTTTTGTCTATCTTGTCCGCTTCCTCCCCTTCCTCCCCTTCCTCCCCTTCCTCCCCTTCCTGCCCTTCCTCCCCTTCCTCCATGGATTCCCTGACGCAGATGGCGCTCGGCGCCGCCGTGGGCACCGCGACGCTCGGCCGCAAGGCCGGGCCGCGGGCCGCCCTGTGGGGGGCTGCAATTGCCACCCTGCCCGACCTCGATGTCCTCCTGCCCTTCGGCGACCCGGTGCGGGATTTCACCTTTCACCGGGCCGAGAGTCACGCGCTCTTCTGGTTGACGCTGGTGTCTCCGGCCCTGGCATGGCTGGCCTGGCGGCTGCATCGCGCCACTGACCAGGCACGGGGCATCCGGTTTCGCGACTGGTGGCTGCTGGCATGGCTGGCACTCGTCACGCACGCGCTGCTCGATGCCTTCACGATCTACGGCACGCAACTGCTGCTGCCCTTCTCGGATTTCCCGGTCGGTCTCGGCAGCATATTCATCATCGACCCGCTGTACACCGTGCCGCTGCTCGTCGGCGTGCTCGGGTTCGTGTACCTGCGGCGACGGAACCCGGACCGGGCACTGCGGTGGAACGCCGCCGGCATCGTCGCGAGCACCGCCTACCTGGCGTGGTCGATGGCCGCGCAGTCGCACGTGACTGGCGTGGTCCACCGTTCGCTTGCCGCGACGAACCTGGCCGATGGGCGCGTGCTGGTCACGCCGACGGCATTCAACACGCTGCTGTGGCGCGTCGTGGTGATGACGCCGTGGCCCGGGTTGGGAGGCACGAGTTAGGTGGCCGGGCGCGTGACCCCGGCTGTCCTTATACTTCGCGCCCGTGCCCGCCTGGGTGGCGGAATTGGCAGACGCACCGGGTTTAGGTCCCGGCGCCGCAAGGCGTGCAGGTTCGACCCCTGTCCCAGGCACCAGCGCACCGCCCGCAGGCCGTGCGGGCCGCTGCACGCGGCTCCGGCACGAATCCTGCAGTCCGCCTGTTCGTCACTCCAGCCAGACCCGGGTGACGTACAGCTCGCCATTCTCCACCTGTCGACGGGTGAACAGCATCACGTTGGCAATTGCGGCCATGTCCATGCGCCGTCCGCGCGGCGACGCGGCGACGGCCTCGAGCGAGATCCGCACCACGGTGCGCGTCCGCGCCGGCAGCGGCAGCACCTGGTTGAAGCGGTCTGCATGCGTCCAGTCATGGGTCGCGTCGAGGACCCGGAGCACGAGCGACACGGGCCGCGGCGCCGGATTGGTCACATCAAGGACGATTTGCTCGAATCCGCTCCAGTCGGCAGGCGGCTCCAGCAGCTGCAGGCCGGGGTGGGCGCCGGCGTCGAAACTGATCCGCAGTGAGTCGTCCTCGCCGGGACGGGCATAGGCCGCGGGCAGCGGCGCACGACTCATGGTCGCACTGTGCACTCGCGTGAACGCCGCCGCCGCCTCCGCACGCAAGGGCAGGAGTGAGGGCCAGGCTGCCGCGCGGGCGGCATAGGCGCGGGCACTTTGCAGCGGCTGCCACGCGAGCAGCACGAAAGCGCCCAGCGCGACGGCAACGGCAACCGGAGCGTGCGCGGCGCCGACGGCGAGTCCCCGTCGTCGCGCCAAGTGGCGCTCAATGAGCCATGCCAGCGCCAGCCCGAGTGCGGCGCCGGCCGCATCGTGCATGACATCTGCCGCGGAAACATTGCGACTGGGCAACGCCAGTTGCAGCAGCTCGGTGACGATGCCGAGCCGCGACCAGCAGCAGGAACACGGCACGATATTGACCGAACGGCCTGAGCGGGAGTCCAGCCGGTGGCGCCCGCAGTAACAGCAACACGAGCGCGAGTCCGGCGAACACGGGCCCGTGCCCGGCATCCTCCATGACCCGTTGCCAGAGCTTGTCGTCGGGCAGCGACAGCGTGAACACGGCGCCTAGCAGCAGCGCCACCAGCACCAGGCCGATGGCCGGCGCAAGACGAGGAACGATTGCAGCGACTGGGTTCAGGCGGGACAAACCACTCCCGCTCAGGCGACGGGCGCGCGCGATTGCGTGATGCGAAAGCGCGCGGCCACGAACGCCAGGTCGGTCAGCGTCGCATTGCCCGCAGGATTCAGGCCGGTCACGTGGTAGTCGCTGTAAGCGGCCGCAAAGTTGAGCGGCATCGGACCCGTCAGGTTGCAGGTCAGCTGCGCGCCAGCGGCGGAATACGCCGCGATGCCGCGCTCGACATACGCCGCGTCGGTCGAGTACAGGAAAGCAGTGATGCCGCCGCCCGCTTTGGCATCGGCGGCCGCCTCGCCCAGCGCCGCATCGCGGTCGGTCGTGGTGATCACGAAGCCGATCGGCCCGAAGCGCTCTTCGCCGTAGAGATCCCTGGCGCCGGCATCGAGACCGACCAGCAAAGGGGTGCGCGTGCGTGCGCGCGGAAACTCGGGGTGCGCATAAGGCGCTGAAGCATGCAGCACCCGGCCGCGCCGCGCACCCTGCTCCGCCATGCCGTCGATGAGCGCCGCGGTCGAGGCACCCTGCAATGCGGCCATGATCGGCGCGGCACGTTTAGGGTCCGCGGCGATCGCTGCGATCGCCTGCGCGAGCAGGGAGCCGAACTCGTCCGCCCCCACGCGACCGCCCGCGTGGCGGATGCCATCACGCGGCACGTAGATGTTCTGCGGTGACGTGCACATCTGGGCCGAGAACAGGCTGAGTGTCGTCGCCAGGCTCTTGATCACGGGCTCCAGCTGATCGACGGATTCGACGACGACCGTGTTGACGCCCGACGTCTCCGAAAAACACAGCGCCGGGTGCGCGTTCGCCTCGACCCAGGACCCGAAACGCGCGCTGCCGGTGAAATCCACGATCGCAGTCTGCGGATGCTTGACCAGCACCTTGCCGATCGGGGACGTCGAAGGTATCCAGGCACAGCGTAACGAGGTTCGGCGAAAACCCCGCCTGGCCCAGGACTTCGCGGCAAGTGCGCACCGCCAGCGCCATCGGCAGGATCGCCGTGGGGTGCGGTTTCACGATGACGGGATTACCCGTCGCGAGGCTCGCCAGCATGGCGGGATACGCGTTCCACGTGGGAAACGTCGCGCACACGAAGCACACTGCCACGCCGCGCGGCACGAGCTGGTAGCGCTTGCGCAAGCGGAGGGTGGTGGAACCGAAGCGACGCTCCCAGAGCGCCTCGGGTGGCACATCGAGCATGGCCGCATGGGCGTAAGCCAGCGCTTCGACGCCGCGATCGAGGGCATTGGTGCCGCTGCCGGCGTAGCTCATCAGTTCGCTCTGTCCCGGCCGTGTGCATCACCGCCGGCGCGGATTCGAAAATCCGGTCGTACAACCGGTCGACGATTTCCATGCAGACACCGAGCCGCTCGCGCGGCGCAGCGGCGGCCCACGCCGGCATCGCAGCTCGCGCCGCAGCGAACAGGGAATCGGCGTCCGCGCGCGGATAGTCGATGCCGAGCGGCTCGAGCGTGTAGGGCGAAACCTCACCGCCGCAACGGTCGATCGTGCCGGGCTGATCGAGCTCGAAAGACCGCCCCAGCTGCGCCTGGAACGCAGCAAGACCGGCCTCTTTGGCAGCGGCCCCGCCACGGTGCCGGTCGGGCGTCTCCGGGAAGAGCGTGAAGTAGCCACGCACTCGACAAGCGGTGGATGCAGCGAGCAGGGCTGCCTCGTGCTTTTCGAACAGGACCGATGCTGCCGAACTCATTGCCGGGACCTCTGCGATCGCTCGCGGGGCACGCCTTCGCTGGCCGGACGCCATTGCAGCCGATGCACGCGCACCCCGCCGGGAACCATTTCCTGCGCCGAGAGCGTGAGCGTGTGGCCGCGCATCTGGATCCTGCGCGTCTGCACCGTGCCGACCAGCGCCGGATTGTGCGACAACGTGACGTGGTGTTCCACCGACTGCCCCACGATGCGCCAGCGACAGCAGTAACCGAAGTAGGTGTCGAAGGCCGCGGCGCGCTCGCTCTCCGGCGCCGCGCGCGGATTGCCGCGCGAGAGCCGCGGGCGTCCCGCAGCCATCATCGCTGCGCTCATCCAGCCGTCAGCGGTATACACCAGCAGGCCCGTCGCACCGGGGCCCAGTGGTTCGGTGACCGAGCCGTCCTCGTAGGTGATGAACCAGCGCCGCAGTTGCCAGGCGCCGACCAGTCGCTTGCGTGCGAATTCGGGCATCGCCATGCCTCAGCCGAAGGCCGGTTTGCGCAGCGCGGCCGCATATTCAGCGGCGTACCGGTCGACGATCGCCGCCGTCGGCTCCACGCTGCGGATGTGGTCGACGCCCTGCCCCGCCGACCAGATGTTTTTCCAGGCCTTGAGCTGGCCCTGCGAATTGGTCCAGTCCATCTTGTCCTTGCCGACCAGCGCCTCCGGATCGAGCCCGGCGGCGACGATGCTCTCGCGCAGGTACCACGCGTCGGCCCCGGTGAACGTCTTCGTGAGCACGAGGTCCTCGAACGAGGCGCGCACCACCATCTCGCGGTAATCGCGCGTGGCCAGGCTTTCTTCGGCACAGATGAACGGGGTGCCCGCGTACGCGAGGTCCGCGCCGAGCAGCTCGGCCGCACGCACGGCGCCGCCGTGGCCGATGCTGCCGCCCAGCACGATGATGCCGTCATAGAACTCCCGCACCGCCTGCACGAAGGCGAACGGCGAAACCTTGCCGGTGTGGCCGCCCGCCCCGGCGCTGACCAGCACCAGGCCGTCGGCACCGGCCGCAGCGGCTTTGCGCGCGAAGCCGAGGCTGCTCACGTCCGCAAACACGGTGCCGCCATACGCATGCACGTGCTCGACCGCGCGCGCCGGACTGCCCAGCGCGGTAATCACCAGCGGCGGCTGGTACCGATCCACCAGTTCGAGTTCCGGACCGAGGCGGTCGTAGGAACTGTGCATGACCAGGTTCAGGGCCCACGGACCCACCTTGCCTGGCGCCGCGCTGCAGGCGGCGGCGTGGCCTGCAGTCAGCTGCTGCAGCCACGTTTCCAGGATCTCGATCGAGCGCGCGTTGGGGGTGGGAACGGCGGCGGCGATGCCTGCCCGGCAGGCCGCCAGCACGAGCTCCGGGCCTGACACAAGGAACATCGGCGCGGCTATCAGTGGAAGCCGCATGCCCCGCGTAATGGCTCGCAGGCGCTCGGCGCGGCTGCCGGCAGCGTCGTTCGACACTTCACACCTCCCTAATGACTTGCACTATAGTACTCTGGTCCCGGACGTGGGCGACAGCGACTTAGCCAAAGGTGACGCCAGATGCGCAAGTACACGGATATCACGACGCAGGACCCGGTCGACCGCCCCACCTGGGTGGACGGCATCGACAACCCGTACCTGCATGGCCCGTACACGCCCGTCGTGTCCGAGATCACGGCGGTCGACCTGCAGGTCACCGCAGGCGAGATTCCCGCGGATCTCTTCGGCGCGTACATGCGCAACGGCCCCAACCCCGTGTTCAAGCCGCGGGGTGATTATCACTGGTTCGACGGCGACGGCATGGTGCACGGCGTGTACTTCCGCGACGGCCGCGCCAGCTACATCCGCAAGTGGGTGCAGACGCGCGCGCTGCACGACGAGATCGAGCGCGGCAAGGTGGAGCTCTCGGGCATCATGGGTCCGTACGACCTGTCGCGCGTCGCCGGGCACGAAGTCGAGTCGATGAACCCCGACTACTGCAAGGACACGTCGAACACCACGCTGAACCTGCACAACGGCAAGCTCCTCTCGGCCTGGTACAACGCGGGCCGCGTCTACACGCTCGACCCGCTCACGCTCGAGACCGAAGGCGAGCAGGATTTCGCCGGCGGCCTCGACACGCCGATGAACGCGCACGGCAAGACCGATCCGCGCACCGGCGAGTTCATCAACTACGGCTACGCCGATTTCCAGCCCTGGCTCACGTACTACGTGATCGGCGCCGACGGCGCGGTGAAGCACAAGACGCGCATCGACCTGCCCGGCCCGCGCCTGCCGCACGACACGACGATCACGCCGAACTACACGATCCTGCACGACTTCCCGCTGTTCCACGACCTGGACGTGCTCAAGCGCACCGGCCATCGCGTGGTGCAGTTCAGGCCCGACCTGCCGACGCGCTTCGGCGTCATCCCGCGCTACGGCACGCAGGAACAGGTGCGCTGGTTCGAGTTCGAGCCGGGTTACGTGCTGCACATGGTCAACGCCTGGGAAGACGGCGACTGGATCACGATGGACGGCTGCTTCCAGCCCGATCCCACCATCCGCCGCAACCCGCAGGAAGGCCCCCTCGCGTCGATGCTGGCTTACCTGCGCTTCAAGGGCCACATGCGGCGCTGGCGCATGAACCTGAAGACGGGCGAGAAGAGCGAGCAGCAGCTGTCGGACCTCAACACCGAGTTCTGCCTGCCCGACATGGAAAAATACGGCGTGCGCACACGCTACTCCTATCACCAGTTGATCCCCACGGACCTGCAGACGCTGGCGTTCGAGGGTCTCGTCAAGTACGACCACGACCAGGGCACGAGCGAGGTCTACAACTATCCCGCCGGCTGGTTCCCGAGCGAAGCGCCCTTCGCCCGCAGCACCAAAGGCGGCGACGAAGACAGCGGCTACGCGATCACGCTCGCGACCAACATCAACGACTATCGCTCGGAAGCATGGATTTTCGACGCCAAGCGCATCACGGCCGGCCCGCTAGCGCGGGTCAGCCTGCCCGGGCGGGTCGCCGCCGGTTTCCATGCGGCATGGATCACCGGCGAGAACCTCTGGCCTCAGGCGCGCGCGGTCGGCTGACGCGCGAGTTCGGCGTCGAGATACGCCACCAGCGATTGTGGCGTGTCGCGCGTGACGCGCGTGCGGTCGTACACGTGCGCCGGACGAATCGCGCGGTCGAACCACACCAGTTCGTGTTCGGGTTGCGCAGGTCGCGTGCCTGCCAGCCACAGCGCCGTATCAGCGCCCGAAGCCGCATCGCGCAGGATCGACTTGAGTATCTTGCGGAACCGCGGCAGGGAGCGCTTGACGCCATCCGTGTCGGCCCAGCCCGGATGCATCACGTAGAACGTGATGCCCTGCGCGCCATACTTGTCGCGCCAGTACTGGTTCAGCACCATCTGCGCCCGCTTGTGGAAGCCGTACGCAAACACTCCATTGTATTTGGCCGGGTCGGTGACGTTCAGCATCGCGACCATCAGCGGCATGTTGTAACCACCGCCGGAGGTCATGTTGATGACGGCGGCGCGGGGCCCGGTGAGCAGCCCTGCGCGAATCAGGCCCTCCGTCAACTGGTAGTGGCTCAGCAGGTTCGAGACGAACGAGCTCTCGCGGCCCTCGGTCGTCACTGCCAGGTCGTCGAGCAGCACGCCCACGTTGTTGACGAGCACATCGACCTTGCGCCCAGCCGCCTGCAACCGTTGCAGCAGGCGTTCGGTGTCGGACTGCAGGGTGAAGTCGCAGCATTCGGTGTCCACGCCCGCGATGCCGGCCTGCCGCGCGTCTTCGCGCAGTGCAGCGAGTTTCGACTCGCTGCGAGCCACGGCCGTGACGGTGGCTCCTGCCTTGGCGGCCGCCAGGACGATGTGCCGGCCGATGCCGCCGGAGCCGCCCGTCACGAGCCAGTGCTGGCCGCGATAGTCCGGCGTGAACTTGCCCCAGGACAGGCTGCGCCAGCGGTAGCCCACCTGCGTGAAGCTCGCCGTGAACCGGCTGTAGAAGCCGACGATTTTCTTGAACTGCTGGTAATTCATCGTTTCCCCTGCGACTTGTGGGGCAGCGAATCGCTTGCCCGCCCCGGATGTTAGACTGGCACGCTCAATGACGCCGCTGCATGACATGGCGCACCGCAAGACAACCCGCCGCGCACCCGACATCGCCACCATCCGCGTGCTGCTGCAGAGCGGTGAAGTGGCCCGCGCGCTGCAGGTGGTGGGCGACCGCTGGTCGCATCTCCTGATGCGCGACGCGTTCCTCGGCGTGCGCCGTTTCGAAGAACTGCGGCGACGCACCGGCGCCTCGCGCGGCACGCTCACGGCCCGCCTCAACGCCATGGTCGAGTCCGGCCTGCTGTACCGCAGCCCTTATGGCAGTGCGCCCAGCCGGCTCGAATATCGCCTCACTGACAAGGGCCTCGCCTTCTATCCCGTCGCGCTTTGCATGTGGGCGTGGGAAAACCGCTGGAGTGGCGAGTTCGGGTTGCCGCCGCGGCTGGTGCACACGGTGTGCGGCAAGTCGCTGAACCCCAGCCTCGTCTGCGCCCATTGCAGGACGGGCATCGACTGGCGCGACATGGTCTACAAGCCCGGACCGGGTGCGCACAGCTACGCCGCAACCCCCACCACGACCCGGCGCCGCGAGAGCGCAGTCTCGTCGAACGGCGACGGCGTCGACACGACGATGTTCCACTGCGTCGACACCGTGGGCGACCGCTGGACGGCGCTGCTCGTCGGCGCGCTGTTCTTCGGCCTGCACCGTTACGACGACATCAACGCGGCGCTCGGCATCGCCACCAACATCCTCGCCGACCGCTTGCGCCGGCTGCTCGCGGCGGGCGTGATCGAACAGCGGCTTTACAAGGACAATCCGCCGCGCTACGAGTACCACCTGACCGACAAGGGCTGGGACCTGCTGCAGTTCACCATCGCGATGCACGACTGGGGCACGCGCTGGATTGCATCGCCGCATGGCCCGGGGCTGCTGCTGCGCCACCGGCCCTGCGGCCGCCGCCTGCACGCCAAGGTCATCTGCGGCAGCTGCGGCGGCGAGGTCGAGGCGCGCGAAGTCAAGATCGGCGCCCCCGCACGCAAGCCCGCGCCTCAAGGCCGCGGCGGCCAGGGAAAAAAGCCGCTGGTGCGCCGCACGTAGTCTTCATAGCCCGGGCGCTTCTTGAGCATGCGCCGTTCGACCAGTTCCTTGCCCATCATCCCCAGGATCGACCAGGTCATGAGGGCGGGCGAGAAGATCGTGAACCAGCCCCAGGGGTGTTCGCACGCGACGAGCCAGAAGCCCCACCACACGCAGGTTTCGCCAAAATAGTTGGGGTGGCGCGAGTAACGCCAGAGGCCGGTGTCGAGCACTTTACCGGCATTGGCCGGATCCGCCTTGAAGCGCGCGAGCTGCCAGTCTGCCGTGCCTTCGAACGCGACGCCGAGCAGCACCAGCGCCGCGCCAAGCCACGCCAGCGCACCCAGCGTCTCGGGCACCGGCGCCGTTTGCGCGACCAGGAACGGCGCGATGGCCACGAACACGATCGCGCCCTGGTACAGGTTGATGCGCGTGAGACTGTGCCAGGCGAAATTGCCGCCCTGGTCTTCGACGTGCTTGCGCAGGCGCGCATAGCGCGGGTCCTCGCGTCCCCAGTTGCGCCAGGCAAGATAACCGCCGAGTCGCGTCGCCCAGATCACCGCGAGCACGGCAATCAGGATGCGCCGTGGCTCAGCCCCGTCGCCTACGAACACGCCGAGCACGGCTGCCGCCGCGATCGAGGGCGCAAACCAGATGTCGACGAGGCTCGAGTCGCGCATGGCCATGCTGATCGCCCACAGCGCGGTGAACGAACCGAAGATGAGCGCCGCGTTGGCGATGGCGAGCTGGATCAGGTCATCGAGCATGGGCTTGGATACTCCGGGGCGTTCAGATCGAGATCGCGCCGCTCAGCGGCGCCGGCCAGTCGAGCCGTGCCTGGCTCGCGAGCAGTTCGTCGAGACGGCCCGCAATGCCTGCGGGCAGGGCCACGGTGCGTCGCGCGTCGAGGTCGGCCGCGGCCGAGACGAACTCGATGGCGCTCGCCAGCACGTCGCGCGTGGCGTTGAGCAGGAAGACGTGCCCCTGCACGCGCCGGGCATTGCGCGCGTTGAGCCGAAGATGCAGGTCCACCGATTCGCCGACATGCACTTCGCTCAGGAACCAGATGTGGTGCTCCAGGTCGAAGAGGCCGCAGCGTTCGGTGCGCACCCAGTCTTCGCTGATGCCCAGCAGCGCGAGCATCGGGTCGCTCGTGAGGTCGTACATCGTCAGGTGGTGCTTGACGTTGACGTGGCCGTTGAGGTCTTCCCATTCCTTCGGCACGCACACCCGCGCCAGCAGCGGCAGCTCGCGCACTTGCGCCGGAGAGGGCATCGGGACACGCAATTTTCGCTCCTGCACCGGCCCAGGCCGGTCGCTTGCACAATCGAACGCAGGGTCCTATCCTGACTTCGTCCAGCCAATCCATCAAGGGCGAGATCGAGTGACCACCGTGCAGGCTCCCTTGGGTTCGGGCTTCGGCATGCGCTCCACCGCGGCCCAGGTCAGCGCCGGCATCGATCTCGCGGGACGCAACGTCATCGTCACCGGCGGCTACTCCGGCATCGGCGTCGCGACCACGCTCGCCCTGGCCGCAGCGGGTGCGCAAGTCACGGTGCCTGCGCGCACGCCCGGCAAGGCACGCGCGGCGCTGGCAGGCGTTGCCAACGTCGAACTCGCTGCGCTCGACCTCATCGATCCCGCCTCGATCGATGCGTTCGCGCGCGACTGGCTGGCCCGCAAGCAACCGCTGCACGTGCTGGTCTGCAATGCGGCGATCATGGCGAGCCCGCTCGAGCGCGACAGCCGCGGCTACGAGAGCCAGTTCGCCACCAACCACCTCGGTCACTTCCAGCTGATCTGCCGCCTGTGGCCTGCGCTGGTGGCGGCGCGCGGCGCGCGCGTGGTCATGCTGTCATCGCTCGGTCATCGCATCACCCCGATGAATTTCGAAGACCCCAATTTCGAGCAACGCGAGTACCACAAGTGGAAGGCCTACGGGCAGGCCAAGACGGCGAACAGCCTCTGCGCGCTGGGCGTGGACCAGCGCGGACGCGATGCCGGCATTCGCGCCTTCGCCGTGCATCCGGGCGGCATCATGACCGACCTGCAGCGCTCGCTCTCGCGCGAGGAACAGGTGGCGATGGGCTGGATGACCGACGACGGCGTATTGAGCCCCGTGTTCAAGACCGTCGAGCAGGGTGCTGCGACCACCGTGTGGGCTGCGACCAGCCCCCAGCTCGCAGGCAAGGGTGGACTGTATTGCGAGGACTGCGACGTCGCCGCGCTCGTCCCGGCGACGGACACCGGCATGGCAGGCGTCCGCCCGTGGGCGGTCGACCCCGCAGCTGCCGACCAGTTGTGGTCGCTCTCCGAGCGCCTGACCGGCGTGCAGCTTCCCCGCGGCGCCTGACTCGCCATGGCTGCCGGCGAACGTCATCCTCCGTGGTTCGATCCCGCCGTGCCGGCGCGGGAAGACGTCGTCCTCAAGGCGATGCTCGATGCGCGCGCCGCGCGCCACCCAGAGCGCCGCTTCGCGCTGTTCGAGGACGGCAGCACGTGGACGTATGCGCAGTGCCACGCCGAGGTCCGCGCAGCGGCGGCGGGCCTGCAGCGGCTCGGCGTCAAGAAAGGCGATCGAGTCATCGCCTGGCTGCCCACCGGCCGTGCGATGGTGCTCACCTGGTTCGCCACCAATTACCTGGGTGCGGTGTTCGTGCCCTTGAATACGGCCTACCGCGGCGACGTGCTCGCGCACGTGGTCAACGCGGCGGGCGCGACCGTCATGGTCGCGTACCACACCCTGCTCGAGCGGCTGGCAGGCCTCACCCTGCCCCACCTGCGCCAGGTCGTCGTGGTCGGCGGGGAAGCCACGACGGCGACCGCGCCACTCGAACTGCTGCCCGAATCCACGTTGCACGGCGATGCGTCCCGGCTCGACGAAAGCGCGGACATCCAGCACTGGGACATCCAGTCGATCATCTACACGTCCGGCACCACGGGTTATTCCAAGGGCGTGCTGTCACCGTACCTGCAGTTGTACTCGACGGCGATGACCGTCTACGGCTACATGGGCGACGGGGAAGCCATCCTCGTCAACCTGCCGATGTTCCACGTCGGCGGCACCAGTCCCACCTGCGCCGCACTCGTTCGCGGCGGCAGCATCCACCTCGTCGATGGCTTCAGCACCGACAAGTTCTGGGCCCAGGTGCGCACCGGCAACTGCGTCACCACGTCCGGGCTGATCGGGGTGATGGCAGCCTTCCTCGCCAAGTCCGCACCGCGCCCCGACGACCGCGACAACCCGCTCAAGTGCCTGACGATGTTCCCTGTCAGCGAGGAGACGGTGGCTTTCGCCCGCCGCTTCGGCTTCGAGTACCTCACGGGCTTCAACATGACCGAGGTTTCGGCTCCGCTCGTCACCGACCTCAATACGCACGTGTACGGCTCCTGTGGCCGGCCGCGCAGCGGCGTCCAGGCACGGCTGGTCGACGAGCACGACGTCGAGGTGCCGCAAGGCGACATCGGTGAGCTGGTCGTGCGCAGCGACCTGCCCTGGACCATGAACGCGGGCTACAACGGCCAGCCCGAGGCCACGGCAGCCGCCTGGCGCAACGGCTGGTTCCACACCGGCGACCTGTTCCGCCAGGACGCGGCCGGCAACTTCTTCTTCGTCGATCGCAGGAAAGACACGATCCGTCGGCGGGGTGAGAACATCTCGTCGTTCGAAGTCGAGAACAGCGTGCGCCAGTTCCCCGACGTGGACGAAGTCGCGGCCGTCGGCGTCGAAAGCGAGATCGCCGAACAGGAAGTGATGGTCGTGGTGACGGCGAAGCCCGGGCGAACGGTGGATCCGCGGGCACTCACCGAGTTCCTGATCCCGAAGCTGCCGTACTTCATGGTGCCGCGCTATGTGCGCGTCGTCGACCACATCCCGAAGACCGAGACGAACAAGATCCGCAAGGTTTTCTTCCGCGACCAGGGCATCACGTCCGACACCTGGGACCGGGAACGCGCCGGCCTCAAGCTGCACCGCGACAAGCTGTAGGCAAGCTCTGCCCAGGTCCGCACAAGTGACGCGTTGCGTGCGCTCGATCCGGTGCCTGTCACCGAGCTTGGAAAGGCAGACACGCGCTCTGTGACAGGCACCGGATCGAGCGCTCTGGCAGCGTCGCAGGCTGGCATGTCGCAAGCGTCCGATCCGGGACCGTTCCCAGAGCGCGTGTCTGCCTTTCCAAGCTCGGGGAACGGTCCCGGGTCGGACGCGCCAGCGACGGGTCGCCCTCGCTGTTTGACGCGCGGTGCCGAAGTGGAAACCGGCGCGGCTGACCTTGAGTGCTCGGTGACAGGCACCGGATCGAGCGCACGCAACGCGTCACTCGTCCCTAGGCCGCGTCGGCGCCGCGCACGCGCACGGGGATGGCACTCATGAGGGGCAGGCCACTGAGCGGCTCGTAACCCGTCTCGTCGTCCACCAGTGCGGCGGTGCTGGCATTGCGCCCTGCCCCGGCCAGCGGATCGAAACCATGCGCCATCGATACGACGCCTTCGCGTACGTCGGGCGCGCATTGCAGCACCGCACGGATCGTGCCCACTGCGGCCTGCAAGGTGATGACGGCGCCGTCCGCGAGGCCGAGACGCTGCACATCCGCGGGGTTCATGTAGGCAGGGTTGAACGGGCGTCGTCGCTGCAGCGCGGGCAAGTGGTGCGCGACCGAGTTGTACACGGCATGCTCGCGCCGGCTGACGAGCAACAGCTCGATCGCCGCTGCAGCGCCGCGCGGATCCACCGCTGTCGCGGGCGCAGCCATGCCCGGCATGTTCGCCGCGACTTCAGCCATCTGCCCCAGCATGGTTGCGTCGCCCAGCTGCAGACGATGCGGCCAGTCGGGATCCCTCGCTGCGCAGAGCGGCTCGGGATCGGGGTAGATGTGGCCATGCGGGTGCTGCTTGATCGTCGCCAGCGGAATGCGGCTGCGACGCACGAACTGCTCGAGCAGGTCGTCCGTCGTCGGCGGTCGCTCCATGTCGAAGGGCTGCCCGCGATAGGCCAGCGGCAAGCCCATGCGCCGGGCCAGTTCGTAGAACAGGCGCCAGTCCTCGAGCACCTCGGCGCCTGCGGGCGGCTCGATCAGCTGCGGCTGGTACTGGGCGTAGGGCTCCTGGTAGCCAATGGACAAGCCGTAGGTGGTGATGCCCTCGTTCGGAAACGAGATCGCGGGCGTCTCGAACCCGAAGCGCGGACCCAGCACGTAGTGCGCGAACCGCGCCGTGGCGGAGACCTGGGGATCGACGACCACCAGCAGGTCGAGTGACTCCAGCGCACGCCGCGTCTTGGCCTGGTTCGGCCAGGACAGCAGCGGGTTGCCGCCGATCACGAACAGCGCACGCACCTGGCCTGCGCCGGGCGTGAGGATTTCATCGGCCAAGGCGGACGTGGGCAGGCCCGAAGCCGACTCCCGCAGTCCACGAATGCGCAGCGGCTCGCCGAGGCCGAACCCCGGCCGCGGCTTCTCGGCCCGCGCCACCCCAGAAAACTGCTTGAACAGCACGCCGCGATTCGGCACCGGCTCGCCCGCGCGAATCCAGCGTCCGCAGACGGTGTTGAGCGCAAGCACGAGGTAATCCATCAGCACCCCGTACGGCGCCATGCTCGGTCCCGTGCCGCTCGTCGCGTTGCCGCGGCGGCCTTGCGCGAACGTGCGTGCCGCCTCGACGATCTGCTCCGCGGGTACGCCGGCCAGCGGCGCGACGCGCTCGGGCGAGAATGGCGCCACGGCCGCGCGCAGGGCCTCAAACCCGTGCGTCTCCGCAGCGACGAATTCCCTGTCGTGCAGTCCTTCGCGGAAAATTACGTTGAGCATGGCCGCCAGCAATTCCGGGTCGTGCCCCGGCAGGCACTGCAGGTGGATGTCGGCCTTGCGCGCCGTCTCCGTGACCCGCGGATCGATGACGATCAGCTTGAGGCCCCGCGCACGCGCCTCGTGCAGGCGCTTGGCCGGATTGAACGTCGGGATGCCGCCCCACATCGAGACCAGCGGATTGGCCCCGACCAGCAGGCACACGTCGGCATCGGCGAAAGCCTGTGGCCCGCCGCCCCAGCGCCCGTGCAGCGCCATCGAGATGGGCTTGCCCGGCTGGTCGATGGTCGCGTTGGTGAAACGCAGCGGCGAACCGAGCGCGTCCATGAACGCGTCCCGCAGCATCACGCCCGCCGGGCAGAAATGACTGAACGTGCCCGAGTACATCGCCACGGACCGCGGCCCGTGACGACTGATGATGCCCTGCAGTTCGCCGGCAATGCCGCTCAATGCGGACTCGAGCGCAACCGGCTGCAGCGAGCCGTCGGCAGCACGCTGCAGGGGCTGCAGCACGCGGCGCGGATCGTAATGAAACTCGTGGAAGTTGCGTCCCTTGACGCAGCTGTACCCGTGGTACATCGGATTGTCGATGTCGCCGATGATGTCGACGACACGGCCCTGCTCGAGCGTGACCTTGAGGCCACAGGTTGCGTGGCAGAACCGACAGATTGCCGTGGTCTCGGTCACGACCGCAGCCGCCTCGGGATCATTCGACCCAGGGGTCGGGGCGGTGCGCCGCAAAGCACACCGCCCCTCGCCACATCAGAACTTGAACGTGAAGTCGACGCCGTAGGTGCGCGGGGCACCGAACTGCGACACTTCCTCACCGAAGAACGAGATGATGTTGCTGCGGAACAGCTCGTCGCTCAGGTTGCGGCCCCAGACCGCGACAGTCCACGGTGCGTTCTCGGGCGACAAGCCGATGCGCGCATCGAGCAGGCCGTACGAATCTTCGCTCGCGATGTTGTCGGTGGCCCAGTACATGTCGCTCTGCCACGTGTAGTTCACGCGGAAGTTGAGCGCGTTACCCCAGCTGCCGAGAGCCATCGTGTAGTCCACGCCGCCGCTCACCTGCGTTTCGGGCGTGCGCTGCAGCCGGTTGCCCGAGCTGTCGAGACGCTGGCCGGTGCTCGGATTGATCGCCGACTCGATGAAGTCCTTGTAGGTGGCATCGACGTACGAACCCGCCAGCGACAACCGCAGGCTGTCGAGCGGCAGGTACAGGAACTCGGCCTCGATGCCCTGGATCTCCGCGCTGGCCGCGTTGTCCGTGATGTTGCACAGGCACGCTGCGTTGGTCTGGGTGACCTGCAGGTTCGTGTAGTCCATGTAGAAGATGTCGGCGTTGATGCGGAAGCGGTCGTCGAAGAAGTCGGACTTCACGCCGATTTCGTAGTTGCTGGCCTTTTCCGGATCGAACGGCGTGACCGCCTGCGCGATGTTGGCCGGCGTGTCGTCGAAACCGCCGCCCTTGAAGCCTTCCGAGTACGTCGCGTACATGAAGAGGTCGTCGTTGACCTTCCAGTCGAGGGTGGCCTGCGGCGTGAGCTCGGTCCACTTCTCGCCGTACTTGGTCGTGTAACCGGTGCCTTCCGCATAGATCCACTGGTTGGGCGCGGTGCAGGTCGCCACGCCGGTGCCGCCCGTGGGCGTGCGGATGATGGTGCCGTCCGGCGCGCGGCACAGGGTCTCGATCGTCACGTTGGCGCGCGGATCGTTCGGGCTGAAGCGATCGCCCGTCTCGACCACGAAGCCGCTGACCGTGCCGCTCTTGTCGTCGGACGTGTAACGCAGGCCGACGCTCAACTTGATCGCATCGGTGAACTTGAAGCCGACCTGGGCGAACGCGGCCATGTTCTCGGTTTCGCCGCTGTTGTTCCAGCGGTTCTCGCCGCTCAGGGTCGACAGCGGGTTGTTGCCGCCGGGGATCAGCGCACCGAGGAAGTTCTCGCCGATGAAGCGGTCGGTCTTCTTGATGTCGTCCTTCTTGTAGAACACGCCGCCGATCCAGTCGAAGCGGCTGTCGCTCGGGTTGGACGTGAAGCGGAACTCCTGGCTGAACGCCTCCGCGTCGACGCGCTCGCCGACCGGTTGCGCGAACAGGAACTGGCCGTTGTTCGACGTCGGCGGGACGGGTGCCGTAGCGCGCGTTCATCCAGGCGATGTAGGCGAGCCACTCCGGCACGCTCCAGTTGAGCGCCTCGGGGCCCGCGCCGGTCTGGTCATACACCTGTTCGCTGTTCGCCGTGCGGTAGCCGGTCAGCGAATTGAACGTGAACAGCTTGTATTCCTTCTCGACGTCGAGCGTCAGGCCCCAGTTGCTGCGATCCATGAACTGGTTGATGCGCGGCTTGTTCTTGTACTGGATGCTCTGCGCGATGTTCTCGCGCGGGTCGGTGATGCCGAGGTAGGCGCGCAGGTTGCTCCAGGGACGCGTGCAGTTCGTGCGCAGGTAGCTGGTTTCGCACGAAACGGTGCCGCCCTCGACCGCCACGGTGTTGATGCCGTTGGAGGAGTCGGCGGAATAGTCGGCGATGCCGCGGACGCTCCAGCCGCTGTCTGCGGGCTCCCACAGCAACTGGGCGCGGCCCTGGTAGGACGTGAGGTCTTCCACGTCGCGCTGGTGCAGGATGTCGCGCGCATAGCCGTCGCGCGTGCGCGCCTGGAAGGAAACGCGACCGGCCACGTCGTCGGTCAGGCCGCCCGTGGCGTGGCCCGACGCGGTGATCGCGTTGTAATTGCCGAACGACAGGCTCGCTTCGCCGGAATTGTCGAACTTCGGTGCTGCCGTGATGATGCTGAGCGCGCCGCCCACGACGTTCTTGCCGAGCAGCACGCCCTGCGGGCCGCGGATGACCTCGATGCGCTCGAGGTCGTAGAAGTCGAAGTTGTAGTCGCCGGTGCGGCCGATGTACACGCCGTCGACGAAGGTGCCGACCGACGGGTCGGCCGTCGGCGAGTCGAGGCGCGTGTTGGTGATGCCGCGGATGTTGAGTTCAAGGTCGAGTCCCGTCAGGGCCGTCATCGAGAACGAGGGGACGCTGTTGGCCAGGTCCGCGACCGTGAAGATCTTGTCTTCGGCCAGCTTCTCGCCGGTGTACGCGGTGATCGCGATGGGCGTGGTCTGCAGGGACGTTTCGCGGCGCTGCGCCGTGACGATCACTTCCTCGAGGGCCTGTTGCGCCTGCGCGGGCATGGCGGCGGCGGCGGAGAGAACAGTGGCCACCGCGTAGGCGATGGGTGATCCCCGACGAACGGAGATGCGCGTGCGATCGAATGTCATCTATATCCCCCTGACGTGCGTCGTACATGTAGCGACCGGGCTGCACTCCCCGCGCGGCCCCAGTCGCTTGCTTAACTAGACCGCCGTAGGCTAACCCGCGTTCAGGGTTGTCGCAAGTGCCCGACAACACGGGCCTTGAAGTCGTCGTACGACTCCAGGGCATCGCGGAAGTCGCGACACGATCCCGCGACCTGCAGCGGCGCCCCCTGCAGTTGCGCGGACGCATCAGTTGCCGGGGCCGGGGCGATGCGGACGAGCGGTTCGCATTCGACCGCTGTGCTGCGACGGGCCCACCCGCCGCCGGCAACGAGCACCTGCCCGTTGATGCTGCAATGCGGCCCGACCAGCATCGATACCAGCGGCGCGACGAGTTCGGGTGTCAGGGCGTCCGAGCCATCGCCCTGCTGCGCATGGGCAGCCGTCATGCGGGTTGCAGCGAACGGCGCTACTGCATTGCAAAACAAATCGCGCGCGGCGCCTTCTGCCGCGAGCGAGCGAGCGAACCCGATCAATGCCGCCTTGGACGCCGCGTACGCCGACAGGCCATGCAGGCCATGCAGTCCGGCCGCAGACGTGGAGACGACGACCCGGCCGTGCCCTGCCTCACGCATGTGCCGCCAGATCGGCTGGGTCACCTCGACCGTGCCGAAAAAGTTGATCTCGAAAATGCGGCGGAAGTCCGCCAGGTCGATGCGATGAAAAGGCGCGTGCTGGTCCACACCCGCATTGTTGACCAGCGCATCCAGCCGGCCCCAGGTCGCGAGCGCCAGTTGCAGCATGCGCGTGCCCGCCCCCTCCGCACAGACGTCGTCGTAGTTGGCCACCGCCTCGCCGCCGGTGGCGACGATCTCCGCCACCACATGGTCTGCGCTGCCCCGGCCGGCCGCGTCGACCTCGCGTCGCCGGTTGTTGACGACGACACGCAGTCCGTCAGCGGCGAGTCGCAGCGCGTAGGCCCGGCCCAGGCCGGTGCCCGCTCCGGTTACGATCGCTACGCGCGGTAGGGACAGATTGTCGTGCTTGACCACGCCTGAGTTTCCTTTCAGTCTTATTACGAAAGTCTTTGCGGGCATCATGCCCGAACACGCGGGGGATACAACATCATGGTGACTGCCACGGGGACAGCCGGCGCGCAGGCGCGCAGGCTCGAACACATGCTCGCGAGGGACGAAATCCGCGAGGTGCTCGCACGCTATGCCCGCGGCGTCGATCGCGCGGATGCCGACCTGCTCAAGTCGTGTTATCACCCGGACGCCATCGAGGAACACGGCGGCAACTACACGGGCAATGCCTACGAGTACGTCGATGGCGCCGTGCCGCGCATCCGCCTGATGGAACCGATGCAGCACCTGCTCGGCACGAGCCACATCGAGTTCGACGGCGACGTGGCCCACGTCGAGACCTACCTGTGGACCTTCGCGCGCTTCACCGCCGCTGGCCAGGCAATGGACACCTTCACGGGCGGGCGCCTGGTCGACCGCTTCGAGCTGCGCGATGGCCACTGGAAGATCGCGCATCGGCGCACCGTGTTCGACTGGAACCGCGATACGCCCTCGAGCGAGGGCTGGTGTCTCGGCCGGTTCGACCCGGCGAAACAGGGCATGCACCTGGGACGCAAGGACACCAGCGATCTCTCGTATGACCGGTCCTGAGAGCCACGCCGCATGAACGCCCAGCAGGCACCCTTTCGCGCCACGTATTTCCCGTCGTCGACGATGCGCGTCGAGCGGCGCGGCGACGGCACCCTCATCGTCGAGCCCGAGACGGCGCTCGACCCGTTCGTTCCCAGCCTGCCCGCGCAATTGGCCGACTGGGCAACGCGTGATCCTGCACGCCCCTGCATGGCACAGCGCGCCGGCAAGGGCGGTCCGTGGGTGCGCCACTCTTACGGCGAGTTCAAGCGCGCCGCCGACGCCGTCACGCAGTGGCTGCTCGACCGGCGCCTGCCGCCGGGCCGGTCCGTGCTGATCCTGTCCGGCAACTCGGTGGCCCACGCCGTCGTCAAGTTCGGGGGCATGGCGGCGGGCATTGCCGTGTGCCCGGTGAGCGCCAATTATTCGTTGATGCCGGGCGACTTCGGCCGACTGCGCCACGTGGTGGCCCTGGTGCGACCCGCGGTCGTGTTCGCCGAGGCAACCGCACAGTTCCGTCGCGCACTCGAAACGGTCGACTTCGGCGATGCGACGATCGTCACGTCCGACCCTGCGGTGCTGCAGCGTCCGGCCACGCGCTACACCGACGTGCTCGCCACGCCGGTAACGCCTGCGGTGGCACAAGCCATCGCCCAGCTCGACCCCGACGCACATTCGCTCTACATGCTGACGTCGGGTTCGACCAGCATGCCGAAAGCGGTCATCCAGACCCAGCGCATGGCCTGCGCCAACGTCGCGCAGGCACGGCAGGTGCTGGCGCAGACGGCGGGCTGGACCGAAAACATGCTCGACTGGCTCCCCTGGAGCCACGTTTCCGGGGCGTGCAACCAGTTCGCCACCCTGTGCAGCGGCGGCAGCTTTTACATCGACGATGGCCGTCCGCTGCCCGGGCTGTTCGAGGAGTCGCTGCGCAACATCAAGGAGATTCCGCCGAGCTTCCACATCAACGTGCCGTTCGGCTACGCGATGCTGGCCGACGCGCTCGAACAGGACGCCGAGTTGCGCCAGCAGTTCTTCAGCAACCTGCGGCTCGCGCTCTATGGCGGCGCCGGCTTGCCGCAGGCCCTCTACGATCGCATCCAGCGCCTGGCGGTCGACACGATCGGCGAGCGCATTTTCTTCACCACCGGTTACGGCGCCACCGAGACCACGTCGGGCTGCATGTCGATCTACTTTCCCACCGAGGCGGTCGGCATCGGCCTGCCCATGCCGGGCATGACGCTCAAGCTCGTGCCCAACGGTCCGCGCTACGAAGTACGCGTGCGCGGGCAAATCGTGACACCAGGCTACCTGGCGAACCCGGATGCGAATCGCGACATCTTCGACGAAGAAGGCTTCTACCGCACGGGCGACACGGCGCAGATGCACGACCCGCAGGACATCCAGAAGGGCCTGCGGTTCGCCGGGCGCATGGCCGAAGATTTCAAGCTGGGGACCGGCAGCTGGGTTGCCGCCGGCAAGCTGCGCGCCGAGTTCCTGGAAGCGTTCGCGCCGCTCATTGCGGACGTCGTCGTCTGCGGCGAGAACCTGTCTTTCGTCGCGCTGCTGGCGTGGCCAAAGGCACCGGGCACGCCAGAGCTGCACGCGGAACTCCGGGCTCGATTGCTGAAGTTCAACGCTGGACGCGGACTCAGCGAGCGCGTCGAGCGGCTGTCGCTGCTCACCGAGCCGCCGAGCGCCGACCACCACGAGGTCTCCGACAAGGGCACGATCAACCAGCGCGTGGCGCAGGCGCGCCGTGCCGCCGACGTGCAGCGCCTTTACGAACGCACACCCGGCCCCGACATCATCCTGCCAACACAGAACGCGGAGCACTGACGAATGGACATCAACGGTTGTGTCGGCCTGGTCACGGGCGGTAATCGCGGCATCGGCGAGGCGTTCGTGCGGGTGCTGCTGCAGTCAGGCGCGCGCAAGGTCTATGCAGGCAGTCGCGACCCAGCGGCCGCCGCGCACCTGGTCGAACAGTTTCCAGGCCGCTGCATCGCGCTCGAACTCGACGTCACCGATCCCGATGAAGTGGCGCGCGCAGCGCGCGAATGCAGCGACGTCAGCCTCGTCGTGAACAACGCCGGACTGTTCACCAACAACACGCTGCTCGGCGCGCCCGACATGACGGCGGCCCGCAACGAAATGGAAGTGAACTACTTCGGCACGCTGGCAATGTGCCGCGCATTCGCGCCGTTGCTGGCTGCCAACGGCGGCGGCGGCATCATCAACGTGCTGTCCGCTGCCGCGCTCATTGCCATCCCCAACATGGGTGGCTACGGTCCCTCGAAATCGGCCACTCGCAGCCTGAGCGGCTGCGTCCGCGCCGAACTCGCGGGCCAGGGCACCCAGGTGACTGCGTTGATCGTCGGTTCGGTCGATACGCGGATGGCGGCGCATGTCGAAGGCAGCAAGGAAAGTCCCGACGACATCGCGCGCGCCGGCCTGCGGGCGGTGAGCCGCGGCATCGACGAACTCGACACCGACCGCATGGCCGTCGAGGTGCGCGCGGCACTCGCGCTCGATCCGAAAGGACTCGAGAAGCGCATGGCACGCATGCTGCACGTGCCGACCATCCGCACCGGACGTTGAAGGGCCTGCCATGCCGACGGACATCCTGCAGCTGATACTCATCTGTGCAGCCACGATCTTCGGCTTCTGGCTCTCGCTGTGGCTGATCAGCCTGGTGATCAAGGATTCCAGCATCGGCGATCCACTGTACCCCGTGGGCATGGCGCTCACGGCGGCCGTGTTCTACGTGATCTGCGACGGCAACGCCGCGCGACAGAACCTGGTGCTCGGACTCACGCTGGCCTGGGCCGCACGACTTGCGTGGCACATCGGGGCGCGCAACTGGGGTCGCGAAGACCCACGGTACGCCAGGCTGCGTGCGCACGCGGAGTCGCTCGGCCAGAACTACGCCTGGTACAGCCTCACGCACGTGTTCCTGTCGCTGGGCGCCGCGAGCGGCGTGGCGATCGCCTTTCCCCTCTTCCTGGCGCAGCGCACGCCCGAGCCGCCGCTTGGAGCGCTGGCTTTCGCGGGAGTCGTGCTGTTCGTGATCGGGCTGACGCTCGAGACCGTGGCCGACATCCAACTCAAGCGCTTCCTGCGCGACCCGTCCCATCGCAACCAGGTCATGCGCGAAGGCCTGTGGCGTTATTCCCGCCATCCGAACTACTTCGGCGAGTTCCTGGTCTGGTGCGGCTTCTTCCTGATCGCACTCGAAACCCCATGGGGATGGCTCGCCATCGTGAGCCCGCTGACGCTCGCCTACATCCTGCTCGGTCCGCTCGGCATCGGCCTGGTGGAGCGCCGCATGCGCAAGAAGCGTCCCGAGGCGTTTGCTGACTATGAACGGGCGACCAGCCCCTTCATCCCGTGGCCGCCACGGGCCTGAGGTCGACTCGTCAGAACAGGGCCGGGCGCGAGGTGAGTGCCTGCAGGTAGGCCGGCGGCGACTCACCGGCCTTCAGGCGGTCAAACAGTGCGCGATCGAAGTAGTCGCGCCATTCGCTGATCTTGTCGCCCTTGAAGCCCAGGACCCCGGCGTACGGCAATTCGACCCTGCGGCCATCGCCCGTGACGAAATCATCGACGCCTTCGACGAACAGCCGGTTGCCATGCCGCGCGGCATCGAAGATGCGCCAGCGGATGTCGTTCATTCCTGCCGTGAGCTTGGTGGCGAACTCGCGCATCGCCGCCTTGCCGACAATCGGCGGGCTGCCGACGTGCGAGTGCCAGACGATGTCGTCGTCGATGTGTGAAAGCATGCCTTCGAGGTCCTTGCCGCGCCACGCCGTGATCATTGCGCGCGTGATCGCCAGGTAGTCCGGCTCGGCTGCAGCAACCGCTGCCGGGCCGGCCGCCAGCAGCGGAATCGCCACGCTGCCCTGGATGAATCGTCGACGGTCCATGGGGGTGCCCCTGCGAGTGACTTTCGTTACTGGACCATACAGCACGGCCTGCGACCACGCCAACCGCCGCGATCAATTGCTGCCCGCCTCGATCCTTACCTATACTGAATCGACAGCAAAGTTCAGGGGGCCGACTTGCGCACGACCAGCGAAGATCGCATCGCGGACTACCGCCGCCGGGGCTGGTGGTCGGACACGCGAATCACCGACCTGTTCGACGCCGCGGCCCGCGCGGCGCCGTCCCAGCTCGCCGTGCTCGACCCGCCGAACCGCGACGCGCTCGTCGGCGGCACGCCGCTGCGACTGACGTTCGCGCAACTCTCCGACCTGGCAGACGGCTACGCGCTGCGCCTGCGCGAGCTCGGCCTGGGCCGGGACGACATCCTGATCACGCAGTTGCCGAACATCGCCGAATACCCAGCGATTTATCTTGCCGCGCTGAGGCTCGGCATCGTCGTGAGCCCGGTGCCGATGCAGTTCCGCCGCCATGAGCTGGAGCAGATCGTCGACCTGACGGGCGCCAGGGCGACGCTGACCGTACGGGCGCTGAAAGGCGCCGACTATGCGGCGAGCGCGGTGGAACTGAGCAGCGGTCGCGCGCTGCAGGTGTTGTGCCTGGGCGACGACGCTCCCGCCGGCAGCCTGCCCTTCACGCCCGTCGCGATCACTGCGGCGACGCGGACCGAACTGGCCGCACACGTCGCGTCGCTCGCGGTGTCGGCCGACGACGTCGCCACGATCTGCTGGACCTCCGGCACCGAAGGCCTGCCCAAGGGCGTGCCGCGCACGCACAACCACTGGGTGGCGATCAGCTACGGGCATTTCCGCGGCGCCGGCATCCAGCGCGGCGAGCGACTGCTGAATCCGTTTCCCCTGATCAACATGGCGGCGATCGGCGGCTGCTTCATGAGCTGGCTGCACTGCGCCGGCACGCTGGTGCTGCATCATCCGCTCGATCTCGCCGTGTACCTGCGCCAGATCGCGACGGAGCGGCCGGAGTACGCGATCGCACCGCCTGCGGTGCTCAACATGCTGCTCAAGGACGAGAAGCTGCTCGCCACGGTCGACCTGTCCAGCCTGCGCTGCATCGGCTCGGGTTCGGCACCGCTCGATCCCGACATGATCCGTGGCTACCAGGAGCGCTTCGGCATCGAGATCGTCAACGCCTTCGGCTCGAACGAAGGCATGTCGCTGATGAGCAATGCCTCGAACGCGGCCAACCCCGAGCATCGCGCGCGACTGTTTCCGCGCTATGGCCGGGACGAGATCCTGTGGGAATCGCCGCCGCACGCCGAGATCCGCACGCGCGTGGTCGAGCCGGACACGGGCGTCGAGATCCTCGAGCGCGGCAAGCCGGGCGAACTGCAGATCACCGGCCCGACGGTTTTCGACGGCTACTTCCGCGCGCCACAGGTGACGGCCCAGTCGTTCACCGCCGATGGCTGGTTCCGGACCGGCGACCTGTTCGAGATCGCGGGCGACGAGTCCCCGCCCCGCTACTACCGCTTCATCGGTCGCCTCAAGCAGATCATCATCCGCGGCGGCGTGAAGATCGCGCCGGAGGAACTCGACGCCGTGCTCTCGCAGATGCCGGACGTGCTCGAAGGCGCCGTGGCGGCCTATCGCGACGAGATCATGGGCGAGCGCATCTGCGCGGTGGTCGTGCCAAAGCCCGGCAAGCAGCCCACGCTTGAAGACGTGCGCGCCCACTTCGCGGCGGCCGGCCTCGCCTTGTTCAAGCATCCGGAGCGCATCCAGCGGGTCGAGCAATTGCCGCGCAACAGCGTGGGCAAGGTCGTGCGCAGCGAGCTGGCCGGCATGCTCCGCGCCGACGAACGCTGAATCCGCCATGGCACGCCGCTTCGCACCGGCCGCGCCCGTCACGCTGCTGCCCATCGGGCAGTTGCTGCAGGTGCAGGCAGAGCGTGACCCGGGCCGACCCGCCCTGACTTGCAACGACAGGACGCTGACCCGCGGCGAACTCGCGGCCCGCGTGCACCGGCGCGCCCGGGCCATGGCCGCGGCCGGGGTCGCCGAGGGCGACTTCGTCGCGATCGCGTTGCCGAACGACACTGCGTTCCTCGAGGTGGCCTTCGCCTGCTGGGCGCTGGGTGCGACGCCCGCTCCGGTATCGCATCGCCTGCCACCGCTCGAACTGCAAGCCCTGCTCGAGGTGCTGCAGCCAAGGCTCGTGGTCGGCGCGATTCCGCGCGCACGGCGGGCGCGCGCACCTGCAGCGCGCAGGACCTGTACGACGACGCCCTGTCGGACGCGCCCCTGCCTGAGCGCGTCTCGCGGCACGTGAAGGCCATCGCGAGCGGCGGCAGCACCGGACGGCCCAAGGTCATCGTCGACCATGCGCGTGCGGTCCTCGATCCCGACGTACTTTCGCTGGGCATGCACGCCGGCGACACGGTGGTGATCCCAGGCCCGATGTACCACTCGGCGCCATTCGGCCTCGCCTACCAGGCGTTGTGCTGGGGCTGTCACGTCGTGATCTCGCCGCGCTTCGACGCGGCCGGCACGCTGCAGATGATCGAACAGCACCGGGCCCAGTGGCTGTACCAGGTGCCGACGATGATGCATCGCATCTGGAGTCTCGACGCGGCGGAGCGCGGGCGCTACGACGTCTCGTCGCTGGAGATCGTCTGCCACATCGCGGCGGCCTGCCCCGTGTGGCTCAAGGAAAAATGGATCGAATGGCTGGGCCCCGACCGCGTCTGGGAGGTGTATTCCGGCACCGAGGCCATCGCGGCGACGATGATCGGCGGACGCGAGTGGCTCGAACACAAAGGCTCGGTGGGCCGCCTGATGCCAGGCGCGCAGGTTCGCATCCTCGACGAGGCGGGCCAGGACGTCGCACCGGGCGACGTGGGCGAGATCTATTTCCTGCCCGCCGGCGGCAAGGGCTCGACCTATCATTACCTGGGCGCCGAGCCGCGCGCCCGCGGTGACTGGGAAACGTTCGGCGACCTGGGGCGCATCGACGAAAACGGTTACCTGTACCTGGCGGACCGTCGCACCGATCTCGTGATCTCGGGCGGCGCCAACATCTATCCGGCAGAGATCGAAGCGGCGCTCGACGCCTACCCTGGCGTGCTCGCAAGCGTCGTGATCGGGCTGCCCGACAGCGACCTGGGACAGCGCGTGCATGCGATCATCGAAGTACCAGCAGATGCAGTGCCGGTCGATACCGACTCACTGCTCGCCTTCCTGGGCGAGCGACTCGTGACCTACAAGTTGCCCCGCAGCTTCGAGACGACCACCGAACGGCTGCGTGACGACTCGGGCAAGGTGCGTCGCAGCGCCTTGCGCGAAGCGCGCATCGGCGCCACGCGCTGAGCAGGCCGGTCAGTCGGCGAGTTCCGCTGCCTGGGCCACCATGAACGGCTTGCGCGCAGCCATCAGCGCCAGCACGCCGAACGGCACCACCAGCGCAGACAGGATGCCGATCGCGATCCCGATCTTGTCGGGATCACCGAGCCAGTAGTCGCTGATCAGCGCGACGCCCGTGGGCCCGATCGTGAACGCGATGATGTTGCCGACGAGGAAATACAGGGCAATCACCCGCGCGCGCACGCGATTCGGCGCGACCGCCTGGAAAGCCGCAGCGGGCAAGCCTTGCGCCAGCCCGAACGCGAATGACATCACGGCGATCAACGCCATGGCGAGTTCGCCGGTCGGCGCAAAGGGCGCCACGATTGAAAATGGCAAGGCGACGACCGAACCCGCGATCGCAACCCGCAACACGGCATCCTTGGCGCCCCGCGCAGCGAGGCGATCCACCCACCAGCCGCCGGCCAGGATGCCGGACGTGCTGAACACCAGCAGGACGCCGCCGTACACGGCGCCCACGCGGGCGATGCCCCAGTCGTGCACGCGCATGAAGTAGGCCGGCGCCCAGGACAGGTACGCCGCGATCGAAACGCCGATCAGGGAGAAGCCGGCGGCGAGCATCCAGAACACGAATCCGCGTTCGCGCAGGAAGCCGCGGAACGACGCCGGTTGCACGACGGCGGACTTCACCTTCTCGTGGCGCGCCGGTTCCTTGATCAACAACAGCAGTAACGCGAGCAACGGGCCGGGCACGCTCACGGCGAGGAACGCAACCTGCCACGTCCGCAGTTCGCCGAGCACCGGCAGCACCACGGGAGGCGCGGAGTTGGCCCAATGCACGACGAAGCCGCCGATGATCAGCGCCAGGCCGACGCCCAGGATCGCGCCGGTCGCATACACGCCCAGGGGACGGGCCCGCTTCTCGGGCGGGAAGCTGTCCGCGATCATCGAGTACGCGGCGGGCGAGAGCCCTGCTTCGCCGGCGCCGACGCCGATCCGCGCCAGGAACAGCGTGAGAAAGCTGTTGGCCAGGCCACAGCCGGCGGTCATGATGCTCCAGAAGGTCATGCTCGCGGCAATCAGGTTGCGGCGCGAGCCCCGGTCGGCGAGCCACGCGAACGGAATCCCCATGACGGTGTAGAACAGCGTGAACGCCAGGCCCGCCAGCAGGCTGAACTGCGTGTCGGTGATGGCCAGGTCCCTCTTCACCGGCTCGACCAGCAGCGTCAGGATCTGCCGGTCGACGAACGCAACCGCATAAGCCGCGACCAGCAGCATCACCATGGTCCATGCGCGCGCGGGCGGCGGCCAGGTCTCGACCTGCGGTGTGGTATTCACTTGAGTGCCATGCCGGCTGCCGCTGCCGCCTGCCTGACGAAACGCATGCCGGGCCCGCCCGGGTCCTCGCAGTGGATGACGGTCGAGAGATCGTTGATCGTGTCGAAGCGGGCCGCGATCGATTCGGGCGTGCGCTCGGCCTCCGGCAGGAAGATACCCTCGGTTTCCTGGATGACGACTCGCGCAAAACCTCCGGCGCACGCGCTCAGGATCGTGCGCCGGGGCGCATCGTCACTGACGAGGAACAGCGCCGCGGGTGTCACCGACTCCGGCGTCAGCAGCGACAGCACCGCTTCAGGCATCAGCCCCTGCGTCATGCGCGTGGCCGCCGAAGGACACAGCGCGTTCACGCGGATGTCGTGCTTGGCGCCCTCGATCTGCAGCACGTTCATGAGGCCGATCAGGCCCGTCTTGGCAGCGCCATAGTTCGCCTGGCCGAAGTTGCCGTAGAGCCCGGACGTCGACGTGGTCATCAGGATGCGACCGAAGTTGGCAGCGCGCATGTGCGGCCACACGGCCTGGCTGCAGATGGCTGACCCGAGCAGGTGCACGTCCAGCACCGTGCGGAAGTCGGCGAGGGTCGTCTTGGCGAAGCTCGCGTCGCGCAGGATGCCCGCGTTGTTGATGAGGATGTCGACGCGTCCCCAGCGCTCCATGACCGCGGCGACCATGTGCGCGACCTGCTCGTCATTGGCGACGCTGGCGCCGTGCGACATCGCCTCCCCGCCCGCGCGCCGGATTTCGTCCGCGACACGCTCGGCGGGCTCAGAGGACCCGCCTGTCCCGTGCACGTCGCCGCCGAAATCGTTGACGACGACACGCGCCCCGCGCGCGGCCAGCGCCAGTGCATGGGAGCGCCCGAGCCCCGCCGCCGCACCCGTGACGATCGCCACCCGGTCATCGAATCGAATGCTCATGGACTACTCCTGGCCGACGAACTGCAGGCTGAGCCACTCGGCGATGATGGCAGGCTTCGCCTGGCCTTCAACTTCGACCGTCGCGGTCATCGTGACCAGCCACTGCCCCGGCCCGCGCTCGGCCACGTCGCGCAACACGAAGCGTCCGCGGATGCGGCTGCCCGAGCGCACCGGGCTGGTCATGCGCACCTTGTCGAAGCCGTAGTTCATGCCCATCCGGGTCCCGGCTAGCGCGATGTCGGCCGCCGTCGCCAGCTTTGCCAGCAGCGACAGCACCAGGAAGCCATGCGCGATGGTGCCACCGAACGGCGCCTGGGCGGCGGCTTCGCGATCGACGTGGATCCACTGGTGATCGTCGGTGAGATCGGCAAAGCGATCGATCATGTCCTGGTCGACGAGGCACCAGTCGGATACCCCGACTTCCTGTCCGATGCGCGCCTTGAGACTGTCGGGCGTGTTCATGCTTGGGTACCTGCGGCGACGTGGGGCCGCGACGAGGGGCTGTGTTCTGCGGCGGGTTGCCAGGTCTCGAGCAGCGTCCGCAGCGCCGCGACCAGCGCGAGGGGCTGGTCGACCATGACGTGGTGGCCTGCATCGGGAATGACGATCCATGGCGCGTCGAGCGGGGTGTGCTCGCGAATCAAGTGGAGCCGTGCGTCCGTCATCAGTTTGGAGCGCTCGCCGAACAGCAGCGCCAGCCGGCACTCGATGGGCGCCAGCAGATCAGCCGTCGGCAGCGCGAGCATCTTGGCGCGCAGGTCGGGATCGAATCGCCACGACCAGCCATCGGTCGTCGCGGGCTCGGCCGTCGTCAGGCCAAGCGAGGTGCGGGCGAGGAAGCCGGCGATGTAGTCGTTTTCGCAGGTCTGCGGCGGCTCGAAGCGGAATCGCGCGACCGCCTGCTCCAGTGTCGGGTAGATGCGGTGACGATGACCCCGGCGTGGCACGCCGTCGTACTCGTCGTCGTTCTCGCGTGCTGCGAGCGCCCCATCGACCAGCACCACGCCGCCGAGCCGCGCTCCGAGCGTGTGGGCCGCGATGCGTGCGGCGAAGCTGCCAAAGGAATGCCCGATGATGACCGGCGCCGCAGGGGCATCGAAGAGGCCGCTCGCCTCCGCCACGGCGACTGCTTCCCGCGCGTACAGCTGCAAGGAATAGGCGTCGCGCCAGCTCGAGCGTCCCATCCCCGAGAATGAGCAGGCGACGACGCGGCGGCCGTGCGCGAGCAGTGGCGCGATGAAGCTCCACCAGTCCGCATGCGCCGTGAATCCATGCAGGAGCAGCACACCGGGCAGTCCGCGCTCTCCCCACGCGAGGACTTCGATCTCCGCGTCCTCGACGGGAACGAACGAACGCACAGGCGCATGGGACAAGGCGTCCCGGAACCACGCCGGGCCGGCGGGATGGCCGCCGTGGCCCGTCTCGTCAGCGCGCCGCGTCACACTGCTCGATGCGGGACGCGTGGTGGTCGACCGAGCCAAGTTGCGACTCGATCATCGCCGCGCGCTTGAAGTAATGACTCACCGCCAGCTCGTTGGTCATGCCCATGCCGCCATGCAACTGGATGGCCGACTGGCCGACGAACTTCGCCGCCTTGCCGACCTGGACCTTCGCGGCCGACACCGCGCGGCGCCTCTCGAGGGCGGACCGCTCGAGCTTCAGCGTGGCCATGTAGGTCATCGAGATCGATTGCTCGAGCGCCATGTACATGTCGACCATGCGATGCTGCAGCACCTGGTTGGCGGCAATTGGCGCATCGAACTGGCGACGCTGCCTGGTGTATTCGAGCGTGTCCGCGAGCAGCCGGCGCATCACGCCGACCGCTTCGGCGCAAAGCGCGACCACGCCCTCGTCCACGGCGGCTTCGAGCAGATCGAAGCGCGTGTCGTCCGGGCCGAGCAATTCGGCCGCCGCGCCATCGAACCGCAGGTCCGCGGCGCGTGCGCCATCGACCGTCGGGTAGTCGACTAGTGCCACGCCGGTTGCTGAACGCTCGACCAGGAAAGGCGCCACGGTCCTCGACCGGCCTTGCCCATCGCCGACGACTCGAGCGTTGACGAGGAAATGCGTCGCGCACGAGGCGTTGCGCACGGCATCCTTGAGCCCGGTGACGCGCCAGCCGTCGCCGGTCCGCTCCGCCGTCGTGCTGGCCTGCGCGAGATCGTAGCGGGTCGCCGGCTCGAGGTGCGCGAACGAGATCCGCACCTGCCCATCGATGATGCCGGCCACCAGTTGTCGGGCCCGCTCTGTATCGCAACGCCGCAGCAGGCCGCCACCGATGACCACTGTCTCGAGGTAGGGCTCGGTGACCAGCGCCTTGCCGATCTCCTCCATGACGATCATCGACTCCACGGCGCCGCCACCGAGTCCCCCCAGGCTTTCGGCGAAGGGCGCGCCGAGAATGCCGAGGTCCTCGGCGAGTCCGCGCCAGAATTCGGGGCGCCAGCCGGCGCCCGAGCGAATCACGGCCTGGCGCTGCTTGAAATCGTAGTGGTCGCCCAGGAAGCGCGCGACGCTGTCGCGGAGCATTTCCTGTTCGGCGGTGAAGTTGAAGTCCATGGTGCGGGCCGTGGTTGCGTAGCGTTGCGTTACTGGAAGTTCGGCGTGAGCAGGCAGCGGCGTGGCTTACAAGCCGAGGACGGCCTTCGCCAGGATGTTGCGCTGGATTTCGTTGGAGCCGCCGAAGATGGAGGTCTTGCGCATGTTGAAATACGTGTCGGCCACGCCGACGGCAGCCGGCATGGCGACCGCGCCGACGCCGGCAGCGCTCGCGGCGGGCACACGCAGCGACGAGTGTCCGCCCGTCGCCTCCAGCAACAGCTCGTTCAGGCGCTGGCGGATCTCGGTGCCGCGAATCTTGAGCATCGACGCTTCCACACCGGGCGCCTTACCGGCGTTCTCGGCGGCGAGCATGCGCAGCTCCGTGTACTCCAGCGCGGCGAGCTCGACGTCGACCTCGGTCAGCTTGCGCCGGAACACCGGATCGTCGGCCACCGCTGCTGCGCCCTCGCCAATGCCAGCCGCCACCCGCCGCAACTCCTCCAGCAGCACCTTCGAGCGCGCGACCATCGCGATGCCGCTGCGCTCGTGCGAGAGCAGCATCTTGGCGCAGGTCCAGCCCTTGTTCTCCTCGTACACCCGGTTCTCGACCGGTACACGCACGTTCTCGAGCCAGACTTCGTTGACTTCGTGCGCACCATCGAGCGTGATGATCGGACGAACGGTGACGCCGGGGCTCTTCATGTCGATCAGCAGGAAGCTGATGCCCGCCTGCTTGCGCGCCGCCGGATCCGTGCGGACGAGGAAGAAACCCCAGTCGGCGTGTTGCGCGAGCGTCGTCCACGTCTTCTGGCCGTTGACGACGTAGTGGTCGCCTTCGCGCACGGCCCGCGTCTGCAGCGCCGCGAGGTCCGAGCCTGCCCCGGGCTCTGAATACCCCTGGCACCACCAGACGTCGCCCGCGACGATCGGCGGCAGGAACCGGGCCTTCTGCTCGGGTGTGCCGAACGTGTACAACACCGGCCCGACCAGGTTGGTCGAGAACGCGATGATCGGGACCGTGTCGGCGTGGGCCAGCTCGTCGTCGAAGATGTAGCGCTGCGTCGCCGTCCAACCCGTGCCACCGTACTCGACGGGCCAGCCCGGCACGGACCAGCCCCGGCTGGCGAGGATGCGGTGCCAGCTCAGGAAATCGTCCTTCGTCAATTCGAGGCCTTGCTCCTGCTTCGCGCGCACGGCAGCTGGATAGCTCGCGGCGATGAAGCGGCGCACCTCTTCGCGAAACGCGTGTTCCTCGGGCGTGAAATCGAGTTGCATCGGGAGCGGCCTTTGAGGGATCAGCCAGACGAGGGTATTGGTTCCCTCGCACCCGGTCAATTGCACAATTAGACTCGTGTCAGGCCGGGTCGAACCGCAGTGGCAGGTGCACGAGACCATGGCTCACGAGCCCACCCGTGCGCGGCAGGCGGGGCATGGCGTAGCCGGCGTCCAGGCGCACGTGCCGCAGCCGCCCCAGGAGCAGGTCGTACGACTCGACCAGTTCCTGCCGTGCCAGCGCGGCCCCGGCACAGCCGTGGATGCCACTGCCGAAGGCGAGGTGCGCACGGACGGACGGACGGTCGATGTCGAACTCCGCGGGGCAGGCACAGGCACCCGGGTCGCGGTTCGCCGCCGCCCACGACAACAGGATCATCGCCCCCTTCCCCATGCGGACGCCATGCAGTTCGGTGTCCTGGGTCGTCGTGCGGAAGTTGTTCTGCACGGCGCCCTCGAAGCGCAGGGACTCCTCCGCAAAGCGCTCGATGAGTTTCGGCTCGCCGCGGATGCGGTCAGCGATGTCCGGTCGCTCCACCAGCCGCAGCATGCCGAGCGCGAGCGCGTTGGCGGTGGTGTCGTTGCCCGCAACGATGAGCATTTCACACAACCCGAGTTGCTCGTGCAGCCGCAGCGGCACGCCTCCCTGCCCGAGGTCGAGCGTGGCCTGCGCGATGTCGGTGAGCAGGTCGTCGCGCGGCGATGCGGTCCTTGCCTGCAACTCGGCGGCCAGGAAGTGCTGCAACTCCGCAACCTGCGTCATGCAGCCCATCATCTCGTCCTCGGTCAGCGGCTGCAGCAGCGGCCGCACCCACGCCTCGGCCCAGCGCCTGAACTCGTCGATGCGCGCGACGTCGACGCCGAGCAGCTCCGCGATCACCAGCACCGACAGCTTCCACGCATAGTCGCCCACGAACTCACAGTGCCCCGTCGCGGCGAAAGCATCGATCAACCTGCCGGCGGTGGCACGGATCTGCGGCCGCATCTGGTGCACGCGCTTCTCGCGCAGGATCCGGCCCAGCACCGTGCGATAGGCCGTATGGCGCGGCGGATCCATGACGATCATCTGCGGCGTGCGCCCGTAGCCCCGCTCCTTCAGCAGTGCTTCGGCTCGTGGGTAGAGGTTGATCCCCTGGGCACCGACCGGGCGGCTCGAAAAGACGTCGGGCCGCGCCACGATCTCCCGGATGGCTGCAGCACCGATGACCAGGTACGCCTCCTTGTCGGGCGTCGAGACGTCCAGCACCGGCCCATCCCCACGCCGTCTTTCATAGTACGCGTAGGGATCCGCCAGGTTCTGCGTGGCGAAATACTCGAATCCCGGATACGTTGACACGGTGCGTCCCCTCCCCTAGCGTCGGCCACCCACGAGGAACGTCATCGATGACCCCATCCCGCGAATCCCATCCGTCGCATCCGGCCTGGTCGCAGATCGATGCCCTGTTGCAGCCATGGCGCGTCAACGACATCGGCGCCATCGCCGATACGTTCACCGAAGACGGAGTGCTCCACAGCATGATGGGCACGCCGATCCGCGGGCGAGCGAGCCTGCGCAAGGTACTGGGCAAGCACCTGGCGAACATCGTGCGCATCGAGTTCGAGATCCGGACGATCGTGATGAGCGGCAACGTGCTGGTCCTCGAACGGGTGGACCACATCACGACGCCTCATGGGCAGCACTCGATGCCGGTGGTCGGCGTGCTCGAACTGCACGAGGGCGGCGGCATCCAGTCATGGCGGGAATACTTCGATTCGGCGCAGGCGGCGGCCGCGCTTGATTCCGCGAAAGCCGGCACGCCCGCCTGATGGACGGCGGCGTGACGCACGGGTGATGACAAGGACGCGGGCTCCGCGGTCTAGCTGAAAATCTCGAACAGGCCTGCGGCCCCCATGCCGCCGCCGACGCACATGGTGACGACTCCGAACCGGGCGCCGCGACGTCGGCCCTCGTGCAGCAGGTGGCCGATGCAGCGAGCGCCCGTCATGCCGAAGGGATGGCCGATCGCAATCGATCCGCCCGAGACGTTGAGCCTGTCGTTCGGAATACCCAGCTTGTCGCGGCAATAGAGCAACTGGCTCGCAAAAGCCTCGTTCAGCTCCCAGAGGTCGATGTCGTCCATGGTGAGACCATTGCGCTCGAGCAGTTTTGGCACCGCGAAGACCGGGCCGATCCCCATCTCCTCGGGCCGGCAACCCGCGACCGCCAGGCCACGATAGGCTCCCAACGGTTGCAGTCCGCGCTGCTCCGCGAGCTTCGAATCCATCAGTACCAGCGCCGCCGCGCCGTCGGACAGTTGTGAAGCGTTGCCTGCAGTGACGTGGCGACCAGCGGCCGCGTAGTGGCCGCCTGCAAACACCGGCTTCAGCTTCTGCAGGTCGGCCAGCGTGGTCTGTGGACGATTGCCTTCGTCCAGCTGCAGCGTGACTTCGTGCTGCGTCACGGCACCCGTCGCCTTGTCCTGCACCCGCATGCGTGTCGTGATCGGCGCGAGTTCAGCCGCATAGCGGCCCGCGGCCTGCGCCGCGGCCGTGCGGCTCTGGGACTGCAGTGCGTACTCGTCCTGCGCCTCGCGGCTGATACCGTAGCGTTCCGCCACCACCTCTGCCGTCTCGATCATCGAGGTGGCCATCGACGGATAGTGCTCGCGCTGCCACGCGTCGCCCATGCGGTCGTAATTGAGCCGCTCGTTCATGACCAGCGACACCGACTCGACCCCGCCGCCGACGGTGATGGGCGCCCCGTCGACGATGATGTGACGCGCCGCGGCAGCAACGGCCATCAGCCCCGAGGAGCAGGCGCGATCGATGGTCATGCCCGGCACGGTGTCCGGCAGGCCGGCGCGCAGCGCGGCGAAGCGCGCAATGTTCTGACCCGTGGTGCCCTGCTGCACGGCGCAGCCGAACACGACATCCTCGACCTCGGCGGGATCGACGCCGGCGCGCTGCACCGCAGCGGCCACGACATGCCCGGCCAGCGTGGTGGCGTCGGTGTCGTTGAAGGCCCCACGATAAGCCCGGCCGATCGGGGTGCGTGCCGTGGCGACGATGACTGCCGTGCGTGACATGGGAATCCCTGCGGTCTCATAACGAAAGCGACAATTGACCCGTTCGGCGCCCGGATGTCAATGCGCCTGCCTGCTTGCCGCGCGTGGACGGCTGTGCAAGCATCGCTTTCACTATCGAACTCCAGGCCAGCGGGGACGGATCGTGGACAGCAGCAACCAGCAGCAGGTATTCGACTTTTCCGACCGGTTCACCGCGGCACTCAATCGCGGCGACCCAGCCGAGGTCCGTCAGTTCTACCAGCCGGACGCCACGTTCTGGCACAACTACGATGACGTGCACCAGACCGTCGCCGACAACATGAAGGTCCTGGAGTGGATGGTGCGCAAGGCGCCGCAGCGCAATTACCGCATCGTGCGTCGCGAACTGATCCCCGGCGGCTGGATGCAGCAGCACGTGGTCGAGGCCACGCTGGCCAACGGCAAGCAGATGAAAATGTTCGCGTGCTGCCTGATCACGCTGAAGGACGGACTGGTCTGGCGCATCGAGGAATACCTCGATCCGGCGCAGGCTGCCGTGCTGCGCGAAGTCAAGACGGCTTGAGTCAGGCCGGAGCGCGGTCTGGCCGGACCGGGCCCCGCCTGGCCCAGCCTGGTTCAGCCGCTGCGCAGGCGCTCGACGATCATCGCGGCGCCGACGCCGGACGCACCCGAACACACGACGAGCCCGTACCGGCCGTCGGCGGCGTCGAGCACGTCCAGCAGCGTCGATGCCAGGATCGCGCCGGAAGCCCCCATCGGGTGGCCGCGCGCAATGTGACCACCCGCCACGTTGACCTTGGCCGGATCCACCGCGTAGTCGCGCAGGAACCGGGCGATGGTCACGGCAAAGGCCTCCATGAACTCGATGCGGTCCATGTCGGCGAGCGTCATGCCCGCGCGCGACAGTACCTTGTCCATTGCACCGAAGCCCGCCAGCAGGGACGCATGGGGGTCGCCGCCCGACTCGGCAAAGCCAACGATGCGCGCGCGCGGCTTGCTGCCATTGCCCGGCGCTCCGCCCACCAATGCCAGGCCGGCGCCGTCGCAGATCGGTGGCGCATGGCCGATGGTATGGCGATGATCGATCGGACCTTCGAGCGCGTCGGCGTACTGGACCGCGAGTGCCGCAAAGCTCGGCGGCATGGCCGCGAGCGACTCGGCCGAGGTCTGCGGCCGCGCGCACTCGTCGTTCGCCAGGCCACCGACCGTGATGCGCGAGGCCTTCATGGCTGCAGACGCCTCAGCCGCACCGGCGCGCTGCTGCGATGTCAGCGCAACCGCGTCGAGCTGCTGGCGCGAGATCCCCTCTGCTTCGGCCAGCCGGTCGGCGGCCAGCACGACCGGAATGAAGCGCGTCCGTTTTGGAAAGCTGGCATCCGTGTAATAGCCGGCACTGTCTCCCAGGAAAGGCACGCGCGACATCATTTCGACGCCACCCGCCAGGGCGCGATCAATCTGGCCGGTGGACACCTGGGCCGCCGCATGCCCGATCGCCGTGAGGCCCGACACACAATAGTTGTTGAGCGTGAACGCGTAGGCATCGTCGGCAACGCCCGCGTGCAGCTTCGAAACCAGGGCAATGTTGGCGCCCTGGTCGCCCACCTGCCCCACGCAGCCGAGCACCAGCGCCTGCACGTTGCGTGCGTCGTTGCCACGTTCCTGCAGGCCGTCGACGAGTGCCGACACCAGCTGTTGCGGCTTCAATTGCGCGAGGCCGCCGTCGGCGCGCGCTTTGCCGCGCGCCGTGCGGACCGCATCGTAGAGGTAGGCGTCGCTCATTCCCGTGTCCTCACTCGCGCAGGCCGACGACGAAGCTGACCACGGTGCCGAGCGAACCGCCGATGTTGAGCGTGCCGTACGTACGCGCACCCGCCACCTGGTAATCGCCTGCCGTGCCCGTCACCTGCCGGCCGGCGTCGAGCAGCAGCCGTGCGCCGGTCGCGCCGACCGGATGGCCCACGCCGATCAGGCCGCCGGACGCGTTGACCGGACAGTCACCGTCGATCTCGATCATGCCGCTGTCGATCGCCATCCAGCTCTGCCCCGGCGGCGTGAGTCCGAAATGATCGATCGCCATGTACTCGGTGGAGGTGAAGCAGTCGTGCGTCTCGATGCCATCGAGCGCTTCGACGCCCGGGATCTCCGCGCGGCGCCACGCATCGGTGATCGCCTTGCGCACGTGGGGAAACATGTATTCCTCGCCCTTGCTGCGCTCGAGCTTGTCGAGGAAGCGGATGCCGGCGTTGGTGTGGCCCCAGCCGAGGATCTGCGGAAACTCGCTGACCTTGGCGCCACGGTTCGCCGCATAACGCGCCATGAAGCGGTCCGACGCGAGCACGATGGCGACGGCGCCGTCCGTGATCTGCCCGCAGTCCTGCCGGCGCGTGCCGGGCTCGATCAGCGGGTTGAACTCGTCGCTGTCCGTGAACGTTTCGGGCTTGAACTGCCAGCCGCGCGTCTGCGCGCGCGGATTGCGCTTCGCGTTGCCCATGTTGATCTCGGCCACGCGATTGAGGTAGCGACGATCGAGGCCGTAGCGCTGCGTCGTACTCCATGGCGATGCGGCCGAAGACGGCCGGCCAGACGAACTTGCAGCCGAGGTCTTCATGCCCCTGCCAGGACGCCGCGTTCTGCACCTGCGAGGCCTGGTCGCCCGGCAGGTTCTTTTCTTCCTCGACACCGAGCACCAGGATGCAGTCGTAGCGCCCTGCCTCGATCTCGGCGGTGGCCGACAGGATGCCGAGCGAGCTGGAAGCGCAGGCCGCCTCGTGCCGCATCGCGGGCTTGCCGAAGAACTCCGGCTTCACCTGCGCCACCATGGCTGCCAGGTGCCCCTGGCCGCGATAGAGCTCGCCGAACGCATTGCCCACGTGAATGGCGTCGATGTCGTCCGCGTCGAGACGGCACGACGCGAGGGCCCCATCGATGGCCTCGCGCATCATGTCGGAGTAGTCGAGCCCCTCACGCGACCATACGCGCGCGAAATCAGTCTGGTAGCCGCCGATCAGATGGATCGCCATCGCGTGTCCTCGCTGCTGTCGCCGCAGGATAGCGCATCAGTCCAATAATGCTAGTCACCTTCCAGCCCGCTGACGCCGCCGGCGCGCACCACCACGCCGTGGGCCTCGCGATCCCAGGTATCGGGAGTGACCCCCGCAGCCTTCAGCCGGTGTTTCTCGATCTTGGCGGTGGGAGTCTTCGGCATCTCGGCGATCACCCGGATGAAGCGCGGCAGCATGAAATAGGCCATCCGGGGGACCAGGAACCGCAGCAGCTCGCGCGGCTCGATCACGTGGCCGGCACTGGCAGTCACGACCAGCAGCACTTCGTCCTCGGAGTCCGTGCTGGGCACGGCAACGGCGGCCGCTTCCTGCACTGCCGGGTGACACAGGACCTCGGCCTCCACTTCAAAGGACGAAATGTTCTCGCCGCGACGTCGGATCGCGTCCTTGATGCGGTCGACAAAGAAGAAATTGCCGTCCGCGTCGCGACGGAACGCGTCGCCCGGTGTGAAACCAGCCGTTGCGCCAGGCAGCGGCCGTCGCCTGCGGATTCTTGTAGTACCCCTGGGACATCTCCCAGGGTCGCGCAGCGCGCAGGATGAGTTCGCCGGTTTCGCCATGCGGCACTTCGATGTCGTTGCCATCGACCACGCGCGCCTCGATTCCCGCCCGCGGTTGGCCACAGGTGCCCAATGCGGACGGATTTGCGCTGGAGCGGATCGGCACCGCGGTCTCCGTCATGTTGAACGCCGTGTGCATCTGCAGTCCGTACCGCTCGGCCACGGCTTTCGAGTCCTGGTTCCACGGCACCGTGATCACGTTGCGCAGCGGATGATCGCGATCGCGTCCGGACGGCGGCTGCCGCAGCAGGAACTGCGTCATGGCACCGACGAGGCAGCCGCCGGAGATCGAGAATTTCCGCACCGTGTCCCAGAACGTGGCGGGCTTGAAGCCGTCGTAGAGCACGCACGTGCCGCCCTTGGTCAGGCGATCCATGACCGCACCGGCCCCGCTCACGTGAAACAGCGGCAGGTTCGCCAGCACGCGATCCTCGTCATTGAAGTAGTCCATGCCCATCGCGGCACCGCACCACGCCTGAACGTAGGTGCACAGCACGGCCTTGGAGGGCCCGGTCGTCCCCGAGGTGAGCATGATGTAGTTCGCGTCCCAGGGCTCCACCGGACGCGAGGGTTCCGCGCGAGCCGTGCCGGACAGTACGGTGCCATCGTGCGCCGTGAGCCCCGGCGGCAGCTTCGGTGCCACCCCGCCGATCACCACGACGTGCTGCAACTGGGCCGTTTCAATGTCACGCAAACGGTCCACCAGGTCAGCGTGCACAACCAGTACGCGGGCATCCGACAGCGCGATCGCGTGCTGCAGCAAAGTGCCACGGTAGGCCGTGTTGAGGGGCACGTGCACGGCGCCGAGGTAATTGGCTGCGAGCCAGGTCAGGACGGCTTCACGCACGTTGGGCATCCAGCACAGCACGTGCTCGCCCTGCACCACCCCCAATGCCTGCAGTCCGCCAGCGGCCCGCTGCACGCGGTCGAGCGTCGCGGCGAACGTCCAGGCATCCCCGTCTTCGAACTCGAGGAAGTTCCTGGTGGGTCGCTCGCGCGCCCAGCGCCGCAACAGGTCGCCGACGACGCATTCGTCGCGGCCGGGCACTCTTGCGTGGGGGTCCATCCTGCTAGGATGTCCGACGTCCGTCCGATGACGCAAGCCAGTCGAGAGCCGCGATGACCTGGGAGCCCGAGCTCGAAGAACTCCGCCAGCGACAGGCATTCGCCCGCGAGATGGGCGGGCCGGACAAGATTGCGCGACAGCGGGCGGCCGGCCGCCTGACCGTGCGTGAGCGGATCGATGCCCTGCTCGATGCCGGCAGCTTCCACGAGATCGGCTCGATCACGGGCAACGGCTCGTACGACGAGTCGGGCGCGCTGACGGCGGTCACCCCCACCAACTTTCTCTTCGGCCGCGGCACCGTTGCAGGGCGACGAGTCGCCGTCGCTGGCGACGATTTCACCGTCCGTGGTGGCGCCTCCGACGCGTCGATCATCGAGAAGCAGGTCGCGGCCGAACAGATGGCGCACGAACTGCGCCTGCCGCTGATCCGCCTCATCGAAGGCAGCGGCGGCGGCGGTTCGATCAAGTCGCTGGAAGCCATGGGCTACACCTACGTGCCTTTCCTGCCGGGCTTCGAGCACATGGTCCGCAACCTGGCGACGGTGCCGGTCGTCAGCCTGGGGCTCGGGCCCATCGCCGGCTTCGGCGCGGCCAAGGTGGTGCAGAGTCACTATTCGCTGCTCGTCCGTGGCCAGTCGCAGATGTTCGTCGCCGGCCCGCCGGTCGTGGCCGCCGCCGGCCAGAAGCTCACCAAGGAAGAACTCGGCAGCAGTCGTATCCATGCCACCAACGGCGCCATCGACGACGAGGTCGAGAGCGAGCAGGAAGCCTTCGATCGGGCACGACGATTCCTGGGGTACCTGCCCTCGTCCGTGCACGAACTGCCGCCGCGAATGCAGACAGGCGATGACCCTGCGCGCAGCGAAGACTTCCTGGTCGCGGCCGTGCCGCGCGACCGGCGCGAGGTCTACCGGATGCGGCCGATCATCGAGGCCGTCGTCGACCGGGATTCATTCTTCGAGATCGGTCGCCTGCATGGCCGGTCGGTGATCACGGGGCTGGCCCGGCTCGATGGCTGGCCCGTCGCCATCCTTGCCAGCGATCCCTTCGTGATCGGCGGCCTGTGGACCGCGGCAAGTTCCGCCAAGCTCGAGCGCTTCGTGAACCTGGCGCAGACGTTCCACCTGCCGGTCGTGCACCTCGTCGACAACCCCGGCTTCATGATCGGCAAGCAGGCCGAGCATGAGGCCACGATCCGGGCTGGGGCGCGTGCCTTGACGGCGATCTACCAGGCGACCATTCCCTGGTGCACCGTCATCATCCGCAAGGTGTTCGGCGTAGCCGGCGCGGGCAACCAGAACCACACGCGCTTTCACTATCGCTACGCCTGGCCGTCGGCCGACTGGGGTTCGCTGCCCATCGAGGGCGGCATCGAGGCGGCGTACAAGGCGGAGCTGGACGCGGCCGACGATCGCGCCGCGCTGGCGGCGGAGATCACGCAACGACTCAATCGCATGCGTTCGCCGTTTCGCTCGGCGGAGAAGTTCCAGATCGAGGAAATCATCGATCCGCGCGATACGCGCAGGCTGCTCTGCGAATTCGCCGACATTGCTGCGCCGCTGCGGGCGACCGCGCCGCTGCAATACGCCTACCGGCCGTAGGTGCTTGGGAAGCTCTGCCCAGGTCCGCAAGTGACGCGTTGCGTGCGCTCGATCCGGTGCCTGTCACCGAGCTTGGAAAGGCAGACACGCGCTCTGTGACAGGCACCGGATCGAGCGCTCTGGCAGCGTCGCAGGCTGGCATGTCGCAAGCGTCCGATCCGGGACCGTTCCCAGAGCGCGTGTCTGCCTTTCCAGGCTCGGGGAACGGTCCCGGGTCGGACGCGCCAGCGACGGGTCGCCCTCGCGTGTTCGACGCACGGTGCCGAATTGGAAACCGGCGCGGCTGACCTCGAGTGCTCGGTGACCGCTACCGGATAGTAAGGTGGCCGTAGCGGCCGCTGCGGACCTGTGCAGAGCTTCCCTAGTTCCCTGACAGTTGCGCCAGGCGCTGATTGAGCGTCGCCTGTGACAGTTCGCCGACGCGAATGCCGGCAAGGCGTCCACCGGCATCGAAGAACAGCGTGGTCGGCAGCCCACCCTGACCCAGCGCTGCGCCAACGCTGCTCGGCAGATCGACCAGTACGTTGGCCAGCGCCAGTTCTTCGCTTGCGAGGAACGCGGCGATGACGCCCGCCTCTTCCCCCTGGTTGACGAAGACGAAGTTCACGTCCGGATGGGCGGCCTGGGCCTGCTGCAAGGCGGGCATCTCGCGTCGACAAGGCGGGCACCACGTGGCCCATAGATTGACTACGACAGGTTTGCCGGCGAAGTCGGCAAGCGTCACCGGCCTGCCGTCGAGCGAACTCAGGGGCAGCGGCGGCAGCGCGACCGCCGGGGGCGACATCATGAACGTCGCGATCGCGCCGAACAGCAGCACGGCGCCGGTCGTCAGTGCTGCAGCGAACACGGGCTTGCGCAGGCCCGCCTGGCGGCGCGCGCGATGCAGTCCGAACAGCAAGGCGACGACCACGCCCGCGGCGGGCTCCCAACCCCCATCGCGTATGTTCAGGATGCTCAGCGGTTGATCGAAGTACTGCTCCCGCCATCGCAGGACGAAGGCGAGCCGGGCAGCGGCCAGGCCGGCCAGCAGCATGTACGTAAGGGTAGGCTCGATATCGATGTCCGCGGTGCGAGCCAGCCGGTTGGCAACGAATCCGCCAAGAACGATCGCGGCCAGGGCCAGCAGCACCGAGTACGGCAGCGACAGTGGACCAATCTGCAGTGCCTGGTTCATGACTACCGTTCGACCCCTCATTGCCGACCCGCTCACCCGGTGAACTTGCGGCCGGCGCCCGGCACTCGTGTAGCATCTTGAGCAACGCATCGGGGGAGGCGCTGATGACAACTGCTCAGGGCGAGGCGCGCGGCCGGTCGTGGCCGCGGTATTACACCATCGTGCTGCTGCTCTTCGCAGCTGTTTTCATCTCCTACATCGATCGCACGAACATCTCGGTGGCGGCCATCGCGATGAAGGACGATCTCGGCTGGACCGAGACGCAGAAGGGAATCGTCCTCTCCTCGTTCTTCGTCGGCTACCTGCTGCTGATGGCAGCGACCGGCGCCCTCGCGAACCGCTATGGGGGCTGGCTGGTGCTCGGCGTCGCGGTGCTCTGGTGGTCCGCGTGGACGGCGCTCACCCCGCCCGCCGCAATGATGTCGCTGGGCGCGCTGATCGCGGCACGCATCGCGCTCGGGCTGGGCGAAGCGGCGGTGTTTCCCGCGTCGATGAACATGATCTCGCGCTGGGTGCCACCCGAGCACCGATCGCGCGCCACCGCGCTGATCATCAGCGCGATCTCGCTGGGAACCGTGTTCGCCTTGCCCGCCACAGGCTGGCTGGTGCGTGAATACGGCTGGGAACTGCCCTTCTACCTGTTCGGCGCCGTCGGACTCATCTGGTATGCGGCATGGCATTTTCTTGCCCGTGACGACGAACCTGCGAGTTCATCGCTCGCGTCGCCGCAAACCGCGCACCGGGCCATACCGTGGGGCCGATTGCTGCGCCTGCCGGCCGTGTGGGCGATCATCGTCGGCCACTTCGCGAGCAACTGGGGCCTGTACGTGCTGCTCGCGTGGATGCCGACCTACTTCAAGAGCACGTTCGGCGTATCGCTCGCCAGTGCTGGCGTGCTTTCCGCCGCACCGTGGCTGGTCAACTTCATTGCGGCGAACCTGGCCGGCGCCTGGGCAGATCGGATGCTGCGGGACGGGCGCAGCGCTGGCTTCGTCCGCAAGCTGCTGCAGACCATTGCGCTCGTCGGCTGCGCGATCTTCCTGCTGCTGCTGACCCAGGCGACGACGCCGCTGGCGGCGGTCCTGATCATGTGCGGCGCAACGGCTACCTCTGCGTGCGCAATGTCGGGTTTCGCCCCCAACTGCTTCGACATCGCGCCGAAGTATGCGGACGTCATCTGGGGCATCAGCAACACGTTCGCCACGCTGCCGGGCATCGTGGGCATCTACGTCACGGGCTGGCTCGTCGATCGCACGGGGACGTTCGGCGCGCCGTTCGTGCTTACCGCAGCGGTGTCGCTGTTCGGCGCAGCCTTCTACCTGGCCTTCGGTTCAGGCCGCCGGGAGATCGACTGAACGGCGGGCCGGGAACATCACCCTAGCCCAGCGTGCTCTCGAACCGCATTGGCGTTGAGCCGCAGCGCCCGATTTCACCACGGATATGCGTTCACGCAAGTGTCACTGCGCGACGGTACGCTCCGCGATGTGTGCGTGGAACCCCGATCGATGCCAATCACCCGGACGTGCCACACGCATCTCTTGCGGCTGCCGGCGAGCGCCGTGCCGATGCCAGAAGATCTCATGAATTGCGCTGGCCGGTGCGACTGCACATGATCGGCCCGCAATGAACGCGCGACAGGTCGCGGCCTGGCTGGAGCGCGGCGCCGAACTGCACAGGCGCGGCGAGCTTGCGGGCGCCGAGAGCGAGTATCGACGCGCGTTGGCACAGGTCCCTGATCATCCGGGCGGCCTGTTCCTGCTGGGGGTGCTCACCCTGCAGCAGGGCCGCCCTGCTGACGCCATGCCCCTGCTCAGCCGTTCGCTGGAACGGGCCCCGGAGCAATCCGCAATCCATCTCAACCTTGGCAACGCCAAGCTGCAGCTCGGCAGACCCGAGGAAGCCTTGCAATGCTACAGGGCGGCGCTGGCACTGGATCCACGCTTCGTCGACGCGCAGCTGAACCAGGTGATCGTACTGCGCGCGCTCAAGCGACCCTCGGCAGCACTTGCAGGCTGCGACTCGCTGTTGCAGTTGGCAGCCGCGATGCCCGAGGCCCACGACATCAAGGCATCGGTCCTCGTCGACCTCGGCCGCCACGAGGAAGCCTTGGCCAGCTATCGGGAGGCGCTGCGTTGCGACCCCGGGTTTGCGCAGGCCTGGTTCAACCAGGGGACCGTGCTGCAGTTGCTCGGCCGCGACGACGAGGCCCTGGCGAGCTACGACGAGGCGATCGCACGACAGCCCGGCCACGCGCTGGCCCTGACCAATCGCGGCAATGTCCTCGTCAGGCTTGGTCGTCTCGATGAGGCGCTCAGTTGTCAGGAGGCTGCACTCGCGCGCGCACCCGCCAATGCCGACATCCTCAACAATCACGGCGCAGCTCTGCTGCGATTGCAGCTTGCGGAACGGGCGCTCGCCAGTTTCGAGCATGCGCTGCGCGTCGACCCCCGTCACTGCAACGCGCTCGACAATCGGGGTGCAGCCCTCATGGAGCTGGACCGGGTGGACGAGGCGCTGGCCTGCTTCGACCACTGCCTGGCCCTCCATCCGCAGCACGTGGCCACGCTGCGTAACCGCGCGCGGGTGCTGGCACTCAGACGGCGGTACGAGGAGGCGGCCGCTGACTTCGCGCGAGTGCTGGAGATCGATTCCGATGCAGACCACGCGTCGCGGTCCGGCCTGCTCCATGCCCGCCTGCAGAGTTGCGACTGGCACGACCTGCGCGTGCATGCGGATCACCTCGAGGCCGCGATGCGGGCGGGTGCGCTGGTCGATGACCCCTGGACGCTCCTGATGCTGGCGGACTCGCCGGAAATTCAGCACGCAGCCACTCGTCGCTATGCCCGGCACGCTTGCCCTGCCTCCCTCGCGCCGCTCTGGAATGGTGAGCGCTACGAGCACGACCGGCCGCGGATCGCGTACCTCTCGGCCGACCTGCATGAGCATGCAACCGCCTACCTCATGGCCGAACTGCTCGAATCGCATGATCGGGATCGATTCGAGGTCTTCGCGGTTTCCTATGGCCCGGAACGCCGGGATCCCATGCGTGCTCGGTTGGTCGCTGGATGCGAGCACTTCATGGAAGTCCGGACATTGACTGACCGCGAGATTGCGCAGCGGCTGCGGGATCTGGAAATCGACATCGCCATCGACCTCAAGGGTTACACGACGAACGGACGTCCCGGAATCCTCGCATGTCGTCCGGCCCCGCTGCAGGTCAGCTTCCTCGGTTATCCGGGTACCCTCGGGGCGGACTACATCGACTACCAGATCGTTGATCAGCATGTGGTGCCGCCCGCAGATGCAGCGCACTATGCCGAGAAGCCGCTGTGGCTCGACTGCTACCAGCCGAACGACTCGCGGCGGCCGATTGCGCCGGAGCCCGCGTCCCGCGCCGCAGCCGGGCTGCCGGAACAGGGATTCGTTTTCTGCTGCTTCAACAACAGCTACAAGCTGTCGCCACCGTTCTTCGATATCTGGATGCGACTGCTGCTGCAGGTCCCCGGCAGTGTCCTGTGGCTGCTGGACAGCCATGCGGGAGTGCAGGAGAACCTTCGCCGCGAAGCGGCGGCGCGCGGCGTGGGTCCCGAGCGACTTCACTTCGCGCCGAAGCTGCCCCTGCCGCAACACCTGGCGCGACACCGGTTGGCGGACTTGTTTCTGGACACCCTGCCCTACGGTGCCCACACCACGGCAAGCGATGCGCTGTGGGCAGGACTGCCCCTGCTGACCTGCACCGGCCGCACGTTCGCCGGACGCGTGGCGACAAGCCTGCTGCGCACGACGGGGCTGGACGAGCTCGTGACGTCCTCGCTCGCGGAGTACGAATCGCGCGCACTACAACTTGCACGGAGTCCGGCCGAACTGGCCGCCATCCGCAGGCGGGTAGCCATGGCCCGGACAACTTCGACGCTGTTCGATGGCAGCCACTTCTGTCGTGACCTTGAAAACGCGCTGTCGACGATCCACGCGCGCGGTCATCGAGATGTAGCGACGTAAGTGCAACATCGAGAGACCCGAACCGGCTGCGTGGGCTGAAGCCCGCCCAGTCCGCAGTGAGGCTGGCAGCAAGGCAGCTTCAAGGTGCCTCGCCAGCCGCAAGATCAATATGCACAAGGCTTTAGTCAGGCAGACGGTCGGCGGCAAGCAGACCGACGACCAGGTCTGGCTGGTCGGCTTCATGCACTACGATTGGGGCTTCTTCGACGACGAAACGTGTCGGGTGGAGGGCACCGAGAACCCGTTCGCCCCGGACACAGTGTCGACCATGTGTCCGGAATGAGATGTAAACCATGTGATTGGAATACACCGTTACACGCGGTGGCCCAGCGGCTCGGAATCGAGGCTAGTCAAGATGTTCTACGACGAACGCCTAGGCGCGAGTGCAGGCGTCGCCACGACAGTCCGGCCGTTTCGTGGCCTACCCCTGATTAGATCGGAAACAGGAACTTGACGGTGAGATTCATCGTCCACTTTGGACCGACGTACGCGTCGGCAAAGTTGTATTCGTAGGCGCCCGAGAACTGCACCGGCAACTTCCCGATCTTCACCAGCTTTGCGAGCCTCACGCCGAGCGGCAACGCGGTCCAGTCGTCCTCGTTCCAGTCGTAGGTAATGTTCATCTCAGACGTACCGATGGACCACTTATCCGGCAGCGAGTAGTTGACGATCGGCTGCACGATGCTGACATCGACATCCTGGCGCTTACCGTCGCCGGCGAACGAGAACAGGTTCTGGTTGAAGGCACCCCACATCAACCTGTGGCTGCGCGCGACGAAGCCGAGTGCCGGGCCGGCCGCCCATTTCCCGGCACCGAGTGCATCGTCGGTCGCGGTCGGCATGAGAAGCACGGGCCCGATGCCCCACCGGCCCCATGACTTCTCGAACTTCACGAGATCGAACAGCACCAGGTCGCCCAGGCCGGACTGGCCGGACGGGCTGTCGGTCACGATGGGAACAGTGACACGGGCAATGTTCTGAAGATCTCCCACCGCGAATGGCACTGCGGCGCGCAACAGGATGGTGTTGCTGCTTTCGTCGTTCAGGACGTTGTAGCTGCCGGCATAGATGTTCTGAACCTGGACCGCCATCAGTGACGCCGTCGGATCACTCGCCGCCTGCTCGAGCGATTGACCGCCTGTCGCGACGGGAGCGTCGGCAGACGCCAGCGGCGGGAACGGCTCGCCCGCATGCGCAGGGAGCGCAGGCGCCAGGCTCGCTATGCTCACGAGGACCACGGCGCACCACGACCTGAACCTCCTGCGGGGGGTGGGATTGCAGAAAGAACAGATCATGGGCGCCGGGTTTTTCTTGATCAGATACCGGGGTCGAGACAAGAACCGCGGAACCAGGCCAGGGCTCAACCGAAGCTGAGTGATCCAGGCCTGGCTCCGCGGTGGGGGGTTCATCAGGTGCCGGACGGGTCTGTCACTGCAACCCACGATGTGTCGGGATCAAACGACACCATCGATTCGGCCGTGACTGCAGTGGTCTCGCCGAGGTCTTTCTGGAAGACGACACCGTCCTGATTGACGATGAACGTCATGACGCCACTGACCTGGTAGTCCGCAGGCCACGCCACGAGTGCAAAGCCTTCGGTGAGCAGGCCATTCGCTGAAATACTCACGCGATCCGCCATTGGCGTTGTCGCCCTGGCGATACAGCATGCGGTAGTAGTACCCGTGATAAGGCGTGCGTGCGCCGCTGCGATAGCCTTCGGCGGCCGCTGCGGCAACGAACGGCCCGGCCGGACTTGCAGGCTCGTCCTGCGCGGTCGGCCAGTACAGGCCGTTGTGCTGCCCCCGGTCGCTGATCAGCTTCAGGGCGTAGATGCCCGCTGCATCGCCATCGCGTCCTGCCGCAGCGTAGTCGACCTGCGCCGCGACAAAGCCACGACTGACCGCGATTGCGCCGAGTTCATTGGCTCCCACGCGACGATAGACCAGTTCGTCGGCGCCCTTGCTGCCGTCGAATTGCCAGCGTCCATCCTTCCTGACAACAGGGACCGGGAACGGCCAGTCCCCGGCGCCGGTGACCAGCGTAAACGCGTCGGTGCCATCGGCGACGAGACTGTGCTTCTCGTTGAACGCCGCGAGAAATGCAGCTCGATCGCTCTTGTCCTGCACGACGTCGCCGGACGACAGTAGTTCTTCGCTGCCGGGCCCGAGCAGCCGTTGCAACGCAACAGTGTCGTCCTTGCCGAGCGCCTGCGCGAGCGCCGCTACTGAGGCCTCGGCAGAGTCGAACGTCGCATGGTCGTCTTTGCGAGCACAGCCCGAGACGAGCAGCGCTGCGGTTGCGAGCAGCGCCATGCCGGCCCGGGTCGCGAGTTGAAGCTTTGTGCCATTCATCGTCGTTCCCCTAGCGCTTCGCCGGCTTGACAGGCGTCTTGGCTTTCGCAGGCACGCCGCTCGGCATGCTCTGCTTGCCGCGCTGGCTTGCAGCCTTGTCGGCGGAACCGCGGCCTGAGCCGGACACCGCCGTAGGTCGTACGCGATCAGGTGCAGCCGCGGGCTTGCTCGACGGAGTCGCCGCAGGCTTGGAGTAGCCGCGATCGGTTGCCCCAGCCACCTTGGCCTTGGCAGCCGGAGCAGCGGCAGGACGCGGAGCACTTTCGACGGCTGTCTTCACAGCGGGCTTCTTGTCTGGTGCCGAACTCGACACTTTTTTCGCAGCAGCACCGGCAGCCGGCGTGCCACCGGCATACGAGCCCTGCACCTTCGGCTGGTCGCGGCTTGCCGCGGCCGCCGCTGCAGGCTTCGCGCCGGCGACTTTGCCCGGCGCATCCTTCGAGGCGCCCGCGTAACCACTCTGACCCTTCCAGTCAGCCTGCGTCGGCGCCGGCCGCTGCGGACCCTGCTTGGCCTTTTCGTTCAGCGAGTTCAGGTCCGGGCGGTTCGGCTTCGCGGCCGTGATCGGGCTCTTCGCCGAGCGGGTGTCGCGGCTCACGCCGGACTTGTTGTCGTGACGATTCCAGTAGTCGTTGTTGCTGTTCTGGTTGATGACGATCGTGTTGTTGTTGAACGAATGCTGGTAGTTCGGCGGGCGGTTGTAGCCGGAATTCGGGTAGTAGCCGTTGCCGTAGTGCGGCCGATACGGATACGGCGGGTTGTACGGCATCGGCGGCCCGTAGTACCGCGGGTTGTAGTAGCCGTTCTTGTAATAGTCGTCGTCATCGTCATCGAAGACGTTCGCGACGACGATGCCCGCGCCGAATGACAGCAGTCCCGTCGTCACCAATGCGCCAGTGCTGTGTCCTTTGTCCGCTTGCGTGGCCGGTGCCGGCGCGGCACCGTTGCCGGCGGTGGCGCGTAGACGGCGACCGGGTCGTACTGCGGCACGTAGACGACCTGCGGGCTCGGCGGCGAGACCGTGATGACCTCGTGGCCATCCTGCGTTGCGGTCGCGACCTTCAGCTGCTCCGAACTCTGCAGGTTGCCGACGTCCCTGGCCTGCGCGCGCAGCCTCTGCACCGCATCCATCACACCCTGCTGGTCGTTGACGAAGGCCTGGCCAAGTTCCTCGGTCCAGCCCATCTGCGAGCACAGCATGTCCACGACTTCCGGCGACTGCAGCAGGCCGCGGATCGGCGGCGTGAATCCCACCTGCTTCGCAGCCTCGTCGAGCGCATTGCCCTGCAGGGCCTGGTTCTGCAGCAGCCAGTTGCCGGCATCCAGCACTTCCTGGGGATTCGTGGACGCGACCAGCACCTGGCCCAGCACGACATCGGGGTACAGCGCCACCGGAGCAAGGAGTTCCTCCATTGCCTCGGGGGACCACGTCGTTGCCGTAGGTGCGAGCGTCTGGGCTGCCGCCGCTGCATCAACAGGTGCTGCAACCGGCGTCGATTGTGCAGCGTCCGCGGCGACAGGCGGCGCCGCGGCCGGGGTTGCCGGCTCTTTGCTGCCGCAACCCGCCATGGCCACCAGAATTGCAATCACGGTCGCCAGCGTCGCACTGCGCAGCGCCCTGGTGCCGATCACTGTGTTGTTCATGTATTCGTCCCCTCCCCCATTGCTCAGCGATCCTGCGTCCGGATCGGTATTCGACTGCCACGACTCTCGCTTGCGGATCGGACAGGCCGTTGCACACCTGGCTGGCGCAGGGTGCGAGGCATTGTTCAAAGGATGCTATGACTTGCGTATTGCAGACGCTTGATACGCGACGACAGTCACTTGGCACTCGACGACATTCGGAGTTGCGCCGACGTCGATGCGGCTTCCGCAAAAGGAATGCATGCATGGGAATTCGGCACTCGTTGGGGAATCCCGATATTCGATGCGTTGTGATACGTTTACTTATCGGAAGGAGTGCCCGACATGGACGTCCGCGACTTGCTCGACATCAAGGCAATCTGCGACGCAGGCAGCTATCGCAAGGCGGCCGAAACGCTGGGCGTGACGCAACCGACCCTGAGCAATCGGATCGCCCACCTGGAAGGCAAGCTCGGTGCCCGGCTCTTCGATCGCGAGCACGGAAGATCGCGCCCGACCGACCTCGCCGTACTCATCGCTGATCGCGCCGAGATCATCGGCCGCGACGCGGCACTGCTCACGAAAGATATTGTCCGGCTCGCGTCCGGCCAGGCGGGAGTCGTCCGGATCGGGATTGGGCCCGCCCCAGGGCGCGCGCTCCTTGGACCCATCATCGAGCGGGTGGCCACGCAACTGCCGCAGGTGGCCATGGAGATCGTCTTCGGCAGTACCCGCGCCCTTGCGGACCAGTTGCAGTCGCGTGATCTGGACATCGCGATCTGCCATCCGATCGAGAGCACCGCCGACAACCTTACCTGCGACCTGCAGCTCGAGACCGACAACGTCATCGTTGCCCACCCGGAGCACGCGATTTTCCGTGACACGCCAACCGGCATCGGTGAAATCCTGCGCAATCACCCCATTGCGGTCCCGTTTCTCGAGCAGCGCTATGTCGACATGACCAGGCAGTTTTATGACGTCGACATCGCGCAGCTGCCGGGTCGGGTGATGTGCTCGGACTTCGAATCCCTCGTGCGGCTGGTGATGGCCGGTCCGCGCTATTTCACGGCCGGCCCGGTGTTCGCCTTTGCGCCGGAAATCAAGACGGGACGACTGCGGCTGTTCGACATTCACGTGCCCTTCAACCATCAGGTCGCGTTGCACACCAACACCGACGCGTTTCCGATCCCTGCCATCGGCCGCGTGCTGTGCATCATCCGTGAAGTCTTCGAGGCCGTCCTCGTGCGCCCGGCCGGGAGCTGATTGCGCGCCCACCCGGACGCCGCCGCTGAACGCTGAAAGTTACCTGGTCGAACTGCACAGACCCTTGTCGCGCGCCCACGCCTCGGTTCGGCGCATGCCCTCAGCGAGGTCCACCTTCGGTGAGTAGCCCAGCACTCGCCGGGCCTTCTCGATGCTGTAGGTCGCCGGCCGCGCGAGCAGCCCGACCGAGCCACGGCCAAGTTCGGTAGACCGTCCGAACAGACGCGCGATGCCGCCACCCGCTTCTGCGAGCGCAATGGCGAGTCCCGTCGGCAGGGTCCGCGGTGAGCCCCGCTTTCCCAGCCACCGCCAGTGATGACCGAAGAACTCGGCGCAGCTCACACCGGCACCCGACGTCAGCGTGAAGATCTGCCCCGCACCTTCGGGCTTCGCGGCGGCCAGCACGATGCCATCCACCAGGTCGTCGACGTAGACGGGACTGAACACACCCCGCCCGGCGTCAGGCAGCAGGAACTGGCCCGCACGCATCATCTCCAAAGGCACGATCACCCACGCGCGGGATGCGGGGCCGTAGACATCGCCCGGCCGGATGATGGTGCAATCAATCTCGCCGCCGGCATGGGCCGCGAGCACCGCGTGCTCGCTCGCGATCTTGGTATCGACGTATGAGTTGCCGTTCGTGATGAGCGGGTGCGACTCGTCGACGTCATGCGGGAACTCGAAGCCGAAGGCAGCAACGGACGAAAGATGCACGAACCGCGCAACACCCTGCTCGCGGCAAGCCGTGAGCAGGCGTCGGGTACCATGGCAGTTGACGTCCCAGGCCGCCCGCATCGGGGCGGTCATCGAGACCACCGCGGCCGTGTGAATGACCAGATCGGCTCCCGCGAGCCGATTGCGCCAGGTCTCCGGTTGACGCACGTCGCCGGCAACGACGTTCCAGGCAGCATCGGCCGTGAAATCCATGCCGCACACCTCGGCGCCGAGACCGCGATAGCGCTTGGCCAGGGCGCGGCCGATGAAGCCGTTGGCGCCGGTAATGAATACCCGCTGCGGCCGCCCAGCATGTGTCGTTGCGCCCATTGGTGATCTCTCTCCCCCCAGCGAAGGCTTGAACAATTGACCGTATATCGTTCCGCCGTCTGGCCTTTTGTCATCAAGCGGCATAAATTTGTCATTCGACGCCATGGATCAGTGCGCGCAGGGGGGAGCTTGAGCGACTACCAGGTCAGGGCAGCGGGTTTCGAGGGCTATTCCGCACTGGTGCGTGAACTGGGCGGCGACCCCGACCCGTTGCTGCGTCAGGCGGGCGTAGACCCCGCGTGGCTCGAAGACCCGGATCACCCGATTCCTTACCTTGCATTCCTGTCGGCTCTGCGGCTTGGTTCGCAGGCTACGGCCACGCCACATTTCGGACTGCTGCTGTCGCGCAAACAGCGTTTCGCGATGCTGGGTGCGGTCGGCTTCGCCGTGCGGGAAGCGCCGAACGTGCATGCGGCCATCGAGAACCTGAACCGGTTCCTCCCGGTGCACAACCAGGCGGCGCGCACCTCACTGGTCGTCGAAGGAGATTTCGCGCGCTGGTCGTTCGACGTCATGCTGCGGGAGGCCCCGGCGCTGGACCAGCAATTCGACCTCGTGGTCGGTATTCGGTATCAGCCTGCTGCAGCATCTCGCAGGCCACGAGTGGACACCGCTGAGCGTGCACCTGAAACGCGCCGAGCCGGTCGATACACGACCCTATAGGCAGCTCTTCCATTGCCCGATCGCTTTCAACGCCGATTTCACCGGCCTGGTATTCCACAAGAAGGTGCTGTCGAAGCCCGTGGCGAACGCGGACCAGCAACTTTTCCGCATCCTTCACCAATACCTCACGCAGCTCGAAGCCAGGACCCCGAGCGATTTCGGCTCACTTGTCCGGGAGACTGTCGCCCTTTCGCTGCAGGACGGCGACAGTTCGATCGATACGGTTGCGTCCAGGCTGGGTTTGTCCGAACGCACCTTGCAGCGACGCCTGCAAGCAACCGGCCTCAACTACAAGGACATCCTGGCGGACGTCCGCCGGAGCGTTGCACAGCAATACCTGCGCGACACCGGCATCCCGCTGACGCGGATCGCGACGCTCCTCGGGTATTCGGACCTTGCCGCGTTCTCGCGCTCTTTTCACCGCGAGTTCGGCGTCTCGCCGCGGAACTGGCGCCAGGTCAATCCGGCCTGATCAGCCCGACTCCGCCAGATTCTTGAGCCGCGGCAACGCGTCGCCGAGCATCCTGTTCCATGGCACGACGCACGATCCCGGCAGTGCCCGGAATCTTCGCGCGATATCGAATGCTCCACTTGAGTTCGGTGCCACCATCGAACGGCTTCAGCTCCACCCGGCCCTGGTGGCAGGAGATCGGCGCACCCTCCATGAGCCGGTAATCGAGCGAGTGCTGCGGATCCCAACCGAGCACCTGCTCGCGCACGTTCATCTTCGGCCCCCGCATGACGCGCTCGGCACCAACGCCGTTCGGTGCCGGTTGTCCTTCGCGCTCCAATGTCACCGTATCCAGCGGAAACCATTTCGGCATCCCGCGGTGATCCGTGATCAGGTTCCAGACGTGATCCGGCGCCGCCGCGATGCGAATGACGCGTTCGACGCGCTGGGTGTCCGTCCGCGGCCGCTTTTCGAGCGGTAACGGCACGAACCCCATCCGCGCGTCCCAGCGCGGATTCACCCACAACAATTCCACGCTGAAATCCTGCTCGTCGTTCACGTACACGACGCCCCAGTTGACGGCGTGCAGCGGAAAGCCATTGGGACGCGCACCGGCTGCCCGACTGCGACGATACGAATCCATCATGTCGCGCATCCTGCAGTAGCCGAACGCGATGTTGAGGATGCCCTGGTCGCTGATGCGGTGTCCCTCGGGCCAGGGCTTGCCGACGGGATCGAGGTACTGCACCAATTCGACCAGGACGTTGCCCGCATCGAGCACCACGCTGCGAGTGGTGGCGCCGTCCAGTCCCCAAAGCGCTTCGTGTTCCGGACGCCGCAATGCCACCGTCGACTCCGGCATGCCCAGCGCTCCCATGAAGTAGCGCTTCGACTTCTCGAGATCGGCAACGGACAACGTCACCGAACGCGCCGCCACGCGACAATCCGGCCGCGCATCGCGGGTACGGCCGCGCAGCGGATCGTCTTCCATCACTTCGATGAACACGCCCTCGGGATTGCGCACGCATGCACGTCGCTCGCCAGCCTTGCCGACCGGAGCAGTGAGCGGCGGCGTTCCGAGCGCCGCAAGCCGTTCGAGCGTCTGGTCGAAATCCTGTACCCAGAATCCGACGCGCGAATAGCCGACATCGCACGGCCGGTAGTCGGCGGGCATCAATCGTGCGAGCGGAGCCTCGAACTGGAACAGCTCGATCTGGAAATGCTCGTTGCGATCGACCAGCCACCAGCACGTCGAAGCGGCGCCCGGCAGGCCCTGCACGTGCCGTGCACCCCAACCACGGAAAGCCCGCGTGCCGCCTGCCGGAATGAAGCCGAAAGCATCGCGGAACCAGCGCTCGGTGCGCTGCACGTCGACGACGGAGAAGGCGATCTGGTCGAGCTGCTGTGGCATCTTGTTGGCGGCAGGGCGCGGCTGCTTCAGCGGGCTCGCAGAGCCTGCGCCACCAGCTAGGCACGCCACGCTTCCTGCACGCGCTCGTCAGCTGGGCAACGCCCTTGTTTCCGGCATGCAGCACGTCCCAGCGATCGCGCAGCGTCGGACCCGCCAGGTCGAACTTGGCGCCTTCGTATCCTGCCCACTGCTCCATGATTCTGTCCTCTTGTCAGCTTGTCTTGATGTCGCGTGCCGCAGACTCAGGCGGCGAGCCCGAGTTCACGCAGTTCCGCACCGATTTCTGCATGGATCTCTGCCACGCCGGGGATTCGCCGCATCGGCACACACTCCTCGCAACTTAGCGCGCCGTCGCGCAGGGACTGCGCCAGCGCGTCCTCGCCCTGCCCGAGCCAGATACGCACCAGGCGCTGCCAGTCCGGCTGCCTGAGCAGCAGGCCGGCGCATATCGCAACGCCGTTGCGGCGCCGCACCTGTGCCATGCCAAGGATCTTGCGGCTATCCATTCCCACCAGTTCCCCGCACGACAGGCTGGCGAAACAGGCCCAGCGCGCAGCGTGGTCAACGGCGGGAAGGCCGGCCGTCGCTCTCTGTGCCATGTCCGTCGGGATGTCGAGCCGTCCGAGCGCACGACGCCATGCCGCGCCGATCGCTTCGTAGCTGCGCGGCAGGCTCATTCTGGCGACCGCGTGGTCGGGCGGCACCAGCACGGTGTGACTGCACATCCAGGGACCCGCGATGACTGCGCCGCCACCGGCCGCGCGCACGACGACGTCGATGCCCTCATCATCGGCACGCTGTCGCATAGCCGCATCGGGTCTCTGACTGCGGCCAAGGACCAGCGCGAGCGAAGAATAGGTCCACATTGTGGCGCTAGGCACCTGCACGAAGTCGTCGAGCGACTTGCGAATCATCTCCTGCTCGGCGAGGGCTGAACCGAGGGTGATCATGCGCGGCGTCCGCTCAAAATTCGCCGGCCGCGAGCCGCCGTGCCAGCGCGCTGAGGAAGATTCCCGCCGGATGCCCGTCGAGAGCTCGATGGTCGAACACCAGGGTAAGGGTCATCATCGGACGAGCCACGACTTGACCGGCAAACACGACCGCCCGGTCCACCACCCGGCCGACACCGAGAATGGCGATTTGCGGCGGGTTCAGCACCGGAGTGAACCAGTCGATTCCGGTCGCACCGAGGGTGCTCACCGTAAACGTGCCACGCTGGTAGGCGGAGGCTGGCAGTTTCCCGGCACGGGCACTGGCCGCCAGTTCGCCCACACGCTGCTCCAACTCGCCGAGGTTGAACGCGTTGGCCTGCACCAGCACGGGTACGACGACGCCGACCGGCGTATTCACGGCAACGCCGAGATTGACCTCTGCCCAGAGTTCGACCGTCTGGTCGGACACGATACCGTTGACCGCAGGATGTTCGCACAGGGTCAAAGCGGCCGCGCGCAGCACGGCATGCGTGATTGAAATCTTCGTGCCCGACGCGGCGCGCTCCGACTTGACTCGCTCGAGAACGGCGGACATGTCGACGTCGAGACCCTGAGCGACTCGCGGCGCCTGCCACGCCCGTAGCGGACGCAGTTGCGTCAGTGAGCGCGAAGTGCCTGCGCAACCTCCGCCACCGGTGCTCGCCGTGATCACCAGCGGCAGGCGCACTGCACCGCCGGACATGTACGTCGCCTTGCCGATTTCGTTCATGATCTGCCCGAAGCAGACACCCATGAAATCGACGAACATCAGCTCAGCGACCGGCCGCAGACCCGACGCGGCCGCACCCAGTGCCGCACCCAGGATGGCGGTCTCCGAGATCGGCGTGTCGAGGACCCGGTCCGGGAACTTCTTGTGCAGACCCGCGGTGGACTGGAAGACCCCGCCCATCTTGCCCACGTCCTCGCCCATGCAGATGACGCGCGGGTCGCGCTCCATCTCCTGCTGGATGCCTTCGACCATCGCCTGGAAAAGCGGCTTGTTGCGAATCTTGACGTCCGTCATGACGCAGACTCCTGGAACACGTGCTGAAACGCTTCCGCTGCGGGCGGGTAATCGCTTTGCCTCGCGAACGCGATGGCAGCCTCGACGCGCGCCTTGGCCCGGCCGCGAATCTCCGTCGCTGTCGCATCGGTCACCAACCCTTCGGCCTTCAGTCGCGACTCATAAGCCGCGAGCGAATCCTTCCTGCGCAGGGACTCCACTTCGCCTTTCGGCCGGTACGTCTCCGGGTCGCCCTGGAAATGCCCGTACAGGCGATCGACCTTGACCTCAAGCAGCGTGGGCCCGTCGCCGCGCCGCGCACGCGCGACCGCTTCGCCGACCGCCGCGAAGATCAGATCGGGGTCGTTCTCGGTGACGCGCACGCCGGGCATGCCATAGCTAGACGCACGATCCGCAATCGACGCGACCGCTGTTGAATTCGCCTTGTTGACCGAGATGCCGTAGTTGTTGTCCTGGCAGACGAACACGCACGGCAGTTTCCAGAGCCCGGCCATGTTGAGGGCCTCGTGGAACGAACCCTGGTTGGACGCGCCCTCGCCGAATTCAGCGACTGCCACCGCACCGCTGCCGAGTTTCTTGTAGGCCAGCGCGGCGCCCACTGCATGCGGAATGCCACCGCCGACAATTCCCGTGCAGGCGAAATTGACCGCAGTGTCGAACAGGTGCATGTGGCCGCCCTTGCCGCGACCGAGTCCCGTGACCTTGCCGAAGATCTCGGCGGTCATGCGATCGAGGTCCACGCCCTTGGCGATCGCGAAGTGGTGCGCGCGGTGCGTGCCCCATATCGAATCCTGCGCAGCGAGATGAGCGCAGGTACCCACTGCGGCCGACTCCTGCCCCGCGGCAAGGTGCATCTCTCCGGGTATCGGCCCTGCTCCGAGGTCAAAAGCCAGCCCCTTCTGGATCTTCGGCGGCAGCTTGCCTTCGAAGTAGGCGACTGCCAGCGAATCCTCGTAGTGCCTGATCAGGCACATGGTTTCGTACATCCAGAGTTGCTGTTGGGTGCTCGGTTTCATGGGTGACCTCAACTCCTCAAGCCTTTGGCGATCATGCTGTCCGTGATGCGGGCCAGCAGCCGCGGGAAGGTGCGCCCGAGGAAGACCGTGAACCTGCGCACGCCAACTGCCAGGAACGATCATGAATCGTCCCGCTCCATGCCCGCGCAGCACCTGCGTGCAGAGGTCGTCGCAGGGTGACCGTGCCCGCGAACTGCTTGGTCTGCATCGTGACCGCCGGCGCCGTGCGTCGCTCCTCGTCCACCATCGGCGTCTCACCTCCGGCGGACAGATGACGGATACGACAGATGCCTTGCGTCTTGCACTCGATGCGCAGCGCATGGCGAGTCCCGACGACGCCGAACTTGGACGAACTGTATGCGGCGTAGCCGTAGTTGCTCACGACACCGGCGAGCGACGCCACGAGCGCCAGGTGACGCGCCGCTGACGCATGTGCGGCAGGACTGCCGCGGCAAAGTTACGACTGCCCTTCAGATTGACGTCGATGACGAAATCGAAGTGTTCGCTCGAGATCTCGAGGAACGGCCGCGCCACCTGCACGCCAGCCGAGTTGATGGCCACGTCGGGTGCGCCGATCTGCGCAACGCCTTGGTTGACCGCCGTTTCGACGCCCGCGGCATCGCGGACATCCACCTCGACGAACAGCGCATCCGGGCAGACCTTGCGCAACCGCGTGCGTGCCGCGTCGGAGAAGCTTCAGATCGAACGCCGCAATTCGCGGGCCCGCGTCTCGCCAACGTCTCTGCCAGCGCGAGGCCGATGCCGCTGCCGCCTCCCGTGACGAAAGCCGTTTTGCACTGCATTGTCTGCTCGATGTTCCCCCGTAAGGGACCGAGGCTACAACGCGCGCGTTATCTGGCGCTTGATAACCGGCCGACAGTGACTTGGCACTCAGCGACAGGCCAGGCGACCCCTGGCCGAGAAAGGCCCGAACGGACGCGCCCCCGGCTGCGGTCAGCGTGTGTACTGCGGCACCTGCGCCGAGATGTAGTTCATCTTGCTCAGGCCCTGATCCTTGATGCCCTGGTCAGCCCAGGCCTTGATCAGGCTGGCATCCATCATGTTGAGGTAGGTGCCGTCCTTGAGGAAATTCACGTTGGCGCCGAAGACGACCATGAAAGTGTCCGTGTCCTCGGTGTTGCTGGCCGGCGTGTTGAACTCGTGGATCGAACCACCCGGCTCGAAAATGTAGCAGCCGGCCGTTTGCTTCTGGTCCGGATACTCCGAGTAATACCAGCAGCCCGACATCGTGTAGAGGTGAACCGCGCCGGTGTGAAAATGCAGCGGCAACGTCACGCCAGGGGCGAATTTGACGCGCAACACCCAGACGCCGCTGTAGGGATCGAGGAACAGTGGATGCGCCTTGATCCCGGGGTGCAGCAGGCCCTCGAGGAACTTGCTGATGTTGGTGTCAACGGTCAGCAGCTTGTCCTGGTGAGTGAATGCTTCAGGTAGTGACATGGTCTCTTGCTCCGGCAATGGAAATGGAACTGATCGTCGGCTCCTAGGCCCAGAACGCGACCACACGCTGCACGACCCAGAAGGCCGCGGTCGATCCGACGACATAGGCCACCGGAGTGCGTATGAGCGCCTCGGCCCGCCACGGCCCGCGCTGGCCCTCGGCTTGCTTGCCCATGAGTCGCGACGCGAGCCAGAGAACGGTGACAACCGCAAGGATGAACATCAGCTGCCCGACTTCCACGCCGACGTTGAAGAACAACAGCGCGACCGGAATGTCCGACTGCGGCAGGCCGACTTCGCGCAGAGCGCCCGCAAAGCCGAAGCCGTGCAGCAGCCCGAAAATGAAGGCGACGACCCACGGTGCGCGCGACGTGAGTCCGGTTCTACCCCGCGCCTGATGGAGGATTTCGGCCGCGACGAACATCACGCTGAGTGCGATTGCCGCCTCGACCGGCGTCTGCGGGACGTGCACGAGTCCGAGCGTGGCTGCGGCCAGCGTGATGCTGTGGGCCAGCGTGAAGGCCGTCACTGTCGCTACCAGCCGGCGCCAGCTGCCGACCAGGAACAGCAGCCCGAGCACGAACAGCAGGTGATCGATGCCGAGCAGGATGTGCTCGATGCCTAGCACAAGATAGGTCCTGGCCACCTGCCAGGCGTTCGGTTCCGCCGCAATCTCGAACGAGGTGTCTTCCGGCGTGAGCCGCACGGTCTGCGTGGTCGTGTCTTCGCGAATGAACCGCGCCAGGACGTCCGTGCGCGTTGCACTGAGTCCGTCGATGGCAACGCGCTCCCCGACTAGACCACCGGGACAGGTGGCTCGCCAACGCTCGACGAACGCTCCGCCCGCGAATGTGCCGGACGTCGGTGCACCCTTGCATTTCGCGGGCAGCTGCACGTACATCGCAAGGCGGTACTCGCCGTTGGCGGGGACCTTCCAGAGCACATCGAACGTATCATCGCCGAGCGCCCGAATCTCCAGAAAGCCGGGTCGTACCTCGTGCGCGTGCGCGATCGGCCACCAGGCGCCGATGGCCAGCAACACGAGAGCGCCGAGGACCTGCTTCATCATTTCTTGCTGGCCGCTTCTGCCGTTGGCTGCGCCTGCTGCAGCAGTCGACCAAGTTCACCCTCGTAGCGGACGTCATATTTGGACCGCAACGACGAGTAGAAGGAATCGCCCACCTGAGCGCGCTTGTCCGCCTGCCACTCACGCAAGACCACGGGACGGATGTCGCCCAGCTGGGGCAGCACGCTGGCGCTCCTTGCGCTGACTCGCACGAGATGCAGACCGAATGACGAAGCGATGGGTCCTGCCCATTGATTGACCGGCGCATCCTCCAGCCGCTTGCCAAACTCGTCGCCGAAGCTGGCGGAGATTTCCTGCGGGGACGCGTCCTCGAGGCCTGCAGGAAGCAGTGTCGGATCACCCGCCTCGGATGGATTCGCCGGGCCACGGCCGGCCTGCAGTTCAGCCAGGATCCGCTCAGCATCACGCCGTGCGACGTCACCGCGCTTTTCGGCATTTACGAATACCTGCTGGAACGTGACGCGCGCCGGCTCGACGAACTTCTCCGGGTGCGCGGCCAGGAACTGCTGCAGCTGTGCTTCCGTTGGCTCGGTGCTGGCCGCCGCATCCTCGGACACGAACTCCATCTTCTGCCGCAGTCGTCGGCGTATCACCGTGTCATCGCGGTCGAGGCCCATCGCGACCGCCTCGCGGTAGAAGACCTCTTCCTTGACGTAGTCGTCCACGAGGCCACGCAATTCCTGCGGCGTCGGCGGGCGCGTCCAGGTGCGGCCGAAATTCTCGGCCAGCGCCTCGATGCGGGACTCGCTGATGACGATCTCTCGCGGGGCCGTTTCGTCGCCGCCCCGGACCAGTTGATACAGCAGGAACAGTCCGGTCCCGATGACCAGGAAATGGAGCAGGGGCTCGCGCAGCCAGCCACCGCGCTCAGGCGCATTCGTCATCAAACACTCCGTAACGAGTTCGAAACACCGGCGCCCTCGCGGGCGCCGGCATCAGCAGTTCAAGTACCGCTGGGCGAATACCAGATCGGCGAGGTCCACGCCCGCTCCTGGATCGCCGCAGGCACGTCGGGCAGGAGCGGCAGCTTGTTGCGGACGGCGTCGAAAGTCGTCCACCGCGGCGTCGGAATCTCGAGCACGCGGACGTAGTACAGGGCGTGCGCGGACGGATCGAAGTCGGGATCGGTCCACGTGCCCATCAGCTCCGGGCTGCCGATCGTGTTGGCGTACGTCGCCGTCTTCGAGTCCACCGTGTTGCCGACCGGAGGCAACTTGCCGTCCTTGCCCGGCTTGCGATCGCCGCTCCAGACGACGTCGATCACCTTGTCGTGTCGGCTCGCCCTTGGCATCGACCATGCCCTTGATGATCTGGATGCGATCGAGGTTTGCGCCGTTGGGGTCCTTTGTCGCCCAGACCGTGAACGTCGGTGCCTTGGCTGCCTTCTCGATCGTGCCGCCCATCGGCACGCCATGGCGATAGCCCTGCTCCACGAGCTCACGCGGATTCGTCGACGCGGCGCCGAGGTCCGCGCCCCCGAAGAACCGCACCTTGATGCGCGTGCCCGACGTGACGAACGTTTCGCGCGCAGCCATGGCGTCCCAGATCGCGGCGCGCGTGTTCCGTGTCGCCCAGACGGCGGAGATCGAACCAGGGCTCGACTCCTTCGCCTTGATCCAGCCGTCGATTTCGCCGGTGCGACGCGCCTCCAGCGTGCCGTCCGCCGGGCCGTGGCTGCCGATGTAGTCGTCCTCGGCAACGTCCGACGGCAGGCCGTTGTGGTTGTCGGTGCCACCGATGAAGCCGAACTGATAGGGGTTGGCGCCGAGCTTCGCCTGGTAGTCAAGGCCCTTGGTCACCGCCCAGCGCACGAAGTACTCCTTCTTGAACTCGCGCCCGCTGAACGATCCAACGCTGTCGGCATTCTCGAAGCCCGCGAATTCGTCGGCCGGCCAGAAACTCCGATGGACCTCCGAGTTGCCCTTGATCTGCATCATCTCGATCAGCCGTTCGAAGTGGCTGCGCAGGCGCGCGTAATCTGCCGTGATCGGCTTGCCGGCATTGTCGATGGGCTCGAACATCAGGCCCTTGCTGCCATTGGAGTTGTGTGGAATCGCCAGCAGCCGCGAGCCCTTCTTCTCCTGCTCGGCCATCCACGCCCAGAGCTTCTCCTCGTCCGCGCTGTCGAGCGCCGAGAACGGCATGTCGGGCACGTTCAGGTCACGGAAGATGACGTTGCGATGCATGTTGGCGCCCTTGGGCGCCGAGGTCCACTCGTAGCCCGCCAGCGTCGTGAACTTGCCAGGCCGGTAGTTGTCGATCGCGGCCTTGATCTGGACATCCTTCCAGGCGCTGCGCGTCGTTTCGGGCCCGGCATAGAACGGCGGGTGAGTGGGATTGTCGCCGCGGTTGTTGTTGACCACGTACTTGACGAACCACGCGCGCTGCTCGTCGACCGACTTCAGGTTGCGCAACTCCTCGAGCATCGGGTTGTCGCCGCCCTTGGCGCCCGGGACCTGCGTCGAGTACATCTCGCCGATGAACTCGGCGTGGTCGGAGACGGCCACCCAGTCGAGCGGCCGGCCAATGTTGTGCTTCTGGCCGTTGACCACGACCTCCCTGCCCTGCGCGAACTTGTAGGCCTCGTCCGGCGTGATCCGGGCACCGCCGATATAGGCGTCGAGCGAGTAAGACGTGTGTACGTGCGTCTCGCCGAAGTAGGCGTCCTTCAGCGGGTTCTCAGCAACGGCGGCCTCGAGTTGCTCGACGGTCGGCGCCGGGGCGGAGGCCGTCGCGTCGGCCGGCACCGTAGCGGCAGGTTGGTTGTCGCTCCGCTGGCAGCCAACCAATGCGAACAGGACCGCGAACGCGATCGGTGCCAGTCGCGCGCTGCGAATTCGGGAAGGGGTCTGCGTGTGCGTTGCATTCATTGTGATCAAGCCTCCATCTGTATGACTGCGCTCACCGGCTTGCCGCTGGCACCAGCAGGGCCACGCCGGCCCGCAGGACCCATTCCTGATTGCCGGGATCGTCCTTGAAGTCGTAACCGACCTCGAAATTCGGGCGCCACTTCTGCCTCGCCCACCTCGCGCTGTTCAGGACTCAGCCGCTGGACCACGACGTGCTCTTGTCCTTGTCCTTGTCCTTGTCCTTGTCCTTGTCCTTGTCCTTGTCCTTGTCCTTGTCCTTGTCCTTGTCCTTGTCCTTGTCCTTGTCCTTGTTCCCGTCCTTATCCTTGTCCTTGTCGCCGATGCCGGTGACGTCCTTCGCCGTGTCGTGCGCGGCTTCCTTCGGGTCGCAGCGCCCGCCGACGCCGACAGTGGCTTTCATCGCAGTACTCTTGGCAGCCTTCTCGGCAGTGCAGTCCGGGTCGAGCGGGCCAGCGCTTGCCACGGCTGCGGTCGCTGCAAGCAGCGCGCCGACGATCCAGTTCAATGATGTTGGCTTCATGATCGAGTCCTCCAGTTCAAGTGGTAGTCATCCGCCCGGCGTGTACCAGATCGGCGAGGTCCAGGCGCGTTCCTGCTGCGTCATCGGCACCTCGGGCGACATCTTCACGTTGAAGCGCACTGAGTCGTACAGCGTCCAGCGCGGCGTCGGGATCTCGATCGCTCGCGCATAGTAGAAGGCCCGCAGCGACGGATCGAAATCCGGGTCCGTCCACACAGCCGACAGTTCCGGGTCGCCGATCGTGTTCGTCCACGTTGCCGTCGAGACGTCGACCGTATTGCCGACACCGGGCAGTTTGCCGTCCTTGCCGGGCTTGCGTCGCTCTGCGTCGCCCCAGACGACGTCGTAGACGCGCTCCTGTGCCTTGCCATCCTTGCCGAGCCAGCCCTTGACGATCTGGATGCGGTCGAGGTTGCCGAACATCGGGTCCTTTGCGGCTGCGACGAGGAACGTCGGGGACTTTCCCGCAGGGGCCTGCGAGATATCGCCGCCCATCGGAACGCCCTTCTCGTAGCCGACCCACGCGAAATTGCGGTTCTTCAGGTCCTGCGGCGTGTAGTTCCAGCCGCCGAAGAATCGCAGCGTCATGCGCGAGCCGGAGGTGCCGTAGACCTCCTTGCGTTTCAATGCATCCCAGATGGCTTCGCGCGTGTTCTCCGTGGCCCATACAGCCGCGTATCCAGCCGCCATGAAGTGCCAGTTGTAGCGCTGCTTGCCGAGTCCCTTGGTTGCCGGATGCTCCCATCGTTTCGCATTCGGCTCCTGGTCCAGATGCTTGCCGAAGAAGTTGTCTTCCTCGATCGCCATCAGCGAGTTGTGAACGTCCGTGCTGCCCACGAAGCCGAACTTGAACGGGTTGACCCCGAGCTTCGCCTCCTGCTCCAGGCCGCGCTTCAAGCCTTCGCGCAGATAGGTGGTCGGCATCATCTCCTTCGTCAAGGGTGAGTCCTGCATCGTCAGGTTCCCGTACTCCCACCCCGCGACACCGAGGTCGCCTGCGAACTCGTCGTTGGGCGACATGAGTGGATTGGTTTCGCTGTTGCCCTTGGTCTGGATGATTTCCTGCAGCACTTCCCAGCGCGCGCGCCGTTCGGCGTAGTCGCGCGTGAGTGGCTGGCCGGAGAAGTCGGTCAGCTCGAACATGCGCCCGTTCGACAGATTGCCGTTGTGCGGGATGGCGAGCATCCGGCCGCCGGTCTTCTTCTCGTACACATCCATCCACGCCCAGAGTTTCTCGGGGTCCTCGCTCTGCCAGGCCGAGAACGGGAAAACCTGGTCGGCCTTGTCCTTGCCGTCGCGAAACAGCACATTGCGGTGCAGATTGTTGCCGCCCGGCACCGAGGTCCACTCGTAACCGATCATCGCGGTGAAGCGGCCAGGCTCGTTGTACTTCTCGGCGGTGTCCGTGTATCGCTGCCACACGGACATCATCACCGGACCCGAAATCTTGGGATCCTTGAGCGCCGGGGGCAGCTCGTTGTTCGCCTGTGCACTGATCACTTCGCGCATCGTGTCGACGGCTTCCTTGCCGCCGGCCTTCATCGCCTGGCCCCACCGGGCCAGCGTCGGATCGGACATGTACGCCGGGTTGCCCTCGTAGACCTGCGCCATTACGCCGAGGCCCTCGGCGTGATCGGTCACGACGAGGAAGTCGAGCGGGCGCGACAGCTTGGCCGGGATGCCGGAGGTCGAGACCACTTCCTCGCCGCGTGCAAAGCGATAGGCACTTTCGGGGTCGAGGCGATTGCCCTCCATGAACGCGTCACCCGAGTTCGACGTGTGGAGGTGCGTGTCGCCGAACAGAGGGCGCGTCGGGTACTTGCGACCGGCATACGGCGAATAGCCTCGAGCCGCCGGGGCAACGGGACCGTGCGTGGGCGCGTTGGGGGTCACCTCCTGGGCGTCCATGACCTTGACGTCCTCGGCCTCAGCCTGGGCCAGGTCAACGGTGCCGGTCAGAGCCAGTGCGCAAAAGACAGCGAACACGATTGGCGCCAGTCGTGCGCTGCGAATCTGGCGGGCGGCCTGCGTGTACGTTGTATGCATCGTGTTCGATCCTCAGGTTGTATGACTGCACTGACCGGTCTGCGCCTGCACGAGATTGCACTCTTCCATCTCGCCGCCGGCATCAACAGGGCCCGCGCTTGCCACGGCAGCCGTCGCTGCAAGCAGCGCGCCGACGATCCAGTTCAATGATGTTGGCTTCATGATCGAGTCCTCCAGTTCAAGTGGTAGTCATCCGCCCGGCGTGTACCAGATCGGCGAGGTCCAGGCGCGTTCCTGCTGCGACATCGGAACCTCGGGCGGCATCTTGAGGCCGAAGCGCACCTGGTCATGCGCGGTCCAGCGCGGCGTCGGGATCTCGACGACGCGCGCGTAATAGAACGCGCGCACCGTCGGGTCGAAGTCCGGGTCCTTCCAGAAAGCACCGAGTTCGGGGTCACCGATGGTGTTGGTCCAGGTCGCATTGGCGACATCGACCGTGTTGCCCACCGGCGGCAGCTTGCCGTCCCTGCCGGGCTTGCGCTTGTCCGCGTCGCCCCAGGCGACGTCGTAGACGCGTTCCTGCGCCTTGCCGTCCTTGCCGACCCAGCCCTTGATGATCTGGATACGGTCGAGGTTGCCGAACATCGGGTCCTTCATGGCAGCGACCAGGAACGTCGGCGCCTTGCCCGCGGGAGCCTTGGCGAGGTCGCCCCCCATCGGCACACCCTTCTGATACCCGACCCAGGCGAAATTGCGGCTGTTCAGATCAGCAGACTGGTAGTCATAGCCGCCGAAGAAGCGAAGGTCAGGCGTGTACCCGAGGTGCCGTAGACCTCCTTGCGTTTCATCGCGTCCCAGATTGCCTCGCGGGTGTTTTCCGTCGCCCAGACGACGGCGTAGCCGGCTGCGAGGTAATGCCAGGTGTAGCGCGTCTTGCCGAAGCCCTGCTTCGAGACGTGGTCCCAGCGATGCGGGCTCGGTTCCTGGTTGACGTGCTTGCCGAAGAAGTTGTCTTCCTCGATCGCGGTCAGTGAGTTGTGCACGTCGGTGCCGCCCACGAGGCCGAACTTGAACGGGTTCACGCCGAGCTTCGCTTCCTGCTCGAGCCCGCGCAGCAGACCGGCACGCAGGTACATGGTCGGGCGCATCTCCGGCGACTCTGGCTTGTCCTCGAGCGTGAGGTTGCCGTATTCCCAGCCGGCGATACCCATGTCTCCGGCGAACTCGTCGTTTGGCGACAGCGTGGGGTGAGTCTCGCTGTTGCCCTTGGTCTGCACGACTTCCTGCAGCACTTCCCAGCGGGCGCGCCGCTCGGCGTAATCGCGCGTCAGCGGCTGGCCGGAGAAGTCGGTCAACTCGAACATGCGTCCGTTGGAGAGATTGCCGTTGTGCGGGATTGCGAGCAGGCGACCGCCGGTCTTGGCCTCGTACTGGTCCATCCACGCCCAGAGCTTCTCGGGGTCCTCGCTCTGCCAGGCCGAGAACGGGAAGAACTGGTCGGCCTTGTCCTTGCCGTCGCGGAACAGCACGTTGCGGTGCAGGTTGTTGCCGCCCGGCACCGAGGTCCACTCGTAGCCGATCATCGCCGTGAAGCGGCCCGGCTCGTTGTATTTCTCGGCAGTCGCGGTGTACTGCTGCCACACGGACATCATGACCGGCCCGACGACTCTTCGGTCCTTGACGGCGGAGGGAGCGTGCCCTGCGCTGCAGCCGTCACGTCGTTGGCTGGGTCGCGGCGGCCTTGCCGCCGGCCTTCATTGCCTTGTTCCATCCACCAGGTCGGATCCGCACGAAGGCGGGATTGCCCTTATAGACCTGCTACATCAGACCAAGGCCCTCGGCGTGGTCGGCGACAACAGGAAGTCGAGCGGCGCGCGACAGCTGGGCCGGCACGCCCGTGGACGAGACGACCTCCTCGCCCGCGCGAAGCGATAGGCACTCTTCTGGCGAAAGCCGATTACCCGCCATAAATGCGTCACCCGAATTCGACGTATGGTGGTGGGTGTCGCCGACAGCGCGCGCGTCGGATACTTCCGGCCGGCATAGGGCGAATAGCCGCGTGCGGCGGGTCCATGCTGGGCGTGAGTCGACGCGATGTGACACTTCATAGGGATCGACGATCCTGTCGGCCTGTTGTGCGCCGACCGACGATCGCCGGCCCGATGGCAGCCCGATCTCATCGTCCATACCGTGAGTCTCCATCGATTACTCCTCCCGTCCAATCGGACACCAAGTCCCGGCTGCAGCATCCGAGCCGCTACAATTCGACGGCCAGCGTCATTGCTGCTCATCCGCCGACCAGTCCTGCGCCGCCGCCGGCTTCTGCTGGACGCTGAGCGGCACGGAGACGGGTGAAGAACACGGCGTCGCCTTCGACGCGATTCCTGGCGTCGAACTCGTGGTACCAGCGCAGGTCGAGCGTCACCGGATGCGTCTTGCTCTGCGT
>CAVVBC010000003.1:0-168443 GCA_963746325.1 uncultured Gammaproteobacteria bacterium | reverse complement strand
CGTTGGTAACCCAAAGATGATCGAGGCCTATAAGGCTGGCTTCCCTGCCAACGGTCGGCCCGCCCCGGACGGAGCAAAGATGGCGAAGATCCACTGGCTGCCGAAAAAACATGCGGATTTTCCCGACGCAACAGTGCCTGGGGATCAGCACGACGTGGACTTCATGGTGAAAGACAGCACGAGGTTTGGAGAAGTTGGCGGCTGGGGATACGCAATGTTCAAGTACGACGCCGCGACCGATACATTCACCCCCGGTACGACCACCGATCAGCCGCCGCAGGCGAACGACGGGCAAAGTGCGGCGTTGCGTGCCATACGGTGGCGAAGGCGAGGGACTTCGTCTTTACAGAGTATGCACACCGATGACCGTATTCTGAGGCAAGGGCAACGCTCATAGGCGACTTCAGCGACGGGAGGTGAGCTGCCGCTAGTCGGTCTTGGCGTCGGCCTCGTCGGGGGTCGTGGGTTGCTATACCGCTCCACCTGGTCCAGGTAGGCACCATACCCTTCGGCTTCCATGTCATCGCGGTGTATGAATCGCAGCGAAGCCGAATTGATGCAGTAGCGCAACCCCCCGCGGTCGCGCGGCCCGTCGTCGAAGACGTGACCGAGGTGGCTATCGGCGTGCGTGGAACGGACTTCGGTGCGGACCATGCCGTGCTTCGTGTCGCGAAGCTCGCTGACGTTGGCCGATTCGATTGGCATCGTGAAGCTGGCCAGCCGCAGCCGGACTCGAATTTGTCCGAAGACGCGAATAGCGGCTCGCCCGACACGATGTCGACGTAGATGCCCGGTTCCTCGTTGTGGAGATACGCGCCGGTTCCAGGTGCCGCGGTGCCGCTCTGTCGCGTCACGTGGTATTGCTCCTGCGAGCTTCGCGATGGCGTCAGGATCCTTCTTGAATGCACGCATGGCTGCTCCTCGGTCTTCAATGACACGTGGCCGAGAGACGGTTTCCCTGATGTCGGTTCAACCCGAGCGTTCACGACACGTCGTGTGTACGACGCAGCAGATTCCACCGCGCGGTCACTGGGAGTTGATTCTGGACGATTCCACGCATGATCTGACTGACACCTTCGTGCAATAGTCGTGATGTGTCGCCTGTGGTGGGATCGTGTCGCGCACTTCCACTGCGCGAAAGGAGTCAACATGACTACTGTCGAACTGGCGAAGACGATCCAGTCCGCGATGGCGATCGCGTCTGGCGTCGCGGCACTCACGGTACCCGGTACTGCGGCATCCGCGGCTTCGGAGGGCGAGGCCATTCGGCCGTTCCGGGTGACCATCGCGCCGGAAGATCTAGTCGACCTTCGCCGCAGAATCGCTGCCACGCGGTGGCCCGCCAGGGAACTCGTCGACGATCGATCGCAAGGCGTGCAGCTGGCGACACTGCGGGGGCTCGCACGCTACTGGACCAGCGAGTACGACTGGCGACGAGTCGAGGCACGACTGAACGCGTTGCCGCAGTTCACGACCACGATCGACGGAGTGGATATCCACTTCATCCATGTCAGGTCACGGCATGAGAACGCTTTGCCGCTGATCATGACGCATGGCTGGCCCGGGTCGGTCATCGAGATGCTCGAGACCGTCGACCCGCTGACCGATCCGACCGCACACGGCGGGACTCCCGAGGACGCGTTCCACCTGGTGCTGCCGTCCCTGCCGGGCTACGGCTTCTCGGGCGAGCCGACCGAGCTCGGCTGGGATTCCGGCCGCATCGCCCACGCATGGGCGGAGCTGATGAAGCGCCTCGGCTACACGCGCTACGTCGCCCAGGGGGGTGACGTGGGCGCGCTCGTCACCGACGTGATGGGCCGCCAGGCGCCCTACGGGCTGGTCGGCATCCACCTCAGCCTGCTCGCAGGGGCGCCGTTCATCGTCGATTTCTGCCGGCGAAGTCCGAGCAGGAACGTGCGGCGCACGAGTCGCTCAAGACGTTCACGACCGACGGCTTCGGCTACTTCCAGGAGCAGGTTACCCGACCGCAGACGATCGGCTACTCCCTGCTTGACTCACCCATCGGGTTGGCGGCGTGGATGCTCGACCACGACACCGACAGCTACCACAAGATCTCCCGAGCGTTCGTCGCGGGCAAACCCGCGGGTAATCTCACCCGGGATAGCATCCTCGACAACATCACGCTGTACTGGCTGACGGGCACCGGCGCCTCGGCCGCGCGGTGGTACTGGGAGACCGGACGGGCCGGAGCGCGCGCGGCCGGCAAGGCTCCGCCGCCGGTCGCGGTCCCGGTCGCCTTCACGACGTTCCCGGGCGAGATCTTCCCCGCGCCCGCGCAGCTGGGTCGAGACGGTCTACCCCGGCCTCGCCTACTTCAACGAGGTCGACCGCGGCGGACACTTCGCGGCGTGGGAAGAACCGGCGCTCTTCGTTTCGGAACTGCGCGCCGCGTTCAGGCCGATACGGTAGTCGAGCCTCGCGAATGTGCCGCAGTATCGCGATGGCCCCTGCGGGCTTGCATGGCGCTTATGTTAATAGCCGCTCTGGCGCATTACAGAGCCGCTGCAGGGCCTTCGATTGTCGAATACGCCGTAAGGTGGGTCCACTGTTGGTCCCTCCAGGGAGGCTCATAAGCCGACACGTTGGAAGTGCGCATGTTCCCGGAAAGGCACTGGTCCATTTGACGAAACCTGCCCTGCTTGGTCCAAATGGGGCTTGGGCATTGGGCAGTTAACCTATTACGGAAGATCACCAAGCGCCGGTCAAAAGCCGAGTGCCAGCGCGCCCGAGTGTTCCCATAAATGCCGCACGGCTACAGTTGCAACAATTAGAGCGTAGGATCTGCCATGACGAGACACCCAAGCGTTGTCGTTGTTGGAGATCCGGATGGTAGAGCCCACGAAAAAGCTCGCGCTGGCGGTCGGCGTCAGCCTGGCAGTCTGCACCGTCATCATGTTCGCCTCGCTGCATCACGCAGCGTCGCACCTGCAGGAGTTCTCATAACGCCGGTAACCGCGTGGGCCATCGTCCCCCCGATGGTTGATATGTGGTTACAGGCTTAATGACGTCCGCCAATGATCAAACTCAAGCTCACCGCCGTGGGCAACTCGGCTGGGGTCGTTCTTCCTTAAGGAAGTTCTGGCCCGCCTGAAGCTCGACAAGGGCGACGCGGTCTACCTCATCGAGTCTCCCGACGGCTATCGATTGACCCCGTACAACCCCGAGTTCGAAAAGCAGATGACCGCCGCCGGCAAGATCATGAAGAAGCGCCGCGCTGCACTGCGCGAACTCGCGAAATAATCGCCCCGACCCGCGATGACAGAGCCCGTCTGGATCCTGACGTGCATTGCCGCGAACGGTAGCAGGCGACCCCCTTTCAAGAGCATCCCGACAATGTGGTCTTTCCTCCGCACCTTCAGTGCCGCGCTGTTGATCGCCCCCTGGACCTTGGGCTGGGCGTCGTCGCCTGCATTGGTTCCCGGGGACGCGCTGCCGCCGCTCCAGCTGACCGACCAGCACCAGCGGCCCCTGCTCGTGGACGACAGCACGCGCCTGCTGATCTTTGCCGCTGACAAGGCCGCGAGTGACCTGGTGTTGGACGTGTTGAAAGCCGAAGACCCGGGTACCCTGACCCGGATTCATGCGGTCTACGTAGCCGACATCAGCGCCATGCCGGCACCGATCGCAAAGATGTTCGCCCTGCCCAGGTTGCGGGAGCTGTCTTTTGCGGTCGGCATCGTGCGCGATGCCGACCAGACCGCGGCGCTGCCGCGTCAGCCCGAGCAGGTGACGGTGCTGGTGCTCGAGACGGGCCAGGTTCGGCAGGTCCTTCAGGTCGGCGACCGCAACTCGCTCGAACGGGCGCTGGGTTTATCCCGGTGAACCCATCGTTCACCTGTCTCGATCGGAGCCCTCGCTGAACCGGACCGTCCTCAACGCGCCTTCGATCGGCGCGCGAGCGTGCCTCACTCGCGCCAGATCTCCGAACCACGCCGAACGATCCTCCTCGCCTGCAGCTCGATCCGCCTGTTGAGGCTGCCGGGACCGGTTCGGTCAACGTGTCAACGGAACACGTGAACACACGTTGTATTAGGTCACACCGTTCCGCGCCCGTTCCAGACCGCGCGGGAGACGTCCCACACCCACGCACCACAGGTAACCCCATGAAAGCGATTCGAGCCACGATCTATACGCTTTGCCTGACCGCTGCACTCGGCGGCGTCGCCCTTGCCTCCACCGCGACCCAACCTGCCGCGAACCCGCAGGACACCGGGTCGTTTCGGTATGAGTTGCACGGCGGCCACGGCGGTCCGGGCGGTCCCGACCGGGCCGTTCATCGCGTGCTCAGCCAGCTCGACCTGACCGCGGAACAGAAAGCCCAGGTCCGGGCGATCCTCGACCAGGCCAGACCGCAGCTTCACGCGACTCACCAGAGCGGCCGTGCCACCCGCGATCAGCTCGAAGTCACCCCGCCCACCGACCCGGCCTACGCCGGGATGCTGGCGTCCGCCAAGTCGAACGCCGCGGACCAGATCCAGCTGATGAGCGACCTGTGGACGCAGGTTTACGCGAAACTCACGCCCGAACAGCGCGCCCGGATCCCTGGCATCGTCGCCGCAGAGCGCGCCGAACGCGACGCCCGCCGAGCCAGCTGGAAACCGAAGCACGCGGAACAGTGATCTGCTGCGCCGCCGCACCGAGCACCGTTCGCTCAGTACCGGCACGGGCTCCGCGGACAACGCGCGGAGTTCGATGCCCCACAACCGGACTGCCGATCTGCCTGCACACCCCGCGCCCAGGACGCGCCGATCAGCGGCGCGTGAAGGTGCGAACGCACCGTCCCCACATCGATCCCTCGCCAAACCCGCCTCCCGGATCCATCCTGACCGCAGGCGCGAACAGCCTATCAGGCAGACAAACCGCCTGGCCTCGCCCTGGAGTTCACCCGTGAGCCGACCCTCTTTCCCGCAGGCGCTGCTGCTGACCACCGCACTGTTCCTCGCGGGCACGGCCACCGCACAGGCGGCCTGCCCCGCCTTCCTGAACCACGAGTTCAAGAAGCTGCATTCCTCCGACAGCGTCAACCTCTGTTCGGCGTACGCCGGCAAGCCGCTGCTGATCGTCAACACCGCCAGCCACTGCGGTTTCACGCCGCAGTTCAAGGGCCTCGAGGCCCTGCACCGGAAGTACAAGGAACGCGGCCTGGTCGTGGTGGGCTTCCCGTCCGACGACTTCAACCAGGAAGCGAAGGACCAGGCCGAGACCGCCGACGTCTGCTACATCAACTACGGCGTGACCTTCACGATGCTTGCACCTCGTCGGTGACGGGCGAGAACGCCAATCCCGTCTTCCAGGAACTCGACCGCCGCGCCAAGGAGCCGAGCTGGAACTTCAACAAGTACCTGGTCAGCGCCGACGGCAAGGTCGTGCAGCATTTCGACAGCGAGGTCGCGCCCGACTCGCCGAAACTCACGACGGCCATCGAACAACTGTTGCGCTGAAGCGGATCCCACGTCATGGCGCTGAACGTCCTCGGCACCGATCTCGAGCCCTGCTCACTCGATCCGCTGACCGGGTACTTCCGCGACGGCTGTTGCAACACCGACGAGCACGACCGTGGCCTGCACGTCGTGTGTGCCCGCGTCACGCGCGAGTTCCTCGACTTCTCCAGCGGGCGCGGCAACGACCTGGTGACCGCCCGGCCGGAATTCGGCTTCCCGGGCCTCAAGCCTGGCGACCGCTGGTGCCTCTGCGCGATGCGCTGGATCGAGGCCCTCGACGACGGTGTCGCCCCGCCGGTCGTGCTCGAAGCACTCACGAACGCGCGCTCGAAGTCGTCAAGCTGGAACAGCTGAAGGCCTCGTCGCTCGCGCACTGAGTGGCGGGCCTACCGCGGCTTCCCGCCGATCACTTTTCGCCCAGCGGCCCCAGGTACTTGAGGTGCGCCCCGCACCCGGAGCGGCAATCCGACGCCCCGAATCCGGACACCGGCACCATCCCTCGGACTGACTGGTTCAGCCGGCACTCCTCGCGCCGCGACCGCACGTCTTCACGATGCGCACGCCGGGTACCGCGAGCAGGTAATCGATGTGCCAGCGCAGTGTCTTCGACGCCCGCGCGTGGCGCGCTAACCGCGCTTCGAGTTTCGCCGCGCCGATCCGGTGTAGACGTAGGTTCCCGCCGCAAACGTCAACCTCGCCCCAGCCTCCCTACCTGGCAGCGCACCGGTGAGCAGACCTCGATTGCCAACTGATAGCTGATCGCCACACGCGTCGACGCAACCATGAGTCTCCACCCGCCAACTCCCGCTGCGGCCGCCTTCACGCGGCGATTGCCACCGGCAGTGTCACCAGCACTTGAAGCGACTGCCGACTGCAGACCGTCGCGACAATCTGCACGTTGCCGCAGCTAAAGTAAGTTGTTGATTCTCTGAGCGCAATTCGCGGGCAATAATTAATGCTTGCTAATGATTAGCGGATCGGGTCCGTTGGCCAGGTATGGGCAGTGGAACCGGCTGGCACCCGCAAACCGGTGGCCGCCGGTGGGCGAATAGAGCGACATGACGGCTCAGCGCACTTTGGGACCGATGTCGCGCCTGCTCGATGCCTCGGTCCTGCTGTCCTTCGATCGGACCGGGTATAGGCGGCACGCCGCAGCCTTCGACCCGTCGGATCTGCAGGTCGATCTGGCGGGACGGGTGTGTCTCGTGACCGGCGCCAACTCCGGGATCGGCTTCGAGACCGCGCTCGCGCTCGCCGCCGCGGCGCCGACGTGTGGATGCTGTGCCGCAATCCGGAGCGCGGCGAGGCGGCGCGGCGCGAGGTGCGTGAGCGGACCGGGTCGCCGCGTGCACCTCGACGTGCTCGACGTCGCCGAGCCTGGCGGCGATCCGCGCGGCTCGGCGCGCGGCTCAGCCGCCGGCCGGTCGACGTGCTCGTGCACAACGCCGGCGTCCTGCCCGACGAGCGGGTACGGAGATCGGCCGACGGGCACGAGCTCACGCTTTGCCACGCACGTCGCTGGGACCGTGGCTGCTCACGAGGCTGCTGCGGCCGCGCGCTGCGAGCGCTCGCGCGACGGGCGCGCGTCGTGTTGTCGTCTCGGGCGGGATGTACACGCAGGCGCTCGTCGCTGGCCGTCCGACTGGAACGGCGCACGCGTCCCTACGACGGCGTCGTCGGCGTACGCCGCAGACCAAGCGCATGCAGGTGGTGCTGGCCGGAGCTGCTCGCGGCGGAATTCGACGGCGCGGCTCGTCCGTGCGGTGCAACGCCATGCATCCCGGCTGGGCGGACACGCCGGCGGTGCGCACGTCGCTGCCCCGCTTCTGGAACGTCATGCGCGCGTACTGCGGACGCCGGCCGAGGGCGCCGACACCGTGGTGTGGCTCGCCGCGAGTGCGGCGGCTCGTGGCCAGAGCGGGCGCTTCTGGTTTGACCGCCAGGCGCGTTCCACGCATCTGCTGCCTTGGACCCGTGAACGTCTTAAGGACCGACAGGCGCTGCGGCGCCTGTGTGAACGGCTGGCCGGATAGTCGTCGCGCCGAGGGTATCGAGCCCGGGTGACGTGTTCAGAGCTTCTTGTGCGCGCCGTCGCACAGTGGCGCGTGCGCCGAGTGCTTGCAGGCGCAGAACCACAGCTGCTTCGATTCCGTGGCGTCGAATTTCACCGGTGTGAACTCCGAGCCCTTGTGGGTACCGTCGCAGAACGGTTGCTTCGTGCTCTTGCCGCAGGCACACCACCAGTAGGTCGTGCCGGCTTCGACGTCGACGGGGATCGGCGCCTTGGCCGCAATGACGGGTTCGGGCATGGTTCCTTCTCCTCGAGTGCGCGTTGTTCCACTTGCTGCTCGCGTGCGCAGCGTCGTGGGAAATGCTGCGCTCGGATCGGTCGGCAGCGCGCCGCCCCGCTGCCGGGCACGAAATCAGGCGCGGTCGATGCGGCACGCATAGCAGCCACGGCGGGCGTTGTGGACGTGCGGGTAGCGGATCTGCGGATCAGAGAAGAATCGATTTGGCGACGACCTGGATCGTGCGGGCTGCCGTCCTCGACGCCGATGCCGCGGATACCGGGTTGACTGCAGGCGTCCGCTCGCCGTCAGGCCGGCGCTCGACATAACGTGGCCCGTCGACCGTCCAGATCGGCCGCCGCGCGTCCGGGCGTGACTGCGGCATGAGATCGGCTTCTCGATTTGTGACGTGGCCCCAGGTTGGCGAGCGAACGTTACCTACACTCCTCAAGGCACTCGCCGTCGAATCAGGCGCAGCGGCTCGGCATCAACCAGAGGAGCCTTTTCGTTGTCCGGCATACCTGCGCCCGTTCCAGTGCACCCCACTCCCGTGCCGTCCGGCACGGCGAAAGTCGCGCCACCACCCCGCGTGGAGATCATCGCCCTGACGGGCGATGACACGCTGCTCGAGCAGATTGGCCTGGCCCTGGACGGCGAGTCCACGATCCGTCCCGTCGAGTCGGAGCAAGCGGCGCGCGAATTCATCCGACCGTTGCGCCCGTGCGTGGTGCTGCTCGATGCGCGTGGTCGCCCGGACCTGTGCGCGACCGTGAATGGACTTCAATCGCCGGACGGCACCTGCATCGTCATCGTGCTGACGCCGACGGAGGAAAGCGCCAGCGTCTCGAGAGCCATCAGAGGATCGGCCACCTTCGCGATCCTGCCCATTCCGGTCGAGACCGGCCAGGCCACGGCGATTCTCGAAGGCGCGAGCGCTGAGGCCCTCGCGCGGTACACCCTGGCCGCGCCTGCCAGTGTGCTTGCCTCAGCACCGACCGTCGCGGCGTCGACGACCGCTGCCGTGGCGTCGTCTGCGTCCGCGGATGCGTGGCGGCACTCCGACGTCGTGGAGACGGCCCTGGCCAAGGTGACGGCGACCGGATCGAGGGGCGGCCGCCGCCGGCATACGTGGACCGCGCTCCTGGCGGGCGCGGCACTCGTGGTGGTCACCCTGGCGTGGATGGCGCTGCAGACGCGTGCTCCGGAGGATGTGCCCGCGAGCGGTAACGCTGCGGTGCTGCCCGCACGCGAGGTGACCCAGCAACGCACTCAGCCGGCGATCACGGACGCAGCCGCGGCCGCGGTGCCGGCCGGTTCGAGCGACGAGCTGCTCGACAGGGCGCGCATTGCCCTGGCCGCTCGCCACTACACCGAACCGGAGGGCGACAATGCCCTCGCCTACTTCCGCGCCGTCCTCGCGCAGGATTCCACCAACGATGAAGCCAGGGAGGGCCTGCAGCGAATTGGCGCCGTGCTCGACGAGCGGTTGCGGACGGAACTGGGTGAGCGAAGGTTCAGCGATGCCGCAGGCACGCTCAGCCAACTCAAGCTCGTCCGTCCCAATGACCCGGCATTGATCCCGCTCGACGCCAAGCTGGCAGAGGCGCAGATCGCAGCCGCGCTCGAGGCCGGTCAGGTCGATCGAGCCCAGCAGTTGCTGCAACAAGGCTCGCAACTCGGCACGCTGACGGCATCGAGGGCCGCGCACTGGCGCGAGGCGATCGGTCGGCGACAGACTGACGCACGCGCGCAGGTACTGGCGCAACTCGTCACGAGGCGAATCCGTGAAGGTTCGCTGGTTGACCCGGCCAACGACAGCGCGAAAACCTACCTCGCGCAATTGCGCAGAGTGGCCTCCGATCCGCAGCGGCTCGCAGAGACCGCGACGGCCGAGCTGCGGCAAGCCTACCTGCTCAAGATCCGCGACGCCGCTGCGCAGTCGCGGCCGGACGAGGTGGAGCGCTGGGTCGGGCACGCACGGGAACTCGGTGTGAGCCCGCCCGCGTTGGCGGCCGCGATGCGCGCCGCGCCGGCCATCGCCGCGCCGCCCCCGGCCATCGCGACGTCGGCGCAGCTCGCGCGGCTGGTGCAGGATCGCATCCGGGACGGACGCCTGCTTGAACCGGCACAGGACAGTGCGGTCGCTTACCTGAATGCGCTGCGCGCCGAGGATCCGTCCGGCAACGCGGCTGTCGTGAGCAGTCGGGCCGTGTCCGACGCCCTGCTCGATGGCGGGCGCAAGGCCTTGCTGGACCGCAACCTCGAGGTGGCGCAGACGAATGCCGTCGCCGCCCGGCGACTCGGGCTGAATCTCGCGGACGTGGACACGCTGGAGCGCGCCATCGCCGCGGCACGCGCGACGCCGGTATCGAAGCAGGTGTCGCCGCTCGAGATTCAGCGCACACGGTACGTACCGCCGGAATACCCGCCGGGCGCGCTGCAGAAGGGCCTGCAAGGCAGCGTTCGGGTCCGCATCACCGTCGCCGCGGACGGTAAGGTCAAGTCGGCCGCGGTCGTGAACTCGAGCCCGGCGGCCGTGTTCGACCAGGCGGCGCTCGCGGCGGTTCGACGCTGGCGCTTCAAGCCGCTCTCGGTCAACGATCCCGGCATCGAGGCGACCGTCATGACCGAAATCCTCTTCCGACCCGAGCAAGTGAAACAGCCATGAACCGAGTGGATCGCCCGCTCCCGCGCGAGCGGCAGACGATGGCCGGACGGTTCGCTGGCGGCCTGCGCGTGCACGCCGCAACCGTCGGCTTCCTGGTACTGCTCGTGGCCTTTATTGGACTGGTGCTGTTACCGGGATACCGGCTCGCCAATCAACTGGCCGCGGATACCGCCGCCCTCAAGGTGGCGAGCGAGCAGCGTGGCCAGCCGGCAGCGATCGCGCGCTCGCTGGTGGCGATCCGCGACCGGCTCGGGTCGGGGGTTTACGTCGCCCAGGCCCTCAGGGACTTAGGCACGTCGATAGGCGAGTTCGACCGGGGCCTGACTCAGCTGCGGCAGTCGGCGGCCGGCGATTCGGCCGAACTGCGTGAAATCGACAGTGTGTGGTCGGCCTACCGCCAGGCGCTGGTGCCCGTCAGCGGGTTCAAGGGCCTTCCCTATCGCGACTCGGATTCGGCGGGCGTGCAGCTGAACGCACCCGGACAGCGGTTGCTGAAGGACGCGCGACAGGCCATCAAGGTCAGTCACGAGGCGACGGAAGGACTGAATTCAGCGCTCTCGTCGGTCAGCACGAGCCTCGAGCAGCAGGTCGTCACCGCTTCGGCCACGCTGCGCACCCTGATGATCACGGGCGTCGTCTTCGCCGCCCTGCTGCTGACGTTGCTCGCGTACTTTCAGTGGTTGAAGGCCCGTCACGAGCGCATCGCCGTCGAGGCGCGCAACCAGACGCGCGATATCCTGAGCACGGTCAAAGATGGACTGTTCCTGATCGACGCCGACTTTCGCATCGGCCAGGCGCACTCCACCGCACTGTCGACCCTGTTCCGCCGCGATGATTTCAGCAAGCTGACCCTGGAGGACCTGCTGCGCGACACGGTCTCCGAAGACGCTCGCCACGGCCACGAAGTACGTGAGGCTGCCGTGGGGCGAGCGCGCCAAGGAGAACCTGATCCGGAGCATCAACCCGCTGGCGGAAGTGGAGGTGCAGTTCGAGCGTGCGGATGGCGGCCGCGACCTGCGGTATCTCCAGTTCGACTTCCACCGCGTCAAGGGCGACGAGGGCGCGCGCCATCTCCTGGTCTCCGTAAACGACGTGACCTCCCGGTCTCATGCTCGCTCGCGAACTGAAGGACTCGCAGGCCCATGCCCAGGGGCAGATGGACATGTTGGTCGGTCTGCTGCAGGTCGATCCGCAGCAATTGTCATCGTTCCTCGACGACACCGGCGCGACGCTCGCGCAGATCAACAATGTGCTCAAGGTACCGGCCCGCGGTGACGCGGACTATCGCGCGAAGGTGGATCCGTTGTTCCGCGAAATGCATCGCATCAAGGGCGAGGCGGCCATGCTGGGCCTGGCCTCCGTCGAGGGCCGCGCGCATTCCTTCGAGGAGCTGTTGAAGGAATTGCGCGAGCGGCCGCAATTGACTGGCAACGATTTCCTGCCACTCGTCCTGCGCCTGGACGAGATACTGAGTCACCTCCAATCGGTCCGCGAACTGGTCGGCCGCGTGGACTCACTGCGCGCGACCGCCCTGCTCACGACGGCCACGCCCACGACGGGCCCGCGTGCCACGGTCACTGCGCTCAAGTCGGTCAAGCAGGACCTGGGGCCCGCGCTCGACGCACTGGCCCAGCGCATCGCCAGCGATCACGGCAAGAAGGTCCGGCTCGTGGCAACGGGCCTCGACGAGGTGCCCGGCGAGATGCGCAGGATGGTACGCGACATTGCGATCCAGCTCGTGCGCAACGGCGTGGTGCACGGCATCGAGGATGCCGCCGCACGACGCGAACTCGCCAAGGACGAGACCGGCGTGCTGCAGATTCAGTTCAAGTCGCGTGAGCAGGGATTCGAGCTGTCGTTCCAGGACGACGGGCACGGTATCGTGGCCGAACGGATGCGCGAAGCCGCCGTCCGTCGCGGTGTCCTGAGCGAGCAGGAAGCCAGGCAGTTCGACACCCGATCGAGCCTGGCCCTGATCTTCAAGCCGGGATTCTCGACGCACGAGGCTGAAAGCCGTGACGCCGGGCGCGGCGTGGGTCTCGACTTCGTGCACAAGGCCGTGCAGGCGATGGGCGGCCGCATCAGTGTCTCGACCGCAGCGGCAAGTACACGCGTTTCTCCATCCTGCTGCCTGCGGCGAGCGGGCAACAGAGCACCGTCGCCTGACGCGTACGACGCAGGAGACCCCGCGATGGCCGACACGGCCCGATTCCTTGCAAGACCGCTCAAGCTGCTCATCGTGGACGACTCCAACGTCATCCGCCGGCGAATTGAGCGCTGCCAGCAGATCGAATCCCTGCAGGTCGTCGGCGTGGCCGCGAACGGCGTCGAGGCGCTCGAGGTCTTCCGCCGCACAGACCCCGACGTCGTGACCATGGACATCACGATGCCCCAGATGGACGGCATCGAGTGCGTCGAACGACTGGTCGCGATCAAGCCCGGCGTCCTGATCCTGATCGTTTCCGCACTGGCCGACAAAGCGACGGCCGTGGAAGCCATGGAGAAAGGCGCCAACGGCTTCCTGGCCAAGCCATTCTCGGATCGGCAGCTGAATGAAGCGCTGGATGAGCTGATCGCGGACGCCTGACATGCTCGATGAACAGGACATCCGTGCGTTCGTGTATGGCACCACCCGCTACTTCGAGGTCGCGGCGCAGCAGGCCGCCACCGTGGGTTCGCCGTACCTCGTCACCCGCGGCGTGCCCGAGATCCACGACTACACCGGCGTGATCTCCGTGTCGGGCCGTCGCAGCGGCATGGTCTGCTTCTCGGCGCCGAGGGGCATGCTGACCGTGCTGCTGATGAAGATGAACGAGAGCAATGTCTCGCACGAGTACCTGTGCGACCTGGTCGGCGAGGTGGCGAACACGATCGCCGGCAACGTGCGGGTCGACTTCGGCCGCGACTTCACGATCTCGGCGCCGACCGTCGTCGCCGGCGCCGGCAGCAGCGTCGACTTGCCCGCCGGCCACCGGCCGGTCGTGATACCGATCAACTGGCGCAGCCACGTGGCCAAGCTCGTCGTGTGCCTCAGGTAGACGAGCTGGACAAGAAGCCGGGCGTACGCCGGCCAGGGGGAAGTGCCGGTAGCGAGCGCCCAGGATTTGTGGGGCCCCCGCTACCCGGCCCTCGCACGACCTCATCGGGACCGGAGGTCGTCCACCTGCACCAAGACATACAAGGCGATGGCGGTGAGCATCAGCGTGGCAACGATCGTCATGAATGGTCTCCTTCGGTGCGCCGGTGTGTGGCGCGCGCGAAGGATGGCGAGCGAATGTTGCAGCGGGGCTGCAATAAGGCGCTGTCCGCGTGAATTGCGACGAGCCGCACAGCCCGTGCGATCAGCGTGGGCGTAGGTGGCGCGAAGGCCCCGGCACTGTTCCCAATCATCGAACCACCGCACGGCGTCAAACATTGGCCGCACCTTGAGCGTGCAGGCTCGCGAGCAGGCTCGAGCCGGGCGCAACGACGTCTCCGGCGATCTCGCACTGGATCGAGGAGAGTCAGCGGCCGTGAGCTCACGGTCGTACGCGTGGCCCAGAGGTGGGCATCAATGCTCGCGGCTATCAACTTTCACGTTGATGCGCACGCGGTCGCCGTGGTACCAGGCGAGGATCAGGACGACGGGGAGGCCGATTAGCAGCGCGATCGTCGCGAGTCGCTGGGTCTGGTTCGGCCAGTCGAATGTGTCGGCGATAAACTGCACTCCCTGCAGCAGACCCCAGGCGCCGGCGGCGTACGCGATGCCCCACTGCACCACCTTGCGGTGGCGCAGTCGCGTCCAGAGGTTCCCCCTTTCTCCGTCCTGTGGCCCGTCGGTCACACGGCTCTCTCCCTGTTGGGGCGAAGTGTAGCGGGAATGCGGGCGCGGGAGCGGCGGGAGCGGGACGTTCGCTGAGGAGCGACCTCGCGCGATCGGTGATCGCGCATGAGAGGAATGGCCAGGGAGGCCTCGATCCGCCGGCCGCGTTTACGCGGCGGCTCGACTATCATCGGCGGGCTATGGAGATCATCGCGGTCTCGAACATCAAGGGCGGGGTTGGCAAGACGACAACGGCCGTCAACCTGGCTTACCTGGCCGCGGCGTCGGGTCGCTCGACCGTACTGTGGGACCTCGACCCGCAAGGGGCGGCGACCTATGCACTGCGCGGTCTGCCGAATGAGCGAGCCTCGGCCAGGAAGCTGGTGAGTGGCAAACGCGAATTGCCTGAACTGGTGGCGCCGACCGGTTATGCGCGGCTGGATCTGATCCCGGCGGATTCTTCGTATCGTCAGTTCGATGTGCACTTGAACGAGCGCAAGCACCCGACGGAGCGGCTCCTGCGAATGAGTCGTGCGCTCAACGAGGCGTATGGATGCCTTGTGCTCGACTGCCCGCCGGGGATGTCACTGCTGTCGGAGAACGTGCTGCGGGCGGCCGACGCCGTCGTGATACCGACCCTCCCGGCACCGCTGTCCTTGCGCATGCTCGAGCAGCTGTTCGAGCACGTCGCACAGGCGGGCTGGTCCGACCTGCGCCTCCTGCCGTTCTTTTCGATGGTGGATCGACGCAAGTCGCTGCACGAAGAACTCATCGCCGCCACGCGGCAGCGGCTGCCGATGATGCTTGCGACGGAGGTCCCGTACTGGAGCGAGATCGAGCGGATGGCGGTGCGGCGGGCCCCGATCCCCGCCTACGCGCCGCGCAGCCCCGCCGCACTCGTGTATGCGAGCTTGTGGAGCGAGATCGGCGCGCGGCTGCAGGCATAGATTGCGCTCGCTTTGCCTATCTTCAGTGCACGGGGCGATGCGCGAGGCTGGAGATTCAGAGGGGGACGGCCCGGTTGGGCCTCGACGCCCGCGTGATGGCGGGCGTCCGAGGAATGGTTGGGCGTGGGGTATGACGCGGGAACAGGGCGGCCACGGCGTGGCCGCCCTGATCGAGGCTCAGGCCTTCGCGGCGTCCTTGAGCTTCTTCATCGGGCGCACCTTGACCTTCACGGTCGCGGGCTTGGCCTTGAAGGTCGTGGGCTCGCCGGTGAAGGGATTGATGCCCTTGCGTGCGGGCTTAGCGGGCACGCTGGTGACGGTGATCTTCAGCAGTCCCGGCAGCATGAAGGTGCCGGCGCTCTTCCTGCCAATCGAGGCGAGGATCGTGTTCTCGAGGGCGAAGAGCAAGGCGCGCGCGTCCTTGGCGGCGACTTGTGAGGCCTCGGCGAGGTGAGCGACCAGTGCGGACTTGGTCAGCACGCTCTTGATCGACGGCGGGGCCTTCGGGGCGGCTTTCTTTGCGGGCTTTTTCGCAGACTTTTTCACGGACTTCTTGGCTTTGGCCATCGGGGTTCAACCTCTCGTGGATGATCGGGCGACCGGACAGCGCCGGTCCTGGGGCACACGGTAGGCGAATGGCGCCGCCATGCCAATCGGGGCTTGCGTCCTGTGGGTCCGATTGTGCACGGCCGTTGTGACTCGTGCGACTGCGGGACGCGTGACGAGGGTCCCGCTGGAGACCGCCTTGCCCAACCTGGACGAGCCTCGGGGTGCAGGCGAAGGCGTGCGAGCACCTGTGCAAGTGTCTCGACGAGTGACTAATTTGCCGCCTTGGTGGTGCAGCTCGCCTGCACGAAGGTCCATTGCTCGGTGGTGCGCGTCTCGTCGCCGCCGCCGGCCGGCACGATGGCTGCGCTGACGACGAACGCTTCGGGACTGCGGACCTCGGTGACCGATCGGGCCAGCCCCTGCTTGCACTGAAGAACGACGTTCATGCGCGTCGGCGACAGCTCCTGCAGCAGGACCGTGCAGGACGGCGCCTGCGCCAGCCGCGCGGCGGTCCGCGACAGTTCGAGGTCGGCGGCGGTCAGGCAGGTGTCGATGGCCGCGTCCATTCGGGTACGGCCGCCGGTCTGCATCTTCACGGCTTTGCGCCAGAGCCCTGGCTTGACGTCGAGCGACGGTGGCTTGGCGACGACGCCCGTCGGCCCGAGCACGAGGGTGAGGGCGAGGAGGAAGATTCGAACGGTGCGTGCCGGTATCGGCATGGTCGGGTCCCGGGGTGAAGCGTTGGCGGGCAGCTTCGTTACTGCCTTCCGATGAAAGGTCCGCACGGTGGGCGCTGTCAAGTCGCAGAGCGTCGGTGCGGCGTCAGCGGCCGCGGTGTCGGGGCGCCAGCTGACGGTGCTCGGGCCGGCAGCGGTGGACGGGCAGCGTCGCGAGGTACGGCTCGGCTTCAAGTTTGCCGGCGCGTGCGCGTGCGCGCACGCGTGTAGGCCAGGCGCTGCACGCGGCCCGTGAGCAGGGGAATCTGGCGGTAAGCGGCGAGCAGGCTCAGGTCGCTGCGCTGCAGCTCGCGTAGGAGCCGCCGCTCCCGGATGAGCGTTCCTGGCACGTCGACGTGTTCGACAAGCGCGTCGGCTGGCTCGGCACCTATCGCCGGAGCGGCGTGACTGGCCGCTGGTTTGCCGGTACGCATACCGTGCACATGGCAGGTCAGTGACCTGCAGCTAGAGGCTTTCCTTGCTAAACCCACCCTCGCCGCCACCGCGCGATGTCGGTGAGCTCTCGCCACTCAATGATCCGCGCGCGCTTCGAGTGCACCGCTTCAATCTCCACCGACACCACGGGAGAGCCCGGAGGCTGCGGATCGACGATTCCGGTCACCAGGAAATGCTTTTCCCGGTTCTGTGGATCGATGGCCGTCCACTTGGAATGCAGCAGCTTTCTCGGGTTCAACCGGGTGGATTGGGATGGCACGACGATCACCTTAGCAGGCTGATGAAATGCTCGCTGCGCGAGTCGCACACCAGACGCCAGTCTCGGCATTCCTCGCCACGCACAACCATCAGAGGCGCGATCAGTGATCGCGCGAGCGAGCTCCGGGCCGCGTCCATCCGCGCTCCGGATCCCGAACACCCCTGCCGACCCGGCGGCCCGCAGCCGGTGCGACTGCATAGGGCCGCCCGAGCTGGGCGCCCTGCCACTGATCAAGAAATTGGCCGGACTGATCGAATACCTGGATCCGCGCATTGCTGCGATCGGCTACCAGCACCCGACCGCGCTCATCGATCGCAATACCGTGCGGCAGGTCGAACTCTCCGGGACGGGTTCCCTTGGTGCCCCAGGTCTTCAGCAGCATGCCGTCTGGCGGAGAAATGCAGAACTCGCGAGTTGCCGTAGCCGTCGCTTTGGTGCCGTCCGACATCGGTGAGCCACACGTTGTCGTCACGGTCGATGGTCAGCCCGTGCGGCATGACGAACGTGTTGGCTCCCCAAGATGTCAGTAGTCGGCCCGTTTGCCCAAGGAACACCCACACGGTCGGACGGTCGATCGGCTCGATCGGGAACGGTGCAGACCACTCGCGGCCGGCGCGGTGAAACACCCAGACGTTGCCCTTCGAATCGACGTCGACTCGCACCGACCAAGTAACGAAGTCTCAACGGGGATCGCGCATCCCGCGATCGCCCGAGGTCAATGCACTCGATCCACCCTGGGTCACCATCGACAGAACGATGATCGCCACGAAGGGTGCACCGAGGATCCAGACCGGAATCCATGCGCCTGACATATCGACTCTCCCGCCTACAGGTCCTTGGGAATCCAACGATAGCAACGTCCTGGGCACTCGCTGTCAGTGCGCGCAGCGAATCGTCGTCAGCCACGGACGGACGGCTTCCAGAGTCGATTGCAGGTGGAGTTCGACTCGCGCGCGGTGTGAGCGGCCACGTCGACCCGGTCGGGAGCGGTCTGAGCCGCGCCTCGAGCCGCTCACTGTCGCCAAACAGAAACACTCTAGTCACGCACCCGACGTCACCACCGTCGCATACTCCTCGTATCGCACCGCGCTACAACGAGTGGCAGCGGACGACACCAGAACAGCCGAAGGAATTCCGATGAGCGGGTCGATGAAGTGGCCAAGGAATTGGCAGGACAGCGCAAAAGCGGCCGCACTCGCCGTGCCGGTCGAACGCACCGCAACACACGCGCGGAACGTCGCCGACGACTGCTTCTGCTGGAACGCGTACGACGTCTGGCTGTCACGCGCCGAACCGCTTCGCGGACTCACCCCCAGGACGTCGGCCAGCGAGCAAGCGACTCCGGCGCAACAGGGCTCCCTTCGCATCTGAATTCCGAGTTCGTGCATCCGACCGACCGTCGGCACTTCACCTCGTCGCACCCCATGTACGACTCGCCTCACCCTGCGCTCGCGCCAATTACAGGCTAGACGAACGATGAAGCCAATGCCACGACGAGGTCCCGCTCGCGCGGTAACCGATTGATGCCGGAGGAGCTTCCCGGCTGGATCCGCGCGGCGCGCGAACAGTGGCACTGGCAAGGTCAGGCGCGGCCGCCCTTCGCCGCAACACCCGGGCCGGGCCAGACATCGGTCTGGGACTTCCCGCGCCCGCCGCGCTTGGCATTGGACACGCGCGAAGTGGTGGTGCGCTGGGGTGATGTCGAAGTAGCGCGTACGCGGCGCGCCGTTTTCGTGTTGGAGACGGCCCACCCGCCGAGCGTGTACCTGCCGTGGGACGACGTGGCCCGGCATCTCTTGCAGCCGGCGGCCGGTAGCTCGTTCTGTGAATGGAAAGGACCGGCGCGTTACTGGACGTTGGTGCAGCGCGATCGGCGCCTGCCACGCGTGGCCTGGAGTTACCCGCAGCCGCTGGCCGGTGCGGAAGCGCTGGCTGCGTGCGTGGCGTTCTATCCGGCGGCGCTGGATTGCCGTGTCGATGGCGCGGTCGTCACACCGCAGCCCGGCGGCTTCTACGGCGGCTGGATCACCCCCGAGTTGGTCGGTCCGTTCAAGGGCGAGCCCGGCAGCGAGAACTGGTAGCAGCTGCATCGACGCCGCACGGCCGCCTCAATGCTGTGCTGGGGTCCCCGAGTGACCTATTCTCGGTGCCAGAAGTTGGGGGTCATCCCCACTCTAACTTCCTGTGCATGGAGCAAGCACTCGAGTGAGCACCGTGTTCCGCTACCGGGCTTTCATCAGCTACAGCCACTCCGACGAGCGGTGGGCGAGATGGCTGCACCGCGTGCTCGAGACCTACCGCCTGCCCCGCCGTATCGTCGGGCGCGAGACGGCCTTCGGCCCGGTGCCAGAGCGCCTCGCCCCTGTCTTCCGTGACCGCGAGGAACTCGCCACGGCGACCAACCTCAGCGAGACACTCACCCGCGCGCTCACCGAGTCGGCGTCGCAGATCGTGATCTGCTCGCCCGCGGCCGCGCGCTCGCGCTGGGTCAACGAGGAAATCCTGACCTTCAAGCGCCTCGGTCGCGAGGACCGCATCTTCTGCCTGATCGTCGCGGGCGAGCCGTGCGCCTCGGCGCAGCCCGGCACCGCCGCCGAGGAGTGCTTCCCAAAGGCCCTCCTCTACCGCCTGGGCGCCGACGGCGAGCTCACCGACACGCGCTCCGAACCGATTGCGGCGGACGTCCGCCCGGGCAAGGACGGCCGCAACGACGCGAAGCTCAAGCTGATCGCGGGCCTGGTCGGCGTGTCGCTCGACGAACTCAAGCAGCGCGAAGCGCAGCGCCGGCACCGCCGTGCCATGCTGCTCGCGGCGGTCTCGCTCGCCGGCATGGCGGTGACCTCGACGCTGGCGACGACCGCCTGGCTGGCGCGCAACGAGGCCGAGCGGCAGCGCGTACGCGCCGAGGCCGAGGCGGAGACCGCCCGGCAGACCACGAGCTTCATGGTGGACCTCTTCAAGGTGTCGGACCCCTCCGAGGCGCTCGGCAACACCATCACCGCCCGCGAGATCCTCGATCGAGGCGCGGCTCGCATCGAGCGCGAACTCGGTGACCAGCCGGCGATCCAGGCGACCCTCATGGACACCATGGGCACGGTGTACACGAGCCTCGGGCTGTACGATCCGGCGGTGCGGCTGGTGCGCGAGGCGCACGCCAAGCGGCGTGGTCTGCTCGGCGACGGGCACCCGGAGGTGGCGACGAGCCTCGGGCACCTTGGCGCGGTGTTGATGCTGCAGGGCGAGTACGCGGAGTCGGAAGCGAGCCTGCGCTTGGCGCTCAAGTCACAACGCGCTGCGCAGGGCGACCGCTCGCCCGAGGTCGCGGAGACGCTGATGCTGCTCGCGGACGTGCTCTCGCGGCAGGGACGCTTCGAGGACGCCGAGCCCGCGATCCGCGAGGCGCTGTCGATCCGCCGTGCGCTGTACGGCCCGAAGCATCCGCAGGTAGCCGCCAGCATCGAGGCGCTGGGACTCAGCCACTACGACCGCGGACACTACGAGGAGGCCGTGCCGAGCCTGCGGCAAGCGCTCGCAATGCGACGCGACCTGCACCCGCAGGGCCACCCGTTGCTGGCGCAGGCGATGGGCAACCTCGCCTGGGCATTGATGGACCAGGGGCAGCTCGAGGAAGCCGAGCAGTTGCACGGGGAGGCGCTCGCAATGAAGCGTCGCTTGTACGGGGCGGCGCATCCGGAGATCGCGATCTCGCTCAACAACCTCGCCTACACGTTCGAGCTACGGGGCGACGAGGAACGGGCCGGCAAGGCATATCTTGATGCACTGGACATGAACCGCCGCCTGCTTGGGAAGGACCACCCCGACATCGCCCTGAACCTGAGCAATCTCGCCTTCGTGCTGTACCGGCAGGGCAAGCGTGAGGCTGCGATGGCCATGCTGCGCGATGCGCTCGAGATGCGGCGCCGAACGCTCGGCTCCGACCACCCCGACGTCGCGGCCGCCGGCACCAGCCTCGCCTACTGGCTGACCGACGCAGGTCGCTACGAGGAGGCCAGCGGGCTCATCGAAGAGAGCCTGGCCATCCGCGAGAAGGCGCTCGGCCGCGATCACCCGCAGTTCGCCGGCACGCTCACGGTCAAGGCGAACCTGCTGCTCGCCACGCGGCGCTACGAGGAGGCGCGGGACCTCGCCATCGAGGCACGAAGAATCCTCAAGCTGAGCCTGCCGGACGATCACTGGCAGGTGGCCGCTGCGCTCAACACCGAGGGCATCGCGCTCGCGAAGCTCGGCGCCTATGTCGAGGCCGAATCGCTGCTGGTCGCGAGCCTGCCCGGCCTCGCGAACTCGCCTATCCCGGGCCTGCACGACGTGGGGCGCATGCGCCTGCGTGAGCTCTACCTGACGTGGGGCCGGCCGGCCGAAGCCGCCCGCTACCGTTAACCCGCGCCGCGAAGTCCGCGATCGTCGACTCGGCGACGGGCTGAGTCGGGTCATCGCGCCTGACTGGTGCAGCAGCCGGTCAACTTCACGCGCCCTTCACGCCGGGTTCACGTCCGCTTCACGCCGCCTCGAGCAGGCTCATCGGACCGTCCCAGTACCGAAAAGGAAATTCTCGATGAAAAGACATCTGCTCGCCGCGCCGCTCCTGGTGACCGCAGTCTTCCTCGTCGGCTGTGAAGGCGACGACGGCAGGAATGGGCTGAATGGAGCGTCGGGCACCGACGGCCTCAATTCGCTGGTTGCGACCCGCGCCCTCGCCAAAGGCGACGCCAACTGCCCGGGCGGCGGAGTCGTGTTCGAGAGCGGACTCGACACGAACCGCAATAACGTCCTCGATCCGGGCGAAGTGACCAGCACGGAGTTCCTGCAGTGCGCTACCGCGCCGCGCCTGCGCGCGCTGCACGCGTCGCCGGACGCGCCCGCTGTCAACGTCCTGGTGAATGGTGCCGTGGCGCTGACCAATGTCGACTATACCGACGGCTCGGGTTTCCTGCCCGTCACCGAGCGCTCGCGCGTACAGGTCGAGGCCATCATCCCGAACGGCAACGCGGTCGTGATCGACGCGACTCTGGATCTCGACTTCAGCACCGAATACACCGTGATTGCCGTCGGCGACGTGGCGGCCCCCATTGCGCCACTGCTGATTGCAAATCCCGCCAACGAACCGGTCACGCCCGGCAGCTTCCGCGCGCAGGTTGTGCATGCTGCCCCGGCTGCGCCGGCCGTCGACGTGTTCGTCACGGTACCGGGCGCCGACCTGGCCACCAGCACGCCGATCAATGCGGCGTCGCTGGCCTACAAGCAGTCAACCGACAGGATCCAGGCGCCTGCGGGTAACTACCAGATCCGCGTGACGCTCGGCGGCAACCCGGCGACCGTCGTGTTCGACTCCGGCGCGATCGCGCTGCCGGCCGATGCCGACCTGCTCGTGGCCGCAGTCGAGAATACCGGTCCCGGGACGACGCCGATTCAACTGGTCGTGCTCGATGGCACCACGGCGACGGACCTGCTGGACACAAGCACGCCTGCTTCGGTCGTCGCGGTTCATGCGTCGCCGGACGCGCCGGCCGTCGACCTGCTGGCCAATGACCTCTCGACCGCTGCCGACGACGCTATCCGCTTGGCGGGCAACGTTGCGTTCACGCAGGCGTGCTCGATTTCGGCGGTGCCGGCGCCGGGCGAATACACGCTGTCGGTTACTGCAGCCGGTGCACCGTCGGTCGTTGCACTGCAGTTCGACCTCGCAGTGGCGCAGGCGGACGAAGCGATGGCGATCGTCACCGGATTCCTTGGCAGCACGCCGGCGATCCGGGCGCTGCCATTGCCAGTGAACGGGCGCAGCGTCGTGACCGAGGCGAAGCTGCGTGTCACCCATGGTTCGCCGAGCACGCCAGCCGTCGATCTCTATCTGGTCGCCGATGGCACGAATCTCAACGACGCCGCGGTCACGCCGGCCTTCAGCGCGGTTCCGTTCGGTGCCGACACCGGCATCCTCTCGATCGCGCCGGGTGCCTACGACGTCTACGTCACGCCGGCGGGTGACAAGGGCACGGTCGCGATCAACGTGCAGAACCTCAACCTGACTGGCGGCCAGGTGCTGGACGTCATTGCGCGGGATCCTGCGACGAACGGCAGCGAGGGCGCGCTGCCGCAGCTGATCGTCGTCAATCACGAGAACGTTGCAGCCTGCACCTGACGGATGCTTCGAGGCGGGCCCCATGGATGGGGCCCGCTCACTTGGTCGTGTGTTGCCCAAGCTCGACCAGAAGCGATCTCACGTCTGACTGTGTGCGGACAACATGCACCCGTTTGCCAGGCCGCAGCGCCAGCAGCTTTGCTTTGAACGCGGTATTCCAGAGCCGATCCGACAACCTGAGATAACGATAGCTGCTGAGCGTCGATTTCAGCATCGGGCTGCCTTCGGGCCAGCCGAGAGGCTGTACGAACGGACTCTTGAGGAACCGTTTGGTGACCCACCAATAATGCGTCAGCGTCGAACGCTCGACGTAGACCAGCACATCTGCCGCACGCAGAATCGCTTCGAATGCGTGAGGAGTGCCGAACCCGTCGATGACCCACCGTTCCCGAGCCAGGAACTCGTCGAGCCGCCGCAGGAATTCCTCGTCCTGGACTTTGGCGCCGCCTTTTTCATATTGAAGAAGGTCCAGCTGTTGCAGAGGCAAACTGGCAGTTGCTGCGATCTGCCTGGCCAAGGTCGACTTACCGCCACCTGGCTTGCCGAAGACGGCGATCTTCATGGATTACGAAGCCTTCAACGCTAACTCATGCATCCCAAGTCCACGCAAGGACCGGCGCTTGCGCGCCGGTCCCGCCCATCCACGCTAACGGATGCGCTCTTGCTCTGCCATTGTGCCTTGGGCCAGTCCCTGCGCGCGGCGTCGGCAGCAGGCAAGTGCCGCCAACATCAATAGCAGGGCTGAACCTGCAGCGCCGCCGCCACCTCGGTTCGAGGTGGCGCGCGGCGTTGGCTCAGGTGCAGCGGCCGGCGGCTGCACAGGTGCCGACGCTTGGGCGTCGACGATGTAAAGGCGCGCCTTGTCCATGCCGAGCCCCGCCCCTGCTGCATTGCTGAGCTCGATCCATAGCGATTCTATCGGTTCCGAATGATCGTCGACCTTGACCGTCACTGGAATCGCCTTGCAGCCGGTCTCACCGTCGCCCCAACTGACGACGCTGGAGGCGGCAACATAGTCATCCGGGCTCTGTGCAGTGTCGTCGCGAGTCGCGACAGTCACGGAGACCGCGCCTTCAGTGCTGCCGCTGCGACAAACAGTTAAACCACTGCTTGCAGACTCGAACTGCTGCGTGAAATCGCCCAGGAGGCCGATGACACTCGCACCAGGACCACCCCGCCCTTTCAGCCGAATGACGGTCGTGCTTGTCAAACCTGCCACCACGGCGAGGTGGTCGCCCTCCTTCGTCGGCAACAGCTTCGAGGCACCGGCCGTCGGTGGCAGTTCCCGCCAGCCCATGTCGTAGAAGCGGTCGCCCAACGAAGGCGCTGAACTGGAGTCCGTGTGCCCGTCGGCCGCGAAGCTGCGCAGGGCAAGGTGCCCCCACCCGTATCCATCAACAGCTACGGTCAGTCGCCCGTCCGCCAGGACCGCAATGTCTGTCGGGATGACGGGGTACCCGAGCCGATCCCAGGTGTAGCAGCTCGCGCAGGAAACAGGTGTCCGGCCCGTCTGTTCACCGAACGACGAATCCAGCCGGCCGTCGACACCCACACGTCCGAGCCAGGTGCCGGTACGACCGTGCCCGCCGACCAGAACACTGCCGTCCACTTGCGGCGTACAAGCGGTCAAGTACTCGATGTCGGCTGACGCCAGGTTCGTCTCGCGCACGAGGTCGCCGGCTGCATCGAACCAGACCATCCGGCCTTCGGGCGCAGGTCCAGCATACCAACTGCCGCACGCGATGAACTGGCCGCTGGCTGTCCTGTGGAATCCGGCGAGGCTCGAGATCGAGCTGGACCAGGCGAAGCCATCGCGCTCGCCGAAGGATGGATCGCGGTTTCCCTGCGTCGTGATACGCACCATGAAGAATCGCGTCCCGCTGTCACTCTCTGCAGTTCCAGCCACGACGATGCGTCCGTCCTCGAGCGCGACGGTTGCGACCGCGGAATCGGACCGTCCTGCGGCGGACAGGTCCAGCGCCAATCGGCCGCCGTTGCCGAACCCGCCGGGATCCAGCGAACCATCGGTTCGAACGAGCGCGAGTCCGGTGTCGAGGTCGGGATACTGTCCCATGCCGCCGTCCAGCCACGCCTTGATCGAGTACCCGACGACGACCAGGCGTCCGTCGGGAAGCAGTGTGAGGCCGCCCACCCCGCCGCCTCGGCCCCGCGGAAACGCAGGCGAACGATGCCGCCGGTTCCAAATACCGGGTCGAGAGTGCCGTCGGGCAGCAGGCGCGCCACGGCGACTTCCGAGTCCATGCCGTCGTTGCCTGACCGGTCGGTGCGGGCGACCAGTACTCGCCCGTCGGGCTGCTGGACGATTGCCGGCCCGGCCCAGTTGTCACCGCCGTCGAATGGCAACTCGACGCGGCCATGGTCGCCGAAGGCCGGGTCGAGGTCTCCGGGGGCGGCAACTGCAGCTCCCGCGTGCATGCCGATGCACGCCAGCATGAAGCGGCAAAGCCAGCGCGTGCAGCGTGCAGTCCTGTCGCTGATCCATCGATCGCTAGGTGCGAATTCCATTGTCGTTCTCCTGATTCCTGCGTCTGAAGGCCCATCCGGCTCTGCCTCAAGGCCGCGGCTCGTGTCTTGCCCGCGCGGGACCGGCGCCTATGCGCCGGCCCCGGGGACGATTGCGCTATTGGATCCGCTCCGCCGTTGTCGTGGCGCACCCCGATGGCGGTACCGTCGTGCCGGCAACGTCGAGGAACGTGACCGCCGTATCGCTCGACCAGTGATCGACATCCACGATTTGGATGCCGTAGTCGAACCGCTGCATGCCGCGAACGTAGCGTGGCGTAGCCGGCGGCGTGACGACACTCGTGAACAGGATGAAGGCCTCAACAGCCGCGTTGAACGTCTGCCGCCCCGTCCTCTCCCAGTAGCCGTGCCCTGGGCTGCGCTGGCCCGGCTGGAAGTCCGGACTGCCGGAACCCTCGACCACCGTCCCTCCCTCGCCGAAGGTGACCAGCTGCGGCCTGGCGAACTGGGGGAACGCCTGGCCTGTGCTGCAGCTGTACGGCGTGTTGGTCACGAGCCACGTCCCGACCAGCACGGACGGTGGCCGCGACTTGTCGGGGCCCTGTCTATCGGCCGCGACCGGTCCCGCAACGGTCATGAGCGCGAGAGCAATGGCGAGGCAGCTGGCCCGCTTTGAAGTTGTCGTCTGAAACATCGTCGTCCTCCAGGTGGTTGCGTTTGCCGGGCCCTCCCCCGGCTTTGCCTCAAGGCCGCCTCTGCTTCCGAACCATCGCGCTTCGATGCTAGAGTCCGTGCAGCTCGCGTTCCCGGCGGGCTCACCCTGACGGCAACGTCCTCTGGCGTGAATGATGGAGGGTTGATCCTTGTCCGATGTATCTCCGATGCGTCTGGTCACAAGCCAACCGACAGCTGCCACGGACCGGCCGCAGGTCCCGCTTGCCAAGCGTCCGGACTTTGATCTCGGTGGCATTCGGGTCCTCCCTTCGCGTCTGCTGCTCCAGGGTTCAACCGCGACGGTTCCGGTCGAACGTCGCGTCATGGAAGTGCTGCTTGCCTTCGTGGACGCCGAGGGCGCTGTCCTCAGTCGTGACGAACTGCTGGAACGCTGCTGGCCCGGTGTGGTCGTCGGCGACGATGCCGTGCATCGGGTGATCAGCGGGCTGCGCAAGGCGGCGACCGCAACGGGCGGCGCCTTCGTCATCGAGACGATCCCCCGCATTGGCTACCGACTCAGGTCGCAAGCGAGCCCGGAGGCCGACGTTGCACCAGAGACCGCGGATAACGCGGAACCCACCAGCGTGCTGCAGCCGATCGCATCGGCGAAGCCCGAAGCTGCCCGGGTGTCCCGCCGGTGGCTGCTCGCGGGCGGTGCGGCCGCGCTGGCGGCCGGTGGGCTTGCCTGGTGGCGATTTACCGGGCCTGCGGCCAACCCGGAAGCGACGCGGCTCGTCGACGGAAGCTCGGGTCGCCATGCGGGCTGGAACGCGAGTCAAGGACAGCGAAGCGATTTCACTGATCGAGCGCGCGGTGGAGATTGCACCTGAGGATGCCGCAGCCTGGGGCCTCCTGGCGCTCGTCCGCGCACGGGCTGACCAGCATGCCGCGCCCGATACGGCAGTCTCAACGACGGCCCTGATCGACGAGGCCGCCGCCCGTGCACTGGCCCTCGACCCCGCCAATGCGGATGCCAAGGCTGCCATTGCGCTCGCCATCCCCTATTACGGCGACTGGCTGGCAGCTGAACGTCGTTTCGATGCCGTCCTGGCCGACCATCCCGATCACGTCATCGTGCAGGATGCACGCATGTTCCTGCTGGGTGCCGTCGGGCGGATGCGCGACAGTGGATTGGTGCGTGTCGCCGTCGCTCCCAGCGCGCCCTTCGATGCCAGCATGCAATACGGCCTGATCTACGGGCTCTGGTTTCTCGGCCGCATCGAGGAGGCGGACCGCGTCGCCAGCCGGGCGATGGAGATGTGGCCGAGGCATTATGGGGTGTGGTTCGCGCGTTTCTGGCTGCTGGCCGGAACGGATCGCTACGACCGGGCATTGGTTCAGATCGATGACGCAGCCGCTCGCCCCGAGCTGCCGCCGCCGATCATCGAGACGCTGCGCAATTCGATTTCCGCGGCGTACACGCAGCAGCCGGCGGCGATCGGTGCCGCGGTGGACCAGGTCATGGCAGGCGTGGCTCGCAGCGTTGCGGCAGTGGTCAATGGCATGATGTTGCTCAACCACCTTGGAGCGACCGACCGGGCATTCGATCTCGCGCGCGCTTATTACCTTGAGCAGGGGCCGGTCATCGCCGCCGTAAGCTGGCGACCGGGCCAGCCGATCATCCGGGACCAGCGCAGGCGCAAGTCAAATGTGCTGTTCACCCCCACTTTAGCCGCCATGCGGAGCGACCCGCGATTCATGCCGTTGGTGCAGCAGATGGGGCTGGTCGACTATTGGGACAAGCGCGGCGTCCGCCCGGACTTCCTGCAGTAGGCGACACGCAAAGAGTCCATCGGTTGCGTCAGTAGTTGGCGTTCAACTGCAGGCCCAGTTGCCGGGTGCGCGCCGTGGTCGCGAAGTAGCCGGTGTTCGGGCCGGCACCGACCAGTGGTTCATACCAGACGCCATACAGCTCGTCGGTCAGGTTGCGTCCGACCAAGGCCACTTCCCAGCGTCCATCGGCACTGCCAAGGGCCAGTCGTGCGTCGAGCTTGGCATAAGACGGCTGCTTCGATCCCGGGGCGCCGTTGACGGACGTGTAGAACTCGTCGGTGTACATCAAGTCGACACGTGCCCGGAGCGTGAGCGGAAGACCCAGCCATTCACCTGCGAGCGCGCGCCGATACTCGAGTGACGTCGTGCCCGACCACTCGGGTGCGAACGAGGTCGCAAGGCCGGTCAGGTCTTGCGCGCAGATGACGCCTGGATTGCCGATACAGACGGTCGCACTGGGCGGCAATGGCGCGCCGCCAACACGTACGCAACCCTGCGCAATCGTCTGCAGTGGCGTCAGGTAGCAGCTCTGGTTCTCGAACGACCCGTAGGTCGCGTCGAGCCAGGCGAGCGTCAGTCCGAACTGCCAGCCGTCGCGGAAGGCCCAATCGAAGGCGAGGTCGACGCCACGCGACTCGGCCGATGCGGCATTGCGGACCGTCGATTGGCCTGACACAGGGTCCACCACCGAAACCTGCAGGTCGCTGTAGTCGCCGTCGAAGACTGCGATATCCAGGCGGGCTGCACCTTCTGCCAGCGTGAGCTTGAGCCCGGCCTCCAGGTAGTCGACCGTCTCCGGCGCGAATTCGATCTGGTCGACCGGAATTGACAGGAACGAGTTGAACCCGCCGGCCTTGAACCCGTCCCGCCAACTCACGTAATACAAGTGGCCCTGCACCGGACGCCACTCGAGCGTCGCGGCCGGTGTCAGCTCGTCGTCGCTGCTGGACTGCCGGGTCGCCAGGTACGAAGTGCGCGTGAGGGTGTCCGGTACTGCAAAGCTCCACGGGTCCACGCCCGGTACAGTCGAGTTCGGCGAAAGCTGATACGCGGTGCGATCCCCTTCGAAATCTCGGCTGGCGGCCGTGTAGCGGGCTGCGAGGCGCAAGGTCAACTCGTCGGAGGCCCGTACTCCTGCCTCTCCGAATACCGACCACGAATCGCTGTCCTGGAGCGTATTCGTGACGAGGGCCTGGTTGGTCGGCAATTGCAGAGCAACCTGCGCGAAAGGTGCGTTGTCGCGCGCGCCCTGCTCGTGATACGCGCCGAGCATCCAGGACCAGCGTCCCTCCTGCAGCGAGCGCGCCCGCACTTCCTGGCTGAACAGGCGACTCGAGTCCTCGAAAGCGGCAAGCCCACGCTGATTCCAGGAATGGTCCTGCTTCACCTCCGCGTAGAAGTGCTGGTCGTAGTAAGCCACATCAAACGAGAGCTCTACTGCATCAGGCAGGGTCCAGGTACCCGATACGAGGCTTGACAGCAGATCGTGGTCCTGCAACTCCCCGGGTCGATCGGGATGCTCGAAGATGCCGAGCGCCGCGCCAAACGCAGGCCGGTCGTAGCGAAATGCCCGCACGTCGTCCATGCGGCAGTCTTCGTAGGCGGGGTTCAGCAGCCGCGGCGTCGTGAAGGCCTGCGGCACGCAACGCACGTATTGTGTCGAGAGACCGCGCGTCGTGTTGTTCGAATACTCGACCTTGCCATCGAGGGTTAACTCGTCGAGAGGCTGCCAGCGCAGGGCCAGGCGCCCGAGCTCGTCACGCTGTTGCGGTGTCCTCCGCCCACTGGCGGGATTCGTCATGTAGCCGTCGAAGTCGCGCCATTTTGCGGCGACGCGCGCGGCCAGCGTATCACTGAGTGGCACATTGACGACGCCGGTGATGGCCGTTTCGTCGTGTTCGAATTCGTAGTAGGCGTCCATGGACGCCGCAAACTCAGGCTGCGGCTTGCGCGTGACGATGCCGAAGGCGCCGGCAATCGCATTCTTGCCGAAGTGCGTCGGCTGCGGGCCTTTCAGTATTTCTATGCGTTCGACGTCGACGAATCCCGACCTCGATGAACGCGAACTGCCGAACCAGACGCCATCGACGAATACGGGCGCCGACTGTTCGAACCCGAAGTTCAGGCCGGAGGCGATACCCCGAATCGACAGCACGTCGAGCAACCCAGCAGGCCCGATCTTGATGCCGGGCAACGTGAGGTCTTCCCAGCGTGTGACCGCGAACTCATCGAGCCGGAGGCCGTCGATGACGGTCACGCTGAGTGGCACGTCGGCGAGTCGCTCCTCGACCCGTCGCGCCGTAACGACGACTTCCTCGAGAGTGCCCTGGTTCGTTTCGCCCTGCGCCGTCGCGGCGAAGGCGATTCCCAGTAGATACAGGGCCCTGGTTGCTTCCATGCTGTCCCCCGCCTGTCCTGCCTCTGACCGAGGTCTCACAGCAATCGACCCGAATGCTGCGACGGCGATCGAGGTTATCACGAGGCGTGGTGCGGGGTCTTGGCGCCGCAGCCGGGAGCGGCGGAAACGCGTCTGCCAAGCCGCAGTAAGGCCGGTTGGGCGAGTGGTCAGGCCTCACGGTGCTTGCAGGGCAAGGGCATACATGTGGCATGGACCAAACTCTTCGGTGAGCTCACGCTCGAGCTCCATGCCAACTTTCCTCGCTACACCCATTGAAGCTGCATTGCCAGGCATGACGAGGCAAACCAGCCGACGCAGATGAAGAGTCGTATTTGCATGGTGGATGATGCCTCGCGCGGCCTCGGTGGCCAGGCCCTGGCGCCAGCGTTCCTTCTTGATCATGAACGCGAGTTCAACCTCGTTGACGCCCTCGATGTGCCATGGCAGCAAACCGCACCGACCTAGAAACTCGCCGGTACGTGCGTCCACGGTTGCCCACAAGCCCAGCTCAGGGTGATCCGGGTGGCCACGCTCGAACCATTTGAGCTCCTCTTCCGTTTCCTGATGGGTTCGAGTTCCGTCCGGAAAGTACTTCCTGACCTCCGGATCGCGATAGAGCGCATACAGCGGCTCCAGGTCCTCGCGCTGAAAGTGGCGCAGCAGAAGTCGTTCGGTGCGGAGGACGATCACGTGACGGAAGCCCGCAGGTACCCAATTTCGGGGGACAGTAGCGCGGCATCGAGGTGGCCGGCAAATGAGGAGTCCTGGACGGATCTGAGCTCCCGCTGGTCAGCGTAGCCTCGATCCCTCGCGCAGCGAATTGCCTGCTGCCTGCCCAGCTCCACAATACTCAAGAGGCGCGCCCTGATGTACCCGAAGATCCCCCACGGCTACATCACCGTCGAGTCGCCTCTTCGTAGGCTGCGTTGACTTCCTTCGATTTGCGTTCCGCAACCGCTCGGATCTCCTCGCCCATTTGCGCAACTTTGTCAGGGTGGTACTGGCTTATTTTTCGCTTGTAGGCCAGGGCAATCTCGTCGCGCGTTGCGGTCGGCAGCACGTCCAGCACCGACCACCAGGTGGACGGTCGGAATGCGCCTGCGCCAGAAACGTCCTCTGCACGCGGCTCGTCCGACGAACCCTGTCGACGGTCAGGCGCTGGATCCTCAGATGGATTGTCATCCGAAAAGTCTGCCTCCATGACCCGGCTCACTAACCAGAAGCCGCCTGCCAGGCCGACCACGATTGAGACGATCTCACCCGGTGACAGCGACACGGAGTGTCTCCTGCAATTTTTCAAGCCGTGACTGCAACCGGACCGCTCGAATGGAGCCCGGCTCTGCGATCGCAAGCCCCTCCTCGATGCGTTCGCTGATGCAGATCTCGAAGGCTTGCTTCTCTGCTGCGGTGAATGATGCGCAGGCGAGCGCGACCCAGTCGACCTCTGCCGAGCGGATCAGTGTAAGTTTCCGCGGAAGGTTCGGAGCGAAGGGCGCGCACGCCATGATCTCGAGCGCGAGCAGAACGCATTGACGATTCGGCAAGCCAAGCGCTTTGCGCCGGCGAATCATCACTGCTATTGCAATGGCGGTGAGCAGGTAGAACACTGCGAACACAAGAAGCAGCAGGCTCCCAGCCCCCAGGCCGATTGAAACGGGGGCCAGCAGCGCCAGCAGGATGAACGCCTGCAGCGATGCGATTACGCGCAGTGGACGGGTGATTCGGTACAGGTCGGCAGCGTCGAGTGCCTTTGCGGGCTTCTCGTCTGCATCCCAGCAAAGCCGAAACAGCAGTCGTCCCGGCGCGAACGGATTCGGGATGAAGAGACGTCGTCCGAGCAACTGCAGTTGCCCGCCCGAGCACTGCCAGCGCCTGCGTGAAAGCTCGAGCGCGAACTCGTTGCTGTAGAGCATGAGCGCGGCGTCGAACATGTAAAAGGCGATCGCGCCGACCGGCAACAGCACCTCGAAGGAAGGCATCTATTCCTTTTTTGCGAAGAGCTTTCTGAGGCTGGCAAGTCCAGCGACCATCGCGACGACAATGAACTTCCACGCCGCTGCGAAGAACGCCGCGATTACGCCGAAGAACCCCTTCTTCGTGGCTACCGCCGCCGCCCCACCCACGACGAGCGCGGCAAGGCCGTACTCCGCAACCTTGTCGCCCGGCTTGTAATCGGCGTATCGATCTCCCGCGCCATAATTGAATCCGCCAAGCACGTCGTTGAGTGCAGCTTCCGCGGCCGGCAGGTCATCGAGACTTGCCACCATCTGCACGGACGTGTGGCCGCGTCTGCCAAGTATCTTGGTGAAAAAATTCGAACCCTCACCGGAGGCGCTCTTGTTCCTGGTTGCCCATTCCAGGCGCTGCGTCGTCGCGTTGTAGTTTGGTGCCACCGTCCATCCTGTGACGTGCAGCTCTTCCCAGCCGCGCTTCTTGCGTTCGACGTTGGCCGCCGCCGTGGAGTCTTGCAGCGACTTGAGCAGCGCATCTGGGTCGATCTTCTCGTCGTCCTTTACGTACCCTTCGTCGGCATAGGTCAGGTAGGCCATCCACGTGAGGTCGTCGGGGCCGACCAGCACTTCGTCGCCGCTGCCCAGGTTTTCATTGAGTTCGAGGAATTTCAGGGTGTCCTTGGCGTTCAATGAAACATAGCCTGCGGGGATCTGGATGTCCGCATTGCCGGGCAATGAGACGGTGGCCGGGCCCTTGATCCATGCGAGCTTATCCAGCTCCGCGTAGAACTGTCGCTGGGCAGCCGTGGCGTCGTCCGGCAGCTGGCTGCTCCATCCGGTGGCCTGCTGCGCCTGCCCCAGGGTCGCGAAACTCACCATGACGGCAAACATCCAACCCATCGGCGAGGCCCACTTACGGGGCACTCTTCCACTCGTGGTCATCACTACACTCCCTCTTGGATTGCTATCCTGAGGACGCCGGCGGCGCTCGCAGGTTCGGCCCGCGAGCCTGGCTCGACATGGCGGCACGGGGCGACTGGATTCTGCAAGACGTGGTCCGTTCGGACCATATGTGAGAATCACCTATGGTCCGGCCCGCTCGGAGTTGGTTGGTCCGCACGCAAATCAGGCGATCTGCCCAGCGTACTATGACGACAGAAATCACGATCCTCGATGGTGCAATGGGCACCGAACTGCGAGCCCGCGGTGCCACAGTGCCCGACTACAAGAGCTCGGCCTGGTCGGCCATGGCGCTGGTGCACGACCCGGATACCGTGCGGCAAGTCCACGGCGACTACATTGCCGCGGGCGCGGACGTCATCACGGCCAACAACTATGCCGTCGTTCCCAACCTGCTCGCTCGGGTCGGCATGGTTGACCGACTCGAGGAGCTCACGCGCCTGGCGTGCCGGCTCGCGCGCGAGGCACGCGCGGCGAGTGCCCGGCCCCATGTGCTGGTCGCGGGATCCCTGCCACCGCTCGACACGACGTATGAATCCGAGCGGGTCAGCGCCTGAGCGTGACCTGTACGAAGCGTACCTGCGCATTGCCCGCGTGCTCGCGACCGAAGTCGATCTGGTCATCGCCGAGACCCTGACGACCGTGCGCGAGGCCGTGGCTGCCGCGCGGGCCGCAGCCGAGTTCAACCTGCCCGTGTGGGTGTCCTGGAACCTGCGTGTCGACGCGCCGATCATCCGCGGCGGCGAATCGCTGCAGCAGGGAATCGACGCACTCGAGCCGCTGCCGGTCGCGGGGTACATGGTGAACTGCGTGCCCACCGGCCTCGTGCAACCGGCGCTCGAGCTCATGCGACGCCGCACCGACCGGCCGCTGGGGGCCTATGCAAACAGCTGCGAGAGCGCAGTGGACCAGTCGTCGCTCGATGCCCTCGCCGCCCCTGCCCTTACGCCGCGGCAATACGTGGCCGCCAGCGAGCGCTGGGTCGAAGCGGGCGCAACTGCGATCGGCGGCTGTTGCGATACGCGCCCGGAATACATTGCGGCGCTCGCAGCGCGCTGGAAGCGGCACGAAACGCACGTCTGATCCAGGCACGGGCTCCGTGCGAGCCCAGCGTCGCTCAACTGCGCAGCACGCGATTGAACAACTCCAGCGTCCGGTTCCAGGCCAGTTGCGCAGCCTCGGCATCGTAACGCGGCGTCGTGTCGTTGTGAAAACCATGCTGCGTGTTCGGGTACACATGCGCGGTGTGCTTGACGCCAGCCGTTTTCAGCGCGGCTTCGAACGGCGGCCAACTGGCGTTGACCCGCTCGTCGTTCGCCGCGAAATGCAGCATGAGCTCGGCCTTGATCGCATCCACGTTGTCGAGTGGCGGTGCGCTGCCATAGAACGGCACCGCCGCTGCGAGGCCGGGCAAGGCCATCGCCAGCCGGTTGGCAATCGCGCCGCCGTAACAGAAGCCGACGACACCGAGACGATCCCGGGTGCCAGGCTGGGTGCGCAGGAACTGCGTCGCGGCGATGAAATCCTGAAACGCCTTGGGTTGATCGAGCGTCTGGAACAGGGCCCGTGCCTTGTCCTCGTCGCCGGGGTAGCCCCCGAGCGGAAACAGTGCGTCGGGCGCGAGCGCCACGAACTGCTCCAGCGCCACTCGGCGGGCGACGTCTTCGATGTGCGGGTTCAGGCCCCGATTCTCGTGCACCACCAGCACCAGCGGCAGCGGCCCCCTGGCCCTGGCCGGGCGCACCAGGTATCCGCGCGCCTTGCCATGACCCTGCGGCGAATCGTATTCGACGTATTGCGCTTCAAGCCGGGCGTCCGCAGGCGCTACCTGCTGTGCCTCGGCGAAACGCGGGCTCAGTGCGCCCAGCAAGCCCGCTGCGGTTACGGTGCCGACGGCGAATTTCCCCGCCCGCGCCAGGAACGTCCGTCGATCGATGTCACCGTGGACGTACTGGTCGAAGATCAGCAGGACTTCGGGATCAAAGTCGCTCGCGTGCTGCATCGGTCGGGCCTCCGGCGGGGTGATATTCTCCGCCCTCGCTGGCAGCGTATCGCAGCGTGACGCGCCTCGACCAGCCGACTTTGGCGCGGTCGGTTCGGTAGTGTATGTAGGACGCCGGGAAGCATTCCCCGGGTCGTTCGCTGATGTGCGCCGAAGTGGCAAATGGCGCACAAAACGGCAGATGCCGCTTGTCCAAGTGCAGGCATTTGACGGAATCTCGCCGCGTTACGGGAGGATTCCGATGGACCGGATGGAACCGTCAGTATTGCGCCGTGCATCCGACAGCCTGCGGCTGGTCATGGATGACCATGCGGCGTGGCACGAGAACCTGCTGCGGGCGATGTTCTGCGAATACCCGGTTGCGCCCGCTGACCTCTCGCCCACGGCCCACCGGGAATGCGCATTCGGCCACTGGTTCTACGACGAAGCGCCCAATGCCATGCGCGCCCAGCCTTCTTTCGTCGCCATGGGCAAGGAACACCAGCAGCTGCACCAGGTGGCCGCCCGCCTGCTCCGCTCGGTGCGCATCAACGGCCCCATCGACCGTCTCGATTTCGAGGAACTGGTCGCGACCAACGCGCACCTGCGCGTGCACGTCGATGAGTTGCGAATGGCCATTCATGGCGCGCTCGGCAATCGCGATGCACTGACCAAGGCCTATGGTCGCGTGGACATGTTGCCGGCGCTCGAAGAGCTGCGGACCGTGACCCGTGACGGGGGTACGTCCTGTGCCCTGGTCTTCGTGGACGTCGATCACCTGAAGGAGATCAACGACCTGCACGGGCACGCCATCGGCGACGAAGTGCTGGTGGGCCTGGTGCGGCACCTCGATTCGCACCTGCGGCCGCAGGACAAGGTGTTTCGCTACGGCGGCGACGAGTTCCTGGTGGCGTTGCCGGGAGCGGACATTGTGATGGCCCAGTCCGTGGTGAACCGCGTGCGGAGCGCGCTGGCGGGCATGAAGTTGCCCGCGGGCATGAAGGGCGCGGAAGAAATAGTGTCCGCTTCGTTCGGGCTTGCGCTGCTCGACCCGGTCGCCGACGTGTCGGTCTCGATCGGTCGCGCAGACCAGGCCCTGCTGCTCGCGAAGACGGCGGGCCGCAATCGCGCGATTGCGTGGGACGAATCAGTGCAGACCAGCACACGCTGGCGTCTGGCGGATATCGGCCAGGCTCGCGACTGAATCGGGGTTGGTTGCGAGGCCAGGCTGGCGCGACCAGGACGGCCGGCGCCAGCACCAGCGCTGCGATGCATCAGGCCGCCAGATCGGCGAGCTGCTGCACCATATAGAGCGTAATTGCGCTCACCATTACCAGGCCTACGATGGTCATGATCCTTCTCCTCCATGAGCAGCGCCGGGATGGCGTGACTGCATGGGGATCATGCTAGTGAGCGAATGATGCGTGCGCTACCGATTAGCGACGAGTCGTGGCAGCGTCGCGACGAAAGGTGGCTGCGGCAACGATGGTGACGCTGGAGTCGAGTGGATCGAACAGGATGCGCGCTTCCTTGCGCTCGAGCTGGAGCAGCACCTGCGCGACTTTGTCGTCGTGCGACACGACCCTGTCGCCGTAATCGGTGCCTTCGCGCAGGATGAAATTGTCGATCACCCCGCGCAGTGCATCGGCAGACAACTCTCCATGCGGAATCGTCACCGGCTCGGGCCGGTCGCGCGGGTCGACGTCATCGTTCATTACGGAGCCATGAGCGTGGGGCCACCCTTGGCCTCGGCGCGCTGATAGGCCGGCCGCGCCCGCATGCGCTTGTGATACGCCACGATGTGCGGGTACTGGCCGGTGGCCGTCGAGCGCGCCAGCAGGGCTTCGATCGCAAAGCTCATCTGGAAGTCGGCCATGCTGATGTCGGTGCCGGCGAACCAGTCGTTCTTCGCGAGGTGGGCCTCGATGAAATTCATGGAGTTCTGCACGTTGGGATCGATCAGCGTGGCCTGTACCTTCTCGCACAGCCCGCGCGCGATCGGTTTCGCGAAGAACGGCATCGGGCGCGTCGGGATCGTGGTGAACACCAGCTTCATCACCAGCCAGTTCATCAACGAGCCTTCGGCGTAATGCATCCAGTACCTGGCTTGCCAGAAGGCCGGCGTGCCCGCGGCCGGCGCCAGGTGTGCGATATCGTCCTGGCCCAGGTGGCCATATTTGTCGACGATGTATTCGATGATGACGGCCGACTCCGCAATCACGTCGGCTCCGTCCGTCACGACCGGCGACTTGCCGAGTGGATGGATGGCTTTCAGCTCCGGCGGCGCAAGACGGGTGGTCTTGTCGCGCTGGTAAACCTTCAGTTCGTACGGCACCCCGAGTTCTTCCAGCAGCCACAGGATGCGCTGCGAACGCGAAGTTTCCAGGTGGTGCACGACCAGCATGGACGTCGTCGCTGCACTCACTTGGCGGGCCTCAGGATGCCGCAGGCCTCGCGGGCGCCACCGGCGCACCCTTTCTTGAGCTCAGACTCTTCGTCGCAATACGTGTCTGGCTGCGCATGCACGATGATGGCGCTGCCGTCGGTGTCGAACACGCTGAGCTTGCCGGGCGAGAGCGTGACGCGGTTGGTCGTGTGCCGTAGCTTGCCTACGCCGTCCTTGACGTCGAGATTGATCAGGTCGCCCATGTGGAACGGGTGGTTGATGTCCGTTGCCGGCGCAGCGTCGGAGGCCGTGTCCGGGCGAGGTTGGCCGTACGGACCCGGATCGTGGTGGCCGCCCGCAGCGGCGCAAGGCTCGCACGCGGCCACCTCGTGGATGTGCACGGCGTGCTTGCCGTCTGGCAAACCCTTTACGGTCATCTCGACCGTCACTTCCTTAACGCCTTCGGGCGTCACCTGCTCGTGCAGGCTAGCCTGGCCGGTGATCGCGGCATTCGTGCAGCCCTTGATCTCGGCCACGGCGCTGGCGCCATCCGCCAGGACCGCCGCGGGCATTGCCAGCAGGCCGACAAGCAGCAACGGCATCGATTTACGCACGGGCGGGCTCCTTCCTGTTCATGGGTTCGTCGCTCAACGATAGACCACCGCGATGTGCGGCACCGTCGTTACATTCGGTTGTTGCAGCAGGAATGCGCGCAGGAAGGTCGTCAGCTGCCTCTCGCAGAGCGCCATGATCGCGGGTTCGGTCGCCAGCTGCTCGCCACGAGCCTGTGCCCGCTTCGCGGCCTCCGCGTACAGCTTCAACGCTGCGGCCTTCTCGTCGGTCAACACGCCCCCCGAGAGTACCTTGTGTCGCAGGTTGGTCACCGCAGGCGTGGCCACCAGTCGCGGTTTGCCCACCGTCACCCTGATGCCGGCCTGGTCCGACGTGATCTCGAAGGCTCCGGGCGCGAGATCGAAGCCAAAGGAGTATTCGACCGAATACCAGATGGCGACCGTCCCGGTCGAATGAAACCCGAGCACCGACTGGTCGATGACCTGCGTGACCGCATACGGCTGGCGCACGGTGGCCGCCAGGAACTTCTGCTGCGCCGTGAGCTGGCGCTTGCCTTCCTGCAGGTAGCGGACGTACGTGGTCTGGCCGAGCAACGAGCGCTCTGTCGTCGTGACGGTCTGTTGCAGCAGCTCGGCACGCTCGTTGGCGGAGCGCACCTGCCCCTGCATGAAGAGGAAAGTTGCCGCGGCCGCGACGACGGCTGCGCCAATCAGCCACCACGTGCCAGGGATTCGCGACACTTTATCCACGCTGGGCCACCTTCAAAACCAGTTGAAATTGAAGCTGATGCTGACGCGCTCGGCATTCACGGGATTGGGCGGCACTTCGTGGCGCAGCCAGCTCTCGAACAACAGCAGCGTGCCCGCGGCCACCGGCATCGTCACCCACGGACGATTCTCGCTGCTGGCGTCGGCCGCGCGCGGTGGGGCCGCCATGTAACGGTCCAGTCGCGGGTCTTCGAGCTTGAGGCCGGGCACGCCCCTGGGCGTGCGCACGTAGTACGTGCCGCTGATCGTCGACAACGGATGCAGGTGCAGACCGTGCGTGACTCCGCGCGGCATCATGTTGATCCAGCAGTCGGTCAGCGCCAGCTCGCGACCGTCCAGGTCGAACTCGAGCGCTCGCGAGAATGCGGCGACGTGGCGCTGCAGCTTCTGGCCGAGTCGCGCGAAGGTCGGCGACAGGGTGTGCATGCGGTTGAGGGAGCCGTAGGAGGTGTAGCCGCCCGGGTAACGCTCACGCGACCACGCCTGCCCTGCGCGGTCGTCCGCGCGGTATTGCTCGCATTCACGCAGCAATTGGGCGTTGAACGGCTCCCCACCGGAGGCCTGCAACCTGGCCGCATAGATGCGCGTGGGAAACAACGCGTGCACGGTCATGGATGTCTTCAGTCCTCGATCGCCTGGCGCCGGCGGCCGGGCAAGGGATCTTCGTCTTCAGGCGCCGTCTGCTGCAGGGCTGCCAGCACGCCCGCCGCCGCTCGATACCGATACTCGTAGCGGTGATCGAGCGGGGCCGGACGGGCCCGCAGGTACAGCTCCAGCGCCTCACCGACGACTTCGGCCTCGAGGGTTGGCAGCAGCAACTTGATGCGTTCGTTGCCCATGGCGTGCCCTCGCCGGGCTCAGGGCGCGGTCGTCGCGGTGGGCGTGCCCTGCGGCAGGTCGAACTCGCCCGTCGTGTTGAAGCGCTGGGTGCCGAACATGCTCGAGCCGTTCAACTTGCCGCTCATGGCATAGGTCACCCGCGTGACCGGCTTGCCGTCGAGCATGCCCAGCACCTGGCGCGCCATCCGCAGCATCGACACGGTCACCGGCACTGCCACGATCGCCTCGCCAAAACGTGGCACGGTGCCGGCCTGGTCGCTTACACCGCTGGCAAAGCGGCGGTCCATCACGTCCAGGTTCAGCGAGGCGCCATTGAAATCGACCGGCGAGTCGTTGGGATTCTGCACGCGCAGCTTGACGAGCAGCCGGACCTCCATGCCCTCCCCTGGCAAAGGCTCGATGCCCGCGACAGTGACCTGCAGCGGATCGAGGCTCGGCATGGAGGCGCAGCCGGCAAGCATGAAGGCCGCCAATAGCAGCCAGGACAGGTGTAGGCGGTTTCGTAAATGTGACATCGGTTGCTTGTTCTTGTTGGAGTCGGACGGTGTCGATCAAATGCAGTCGCGACGAATCAAACCTGCACCAGCGTCTTGAAGCCGCCCCAGAACATGCGCCTGCCATCGAACGGCATGGCCTTGGGGTTCATCATCGCCTGGAGCCGTGGGTCTGCCATGACGAGTTTGTTGATGCGGTCGCGCTCACGTCGTGACTTGTAGACGATGTACGAAAAGACCACCACTTCACCGGGTTGCAGCTTGACGCTGCGCGGGAACGAGGTGCGCTTGCCCACGGTCACGTCGTCTGCGACGCACTCGTGATAGTCGAGTGCGCCGTGCTCCTTCCAGACCTTGCCGGCCTTGCGGGCGATGGTCCGATAGGCAGACAGCTTGGCTTGCGGAACCGGTATGACGAAGCCATCGACATAGGCCATGATTGAATCCTCCGTGCGTTGTGTCGTCAGCGCCGAGTGTAGCTCGCGTCCTGGCCCGGCAGGAACCGCTGTGCAAGCCGCAGGCCGGGGTCCGGCCTCAGTTCTTTACCGGCGCCGGCCGCAGGCGCGGTTCCAGAATGGCGGTCAGCAGGTCGGGTGTTTTCTCGATGCGCTCGAGATGCGGATGCCGCGGGCCCCCGTGGTAATCGAGACGCACGGTCTGGAAGGTGTCGGCATCGCGTACCAGCAGCTCCAGAGGTCGCGTGGTGTCGGCCCGGGCGGCCAGCAGGGCTGCCTTGAGGCGCGCATGCGTATAGGCCTTGCCGTCGACGGCGACGATCGACATCCCCGGCGCCAGGCCCGCCTTGAAGCCGACGCTGTTCCAGTACACCTCGCCGATCTTGCCGTCGCCCGCCACGCTCAACCCGAGCGAATACAGGAAGTCCTGGGTGCCGTCCGCGCCGTCGCTCTCTTTCGTCGTGCTTGACGGCTCGTCCTTGTAGACCACGCGCCAGCCGCCCCGCTCCAGTCCCTCGAGCGGCGCGCCGGGACCGTGTCCGTCGAGGCGCGCCCGCAGCAGCGCGGCCCAGTCGTAGGGTGCGACGGCATTGAGCGTGTTCACCACGTCGTCGAACGTGTAAGTGAGCGGCTCGAGGCGACCGTCGTGCGCGCCGAAGAAGGCCTTGGCGAAATCGTCCAGCGAGCGTTTGCCCCGCGACAGTTCGCGGATCCGGGTGTCGACGTCGAGCCAGAGCAGCATGCCTTCGGTGTAGTAATCCTTGCCGCGTTGCCAGCTCACGTAGCTCGTCCGGCCCCGGTAGTTGATGATGGGTGCTTGCGTGGTGTCCTGCAGGTTGCGCCACTGTCGCCCCGCGCGCCCTGAGTCGTAGTTGGCCGCGTAGCGGGCGAGGATGTCCCGCGTGAAGTCCGGCGACCAGAGGCCCGACCGGCCTGCGAGCACCACGCCGAGGTACTCGGTCATGCCCTCGTACACCCACAGCAGGCTGGGTTGCATCGGCACGTTGTAGGTCGGCGTCCAGAGATCGGCGGGTCGCCGGAACTTGCCGTTCCACGAGTGCACCATCTCGTGCGGCAGCAGGTCGCGGACATTGCGGTTGCCGCTCCAGTCGGTGAAGTAGCCGAGGCCGACGCCGTTCTCGCTCGATTCGTGGTGCTCGAGGCCGATGCCGGTCAGGTGCCCGCTGATCGCGAGCAGGAAATCGTACTCGCGGTACTGGCGCGAGCCGAACAGCGCGACCGCCTCGCGCACGGCACGGCGATGGTGCTCGATCTGCTCGTCGGTCGCCTGCAGCTCGCCGGGGCTGTCGGCAAAGATGTTGAGGCGCACGGGTCGGGCAGGCGCGCCTTCGAGCTCCACGCGCCGGTAATGGGCGCCGGCAAAGAGCGGTGAATCGACCACTGTCTCGAGCGAGGCCCGGGCGAAACTGCACGGTGTCGCCGGTGCGCTGCGCGCCCCGCAGCGCGGTCGCGAACTGCCAGCCGGCAGGCAGTTCGATCGACGCGTCTCACCGGGATCTGGCGCACGTAATACCCGGCCGGGTACAGCAGGGCCTTTTCCCACTGCAGGTTCAGCAGGTCCGGCGTCATCACGACACGCCACTGGCTGGTGTCCGTGGGCGTGACGTACTCGAACTGCAGGTCGAGCTGGCTGACGCCGGCTGGCACGTCCACGTGGAACGCATGCATCGTTCGTGGCGTCGCGCCGCCACTCGATGCGGTCGCCGCCGTTGCCGCGAATCAGCAGGCCCGCCAGCTTGTCGATCGGTCCGGTCGGGGAGTGGTTGCCGGGCAGCCATTGCGGGTACAGCAGCGTCACGCGGACCCGGTCCGGCTGACCGGCACGGTCTCCGTGACGCGGAACACCCGGTGCGCGAGGTCAGTGGCGTCCACGTGCAACCCGATCACTCCGGGATACGGAATGTCCTGCGGCTCGGGCAGCCCGGCCTGTGCCGCCCCGTGGGCGAAGAGCAAACCGCACAGGAGCCCGCACAGCAGGCCCGTCAGTCGCTGCACCGGCCGCACGGAATTGCGGCGCCTGGTCTGCTGTTGCCATTCGCATGAGTCCGTCGTTTGCTTTCATTCGGTCAGTGATTCGCGCAATTGCCGCAGCGTCGGCTCGGTCACGGCGAGTTCGTCACGCAGGTACGCCGGCCATCGAGCCGCAGCGGGCCTCGATCGACCGCAAGCTCGCCGACAGGTACTCGGGCCGGGCCGCCAGCACCGCCTCGAGTGCCGTGGGCGACAGCGCGAGCAGCGAGTCGCCCGACGCTGCCAGCCCTGCGCCGGCCGCGCGGCGTCCGACGAGCTGCGCGCGGAGGTCGACCGCGCTGTTGGTGAGGACGTAATCCTCGATGATCGCCTCGCGCCGCACGCCGAGCGCCGCGAGCACGAGTGCGATCGCAACCCCCGTCCGGTCCTTGCCCGCCATGCAGTGGACGATGGTCGCGCCGTCGCGCTGCATGGTCCAGGGCGGCGAACACGCCCGCGAGACGCGACTGCAGCTTGAAGGGCAACTGCTCGTACATCTCGATCATCGCGGCATGCGCCACATCGGCTGCGTCCGTGCCGGCGAAGGCGCGGTCGCGGATGGGTGACGATTCGGTCGTCGTGTCCCACTCGAAGCGCCGCACGCGGTCGCCGAAATCGGGATTGGGATGCAGGGCGCGCTCGGCGTTGCGGCGCAGGTCGCATACCGCCCGCAGTCCGAGCGCGGTGACTTGCGCGGTGGCCTGCGGCGCAAGCCCGCTCATCAGGCCGGACCGGTACAACCGGCCCCAGCGCACGCGCGTGCCTTGCGTCGTCTCGTAGCCACCGCAGTCGCGAAAATTGCAGCTGCCTGCGAGCGGCAGCACGCGTGTAGGAGTCATCCGACCATGATCACACGCAGCGTGCGGCGTTTCCACCGCGGAGGTCGATTACACTGGTCGCCTGGCGCCCACCTGCCCTCGTCCGGAGTTCCCGTCCATGTCGACTGTTTGCCGCCTGCGTCTCGCCCTGCCACTGCTGGCGGTGTGGGCGGTCGTTTCCGGCGTGGCCGGTCCTGCCCTTGCCCAGGGCGCGAACGACGGCTACATCGCTGCCACCATCAAGGCCGCCCTGCTCGACAACCGCAACACCAGCGGCACCCGCATCAACGTGGACAGCCAGCAGGGAGTCGTGCAGCTCAGTGGCTTCGCCAGTTCCGAGGCCGAGAAGGCTGCGGCAACGAAGGTGGCCCAGGGCGTGGAAGGTGTGACGAAGGTCGTCAACAACGTGGCCATCGCGCCTGTCGACCTCGATGGGCACGAAACTCGACGACAGCCTCATCACCGGCAAGGTGAAGGCCGCGCTGATGGACGCTGCGGACGTGAAGAGCCTGCAGATCAACGTCGAGACCCGCGCCGGCGTGACGCAGCTGGCGGGCTACGTGGCGTCGGAGGCGATGAAAGCCAAGGCCGGGCAGATCGCGGCGGGCATCGACGGCGTGAAAGGCGTCGACAACGTGCTGGTGGTCAGGCCCCGCTGACGCTCTCCGGCGCAGCGACTGCGTCGTCCTGGGTGCTGGTCCAGAAAGCGAACATGTGCACGCGACCGGTGCGCACGTCGCACATCGCGCGCTTCGACTGGCCGTTGTCCAGCCATTGCTTGATGTTGACGCGCGCTGGCAACTGCACCGGCGTCAGGAAATGCGTCTCGAGCCGCGCGTCGGAGGGACCCGCGTCGAGCGGCCTCTCCGCCAGGCTGCGCGCGAGCGACCACATGCCGTGCGAAATCGCCCCGCGCAGGCCGAAGAATCGCGCCGCGCGATCGTTGAGGTGGATCGGGTTGAAATCGCCGGACACGCGCGCGTATTTCCACGCCCGTTCCTGGTCGACATCGAGCTCCGTCAGCACCTGCGCGTCTTTCGGTGCCTTGGGCGGACGCGGCGGGCGCCCGCCGGTGCGCTGCACCGAGTCGGGCCAGCGCGACAGGAACACGCACGTCTCGCGCCAGATCGTCTGGCCCGCACGCATCACGTCAGTGACCATGTCGAACAGCAGGCCCGCATCGGTCTTGCGGTAATTGCGCGCTGCCACGACCAGGTTGACCGTCATGCCCGCTTCGAGGGCGCGTGGCTGGGTGATCGAGTTGGAGACGTGGATCAGGCCCATGGGACGCAACGGAAACGCACTGTGCCCCATGATGCGCAGGTGCAGCGGCATGGCCAGCACGTGCGGGTAGGTGATCGGCACGTAGCCGTTGCGGACGTCGGACGCATCGAACGCGCAGACGGAGGCATAGCGGGAAACGTTGCCGGGCTCGATGACCACGCCGTCGAGCCGCACCTCGAACTCCGCCGGCTCGGACAGCGTCAGGATGTCCGGGCGGCGCGTGAGCAATACCCGCGGGTAACTCGCAAGTCCCGACGGCAGCTGCGTCAGTCGTAGCTGGACCGTGCGGGACGGCACCTCAGGGCTGGACCTGGTTGATGACGACTTCCAGTTCCTCTGCCCCGCCCTTCTTCTGCACGGCGCGGCCGATGAGGTCGCCGCTGGCAGTGACGGCCGTGCCGCCGAAGGCCACGCGCGCAACGATCTCGACGTCGTTCACCGACGAAAGGTCGCGTCCGGCGATCATGGTGTTGGCGTCGCTCAGCACGACCGTAGCCGGCAGCTCGTCGCTCAAGATGCGCGTCGCAGCGATCGGCGGACCCGGTATGCCCGGCTCACGCGCAGCGACGAACAACGGCACGCCAGGCTGGAGCTTGGACGGCGATGCTGGGGTCGATCTTTACTGCTGATGCGAACGGTGCGGCCTTTCGGCGCGACCTCGCCGCCCATGCCACCACCCATGCCCCGCCACCCATGCCTGCGCCCGGGGGAGCAGCGCCGTTGGCTGCCATGGCGGGCGCGACAGGGCCTGCGCCAGGGCCGGCGGGCACGTCGACGCCGAGTTCGCGCAACTGGCTGGCGATCACTTCGCGAATCTCGGGCGGCGGATTGGCATCGAGGAGCTTGCTCCAGTTGCGCTTGGCAGTCTCGTTGTCGCCAGCCCGCACGGCCATGACGCCCTGGTACCAGAGCGCCTTCTGGTTGTCGGCGTCGTCTGCCAGGGCCTCGTCGATGATGGCCTTGGCGCGCGGCTGTGCCGCCGGATCGTCGGTCAGCACCAGGGCCTCGGCCAGGTCCAGCAACAGGCCCATGTCCTTCTGCGGCGAAATCGAGTTCGCCTTCTCGTAGGCAGAGGCTGCCTTCGCGGCGTTGCCCGACACCAGGTACGTGCGCCCCAGCATGCGCCAGCCCTCGAGATCGTTCGGCTCCTTCTGCAGGCGCGCTTCGAGCGTCGCCGCGACTTCGTCCATCGAACCGCCGGTCCCCAGCCCTTCGTGGCCCGGGGGCAGCGGCTGAGCCGTGGTCGGGTTATCCCAGGGAAAGTTGTTGACTTGCGAATACACGGCGACGGCCCCGAGACCCACCGCAACGGCGAGAGCGAACGCCAGCGGCGCCGCCTTGGGCGGGACGGGCTCGCCCTTCGCGGCGACAGGAGCCGGACCCACGAGCGGATAAACCAGCAGTGCGATGGCGGCGAGCACCATCAACGCCACCACAGCGACAAATGCAGTCATCACGATTGACCAGCCTCCGGGCCTTCATCCTTCATCTGCGCGGTCTGCTTGCGGATGACTCGAATGCCCACGAAAGTACCAAGGAGCAACAGCAGCACCGGCGCCGCCCAGAGCACGAAATTGCCCATCGTCATGCGCGGACGGTACAGCACGAAATCGCCGTAGCGTTCGATCATGAACGTGCGGATCTCGTCGTCCGACTTGCCGGCGACCAGCATCTCGCGAACTTCGCGCCGCAGGTCCTGTGCCAGCGTGGCGTTCGAATCGGCGATCGTCTGGTTCTGGCAGACGAGACAGCGCAACTCGCGATTGATGTGCTCGTACCGCGCCTGCATCGCGGGATCGTCGAACGCCTTTTCGTAGTCGATGGCGATGGCCGGCACGGCCGTCGCCCAGCAGCAGCGCAAGGCAAAGCGAACGCAGAAAGCGTGGCGTGTGCAGCAACATGTCTTTAACCCTTGGCTGGTGCGGTGCCGGTGCTGGCAGCCTGGATGCGCGGCAGGAATTCCTTGGTCCACACTTCCATCGTCATCGGCGCGATGTGCTTGAACAGCACCTTGCCGTCGGGCCCGATCAGGAACGTCTCCGGCGCGCCGTAGACGCCCCAGTCGATCGCCACCCGTCCCTCCGGATCCGATGCGACGACCGAATACGGGTTGCCGAGCGTCCGCAGCCACTGCTGGGCCGCCGCGCTGTCGTCCTTCCAGTTGAGGCCGATCATCGGCACCACGTTGGTCTGGGCGATGGCGAGCAGCGTGTCGTGCTCCTCGCGGCAGCCGGCGCACCAGGTGCCCCACACGTTCAGCACCCACGGCCGGCCGAGCAGTTCTTTCGAAGCGACCGGATAGTTCGCGTCCTGCAGGCTGGGCAACGTGAACTCGGGCGCCTGCTTGCCGATCAACGGCGACGGCACGTACGACGGATCGCGGAACAGCCCCACGAGCAGGAACGCGAACAGCAGCCCGAACAATCCAAGGGGTAGACCAAACTTGAGCATGGCGGATTCCCTGCGATCTCAGGAGGATTTCGCCGCTTGGCCCGCGCCGAGCTTGACGTCGGCCTCGGCCTTCTTCGTGCGGTACCGACGATCCGTGATCGCGATGAACCCGCCGATGGCCATGACCAGCGCGCCGAACCAGATGAAGCGAACCATGGGCTTGTACTGCATGCGCAGGCTCCACGCGCCCTCGCCCAGGTCGTCGCCCATGGCGACGAACAGGTCGCGATTCCAGTCGACCTCGATGCCCGCCTCCGACATCGGCATCGTCCGCACGCGGTACATGCGCTTCTGCGGGTGCAGCTTGGCGATTTCCTTGTCGCCATCGAACACGGTGAAGTGCGCCTGCACCGCGTCGTAGTTGGGCCCGGCGACCTGGGAGAGGCTGTCGAAGGCGAACTTGTAGCCGTGCAGCTCGTACGACTCCCCCGGCTTCAGCGCGACGTCCTTCTCGATGCGGTAGCTCTGCACGACGGTGACGCCGATGCAGAACATCGCCACGCCCAGGTGCGCCACGGTCATGCCGAGCACGCCGCGCGACAGCGACTGGCCCTTGCGCAAGCGCTGGATCGGGTCATAGAGGGCGGACAGGATCACCCAGAACGCCGCGGTGAGGCCCACGGACGCCATCAGGTTGAAGCCGCCGTACGCAAAGATCGGCACGGCGACGCCCGCGACGACCGAGACCGCCAGCATCGTGAGCAGTGCCTTGCGCTTTTCCTCGAGCTTCGAATGCTTCCAGGTGGTGTGCATGCCGATCGCGAGCAGCGCCATCAGCGGCAACGTCGGAATCAGGAACACGAGGTTGAAGTACGGCGGGCCCACCGAGATCTTGCCCATGTTGAGCGCATCGAGGAACAGCGGGTACAACGTGCCGATCAGGATCAGCGCCGTCGTGACCATCAGCAGCATGTTGTTGAAGAGCAGGAACGACTCGCGCGACGGGCCATCGAAGCCGCCGTTCGTGCGCAGTTCGGGAGCGCGCCACCAGTACAGCGCGAGCGAGCCGCCGACGCACAGCGCGAGGAATGCGAGGATGAAGAGGCCACGGCCCGGGTCGCTGGCGAAGGCATGCACCGAGACGAGCACGCCCGAGCGCACCAGGAACGTGCCGAGCAGGCTCAGCGAGAACGCGATGATCGAGAGCAGCAGCGTCCAGCTCTTGAACATGCCGCGCTTCTCGGTGACCGCAAGCGAATGGATCAGCGCGGTGCCGACCAGCCACGGCATGAACGAGGCGTTCTCGACCGGGTCCCAGAACCACCAGCCGCCCCAGCCGAGTTCGTAATAGGCCCACCAGCTGCCGAGCGCGATGCCGCAGGTCAGCATGATCCAGGCGAGCGTCGTCCACGGCCGTGTCCAGCGCGCCCACTTCTCGTCGAGCTTGCCTTCGAGCAGGGCCGCCACTGCGAAAGCGAAGGCCACGGAGAAACCGACGTAGCCCATGTAGAGCATCGGCGGATGCACGGCGAGCGCGAAGTCCTGCAGCAGCGGATTGAGGTCCTGGCCGTCGGCCGCTGCGGGAATCAGGCGCTCGAACGGGTTGGACGTGAACAGCACGAACGCCTGGAAACCCACGCTGACGACGCCCAGCACGCCGAGCACGCGAGCGGCGAACGAGTCCGGCAGGTTCTTGCTGAAGAAGGCCACCGCGATCGACCACGTCGGAGAGCGACAGCGCCCAGAGCAGCAACGAACCTTCGTGCGCGCCCCACACGGCCGAGAAGCGGTAAAGCGTGGGCAGCGCCGAGTTCGAGTTGTTGGCGACGTACAGGACCGAGAAATCGTGCACGTAGAACGCGTACGCCAGCACGGCGAACGACAGGGCGACGAAGACGAACTGTCCGGCGACTGCGGGCCGCGCTGCCGCCATCCAGCGACGATTGCCGTAATGTGCCCCGGCCAGGCCGAAGAACGCCTGCGCGCACGACAGCATCAGCGCAAGGATCAGCGCGAACAAACCAAGTTCAACGACCATGCGTAGGTTGCTCCAGGACGTGCTGCGTGCGGTGGTACGTGATCAGATCAGGTGCTGCCCGGGGCCGGCGTGGCCGCGGCTGCGGCGCGCCAGGCGCACCGCTGGCGGAATTGGCCGCATCCATGTGCGGCTTGAGGCTGTCCGCCACTTCCGGCGGCATGTAGTTTTCGTCGTGCTTGGCCAGCACTTCTTCCGCGACGAAGCGATTGCCGTCCATTTTGCCGCGGGCAATGACGCCCTGGCCCTCGCGGAACAGGTCCGGGAGGACGCCCGTGTAGCTGACCGGCACGGTCTGCTGGTAGTCGGTGAGAGTAAAGGTCACCTCGAGGCTGCCGGGCGCACGCTGCACGCTGCCGTTTTCTACCAGGCCGCCGACGCGGATGGCGCGGGACTCAGGGGCCTCGCCTGCGTGCACCTGGCTCGGGCTGTAGTAATAGAGCAGGTTCTGGTTGAACGACTTGAGGGCGAACGAGGTGGCGATACCCACGCCTGCAAGAATGGCGACGACGGTAACCATGCGTTTCTGACGCGGTGTCATGTGGATCTCTCCCGGGCAAGTTCGTTACGCCGCTGGGCGGCAGTCTGGGCTTCGGTCTCCGAGCGGCGTGCTGACCACCAGTTCCAGACCAGGACCAGGGCAGTCAGGCCGTAGGCGGGCCACACGTACTGCGCGTAACCCCCCATGTGAAAAAAGCTTTGTAAGTCCATGAATCAGCTCGCTTCTTTGAGCCAGGTGGCGTTGCGCTCGCGGCGCAGTATCTCGCCGCGCAGGCGGCGCGACACGGCCCAGCCGAAATACAGCTGGAAACCGGCGATCATGATGAACAGCGGGATCAGCATCGCAATCTGGATCGATGGCTTGTCGAGCTTGGTCACACTTGCCGGCTGGTGCAGCGTAGTCCACCAATCCACCGAGTAGTGAATGATCGGCACGTTGATGACGCCCACCAGGGCGAGCACCGCGCTGGCCCGGTCAGCCCGCTGCGGATCGTCGAACGACGCGCGCAGCGCCATGTAGCCGAGATACAGGAACAGCAGCAGCAGTTCGGACGTGAGCCGCGCATCCCAGACCCACCAGGTGCCCCACATGGGCTTGCCCCAGATGGAGCCGGTGGCCAGGGCCAGGAACGTGAACGAGGCGCCGATCGGTGCGCAGGCTGCCGCGGCGGCATGGGCCAGCTTGATGCGCCAGACCAGGCCGACGCCCGCTGCGACCGCCATGACGACGTAGGTGAACATCGACATCCACGCGCTCGGCGCGTGCACATACAGGATGCGGAAGCCATCACCCTGCTGATAGTCGGCCGGAGCCCTGACCAGGCCCCACCAGCTGGCGAGCAGGATCAGGGCGAGCGACGCCCAGCCGAACCATGGGGCGAGGTTGCCCAGGATGCGGTAGGCGTGGGGTGGCGATGCGAGCTTATGGAACCAGGTCCACATGGTGATCCTCTTGACCGGTCAGCGTTCGTTGCGTTCAGTCGGTTGCGTGAAATACTTGTCAATTCTCGACGCTGATACGGATTGCCGCAGACATCGCCAGCGGTCCGAGGCTCAGCGCCAGGAAAAAGATCGCAGCCAGCAGCTGCAGCGGGCCGGCCGGGGAGTCCCCGTCCATCTGCATCGCCACGGCGCGGGCACCAAAAATGAGCAGGGGCATCGCCAGGGGCAGCACGAGCAGGGAAAGCAGCACGCTGCCCCGGCGCACGCCCACGGTCAGGGCGGCCCCGATGCCGCCAAGGATACTCAAGGTGCCCGTGCCAAGCAGCAGCGAGAGCATGAGCACGCCCCAGACACTGGTCGGCAGCCCGAGACCCGTGCCGACGATGGGCGACATGATGACGAGGGGCAGCCCCGTCAGCACCCAATGCGCGGCCACTTTGGCCAGCAACAGGTAGCCGAGCGGCTGGCCTGAGAGCACCCATTGCTCGGTCGTACCGTCCTCGACGTCCGCCCGGAACAGGGCCTCGAGCGCCAGCAGTGAGGCGAGCAGTGCCGCCACCCAGACCACACCGCCCCCGATCTCACGCAGCGCCGACAGGTCGGGCGTGGTGGCCAGCGGGAACATGGTGGTGACCACCACGTAGAAAATGAGCGGCTGCGTGACCTCGTCCCAGCGCCGCCACGCCAGCGTCATGTCGCGCTGGAAGACGAGCTTGACTGCGGCAAGCGTCGGCGTGCGAACGGCGTTCATGGTTCGAGCTCCAGGCGACGCAGGCACGACGCGTCGTCGAGCAACCGCTGGTGGGCCGCCGCGATCGCCATGCCGCCCTGCTCCACGTGCTGCACGATCAGGTCCTCGACCAGCTGGATGCCGGCCGTGTCGAGGTTGGTCACCGGCTCGTCCAGGATCCAGAGCGCGGCATCGGCGAGCAGCAGGCGGGCCAGCGCCAGGCGGCGTTTCTGCCCGGCCGACAACGAACGCGCGGGCAGGTCGCCGCGCGAAAGAATGCCGACCCGGTCGAGTGTCGCGTCGATCGACGCTGGCGTGAGCGAGGTACGCAGGCCGGCCAGGTACTTGAGGTTCTCGCGCGCCGTGAGATCGCCCTTGAGCGAGTTCAGGTGCCCGAGATGACCCAGCTCAAAATTGAATTCATCGCGCCGGCCCCGGATGGAGCGGCCGCGCCACAGCAGGTCGCCTGACTCGGCCGGCAGCAGGCCGCAGATCACGCGCAGCAGCGTGGTCTTGCCAACGCCGTTGGGTCCAGTGACCTTCAGGAACTCGCCGGGGCGGACGGTGAAAGACACGTCCCGCAGGATGTGCCGGTCTCCGCGCCATGCATTGATTTCGCGGGCCTCGAATACGGCCCCGTCGAATACCATCCCGCCTCCGCGTAAATCGCCTGTTTTCGCTGCCGGTAGTTATGTTGCAGGGCAGCGAGTCGGCGCGAAGTCTAGCAAAAGAGACTCATTCCAAGGTTGGTGTTTGCCGCAGTCATTCTGCGGGTTCTAGCCGGATCAGGTCCGTGCCTTCTTCGACCCGCTGACCCTTCTGCGCCTTGATTTCCACGACGCGCGCAGGCCAGGGCGCGGTGATGGAATGCTCCATCTTCATCGCCTCCAGCACCAGCAGCACCTCGCCCTTGCGCGACGGTCGCTCCCGGCTCGACCCGGACGTCGAGCACGTGTCCCGGCATGGGAGCGCGGAAGTGACCTTCGTGCTCCGCCGAAACACGGTGCTCGGCACCCGTGTCTTCGATGAAATCGAACCGCAGGCAATGACGGCGCACGATCACGTGCTCGTGATCGATCTCGACGTGAGCAGAGATGGCGCGACCATCGAGGGTTCCGGTCAGTGCATCGTCAGCGATGTGCCGCAACGCCAGTCGGTGTGCCTGACCGTCGAGCACCACCGTGACGCCGCCCGGTTCGCGCGTGAACGAGAGCCAGTGCTGGTGCGGTGCGGATTCGACCACTGCCATCGGAGCGCCTTGCGTTTGCAAGCGTAACGCGACGCGCACGCTGGCCGGGCCGTTGACGCGAAAGCCGCTCGCCGATTCCCAGGGACTGGCGGCGCGGTGCGCCTGGCCGGAGGCATCGCCGGGCAAGTCGTGCAGGCGCGCTGCCGCCGCGATGAGCCAGGCGTCCCTGATCTCGGTGGCCGGCACCGTGGGTGCAAGCGTCGGGTCGGTCTCGAGCAGTCGCGTGCTGACGTCGCCTGCGCGCACGGCAGGCGCGCCCAGGATCTGCCACAGGAACCGCGCGTTGGTGCGCACGCCCTCGACCGTGGTGGACTCGAGCGCCTGCTGCAGTTTCTCGATGGCCGTGCTGCGGTCGGGCGCCCAGACGATCAGCTTGGCGATCATCGGGTCGTAGTGGACGGTGACCTCGTCACCCTCCTCCACGCCCGCATCGATGCGCACGTCGGCCGTGGCAACTGGAAAGCGCAGCCGCGAGAGCCGCCCGGTGGAGGGCAGGAACCCGCGTTCGGGATCCTCGGCATACAGGCGCGCTTCGACCGCGTGTCCACGGCACGGGATCGCCGCCTGCGCGAGTGGCAACGGCTCACCGGAGGCGACACGCAGTTGCCATTCGACCAGGTCGAGACCCGTGATCATCTCGGTGACCGGATGCTCGACCTGCAGGCGCGTGTTCATCTCGAGGAAATAGAACTCGTTGCCGTCGTAGAGGAACTCGACCGTGCCGGCACCTTGATAGCCAACGGCCTGTGCAGCCGCAACGGCTGCGGCACCCATCGCGGTGCGCGTGGGCTCGCTCAAGCCGGGCGCGGGCGCTTCCTCGATGACTTTCTGGTGCCGTCGCTGCAGCGAGCAATCGCGTTCGTGCAGGTGGACTGCCTGGCCGTGCGCATCGGCGAACACCTGGATCTCGACGTGGCGGCCCTTCTCGACGAAGCGCTCGAGCAGCACGCGATCATCGCCGAAAGACTTGGTCGCCTCGCGACGGGCGCCGGCAAGCGCCTCCGCGAACTCGTCGGCCTTGCGCACGATGCGCATGCCCTTGCCGCCGCCGCCGGCGGTCGGCTTGATCAGCAGCGGGAACTGCAGCCGCCGGGTGGCTGCAATCAGCTTTGCGTCCGACTGGTCGTCGTCGTCGTAGCCCGGCAAGACCGGCACGCCCGCGGCCGCCATCAGTCGCCGCGCTTCGCTTTTCGAGCCCATGCGGTCGATCGCCGTGGCGGGCGGGCCGATGAAGACGACGCCGGCCGCTGCGCAGGCGCGCGCGAAATCCGCGTTCTCGGACAGGAACCCGTAACCCGGATGGATCGACTCGCAGGCGTGCTCCCGCGCGACCGCGAGAATCTTTGCGCCGTCGAGGTAGCTCTCGCGCGCCGCCGCGGGGCCGATGCAGACAGCGACGTCTGCCAGGCGGACATGCAGCGCATTGCGATCAGCTTCCGAATACACCGCGACCGTGCGCAGGCCGAGTCGGCGCGCGGTGCGGATGACGCGGCAGGCGATCTCGCCGCGGTTGGCAATCAGGACGCTCTTGAGCATGGCGGGTCTCACATCCTGAAAATGCCGAATGGGGTCTCGCCTTCGTCGGGCCGGCAGGTCGCGGCAGCGAGCGCGAGCGCAAGCACGTCGCGGGTGTCGGCCGGGTCGATCACGCCGTCGTCCCAGAGTCGCGCGCTGGCGTACAGCGGATGACCCTGCGTTTCGTACTGGCTGCGGATTTCATCACGGAACGTTCGTTCGTCCGCCGCGGCCCACTGCTCGCCGCGGCGGGTGAGCCCTTCGCGCTTGACGATGGCGAGCACGGTGGCTGCCTGTTCGCCGCCCATCACGGAGATGCGCGAGTTGGGCCACGTCCACAGGAAGCGGCCGCCGTACGCGCGGCCGCACATCGCGTAATTGCCGGCGCCGAACGAGCCGCCGATGATCACGGTGAATTTCGGCACCGAGGCGCATGCCACCGCCGTCACCATCTTGGCGCCGTCGCGGGCGATGCCGCCGGCCTCGTACTTCCTGCCGACCATGAAGCCGGTGATGTTCTGCAGGAACACGAGCGGTATACGTCGGCGATTGCAGAGCTCGATGAAGTGCGCGCCCTTGAGCGCGGCCTCGGAGAACAGGACACCGTTGTTGGCAACGATGCCGACTGGATAGCCGGCGATGCGGGCGAAGCCACAAACCAGAGTGGTCCCGTAGAGCTCCTTGAATTCATCGAACTCGGAGGCATCGACCAGCCGCGCGATGACCTCGCGCACGTCGTAGGGATGGCGCGTGTCGCGGGGAATCACGCCGTACAGTTCGTCGGCCGCGTACTGCGGCGCGCGGGCGGGTTCGGGCGGTGGCTTCGAGCCGGTGCGATTCAGGTTGCCGACCAGGCGTCGCGCCAGCCACAACGCATGCGCGTCGTTGTCGGCCAGGTAGTCGACCACGCCGGATTGCCGGGCGTGCACGTCGCCGCCGCCGAGCGTCTCGGCATCCACGACTTCGCCGGTCGCCGCCTGCACCAGCGGCGGGCCGCCGAGGAAGATCGTGCCCTGCTCGCGCACGATGATCGCTTCGTCGCACATGGCAGGGACGTAGGCGCCGCCTGCCGTGCACGAACCCATGACCACCGCGAGCTGCGGAATGCCCCGGGCCGACATCTGTGCCTGGTTATAGAAGATGCGGCCGAAGTGCTCGCGGTCGGGGAACACGTCGTCCTGCCGCGGCAGGAACGCGCCGCCCGAATCGACGAGGTAGATGCAGGGCAAGCGGTTCTCGAGCGCCACGTCCTGCGCCCGCAGGTGCTTGCGCACCGTGATCGGATAATACGTGCCGCCCTTTACCGTCGCGTCGTTGCCGACGATGACGCACTCGAGTCCGGCGACGCGACCGATCCCCGCAACGACCCCGCCGCTCGGCAGCCAGTCGTCGTACAGGTTGTGCCCTGCCAGCTGGCCGATCTCGAGGAACGGCGTACCCGGATCGAGCAGGCGATCGATGCGGTCGCGCACCAGCAGCTTGTCACGGCTCTCGTGCTGCGCACGGGCTGCAGCCGAGCCGCCGCCGCGCACCTTGAGCGCGAGCTCACGCAGGTCTTGCGCGAGTGCCCGGTTGACTGCCTCGTTGGCCGTGAACTCCGCGCCGTGACGGTCGATGCGGGATTGCAGGACGCTCATGCTTGTCGTTCTCCGTGGGCGAGCGATGTCAGCGGCGTTCGAGCGCGGCCAGGATACGCTCGGCCTGCTGCACGTGCGGCCGATCGATCATGCGGCCGTCGAGCGCGACGGCGCCTGCGGCACCGGACATCAATTCGAGCACCTTGCGTGCCCACGTGATTTCAGCGGCCGTGGGTGCGAACGCGGCATGAATGGGCGCCAGTTGCGCGGGATGGATCGCGAGCTTGCCGACGAAGCCGTCGCGGCGGGCAGCCTGCGCGCGTCGTTCGACGGCGGCGGTGTCCTTGAACTCGGTGTCCGTCGTGTCGTAGGCGCTGATGCCGGCCGCCGCGGCCGCCAACAGGCACTGGGCGCGGGCCAGGCGGAACGTGTCTTCGAACTCGCCGTCGGCGCTGCGATTGGCCGAGGCGCCCACGGCGGCGGCCAGGTCTTCGGCGCCCCAGGTGTAACCGACGACGCGCGCCGGTGGCTGCATGAAGGTCGACGCGCTCAACATGGCCTGTGCCGTTTCGGTGATCAGGGCGATCACTTTGATCGAGCCCTGCGCAAGGCCGTGCTGGGCCTCCAGCGCTTCGAGCCAGTGATCGAGGCGGACCAGGTCGGCGCCTGTGCGCGCCTTGGGCAACAGGATGCCGTCGGGCCGCGCCGCGGCAATCGCGGCAAGATCAGGCAACGCGTCGTTGGTCTGGACCGGGTTGATCCGCACCCACACCGGCCGGCTGCGCTCCGTATCGCGCAGGCAGGCCGCCGCGTTGCGACGCGCCTGCGGTCGCGTCGCGGGTGTCACGGAGTCCTCGAGGTCGACGATGATGGCCTCGGCCCCGGCGGCCAGGGCCTTCGGGAATCGCTCGGGGCGATCGCCTGGCACGAACAGCAATGAACGCATCACGCGGCCGCCTGTGGCAGTTTCTTCATCAGCGCCATGCGCTTGCACACCGCGACTTCGACTCCGTGCTGGTTGAAGCAGCGGTGCACGAACGTGACGATGCCGGCGTCGGGCCGCGACTTGCTCGCACGCATCTCGTGGACGATCGATTCGGTGCGCAACGTGTCGCCGATGAAGACTGGCTTGGGAAAGCGCACTTCGTCCCAGCCCAGGTTGGCCACGGTGGTGCCCAGCGTGGTGTCCGCGACCGAGACGCCAACCATCAGGCTGAGGGTGAAGCAGCTGTTGACGATGCGTGTGCCGAACTCGGAGGCCTTCATGGCCTCTTCGTCGAGGTGCAGCGCCGCAGGATTGTGCGTGAGCGCACTGAAGATGAGGTTGTCGGCCTCGGTGACCGTGCGTCGCAGCACATGCTCGAACCGCTGGCCCACGCTGAACTGCTCGTAATAGAGCCCGCCCATCGGCATCGTCCGTTCTCCCGTCGATCTGGTCGGCTGGCTCAGGCTGTGGCGGCGAAGAGCTCCCGCCCGATCAGCATGCGGCGGATCTCGCTGGTGCCCGCGCCGATTTCGTACAGCTTGGCGTCCCGCAGGATACGCCCGGTCGGGTAGTCGTTGATGTAGCCGTTGCCGCCCAGGGCCTGGATGCCTTCGAGCGCCACCTGCGTCGCCTTCTCGGCCGCGAGCAGGATGCAGCCCGCGGAGTCCATGCGAGTGGTCTTGCCGGCGTCGCAGGCACGCGCGACCGCATAGACGTAGGCGCAGCAGGAGCTGAGCGTGGTGTACATGTCGGCGAGCTTGCCCTGCATGAGCTGGAACGAGCCGATGGGCGCGCCGAACTGCTTGCGCTCGTGGACGTACGGCACGACGGCGTCGAGGCAGGCGCGCATCAGGCCCAGTGGACCCCCGGCGAGCACGACCCGCTCGTAATCGAGGCCGCTCATGAGCACCCGCGCACCCTCGCCGACGTGGCCCAGGACGTTCTCGGCTGGGACTTCACAATCCGTGAACACGAGCTCGCAGGTGTCCGAGCCGCGCATGCCCAGCTTGTCCAGCTTCTGCGTGGTGGCGAAACCCTTGAACCCTTTCTCGACCAGGAAGGCGGTGACGCCCTTGGTACCCGCTGCCGGGTCGACCGTGGCGTAGACGACCAGCGTGTTCGCGATCGGCCCGTTGGTGATCCAGAACTTGTTGCCGTTGAGCACGTAGCGGTCGCCTTGCGGGCGCGCGTGCAACCGCATGCTCATGACGTCGGAACCCGAACCGGGTTCGCTCATGGCGAGAGCACCTACGTGCTCCCCGGTCAGGAGCTGTGGCAGGTAGCGTTCCTTTTGCGCCTGCGTGCCCCAGCGATGGATCTGGTTGACGCACAGGTTGGAGTGGGCGCCGTACGACAGCGCGACGCTGCCCGATGCGCGACTGATTTCTTCCATGGCGATGACATGCGCGAGATAGCCCATGCCGCTGCCGCCGAACTCGGGGGCGACCGTGATGCCGAGGAGTCCCAGGTCGCCAAACTTGCGCCAGAGATCCATCGGGAAGGCGTTGGTGCGGTCGATGTCCGCCGCGCGCGGCGCGATCTCGGTGGCGGCGAAATCGCGCACCGTGGAGCGCAGCAGGTCGATGTCCTCGCCGAGACCGAAGTCGAAATCGAACATGGGTGGGTCCTCGGGGAGTTGCGTAGGCTGGAACGGACGCCTATATTGTCCGACAATCGGACTATCCGTCAATCGGAACGCTCCATGACCGAAGCAATCCCGGCTTACAAGGCGCCCCTGTTCGAGCCCCTCGCGCGGCAGTCCGCATCGCACCGGATCTCGACTGTAATCGAACAGAAGATTCTCCGGCGCAGCCTGCGCCCGGGCGATGCCTTGCCCACCGAGACGGAGCTGGCAGAGCAGTTCGCGGTCAATCGCTCCACGGTGCGCGAAGCGCTGCGCCGGCTCGAATCCAGCGGCCTGGTCGGGCGCGAGGGCGGTGCCAAACGCTTGAAAGTCACCCGACCCGACCAGGCGGAGACCGCGTCGCGGGTCGGCCGCGCCCTGGCACTGGACGACGTGACGTTCATCGAACTCTGGGAGGCGATGCTGGCCGTTGCGCCGCGCGTGTCCGCGCTGACCGCAGAGCGCGGCAAGGCCGCCGACGTCGTCGCGCTCGAAGCGATCGTGGTGGCCATGGAAACTGCGCGATCGGCCGACGGCGCCGTGGGGCATGTCGTCGAATTTTTCGGCAAGCTGGCAGAGCTCGAGCGGCAATCGAGTGCTGCAGCTTGCCATGCAGCCTGTCACGCGGCTGCTCGCCCCTTCCCTGCGCCGCATGATCGATCGCGTCCCGCAGGGACGCACACGCATTCTCGTCGCGCAGCGCTGCATCGTGGAAGCCATCCGCGAGCGCAAGCCCGACGAGGCCGAGTCCTGGATGACCCGGCACGTGCAGGACTTCCGTCGCGGCTACGAATTGGCCGGTATCGCGCTCGACACGCGGGTCGGCACCATCCCGATGGCCGACTGACCGGCCGCGCGTTCCCGCGCGAATCGGGGTCCCGCGGGCATGGCTGCCCGGATGCTGCTAGTGTCCCGGGATGAACCTGGCTTCGAATCGAAAACAACCCCGGCGACTGCCGCGGCAAACCAGGCACTCGATGCCGGCGGGGAATGGCAGTCCGTGACCGACGCGGCACCTGTACCCGTCCGGTCCAGCCCGACGACCGGTGAGGCAATTTACGGCGGACTCCTGTTCACCGGCGCCCTGTTGGCCATTGCGCTCGCCCTGCCGGGCGGCACCGCCACAGCGCAGGATTGGCCCGTCCTGCTTTTCTTCCTGCTGTTCGGCCTGTTCACGATCGCGATCGGCTACGCGCATCCCGTCTTCGGCCACGTCTCGTTCGACCGCGTGGCGCAGGTCTCGAGCATTCTCGTGCTTGGGCCCGTCGATGCCGCCTGGATCAATGGGCTCGCGTCCCTGCTCTACCCCTGGCATCGGCTGCGCAAGGGGGTTCCGTTGCCCGACGTTGCGCTGGCGGCGATCACCAACGCCGGACTGATGACCCTGATGGTGCTGGGATCGGGCCTCCTGTACGTGGCGATCGGCGGTGCGGTGCCCCTCATGCAACTCGGCCTCGAGACGCTCGCCGCCGTGGTGCTGCTGTTGCTCGCGATGCAGGTCGTCAATGAAGGCGGCATGATGATCCTGGTGCGGATGCGTGCGCCGCGGACGCCCTACTCCCTGAGCTGGTCCGATATTGCGACGGAAATGATGGCGGGGCTCGCGGCCGTGCTGGTCGCCATCGTCTGGAATCGCATGGAAGTCGAGGTGTTCCTGTTGCTGCTCGCGGTGCTCATCGCGGGCATGCTGGCACTCAAGAGTTTCGCCGAGATGCGTCTGCGGCTCGAGCGCCTGGTCGAGAAGCGCACCGGGGCGCTGCATGAAAAGACCCAGCAACTGGAGCGACTGCTGGCGCGGGACCCGTTGACGGGACTTAACAGCCGTCGTCATGCCGATGAGTTCCTGTTGCGGGAGATCGCCCTGGCGCGGGCCGAGCGGCGCGCCATTGCGGTGGCGCTGGCAGACATCGATCACTTCAAGAACATCAACGACGAGCACTCGCACGGCATTGGCGATCGTGTGCTGGAGCGGGTGGGCCGGATCTTCGCTGGCCAGGCACGCGACTGCGACCTCGTTGCCCGCTACGGCGGCGAAGAGTTCGTCTTCTGCTTCATCGGCGTCGGTGAGACGGACGCGGCGCGCATGTGCGAGGAATTGCGGCTGGTCGTGGAGCGCGAGGATTGGGGCGCGGTTTCACCCGGACTGCGCGTCACGATCAGCATCGGCCTCGCGTTCAGCGACGCGGAACCCGCGGCTTCGACGCTGCTGGATCACGCCGATGCCTGCCTGTACCGGGCCAAGCGCTCAGGGCGCAATCGGGTCGAGGCCGGGACGGTCCGGCCGGCCAGCCTTGCCTAGTAGATCGGGGGCCGTCACTCTCCAGACGCGCCGCTCCGGTCTGTATGCAAAGCGGCAGCCTGGTCGAGATGGTGCCCCGGGCCGGAGTCGAACCGGCATGGCCTTGCGGCCGACAGATTTTAAGTCTGTTGCGGATACCAATTTCGCCACCGGGGCCCGCGCGCAGTCTAGCCGTCACGGAAATGCTGCGCACCGTTTCCGGACACAGCCTCGGCAGGCAACCGGGCGTTCGCCAGCCGCCGGTTGCAACGACCATTGCACCCGTACAGCGCCGCTCTATGTGCGCCAGCGTACCTACATCGCCTGCGGCAGCGTCTATTGTCACTCCGAGTTGCTTACGGTGTCGTCTGGACATGCCAGCGGTAATGCGACAAGGAAACAGCAAATGCTCTGGTTGATCGTTGCCTTCTTCGCGGGCGTGTTTTTCGGAGTGCTTGCAATCAGCCTGTCGCTGATGGCGAAGGACGACATGCCGTGCGCCATGCGGCCGGGCACGGAGCGGTAAACGACCGTCGACAGGCACGTATCGCGCATTTCGGCCGGTCCAGGACACCAGCAAGCCACGCCGCCGCTCAAATCGTCACGCTCGGGCTGACGATCCAGCCGACTGATCCTCGCGCCGGCATCGGCGGCCGGACCTGCAACTGCCCCGCCGCGCCGCAGTCACGGCACCGCACACGCAACGGCAGGCGCAACGTCTCCCCTGCCCTGACGCACCATCTGGGCGAGATCCAGCACCCGCCACCGATCACAACGGCAGCAGTACGCGTGCAGCTCGTGCTGACGCGCCAGCAGGCCGGCAATGGACCCCAGGTCGATCATCCGGCGAGCGTAGGCCAGCGCCGGGCTCACCCGGCGAGCCGGGCCCGCGAGCAGCGGTCAGGCGTGCCCCGGGCCGCCGCCCAGCACCCGGGCCGGCAACAACACCACCGAACGCAGGAACGCGAAGACGCCTTCGACCACGATGCCGATCAACCGGAACGGCAGCGTGATCAGCCAGGCCAGCGGCCACAGCAGCACGGCCAGGATGGCGAGCGGCCAGCAGAACACGAACAGCAGCAGCCACAGCAGGAACTTGAGCATCGCATTCCCTCCACGGACGGCTGCCAATGTACTCGCTGTCGTCCGCGCGCAGCTGTGTCGTTCACCGCTCCACACGCACGGTTCAGCGCATCGCCGCCCATGAACCCTGCCTGGTCGACAGTGCCACTGCTTGCAAGTACGCTCCGTCACGCCGTCGGCGCTTCGCCGGCGCTGAATCTTGAAGGGGGAACGTCCGGGCCATGATCCTGCGCCGCGTCATCGGGCATTTCCGCAGGCAGGAATGGACCGCGATCGCGATCGACTTCGTGATCGTCGTGGTCGGTGTCTTCTGTCGGTATCCAGGTCGCGAACTGGAATGAACGCGAAGCCGACAAGCGCCTGGGGCGGGCCTATGCCGAGCGACTGACGGCGGACCTTGGCAAGGACCTGGTCGCGCGTCGCGCGCTCGCCGTCTATTTCGGTGCGGTGCTGGAAAGCGTCGAGCGCACGAACGCACTGCTCGCCGATCCCCGGTCCGATGCCAAGGACCTGGTCGTCAGCGCCTACCGGGCCAGCGAGATCAACTTCGCGCCGCAGACGCGCGCGACCTGGGACGAGATCGTCTCCTCCGGCGACACCGGCTTGCTGCCGCGCGTGGCGCTTGAAAGTGGCGTCACGGATTACTACGCCGCCGACACGGCGCGTCTCGTCTTCGATTCGATATCCCACTCCGCCTATCGACACCGCGTACGCACCATCATCCCGCTGGACCTGCAGAAGGCACTGCGCGCGGGCTGCAGCGACGTCCGCGATGACGCGCAGGTGATCGTCGGCTTCATGGACGAATGCAATCTTGATGTCGCCGCGGATGTGATCGAGGAGACGGCGGCCGCGCTGCGGGCTGACGCTGGAATTCAGGCCGAGCTGCGCTACCAGTATTCAGAGGTTTTTTCTGCGCGCGCGAACATCAGCGGCGACGTGGTCGTGCTCGAGCGCGCACTGGCAGCGCTCCAGGACGCCCAGGCGCCTGGCGCAGCGCGCAGCCCCTGACCGCGCGCGCGCGATAATCTTAACTTTCACGCAGCCGTCACCCGGCACCTGCTGGAGTCCTGCATGATCGAACTGTTTACGGCCGCCACGCCCAACGGGCACAAGGTTTCCATCGCGCTCGAAGAACTCGCGCTGCCGTACGACATGCGCGTGCTGGACTTCACCAGGGCGGAACAGAAGGAGCCGTGGTTCCTGGCGATCAATCCCAACGGCCGCATCCCGGCGATCATCGATCACGATGCCGGCGACTTCGCCGTGTTCGAATCGGGCGCGATCCTGATCTACCTCGCCGAGAAGACCGGCCGGCTGCATGCCCGCCGACGCCAAGGGCCGCTCGCTCGTCCTGCAGTGGCTGATGTTCCAGATGGGCGGCGTCGGCCCGATGATGGGCCAGGCCAACGTGTTCTTCCGCTACTTTCCCGAGAAGATCCAGCCCGCGATCGACCGCTACCAGGCCGAGGTGAAGCGGCTGTTCACGGTGCTCGACGGTCACCTGGCGCGACCACGAATACCTCGCCGGCGACTACTCGATCGCCGACATCGCCAACTGGGCCTGGGTACGGACATCGCAAGTGGTCGGGTGTGCCGTTCGACGACCTGCCGCACCTCACGCGCTGGGTGGAACAGATCCGGCAACGTCCCGCGGTGCAGCAAGGCATCCTGATGCCGCCGTCGAAGCTGACCGGTAACGAAGACGACAGCGACAAGGCGCGCCAGTTCGTCGAGGAGGCGCGCAAGATGGTCGTCACGGGCGCGGCGCAACGACACCGGCGCGAAGTAGCAGGCACGAAGGAGAACGCCCCAATGAAGCTGCACACCTCGATCGGCGCGCCGAATCCGCGTCGCGTCAACATGTTCCTGCTCGAGAAAGGCATCACGCACATCGAGCGGCAGAACTACGACCTCAACGCGGGCGAGCATCGCAGCGCGGCGTTCACGGCCATGAACCCGATCGCGCGCGTGCCGGTGCTCGAACTCGACGACGGCCGCTTCCTGGCCGAATCCCGCGCCATCTGCAGTTACCTCGAAAGCCTGTACCCGGAGCCGAACCTGATGGGCGTGGACGCCGAGGAGCGCGCGTTCATCGAAATGGCCGACCGGCAGGTCGAGATGACGCTGCTGGCTGCGGTGGCGAACCACGTGCGGCACACGCACCCGGGCCTGCTGCCGCTCGAGAACCCGCAGTTCAAGGACTACGCGGCCGAACAGGGCAAGCGCATGGTGGCGGCGGCGGCGCTGTTCGATTCGCTGCTCGCCACCCGGCCGTGGATGGCCGGCGACCGCTTCACCATCGCCGACATCACGGCGTTCTGCGGTCTCGAGTTCGCGCGGCTGGTCAAATTCAAGCCGGCCGAGGCGGGCTTCGCGCACCTCGCCGCCTGGCGCGACCGAGTGGCGGAGCGCCCCAGCGCCAAGCCGTGACGGGCCCGTGGCCCATGCCGAAATGCGATGGGGCACGCGTCCGTCGCGGGCAGGCAAGAACAGGGCGCGATTAGGGCGAGTCGCCTGTAGCTCTCTGATTCTGCAGGCCTTACCATCGACCGATGCTCGCCCATCGGCGAGCGCAGGTGCCTCAGCGATGGCCGCGACCGAGTTCGAAAGCAACCCCACCCTCGAGCGCATCCTGGCGCAGCACGCAGGAATGCCCGGTCCGCTGCTGCCCATCCTGCACGCCGTGCAGGACGAGCTCGGCTGCATCGCCCCCGCCTGCGTCGTCCGCATTGCGGATGCACTCAACCTGTCGCGCGCCGAGGTCCACGGCGTGATCAGTTTCTACCACTACTTCCGCCAGCACGAGCCGGGGCGCCACGTCGTGCACGTGTGCCGCGCCGAGGCCTGCCAGGCCATGCGCAGCGAGGCGACCGAGCAGCATGCGAAGCGCGAGCTCGGCGTCGAGTACGGCGGCACCAGCGCCGACGGCTTGTTCACGCTCGAGCCGGCGTATTGCCTTGGCAACTGCGCCGCCGGCACCCACGGTCATGGTCGACGAAAAGCTCTACGGGCGGGTCACGCCCGAGCGCCTCGATGCGATCCTCGCCGACTGGCGGAATCGCTGATGGCCGTCCGCATCTACATTTCGCGCGATGCCGCGGCGCAGGCACTGGGCGCCGACGAGACTGCGGCTGCGCTGCAGGTCGCTGCGGCCGCGAAAGGCCAGCCGATCACGCTGACGCGCGTCGGCTCGCGCGGCATGGTCTGGCTCGAGCCGCTGGTCGAAGTCGAGGACGCGCAAGGCCAGCGCATCGCCTACGGCCCGGTGACGCCGGAACTCGTGCCGGCCTGGTGCAGGCGGGCTTGTTCGAGGCGGCCGCAGCACGAGTTGCGCGTCGGTCGCGTCGAAGACCTGCCGTATTTCGCGCGCCAGGAACGACTGACGTTCGCGCGCGTCGGCGTGACCGACCCCGTGAGTGTCGACGACTACGTGGCCCACGGCGGTTTCGCCGGACTCAAGCGCGCGCTCGGCCTGACCGGCGCCGAGATCGTGCACGAAGTGCTCGAATCCGGCCTGCGCGGCCGCGGCGGCGCCGCGTTCCCCACCGGCATCAAGTGGCGCACGGTGCTGGAGCAGCACTCGCCGCAGAAGTACGTCGTCTGCAACGCCGACGAAGGCGACTCGGGCACGTTCTCCGACCGCATGCTGATGGAAGGCGATCCGCTCTGCCTGGTCGAGGGCATGACCATCGCGGGCCTCGCGGTGGGTGCCACGATGGGCTACATCTACCTGCGCTGCGAGTACCCGCATGCGGGCCATGCGCTGCGCGAAGCGATCGCGGCCGCGCGCGCGCGCGGCTTCCTCGGCCCGGACGTCTGCGGCAGCGGCAAGGCGTTCGAGCTCGAAGTGCGCATGGGCGCCGGCGCCTACATCTGCGGCGAAGAAACGGCGCTGCTCGAGAGCCTCGAGGGCAAGCGCGCCGAAGTGCGCTACCGCCCGCCCCTGCCGGCCATCAAGGGCCTGTTCGGCCAGCCGACGATCATCAACAACGTGATCTCGCTGGCGTCGGTGCCGATCATCCTCGAGCGTGGCGCGGCGTTCTATCGCGACTTCGGCATGGGCCGCTCGCGCGGCACGCTGCCGATCCAGCTCGCCGGCAACATCAGGCACGGCGGCCTGGTCGAGAAGGCGTTCGGCGTCACGCTGCGCGAGCTGCTGTACGACTTTGGCGGCGGCTCGGCCACGGGTCGGCCGCTGCGCGCGGTGCAGGTGGGCGGCCCGCTCGGCGCGTATATCCCTGAGTCGCAGTTCGACACCCCGCTCGACTACGAGGCCTTCACCGCCATCGGCGCGCTGGTGGGCCACGGCGGCATCGTCGCCTTCGACGACACCGTCGACATGGCGCGCATGGCGCGCTACGCGATGGAGTTCTGCGCCATCGAATCCTGCGGCAAGTGCACGCCCTGCCGCATCGGCTCGACCCGCGGCGTCGAGGTCATCGACCGCATCATCGCGGGAGTCGACGCGCCAGCGAACCTGGCCCAGCTCGAGAACCTGTGCGACACGATGCAGCACGGATCGCTGTGCGGGCTGGGCGGCATGACGCCGTTCCCGGTCATGAGCGCGCTGAAGCATTTCCCGGCCGACTTTTCTCGCGACCGCTGAGGCACGAGGAGCAACTGGATGTTTGCGATCAATCGAACGGATGCCGGCACGCCGGCCGCCCAGGGCGAGCCGGTCAAGCTCACGATCGACGGCGCCGAGGTCACGGTGCCGGCCGGCACGTCGATCATGCGGGCCGCGGCGGCCGCGGGCGGCGCGATCCCGAAGCTCTGCGCGACCGACACGCTCAAGGCCTTCGGTTCGTGCCGCGTCTGCCTGGTCGAGGTCGAAGGCCAGCGCGGCTATCCCGCCTCGTGCACCACGCTCGTTGCTCCCGGCATGAAGGTGAAGACCGATAGCGAGAAGCTGCGGCAGCTGCGCAAGGGCGTGGTCGAGCTGTACGTCTCCGACCACCCGCTCAACTGCAAGGGCTGCCCGGCCGACACGCACTGCGAACTGCAGAGCGTCGCTGCCGACCTCGGCGTGACGACCAGCCCGTACGGATTCGACGGCGCCAATCACCAGTCCGCGCCATGCGACAGCAGCAACCCCTACTTCCAGTTCGACCCGTCGCTGTGCATCGCCTGCTCGCGCTGCGTGCGTGCCTGCGACGAGGTCCAGGGCACCTTTGCGCTCACGATCGAGGGCCGCGGCTTCGACTCGCGCGTCGTCGCGAGCCAGGACCAGCCGTTCCTCGAATCCGAGTGCGTCTCCTGCGGCGCCTGCGTCGAATCGTGCCCCACCGCGGCGCTCAGCGAGAAGCCGCTCGCGCTCATCGGGCGTCCGGACAGGGCCGTGACGACCACCTGCGCCTACTGCGGCGTCGGCTGCTCGTTCGAAGCCGAGGTCAAGGGCGAGGAAGTCGTGCGCATGGTGCCGAGCCGCGACGGCAAGGCCAACCGCGGGCATGCCTGCGTCAAGGGCCGCTTCGCCTACGGCTACGCCACGCATGCCGACCGCATCACGACGCCGATGATCCGCAAGCAGATCACCGACCCCTGGCAGCCGGTCAGCTGGGACGAGGCGTTCAGTTACGCGGCGTCCGAGTTCCGTCGCATCCAGGCGCAGTACGGGCGCGAGTCGGTGGGCGGCATCACCTCCTCGCGCTGCACCAACGAAGAGTCGTTCCTGGTGCAGAAGCTGGTGCGCGCCGCACTCGGCACCAACAACGTCGACACCTGCGCGCGTGTCTGCCATTCGCCCACCGGCTACGGCCTGAAGCACACGCTGGGCGAGTCGGCGGGCACGCAGGCGTTCGATTCGGTGATGCAGGCCGACGTGATCTTCGTGATCGGCGCCAATCCCACCGACGGGCATCCGGTGTTCGCGTCGCGCATGAAGCGCCGGCTGCGCGAAGGCGCGAAGCTGATCGTGGCCGATCCGCGCGCAATCGACCTGGTGCGCTCGCCGCACGTCCAGGCCGACTACCACCTGCCGTTGAAGCCGGGCACCAACGTCGCGCTGATCAACTCGATCGCGCACGTCGTCGTCACCGAGGGCCTCGTCGACGAGGCCTACGTGGCCGAGCGCTGCGAGCCCGGCCCGTTCCAGAAGTGGCGCGACTTCGTGTCGCAGCCGAAGCACTCGCCTGAGGCGATGGCCGCGGTCACCGGCGTCCCGGCCGAGCTCGTGCGCGGCGCGGCCCGCCTGTATGCCACCGGCGGCAACGGCGCGATCTACTACGGGCTGGGCGTGACCGAGCACAGCCAGGGCAGCACCATGGTGCTGGGCATCGCCAACCTGGCGATGGCCACGGGCAACCTCGGCCGCGAGGGCGTGGGCGTGAATCCGCTGCGCGGCCAGAACAACGTGCAGGGCTCCTGCGACATGGGCTCGTTCCCGCACGAGCTCGCGGGCTATCGCCACGTGTCCGACGCCGTCCACCCGTGCGCTGTTCGGCGCCGAATGGGGCGTGCAGATCGAGCCGGAGCCGGGCCTGCGCATCCCGAACATGTTCGAAGCAGCGCTCGATGGCAGCTTCAAGGCGCTCTACGTGCAGGGCGAGGACATGGCGCAGTCCGACCCGAACACGCAGCACGTCACGGCCGCCCTGTCCTCGCTGGAGTGCCTGATCGTGCAGGACCTGTTCCTGAACGAGACGGCCAAGTACGCGCACGTCTTTTTCCCGGGCTCGTCGTTCCTCGAGAAGGACGGCACGTTCACCAACGCCGAACGGCGCATCTCGCGCGTGCGCAAGGTGATGCAGCCCCTCGCCGGCCTGGCCGACTGGGAAGCCACGGTGGGCTTCGCGCGTGCGCTGGGCTACGACATGAACTACACGCACCCGTCCGAGATCATGGACGAGATCGCGCGACTGACGCCCACCTTCACGGGCGTGTCGTATGACCGGCTCGACCAGCTCGGCAGCATCCAGTGGCCCTGCAACGACGCGGCTCCCGACGGCACGCCCACGATGCACATCGGCGAGTTCGTGCGCGGCAAGGGTCGCTTCTACGTGACCGAGTACGTGCCGACCAGCGAGCGCGTTAACGTCCGTTTCCCGCTGATCCTCACCACCGGCCGCGTGCTCACGCAGTACAACGTCGGCGCGCAGACGCGCCGCACGGCCAACAGCCAGTGGTACGAGGAGGACGTGCTCGAGATCCATCCGCAGGACGCGGAGGACCGCGGCATCGACAGCGGCGACTGGGTCGGCGTCACCAGTCGTGCGGGTGAGACCGTGTTGCGCGCGGTCGTCACCGAACGGGTGCAGCCGGGTGTCGTCTACACCACGTTCCACTTCCCCGATTCCGGCGCCAACGTGATCACCACCGAGAACTCGGACTGGGCGACCAACTGCCCCGAGTACAAGGTCACGGCCGTGCAGGCGGTGAAGGTGCAGCGGCCCTCGGACTGGCAGCGCCGGTTCCGCGAGCAGAACGAACAGCAACTGGGGTTGCTGCGCGGCGCGGCGGCTCATACGCGCGCACGCCGTTGAGCCGGCGGGAGCGCTTGCCATGAACGTCGAAACCCTGGTCACGATGGCCAACCAGATCGCGGATTTCTTCGATTCGGAAGCAGGGCCTGCAGCAGCGCCGCAGGAAATCGCGGTGCACATCACCAAGTTCTGGGCGCCGCGCATGCGCGCCCAGTACATCGAGCATGCGAGCGCGGGTGGCGCAGGGCTGCAGCCGTCGGCGCTGGCGGCGGCTTCGCTGCTGAGTCCGGTGAAGGGAAGCAGTCAGTCGAACCATTGACACGTGGGGGCACTGGAGCCTCGCCTGGTCTTGCTGGGCCCAGCAGGGCGGCCGCGCCTTGACAGCGATGGGCGTTTGGATTTCATATCCGCAAACGCCCTGCGCGGCATGGCGTCCAGTCAGGCGCCGCCTGTGCGCTCCACGTACCTCAGCGAGGCCCAGCCATGACCCGCGCCACCTTCGTTCGCCGTGCGACCACTGCCGCTCTGCTGGCGCTGGTCGTGGTTGCACCGACCGCTTACGCACAGAGTCGGGTGCAGTACGGCCGCGTTACGGCCGTGACGCCGACCACCGTCGACGACAACAGTGGGCGCAACGTCGGCAGGCTCGTCGGCGGCGGCATCGGACTGGCCTCGGGCAGCGGGCAATCCAGCAGCAACCGTGCGCTGCGCACCGTGGGAGGCGCCGCCGTGGGCGGCCGGGTGGGCGACAGGGTCACCCGCACGCAGGCCTTCGAGTACACGGTACTGATCGGCGGCACCAACACCATCCGCATCGTCTCCGAGCAGGCCGGCAAGCGCGTCGGCGACTGCGTCGCGGTCGAGCAGGGCCAGTTCGCCAATATCCGGCTGGTGTCCGATGCGCGCTGCTCACCGCCGCCGCGACCGGCTGCCGCGCCTGCACGTCCGCCGGCGCCGCGCCCCGCTGCCGCACCTGCGCCCGCGCCCGCTGCTCCTGCGCCGGCCCCTGCTCCAGCAATCGCGGCCGCGCCCGCAGCCGCCGTGGATCCGGCCGATCAGCGGGCCGCCAACGCGTGCGACCAGGTCAAGCAGCAGGTGCTGACGGCGACCACCGACGAGGAGTTCAACGTGGCCGAGCGGCGCATGCGCCTGCTGTGCGGCGAGTAGGCTGGCTCGCGGGTTGCCGCCGCTGCGGCTCGTCCCCTGGCGTGACGTGAAGCTGAGTGACGTGGAGGCTCCGCGGGAACCTGCGGAGGTGTTCGAGCTGGCCAGGCCTGTTCCGGCGCCTCGTGTACTGCGCCCAGGCCCTATTGCATGCCGGCAGCGGACAACTGGATGGCCGCCACCAGTGTGTTGGCCAGCAGCATCGCGATGGTCATCGGGCCCACCCCGCCGGGCACGGGCGTGATCGCGGACGCCACCTGCGCGGCCGGCACGTAGTCGACGTCACCGACGAGTTTGTCGCCGAGGCGGTTGATGCCGACGTCGATCACGACGGCGCCGGGCTTGATCATGTCGCCCTTGACGAACTGCGGGATGCCGATCGCCGCAACGAGGATGTCGGCAGAGCGGCAGAACGCCGCGATGTCCTGCGTGCGGCTGTGGCAGAGGGTCACCGTGGCGTCGGCGCCCTTCTGCGACAGCAACGCGGCCATCGGCTTGCCGACGATGTCGCTGCGGCCGAGGACGACGGCGTGCTTGCCTCTGGTCTCGATTCCCGCGACCGCGAGCATCCGCATCACGCCCGCCGGCGTGCAAGGCAGGAAACGAGGCCGGCCCTGCTGCATCAACCCGACGTTCTCCGGATGGAAGCCGTCGACGTCCTTGCCGGGCAGGATGGCATCCAGGATCGAGGTGCTGTCGAGTGGCCTGGGCAACGGCAACTGCACCAGGATGCCGTGCACGCCCGGGTCGGCGTTGAGCGAATGAACCAGGGCCAGCAATTCCGCCTGGCGGGTGGTGGCGGGCAGGCGGTGCAGCGTGCTCTTGAAGCCGGCTTTCTCGCAGGCGATCTGCTTGTTGCGCACGTAGACGGCGCTGGCAGGGTCGTCGCCGACCAGCACGGCTGCAAGGTGCGGCACCACGCCCGTGCGTGTCCTGAGCTCGAGCGCGCCTGCTGCGGCTTCGGCGCGGGTCTGCTCCGCGATCTGCTTGCCGTCGATCACCTTGGCCGTCATGCACCTGCTCCGCTCGAATTGCGTGGATCCCCGGCGGGATACAGTGGGCTGCCATCACGCAGCCGGAAAAAGGGTGTCGTCGCCGCAGGCAGCGGTGTGTTGCCCAGGATGAGGTCGGCGCTTTTCTCGGCCACCATCATCGTGGGCGCATACGTGTTGCCGTTGGTCACGTAAGGAAACGCACTGGCATCGACGACACGCAGGCCCTGCAGGCCGTGCACGCGCATCGACGCCGGATCGAGCACGGCGTCCGCCCCGGTGCCCATCTTCGCCGTGCAGGTGGGATGCAGCGCGGTCTCTGCATCGTGCCTGACCCACTCGAGGATCTGCTCGTCGCTCTCGACCTGCGGTCCCGGCGAGATCTCGCCGCCGTTGTACTCGGCCAGTGCGGGCTGGTTGAGGATGCGTCGCGCGACGCGGATCGCCTCGACCCACTCGCGTCGATCCTGGTCCGTGGACAGGTAGTTGAACCGCAGGGCCGGGGCCGTGCGCGGATCGGTCGAGCGGATCTGCACCGTGCCGCGCGCATCCGAATACATCGGCCCCACGTGCACCTGGTATCCCGGTCCGTCGATCGGCGCGGTGCCGTCGTAGCGGATGGCCATCGGCAGGAAGTGGAACATCAGGTTGGGATAGTCGACGTCGTCGTTGCTGCGGCAGAAGCCGCCGCCCTCGAAGTGATTCGTGGCGCCGATGCCCGAGCGTCCGAACAGCCACTGCGCCCCGACGCCCAGCTTGCGCAGCCACGAGATGTGCGGGTTGACCGCGACCGGCTGCCTGCAGGCGAACTGCACGTAGACCTCGAGGTGGTCCTGCAGGTTGGCCCCGACGCCGGGCAGGTCGGCCACCAGCGGCACGCCGAGCGGCTGCAGCAGGCTTGCGGGACCGACGCCGGACAACTGCAGCAGCTGCGGTGTATTGATCGCGCCGCCGCAGAGGATGATCTCGCCCGCGCGAATCGTCGCCGGCACGCCCTTGTACTGTGTGCATTCGATGCCGACCGCGCGCGTGCCTTCGAACAGGATGCGTCGTGCGAACGCGAGCGTGCGCACCGTGAGGTTCGGGCGGTGCATGACCGGGTGCAGGTAAGCGCGCGCGGCGCTGTAACGCCGGCCGCGGTAGACGTTGCGATCGAACCTGGCAAAGCCTTCCTGGCGGTAGCCGTTCACGTCGTCGGTGCGCCAGTAGCCGGCCTGCGCAGCCGCGGCAAAGAACGCCTCGAACAGCGGATTGGTCGCGGGGCCGCGCTCGAGCTTGAGCGGCCCGTCCCCGCCGCGCCAGGCATCGGCGCCGGCGATGCAGGTCTCCATGCGCTTGAAATACGGCAGGCAGTGCGCGTAGCTCCAGCGTTCCATGCCCGGATCGGCCGCCCAGCGCTCGTAGTCGAGCGGGTTGCCGCGCTGGAAAATCATGCCGTTGATGCTGCTCGAACCTCCCAGCACCTTGCCGCGCGCGTGCGCGATGCGGCGGCCGTGCATGTGCGGCTCGGGCTCGCTGGCGTAGCGCCAGTCGTAGCGCGGATTGCCGATCGGCATCGAGAGCGCCGCGGGCATGTGGATCAACGGATCCCAGATGAAATCCGTGCGCCCCGCCTCGAGCACCAGCACCGACGTGCCGGGGTCGGCGCTCAGGCGGTTGGCCAGCGCAGAACCGGCGGAACCGCCGCCGATGATGATGAAATCGTAATGTCGTGCGCTCATGGGACTGCCATGGTCGCCGCGCGATCGTGGTCACGCAAGACGTGCACCCTGGCGCCGCAACTCGCCCTGCACCCGGGCCACGTCGATGCGGTCGAACGCCTGGTCATGCTTGACGGCGATCGCGGCCGCCACGCCTGCGCCCTGCCCGCTCACCGCGCAGCACATCATGTTGCGGACCGCGGCATGCGACACCTTGTCGCCACCGATGCTGCGGCCGGCGACCAGCAGTCCCTGCACGCCGTGCGGGACGAGCGACCGGTACGGCACGTGGAAGTAGCGACCGGTGGTGGGCAGGATCAACAGGCCGTAGCCGTCGATGAACTCCGGGAAGATCCCGATCGAATCGTCGAAGCGACCCTGCTCGCGCACGTCTGTCGCGGTCAGGTTGTAGCGCGCGTCGATCTTGCGCGTGTCGCGGATACCGAGCGTCATGCCGAAATTGCGCAGCTTGGCGCCCTCGCAACCGGGCATGAAGGCCTTGAGAGCCTCCACCGCGTGCACGGCCTGCCGGCGACCTTCCATCTCGCCGCGCGTGAGGTCGGCCGGATCGGTGCCATCCGCCGCCAGGTGAATGAGGTTCAGGTACGTGAGGTCACCCTGGTCGCTGACCGCGCCCCAGGTGCCGGCGATGGTCGCGAGCGACGCGGGAATCACGCCCGCCTTCACCGCCTGCTTGAACGGCTTGCGCAGGAACGGCGAGAACATCTCGTCTTCCTTGCCGCGTGGTCTCGATCTGCCACTCGCCGCCGCCCTTCCAGTCGTTGTAGGTCTGCGGGTCGGCCTTGACCGCATCGATGAACCGCTGCTTGTTGACCCCGGTCATCGAGAACATGACCGACACCGACATCATTTCCTCGCGCGGTGTCTTGTGGACGCGTGCGCCGGCGCGGGCTGCGACGTCGGCGTCGCCCGTGCCATCGATCACGCACCGGGCGAGGATCGCCTCACGCCCCGCCTTGCTCTCGGTGACGATGCCGCGAATCGCACCGCCTTCCACGATCGGCGCGACGAAACTGCGGTGCAGCATCGGCTCGACACCGGCCTCCTGCACCAGCACGTCGGCGACGTACTTGAACATCTCGGCATCGAGCGCGTGGCTGAGCGACTGCGGTTCCGGCATGGCGGCACCCATGGCCTTGGCCCGCTGCTCGAACTCGGGGCCGATGCCCTCGCTGTCGACGGTGGCCTCGTGCCGGTACCACGCGAAGCCTTCGACACCCACCTGCGTGATGTTGCCGCCGAAGCAGCCGTAGCGCTCGACCAGCGTGGTCTTGACGCCCGCCCGGGCGGACGCGAGTGCCGCAGCCAGGCCGCCGGGGCCGCTGCCGACGACGAGCACGTCGGTCTCGTGGACGACGTCGATGTCGCGGGCCGGTTCGCTGATCTTGCGCATGCTCTTGCTACGAACGGTTCAGGCGGTCTGCGGGCGCGGGCTCAACCGCTGTTGCTCGGCCTGCCAGTCGATGGGTTTCACTTCAGGCACGACGACCAGCCACGCCACGAGGCCACACAGCGCGACCCCGCCGGAAACCAGCGACGCCGCAGTGTAATTGCCGGTGGTGGCCACCAGGTATCCGGTGACGACAGGCGCTGTCATTCCTGCGACATTGCCGACGGCATTCTGGATCCCCATCCAGCGGCCCGTGGCCGTGGGGCCGGCGAAAGTCTGCGTGACCGAGGGGTTCGAGGGGCTGTTGAACCCATCCATCACGCCCGTGAGCAACAGCAGTGCCGTGGCCGCGACGAGCCCGGTCACGACCGTACTGGCGATCAGGCACAGGCCTACGCCTGCACAGCTGAGCGCGAGCGCGGTCTTGTAGGCGCGATTGAAGCTTGCGCCCCGGCGCACCCAGCGATCGAGGAAAAAGCCCACCAGCAGGATGCTCGCGCCGTCGGCGACGTAAAACGCGGTCGTGGCATACGTCATCATCTCGAGTGTCAGGCCGCGTTCCTTGACCAGGTAGAGCGGCAGCCACGAGAACACGAAGTAGAACGCGTAGTTCGAGCAGAACGTGCCGAGCATGCCGCCCCAGAGTGCACGCTGGCGCAGGATCACGCCGTAACTGGGGTTGTCGTCGGCCGTCGCGTTCGACGGCGCATGCGCCGCCTGAGCCATCTGCTCGCGCTCGGCGCGCAGGCGGCGGCGCCAGAAGAACAGCCACAGCAGCGATCCACCGCCCATCACCACGAACATGGCCCGCCAGCCGTAATTCAGCATGATCATGCCGCCGAGCAAGGTCCCGATGGCGGGGCCGAGCACTGCGCCGAACTGCATGGTCGCCGTTGCGAGCGCACGCTGGGTGGGCGGCACGTTGCGCACCAGCAGGCTCAGGGCGCTGGGGTAGAACGTCGCCTCGCCGGCACCCATCAGCAGGCGCAGGATGATGAGCGACGCGAGGCCGAGGACCAGACCCGTGGCCGCGGTCGAAACGCTCCAGAGGGCGAAGCCCGCCGCCAGCACGATGGTGGGGCCGACGCGATCAGCCAGCCAGCCCATCACGGGCTGCAGCGGCGCGTAGGCCCAGTAGAAGGCGGCCAGCACCCAGCCGATCTCTACCGGCGACAACTTGAGCTCGTCCTGCAGCAGGGGCGCCGCCGTGGCAATGGCCCCGCGGTCGATGTAATTGATCATCAACGCGAGCGACAGCATGACCACGAGCCCGGCGGGTGCACGCGTCAGCAAGGCCGAATTCTGTGTCATGGACTGCCGTTCCCCTGCGGTGCGGTCGAGTGTAACTGCATCGGGTGCCTGCACTCGTGAATGAATTTGTCCGCTCAAGAAGAACCGGCCTGCGGCAGAATTGCGCGGCGACCGCGGCATCGCGCGGGTTCAACTGGAGTTCGGCAAGCATGACGACGAGAGTGGCGGTCGTGACCGGGGCGGCCCAGGGCGTAGGGTTCGAGACTGCGCAGATGCTGGCCAGGCTTGGCTATCGGGTCGTGATGACGGACGTGCAGTCGCTCGAGGGCCCACTCGCCTGCCTCCAGGCCGGCGGCGGCCAGGTCGAAGCCCTGGTCGGTGACGTCTCGTCCGAAGGGTTCGTCGCGACGCTGGCCGCCCACGTGGCCGCCACGCATGGCGCGGCCGACGTGCTGGTGAACAACGCCGGCATCAGCATGATCCAGCCGGCCGAAGACACGACGGCCGCACAGTGGCAGCGGGTCATGGACGTGAACCTGCTCGGGCCTTTCCTGCTGTGCCGCGAACTCGGCCGGCAGATGCTGGCACGCCGCAGCGGCAGCATCGTCAACGTCGCTTCGGTGGCGGGCCTTGGCGGCGTGATCCACCGGGCCGCATACAACGCCTCCAAGCACGGGTTGCTCGGGCTCACCCGCACGCTGGCCGCCGAATGGGGCGGCCGCGGCGTGCGCGTCAACGCCGTCTGCCCCGGGTGGATCAAGACGGAGATGGACATCAAGGACATGGGTTCCGGTGCATACACCGACGCTGACATCGTCGACCGCGTGCCGCTCGCGCGTTTCGCCAGGCCGGGGGACATTGCCGCGGCCATTGCCTTTCTCGCCGACGACGAAAAAAGCGCGTTCATCAACGGTGTCAGCCTGCCGGTGGACGGCGGCTGGACCGGCGACAACAGCTGGGATTCACTACGGCGCAAGACACGCGGCTGAATGCAGCCCGCACCATCGGCAAGCCATGATCGAGGTGAATCGATGAGTTCCAACGGCAAGGCCAGCTCTTTCGCCATCGCTACGGTGATGCTGTCCCTGTGCGCGGCGCTGACCGCCTGCGACGCGGGCGCAACGAACGCGCCCGCCGATGACGCGCTGACGATCCAGACCGCCGACGGCACGGTGCGTGGTCGGGCCGGCAAGGGTGTGCGCGAATTCAACGGCATCCCGTTCGCGGCACCACCGGTGGGCGAGTTGCGGTTTGCGCCGCCCGCCCCCGCCTCGCCGTGGCGAGGCGTGCTCGATGCCACGCAGCTGCGCGACGCCTGCCCGCAGGCGCGTCGCTTCAACCTGACGGAAGCCAGCGACGTCGAGGACTGCCTGCACCTGAACGTGGCCGTGCCCACGGCGTCGCGCTCGGGCACGCGGCCGGTGCTGGTGTGGTTTTACGGCGGCGCTTTCGTCGGCGGTTCGACCCGGCTCTACCCCATCGACTTCCTGGCGCGCGAAGGCGACATGGTCGTGGTGGCGGTCAATTACCGCCTTGGCCCGCTGGGCTGGATGGCGCATCCGGCGTTCGGCGCGCAGGCGAATGGCGGCTACGCACTGGAAGACCAGCGCGCCGCCCTGCGCTGGGTGCAAAGGAACATCGCGCAATTCGGCGGCGACCCCGCCAGGGTGACCATTGGTGGCGTCTCGGCGGGCGCTGCCAGCGTCTGCATGCACCTGATCTCGCCCGCTGCCACGACCGGCCTGTTCCACCAGGCCATCGTCCAGAGTTCGGGCTGCACGTTCACGCTGCGCAACCTGGACGAAGGCAAGAACGCGGGCCTCGCGCTCGCCAAGCTCGTGGGTTGCGACGATCCCGCGACCGCATTGCGCTGCCTGCGCGGCAAACCGGTGCAGGAACTGGTGGATGCCGGCACGGTGATTGCCAGTTCCGACTACCGCGTGTTCGCGCCCATTTATGGCAATGGCACGGTGCCGCGGCAAGGGGCGGACGCCTTCGCCACCGGCAACTTCGTACGGGTGCCGATCATGAATGGCGGCGCCAGCCACGAAATGCGGCTGTACGTGGGCTACGAGGTCGAAGCCGGCGGCAAGATCGATGCGGGCAATTACTCCGATCGCCTGCGAGCCCTGTACGGCGATCACGCCGACAAGGTGCTGGCTGCATACCCGGCGAGCCGCTACTCATCGCCTGCCACTGCGCTCGGGACCGCGATGTCCGATTACATGCCAGGCGGCGGACTGAATGCGTGCCTCTTCCTGCGCACGGCATGGATGGCCTCGCGCTACGTGCCCGTGTACCAGTACGAGTTTGCGGATGATGCGGCGCCGCCCGTCATGGACGACCCGGGCATCGAGCTGGGCGCCGTCCATACCTCCGAAATGCCCTACCAGTTCCCGGGCTTCTCCAACACCAGCCGGCTCGATGGTCCGCCACTCGCCGCTCCGCAACAGGAACTGGCTGGGCAGATGGTGCGTTACTGGAGCAGCTTCGTGCACAGCGGCAAGCCGGCCGGGATGGGGCTGCCGGAATGGAAGGCGTTCGCGGCACCCGGGCAGGCACTGCGACTGCGTCCCGGCGCCGTGGGCATGTTCGATGCAGCCGGCGCGCACCAATGCGAGCTGTGGGCACAGCTGTATCCCGAGGCGCTCTCACATTGAGCAGGGTCGCTTGCAGCCGGCAGCCAATCAGGCGGCGGGTGCGGCGCCTCCGAGCCAGTCCATGAAAGCCTTCACGCGCTCGTTGGCATACGCGTCCTGACGGCAGATCAGTCCCCAGGCCCCGGGGCACGTCACCTGGTGCTGCACCGGCTGCACCAGGCGACCCGCGGCCAGGTCTTCGTCCGCGTAGGGTCCGTTCACGAGCGCCACGCCCTTGCCTTGCAGCGCGATCTCGAGCGCGACGGCGAGCGTGTCCACGACGATGGCCGGCCGGGTCGAATACTGCAGCTGCGCCGCCTCGAACCAGATGTCCCAGTTGTGCTGCTCGGAGTAGATCTCGACCAGTGGCAGTTCCAGCAACTTGAGCGGCGACGGAGCAGCCCCCAGCGTGGCGGCCAGTGCCGGGCTGCAGACGGGCTTCAAGGTGTATTCGAACAGCGGCACCCAGCGGTACTCCGGACCGGGCGCCTCGGCGCAGTACACCAGCCCGACGTCGGCACTCGACTCGTCGAAATCCCAGTCGAACGCACAGGTGCTCAATTGCAGGCGCACGTCGGGATGGCTCGCCACGAAGTCCGGCAGCTTGCGCGCGAGCCAGCGGATCGATGCGGTGACGTAGGTCTGCACCCGCAGCGGCGTGCCCGCGCGCGTGCGGCGCACGCTTTCGGCGCCCTCGATCAGCGTCTCGAGCGCGATACGCACGTGCTTGTACAGCAGCCGGCCCTCCGCCGTGGGCACCAGCGAGCGGCCGGTGCGCGAGAACAAGGGCACCCCGAGGTCCTGCTCCAGCACCTGGATCTGGTAGCTCACTGCAGGATGGGTCAGGCACAGTTCTTCGGCGGCCTCGCGCACACTCTCGCGCCGGGTGGTGGCCTCGAAGCCCTTGAGGGCATTCAGCGGCGGCAGCTTTCGCAGGTCGATCTTGTTGCGCAAACGGTTCTCCGGCTCAGGGCACGAGCACGATCTTGCCTGTATGCGCCTTGCCGAGGAAGTCGGATTGCGCAATCGCGATGTCCGCCAGCGGGTAGACCGCGCGCACCAGCGGCGGCAATGCCCCGGACTGGATCAGGTCCACGAGCCGTGCGAACACTGCCGGGGGTGTGACGGTGCAGCCGAACAGGCTCAGGTCCTTGAGGTAGAGCGTGCGCAGGTCGAGCGGCACCGTCGGTCCGGCGATCGCGCCGGCGACCGCGTAGCGCCCGCCGCGCTTGCAGACGTCGAGCAGCGAGGCGAACGCGGGTCCGCCCACGACATCCACCACCACGTCCACGGTCTCGCGTCCCAGGACCTCGACCAGGTTGGCCTCGCGCTCGACGACGCTGGCAGCTCCGAGCGCTGCCACCTCGCGCACCTTGTTGCGGCTGGCCATGGCGATGACGCGGGCGCCGCGCACGGTGGCCAGCTGCACCGCCGCCGAGCCCACGCCGCCGGAGGCGCCCGTCACCAGCACGGTTTCGCCGCGGGTGACGTTGGCGCGTGTCAGCAGGTTCTCGGCCGTGCCATAAGCGCACGGAAACGTGGCGAGTTCGATGTCGGTGAGCGCGCTTTCGATGCGATGCGCATTGGCGGCAGGCGCCGTGGCGTACTGCGCAAACGCGCCGTCGCGTTCGGCGCCGAAATAGCCGACGCCCGCGAGGCTGCCATCGGCCGGACGCAGGACGGGGTCGATCAATACGCGCTCGCCGATTCGTGTCGCGGGTACTCCCAGCCCAACGGCCACGATGTGTCCGCATGCGTCGATGCCCTGGATGCGCGGGAACTGAAACGGATTGCCGGACCAGCTGCCGTCCCGCGCAGCCTGCGCCGCCGCGGTCGTCGTCGGTGGCAGTCGCGACGGACTTCGAGTACCAGCCGATGCGTGTATTGATGTCCGTGTTGTTGACGGCAGCCGCGCCCACGCGCACCAGCACCTCGCCTGCGCCGGGTTGCGGCATGGCCACGTCGGTGCGGAACTCGAGCTGCTCGAGTCCGCCGTGGCCGCGCAGCAGCACCGCGTGCATCGTGGAGGGAATCTCGTCGGTGCCTGCCAATCGTATTCACTCCCATCCCGCGCGTTGATAACCCTCGTTGGGGATCACGTAATAGTCACCCTTGTCGGCACAGAAGATGTGCCCCTCGGTCACCAGCCCCGTCGGGCCGTCGAACGACCCGGTGGCGATCGAAATTCGCTCCGGCGAGGCATCCGCCTGCCAGAACAGCGTCGAACCGCATTGGCCGCAGAAGGCGCGGCGGGCCGTCGCCGACGCGCGGAACCAGCGGACGTGTTCGCCGCGCAGCAGCCGGAAGTCGCTCGTCGCCGCGCTGGTGGCGGACAGGTAGTGTCCCGTCTGCTTGCGACACTGCGTGCAGTGGCAGGCGATCGAGTTGCGCAGCGACCCGTGCACTTCGAACACGGTCTCGCCGCACAGGCACGATCCACGATGAGTCTGCGTCATGCTCTCTGCCTCGCTGGGGACGTGGCCCGCTTCGAACGCTGTCCCGGCGCGACGAACAAATCGGCCAGCTGCTCGATCATGGCGTTGCCGAGTTGCTCGACGTCCGGAATCGCGACGGCGCGCCGGTAGAAGTCCGTGACGTCGTGGCCGATGCCGATCGCGACCAGTTCGACCGGCGAGCGCGTCTCGATCCACTTCACGACGTTGCGCAGGTGCTGCTCGAGGTAGCCGCCGGGATTCGCCGACAGCGTCGCCTCGCACAACGGCACGCCGTCCGAGATCGCCATCAGGATGCGCCGTTGCTCGTTGCGCCGGAGCAGGCGCTCGTGCGCCCACAGCAGCGCCTCGCCGTCGACGTTGTCCTTGAGCAGGTCTTCCTTGAGCATCACGCCGAGTTGCCGGCGCGTGCGCCGGTAAGGCACGTCGGCCGGCTTGTAGACGATGTAGCGCAGGTCGGTCAGTCGCCCGGGGCCCGCAGGCCGGCCCGCCTTGAGCCAGTCCTCGCGTGCATGCCCGCCGCTCCATTCGCGCGTCGTGAAGCCCAGGATCTCGACCTTGACGCCGCAGCGCTCGAGCGTGCGGGCCAGCACGTCGGCGCACAGGGCGGCCACCATGATCGGCCGCCCGCGCATCGAGCCCGAGTTGTCGAGCAGGATGCTGACGACCGTATCCTTGAAATCGGTCTGCCGATTCCTCGCGAAACGCGAGTGGCGCCAGCGGATCGGTGAGCACGCGCGCCAGGCGCGCCGCGTCGAGCACGCCCTCCTCCAGGTCGAACTGCCAGCGCCGCGTCTGCTTCGCCATGAGCAATCGCTCGAGCCGGATCGCGAGCCGCGAGACCGCGGGCTGCAGCGCGCGCGACTCGCGCTCGAGCGTGTTGCGCAGCTGGTTGATTTCGTCGTCGCTGCAGAGCTCGGTCGCGCCGACGATGGCATCGTGCGCCGTGGTGAAGACGCGGTAATGCCGGTTGGGGTGGTCGGAGTCGTCGTGCATCGGCTCGCGTCTGCAGGCGCTCGCCGGACGGTTCCTGCTCCGGCTTGCGCTCGGCTTCGTCGCTGGCACCGAGGCGCGAGCCGACGACGTCTCCCGCCTTCAGCTCCGGCGCATCCTGCTCGAGGGTGCCGGCCTGCTTCTTGACGGCGCCTGGGGTCGGCGCCGGGCGCCTCACCCGGTCGGTCGGCCTCGAGCGACTTCTCTGCCGCGCGGCGTCGCTCGGCTGCGATGCCCAGTTCGTGCCCGAGGTCGAGGTCCTTCACCAGGTCGTGCACCGCGAACGCGTACTGCTGCTGGTCATCCACGTTCGCGGAGAGCGTCGCCAGCGCTTCCTGGGCTCGCTGCTGCAGGTCGTCGCGCCAGCGAGCCATGAGCTCGGCCGCGGCCGGCGGGGGCGCCAGGCCGGTCAGCCTTTCGCGCACGAGCAACGCCAGCGCCTGCGCCATCGGCGACGGCCGCGCGCCGAACGGCGTCGAGCCGGTCTTGCGCGTGAGCTGGTCGACCAGCGCAGCCGTCAGGTTCTGCGCCACGCCCGCGAGCACGTTGCCGCCCAGCGACTGGCAGCGCATGTCCTCGACCGCGTCGAAGATCTCGCGCGCCCGGCTGCCGGCGGGGCGGAACCGCGCGTGCAGCACCGGATCGTGATAAGCGCTGCGCAGCGCCAGGTGATCGGCGTGGCCGCGCACGCGTGCGGCGTCGGCCTCCGTGAGCGGCCACTTGACCACCGGCAGGCGCACGGCGTTGGGCGTCTGTCCCGGCAGCGACGGCCCGAAGCTCACGTCGAGGTCCTGCGAGCCCGCCAGCGCCCGGGTGGTCTGCAGCAGCGCGCGTTCGCCGCGCTCCGCCGGCGCGAGGCGGCGCCTGGCGTGGCCGGTTGCTCACACGACCTTCACGCGGGTGATCGCCTCCGGCAACTCGGCGGCGAACGCTCGCTGGTAGAACTCGGCCACGGTGGTGCGCTCGAGTTCGTCGCACTTGTTGAGGAACGTGACGCGGAACGCGAGCCCGACGTCGCCGAAGATCTCGGCGTTCTCGGCCCAGGCGATGACGGTGCGCGGGCTCATGACCGTGGAGATGTCGCCGTTCATGAAGCCGTTGCGGGTCATGTCGGCCACGCGGACCATCGCCATGATCGTGCGGCGACCTGCGTCGGTGTCGTAGGCGGGCGACTTGGCCAGCACGATCGCGGCCTCGGCGTCGTGGTCGAGGTAGTTGAGCGTGGTGACGATCGACCAGCGGTCCATCTGGCCCTGGTTGATCTGCTGCGTGCCGTGATACAGGCCGCTGGTGTCGCCCAGGCCGATCGTATTGCTGGTCGCGTACAGCCGGAAGAACGGGTGCGGGCTGATGATGCGGTTCTGGTCGAGCAGCGTCAGCTTGCCGCTCGCCTCGAGCACGCGCTGGATCACGAACATCACGTCGGGCCGGCCCGCGTCGTACTCGTCGAATACCAGTGCGATCGGCCGCTGCAGTGCCCACGGCAGCAACCCCTCGCGGAACTCCGTGACCTGGCTGCCGTCCCTGACGACGATCGCATCGCGACCGACCAGGTCGATGCGGCTCACGTGACCGTCGAGGTTGATGCGGATCAGCGGCCAGTTGAGCCGCGCGGCCACCTGCTCGACGTGCGTCGATTTGCCGGTGCCGTGGTACCCCTGCACCATGACCCGGCGGTTGTGCCGGAAACCCGCCAGGATCGCGAGCGTGGTGTCGGGATCGAACCGGTAGCTGTCGTCGCGGTCGGGCACGTATTCGCTGTGCCGCGAAAACGCCGGCACCAGCATGTCGCTGTTCACGCCGAACTCGCGCGCCGGCACCTCGATGTCGGGTCGCAGGTTGATCAGGTCGTCGCCGGTCGTCATGGCGTCAGGTTCCCAGGTGAATCCACGCCGCCTTGGTCTGCGTGTAACTCAGCAGGCCCTCGAGGCACTTGTCGCCGCCCTGCCCCGACTGCTTGTAGCCCAGGAACGGCATCGTGGCGTCGCCGTGGTCCCAGCAGTTGACGTAGAGCGTGCCGACCTCGAGGCCGCGCACGGCCTCGTGCGCCGAGCGCAGGTTGCTGGTCCACACCGAGGCCTGCAGGCCGTAGATCGTGTCGTTGGCGACGCGCAGCGCGTCGTCGAGCCCGTCGACTTCGATGAGCGTCGCGACCGGGCCGAAGATTTCTTCCTGCGCGATCGTCATGCGGTTGTCGACGTCGGTGAACAGCGTGGGATTCACGTAGTAGCCCGGGCCGTCAGGGACGTCGCCACCGAACGCGAGCGTCGCACCTTCCTCGCGGCCCTTGCGGATGTAGCCGAGCACGCGCTCGTGCTGCTTCCGCGTCACCAGCGGGCCCATGTTGGTGGCCGGGTCGAGTGGGTCGCCCGCGACGTAGGCCGTGCGGCCGCGCTCGATGAAGCGCTGCGTGAAGTCCGCGGCGATCCGGCGGTCGACCAGCAGGCGCGACCCGGCGCTGCACACCTCACCCATCACGCCGAAGATGCCGTTGATTGCGTAGGTGACTGCGCGATCGAGGTCCTCGAGATCGTGCAGGAAGATCTGCGGCGACTTGCCGCCGCATTCGAGGCTGACGCGCTTCATGTTCGACTGGCCCGCATAGACCAGCATCTTCTTGCCGGTCACGGTCGAGCCCGTGAAGGAAATCTTCGCGACGTCCGCGTGCAGCGCGAGCGGCGCGCCGGCGTCCAGCCCTGAGCCACTGACGACGTTGAGCACGCCGGCCGGTGCGCCGGCCCGGACGAAGAGCTCGGCCAGCAGCAGCGCAGAAAGCGGCGCCTGCTCGGCGGCCTTGAGCACCACGCAGTTGCCCGCTGCGAGCGCCGGGGCGATCTTCCAGGCGATCTGCATCAGCGGGTAGTTCCAGGGCGTGATGCAGCCGACGACGCCCAGCGGCTCGCGCAGCGTGTAATGGAACGCGTCGGCGGGCGTGGCGGTGACCTTGCTCTCGACCTTGTCGGACAGCTCGGCGAAGTAGCGGAACGTGAGCGACGACTGCGGCACGTCGACCGCGACCATGTCACGGACGGGCTTGCCCATGCACAGGGAATCGAGCAGCGTGAACTCGACCGTGTGCTCGTCGATGAGTGCCGCGAGACGGTAGAGGATCTCGAGCCGCTCGCGGGGAGCCAGCCGGCGCCACACGCCGGCACGATGGGCAGCGAGGCTGCTCGCGACGGCGGCATCGACTTCAGCTGCCCCACCCGCCGCCACTTCGCACAGGGGTTCGGCCGTCGCCGGGTTCACGACCGTGAAGCGCGCTGCGCGTCCCGGCACGTGCTCGCCGTGGATGAAATGTCCGGTGGCGTACCGCAGTTCGGCGGCCATCCGGTGCCACTCGGCACGGCTTGGTGGAAGGGTCATCTGGACCTCGAAATCATTGGGCTGCAGGGGTGCGGTGGCGGGCCGATAAGTTTAGCGGCTTCACACCCCCTGCGACTGCTCGCGGTGACCCGCGCGAGGCACAAAGTTTTCCCGACTGGTAGATAAAACTTTAGGCGGCCCGCGGACTATTTATGCGAGTCTTGCGCACGCCCGGGCGGGTCAACCGCCCGCCGCTGCAACCCTTTTCGGAGTGGCCCGTGACAGATTCCCCGCCCCCGGCCCGTCGGCCGTCCGGGCGCGACGCCCGCCGGGCGCAGCGCGCCGCACCCCTCCCCGACCACCTCCGCCCCGTTCAGCCTGGCATGGCCTCTGGCCGCTACCTGCCGCTGGCCCCCGCCGACGTCGAAAAGATCCATCGGACTGCGTTGCGCCTGCTGGCCGAAGTGGGGCTCGCCGACGCGCCCCCCAGCGGCGTCGAGTACCTCACGCAGGCGGGTTGCACGCTGAACGACAACGGGCGGCTGCTCTTTCCCGCCTCCCTCGTCGAGGACACGCTGGCCAAGGCGGCGCGGAACTTCGTGCTGCACGCGCAGGACCCGCGCTACGACCTCGAACCGTGGGGCAAGCGCTCGTACTTCGGCACCGCCGGGGCCGCCGTGAGCATGGTCGACCCTCGCACCGGCTACCGCGAATCGACCATCAAGGACCTGTTCGACATCGGCCGCATCGTCGACCTGATGGAGCACATCCACTTCTTCCAGCGCGCCGTGGTGCCGCGCGACATCCCGGACCCGTTCGAGATGGACTTCAATACCTGCTACGCCGCCGTCTCGTCGACGACGAAGCACGTCGGCAGCAGCTGGGTGCAGCCAGAGCACGTCGAGGCGTCGCTCGAGATGCTGCACCTGATCGCTGGTGGCGAAAAGCAATGGCGCGAGCGTCCGTTCGTGAGCCAGTCGAACTGCTTCGTGGTGCCGCCCATGAAGTTCGCGACCGACGCCTGCAAGTGCCTCGAGGTCGCGGTGCGTGGCGGCATGCCCGTGCTGTTGCTGTCGGCCGGCCAGGCGGGAGCGACCGCACCGGCCGCGCTGGCAGGCGCCCTGGCGCAGGAAGTGGCCGAGTGCCTGGCGGGCCTCGTCTACGTCAACGCGATCAAGCCCGGGCACCCGGCCATCTTCGGCACCTGGTGCTTCGTCTCCGACCTGCGCACGGGCGCCATGTCGGGCGGCAGCCCCGAGCAGGCATTGCTCTCGGCTGCGGCCGCGCAGATGTCGCACTTCTACGACCTGACCGGCGGCACGGCGTCGGGCATGACCGATTCGAAGCTGCCGGACGGCCAGGCCGGCGCCGAGAAGGCGCTGAACCATGCGCTCGTCGGCAATGCCGGCGCGAACATGATCTACGAGTCGGCGGGCATGCACGCCAGCCTGCTGGGTTACTCGCTCGAAAGCCTCATCATCGACAACGACATCATCGGCGCGGCGCAGCGCACGATCAAAGGCATCGTCGTCGACGACGAGCGGCTTTCGTTCGAGACGATCAGGGACGTCTGCCTCAATGGTCCGGGGCACTTCCTCGGCAGCGAGCAGACGCTGCAACTCATGCAGACCGAGTACCTTTACCCCGGGATCGGCGATCGCAAGAGCCCGAACGAGTGGAACGAACAAGGGGGCGCTCGACATCGCGCAGCGCGCGATGGCCAAGGTCGAGGAAATCCTCGGTCACCACTTCCCGTCCCACGTGACCGAAGCCGTCGACGCCGAGATCCGCCGGCGCTTCCCGGTGAAGCTCGACCGGTCGCACATGCGGCCCGCCGCGGAGTCCGCGGCGACCCGGCGAGTCGGCGCCCGCTGATCGCGGGGCAGCACGGATGGCACTTCCGGCACACGCGAACGTCGTCATCGTCGGGGGCGGCATCGCCGGCTGTTCGATCGCCTACCACCTGACCCGCATCGGCATCACCGACGTGGTGCTGCTCGAGCGCAAGCAACTCACCTGCGGCACCACGTGGCACGCCGCCGGCCTCGTCGGCCAGTTGCGCGCCACCAGCAACCTGACCGAGCTGGCCAAGTACACGGCCGACCTGTACCACTCGCTCGAAGCCGAGACCGGCCAGGCCACCGGCTTCAAGCAGAACGGTTCGATCAGCGTGGCCAAGACGCCGGCCCGGCTCGAAGAACTGCGCCGCGGCGCCTCGATGGGCAAGACGTTCGGCTTGGCGGTCGACGAGCTCACGACCGGCGAGATCAAGGAACGCTGGCCGCTGCTCGAAGTCGGCGACGTCGTCGGCGGCATCTTCCTGCCCAAGGACGGCCAGACCAACCCGATCGACACCACGCAGGCGCTGGCCAAGGGCGCCAAGCAGCGCGGCGCAAAGATCTTCGAGAACACGAAGGTCGAACGTGTGCGCGTGGAGAAAGGACGCGCCGTCGGCGTCGAAACCGAGTCCGGCTACATCGCAGCAGACACCGTCGTGCTGTGCGCCGGCATGTGGTCGCACCGCATGGCGGCCGACATCGGCGTGGCCGTGCCGCTGCACGCCGCCGAGCATTTCTACATCGTCACCGAGCCGATGCAGGGACTGCCCGGCAACCTGCCCGTGCTGCGCGTGCAGGACGAATGCGCCTACTACAAGGAAGACGCCGGCAAGCTGCTGATGGGCTGCTTCGAGCCCGTGGCCAAGCCCTGGGGCATGCAGGGCATCCCGGATGATTTCTGCTTCGATTCGTTGCCCGAGGACTACGACCATTTCGAGCCCATCCTCGAGGCGGCCGTCCGCCGCGTGCCGGCACTCGGCTCCGCCGGCATCGCGCTGTTCTTCAACGGTCCCGAGAGCTTCACGCCCGACGATCGCTACTACATCGGCGAGACGCCGGAGGTGCGCGACCTGTTCGTCGCCACGGGCTTCAACTCGGTCGGCATCGCGGCGAGCGGCGGCGCCGGCAAAGTCGTGGCCGACTGGATCCGCGACCGCCGTCCACCGATGGACCTGGCCGACGTCGACATGCGCCGCGTGATGCCGTTCCAGGCCAACAAGCGCTACCTGCGCGAGCGCACGGTGGAGACGCTCGGCCTGCTCTATGCGATGCACTGGCCGTACTACCAGTACCAGACTGCGCGCAATGCGCGGCGCACGCCGCTGCACGACCGGCTCGTGGCGGCCGGGGCCTGCATGGGCGAGACCGCCGGCTGGGAGCGGCCCAACTGGTACGCGCCCCCGGGCTCCGCGCCGCGCTACGAGTACTCGTACGGCCGGCAGAACTGGTTCGACGCATGCCGCGCCGAATGCGAGGCCGTGCGCGACCGCGTGGCGCTGTTCGACCAGACCTGCTTCGCCAAATTCCTGGTGCAGGGCCGCGATGCCTGCGCCGTGCTGAACCAGCTGTCGACGTCGAACGTCGACGTGCCCGCCGGTCGCATCGTCTACACGCAGTGGCTCAACGAGCGCGGCGGCATCGAGGCCGACCTCACGATCACCCGCCTGGCCGAGCGCGAGTTCATGGTCGTCACGTCGGCGATCTGCCAGACGCGCGACCTGGCCTGGCTGCGGCGTGCCATCGAATCGCAACCCGACGCGCACTGCACGGTGACCGACGTGACCTCAGGTGTAGCGATGCTCGGCGTCATGGGTCCGCGCAGCCGCGATCTGCTGCAGCAGGTGTCGGGCGCGGACCTGTCCAATGCGACGCACCCCTTCGGTCATTCGCGCGAGATCGAGATCGGCTACGCCCGGGTGCGCGCGAGCCGCATCACCTACGTGGGCGAACTGGGCTGGGAGCTCTACCTGCCGACCGAGCACTGCCTCGACGTGTACGAGCAACTGCTGCAGGCAGGCGCGCCGCTCGGACTCACGCACGCCGGCTATCACGCGATGGGCGCCTGCCGCGTCGAGAAGGGCTACAAGCACTGGAGCCACGACATCGGCGACGAGGACACGCCGCTCGACGCGGGCCTCGGGTTCACGGTGGCCTGGGACAAACCCGGCGGGTTCGTCGGCCGCGAGGCGCTGCTGGCGCAGAAGGCCGCAGGACCGCTCAAGCGACGACTGGTGCAGGTCATGCTCGACGATGCGTCCGACGCGGCCCCCCTGCTCTACCACGAGGAGCCGATCGTGCGCGACGGCGTCATCGTCGGCTCCATCCGCTCGGGCGCCTGGGGTCACCGGCTCGGCCGCTCCATCGGCATGGGTTACGTGACGTGCGCCGCCGGCGTCACGCCGGAATGGCTGGCGACCGGCCAGTGGGAAGTCGAAGTCGCGTGCCGGCGCCATGCCTGCCGCGTGCAACTGCAGCCTTGGTACGACCCGCGCAACGAGCGCATCAGGAGTTGAGCACAGCATGAAGACGCATGCCCGGGTGATCGTGATCGGCGGCGGGTCCGTCGGCTGCAGCGCCCTCTATCACCTGACGCAACTCGGGCTCACCGACGTCGTGCTGCTCGAACGCGACGAACTGACCGCCGGCTCCACCTGGCACGCGGCGGGCAACTGCCCCAATTTCTCGACCTCGTGGAACGTGATCAAGCTGCAGCGGCACAGCACGAAGCTGTATTCGACGCTGGCGGAGAAGGTCGGCTACGACATCAACTACCACGTCACGGGCAGCGTGCGTCTCGCGCACACGCGGGACCGCGTCGACGAGTTCAGGCACGTCGTCTCGCAGGCCCACGCGCAGGGCATCGAGTTCGAGATGCTGAGCCCGGCGGAGATCGTCGAACGCCATCCGTTCGTCGACACCACCGGCATCCTCGCCGGCCTCTACGACCCGTACGACGGCGACATCGACCCGGCGCAGCTCACGCAGGCGCTCGCCAAGGGTGCACGCGATGCGGGCGCGACCATCTATCGCGGCACCAGGGTCACGTCGATCGAGCGCCTGCCGTCGGGTGAGTGGAAGGTGCACACCAACAAGGGTGCGATCCAGGCCGAGTCCGTCATCAACGCCGCGGGCTATCGCGGTGGCGAAGTCGCGGCCATGGTGGGCGAGTACCTGCCGATCGTCACGCTATCGCACCAGTACCTGATCACCGAAGACATCCCTGCCCTGCTCGAGCGCGGCGCCGCACGGCTGCCCCTGCTGCGCGACCCGGACGTCAGCTACTACATGCGCCAGGAACGCCACGGCCTGATCCTCGGCCCGTACGAGTGGAAAGCCACGGCGCACTGGCTGGACAGGATTCCGGACGAATTCGCGAACCAGCTGTTCGACGACGACCTGGGCCGGCTCGAGAAGTACATCGAGGCGGCGTGCGAGCGCGTGCCGATCCTGGGCACGGCCGGCGTCAAGAAAGTCATCAACGGCCCGATTCCGTACGCGCCCGACGGCAATCCGCTGATCGGGCCCGCGCCCGGGCTGCCCGGCTTCTACCACTGCTGCGCGTTCACGTTCGGCATCGCGCAGGCCGGCGGCGCCGGCAAGATCATTGCCGAGTGGGTCGCGCACGGCCAGCCCGAGTGGGATGTGTGGCCGCTCGATTCGCGGCGGTATCTCGACTACGCGAACGACAAGTTCGTGCTGGCCAAGGCGATCGAGACCTACCAGCACGAGTACGGCATCGGCTACCCCGCCGAGGAACGTCCGGCAGGCCGCCTGGCCAAGACCTCGCCTGCCTATCTGCGCCTGGCGGCGAAAGGCGCGAAGTTCGGTGCACGCGGCGGCTGGGAACGCGCGGTGTACTTTCCGCAAGCAGGCGATCCGGTCGAACCCGAGGTCTCGTTCCGCCGCCCCGCCTGGCACAAGGCCATCGCACGCGAATGCGAGGCCGCGGCACAACGCGTCGCCGTGCTCGACCTGCCCGGCTTCACCAAGTTCGAGGTGACGGGTGCCGGTGCGGCCGCCTGGCTCGATCACATGGTGGCCGGCGTCGTGCCGCAGCCTGGACGCACTGCCCTCAACTACTTCCTGAACGACAAGGGCGGCATCATCACCGAGATGACGCTGACCAACCTCGGCGGCGGCCGCTACTGGCTGATCAGCGCCGCGGCCGGCGAGAAGCACGACGAGCACTGGCTGCGCGAGCACCTGCCCGCGGACGGCTCGGTGCGCATCGACAACGTCTCGGCGCGCTATGGCTCGCTGATCGTGGTCGGCCCGCGCTCGCGCGAACTGCTGGCACAGCTGACGCGCGCGGACCTTTCCAACGCCGCGTTCCCGTGGCTCGCCGTGCGCACGATCGACATCGGCTATACCAAAGCCATCGCGCTGCGCGTCAACTACGTGGGCGAACTGGGCTGGGAACTGCACGTTCCGGCCGAACACGTGCTCTCGGTCTACGACCTGATCTGGGCCGCGGGCGAGCCGCTCGGAATCGCCGACTACGGCCTGTACGCGATGGACAGCCTGCGGCTCGAGAAGTGCTACCGCGGCTGGAAGGGCGACCTCACCAGCGAATACACGCCGTACATGGCCTCGCTCGACCGCTTCGTGAAGCTCGACAAGCCGGGCGGCTTCATCGGGCAGGAGGCGCTGCGGCGCGAGGCACAGACAGGTCCGGTCGAGCGTTTCGTGCCGTTGCTGGTCGACGCGACGGATGCGGATGCAGCGGCCGTGTCGATCGTCTACGACGGCGACAAGGTCGTGGGGCTGGTGACCTCGGGCGGCTATGGCTACCGGCTGCGGCAGAGCATTGCACTCGCCTACGTGCGCACCGACCTGGCCGTGCCGGGCACCGTGCTCGAGGTGGAAATCCTCGGCGAGCGACGCCGCGCGGTGGTCGGGAAAGAGCCGCTTTACGATCCGGAGAACCTGCGCTTGCGCAGCTGACGGCCCCGCAGTCAGGTCGCGTGGTCCTGCAGCAGGGCTTTGAGCAGGCCAGTGATCAGCACCACCATCAGCGCAAGGTACGGCAGCGCCATGACGATCGTGGCTGACTGCAGTCCCTTGAGACCCGCGTCGCCGCCGAGCACCAGCAGCGTCGTCGCCACCAGCCCGATCAGGAACACCCAGAGCACGCGTTGCGGGCGCGGCGTGTCGGTGCGGCCGTTGGAGGCCAGGTTGTCTGCCACCAGCGCGCCCGAGTCGACGGACGTCACGGTGAAAATCACCAGCAGCACGACCACGAGCAGCGAAGTGATCGCGGTCAGCGGCAGCTGACCGAGGAACTGGAAGATCGCGCTGTTGACGTCCTGCACGCCGCCTGCGAGCGCGCCGGTGCCGTCGATCACCTGGGTGATGGCGCCGCCACCAAAGGCCGTGAACCAGAGCACGGCGAATGCAGCGGGCGCGACCATCACGACACCCACCATCTGGCGGATCGTGCGTCCGCGCGAAACACGGGCGATGAACACGCCCACCAGCGGCCCCCAGCTGCACCACCAGGCCCAGTAAAACACCGTCCAGGCGTGATACCAGTCGGCGTCGGGTCGCTGCCGCCAGTCCGACAGAGGCAGGATCAGCCGCGCGTAATCCCCGAGGGCCGTCACGAGCCCGGACAGGTAAGCGCCGATTCCCATGCCCACCGCGCAGAACGCCAGCAACAACGTTGCGAGCGCCATGTTGAGATTCGACAGGCGCAGGATGCCGACCTCGATGCCGCTCCAGACCGAATAGCCGGCGATCAGGCAGACCACGGCAATGAACAGTGCCTGCATGCCTAAGCCGTCGGGCGTGCCGAGGACGAGGTGCATGCCTGCCGCTGACTGCATCGCACCCAGGCCCAGCGACGCCGCCAGCCCGAACGTGGCGAGCACGACAGCGAAGACGTCCACAGCCTGCCCGATGGGCCCCGAGTGATGCCGTCCGATGAGCGGCGAGAGCGCCGAGCTCATCGCGAAGGGCAAGCCCTTGTTGTACGCGAAGTACCCCACGACCAGCGCCGTGACCAGGTAGACGGCCCAGGGGTGCAGGCCCCAGTGGAACAGCGCCGAACCCATCGCGGCATGCGCGGCGGCGGGCGTGCGCGGTTCGACGTTCAGGGGCGTATCGGGCCAGCCAGTGTAGGCCGCAACGGGCTCGGCCACGCCCCAGTACAGCAGCCCCACGCCCATGCCGGCCGCAAACATCATCGAGAACCACGACACGAACCCGAACTGCGGCCGCGCCTGCGGCCCGCCGAGGCGAACCCTGCCGAGCGGGGACAATGCGAGGACCACGCACAGCAGCACGAACAGGTTGCCCATGATCATGATGAAGCTGTCGAAGTGCTGCAGGATGCCGCCCCGCAGCCGGGCCACGGCCGCGTTGAACCCGGCCGGATCGAGCAGTGCGGCGATCACGGCCAGCACGATCAACGTCACCGCAAACGGAAACACCGTGCGGTGCACGCGCAGGCCCATGAACTCGAGCCCGCGATCAGGAGTGCCGATGGGATGGTCCAGGCGGCGCTCCTACGCTTCGCGCTCTATTTCGCGCAGCAGTTCGACCACGTAGGGGGCGAACGAGCGCCAGACTTCGATGCGGAACGCCTGCTCGGCGGTGCGCCACAGCACGATCTCGGCCTTGCCGAACAGCGTGCGCGTGCACATGCCCACCGGGAACCCGCGCAGGTCGAGCGGCAACGGGCACTGCGCCTCGAGCAGCCACTGCGCATGCTGGCCGTGGATGTCGAGGCCCACCTGGCGGTGACTGACGTCCACCAGCGAATACGCCCGGCCGTCGCAGCGCCTGCAGCGATGCGACGCCTCGATGGCCGCGGCCTCGCCGTCGGGCGCCAGCAGCAACTGCTCGTCCGGGCCGAGCCAGAGCGCGGCACGGGTGCCATCGGTCGCGGCGCGGCAGGCGATTTCGGCGAACGCCAGGCCGAAGGCCTGCCCGGCACCCGCGCGGGCGTCGGCATTGCCGCGGAAGATGAAGCGCGAGCGCCGGTGACGGTGTTGTCAGCCACGCCGCCGAGGGCAAGGCGACCGTGCGGCGAACGGCGGGGTCGGCCATGGCTGGATCAGCCATGGAGTCGGACTCCCTCGGGGTCGTAGAACACGGCACTGGCGACCTTCACTGCGATCTCGCCGCCGGGCATCGGCACATGCAAGCGTTTCGCCGATCTTCGCGCGCCCGCCCCGCACCACCGCCAGGGCGATCGATCGACCCAGCACCGCGCTGTGATAGGACGAGGTCACGTGGCCGATCATCTTCAGCGGGCGTGCTCTGTCCGGGCGTCGCCACGATCTGCGCGCCCTCCTCCAGCACCACTTGCGGATCGACCGTGAGCAAGCCCACGAGCTGCTTGCGGTCGGGTGCGTGCATGGTTGCGCGAGCCAGCGAGCGCTTGCCGACGAAATCCGGCTTGGATTTCGCGATCGCCCAGCCGAGCCCGGCATCGTCCGGCGTCACGGTGCCGTCGGTTTCCTGGCCGACGATGATGTAGCCCTTCTCGGCGCGCAGCACGTGCATCGTCTCCGTGCCGTACGGCGTGATGCCGTGCGCCTGGCCTGCGGCGTAGATCGCTTCCCAGACCGCGAGTCCGTAGTCGGACGGCACGTTGACCTCGTAGCCCAGCTCGCCGGTGAAGCTCATGCGGAACAGCCGCATCGGCACGCCGCAGATGCGGCCGTCGCGCGACACCCAGGTGCGGCAACGCCGCGGCCGACGATGTCGACCCCGCTCGACCAGCGGCGCGAGCACGTCGCGCGCCCGCGGACCCTGCACCGCGATCACCGACCACTGCTCGGTGGTCGAGGTGAGCCAGCACTGCAGGTCGGGCCACTCCGTCTGCAGGTAGTCCTCCATCATGTTGAAGCACGCGGGCGGCGCCGCCCGTGGTGGTCGTGACGTGGAAGCGATCCTCGTCGACGCGCGCGATCGACGCCGTCGTCGTAGATGAAGCCGTCGTCGCGCAGCAGGATGCCGTAGCGGCGACTTGCCCGACCGCCAGCGTGGCGAAGCCATTGACGTACATGCGCGACAGGAAGGTCGCCGCATCGGGCCCGACCACCTCGATCTTGCCGAGCGTCGACGCATCGAAGAGGCCGACGCCGGCGCGCACGGCGCGGCATTCGCGGCCGACCGCCGCGTGCATGTCCTCGCCGGGACGCGGAAAATATCGCGCGCGCTTCCACTGGCCGACGTCCTCGAACACGGCGCCGTGCGCCACCGCCCATGCGTGAGTCGGCGTCGTGCGCACCGGATCGAACAGGTCGCGCGCGCTCGTAGCCGGCGAAGATGCCGAACGTGACGGGCGTGTACGGCATGCGGAAGGTGGTGAGCCCGACCTTCGGGATCGGCCGGCCGAGTTCGCCCGAGACGAACGCGAGCGCGTTCATGTTCGACGTCTTGCCCTGGTCGGTGGCCATGCCGGTCGTCGTGTAGCGCTTGATGTGCTCGACCGACTCGAAGCCCTCGCGCATCGCAAGCGCGAGGTCCTTGGTCGTGACGTCGTTCTGGAAATCGACGAAGGCCCGTGACGGCGCCGCGTGGAGCCCTGCGGACAGGACGCCCGGCAAGCCGTGCATGCTGAACTCGCGCGCCTGCACGCGGTGCTCGGCAACCGCAACGTCGATGCCGGCGGCCTGGCTCGCCTCGGCGCCTGCCTGCGCGCCGTCGTTCGAGGACCGCCTGCGTACCCCTCCACGCCCGCGCACGGAACCCGCCGAGCACTCAGGCTCGGCCGACACCGAAGGCAGGAATGCCTGGCGGGACTCGTCGAACTGCAGCTTGCCGCGGGACTGCGAAAACAGGTGGACGCTGGGCGTGTAGCCACCCGACATCAGCAGGGCGTCGCATGCGACGCGCCGCGTCGCAGTGGTGGCGCCGTTGGCGAGCAGCCCGATCGTCAACTCGCTGATGCCGAGGCGGCCGCGCGTGCCGAGCACCGTGGCACCGGTGACGACCTCGATGCCGGCCTGGCGCGCGGTATCGATGCGGAGCGCCCGCGGCGTCTGGCCGGATGTCGGCGATCAAGGCCACCCGCACGCCGGCAACGCGCAGGTCGAGCGCCGCCGCGTAGGCGGCGTCGCAGCCAGTGACCAGCACCACATTGCTACCCACCGCCACGCCGTAACGGTGCAGGTAGGTGCGCGCCGCCGATGCCAGCATGACGCCGGGTCGGTCGTTGCCCGGGAACACGAGCGGACGTTCGATCGAGCCGGCCGCGATCACGACACGCCTGGCGCGTACCTGCCACAGACGCTCGCGGGGCTGGGCCGCAGCCGCCGCTGCCGGCAAGTGCTCCGTGATGCGCTCGTTGAGGCCGAGCATGTTGTGCGGGAAATAGCCGAACGCCGTCGTGCGTGAAAGCAGCGTCACGTTGGGCCGCGCGCGCAATGCAGCGACGGATTGCAGGATCCAGTCGCTGGCCGGCACGCCATCGATGCGGGCGGCCGGCTCGTCGAGCAGCGAGCCGCCGAACTCGGGCTGTTCGTCGCAGAGCATGACGCGTGCGCCGCCTGCCGATGCATTCAGCGCCGCGGCCAGGCCCGCCGGACCCGCGCCCACCACCAGCACGTCGCAATGCGCGTAGCGCTGCGCGTACCGGTCCGGGTCGGGTTGCGTGGGGGGTTCGCCGAGCCCTGCCGCGCGACGGATGAACGGCTCGTACAGTTTGTGCCATGCGGCCTTCGGCCACATGAACGTCTTGTAATAGAACGCCGCCGGCAGCAGCGGCGACGCCAGGTCGTTGACCGCCTGCACGTCGAAGCCGAGGCTCGGCCAGCGGTTCTGGCTTGTCGCCACCAGGCCGTCGTACAACTCGACCTGCGTGGCGCGCAGGTTGGGCGTCTGGCGCGCCTCGTCGCGGACCACGGTCACCAGCGCATTGGGTTCCTCGGAGCCCGCGGCGATCACGCCGCGCGGCCGGTGATACTTGAACGAACGGCCAAACACACGCACACCGTGCGCGAGCAGCGCAGAAGCCAGCGTGTCCCCCGCAAACCCTGAGTAGACCTTGCCATCGAACGTGAAACGGACGGACTGCGCGCGGTCGATGCGTCCGCCATTCTCCAGGCGACGACCGCTCATGGCTTGCCTCCGGCCGGCAGTGCGGGCAACGGCTCGCCTGCACGGTACGTCACGACGAAATGGTCGGTCGTCGTGTCGCGCAGCGCATTGAAGAAACGCGCGCAGCCACGCACGTGGCGCCAGCGCTCGGCATGGAGGCCGCGGGTGTTGTTGCGCAGGTAGAGAAATTCAGCCCATTGGTCGAGCGTGGTGACCGCCGGATCCGGCGGTCGCGCCACGTGCGCCTGGCCCGCGTAGGCGAACTCGAGTTCGGGACGCGGACCGCAATACGGGCAATGGATCAGCAGCATGGGGAACTCAGTGCGCGACGGCCGCGGCGGCCGCCTCGTCGATCAGGTGACCGTCGCGGAACCGCTCGATCGTGAACGGCGCGTTGATCGGGTGCGGCTCGTCTTTGGCCATCGTCCAGGCCAGCAGGTGTCCCGAACCCGGCGTCGCCTTGAAGCCGCCCGTGCCCCAGCCGCAGTTGACGTAAAGCCCGCGTACCGGAGTCTTTGCGATGATGGGCGAGCGATCCGGCGTGACGTCGACGATGCCGCCCCAGTTGCGCAACATGCGCATGCGGCGGAACGCCGGGAACAGTTCGCAGATGGCAGAGAGCGTATGCGAATTGACGTGCAGCGCGCCGCGTTGCGTGTAACTGGTGTAGGCATCGGTGCCGGCGCCGATCACGAGCTCGCCCTTGTCCGACTGGCTGATGTAGGCGTGGATCGAGTTCGACATGACCACGCACGGCACGGCAGGCTTCACCGGCTCCGAGACCAGTGCCTGCAGCGGAAAACTCTCGAGCGGCAGGCGCACGCCGGCGAGTCCGAGCACCACGCTGGTGTTGCCGGCGGCAGACACGCCCACACGGCGGCAGCGGATCGTGCCGCGCGTGGTCTGCACGGCCTCCATCGCACCCGACGCATCGCGCAACAGGCCCGTGACTTCGCAGTTCTCGATGATGTCGACGCCCAGCGCGTCGGCGGCCCGCGCATAGCCCCAGGCGACGGCGTCGTGCCGTGCGGTACCGCCACGGCGCTGCAGTGCGGCGCCCATGACCGGATAGCGGATGTTCTGCTCGATATTGAGCGGCGGGCAGTAGGCTTTGGCTTCCTCCGGCGTCAGCCACTCGTTGTCGACGCCGTTGCCGCGATTGGCATGGATGTGACGCTTGGCGACCTGCACGTCGTGCACGGTGTGCGCCAGCATCATCACGCCGCGCGGCGAGAACATGACGTTGTAGTTGAGCACCTGCGACAGGTCTTCCCACAGCTTGAGCGCGTGGTCGTACAGCGCGGCGCTTTCGTCGAACAGGTAATTGGAGCGGATGATGGTCGTGTTGCGGCCCGTGTTGCCGCCGCCGATCCAGCCCTTCTCGAGCATCGCGGTGCGAGTGATGCCGTGCTCGGCTGCAAGGTAGTAGGCCGCGGCCAGTCCGTGACCGCCACCGCCGATCACGATCGCGTCGTATTCCGCCTGCGGTGCCGCGCGCCGCCATTGCGGCGTCCAGCCCTGCTGGCCGCCGAAGGCCTCCTTGAGCAGTGTCCAGCCCGAAAACTTCGGCATCAGGCCCTCAGGTCGGCGTTCTGCGGATCGTACGGCGAATCGACCAGCACGGTCGCGCGCTTGCGCTCGCCCAGTACCTCGACGACGAGTTCCGTGCCGACCGCGGCGAACTCCGGCTTCACGTAACCGATCGCCAGGCTCTTGCGCAGGCAGTGGCCGTAATAGCCCGAGGTGGCGCGGCCGACCAGCGTGCCGTCCGGCGTGAAGATCGGCTCGTTGCCGAGCGGGTCGGCATCGGTGACGCCGTGCACCTCGAGCGTGACGAAGCCGAGCGGCACGCCGCGCTCGAGCTGCTGCGCCAGCGCCTCGCGGCCTGCGAACGGACCTTTTTCCATGCGCACGAACCGGGCGAGTCCCGCCTCGAGCGGCGTGTTGTCGCGCGTCAGGTCGCTGCCCCACATGCGGTACGACTTCTCCATGCGCAGCGACTCCATCGCGCGCATGCCGGCCATGCCGATGCCGTACTCGGCGCCCGCCGCGAAGATCGCGTCGAACAGGCCATGGGCGTACTCGATCGGGAAATGCAGTTCCCAGCCGAGCGCGCCGACGAAGTTGACGCGCAGCGCGTAGACGTCGGTGGCGAGGCCGGCCTCGATCACCTGCCCCGTCAGCCACGGGAACGACGCGTTGTCGAGCGGCACGTCCGTGAGCCTCGCCATGACGTCGCGCGCGCGCGGGCCGGCCAGCACGAACACGCCGCGCGAGCCGGTGATGTTGCGCAGGGTCACCGAGCCGTCGGCCGGCAGCCGCTTCTGCAGGAAATCGGAGTCGTAGCGCTCGGCGGCGCCCGCGCTGACCACGTAGAAATGGTGCTCGGCGAGCTTGGTGATCGTGAACTCGGAGCGGATGCCGCCCCGCTTCGTGAGCGCATGACACAGCGCGATGCGGCCGACCTTGGTCGGCACCTTGTTGGCGACCAGGCTGTCGAGCCAGGCTTCGGCGCCCGGGCCCGTCACCTCGAACTTGGTGAACGGCGTCAGGTCGATCACGCCGACCTTCTCGCGCAACCGGCGGCACTCGTTGCCGACGTGCTCGAAGTAGTTGGTGCGGCGGAAACTCCAGACGTCCTTCGGCTCGACACCTTCCGGCGCGAACCAGTTGGCGCGTTCCCAGCCGTAGCGCTGGCCGAACACGGCGCCCATGTCGCTTCAGCTTGTCGTACACCGGGCTCGTCTTGGCCGGTCGCGCGTCGTGACGCTCCTCGTCCGGGTAATGAATCGTGAAGACGTCGCGATACGCTTCCTCGTTCTTCGCCACGAGGTAACGCTTGCTCGTGTAACCACCGAAGCGGCGCGGATCCACCGCCAGCATGTCGATGCCCGGCTCGCCTTCGACGATCCATTCGGCCAGCTGCCAGCCGGACCCGCCCGCGGCCGTGATGCCGAAGCTGTGGCCTTCGTTGATCCAGACGTTCTTGACGCCCCACGCGGGCCCGACGAGCGGGCTGCCATCGGGCGTGTACGCGATGGGACCGTTGACGATGTCCTTGATGCCGCAACGCTCCAGTCCCGGCACGCGACGCTGCGCCGCCTCGACGTGGGGCAGCAGCCGCTCGAGTTCGCCGGGAAAGAGGTCCTTGCCGAACCAGCTCGGCACCCCGTCGGCGAAGCGCGCAGGCGCGCCGGCCTCGTAGGGACCGAGGATCCAGCCCATGCGTTCTTCGCGGAAGTAGTACGACTGGTCCGGCTCGCGCAGCACCGCGAGTTCGCGGCCGCCCGCCTGGCGATACGCCTTCAGCTCGGGTGATTCGTCGTAGACGATGTACTGGTGTTCGACCGGAATCGCCGGCACCTTGAGGCCGAACATGCGACCCGTCTGGCGTGCGTAGTTGCCGGTGCAGAGCACGACATGCTCGGCGGTGATCTCGCCGCGGTTCGTCGTGAGCTTCCATTCGCCGCCTGGCATCTGCACCGCGCCGGTCACCTCAGTCTGTTCGTTGATCTCGGCACCCGCCGAGCGAGCGGCCTTGCGCAGCGCCATCGTCAGGTCGGCCGGCGCAATGTGGCCGTCGTCCGGGTGATAGAGCGCGCCGATGACGGCTGGCGTGTCGGCGTCGCCACCCAGGTTCACGAGCGGCCACAGTTCCTTGACCTCGGCGGGCGAGATCAACTGGAACGGCACGCCGATGGTGTTGGCCGTGCCGCAGTACTTCTTGTACTCGTCCATGCGGTCGCGGCACGTGGCGAGACGCAGGTTGCCGGTGACGTGGAAGCTGACGTCCTGGCCCGTTTCCGCCGGCAGGCGCTTGTAGAGGTCGACCGAGTACTTGTGCAGCTGGCCGACCGTGTAGCTCATGTTGAACAGCGGCAGCAGGCCCGCTGCGTGCCACGTCGAGCCGGCGGTCAGTTCGGTGCGCTCGAGCAGCACCACGTCCGACCAGCCTTTCCTGGTCAGGTGATAGAGCGTGCTGACGCCCACCACGCCGCCACCGATGACCACGACGCGCGCATGCGATTTCATTCACTGACTCCCCGGACGTCGGCGCCAGTCCACGCGGGAGGGCCCCGGCGGTAGCACGAACTTTCGCTGCAGTTTAGCAACGAGGCCAAACGCTGGCACTCTGTTTGCGACAAGGGCTTATATAAAAGCGTCAGCTCACCGTATACTCGATCCGGTCCGGATCGGCCTGAGCCGGGCGCCCGCAGGTAGCACGAGTGCGCACGACAACCCCACCCGCTTCACCGAGCACGACGCCAGCGAAACCAGACGCCGCCCGGCAGCAGGCCAGGACGCGCTACGCGTTCCTGACGTTGCCCGACTACTCGATGATCGCGCTGACCAATGCGATCGAACCGCTGCGGATGGCCAATCGCGTGTCCGGCCAGGTGGCCTACGACTGGCTCGTCGTCACGCTGGACGGCGAGCCCGCGCTCGCGAGCAACGGCCTGATGATGACGCCGACGACCCGGCTGGCCGACGCGCTCAACGTCGACCTCGTGTTCGTGTGCGGCGGCGTCAACGTGCGCGAAGCCGTCTCGCCCGCCCTGCTGACGGCGCTGCGACGGCTCGCGGCCAAGCGCCTGCCGCTGGGAGCGCTGTGCACCGGCGGCTACGCGTTGGCACAGGCGGGCCTGCTCGACGGGTACCACGCCACGATCCACTGGGAGAACCTCTCGGCGCTGCGCGAACAGTTTCCGCGCGTGCTGCTCTCGGATCACCTGTTCACTGTCGACCGCAACCGCTACACCTGCTCCGGCGGCGTGGCGCCGCTCGAACTGATGCTGAACCTGATCGAGGAAAAGCTCGGCCCGCAGGTCTCTGCGCGCGTGTCCGAGCAGTTCATCGTCGAACGCATCCGCGACGCCAGCGACCGGCAGTACGTGCCATTGCGCGCGCAGGTCGGCAACGTGCATCGCAGCGTGATCGCGGTCGCTTCGCTGATGGAAGCCAACATCGAGAACCCGCTGCCGCTCGAACAGATCGCGCGCAAGTCGGGCCTGTCGCGGCGGCAGATCGAGCGGCTGTTCCAGCGGCACGTCAACTGCGTGCCGAAGCGGTACTACCTGGAGCTGCGGCTGAAGCGGGCGCGGGAGCTGCTGGTGCAGACGTCGATGCCGGTCATGGCCATCAGCACGGCATGCGGGTTCAAGTCGCCGCCGCACTTCTCGAAGTGCTATCGCAATCATTTCGGCCGGGCGCCGACGGCCGAACGGCAACCACGTCGCGGGGCCGGCGCGGCGACTTAGGCGCCCAACGTATCGCCCTGCAATTGTCAGGCCCGCACGAATCGCCCAGAGGAAAGTCGACCAGCTCGCGAGCGACCGACTGCCGGGTGATCGGATGCGGGACACGCCGTAAATACGTCCCTGTAGGCTCGCGCGCGCCATCCATGGCGCGCGACGGTCCCGCACCGATCACCCGGCAGCCGATCGCTCGCTGAGTGCGGTGACGCGTCGGGGTCGCTGCTTCGTTGCGCGACTCCACGCCCCGCGATCCTTGCAGTCGCCTAAGTCCCGCGGTGGACGCGACCCATGGTTGCGCAGGTTCGGCGCAGCGACGCCCGAACGACGTGCTGCGATGGCGCATCGAGGTGTGTGCGGCGTCGATTGACCGCACGGCTTCGGGGAAGCTCCGATTCTTGTCGTCTCGCAGTCGGCACCGACAGCGTCAGGCGCAGTGCTTCCGAGCCCGAGAGACTCGGGGGACCGTCCCGCGCCATGGACGGCGCGGGCGAGCCTACAGGGATGTATTCACGGCGTGTCCCCCGAGCCTTGATCAGACTCGGGGTCGCCAGCGCCCTGCACCACCAGGCACGGACTACGAGCGGAAAGAATCAGGCGCGCATCCGCACGCCCTGCGGATCGACGAGCGCGCCCGCGCTGCGCACCGCAGCCCGACGTTCGCCCATCAATTCGACGGCGAACCCACTCGTCTCCCCCGCCACCGCGTTGTCGACGTAACCCAGCGCGATCGACTGACCCACCGTGTGGCCGTAGCCGCCCGACGTGACCCAGCCGACGACCTTGTCGCCGTGCCAGATCGGTTCGTCGCCGATCGCGTCCGCGTCCCTGGCATCGACCGCCAGCGTGATGAGCTTGCGCACGCCGCCACCATTCGCCTTCTCGGCAGCCGCCGCGGCCTTGCCGATGAAGTCCGGCTTGTCGAGGTGCACGAACCGGCCGAGGCCCGCCTCGTACGGTCCGTAGATCGGACGGAACTCGCGCGCCCAGTTGCCGAAACTCTTCTCCAGCCGCAGTGAGTTGAGCGCGCGGCCGCCGAAGTTCTTGAGGCCGTGCGCCCTGCCCGCTTCATGCAGCAGGTCGTACAGCGTGCGCAGGTACTCGGACGTCACCCACAATCTCGTAGCCCATTTCGCCCGTGAACGAGACGCGACCCACCAGCGCGGGCACCATGCCGACGTCCATCTGGGCGAACGACATGAACGGGAATGCGGCCGTCGACAGGTCGTGATCGACCAGCGTCTGCAGCAGCGCGCGCGACTGGGGGCCGGCGACCGAGAGGCCCAGGTATTCCATCGCGCACGGACGCACGGTGACGCCCGTCGGCGGCAGGTGCTGTTCGAACCAGCGCAGGTAGAACACTTCGGCAGCGTACGTGCCGACGACGAAGAAACGATCGGCCGAGACGCGGCACAGCGTGAAGTCGCCGATCAAGCGACCGGCATCGTTGAGCATCGGCGACAGCGCGATGCGACCGACGGCCGGTACCTTGCATGCCATGATCCTTGACAGCCAGTCCGCGGCGCCCGGGCCCGCTGATCTCGAACTTGCCGTAGTTCGAGATCTCGATCAGGCCGCAGGATTCGCGCACTGCGCGACACTCGTCTGCGACGTGGCGGTGTGCGTTCGAGCGCCGGAACGTCGCGTCTTCGCCGGCTGGCGTGCCCTTCGGCGCGAACCACAGCGGATGCTCCAGCGTGCAGTAGTCGCCGAACACGGCGTTCTCGGCCTGCAGCTTCTCGTAGATCGGCGTCGTGCGCAGCGGGCGCGCGGCCTCGAGTTCTTCGTTGGGGAAGCGGATGCGGAACCGTCGCGAGTAGTTCTCGCGCACCTTGGCGTTGGTGTACGGACGGTTGGCCCAGTCGCCGTAGCGCGCGACGTCCATCGCCCAGATGTCGGCGCCCGGATCGCCATCGACCATCCAGTTCGCGAGCGACAGGCCCACGCCGCCGCCCTGGCTGAACCCGGCCATGACGCCGCAGGCCACCCAGTAGTTCTTGAGGCCCTTGATCGGGCCGACCAGCGGGTTGCCGTCCGGCGCGAAGGTGAACGGCCCGTTGACGACCTTCTTGATGCCGGCGCTCTCGAGTCGCGGGAAATGCTCGAATGCCACCGTCGACGCTCGGCGCGATGCGCTCGAGGTCGTTCGGCAGCAGGTCCTGGCCGAAGTCCCATGGCGTCGTCTTCGGCGACCAGGGCACGCCCGCACGCTCGTACGTGCCGAGCAACATCCCCTGCCGTTCCTGCCGCATGTAGATCTCGGCCTCGAAGTCGATGACGTGCAGCAGTTCTTTCTGCCCCTTCAGTTCGGGCAGGTCCTCGGTGATGAAGTACTGGTGCTCCATCGCGAGGATCGGCAGCTCCAGGCCGACGAAACGCCCAACCTCGCGCGCCCACAGGCCGCCGGCGTTCACGACGTGTTCGGCGTGGACCGTGCCCTTCTCCGTCACGACGTCCCAGGTGCCGTCCGCGCGCTGCTTCGTGTCGATGACGCGGTTCTGGCGCACGATCTCGGCGCCAGCCAGCTGCGCTGACTTGGCGTAGGCATGCGTGACGCCGTACGGGTCGACGTGGCCTTCGATGGGATCGTAGATCGCACCGAGAAAGTGCTGCTCATCGAGCAGCGGGTACATCGCCTTGGCTTCGGCCGGCGTGATCAACTGCAGGTCCATGCCGAGATAGCGGCCGCGAGCCACGGCCATGCGCAGCCAGTCCACGCGCTCGGGCGTGCCGGCGAGCATGAGTCCACCCGTGATGTGCACGCCGCACGAGACGCCGGAGATCTGCTCGATCTCCTTGTACAACTCGATGGTGTACTGCTGCAGCTTGGCGACGTTCGGGTCGCCGTTGACGGTGTGCATGCCGCCGGCGGCGTGCCAGGTCGAGCCCGACGTGAGCTCTGCTCGCTCGATGAGCAGGACGTCCTTCCAGCCCGCCTTGGTGAGGTGATACAGGACGCTTGCGCCCACGACTCCGCCACCGATCACCGCCACCTGCACATGATTCCGCATGCGTATCAACCTCAGACTGCAATTGAATTAACCGACAAGGGGTTAGGGGTTAGGGGCTAGGGGTTAGTCGGAGGTGCATCTGCACCCTACGCTGCCGCGCCAGTCTTCACTAACCGCTAACCCCTAACCCCTAACCCCTAACCCCTTCATCAAGTCACCGGCGGTGCCCCGCCCTCCGCCGTGCGCCGCACGACGAAGGCATTCATCTCCTCGACGATGGCCGGATCGCGTTCCGGCGCCACGTAGCGCGCCAGCGTCTCGTGGTAGACCGTATTGGCGCGCTCGGTGGCCGTCTTCGCGCCATCGCTCTCCCAGGTGCCGTAGTTGCGCCAGTCGGAGATCAGCGGCGTGTAGAAAGCGGTGCGATAGCGTTCCATGGTGTGTGCGCACGCGAAAAAGTGACCGCCGTAGCCCACCTCGGCGATCGCATCGAGCGCCATGTCCACCGGCTCGGCACCCACGGGCTGGAACAGCTCCGCGAACATCTGCAGCATCTCGATATCCATGATGAATTTTTCATAGGACGTCGAAAGCCCGCCTTCCACCCAACCCGCCGCGTGCAGCATGAAGTTCGCGCCGCCCATCAGCGCACCCCACAGGCTCATCTGCGCCTCATACGCAGCTTGCGCGTCCGGCGCATTGGAGGCCGTGGCGCTGGACGAACGCCACGGCACCTTGATGTAGCGCGCCAGCTGGCCGGCGCCGAATGCCGCCTTGGCGTACTCCGGCGTGCCGAAGGCAGGCGAGCCCGACTTCATGTCGACGTTCGAGGTAAAACTGCCGTACAGGATCGGCGTGCCCGGACGCACGCTCTGGGCCAGCGTGATGCCGGCCAGCGCTTCCGCGTGTGCCAGGGTCAGCGCGCCCGTGATCGTTACCGGCGCCATCGCGCCGGCCAGCGTGAACGGCGTGATGATCAGCACCTGGCCGGCCTCGGCAAAATCGATGATGCCTTCGGCCATCGGGATGTCGAGCTGCAACGGCGAATTCGTGTTGATGACCGTCCATACGTAAGGCTTGCGCTTGAACTCGTCCGCCGACAGCTTGTGCGCAATCCGGATCAGCTCGAAGCAATCCGCGATCTGCTGCGAACCGCGCGAAAAGATGAATGGGGTCTTGTCGGAGAGCAGCAGCATCGATCGCGTGGTCTCGAAATGACGCACGTGAACCGGGATGTCCTGCGGCTCGACCGCGCCGCCCAGCGTGTGGATGACGTCGAAGCTTTGCGATAGCTTCATCAGGTTGCAGAAGTCCACGAACGTGCCCGCGCGGCGGCCGTTCTGCGTGTCCATGATGTTCGGCGGGCCGGACGTCGGCGCCAGGCAGACATGCTTGCCCCCGACCGGCGTGTTGAACTCGGGGTCGAGCGCCTGGAAGGTGAACATGCTGGGCGTCGTGGCGAGCGCCTTTGCCACCAGGCCGCGGTCGATGCGGACCACCTGCGTCGCCTCGTCCACCGTCGCGCCCGCCTGCGCGTAGCGCTTGCGCGCAATCGGTGACAGCACCTTCATGCCCTGGTTTTCCAGCAGCGTGAGCGCAGCGACGTGGATCGCTGCCACCTGGTCGTCAGAATAGATGCGCGGGTTCTCGAACGGATTGACCATCTTGCGGTACGCGCGTGAACGCTCCGGGGTCGGCGCCGCAGCGGTGGCGGCGGCCGGTCGACGCCGGCCGGTACCGCGGCGCGGGCTGCTCGATTCGATCTCGCTCATGCTCGATGGACTCCCGGAGGATTCGCAGCGGCGTGGTCCGCGGCGGTGGCGCGGGCAGCGTTGGCTCCCGGACCGAACTGTTCGATGAGCCACGAGCGAAAGAGCGCCGTCGCGGTATCGCTGAGCGCCTCCGGGTCCGTGACGAGGTAGTAGCCAAAGCCGTCGTTGAACGTGGTGTCGTAGGGTTGCACCAGTCGTCCCGCCGTCAGGTGATCGCGGAACAGGTCGAGGTCGATCAGCGCGATGCCCGAACCGCTCAGCACGTACTGCACCGTGAGGATCTCGGTGTCGAACACCAGGCCGCGCTCGACATCGAGCCCGTGCAGGGCCGCTGCGCGCACGTATTGCGACCAGAAATGCCGGCGCGGCAGGCCTTCGACGCGCATGTGAACCAGTTCATTGTCGCGCACGAACGCCTCGAGGTCCTTGCCCGCGTGCCGCGACGCGACGTCCGGATGGCAGACGAGACCCAGCCGCACGGGCCACAGCAAGTCGCTCACCCGCTCCGTGACGGACGGGCGCGAGTACAGCACGGCGATGTCGACGTCGGCCGCTGGAGGGCCGATACCGTAAGGACTGACGAGGTCGATCTCGACTTCAGGGTGGTCGGACCGGAAGTCCTGCAGCAGCGGGACCATCATGTGGGCGGCGAAGCTCGGCGGCATCTGCACGCGCAATGTGCGCAGCCGCGGCGTGCGGGCGTCGCGGATCTCGTCGATCGCATGCTCCAGTCGATCGAACGAGCGCGAAACGACGGGTAACAGGTGCTCGCCCGCGGCGGTAAGGACGAGCGAATGCGGGCGCCGCTCGAACAGTTTCACGCCGATCAGGTTCTCGAGTGAGATGACGTGGCGCGACAGCGCACTTTGCGCAATGCTGAGCGCGCTGGCGGCGCCGGTGAAACTGCCGTACCGGGCCACGCCTTCGAACGCCCGCAGGGCATTCAGGGGCAGCCAGCGACGGTCGATGCGAACTTTATCCATCGTGCAGCCCCCATGGCCTTTGTTGGGCCGCTGACCGGTACCCGGGGTGCCCGGCTCGCGGCCGAGTCACCGGCCGGCAAGCGTGGCGCATTCGCCACACGAGCGGCAATGCTTTTTTTGCGGTCCGGTTAATGCTTTTTTCAGATGATCATTTTGTGGACGGGACAGCATTTGACTTGTTATGGTCGGGCGCGCCTCGCGTGTTCGGCTCGCCGGACGCGCGGGATTCAAAAAGGGCGGCGGTCGCTGCATCCGGGGCCGTTGCGTAGACAACACGAACTCTGGGGGTTCGAAATCGCATGAATTACAGACTCGCATCGGCGGTGGCTGCCGTACTCGCCGCCAGCCCGGCCCAAGTCGTCTGGGCGCAGGCAGCGTCCGGCGGTCTCGAAGAGGTGGTCGTCACGGCACAGCGCCGTGCCGAGAACCTGCAGGACGTCCCGCTCGCCATTACGGCGATGACCGGGGAAACCCTCTCTCAACTGAACGTCACGACGGTTGAAGAATTCGTGAAGTTCCTGCCCAGCGTCACGACAGCCACGCTCGGCCCCGGCCAGACCAACATCTACATGCGCGGCCTTAACCTCGGCACCCTCGGCACCCAGGGGTCCGGCACCAACGGCCCGTGGCCGAACGTCGCCGTGTACCTCGATGACCAGTCAACGCAAGTGCCTGGGCGCAACCTGGACGTGTACGCGGCCGATTTCGAGCGCATCGAAGTGCTTACCGGTCCGCAGGGCACCCTGTTCGGCGCCGGTGCGCAGGCGGGCGTGCTGCGCTACATCACGAACAAGCCTCAGCTAAACGAGATGTCGGCCAACGCCAAGACTGGCATCGCTGGGACTGCGCAAGGCTCGACGAGCTACAACTTCGAGGGCATGCTCAACATGCCCCTCATCAACGACAAGCTGGCTCTGCGTCTCGTCGCCTATCAGGACCACCGCGGCGGCTATATCGACAATGTTTACAGCACGTTCACCCGGAGAGGCACCGACCTGGGCTTTGCCACCCGCACGGGCGGCGTCGTTCCTGCGGACTCCGTGGTCATAAACAACGGCGATATCGACGGCAAAGACATCAATGAGGTCGATTATTCGGGCGCGCGCGCCAGCCTCAAGTGGCAGGTGAATGACGACTGGGATGCCCTGCTCGCCCTCGCGTACCAGAAGATCGATGGTGAAGGCGTGTTCTACCAGCACCCGAACGGCTCGGAGTCCGGCTGCGGTGCGACCGCTAACTGCACCAACTCGACCCAGAAGCTGAAGCCGCTGCAAGTCACGATATTCAATAACGGGACCACAGAGGACGAGTTCTTCAATACCGCGCTGACGATCACGGGCAAGGTTGGTCCGCTGGATCTCGTCTATGCGGGTGCCTACCTGACGCGAGAAGCGCAATCGATCTCGGACTACACGAACTACGCGCGTGGCGTCTATGGTTCGTACTACCAGTGCACCGGCTACTCTGGCGCCAGCGTCGACCAAGTGCTACACGCCGTCGAGTTTCTGGGACGACACGTCCGACAGCAAGAACTTGAGCCACGAAATCCGCCTGAGCAGTCCGAGCGACTGGCGCATGCGTTTCGTGGCCGGCCTGTTCTACGAAGATCGGACGATCGAGGCGACTACGGACTGGCATTACAAGTCCGTGCCGGAGTGCCCGGACACCGGCAACGGGACGGACTGCTTCCGCTACCTTGATCCGCGGCAGGATCCGAAGTTCCAGTCGGCCGTGGGCGACCTGAACAACCCGAACCGACGTGCCTCCGACATCGGCTTTTTCAACGACTTCACGCGCGACTACACCCAGTTCGCGGCGTTCACCTCGGTCGACTTCGACATCCTCGAGAACCTGACTCTCACGCTCGGCACGCGTTATTTCGACATCGAGAACTCGATGGTCGGTGCCAACATGGGCAGCTTCTACTGCAAGGTATACGGGACCGGTCCTGGCGGCCCCTGCACCAATGCCTTTGGCACCAACGTCACCGAGCAGGAAGACAACGACAACCAGGCCGATGGCTTCCGCAGCCGTGCCAACCTGACCTGGCGCGTCACCGAAGACGTGCTGCTGTACACCACCTGGTCGGAGGGCTACCGCCCGGGCGGCTTCAACCGCGGCTCAGCCTGCGGTGTGAGGATCCGAACAACCCCAACAGGAGCACCAACCAGCAGTGGTGCTTCCCGACGTCGTACGAGTCGGATGACCTCACGAACTATGAGCTCGGCTGGAAGACGACATTCTGGGGCGGACGTGCACAGTTCAACGGTGCGATCTACCACGTCGACTGGGAAAGCGCACAGACCGGTCTGTTCGCGCCGCAGCTCGGCTTCCCCAACCTGCAGTCCTTCCTGACCGGCCCGGACTACACGGTCGACGGCATCGAGGTGAACTTCACGGTCGCGCCGATGGACGGGTTGGTGATCACTGCGGCGGGGTCGTACAACAAGGCGCGAACTCGACTCTTCACCGGTATTCATCAGCAACAACCCGAACAGCCCGACTTTTGGCGAGCCCATCACCGAATCGTGCCTCTCGTTCACCGCCGGTGTCTGCACGCAGCGTGTAAGCGTGGAAAACATCTTCGGCACGCCAGGCACAGAGATGGCGAACGCGCCGGAGGTGCAATTCAACATCCGTGCGCGGTATGAGTGGTCCTATGGGGACTACAACCCGTACGTGGGCGCCGCCATCCAGTATCAGGACGAGTCCTATTCGTCGGCCATCGAGGTCAACCGCTACGTGCAACCGGCATGGACGACGATGGATGCATCGGTCGGTGTCAACAAGGATGCGTGGAACGCGGAGCTCTACGTCGTCAACCTGACCAACGAGAACAAGAGCGTCTACACGACGGCCTCGCAGTTCATCCTGGTCGAAGTCCCGATGCGGCCGCGGACCATCGGCCTGCGCCTCGGTTACAGCTTCGGCGGCAATTAACTCCGGCAGCGCCTCGATTCGGGCCGGTGGGGCAACCCGCCGGCCCGTTTTCATATTGCAACGCAATCCTGCATCATTCCCCGATGCCACCCGCCGAAATACAGCCGACTTTGGAATCGGAACTGCGCGAGTTGCAGGCGCTGGTCGAGCAGCGCCGCTTCGACGACGCGCTGTCCTCCACCGATCGCCTTCTCGAGCAGTTCGCGGGCCATCGCGACCTGCTCTACATGCGTGCCGTCGCATTGCGCCACCTGCATCGCGTGCCCGAGGCGCTCAGGACGTTGGAGTTGCTCGAAGACGGCTACCCCACCTACCCGCGCCTGTTCCAGGAGCGAGGACATTGTCATGTGTTTCGCAAGCAGGCGCCGGAGGCGATCCGGGCATTTTCTCGCGCAGTCGAGTTGAACCCTGCATTACCGGCAAGCTGGCGGCTGCTGGCATCACTCTACAAGATGGTCGGACGTCCGCAGGAATCAGCGAACGCTGCGCAGCACGTGGCCAAGCTCGAGAGCCTGGCCGCCGAGGTGGTGACGGCCCGCGAGCATGCTGGCCGACGGCAACCTGCGCGAAGCCGAGGAACTGATTCGAGGCTATCTGCAGGTGAAGCCGGACGACATCGAGGCGCTGCGTGTGCTGGCGCTGGTCGCGCACCAGAACGAGTTCTCGAAGGACGCTGCCACATTGCTCGAGGCCGTGCTTGCCGCCTCACCCGGCTATCGTGCGGCCCGGCACGACTATGTGCTCGCGCTGATCGGCCATGCACCGTCACCAGCAGGCACGCGAGCAGATCGAGATCCTGATCGCTGCCGAACCCGACAATCCCGTCACACCGGATGACCCTGGCCAGCATTCTCGTCGGCGAAGGGTGCAACGGAGGCAGCCATTGCGCTGTACGGGGACCTCGTCCGACGGCAACCTCCGCGACCCAGAGCTGCACCTGTCGCTCGGTCACGCGCTGAAGACGCAGGGCCGCCGCGAGGACGCCGAGCGCGCCTATCGCGAGGCCGCGCGGCTGCGCGTGAATTTCGGCGACGCGTACTGGAGCCTGGCCAACCTCAAGACGTACCGCTTCGACGACGCACAGCTTGCGATCGATGCGGGAGCAGGTCGATGCCCGTCGCACTCCGCTGGTCGACCGCTACCACCTCTGCTTCGCCCTCGGCAAGGCGCTCGAGGACCGCGGCGAGTATGCCGAGTCGTTCCAGTTCTACGCTCGTGGCAACGCGCTCAAGAAGGCCGAGTGCAACTACCGTCCTGAAGTGCTCGAGCGAACGGTGGGCAAGCAGACCGAGATCTGCACGCGCGAATTTCTTCGAGCAGCGGCAAGGCTGGGGCTGCCAGGATCCGGCGCCGATCTTCATCGTCGGGCTGCCTCGCGCGGGTTCGACGCTGCTCGAGCAGATCCTCGCCTCGCACTCGCAGGTCGAGGGCACCATGGAGCTGGCCGACATTCCGCGGCTGGTCAGCTCGCTCGACCTGCACGCGAGCGGCGCGCGCTACCCTGACGTGCTCGCACTGCCCTCGGCTGACAATTACCGCGCGCTTCGGCGAGGGGTACATTCGCGACACGCGGCACTACCGGGTCGGCAACAAGCCGTTCTTCATCGACAAGATGCCGAACAACTTCCGCCACGTCGGCCTGATCCACCTGATGCTGCCGAACGCGAAGATCATCGACGCGCGGCGCGAGCCGATGGCCTGCTGCTTCAGCAACTTCAAGCAGCTGTTTGCGAGCGGACAGCAGTTCACCTACAGCCTCGACGACATCGGCCGCTACTACGCGACTGTACGTGCGGCTGATGGACCACTGGGACTCGGTGCTGCCCGGGCGCGTGCTGCGCGTGCAGCACGAGGACGTCATCGACGACCTCGAGGGCAGCGTGCGGCGCATCCTGGACGTACTGCGGCCTTGCCGTTCGAGCCCGCCTGCATCGAGTTCCACAAGAACGAGCGCCGCGTGCACACCGCCAGCTCCGAGCAGGTGCGCCGCCCGATCAACCGCGACGGCGTCGACCAGTGGAAGAACTTCGAGCCGTGGCTCGGCCCGCTGCGCGAAGCGCTCGGACCGCTCGCCACGCCCTGAACGCGCAGGCCTGCTCCGCTCCGCCAGGGCAACCGCGACTCGCTACGCCGGCCGGATGCCCGTCGCGCGCTCCTGGTCGTCGAGGATCTTCTTCGTCGCCGCGAAGTAGTGCCAGACGGCCCACAGGCCGAACGGCACCAGGCACAGCATCGCGAGCCGCAATGACTCGCCGTTGGCGACGTTGTCGGGCGCGAAGGCGTCGCTCAGGAATCCCACCAGCTGGGGCGCGATGATCAGGTTGCCGACGTTGGCGATGAACAGCGTCGCCGCGCAGAACTGCGCGCGCATGCGCGGCTCGCACAGGTTGGTGAGCAGGCCGAAGCACGGGCCGATGTAGAAGTAGATCGCCGGGATGAAGATCCAGAACAGGATCGTGGCGAGCTGCAGGTCGCGCGTCCAGTAGATGAAGAACGAAACGATCGTCGCGACCAGGACGCCCCAGCCCATCAGGCGCACGATGCGCCGCGGATCGCGCATCGAAGGCTGCGACATCCACCAGCCCGTGAGCAGCGTGGCCAGGCCGCCGCCGATCAGGTGGATGGGCCCGAGGATGGCGCCCGCCGAGCCTGGCGTCATGCCCGTAGTTGCGGATCAGGAACGTGGGCGTCCACCACATGAGGCCCCAGCCCCAAAGTGCCGTGAGCGCGCTCGCCACCATCACGTGCACCGCGGACTTCTGGGTCCACAGGAAGCGCATGCTCTCGCCGAAGGACGCGCCCTCGCTGTCGCCGCCCTTGTGGTCGAGCTGGCCGCGGCGCGGCTCCCTGATCGTCAGGAAGATGAGCAGGCCCACGACGACGCCCGGGATGCCGAGGACGAGGAACACGGTGCGCCAGTTGTAGGCGTCGTTGATGATGCCGGCGATGTCGGCGCCGAGCCACGCGCCGATGGGCGCGCCGAGCGAAAAGATCGTCAGCGCCATCGGGCGCTTGGCGGCCGGAAAGTAATCCGAGATGATCGAATTGGCTCCGGGCGTGCCGCCCGCCTCGCCCACGCCGACGCCGATGCGGCTGATCAGCAACTGCATGTAGTTCTTCGACAGGCCGCGTGAACGCCGTCATTGCCGACCAGAGGATCAGGCAGATCGCGATGATGTTGCGCCGGTTGCCGCGGTCGATCAGGTACGAGATCGGAAAGCCGAGCACGACGTAGAACAGCGCCAGCGCGACTCCCGTGAGGAACGCGATCCCGGAATCGGTGAGCTGCAGCTCGAGCCGGATCGGTTCGAGCACGGTCGAGATGACGTAACGGTCGGCGATGCTGAGCGTGTAGACCAGCACCATCATCAGCAGCACGTACCAGCGCGTTGCCGCGGTGCCCACTCCGCCATCTGCCGCTTCCGGCCGTACTGCTGCCACCATCTGGACCTCTCCCCCGAGCGTGCTGCCGCGGACACCCACCGGTCTGTCGCCGGTTGGGCTGGACCCGGAGGGGCCCGTGCGTTGTATCCATGTTGTACTGAAAATCATCGCCCGTTGCCAGCGACTTCGCGCGCTCCGGGCAGATGAATGCGATGGCAGGGTGCGACCCAAGAATCCTTTCGTGTCTGCTGATTTTTTTTGCTTGTTCGGTCTGCGGCGGTGCCAGTAGCCTGCCCTTTCCAGTCAGGGGACCCGTCGTGAGCAGCAGCAACCAGAGAATCGGATTCATCGGCCTCGGCAACGTGGGCGCATCCCTCGCCGGCAACCTGCTGCGCCACGGCGTCGACCTCACGGTGCGCGACCTCAACGAGGAGGCCGTGGCCGAGTTCGTCGCCAGGGGCGCCAAGCAGGCCGCATCGCCGCGTGCGATGGCCGAATCCTGCGACATCGTCATCACCTGCCTGCCCTCGCCCGCGATTTCTGCTGCAGTCGTCGAGGGTCCGGATGGCCTGCTCGAAGGCCTGAGTCCGGGCAAGGTCTGGCTCGAGATGAGCACGACCGACTCGGCCGAGATCAAGCGGCTCGCGCCCAAGGTCGAGGCCATGGGCGCCACGGCCATGGATTGCCCGGTATCCGGCGGGTGCCACCGCGCCGCCACCGGCAACATCTCGATCTTCGCCGGCGGTGAGCGGGCCGCCTTCGAGCGCGTGCTGCCGATCCTGTCGATCCTCGGCCACCAGATCCTGCACACGGGGCCCATCGGTTCGGCCTCGATGCTGAAGGTGATGACCAATTACCTCTGCACGGTGCACCTGGTCGCGCTCGCCGAGGCGCTCACGACCTGCAAGGCCATGGGCATGGACATGAACACGACCTACGAGGCCATCCGCATCTCGTCGGGCAACTCGTTCGTGCACGAGACGGAATCGCAGGTGATCCTCAACGGCAGCCGCGACATCGGCTTCACGATGGACCTGGTGATCAAGGACGTCGGGCTGTTCGACCAGCTCGCGCTCGACCACAAGGTGCCGCTCGCGCTGTCGCCGCTGATCGTGAAGATCTTCAAGGACGCCGCGGCAGAGTACGGGCCGCGCGAGAACTCGCCGAACATCATTCGCCGCTACGAGGAACCCTGCGGCCTGAAGGTGCTCGGCACCGGTTTCCCGGCGACGATGGTCGACGACCTGCCCAAGGTGCCTGGGTTCGAGGTCGTGCCCAGCAATAGGGAATAGTGATTAGGGAATCAGGGATTTCGGAGGCGCGCTCGCGCGTTTCCGACTAGCCCCTAGCCCCTATTCACTGACCCTACCTGAAGATCACCGTCCGGTTCCCGTTCAGGAACACGCGCTGCTCGGTTGCGAGGCGCACGGCCCGCGACAGCGCGCGGCGCTCCGAATCACGCCCCGCCGCGACCAGCATGTCCGGCGTGTAGGCATGGTCCACGTGCTCGACGATCTGCTCGATGATCGGGCCTTCGTCGAGGTCGGCCGTGACGAAGTGCGCCGTTGCGCCGATCACCTTCACGCCGCGGTCGTACGCCTGGTGGTAGGGCTTGGCGCCCTTGAATCCCGGCAGGAACGAATGATGGATGTTGATGGCGCGGCCGCGCAGCTTGCCGCAGAGATCGTCCGACAGGATCTGCATGTACCGCGCCAGCACGACGAGGTCGGTTCGGGTCGACTCGACCAGCTCGAGCAGCTTCTGCTCCTGCTGCGGTTTGGTCTGCGGCGTAACCGGCAGGTGGAAGAACGGGATGCGGTTCTGGGCGGCGATCGGCTGTAACGAGACGTGGTTCGATACGATCGCCGTGATGTCGGCCTGCAACTCGCCGATGCGGTGGCGGTACAGCAGGTCCTCGAGGCAGTGGTCGTAATTCGAGACCATGATCAGCACGCGGGCCCGATCGCGCGAATCGTGGATCTTCCATTCCATCTGCTCGATGTCGGCGATCTCCTGGAATTCCTTGCGCAAGGCCGCGATGTCGACCTTGTCGCCCTGCACCGCGCAGAACGTGATGCGCACGAAGAAGCGCTGCGAGATCGTGTCGTCGAACTGCTGCATCTCGACGATGTAGAAGCGTCGCGAGGCGAGGAACGTGGTCACCCGCGCGGTCGTGCCCATGCGACTGGCGCACGTGGCCGTCAGCACGAAGGGGTGCTCGGTGTCGAAACTCATGCAGGTCTCCGCGCCTTGATCGGATGGGGTTGTTATCCGGGGCTCGGAGATTGTCAGAATGCGACGACCGTGCGCAAGCCGGATCGACACCGGATTGGCCCCTGCGGCGCAGCCTGCAGATACGTCTGGTAGAATGCATGGACCTAGCGAATAAATAGATTCAACGGCCCCTTCCAGCAACCTGTTCACAGCCCGCGACTGGCGGTCTTTACACTGCGCCGCAAATGTCGCATCGTGACAAGCCTATGTCGCCGCGGCACCACCGGGAATGTCCCTGGGTGCCTAGAATCGCGCAGTTCCCGGAGAGACAGTCATGTCCGACGACCAGACCGATACCTTCGACCTCAGCACCCTGAGCGACGACGAACTCGTCGAGCAGGTGCATGACGATCTCTACAACGGCCTGCGCGACGAAGTCGTCGAGGCGACCAACCTCTTCCTGAGCCGCGGCTGGGGTCCGGACAGGGTCCTGAACGACGCGCTCGTCGAAGGCATGCGCATCGTCGGCATCGATTTCCGCGACGGCATCCTGTTCGTCCCGGAGGTGCTGCTGGCCGCCAACGCGATGAAGGCCGGCATGGAAATCCTCCGGCCGCTGCTCGCCGAGACCGGCGCTGAACCGATCGGCAAGGTCGTGATCGGCACCGTCAAGGGCGACATCCACGACATCGGCAAGAACCTGGTGTCGATGATGCTCGAAGGCGCGGGCTTCGAGGTCATCAACATCGGCATCAACAACCCGGTCGAGAATTACCTGGCGGCGCTCGAGGAGCACCAGCCCGACATCCTCGGCATGTCGGCGTTGCTCACCACGACGATGCCGTACATGAAGGTCGTCATCGACACGCTCAAGCAGAAGGGCCTGCGCGACAAGTACATCGTGCTGGTGGGCGGCGCGCCCCTCAACGAGGAATTCGCCAAGGCCGTCGGCGCTGACGCCTACTGCCGCGATGCAGCCGTCGCCGTCGAAACCGCCAAGGCGCTCATCGCCGCGCGGCGTTCAGCGATCGCTGCCGCCGCGGCGCATTGACGGTGCGATGGACGGTGCAACGCCCGTCCTGGTCATCGCGTGCGGCGCCCTCGCCCGCGAGATCGTCGCGCTCAAGCGGCTGAACGGCTGGACGGCGCTGGATGTCCAGTGCCTGCCGCCCGAGCTGCACAACCGACCGGAACAGATTCCCGGCGCCGTGAAGGCGGCGATCGATGCAGGTCGGTCGGGGTACGAGCGGATCTTCGTCGCTTACGCCGATTGCGGCACCGGCGGCCTGCTCGACGCGCTGCTGCTCGCCGAGCGCGTCGAGCGTTTGCCCGGTGCGCATTGCTACGAGTTTTTTGCGACCGCCACCGTGTTTGGACGCCTGAGCGACGCTGAACCCGGCACGTTCTACCTGACGGATTTTCTCGTGCGACACTTCGACCGGCTGGTCATCGCAGGCCTTGGCATCGACCGGCACCCCGAACTGGCCGCCGAGTACTTCCGCAATTACCGCAAGCTCACGTACCTGGTGCAGTTGCCGGACGCAGGGCTCGCAGCAGCGGCACGCGCAGCCGCGGCTCGTCTCGGACTCGACTATGAAGAACTGCACACGGGCTACGGTGACCTCGCCACCAGCCTCTCATCCGTGGTGGCGCGCCACGAGCATCCGGTGACCTGGGAGAAGTCTGCATGGCCTCGCTGATCGTGATTTCGTGGCGTGACGTACCGGCCCAGGTCGTGGTCAAGCGCGGCCGGGAGACGGCCAAGGTGCAGTTGTCACACCGGTTCCAGGAGGCCGTCGATCGCGCAGCGATGCGCGCTGGCCGCGGTAGCTCCGACGCGTATCTCGAAGACTGGCGCCGCGCCGCGCCGCAACCCTGCGGTGACGACCTGCAGGCCGAAGCCCAGGCCGCCGCCGCCGCCATCGAGGCGCGCTACACCGACGACGACCTCACCCGCATCATCCGCGCCAAGGGCATCGACGTGACCTTGCCCGAGCCGTTCATGCCGCCGGCGGAAGGCACCGCCTGATGTACGCGGTCCGCCTGTGGTCGGTGCGCAATGCGCGCGGCCTTGCGCGCTTTTACCACTGGTTCGAAGACACCCTGCTGCGCCTGCATCCCCTGTTCCAGCGCATCGGTTATCACCGTCTCGAGCGTCCGGTCGCGGCCGTCGAACGCAACGTCAAGGGCCTGCTGTTCGACTGCCGCATGTGCGGCCGCTGTGTCCTGAGTTCCACCGGCATGTCGTGCCCGATGAACTGCCCGAAGCAGTTGCGCAACGGCCCGTGCGGTGGTGTCCGGGCCAACGGCAACTGCGAGGTGAAGCCCGAGATGCGCTGCGTCTGGGTCGAGGCATGGCGCGGCGCCGAACGCATTCCCGGTCGGGCTGGAAGCGATCCAGCAAGTGCAGGCACCGGTGGACCGCCGCCTCGAAGGCTCGTCCGCGTGGCTGCGCGTAGTGCGCGAGAAGAAGGGTGTCGCGCCATGATGTTCGAAGACGAACCGGTGCCGGGCTACCCGCTGCCGATCCTGCCCGGTCACACGTCCCCAGGTCGTTTCGAGCGCGTGCTGCGCGCGGGCGCTTTCGCAGTGACTGCCGAGCTGGCGCCACCCGATTCCGCAGACCCGATGAGGTTTACAAGCGTGCGCGCGTGTTCGACGGCTATGTCGATGCGATCAACGCCACGGACGGCAGCGGCGCCAATTGCCACATGTCGAGCCTGGCCGTCTGCGCGCTGCTCACGCGCGTGGGCTACGCGCCGGTGATGCAGATCTCGTGTCGCGACAAGAACCGCATCGCCATCCAGGGCGACATCCTCGGCGGCGCCGCGATGGGAGTCTGCAACGTGCTGTGCCTGAGTGGCGATGGCGTGCAGGCCGGCGACCACCCACAGGCGAAGCCGGTGTTCGATCTCGACTCGACGTCGCTGCTCGGGATCGCCCGCGGCTTGCGCGACGAGCATCGCTTCGAGAGCGGCCGCAAGATCACCTTCGCTCCACGCGTGTTGCTCGGGGCTGCCGAGAACCCCAACGTTTCGCCGGTCGAGCATCGCGCGGTGCGGCTCGCCAAGAAGATCGCCGCCGGCGCGCAGTTCGTGCAGACGCAGTACTGCTACGACCTCCCCCTGCTCCGCCGCTTCATGACCGCCCTCGAAGACGCCGGCCTGCTCGACCGGGTATTCATCCTGGTGGGCGTCGGTCCGCTGCGCACGGCCAAGGCGGGTGAATGGATGCGGACCCACGTGCCCGGCATTCACATCCCCGACGCCATCATCGAGCGCGTCAAGGGCGCCAGGGACCAGACCCGCGAAGGGCTCAACCTGTGCGTGGACCTGATCCAGGAGATCCGCACGATCAAGGGCGTGAGCGGCGTACACGTCATGGCCTATCGGCAGGAAGAGTCCGTGGCTGAAGTCATCGACCGCTCGGGTATCCTCGCCGGACGCACCCCCTGGTTCCCGGGCCGGGAAGCACAGCTCAACGCAGACAGGAAACTTTCATGACCGACACCGTCATCAGCTCGGCGACCCGCGAAGTCGTCATCGGCTTCAATCGCCCTTTCGTCATCATCGGTGAGCGTATCAATCCGACCGGGCGCAAGCTGCTGGCGGCCGAGATGGCCGCGGGTGATTTCAGCCGCGTCGAAGCCGACGCGCTGGCGCAGGTGGCCGCCGGTGCGCACATGCTGGACGTGAATGCCGGCATTCCACTGGCGGACGAACCCGCGATTCTTGCCAGGGCGGTCCAGCTGGTGCAGTCGATCACGGACGTGCCGCTGTCGATCGACTCGTCGATCGTGGCCGCACTCGCCGCGGGCCTCGAGGTCTACAAGGGCAAGGCGCTGGTCAACTCGGTCACCGGCGAAGAAGACCGCCTCGAGACGGTGCTGCCGCTGGTCAAGAAGTATGGCGCGGCGGTCGTCGCCATCTCGAACGACGAAACCGGCATCTCTGAAGACCCGGACGTGCGCTTCGAAGTGGCGAAGAAGATCGTCCACCGCGCGATGGACCACGGCATCCCCGCCTCCGATGTCATCGTCGACCCGCTGGTGATGCCGATCGGAGCCATCAACCAGGCCGGCGTGCAGGTCATGCGGCTGGTGAAGCGGCTGCGCGACGAACTGAAGGTCAACACGACGTGCGGCGCTTCGAACATCAGCTTCGGCCTGCCTGCGCGCGACGGCATCAACAGCGGCTTCCTGACCATGGCCATCGCCTCCGGCATGACGTCCGCGATCACCAATCCGCTGCATGGCGACATCGTGAAAGCCTGCATGGCTGCCGACGTCATGATGGGCCACGACCCCGACTGCGCGCGCTGGATTCGCCGCTTCCGTGAAGTGCCGCCGCCGGGCACCGGTGCGCCGGGCGAGCAGCGTGGCCGTCGTGAAGGTGGCGCGCGCCGCCGGGCGGCCGGCAGCCCGGGTGTGGCCTGAGGCAACGAAATCGTGACGCGCACCGATCCCCTCGTCGTCTTCACGCCTTCGGGTAAGCGCGGACGCTTCCCGGTCGGCACGCCGTTGCTGACCGCTGCGCGGCAGCTCGGCGTCGACATCGACTCCGTCTGCGGCGGGCGCGCAATCTGCGGACGCTGCCAGGTGCTGGTGGCCGAAGGCGAGTTCGCCAAGCACGGCGTGCGCTCGAGCGCAGCGTCACTCTCGCCGTTTTCGCCGACCGAGGAGCGCTACGGCACCCGCAAGGTGCTGGCCGAAGGGCGCCGGCTCTCGTGCCAGGCCAAGGTCGAGGCCGACGTCGTCGTCGACGTGCCTTCGAACAGCCAGGTGCACCGGCAAGTCGTGCGCAAGGAAGCCGAGGCTCGCGACATCGAGCTGTACCCGCTCGTGAAGCTGCATTTCGTCGAGGTGGCCGAGCCCGACATGCACGACCCGTCCGGCGACCTGCAACGGCTCGAGCTGGCGCTGGCACGCGAGTGGCAGCTGAAGAACCTCGAGTGCGACCTGTCCGTGCTGCGCGAGCTGCAGCCAGTACTGCGCGCGGGCCAGTGGCAGGTGACGGTGGCAGTGCATGACACGTCGCGCATCATTGCCGTCTGGCCCGGATTCCACGAGAAGGCGTACGGCCTCGCCGTCGACGTCGGCTCGACGACGATCGCGGCGCACCTCTGCGATCTCGTGAGCGGCGAAGTGGTGGCCTCGGCGGGACGCATGAACCCGCAGATCCGCTTCGGCGAAGACCTGATGAGCCGCGTTTCCTATTCGATGATGAACCCGGGCGGTGCCGCGCAGATGACGGCGGCCGTGCGCGAAGCACTGAGCGAGCTGGCGGCCGAAGTCGCCGCGTCCGTGGGAGTCGAAAAGGAATCGATCCTCGAAGTCACCCTGGTCGGCAACCCGATCATGCATCACCTGGTGCTCGGCATCGATCCGGTCGAACTCGGGGGCGCCCCGTTCGCGCTCGCCATCGATCGCGCCGTGACCGTCACCGCGGCGGAACTTGGCGTGGCGCTGCACCCCAACGCCCGCGTCTATGCCCTGCCCTGCATCGCGGGCCACGTGGGCGCGGACACGGCCGGCGTGATCCTGGCCGAGCGGCCTGATCTCACCGACGAAATGACGCTGCTGGTGGACGTCGGTACCAACGCCGAAATCGTGCTCGGCAACAGCAAGCGGCTCGTCGCGTGCTCGAGCCCGACCGGTCCGGCGTTCGAGGGCGCCCAGATCAGTTGCGGCCAGCGTGCCGCGCCCGGAGCCATCGAGCGCGTCCGCATCGATCGCGAAACACTGGAGCCGCGCTTCAAGGTCATCGGCTCGGACCTCTGGTCCGATGATCCGGCGTTCGCCGAGGCCGTCAAGAGCATCGGCATCACCGGCGTCTGCGGCTCCGGCATCATCGAGGTGATCGCCGAGATGTACCTCGCCGGCATCATCACGCAGGACGGCGTGATCGACGGCGACATGGCAGCGCGCACGCCGCGCGTCGTGCCAAACGGCCGCACGTTCTCATACGTGCTGCACGACGGTGCCCAGAACCTCATGATCGTGCAGAACGACGTGCGCGCAATCCAGCTGGGCAAGGCGGCGCTGATGGCCGGCATCCAGTTGCTGATGGAACGCCTCGGCGTGACCTCGCTCGACCGCATCCGGCTCGCCGGCGCATTCGGCGCGCACATCGACGTCAAGTACGCGACTGTGCTCGGGATGATCCCCGACTGCGACCTGGCCAAGGTGACCTCCGCCGGCAATGCCGCCGGCACCGGGGCGCGCATCGCACTGCTCGATTCGCGTTCACGCGCAACCATCGAGACGCTCGTGGGCAAGGTCGAGAAGATCGAGACCGCCATCGAACCGCGCTTCCAGGAGCACTTCGTCGAGGCCATGGCGATTCCGCACAAGACCGCGGACTACCCCAACCTGCGCAAGGTCGTCGACCTGCCGCCGCCCAAGACGGCCGCGCAGCCGGCGGGCGAAACTCGCGGCAGCCGGAGCCGGCGGCCGGCCCGACCTGTCTGAGGGTCCTCAACTCCCCCGCGTCGGCGGGAGTGGGTGCTTAACGCTGCGGTCTGGCGTTCGGTCCGGTGTGTTCTGACGGGCGCGGTCAGGCGTTCGGGTCCGGTGTGTCCTGACGGGCGCGTGTCTGCCTTTCCAAGCGCGGCAGGACACACCGGACCCGAACGCCCAATAACGTCCCTCGCTAAAGGTACTTCGCCAGCCAGGCGTGAACCTCCTGGTAGAAGTACCGGCTGTTCTCGCCCTTCAGCACCCAGTGGTTCTCGTCAGGGAACACGACGAGCCGGCTCGGCACGTCCTGTCGCTGCAGCACCGTCCAGAATTCGATGCCGTTGTTGAGTGGCACCCGGAAGTCCTTCTCGCCGAAGGTGAGCAGGATGGGAGTCCGCAACTTTTCCGAGCGATAGAACGGGCTCTGTTCCCGCCACAGCGGGAGCGACTCCCAGGCGGGACCGCCGACGTTGCGTTCGCGGTGAAAGACCACGTCGCTGGTGGTCCACTGGCTGCGCAGGTCGAACAGACCGGCGTGGCTCACCAGCGCCTTGTAGCGATCGGTGGAAACCGCGAGCCAGTTGGTCAGGTGTCCGCCGTAGCTGGCCCCGCCTGCGACCTGCCGCTTACCGTCGATGAAAGAGTAACGCGCGATCGCCTGGTCAGCAGCCTCGTTGATCTCGTTGGCGGGCCCGGCGAGCGGATCGCCCTGGATGCTGCGCGAGAACTCCTCGCCGAAACCCGTCGAGCCGCTGTAGTTGGTGAGCAGCAGCACATAGCCCGGACTCGCGAGCAGGTTGTAGTTCCAGCGCAGGAAGAATTCGTCCTTCCACATGACGTGCGGGCCGCCATGGATCACGACGAACAGCGGGTACTTCTTCTGCGGGTCGAAGCCTGGTGGCTTCACGATCATGTTGTGGATGCGCTTGCCGCGCTTCGAATTGAACCAGAACTCTTCCGCCGGCTGCAGGTCGATTGCGGCGGCGCGCGACGAGTTCAGCTTCGTGAGCGCCGACCAGCGGCCCGTGGCGAGGTCCACGCGCCCCACCTCGTGCGGGCTCGCTGCGCTCGACCAGATCGCGCCGAGCACGGGTGCAGCTGCCCCGCCGCCGACCGCGATTCGAGCGTAAGAGCCCGCGTCCAACTGGCCGACTTGCGCTGGCGGTCCGCCGTCGAGCGGGACCTGGAACAACCTGTCGTGCCCGGCCTGCTCCGCGATGAAAAATACCCGGCGGTTGTCGGGCGCCGCCACGTACTGGCCCACCGACTCCGCGACGCCTGCGGTGATCATCCTGCGCTCGCCCAACGAGGGCCAGGACCACCGCACCAGGCGCTCGGTGGAATACACCCAGCGCTCAGAGGTGGGCTGCACCTTGGCGAGCAGCACTGCTCCGTCGAGCGTGAACGCGGGTGACGAGTAGTCGCCCTCGTCGCCCGTCAGCCGCTTTGGCTCGCCGCCGTCCAGCCGCACGTGCCAGAGCGACGCGATGACCTCGGCGCGGGCGCCCTCGTGCCGGTTGGTGGTGGCGGCGAACACGACGCCGCTGCCGTCGGGAGTCCATGCGGCCTCGAGGGTTTCGCCCTCGTTGCCCAGGCGGCCGCCGAATCCCCGCTCCTTGCGCAGCGCGCTGCCCGCAAGCAGGTCGCGGGGGGTCGAATTGCCATCGAGTGGCTGGACAATCAGCGACGGGCGCAGTTCGTCGAGCCAGCGGTCCCAGTGACGAATGGGAAACGAGTCGTAGGCGCGGGCGTTGTATTTGCGTGCCTTGCGATCGGCGGCTGCCTTGACGTTGTCCTCCAGCGTGATCGCGCCCGGGTGCGTGGGCCCTGCGAACAGGATCGAACGGCCGTCCGGGCTGAAGTGTGGTGCCTTGGCACCCCCTGGCCAGTTCGTCACGCGCTGAGCCTCGCCGCCACCAAGATCGAGCACGTAGATCTGCTCCGCCTCGTCGTCCTCGCGCTTGGCGGAGAAAGCGATGCGACTGGAATCGGGACTCCAGGCCGGATCGCCCTCGGAGCTCTTGCTCGAGGTGAGACGACGCGGCGAGCCGCTGCTGCCGTCAGCCGGGATGAGCCAGAGGTCGCTGCGCCGCTTGTCTTCCTCGTAGGAAGGCTCCGCCACCGAGGCAATGAACCAGCGGCCGTCCGGGCTGGCCGCCAACGCGCCCGGACGCTGCATGAGCCACACATCCTCGTGGGTGACGGCGCGGCGGACCGGTTCGGCCGCCCCGTGTGCGACGCCCGCAAACAGGGCCAGGGGCAGCAGCAGTGACCCGCAGGCTGCGCGCGCGATCAAATGACGCATCGGGGCGGACTCGCTAGCGATGAAACGGTGGGCCGTTCGGCCTGCAGTCTAGCGGATCCAGAAATCAGGTGAATGTCCCCTATTTCCGCCAGACTCAGACGTTGGAGTCGGGTGCTGCTGCCTTGCGGCGGTTGATGTAATCCAGCAGCGCGTCGTCGACTGCCTGTTCCAGCGGCGGCGCGACATACTCGTTGAGCTGCTTCTTCCACTGCGCGTTGGCGCGCTGCGCCATGTCGAGCGAGCCCTCCGCCTGCCACTGCTCGAAACTGTTGTTGTCGGCGAGCGGCGAGCGATAGAACGCGCTCTCGAAATTGGCCTGCGTGTGTGCGCAACCCAGGAAGTGGTTGCCTGGCCCCACTTCGCGAATGGCGTCCATCGCCTGGCCATTCTCCGTGAGGTCGACGCCCGCCAGCAGCGTGTGCATCATCCCGGCCTGGTCGACGTCCATCATGAATTTCTCGTAGCCCATCGCGAGGCCGCCTTCGAGCCAGCCCGCCGTGTGCAGCACGAAGTTCACGCCCGCGAGGCACGTCGGCAGCAGCGTCTGCGCGGATTCGAACGCGGCCTGCGCATCGGGCACCTTCGACGCGCACAGGCTGCCACCCGAGCGGAACGGGACGCCGAGTCGGCGCGCGAGTGCCGCCATCGTGTAGAGCACCAGCGCGGGTTCGGGTGTGCCGAACGTGGGTGCGCCGGACTGCATCGAGATGGACGACGCGAAACTGCCCATCACGACGGGCGCACCGGGGTTCACCATCTGCGCGAACGCCATGCCCGCCAGCGCCTCGGCCAGCGTCTGCGCGGCCGTGCCGGCCACCGTGACCGGCGACATCGCGCCCGAGAGGATGAACGGCGTGATGATCGTCGCCTGGTTGGCGCGCGCGTACACCTTGAGCGCGCCGAGCATCGTCGCGTCGTAAACCATCGGCGAGTTCACGTTGATGAGGCTGATCAGCATCGTGCGGAGCTTGCCGGTGACCGGGTCGACCGCTTCCGGGCCGAAGGCGATCTTCGCCAGCTCGACGCTGTCCTGCGCGCGCTCCGGCGCCGTGACCGAGCCCATGAAGGGCTTGTCGCTGTACTTGATGTGGCTGTACACCATGTCCAGGTGGCGCTTGTTGACCGGCAGGTCCACCGGTTCGCAGATCGTGCCGCCCGAGTGATGCAGCGAGTTCGCCATGAAGGCGAGCTTGACGAAATTCTGGAAATCGTCGAGACGCGCGTAACGACGGCCCTCGTCCGCGTTCAGGATGAAGGGCGAGCCGTAGGCCGGGGCGAACACGGTTGAATTGCCGCCGATGCGGACGTTGCGCGCCGGGTTGCGCGCGTACTGCACGAACTCGCGTGGCGCATGCTTCTGCACCAGCTCGCGGCACAGCCCGCGTGGAAACTTCACCAGCGAGCCCTGCACGTCGGCGCCGTGCGCCTGCAGGATCGCGAGCGCCTCGTCGTCTTCACGGAATTCGATGCCGTAGTCGGCAAGGATCGTCTCGGCGTTGCGCTCGATGAGACCCAAGCCTTCCTCGCTCATCACCTCGTAATACGGCACCGAACGCGTGATGTACGGGACCGATGCCGCTGAACGTGCTGCACGCGCCGCTCGCTTGGCATCCCGCCCGCTGGACCGCGAAGAACGGCGTTCGGCGGCGGAGTGCAGGTCTTCCGTGTTGGCCATGGCGGCTCCGATCCGGGATTCGATGCCGGCAGTATGGTCGCCGGACCCACCGGCGACTGATCAATTTGCGACAAAGACTTGCCCCCGTGCGTCACCCCGGGTGGCGCACGGGGGCGGTCGACTTAGAGCGCTCCGAACCGATAGGTCGCACTGATGCCGTACCAGAGGGGCTTGGCGTACACACCCGCGACCACGCCCGCGAACAGCGAGCTGTCGAAGGCATACACCCGGTATTCCTCGTCGAACAGGTTGTTGGCAAAGGCCGCCACGCCCCAGCGCCCGCTGCCGCTTTCGTAGCTGAGCCGGGCATTGACCACCGTGTACGACTCCTCTTCTTCGACCGGCGCACACAGCACGGTGAAGCAGAACTCGCTCGAGAACTGCACGTCGCCCTGGAGGCCGATCAAGCCCCCGGCGAGCGGGAACTCGTAGCGTGCCAGCGCGCTGCCCGAGAACTCGGGTGACTGCGGCAGGTCGTGATCTTCGATGGTCACGCCGTCCGGCAGCGGCACGTCCTTGACCTTGGAATCGAGGAAAGACACGCCCAGCTGCAACGTCAGGCCATCCAGCGGGCGCGAGGTGAGTTCGGCCTCGAGACCCGTGGTTTCCGCGTCCAGGTTGATGACGGTCTGCACCGGCCCGAACTGCGCGAAGGCCTGGTAATCGGAGTAGTCGTAGTAGAACGCAGCGACGTTCAGGCTCGTGAAGTCGCCGAGCGTGGCCTTGGCGCCGAGTTCGTAGGCGTCCAGCGTCTCTTCATCGAACGGTATGCCCTCGAGGAACGTGCGCGGAATCGTCTGACTGCCGTCCGGATCGTACGGCGTGCCGGTCGAGAACGTGTAGCCGCCGCTCTTGCTGCCGCGATTGAAACTGCCGTAGAGCAGCAGGTCGTCGGAAGGCTTCCAGTCAACCTGCACGCGCGCGGTGATGCCGTCGAATCCGGTGCTCGCATCTCCCGGCCTGATGTTGCTGCCGCCCGGAAAGACTTCGTTCTGGTTGAAGATGATGGTGACCGGCGCCGAAAGCCCTGGCACCTCGGGCGCAAACCCGAAGTAGGTGCCCTCGCGATCGTCGTTCCAGTAGCGCGCACCGACGATCAGTTGCCATTCATCGGCGAACTGCCATTCGTCCTGCGCAAACACCGCGTACGACGTCGTCTTCTGGCTCATCTCGATGGTGGGGTCGTAACCGTAGAACGGCGTGGCAAACTTGCCGGTGTAGTCGCCGTCCACCTGCATGCCATACAGGCCCGCGACCCACGTGTGACTGCCTGCCGTTCCCGACAGACGGAATTCCTGCGAGACCTGCTCGAGTTCGCTGCCCTGGTAGAACAGCACGCCATCGACGGGCCCCGCGTCGCCACCTTCGAGATAGAACTTGTCGGCATCCTGGTAATCGGTGATCGAAACCAGGTGCAGCTCGCCGATGTCGAAGTCGGCATGCAGCGTCGCGCCCTTGATCTCGCGATCGACGTAGGAGCGCTGCGTCTCGGCGGTCTTCCACGGGTCGCCACCGCGGCTCGGCGTGATGGCGTCGTTGCGATAGCCGGTGCCCGCCTCGCCCGGGCCGGTGCCCCAGAACGCGCAGGATTCGCTGGCGCCGGTGAACTCGCCCTGGAAGCGATCGTTGGGGCAGGCCGGTTCGTGGGAGTAGATGCCGGCCTGCGTTTCCTTGTCCGCCTTCATGTAGCGGATGATCAGGTTGAGGTCGGTCGTGTCAGACGGTTGCCAGGCGAGTTGCCCGCGAACCGCGTAATGATCGTTGCCGCCGCGATCCGCCACGCCCGGGATCACCGATTCCATGTAGCCGTCGTCGGTGTTGCTGATGGCCGCGATGCGTGCCTGGAAGGTGTCGGTCAGCGGTCCGGAAACCGCGCCTTCAGCCATGAACTGGCCGTAGCTGCCGGCCGTGAGGGTGGTGTATCCCTGCAGCTCCTTGGTCGGGCGGTTCGAGATGAACTGGATCGCGCCGCCGGTCGCGTTGCGCCCGAACAGCGTGCCCTGCGGCCCGCGCAGTACTTCGACCCGCGCCAGGTCGAAGATCGGGAAACTCGCGAGGTTGATCGAGCTCGAATAGCTGTCGTCCTGGTAGACGGCCACGGGCGGCTCCTGCTGATCGCCGTAGTCGTTCTGCGACACGCCGCGGATGTTGAACACCACCTGCGACGACGAATAGGCATTCATCTTCAGGCTGGGCACTGCGCGCGTGATGTCGGTCGCGACCGTGATGTTCAGGTTGGTCAGCGCTTCGGTGCCGAGCGCAGTCACCGCGATACCCACGTCCCGCAGGTTTTCCTCGCGGCGCTGGGCCGTGACGATGATCTCCTCGATGCCGGAGCTGGCGCCTTCCTGCTGCGCCTGTGCAGCGAACGGCGCGCCCACGGCGAGTGCCGCAGCAATCGCGCCGGCAACGGTTCCAGTGGTGCGGACGGCTTGGGACAGCGGGTGGTGGATTCGCATGGTGGAAATCCCTCTCGTTGGTGTGCGGATGCGATCAGGGGTGGGCATGAGCGCGCGCATCGCTGGTGGCCAGCGCGCGGATGACGTCGGTCGGGCCGCAGACGCCCTGCACCGCCCCGCCTTCGGCGAGCAGCACCGGGTTGCCGGAGCGGCACCATTGGATCAGTTGTCGCAGGGGCGTATCGATGTCTGCCACGATCAATCCCTCTCCCTCGGCTGCCGAGGCGCGCAAGGCAAGTGGCCGACCTTCGAAGGCCGCAGCCACGGGCCGGCCCTGCTCATCGAGTGCGGCGCTGAACTGTCGGCCCGGGTCGAGCCAGCGCTGGGCGCCGTCGGCCGCGAGGTCGCTCCAGGCGCGCATCACCATGCGGCCATTCAGCACCGACAACGGGTTCATGTGCTGGACGAACTCGCCGACGTAAGAATTCGCCGGGCGCAGCACGATGTCCTCCGGCGTGCCTGTCTGCACGATGCGGCCGCCTTCGAGCACCGAGGTCTGGTTGCCGAGCTTCAAGGCCTCGTCGAGGTCGTGCGTGACGAAGACGATCGTCTTGCGCACGCGCGCCTGCAGCGCCAGCAGCTCGTCCTGCAGCTTGTTGCGGATCAGCGGATCGAGCGCGGAGAACGGCTCGTCCATCAGCAGGATCGGAGCATCCGTGGCGAAGGCGCGTGCGAGGCCGACGCGCTGCTGCATGCCGCCGGACAATTCGTGGCCGTAGCGGTCCGCCCAGCGCTCCAGGCCGACGAGCTGCAGCTTTTCATCGACGATACGCCGACGGTCGGCGGTGGATTCGCCGCGCAACTCGAGACCCAGCCCCACGTTTTCGCGTACGGTGCGCCAGGGCAGCAGACCGAACTGCTGGAAGATCATCGCGATCGTGCCGCGACGCAGGCGTCGCAGGCTGGCGGCATCGCAGGTCGCCACGTCGACCTGCTTCTCGCCGTCGTTCACCATGACGCGCCCGCGCGTCACCCGGTTGAGGCCATTGGCTGCGCGCAGCAGCGTCGACTTGCCCGAACCCGAGAGGCCCATGAGCACCGAGATCTGTCCGCGCTGCACGGTGAGGCTGGCCTTGCTGACGCCCACCACCACGCCGGTAGCCGTTTCGATCTCGTTGCGATCGCGACCCTCATCCAGCAGCTTGAGCGCAGTCCTGATCGCGGCGTCGCGCTTGCGCCCCGCCTCGGACGAAAACAGGATGTCCACGCCGTCGAACTCGACTGCCGCGGTGTTCATTCCTGGCCCTTCTTCTCGGCAGGTCGCGAGATGCGGTCGAGCATGATGGCCAGCAGCACGATCGCGAGTCCCGCCTCGAAACCCATGCCAACCTGCACCGTATTGAGCGCGCGCACGACGGGTACGCCGAGCCCGCCCGCCCCGACCAGTGCGGCGATGACGACCATCGAGAGGCTCAGCATGATGCATTGCGTGATGCCGGCCAGGATCATCGGTCGCGCGCTCGGCAGTTCGACCTTGAACAGCAGCTGCAGTGGCGTGGCGCCGAACGCCTGCCCCGCTTCGCGCAGCGTCTTGGGCACCGATGAGATGCCGAGCTGGGTCATCCGGATCGGCGCGGGCAAGGCAAAGATGATCGTGGAAATCAGGCCCGGCACGATCCCGAGGCCGAAGAGCACCAGCGTCGGCGTGAGGTACACGAACGTCGGCAGCGTCTGCATCAGGTCGAGCACGGGACGCATCGCGGCAAACATGCGTGGACTCCTGGCGTTCCAGATGCCGAGCGGCACGCCGATCAGCGTCGACACCAGCGCGGCGACCAGCACCAGCGTGAGGGTTTCCAGCGTGGCATCCCAGTAGCCCTGGTTCATGATGAAGAGCAGCGCCAGCACGACGAAGATCACCAGCCCACCGGAACGGCGCAGCACCCACGACAGCGCAGCGATCAACGCGATCAGCACCAGGGCCGGCACGCCGTTCAGGACACTCGCGACGACGTTCGTCGCACCGGTCAGCACGCTGGCGATGCCATCGAACAGGCCGCGCGCATGGCGCTTGGTGTATTCGACGAAGGTCGTGGCCGCGTCCCCGACTGGAATCTTGTTGGCCGTGATCCAGGTTTCGAAGACGTATTGAGCTTGCTGGCCTTGACCGGCTCGTCCACGGCCTGAGCCGCGGGCTGGCCGTCGAACGTCTGCACGCCGGCCAGCCATTGCTCGAGTTCGGGCGGCTTGCTGGCAAGCCACTGCACGCGCGAGATCGGCCGTGCGCACCTTGTCCGTCAGGATCTGGTCCATCCATGTGTTCTCGACGTCGACCGAGAACTCGAGGTTCTGCAGCAGGCGGCCCAGGTTCGGGCATTGCTCGAGGTAGCCCTTGCGCACCAGGGTACTGACGGTGGCGGCGCCGAAGTCGGGTCCGAACACGTCGTCGCCGCCGGTGAGATAACGCACGTTGAAGTGCGTGTTCATCGGGTGCGGGGACCACGCGAGGAACACCACCGGCTCGCTGCGCGCGGTACGCGCGCTCGACCTGCGCCAGCATGCCCTGCTCGCTCGATTCGACCAGCTTGAAACCGCCGAGCCCGAACTTGTTGGCCTTGATGAGATCGAGGATGAGGTGATTGCCGTCGTTGCCGGGCTCGATGCCGTAAATCGATGCCCCCAGCTCTTTTCGGAATCGCTGGATGTCGGCGAAATCCTTGAGACCCGCGTCGTGCAGATAGGCCGGCACACCCAGCGTGTACTTGGCGCCGACCAGGTTGTGCCTGACGACGGTGATCGAGCCGTCCTCGAGGAACGGGTTCAGCATCGAGGACTGCGCCGGCATCCAGTTGCCGAGGAACACGTCGATGTCGCCGTTCTTCATGGACTCGAACGTCACCGGCACCGAAAGCACCGTAATGACCGGCTTGTAGCCGAGATCCGTCAGGATCTGGCCGAACACCGCCGTCGTCGCGGTTTCTGCAGTCCAGCCCACGTCGGCAAGACGCACGGTGCGACAGGCGGGAGGATCGACCGAGGCCGCGACGGCACTGGTGGCTGCCGCGGTGCAGGCCAGCAGCGCCAACGCTGCCTGCCCGAACGTGCGGAGCCGTGGGAGCAGCAGGCCCGCCCCCGGGCGCCAGCTCAATCGCATTGCCTTCCCCTGCGTAAAAATCTTCTGACGCATTGGTAACAGGCAGCGACGGCCCACGTCAAACAATGCCGCAGAAAACGCTGCCAGAGCCTTCCGCGCGCGCTGCGAGTCGCAGGCTATACTTCACCCGCGCTTCGGCTGCGAGCGCCTACCCAAGCGACGAGCCCGACCGCGTGGACGCGGCAACGCGGCCGACGGAGCCACGCTCGATGGACATCAGCGAATTCGCCATGGATTTCTTCTCGCTCGCCGGGAAGAAAGCGATCGTCACGGGCGGCAACACCGGACTCGGCCAGGCGTTCTCGCTGGCACTCGCCAAGGCGGGTGCCGATGTGTTCGTGCCGAGCGTGATGGATGACGACGGCAAGACCGGCCCGTTGATCGAAGCCACGGGTCGCCGCTACGAATACCTCAAGATCGACATCACTGCTCCAGGCGCCGCGGCCACCGTGATCGACACGTGCGTCGAGCGTTTCGGCCGGATCGACATCCTGGTCAACAGCGCGGGCATCTGCCCCATGGCCGAGGTCCTCGATTTCGGTCGGCCCCAGTGGGATGCGACGGTCGCAGTCAACCTCACCGCCGCTTTCGAGCTCAGCTACGAAGCGGCCAAGCGGATGGTCCCGCAGAAAAGCGGCAAGATCGTCAACATCTGCTCGCTGTTCTCGTTCCTCGGCGGACGCTGGTCGTCGGCCTATGCGGCCACCAAGCACGGCCTCGCCGGCTTCACCAAGGCGTACTGCGACGAACTCGCGATGCACAACATCCAGGTCAACGGCATCGCGCCGGGCTACTACGCCACCGAGATCACGCGCCAGACACGCAGCAATCCGGTGACCAACCAGCGCGTGCTCGACCACATCCCGGCCGAACGCTGGGGCGAGCCGGTCGACCTGATGGGCGCCCTCGTCTTCCTCTCGAGCCGCGCGTCGAACTACGTCAACGGGCACCTGCTCGTCGTCGACGGCGGCTACCTGGTCCGCTGACACGAGATGCCGCAACCGGGCCGCTACATCATCGGCGTCGACAACGGCTCGCAGAGCACCAAGGTCGTCGTCTACGACCTCGCGGGCAACGCAGTCGCCGAAGGTCGCCAGGTGCTGCGTGCCTCCAGCCGGCCGCGACCGGGCATCGTCGAGCATCCGGACGACGACCTGTGGGACTCCATCGTCGGCGCCAGCCGGCAGGCGCTCGCGGCGTTCAAGGGTGATCGCAGCGAAATCGTCGGCGTGGGCCTGTGCACGATCCGCTGCTGCAAGGCATTCCTGCGCGCCGACGGTTCGCTGGCCCAGCCCGTCATGAGCTGGATGGACACGCGTGCCTACCAGCCCTACATGCCCGACGACCCCGCCGTCGCGTACGCCACGACGTCTTCCGGCTACCTCACTCATCGCTTCACGGGCGAGTTCCGGGACACTGCGGCGAACAACATCCTGCTGCAGTGGCCGATCGACACCGACCGCTGGCAATGGAGCGACGACGCGGCGCTGCTGCAGCAGTTCAACCTGCGGCGCGACCAATTGTTCCAGCTGCAGCTGCCCGGCGAGATCGCCGGACACGTCACCGCGGCCGCGGCGGCGGCCACCGGCATTCCCGCGGGCCTGCCGGTCGTCGTCACGGCCAACGACAAGGCCGTCGAAGCGCTGGGCTCGGGCTCGCTCGACGACCGCACCGCGCTGATCTCGCTCGGCACGTACATCGCGTCGATGGTGCACGGCGCAGCGCAACCGACAGGACGCGCAGCACTTCTGGACCAACTTCGGCTGCGTGCCCGGCCGCTACCTGTACGAAAGCCACGGCATCCGCCGCGGCATGTGGACGCTGACCTGGTTCATGGACCTGCTCGGCCCGGAATTCGCGGCGGCCGCGGCCGCCCGTGGTGTCACGCGCGAGTCGGTCCTCGAGCAGGAAGCCCTGCAGGTGCCCGCCGGCTGCGACGGACTCATGAGCGTGCTCGACTGGCTCGCGCCCACCGATCACCCGCACCGCAAGGGCATCATGCTCGGCTTCGATGCGCGCCACACGCGCGCGCACGGCTATCGCTCGATACTCGAAGCCATCGCGCTCACCATGAAAGACAAGGTCGACGCGATGACCGCCGAACTGGGCACGTCGCTGCGCGAGATCGTGATCTCCGGCGGCGGCTCGACCAGTCCGCTGTTCATGCAGATCTTCGCCGACGTATTCGGCATTCCGGCCTCGCGCACGCGCGGCCCGAGCGGTGCCAGCCTCGGCTCGGCCATCTGTGCCGCCGTCGCTACCGGCGTCTATCCGGACTTCGCGACCGCCGTGGCGCGCATGGAGAAGCCGCGGGAAGCGTTCGCGCCCAACGCAGCCAACACCGAGGTGTACGCCCGCATGAACGCCGACGTGTACCGCGACATCCGTCATTCCACTGACCAGGTCCTCGAACGGTCCTGGCCTCTGTTTCATTAAAGGACCGCATCATGGCCTTGAGCAAGACCGCCATCGTCCAGGGACTGCAGAGCATCGTCGGCGGCGCGAACGTCGTCACCGACGAGAAGGAGCTGAAGCAGAGCAGCGTCGATCGCCTGCGCCTGTACGAGGACGTGCACGGGGTGTTCACGCGGCCGCCTTCCCGCCGCCGTCGTGATGGCGCGCAGCACGCAGCACGTCGTCGACGTCCTGCAGTTCGCCAACGAGAACCGCGTCAACGTCGTGGCCCGCACCGGCCGCACCGCCACCGAAGGCGGCCTGCGAGACCGCGGTCGCCGACTCGATCGTGCTCGACGGCTCCGGCATGAACGCGATCCTGAAGATCGACACGTACAACATGCAGGCGACGGTCCAGTGCGGCGTCTGCCTGCAGACGCTCGAGGACGAATGCCGCAAGCATGGGCGTCACGACCGGTCACTCGCCGCAGTCGAAGCCGATCGCGCAGATCGGCGGCCTCGTCGCGACCCGCAGCATCGGCCAGTTCTCGACGCTGTACGGCGGCATCGAGGACATGGTGGTCGGTTGCGAGGCCGTCTTTGCCGACGGCACCGTGACCCGCATCAAGAACGTGCCGCGTCGCGCCGTCGGCCCGGACATCCGCCACGTCGTCATCGGCAACGAAGGCGCGCTCTGCTACATCACCGAGGTCACGGTGAAGCTCTTCCCGTACATGCCGCAGAACAACACCTTCGTCGGCTACACGCTCAAGAACATGCGCCCGGGATTCGAGGCGCTGCGCGAGGTGATGGTCAACGGCTACAAGCCGTCGGTGGCCCGCCTCTACGATCCGCCCGATGGCGCGTTCCACTTCTCGAAGTTCGCGGCCAAGGACGACTGCGTGCTGCTGTTCATGGCGGAGGGCCCGGCCGGCGTCGTCAAGGCGACGATCGAAGGCATCAAGGAGTGCGTCGCGAAGTTCCCGGAGTGCAGGCCGGTCGACCCGCATCACCTCGAGGAATGGTTCGCCGACCTCAACTGGGGCGCGGACAAGCTCGCCAACGAGCGCAAGGAGATCCTGGAGACCAAGACCATGGGCCGCACGACCGAGGTCTCCGCCGACTGGTCGACCATCTGCGACATCTACGAGAACGCGCTGAAGCGCCTGCAGGTCGAGGTGCCCGACATCACCGTGGCCGGCGGGCACAGCTCGCACAGCTACGTCAACGGCACCAACATGTACTTCATCTACTACTACAACGTGAACTGCCCGCCCGAGCAGGAAGTGGACAAGTACCGCCGCGAGATCAACCGCGTGATCTGCGAGGAGACGCTGAAGCTCGGCGGCTCGGTCGTGCACCACCACGGCATGGGCAAGGCCCGCACGCCCTGGATCAGGGAAGAGTACGGTTCGTCGTACTACATCCTCGAAAGCTTGAAGCGCGTGTTCGACCCGCACGACGTCATGAACAAGGGCTGCATCATCCCCGACTGATGCTGCTCGACCTGCAGGCCCGCGCGTGAGGTGACCGTTGGCATCCCGCTACTCGATCTTCAGCCTGCTGCGCGAGTCGCTGCGCGGCCACCGGACCTGGGCCCCGGCCTGGCGCGAGCCTGAGCCCAAGTCCGCCTACGACGTCATCGTCGTCGGCGGCGGCGGCCACGGCCTCGCCACGGCCTATTACCTGGCGAAGAACCACGGCGCGCGCAACGTGGCCGTCCTGGAAAAGGGATACATCGGCGGCGGCAACGTCGGCCGCAACACCACGATCGTCCGCTCGAACTACCTGATGCCCGGCAACATCCCCTTCTACGAGCACTCGCTCAAGTTGTGGGAAGGCCTGGAGCAGGACCTCAACTACAACGCGATGATCAGCCAGCGCGGCGTGCTGAACCTGTTCCACAACGACTCGCAGCGCGACGAGTGCGCGCGCCGCGGCAACTCCATGCACCTGCACGGCGTCGACGCCGAGATGCTCAACCGCGAACAGGTGCGCAAGCTGCTGCCGATGGCCGATTTCGACAACGCACGCTTCCCGATCATGGGCGGCCTGATGCAGCGTCGCGGCGGCACGGTGCGCCACGACGCCGTGGCCTGGGGCTTTGCCCGCGCGGCCGACCAGCCTCGGCGTCGACATCCTGCAGAACTGCGAAGTGATCGGCATCCGGCAGGACGAGAACGGCGTCACCGGCGTCGAGACCACCCGTGGCTTCATCGCCAGCCGGCGCATCGGCATGGCCTGCGCCGGCAACACCAGCCGCGTCGCAGCGCTTGCCGGCCTGCGCCTGCCGATCGAAAGCCACGTGCTGCAGGCGTTCGTGTCCGAGGGCCTGAAGCCGATCGTGCCCTGCGTCGTTACCTTCGGCGCGGGTCACTTCTACATCAGCCAGTCCGACAAAGGCGGCCTGGTGTTCGGCGGCAGCATCGACAAGTACAACTCGTACGCGCAGCGCGGCAACCTGCCGACCGTCGAGGAAGTCTGCCGAGGAAGGCGTCGCGATGATGCCGTGCATCAGCCGCGTACGCATGCTGCGCTCGTGGGGCGGCATCATGGACATGTCGATGGACGGTTCGCCGATCATCGACCGCACGCCGGTCGACGGCCTGTTCCTCAATGCGGGCTGGTGTTACGGCGGATTCAAGGCCAGCCCGGCCTCCGGCTGGTGCTTCGCCCACCTGCTTGCCACCGACCAGCCCGCACCCCGTCGCCACGCGCGTATCGACTCGACCGGTTCGCGACCGGTCGCCTGATCGACGAGCACGGCGGCGGCGCGCACCCCAACCGGCACTGACACCGACCATGCGCATTCCCTGCCCTCACTGCGGTCCCCGCATCCACGACGAGTTCACTACTACGGCGACGCCACGGTGCGCCGACCGTCTCCGAACGGCGCCTGATGCCGAGGCTGCCTTCTACGATTACGTCTACGTGCGCAACAATCCGTTCGGCCTGCATCGCGAACTGTGGTTTCACCAGGGCGGTTGCCACGAATGGCTCGTGGTCGAACGCGACACGCGCAATCATGAGGTCATCGGCGCCATGCCCGCCCGCGACGTCTTTGCCGGCGGAGACTCGCAGTGAGCTCGCGCCTCGCCCAGGGCGGCGCCGATCGATCGCCAGCAGACGCTTCGATTTCCGTTTCGACGGCAAGCCGACTACAGCGGTTGCGCGGGCGACACGCTCGCGTCGGCGTTGCTGGCCAACGACGTGCGCCTGGTGGGCCGTTCGTTCAAGTATCACCGGCCACGCGGCATTCTGAGCGCCGGCTCCGAGGAGCCCAACGCACTGGTCGAGCTGCGCAGCGGCGCCCGCCGTGAGCCCAACACGCGTGCCACCGTCGCCGAGCTCTACGCGGGTCTCGAGGCCACCAGCCAGAACCGCTGGCCGTCGTTGCGCTACGACCTGAACGCGATCAACGGCCTGTTCTCGCCGCTGTTCGTCGCAGGGTTCTACTACAAGACATTCATGTGGCCCGCGTCGTTCTGGGAGAAGGTCTACGAGCCGCTGATCCGCCGTGCAGCGGGCCTGGGTCGGGCCGCACTCGAGGCCGACCCCGACCACTACGAGAAGAGCTGGGCACACTGCGACGTGCTGGTGATCGGCGCGGGTCCTGCCGGGCTCGCTGCCGCGCAGGCCGCTGCGCGTACCGGTGCCCGCGTGGTGCTTGCGGATGAAGACTTCCTGTTCGGTGGCCGGGCACTCGCCGAGAAGCGCACGGTCGACGGCCAGCCGGCCGCCGACTGGGCCGCCCAGGTGGTGGCCGAATTGCGCTCCCATCCTGAGGTGCGTCTGCTGCCGCGGACGACCGTCTTCGGCCTGTACGACGACGGCGTGTATGGCGCCGTCGAGCGGGTCAACGATCATCGCCCGACCCCACCGAATTCGAGCCGCGGCAGCGTGTCTGGCGCATCGTCGCCAAGCAATGCGTGCTTGCGTCGGGCTCGATCGAGCGGCCGCTCGTGTTCGGCAATAACGACCTGCCAGGTGTCATGCTCGCCGGCGCCGTGCGCACCTACGTCAATCGGTACGCGGTGCTGCCCGGCCGCCGCGCCGTCGTTTTCACCGACAACGACGACGGCTGGAGCACGGCATCGGATCTCGTTGCCGCAGGTGCCACCGTTGCCGCCGTCGTCGATTCGCGCGAGCCCGTCGTCGTCGCGGAAGTGGCGCGCCGTCACCCGGGCGTTCCGAGCATGGCCGGGGAAGTGAACGGTGCCCGCGGTGGGCGGCAGGTCGAGGCGGTCGAAATCACTACGCGTTCGGGCACCCAACGGCGCATCGACTGCGACCTGGTCGCGATGTCCGGCGGCTGGTCACCCACATTGCATCTGACCTCGCACCGCGGGCATCGGCCGCGCTGGGACGACGAGCGGTCAATCTTCGTGCCCGATCGCCTGCCGGCCGGCATGACTGTCGCAGGCGCGGCCAACGGCGACATGACGCTGGGCGAGGCGATCGTCACGGGCTTCCGCCAGGGGCTTGCCGCGGCAGCCGCGTGCGGCTTTGCCGGCACCTTGCCTGCCCTGCCACGCGTTCCCGAGGAATCGACCCGCCGCGTGCCGCTCTGGAAAGTGACCCGGGCGCACGGCAAGTGCTTCGTCGACTTCCAGAACGACGTCACCGCCGATGACATCGAGCTCGCCGAACGTGAAGGCTTCCGCTCCGTCGAGCACGCCAAGCGTTACACGACGCTCGGCATGGCCACCGACCAGGGCAAGACGTCGAACGTCACGGGCATTGCCCTGCTGGCGCGGCATCGCTCCAGCACGATCGCCGCGACCGGCACCACCACGTTCCGGCCGCCGTACACGCCGGTCGCGATGGGCGCCCTGGCCGGACATCACAAGGGCATGGATTTCCGCCCGACGCGGCTATACGCCTTCGCACCGCTGGGCCAGCGAACTGGGTGGCAAGTTCAAGGAAAGTCGGTCCCTGGCTGCGGGCCGAGTGGTTTGCACGACCCGGGGAAGACGACTGGTTCGTTCCCACCTGCCGCGAAGCGACCGCCGTGCGCACCGCGGTCGGCTTGTGCGACGTGTCCACGCTCGGCAAGATCGACGTGCAGGGACCCGATGCACTCGAGTTCATCGAGCGCCTGTACGCCAACAACTTCGCGACGCTGGCCGTGGGCCGCACACGCTACGGCATCATGCTGCGCGAAGACGGCTTCATGTTCGACGACGGCACCGTGGCGCGGCTTGCCGAGGACCGTTACCTGATCACGACCACCACTTCGCACGCCGTCGCAGGTGCTCCAGCACATGCACCTCTGCCACCAGACGCTGTGGCCGCGACTCGACGTGCAGTTCGTCTCGGTCACCGACCAGTGGGCGCAGTTCGCGGTCGCCGGGCCGCGCTCGCGCGAGTTGCTGCAGCGAGTGCTCGACCCGGCCTGCGACATCTCGCAACGAGGCATTCCCGTTCATGGCGTGTGGGCGATGTCACGCCTGCGTGACGGCGCAGCCGGCCCGGCTGTTCCGCATTTCGTTCTCGGGCGAACTGGCCTACGAGATCGCCGTGCCGGCACACCGTGGCGACGCGTTGATCCGCACCCTGCACGCCGCCGGCCAGGATCTGGGCGTCGCACCGTACGGCCTGGAGGCGCTCAACGTGCTCCGCGTCGAGAAGGGCCACGTGGTCGGCAGCGAACTCAATGGCCAGACCACCGCGTACGACCTGGGCTTCGGTCGCATGCTGTCGACGCAGAAGGACTTCGTCGGCGCCGTGATGGCGCGGCGGGCCCACCTGCTCGATCCGGCGCGGCCGCGCCTGGTGGGGTTCAAGACCGTCGACCGCGGCGCAAAGCTCGCGGGCGGCATGCACTTCATCCCGCAACACGCCAAACGCAGCATCGAGCACGACCAGGGGCACGTAACCTCCGTCTGCTATTCGCCGGCGCTCGGCCAGTGGATCGGCCTCGGACTCCTGACGAACGGGCCCGAGCGCCACGGTGAGAAAGTCATGGTGGTCGACCCCTTGCGGGGCGCCGAGACCCTGGTCGAGGTCTGCTCGCCCATCTTCATCGATCCGCAAGGGGAGCGTCTCCGTGGCTGACGCATCACGCTTCGACTACCGTCCGGGTCGGTTGGGCCGCACGCACTCTGCCGCGGGACTCACGGTGCGCGAACTCACCGGCTTTGGCGCGGCCAGCGTGCTTGCACGCAAGAACCACGCGGCCGCTGCCGCGCAGGCGGCGCAGCAAGCCTTCGGCGTGGGGCTCCCCGCCACGCCCGCGGTGTCCACGGGCAGCGATATTGAGTTCGTCTGGTCGGGGCCGGGCCAATGGCTTGCGCTCGAGCCACAGGGCAACGCTGCACTGGAAGCCCGGCTCGTCGCCGCCTTCGGTGCGCACGCATCGGTCTTCGACCAGAGCGGCAGCCGCCAACTGCTCGAACTGAGCGGCCCCCGGGTGCGCGACGTGCTCGCCAAGGGCATGTCCATCGACCTGCACCCGCGCGCGTTCAAGACCGGAGATGTCGCAGTCACCACGGCATCGCACCTCGCAGTGCATCTCTGGCAGGTCGCGGACGACCCCATCTACCGTCTGCTCGTCGTGCGCACGTACTTCGACAGCCTGTGGCAGTGGCTGGCGCTGTCCGCCGCGGAGTATGGTTGCGAGGTGAAGACACCCCAGCCCTACTCCTCGCCTCGGTCCTGAAGCCGGACCGCGCCATGCGCGTCACGCCGGGTCAGCAACCGCCGCCCTCGCTCGCCGGAACTCCGGAACAAGGTCGTGCGCCCATCGTGCGCTACGAACGGGGCGTGTCGATGGCAACGGTCGACGATGCGATCGCGGTCGAAGAGCCGCTCGAGATCCGGCTGGGACAGACCGAGAACGGTCGCCTGCAGCATCGTCCCGTCTCGATCACGATGCGCACGCCGGGCGACGACTTCGAACTCGCGGTGGGCTTCCTGTTCACCGAGGGCATCCTGCAATCGCGCGACCAGGTGCGGGAGATTCATCACTGCGGCAAGGGCAAGGGCGCGACGAACACCCTGCGTGTCGACCTGGCCGAGGGCGTCGCCGTCGACGTCAAGCGCCTGGAACGCAACTTCTACACGACGTCCAGCTGCGGCGTGTGCGGCAAGACCTCGATCGAGGCGCTGGCGACGGGCGCGCGGATCGTCGCTCCACCCGCAGGCTTCAAAATCGACGCGAGCCTGATCGACGAATTGCCCGCTCGGCTGCAGGCACAGCAGCACGCATTCCAGTCGACGGGTGGCCTGCATGCCTCGGCGCTCTTTTCACGCACGGGCGAGCTGCTCATGCTGCGTGAGGACGTGGGTCGGCACAACGCGCTCGACAAGCTCGTGGGGTCACGCTTCCTCGCTGGCGCGCTGCCCGCCAATGACACGATACTTTTCCTGAGTGGACGTGCCAGCTTCGAGCTGCTGCAGAAAGCTGTCATGGCCGGGATTCCAGTCGTCTGCGCCGTGGGCGCGCCATCGAGCCTGGCCATCGCCGCCGCCAAGGAGTTCGGCGTGACGCTGCTCGGTTTCGTGCGCGGCCAGCGGTTCAATGTCTACAGCGGACACGAACGGCTGGCTTCTCGCTGAAAGCGTGGCGCCATCGCGCTATAGTCGAACGAGCACGTGCAGGTCGCACCCGGGGGCTCAGCCGAAATGACTCGATCCTGTCTTGCCTGTCGTCGGCGCCGGGGGCCATTGGTGGCTGGCCCCGCTTGCGGTGCTGCTCACGCTCAGTGCCCACGCGAGCGATCGATACTGGCCCCCGATCGTCGACCCCCCGACCGGACAGCACACGCCGGGCCGGTTCGTCTGGGGCGACCTGGTGACGGCCGACGTTGCCGCCGCCGCGGGCTTCTACGGCAAGGTCTTCGGCTGGACCTTCGAGACCTACGGCGGCGAAGACGACCGTGACACGTACACACTCGCGCTCGCCGACGGGTTGCCGATCGGCGGCATGGTGTTCGACCAGCGCGCGATGAAGGGCAAGACCCCCTCGGCCCGCTGGGTCGGGCTCATCTCCGTCGGCGACGTCAAGGCCTCCACGGCTGCGGTCACCGCGGGCGGCGGCACGGTCGTGTACGCGCCGGTCATGCTCGGCGAGCGCGGCGAAACCGCAGTCTTCAAGGATCCGGAGGGCGTCGTGTTCGGCGTCGTCCACTCGAAAAATGGCGATCCAGCCGACTACGCGGGCGACGTCAACGAGTGGTACTGGATCGACCTCTGGACGAGCGACGTCGAGAAGGCAGCGGCCTTCTATCGCTCGGTCGTGGGCTACGAAACACTGCCGATCGCGGACGATGGTCCGCGCAGCGGACTGCATCTGCTGTCGGGCGGCTTCGCGCGCGCGGGCATCATGCAGAAGCAAAGCAAGGAGGCGAGTTCGACCTGGCTGCCGTACATTCGCGTCGCCGACGCCAGGGCCTCTGCAGCGGCCGCCAAGGCTGCGGGCGGCAAGGTGCTGCTGGAGCCGCTCGCCATGAACCGCGCAACGGTTGCAATCATCGCGGACCCGACGGGCGCCCCCGTCGGCATCGTGCAAGTGTCGACCCCGGAGGCGCAGCCATGATCACCCGCACCCATGGCTTTCCTGCCCGGCTTGCGACGCTCGTGACATCGATTGCAGCTGCGTTGACGCTCGCTGGCTGTGCCGGCGACGGCAGCAGTTCGAGCTATGGCGGCTATTCCACCAGCGTCAGCGTCGGTTATGGGTACGGTGGCTACTACGGTGGCGGCTATTACCCGGGGTACTACCCCGGGGGTTATCCGCCAGTCGTCGTCGTGCCGCCGGACCGGCCCGGTGACGGCGGCAGCGTGGGCAACCGTCCCGGACCGGCCCACGACTCTTCCGGCCGACGTGAATCGGCCGTCCACGAAACCCGCACCGATGCCGTCGACACGACCTTCGAGCGCCAGTCGGCCGACCGCCCGGCCATCACCGCGACCTGCACCTCGGCCGATGCCGCGGTCGACGCTGACTCGAGCCGTCAATACTCGTAGAACATCTGCTGGATCCGCACCGGATCGCTGGTCTTGGTCAGCGCAAGCTGCAGCAGCACGCGCGACTTGGCGGGATTCAACTCACCCGACGCCACGAAGCCCTTCTCGTCGTCGTTCACTTCGTTGTTGCGGAGCGTGATGCCCTCCGCCAGGCGGGTGCTGCGCACCACCACGACGCCGCTCTTCGCAGCCTTCGTCAGCACGTCGAGTGCCGGGGTGGTCATGTTGCCGTCGCCGACGCCCGCCACGACGATGCCCCTGGCGCCGTTCTTGATGGCAGCATCGATCAGGTCCGCACTCATGTTGGCGTGCGCATAGATCACATCCACGCGCGGCAGCCTGTCGAGACCGTCCACCGAGAACTCACTGGCCAAACCCTGCTTCTTGTCCATCGGCTCGAACCATTGGATCTTCCCGGTATGCGCCACGCCGGCCGGACCCCGGTTCAGGCTCTGGAAGGTCTGTACGCTGGTGGTGTCGGTCTTCATCACGTTGCGCGCGTAGTGGATCGTGTCGTTGAGCACGACGAGCGTGCCCTTGCCCTTGGCGCGCGGGTCGGCGACCACGGCCACGCCGTTGTAGATGTTGCCTGGGCCGTCGGCGCTGACGGCCGTCGCCGGGCGCATCGAGCCCACCATGACGACGGGCTTGTCGCTCTTGGTGACCAGCGTACAGGAAATAGCTGGTTTCTTCCAGCGTATCCGTACCATGCGTGATCAGGACGCCGTCGACGCCAGGCTCGGCCAGAACCGCATTCACGCGCTTGGCGAGCTTGAGCCAGACCTCGTCGTTCATGTCCTGGCTGCCGATGTTCGCGACCTGCTCGCCCGTGATGACGGCCAGCTTGTCGAGGTTTGGCACCGCGCTCAGCAGCGAGTTAACGTCGTACGCGGCCGATTTGTAGGCGTAGCTGGTGGCGCTCGCCTGTGCACCCGCGATGGTGCCTCCCGTGGCGAGGACACGCACCGTGGGCAGGTCCGCAGCCTGCGCCGAGCCGTGCATACCGCCTGCCGCGATCAATGCCCCAAGGACACCAAGCACCGTCGGACTCGTCACGGCTTTCCTCCCTGCCCGGGCGCGGTGAATACGACGGGCGTACCCGGGGCGGTTGCTGCAAATCCTCCTCCCAGCGCCAGATACACGTTGACTCGCTGGACGAGCTGCTCCGCCTGGACACGCACCTGCGCCGTTTGCGCCGCGTACAGGGCCAGCTGCTGTTGCTGCACGCCGCGCAGGTCACCGGACCCGACGCGATAGCGCACTTGCGCAAGCTCGAGTGCCTTCTGGTTCTCGGTGGTGGCCCGCCCGAGCACGACGGCCCGGCGCGCGGCGGCGAACTCGGCGGACAAGGCATCCTCGACCTCGCTGAACGCGCGCGCACCGACCTGTCCGTACTCCGCGACGGCCTGTTGCTGCTCGGCCGTCCGGATCGCAACCTGCTGTTTGAGCGCGCCGCCGCTGAATACGGGCTGCAACAGGCTTGCACCTGCGCTCCACACCGGGTTTTCCTGGCTCTTCAGTACGAACAACTCGCTCGAAATGTCGTTGACTGAGGCAGTGAGCGAAATGCGCGGCAACCGCGCGGCCTTCGCTTCCTGCACCCCGTAGAACGCGGCCGCAACCCGCCGCTCCGCCGCGATGAGGTCGGGACGCCGTTCAAGCAGCTCGGAAGGCAATCCGGCGGGCACGGGGCCCGGCAGGTCCGCCAGTGTGGTGGTCACTGCAACCTCGGCGGAGGGATAGCGTCCAAGCAGCGCTTCGAGCGCGCGCAGCGCCTGCTCACGCGCGAGCCTGAACTGTTCGACCGTGTCGCGGTAGCTCTCGACGTTGGCGCGTGCCAACGCGGAATCGTAACCGTCGCCCCTGCCGACGCGCTCACGCTGTTCCGTCAGGCCCACGAGATCCTGTGCCGAGGCGACCATGCCTCCGGCCAGTCGCTCCTGCAGGCTGGCCTCCACGGCCAGGAAGTACGATTTGGCCGTCAGCGCGGCAATGGACTGCCGCGCGAATTCAGCGTCCGCCGCGGCGGACGCGTAAACCGCGTATTGGGCAGCCTTCGCCGAGCGGACACGACCCCACAGGTCGAGTTCCCAGTCGGCAAACAAGCCGGCTCCCTGCAGTCCAGAGGAGTCGCCGCCCATGTCACCGCCGCCGCGCGCCAGCAGGTTCACCTGCGGCCACAGCGTCGCATCGGACAACTTCGCGTATCCCGCCGCAACCTGCACGCGCGCCGCCGCGACGCGCAGGTCCGGATTATTGGCGATGGCCTCGGCGACCAGCGTCTGCAACTGCGCATCGTCGAACGACTCGAGCCAGCCGGTGGCCACCGTGCCCGCAGCCTCCCCTGCCGTCCATTGCGCGGGCGGCTGCAGGGCAGGCAGCGCCTCCTTGCGGTAGTCCGACGGCTTCGGCTCGGGCGCCACGGCGCAGCCGGCGAGCGTCACCAGCACCGCCAGCGTCAACGCCTTGCTGAGCGTTCGCTTCATGTCAGTGCAGCTTCAGGACCAGGTAATCCGTGTATGCGCCGACGCGCAGGATCACCATGCGAAGGATATGGATCGCCTTGCCGCTGTTGGTGTAGACAGCCCCCTGGCCGGCCGCACCTGCTGCCACCAGCAGCGCGCTGTCCTCCGGGTTGATGTCGAACTTCACGGCGAACCGGTTGGGTGGCGAGTTGAGCACGCCGGTCATCGGCACGGTCCCGGTCGCCTGCATCTGGCCGGCACCGGTGGCCCAGATGATCGAGTCGACCTTGGCGCGGACGACTCGGCCCGGGTTCGTCTTCAGCGTGAATTCCGCATAGTTGCCGGGCTCGATCTGGTGCAACTCGTTCTGGTTGAAAAGTGCTACGACCTGGCCCTCGGCTTCCACGAGCGTCATCACGGGATTGAATGGCATGCCGGCCACGAACGCGCCAGGACGCAGCGCCAGGTTGATCACATGGCAGTCGCATGGCGAACGCACCGTGGTCTGCTCGAGTTCCCATTCAGCGTTGGCGAGGTCTGCCTTGATCTTCGCCACCGAGGCGATGTCACCGTCCACGATCGCGGCAAGTTGCGCGCGAACCTGGGATTCGTTGGCGACCGCGGCGCCCAGCTGGGCCTCGAGGTCGCGCAAGTTCGCTTCCGCCTGTTCGAGATCGAACCTGTTGCCGGCGCCGGTCGTGGCGAGTTCCTGGTTCTGCTGCACGCGCTTGCGCGCCAGTTCGATACGGGTGCGCAGCGCGTCTGAACTGCCGGTGGCGGACTTCAATTGCTCCCGCAGCTGCTCGTTGCCGCCCTTGGCGCCCACCAACTGCGCCATCAGGCTGTTGACGGTCAGCTGGTACGGCGTCGGGTCGACCCTGAACAGGACGTCGCCCTTCTTTACCAGCCGGTTACCCTCCACGACGGGCACCTCGATCACGCGGCCGCGGACCTGCGACACGATCGGTATCGTGTACTTGAAGACGCGCACGTCTGCAGACGACGGCGCGAATACGTTGAGCGACAGGATCAGCGCCGCGATGCCGACGATCGGGATGACCGCGACGGTGACCTGGCTGGTCGTCGTCCACGGCAGCCACTTGAACTTGAAGAAAACCAGCCAGACGAAGAAGCTGTAAATCCCGAGCAGGATGAGTTCCATCAGCGCGCCTCCCCCGCCGGATCCGCAAGCCGTGGTTCGAGCGCAGCCAGCCGGTCCCTGATCGATTCCAGCTCGCGGGGCGTGTCGCTAAGCGCAGCCAGTCGGTCGAGCTCAGCCCGTAGTGCCGCGACCTCGTCATGCACTGGCCGCGCCGCGGTCGTCGCAACGTGCTCCGCGACATAGTCTTCGTGCTTGTCAGTGCCGTACGCCATCTTGTGCAGCACGGGCTTGGTGTAGGCCCACAGCCAGGCGAGCGGCCACAGCAGGCCGCCGAACACCAGCGAAAGCAGGCACAGGACCTGGATCGCGTCCTTCTGCGGGTGGTGCCGCTTGTGCGCGATCTTCTCGGGCAGGATATGCACCAGCCAGAAGAGCACGATCACGGCGATCGGGACCACGATGATCACGAAGATCGCCATGTAGTTGGCCGCCGTCGCGAGCGCGTCCCCGGACAGGAACGAGGCGCGTGCCGCTGGCGCGGCCAGCACCGCCGCCAACAGGCTCGCCGACCGTGCGGCACGGTGCCACGGGGCGCGCACTGCGTGTCGCAGCAACGAAATGCTCATGGGTGAAATCCTTTGCGGTCCAGACCGTGACGCGGCCGTGAGGCCAAGCTTAAGGCAAGCGGCTCACCGCTGGCGCAGCCTTCGGCAAACAGGACCGGGACTCTGGGTGAGTCCCGGTCCCCGGATGATCGGGCGCCAGCGGGGGGTGTCAGCCTGGCAACCGATCAGCGGACGTTGGCAGCTTCCCAGCCACGCACATTCCTGCGCGCAGCATCGAAGAGCCGCTCATAGTTACCCAGGCGGACCATCCGGCTTGCCTCGGGCGTCAGTTGCGCCCAGATCGGGTTCCACATGTCGTAGACGCGCAATTGTGCGGCCTGGTCGGGCGGGGCGACGTTGTCCGTACCGAACAGGAAGCGATCCGGATACTTGTTCAGCATCGCCGCGGTATTGGCGATGGTCTCCGGCGAAGACACGGCGTATTTCGCCACCTCATCCCAGGAAATGTCGAAATAGACATGGCTCAGCGCCGGATCGCTCAGGATCGAGTCGACGATTTCCCGGAACCTGGGGCTGCGCTCGGCCGTGCCGCTGCTCGCCTGGTCCTGCACCGGGTGGACAACTCGGCCGAGTCCCAGGTGGGCCCAGATGATCGTGGTCTTCGGGTGACGACGCAGCAGGTCCCTCATCTGCGTCAGGAAGACGGGCTCCGCCCCTGCCTTGGCGAACGGCATGTCGATGTCGTTGTGCAGGATTACGACGAGACCCACCTCGCCGGCGAAGTCGAGCAGGCGGTCAAGGGCCGGGTCGGTCAGGCTCGCCGTGTCTCCAGCGACCTTTGAGGAGACGAACTCCTTGTGGATTGTGAACTCGCCGATGCCGGTGAACACGCCGGGGTAGGTCTCGAGAACCCGCCTGATGTGATCTGCTGCATACATGTCTGCCGGGTTGAACCCGGTGATCATCGGGTCGAGACGTTTGCGCTGCTCCGGTTTCAGCTTGAGGTACTGGCTGGCGATCCAGGCATCGGTGAACGAGTAGTAGTAAAGGGGCGCGTCGGACTGCAGGTAGTACGTCGGCGCGAAATCGCCCGAATTGCCGTACGACCAGGTCTGCTGCAGCGGGATGCCGAAGACCGTCGAGCGCCCGACCTTGTCGCCCATGATCTCGTCCACGTACTTGCCCATGTCCGTGCCCTGCTGCACATAGTTGGTCAGGTGGAAGTGAGAATCGTGGAACAGCGGTCCGGCGGTGGGCGCGGCCGCAGAGGCTGGCCCGGAGGCAACGGCGACGAGCGCCGCCGCGAGGGCGATTCCGTGACACCGATGCGCGTGATGCTCATGCATTGCAACTCTCCAGCGCGGCTTTGAAGCGGGCGCCCGGACGACGGCGCCAGCCGTGCCTCAGAAGAAAATCGAAAACGACGACGCCAGCGTCCAGCCGTCCTGGCCGCCGGTGTAGTAGCCGAAAGTGCTGCTGACCGGTGACTTGTTGACGTCGAGCAGCTGCACGTTGAGACGGTGGTTGCGTGTCGGATACGGGTACCAGTTCATGCCGACGCCGTACTCCGAACTGTCGCCGAAGCCTGCATCATCGTCGCCATAGATCTGCGACGTGATCCCGTACACCTCCAGCTTCTGCTTGATCGGGAAGAACGCACGCCTGCACGTAAAAGCCGCGTGTCCTTGATCTCGCCGACCGGCAGGATGCCGTCGGCGACGAAGTTGTCGAGCCAGCGCTGGTAGTACTCGGCCTGCAGGAACACGCCGCGGTACTTCATGCCGGCGTCCATCGCGAGCACGCGGTAATCCGCCGTGTCGATGGTGACACCATTGGCGAGTGCCCCGGTTTCGAACAGGTTCACGCTGTCGGCGAGGCGCAGCGTGGTGTTCTCGGGACTGCCGCCGGTCGTCGAGCGGAAGCTCTGTTCCGGGCTCTGGAAGTGCGGAAACTCCGAAGCGAGTCGCGATGTCCTCGTGCCATTCCCAGTCGCCGTACGCACCGCGTGGGCCGAACTCGTGCGTCGTCGGCATCCACCAGACCGTGCCGCCGTAGCTGAACTTGCGGTCGAGCTGGCTCGCCTTCACGCCGAGCGCGCTGTTGTTGTTCGATACGGCGACGTTGTACCAGAGGCCTGGCAACGCTTCGCCGGTGGCGTAGATGCCCGAGCCGAAAAATGGCCGGAAGAACTCGTCGGCCATGACGCGATCGTGACCCAGCCAGAACGGGTGCGAACCGCTCAGCGAACGCGACCCCGGGTTGCCGGTCAGGCCGGCGTACAGGCTGAATTTCCTGCTGAACTGGTAGCCGAGATTCGCGAAGATCGCGTCCTGGTCGGTCGTGTTGACCGTCCAGATCGTGATGTTGTAGATCGAGCTTCTCGCTGCCCATCCAGCCCTTCAGGAACGCCATGATCCGGTGCGAGAAAATGTCGTTGCGTATGTCGACCGGACGCTCGTTGCCAAGATGGTCGGTGAAAACCTGGTCGTCGTCGTGCTGGCTCATGTATCGAGCCATCGCGTAGGAGCTGATCGAGAGCTCGCCGAACTCGCTGCGACCGACGAGGAAGCCGTCACCCGGGTCATAGACACCCCAGGTCTCGACCGGCCGTGGCGTGGGAGACCGCGTCTCCGGCGAAGCGGCAGCCTCCTGCGCCTGCCCGGCGGCAACCGTCTGTGGCGGCGCTGCCGAGCCCTCGGTTGCTCGTGGAACAACCGGCGTGGTGGTGGCAACCGGCGCCGTTGTGGCGCCCTGGGCTGCCAGCTCCCGTTTCAATTCCTGGATCGCCGCGTCACGCTCGGCAAGCTGCTGCTTCATCGCCGCCTGCTCGGCCTCCAGTTGCTGCAGCCGCTGCTCGATCGTGGGCTGACGCCTTGCGCGCAAGCGATCGACGCGGACAGCGCGAGCGCCGCAGCAACTGAAATTCTCAGAATCGACATAGTGATCTCGACTGCCGAACCGTGGCATCGTGACCCGGTCGAACGGCCGGGGTTGCCGTTACTACTCCCGAGCGCTTCGAGCAGCACTCGAGCATCGCTCAGTTCGGATTCGCCCCGAACACGCCGACGCCCAGTTCGCCCGCGATGTCGCGGATGGCGTTCAGCGAACGGACGCTGTTGCCGGCCTCGTTCAGGCGCGGCGAGAACGCGGCGATCGCGAAGCGGCCCGGCACGACCGCGACGATGCCGCCACCGACGCCGGTCTTGGCCGGCAAGTCCGCGGTGTACATCCAGTCGCCCGATTCGTCGTAGAACCCGGCCGTCGCCATGATCGCCAGCAGCTCCGGCACGTGCTTGCGCCGGCATCACCTGCTTCTTCGTCAGCGGATTGACGCCGCCGTTGGCCAGCGTCGCGCCCATCATGCCGAGATCCTTGGCGCTGACGCCCACCGAGCATTCGCGCGTGTAGACCCGCAGCGCTTCCTCGGGCTCGCTGTAGAGACGGCCCCAGTTGTAGAGCAGGTTCGCGATGCCGCGATTGCCGAAGGCCGTGGTGTATTCCGACTCGTACACCTTCTCGAGCACGGTCAGCGGGCGTCCCGCGAAGTCGCTCAGGTTCTGCGACACCTGGTTCCAGCGATCCGCCTCGGACTTCGCCTGCACCAGGCTCACGGCCGCGATCGCGCCGGCGTTGACCAGCGGATTCACCGAGTTCTCGTACACCGACGAGCGCCAGCTTCGAGTTGAACGCCATGCCCGTGGGCTCGACGCCGATCTTCTCCTTGAGCACCGCCGGGCCCTGCTGCGTCATCACCAGCGCGGCCGTGAACGGCTTCGACACCGACTGGATCGAGAACTGGTAGTCGACGTCGCCGGCGCTGTAGACCTTGCCGTCCTTGGTGACGATCACCACGCCGAACAGGTCGCTCGGCGTCTCGGTCAGGATCGGGATGTAGTCGGCGTTCTTGCCGTCCTGCAGACCCTTGTACTTGGCATAGGCGGCGTCGACCAGGCGCTGGAAGTCCTTGACGGCCGGGTCCGGCAGCGGCCCTTTCGCGTACACCGGCGCCGCCAGCGCCAGAGACAGCGTGGCCACCAGCCCGGCGGCCAGCGAATTCCTGTTGATCGCTTTCATGATCGTGTCCCTCGATTCGCTCGGTATCAGAGCTTGATGCCGAAGTTGTACTTCACGCTGAACTGGAAGCGCACGTCGTCTTCCGACGCACCGTCGTTGTTCTCGCGCTGGCCCCACATCAGTTCGCCACCCAGCATCACGTTCTCGACCGGGTAATACAGGAGGTTGCCGGAGGCATAGTCGATCTTCTTGAACGCCCCCGGCTCCTGGAAGTTGGTGTTGTCGACTTCCGTGTAGCTGTAGCCGATCGAGCTCGACCATTTACTGCTCCAGTAGCGGTCGTAGTAGGCAAGCACGCCGGTCAGCGGGACCGCGTCAGCCTGCAGGTCGGATGCCACGCCCGCGCTGTAGCTCACTGCTGGCGCGAGATCCATGCCGCCGTCGTTCATGTAGCTGGCGATGCCCTCGCCATAGACGACCTGCAGCCGGATCGCGTCCTTCTCGAGCACATTGAACACGGTCCCGACGTTGAAGCCCCAGCCCGTCTCGCTGCCCTCGGTCCAGGACTCGGCACTGCTGGCGCGAACTTCGTAGCCGATCTTGCGCAGGATGCCACCGAGTTGGAAGTGACCCCATTCATCGCCGTAACGGAACTGCGCGGTGAGGTCCGGCAGTTCCTCATCGTTGTTGACCTCGAGGCCTTCCAGGCCGGGAATCAGTCGCAGGTTGCCGGGGTCGATATCGTTGCCCGGGCGCTCGATGGCGAGCGCGAAGTGGCTGCTTTCGGTGCGGTACGGCGTCCAGCGGATCTGCACGTTGCGGTAGAACACCATGCCTGACGGGCCCCAGTAGTCGATCGTGTTCGGGAACACGTCGCCATCCATGAACAGGCTGTTGGTCTGACCGGCCAGGATCTGGCCCCACTCGCCGTAGGCATGACGCAGGCGGAAGGTGGTCTGGCCCGCATCTGCGCCGGTGCCGAACAGGTCGAACTCGAACTTGAAGGTGAGCGGCGTGCCGCCCTCGCCCGTCGGCATCGTCCCCTTCACACCGAAGCGGCTCTGCTTGACGCTGATGCTGGCCTGCCCGTCCTCGCCGCACGCGTCGTCGAAGCAGATCTTGGACGGCCGGAATGCGTCGTCCCAGTCCGGATCGAGCCGGCCGCCGATGTCCTGGATGTAGTCGGCCTGGGCGAAGCCGTAGATCTCGAAACTGCGGCCGGAATCCTCGGCCATGACGGGAATGCTCGCGAGAAGCGCCGCCGCTATGGCAGCGCTCAATAGTCTGCTGGCAATCTTGCTTTTTCCGGCGTCCATAGGAATCTCCTGGGGTTGCCTCCGCACGCACACGAACTGACGTTTACTTACGACCGCGTCGCGTTACATCAGGCCATGCAGTCAATGTATGCTCCGATTTGAAGCAAATGTTTTTAACTTGTGACAAATTGACAAGGGTTATGGCCAGCCACGAATAGGCACTTTCGCGTAGGAGAAGCGAGTCATCCGCTCGTCATTGGCAGCGCCCGGATCGCGGCGTTTGTGCAAGTGCCATCGGTATTGCAGGAGTTCGGAGTCGACTTGCGGGACGTACTCGACGAGGTCGGCGTGAGCGCGGATCTGTTCGATGATCCGGACAACCTGATTCCCTATCCTGCCCTTGGTCGCCTGCTGTCGGTCAGCGCCCGGGTCACGAACTGCGACCACATCGGACTGCTGGTAGGCCAGCGCAGTCGCCTCGCCGACATGGGACTGGCGGGTCAGGTCGCGCTCTGCGCGGACACCGTCGGCGACGGACTGCAGAACCTCGCCGACTTTTTCTCGCTTGCACAACTCCGCTGCGACCGTCAGCGTGATCACCTCCGGCGGCTATACCCGCCTCGTATACTCCATCGTCGAACAGGGGATGATCGACACCGGACCCCTGCAACTTGGCGCGATGGCGGTCGCATTCAACATCCTGCAGGACCTGTGCGGACCCGAATGGCTCCCGGCCGTGGTTACGGTGGCCGGCAACGCGCCCTCCAACCTGCGCCCGTGCCAGAAGTTCTTCCGTGTGCCGTTGCGATTCGACAGCGACGAGTCCGCGGTCGTGTTCGAAAGTCATTGGCTCAGCCCATCCGCTGCCCGCCGTCGCCCCGGCCGACACGACGGCAGGTGGCAGGCCAGGTCCGCGCACGACGTGCCGCAGTCCTCGACGACTTCCCGACCACCATCCGCCACATCCTGCGCAAACAACTGGTCCAGGGTGAACTCTCGATGGAGCAGGTGGCGGCCCGCCTGGCCATGCATCGTCGAACGCTCGATCGACGACTCAAGCAGCACGGGCTGGTCTACAGCGAGGTGGTCGAGTCGGTGAAGCGCGACGTCGCGTGCCAGTTGTTGCGGGACACCCAGTTGCCGATGCGTGAAATCGCCGCCTCGCTTGCAGTACAGCAGCGCCGCAAATTTCTCCACCGCGTTCCGCCGCTGGACTGGAGCGACTCCCAGCGAGTACAGGCGCGGGCTCCATTGGGGGGCTGCCCCGCTAGAAGACCGCGCTGTATGACAGCAGCGGTCCGCTGTACGTCCAGTCGAGGCTGCCGTTGAATTTATCAGCGTCGACGTCGACATCCACGCTGAACTGGTTGTAACCCAGCCCGATGCCGAGCCACTTTTTCGGCTGCCAGGTCACCATCACGCGATAATCCTGCAGGTTGCCGTCGTATTCATCGATCGAGAGCGCGAAGAACTGCGCGCCCGCGTCGACGAAGAAGTTGTGCGGCAGCGCCCACAACCCCCGCAGCCCGATCACCGGCAGTGGGGCATCCACGTTACCTTCGCGCTCGATGTCGGCCGCGAGGGAGCCATTCGACGTCGCCGCCTTCGCGCTCAGCGAGGCCGACAGCGACGTGTAATGCACGCCAATGCTGCCAGCCACCTCATAGTCTTCGCGCTTCAGGAACGCGTACTCGTAGGACAGTTCGTAGATGTCGAAACTGAACTCGGCGTCAACTTTCGCGTCGACGGGAAAGACCTCGCCACCGAACTCAATCTCGTCATCGATCGTCTTCGAGCCGTCGCGCGAAGAACTGAACCACATGAATCGAGCCTTGTGCCGGCCGCTGTCGCCGAAGCGCCAGTGCCCGTCCACGCGGAAGCGCGTCTGGTCCCCTCCGCCGAAGGTGTTTTCCCAGTCGATGGGCGTGCCGATACTGGTGTCGCCATCGAAGCGCACCTCGGTGTCGCTGTTGAGCACGAATGTTCCAAGGCTCAGCTGGAACTGATCGGTGAGGATGCTCGGCGTATCGTCCGCCGCCAATACAGTGGTGCCAGACAGGATCAAGGGCGCAATCGCAGCGATCGCAGCCAGGTCACTGCAGTGGGTGTTGCGGATCTGCATGGCCATGTCCCTTCTCGTTATTCAGGCAGGCGTCCAAACAGGCTTCCTTATCATCCGCCTGCGCAACTTCGGCGCGACTGCGTACTTATCCGGATCTTTTCCGGGAGTCGCCGGAGGCCCGCTTCGATGCGATCGTGAACCGGAGGTGATCATCACACGCCGGTCACTCGTAGGCGATTTCTGACAGAACTCGAGACACAATCTAGATGATTATTAGCGAATGTTCGCCACTACTCCAACGATCTCCGCCGACTTTGTCGAGGCATTGTCCGGCGTCTGCGTCGAGCTGAATCTTCAGGTCGCCGACGTGTTCGAGCAGATCGGCCTCGATTCCACGCTGCTGTCCGCAGCCAATGCGTCCATCACCGCTGCCCAGCTCGAGAGCCTGTTCCTGGCCATGGAACGGCTATCGGGATGTGACAGTGCTGGCTTCCAGGTGGGGCGACGCTGCGGGCTCGCGTCGACCGGCCTGGCGGGCCGCGCCGCGTCCTGCGAGGAAACGACAGGAGACGGCCTGCGAGTCCTGATCGAGCAATGCAACCTGCACGACGCCAGCACCGTGTTGCAGTTGCAAGCAGAAGCTGACGTTGCACGGTTCACATTGACCGTATGCGAGCACGGGATGCGGGATATGCGGCACCTGCAGCTCAAGGGCATGGCGATCGCCTGCAACATACTGCGCGAGCTGTTCGGTCCCGACTGGCGGCCAGCGGCTGTCACGTTTGCGAACCACAGTCCTTCGAGCACGCGCGAGCTTGAGCAATTTTTCCAGGGGCCCCTCGAATTCGAAGGCGAGGAATCGCACATTGCCTTCGATCGGCGTTGGCTCGAGCGGCCCCTGCCCGCAGTCGCCCCGTCCTTGCGACTCGAGGTCGCGGCGGCGCTGCAACGGCAGCTCGCGTCGACTATGCGTGACTTGCCGGTGACGCTGCGACGAGTCCTGCGCAAGCGTCTGCGCCTCGGATCGCTCGCGATGGACGACGTGGCCGCACAGCTCTATATCCATCGACGCACGCTCGACCGGCGTCTGCAGCGACACGGCACGACCTATGGCACCTTGCTCGAGGACCTGCGCGAGGAGATCGCACGGCAACTTCTGTGCGACACCCGTCTGCCCATCCGCAGCATTGCTGAATCCGTGAGCTTTTCCAGTGCCGCGAACTTTGCCACTGCGTTCCGGCGACGGGTCGGCATGACCCCGACGGAATTCCGGCGCCAGATGTCCTGAACGAGCGCCGCCATCGGCGGGCTGGCGTTTCACGGACTCCCAGAGCAAACTTTGGCGACAACATCAGCTGTCGATCGCAAAGTAGCCGAACTCGCGCGCGGCCAGTCCATCTCGATCGAGCGCTGACTATCCAGACTGCATCGCACGCTGTTGCTGCAGCCGAGTTCGTGCCCGTGCCCGCCCGCTCTGTGGAAACATGACTTTGTAGCCGCCGACAGGCGAGAATGACTCCTGGGATCCGCGTGGGAGTTGGATGCGATGTTTACGCGCCTGGTACCGGCTGGGCCGGTCTCCGTGACCGCCTGCCTGCTGGCCTTTGCTAGCGCCTGCCCGGCCGCTCCTGATCCTGGAGCCGCAACCTCCTCCGCCGGTCTCCACTTCAGCCCGGCCCCGCGTCGGCCTGGTGCTGGCGGGTGGCGGCGCCAAGGGTGGCGCGCACGTGGGCGTGCTCAAGGTCCTGGAAGACCTGCACGTTCCCATCGACTGCATCGCCGGCACCAGCATGGGCGCGCTGGTCGGCGGCGGCTATGCCTCCGGCATTCCGGCCGACGCGCTCGAAACCTTCGTCACGGGCATCGACTGGAAAGAGGTGGTCGGCGGCGCAGGCCGGCGCGAACTGGAGCCGATCGAGCAGAAGCGCGCCGGGGTGACCTACAGCAACGAGTTCGAGTTTGGCCTGAGCGGCAAGCGCATCGTGGTGCCGGCGGGCATCGTCAACACCAGCAACATCGAAGACCTGCTGCGTTCCTACGTGGCGGCCTCGCGTGCCCAGCCCGATTTCGACAAGCTGCCGATCCCCTATCGGGCCGTGGCCACCGACATGGTGAGCGGCCAGATGGTGGTCCTCAAGGAGGGCGACCTTGCCACCGCGATGCGCGCCAGCATGGCGATTCCAGGCGCCTTCGCCCCGGTGATGACCGACAAGTACATCCTTTCCGACGGCGGCATGGTCCGCAACATCCCGGTGGACGTGGCGCGCGATCTCTGCGCGGACGTGGTCATCGTCGTCAACCTGGTCGAGGAAGAGGTCAAGCGCGAGAAGCTGCAGTCGGCCACCCAACTGTTGAGCCGCAGCACCGACGTCATGATCGTGGCCAACGAGAACCTGCAGCTCGATTCACTGACCGAGCGCGACATCCGCATCGACGTGATCATGGGCGACATCACGACGGCCGACTTCGAACGCGTGCCGGAAACCGTGCCGCTGGGTGAAAAGGCCGCGCTCGGGATGGCCGCCCGACTGGCTACACTCGCGGTACCTGCAGCGGAATACACGGCCTGGCGCCGCAGCGTGACGGCAGGCCAGAACATCGAGGCGCGCCTGGCCGATGTGCAGTACAAGGGCATGGAGCGGGTCAATCCCGCGTACCTCGAGCAACGGGCGCAGCTGAAAGCCGGTGACACGGTGGACACGGCCAACATCAGCGCCGAGGCCCAGCGCATCTCCGCGCTGCAGGATTTCGAGTCGGTCGAGTATCGATTGACCGGCGACCCGGACAATCCCACGCTGGAATGGTGGCCACGGGAGAAGCGCTGGGGGCCGAACTACCTCAAGTTCGACCTCGGCCTGTACGGCTCCGAGGGCGGCGACATGGGTTTTGTCGTGTATGCCAAGCACTCCCGCACCTGGCTCAACTCGCTCGGCGCCGAATGGCGCAACGAAATCCAGCTCGGGTATTTCAACCACCTGGCAACGAGCTTCTACCAGCCGCTCGACATCGGCCAGCGCTACTTCGTCGAGCCCAAGGCGTTCTTCGTGCGCTCGTGGGAAGACGTCTTCTACGACAACGAGCGCATCGCCCGCTATCGGTTCGGTGACCTCGGCGGCGGTTTCGATGTCGGCATGAACCTCAATGACGACGCGCAGGTCCGCGCGGGCTACCTCTACACGCGGCGCGACGCGACCGTCGAGACCGGCTCCCCGGTGCTGCCCGAAGGCAACCGCAACGATGCCGGCCTGACGCTGACGGCGACCTACGACAGCCGCGATACCGCCTTCAACCCCACCCGGGGCATCGCGGCCGCGTTGGAATACGCCTACATGGACGAAGACCTCGGTTCGGAGCTCGACTGGGAGCGCCTGGAAGCCGGCGTAGCCGTGGCCGTGCCGGTGCGTAACGACGTGGTCTGGATGACGTTTGCCGGCGGCTCGGACCTTGGCAGCGCGCTGCCGCTCGACCGCCATTTCATGCTTGGCGGGCCTGGCAGCTTCCCAGGATACGAACTCGGCGAATTGCGCCTGACCGATTACTGGACGGCCAGCGGCAGCTACCTCTGGAAGGTCAAGGACCTCATGACCATTCGTGGCCAGGCGCTCTACGCCGGCGTACGGCTCGAAACCGGCCAGGCCTTCAACCGTCTCGAGTCCAGGGCCCTGCCCGATTACTCCGACGACGAGATGCTGTATGGCGGATCGCTCTACCTGACCGGCCGCACGCCCGCCGGTCCGTTTACGCTCGGATTCGGCTACGCCACGGATGACTCATGGAGCCTGTGGATCGCGCTGGGGCGACCGATCGGCCACGGCACGATCCTCGAGCGCGGCATCTTCCGCTGAGTTTCACCACGTGAAATCATCAGGAAACGATGAATCGCTCGATCGGGCCAGCTCCCGCTGATCCGCGACACGGCAACGGCTCAGTGTCACGAACTGCAAGGACCTGTGGCAGCCGGTTGTGACGATGGCTGGACTTTGGTAAAGGTCAGTCCGAGCCGCGCAGGTGCGTTTGCACCGGATACGGTTCAGACTCGCAATGAATGAACAATGAAATGGGGTACGCGATGACGGCAGCCAACCTTGCTCATGGCCGCAGCCTTTTGGTTCCGCTGGCAAGGGTACTGGCCGCCAGCAGTTGCCTGCTCCTGGCTCCTGCCGTCACCCGCGCCGAGGACGCCCCGAATTTCCTGGACGACCCGTTCCACATCGGGCTGGGCACCTACATCGTCAACACCGATACCGAGTTGCAGCTCGACGGCGACGCAAGCACCGGCACGTCGATCAACTGGGAAGAAACCTTCGGCGGCGGTGACGTGACGCGCTTCCGCATCGACGGCCAGTGGCGCTTTGCCGATCGGCACAAGGCGCGGTTCATGGTGTTCAACTCATCGCGGTCCGAGAGCACGACGCTGGACGAAGACATCGATTTCGGTGGCGAGACCTACCCGGTCAACGCCAAGGTGGACGCCGAGTTCCAGTTCGACATCTACGAGCTTGCGTACGAGTACGCCTTCCTCCGGCGCGATACGTACGAGGTAGCCGCTTCATTCGGCGTGCACTACACAACGCTTACGGCCGAACTGAAGGCGAAGGCCTCCACCTCGAACGGCACGATCAGCGCCGACCTCAAGGAGGAAGGCAGTGTCGACCTGCCGCTGCCGGTATTCGGCCTGCGCGGCACCTGGGGCCTGCCCCACAACTTCTGGATCGATGCCGGCGCGCAGTATTTTGCGCTGTCGATCGACGAGTACGACGGCAGCGTGCAGGACTATCGCGTCGGGCTGACCTGGCAACCGAAAAAATGGCTCGGCATCGGCCTGGGCTACAACGTGTTTCGGGTCGACGTGGACGTCGACCGGAAGAACTTCAAGGGCAGTCTGGACTGGCAGTACGACGGCCCGATTCTCAGCTACAGCGCCATGTTCTGATGAGGGGAAAGCGAACAATGAAATCACAGCACAGTGGATGGATCAGCGGCCTCGTCATGGGGCTTGCGTTGGTGGCCAGCGCGCCCGTTCAGGCGCGCCGACGCGCCGCCACAGGTCAGCGAGGACGGCCTGCAGTTGCAGCCGCAGAAGGACAAGCACCGGATCGTCTACATCAAGCCGGGCGCGACCTTCACCCAGTACCAGCGAGTGGCCATCCTCGACGCCCTGGTCGAGTTCGAAAAGGACTGGCAGAAGGACTACAACCGCAGCCGCGTCGGTCTCGAGAACAAGGTGTCCGACAAGGACGTCGAGCGCATGAAGACCGGCCTCGCCGCCGAGTTCAAGAAGATCTTCGTCGACGAACTCCAGAACAAGGGCGGTTACCAGGTCGTGGACACGGCCGCGCCCGACGTGCTGGTGCTGCGGCCGGCGCTGCTCAACGTCGAAGTGACTGCGCCCGACCTGATGTCGGCAGGCTACGGCGCCACCGTCGTGCGTTCGGCCGGACAGATGACGCTGTACCTCGAGTTGTGGGACTCCTCCACCAACACCCTGCTCGCCCGCATCATGGACGCAGAGGAAGACAACGACGCGTTCGCCAAGCAGGCCAACAGGGTCACGAACACGCAGGCCGCCGACCGCATCCTGCGGGACTGGGCCCACGAGCTGCGCGAGCGCCTGGACATGATCCACGGCAAGAGCGGCAAGTAACCGCCTTCCCGATGGACAAGGCCTCGGTCAGGGAACGTGCCGGCGACGAGCTGCGCAATTACGCACTCGTCGCCGGCTACCTGTTCGTCTGCTTCGCCGTCCTCTGGTTCTACGAGACGACCTGGACCGGCGGCACCGACGTCATGGCCAACCTGGCGGCCGTCGCGATCAAGGCGCTGATCTTCGGCAAGTTCATCCTGATCGGCGAGGCCGTCGGGGTGGGCAGCAGCACGCGGGCGCCGCATCTGCTGGGCGCGATAGTGACCAAGGCACTGCAGTTCCTGCTGCTGCTGATCGTGCTGACGATTGTCGAAGAAGTACTCGTCGGACTGCATCACGGCTCGTCCATCGGCCAGACCATGGCCGGGTTCGAGCAGCATTCGGTGGTGCAGATGCTGGCCAAGTGCCTGCTGGCCCTGCTGATCCTGCTGCCACTGATCGCGATCAAGGAGCTCAGTCGCACGCTCGGGCCCGGCGTGCTGCAGAACCTGCTGCTCAAATCCAGCTCCCGCTCCGGCTGACCCCGGCAGCCTCCTGCCACGCCGTCCCCGCGGCGGCCCGGCCTCGTGCTACCTTTCGGGTTGCTTGTCTAATTAGACTGAAACGCAGAGGAGCCGACGATGTCCGCCACGCCCCGCTACGACCAGTTTCAGGCCGTGATCAACCATTGGCGCCGCAAGGACGCCGCGTCCGTGCTCGCCGCCATGACCGACGACATCGTCTGGCACGTGGCCGCCACGGCGAAGCCGCCCGTGGTCGGCAAGGCCGCCGCTGCCGCATTCATCACCGCATTTGGCGGTGCCATCTCGGACGCACCCGGATCGATCCGTTGGCGCATCTTCAATCACTCGGAAACCGCCGACCGGTTGTTCGTGGAAGGAGTGGACGAGTTCGACGGCACGGACGGCCGGACGGTCGTGGCGCCGTATGTCGGCGTCATCGAGTTTCGCGGCGACAAGATCTGCGGTTGGCGCGACTACGTCGACTACCTGACGATCGAGAAGCAGCGCAAGGGCGAAGCTCCGCCCGTGCACGTGGCGGAACTCGCCGCCCGCAAGGCAGCCGGCTGAACGACGCAGTCTCGTCGAGGCCGGACCGGGGCCGGCAAAACCCTCCCCCGGTCCGGTTCGGTTCGGCTCAGCTCAGAGGCTGACGCTGACTTCCTGCGAATACCCGCTTTCGAAGCCGCCGCTGTTGAGAGCGGTGACGACGAAGTACCACCGGTTCCCGGTTGCCAGGTCAGCCAGGACGGCGGACAGGACGGCGGGATTGGGGACTTCGACGACCTGGCTGTACTGCCCCGGAGTGGTGCCGGCGAACACACGAAAACCGGTGAGGCCCGTCAAGGGCTTGCCGTCGGTATTCGTGGTTGGCGCCCGCCACGACACCGTGACCGAACGCGTTGCATTCGCGGTGACCGCAATCGCGAAGGCCGGCAAGGACGCCGAAGCTTTGCCGTCGCTGACGCGGATGACGATATTCGCAAAACTACCGCTGGTCGTGGGCGTGCCATAGAGCGTGCCATTGGCAGTGTCGAACGAGGCCCAGGCGGGCTTGTTCGTGACGGTGAACGTCAGCGGGTCGCCATCCGCATCCGATGCCGTGGGCCTGAAGGAATACGGCTGGCCGGTGCCGGCGGTGGTCACCGGCTTACCGCCGATCACGGGCGGGCGGTTGACGACGGCCGTTGCGGTGATGGCGAAGCTCGCGAGCGTCGCAGACAAGGAGCCGTCGGACACTTTGATCGTAATGCTGGACGACGTTGCAGCCGCCGTCGGCGTGCCGCTCAACCGGCCCGTGGTCGAGCTGAACGTGGCCCACGCCGGCTTGTTGCTGATACTGAAGGTCAATTTATTGCCGTCCGGGTCGGAGGCGGTCGGCGTGAAGCTGTAGGCCTGGCCCACCGTGACCGACTTGGCGGGCGTCCCGCTGATCGTCGGCGCGCGGTTGGCAGCGGCCGTTGCAGTGATGGAGAAGCTTGCGAGCGACGCAGACAACGAGCCGTCGGACACTTTGATCGCAATGCTGGACGACGTTCCAGCCGCCGTGGGCGTGCCGCTCAACCGGCCCGTGGTCGAGCTGAACGTGGCCCACGCCGGCTTGTTGCTGATACTGAAGGTCAATTTATTGCCGTCCGGGTCGGAGGCGGTCGGCGTGAAGCTGTAGGCCTGGCCCACCGTGACCGACTTGGCAGGCGTCCCGCTGATCACTGGCGCGCGATTGGCTACGGCCGTTGCGGTGACAGAGAAGCTCGCGAGCGTCGCGGACAAGGCGCCGTCGGACACTCTGATCGAAATGTTGGACGACGTTCCAGCCACCGTGGGCGTGCCGCTCAACCGGCCCGTGGTCGAGCTGAACGTGGCCCACGCGGCTTGTTCGTGATACTGAAGGTCAATGCATTGCCGTCCGGATCGGACGCGGTCGGCGTAAAGCTGTAGGCCTGACCCACCGCGACCGACGTGGCGGGCTGCCGCTGATCACCGGCGGACGGTTGACGGTCGCGCAGAGGCAACGACGATCGTGAAGATCGGCAGCCCGACCATCAATCCGCTGTCACGGACCGTGATGCGAATATTCTCGTGGGTGCCGGCGACGCTTGGCGTACCGCTCAACCGTCCCGTACTGGTACTGAACACTGCCCAGGACGGCACGATTGGTGATGGCGTACACCAAGGTCGCGCCTTCAGGATCCGCCGCGACCGGCTGAAACGTGTAAGTCACGCCGACAGTCGCGGTGGCGGGCGGTGTGCCCGAAATCGTCGGCGGCGGTTGGTCGTCGCGGCAAAGGTGGGCTGGCAGAACGCCAGCAACAACAACAGAAAAGCCTTGAACGGAGCCTCTGGCTCCAGGAATCAACGGAAACTTCACTACTCGGGCACTCCGGCGCGCTCGCCAGAAGCGAGACCACGCATTGATCAGCCCCCAGATTTTCTTGCCTACGCCTGCGGCGCGGAACTTCGGGTGACGCAGTCGACGACGCAAAACAATACCGGCCTGTGATTGCAGGACCATTGCGGGATGCTCGGGGTGATGCTTCGAGGGTCGTCGAGACCCTGGCAAGCCATCGTGTGCCGGCAGCCCCGCTATCCTGGGAAACGCACCAAGGACCGGAGGTTTTGCGCCCCCGCCTTACGGCAGGTTTGCCTTTGTCAGCGACAGGTTGCCGTGCACCGGATTGAACCGGATGTGACGACACCGACACCGCGACCTCTGCTTTGTCCCCCCTTTCCCGGGGTCAACGCTGGTACAGACGGTGCCACGGAAGTATCGTCGTTTGCGCAAGCTGAACAAGCGTGAATTTGTCGCAAACTGGCGACTGAATTCGCCAGCGTCCGCTCCGCTGCGCCTTCAGCGCGGCGAGCCAGCGGCTGGCATTCCCGCAGCCGCTGCGGCGGCGTGCGATCACTGCGGACAGTTGCGTAGGGATGTGGAGGCTAGGGTCGGAATCGAACCGGCGTACACGGCTTTGCAGGCCGCTGCATGACCACTCTGCCACCTAGCCGCGATGGCGAAAAAACACCCACCAGAAAAACATAACCCCGGGAGGGCCCGGGGTCAGGTTAGAAACTGGAGCGGGTAACGAGGCTCGAACTCGTGACCTCGACCTTGGCAAGGTCGCGCTCTACCAACTGAGCTACACCCGCTTGGGCTCACGAAAGCGAACTTTCGCGAGCCGTGAATTTTGTCGTCCAACCCGCTGGCTGTCAAGGGGTTGGGGGGCGCCGGAGCTCCGGCCAGGCCACCTGCAGGTACGCAACCATCGACCAGAGGGTCAGGACGGCCGCGATCACCAGCAGGACGATGCCCATGTCGTAGATCGGGAGGCCGAAGAGGTCGCTGCGGTAGACCATGAAGCTCAGGCCCACCATCTGCACGATGGTCTTCCACTTGCCGAGCGACGACACCTTCACCTTGGCCCGGGCGCCCAGGTGCGCCATCCATTCGCGCAGCGCCGACACCGTGATCTCGCGGCCTACGATGACCATGGCCGACACCACGATGATGGGCCGCGTATCGTGCGCGACCAGCAGGATCAGCGCGATGGCAACCATCAGCTTGTCGGCCACCGGGTCGAGGAACTCGCCCAGGGGCGTGGTCACCCCCAGCTTGCGTGCCAGGTAGCCGTCGACCCAGTCGGTGATCGCGGCGAGGATGAACACCAGCGCCGCCAGCGGGTCGCCCAGCGGGCCACCCCAGTAAAAAAGCAGCACGAACAGCGGCACCGCGATGATGCGGCCGATGGTGAGCGTGTTCGGTAGCGACTGGAGGTTCACGCGGTGGCTCGGTCAGGGCCCAGGATTCATGCGTTCGAAAATTTCTTTTGCCAACTGCCGGCTGATGCCGTGCACCCGCGCCAGGTCTTCCACCGAGGCCTGCCGGATTCCCTGCAGTCCGCCGAAAGCCGTCAGCAGTTCCCGGCGCCGCTTCGGGCCAAGGCCCGGAATCTCTTCGAGCCACGACTCACGGCGACTGCGGTCGCGCGATTGCCGGTGCCCCGTGATCGCAAAGCGATGTGCCTCGTCGCGCACTCGCTGGATCAATCGCAAGGCCGGAGACTCGTCCGCGAGTATAAGCGCGGCCTCCTGCCCGGGAAAGAACAGGCGCTCCTGCCCTGCCCTGCGGTCGACGCCCTTGGCGACACCCACCACCGCCAGGCCCGACACCCCGATGCGCTCGAGCGCAGTCATTGCCGCGTTCAACTGACCTGGTCCGCCATCGATGAGCAGCAGGTCGGGCATCGGCGCCTCGCCGCGCTGCACGCGCGTGAAGCGTCGCTCGACGGCCTGGGCGATCCCGGCGTAGTCGTCGCCCGGCGTGAGGTCGCGCAGGTTGAAACGGCGGTAATCGCTCTTGAGCGGCCCCTCGGGGCCGAGAACGACGCAGGACGCCACCGCCGATTCGCCCATCGAATGACTGACGTCGAAACACTCGATGCGGGCCGGTGTCTTGCCCAGGCTCAGCTCGCGCCCGACAGCCTCGAGCTGGTCCGCAATCGTCGCGCGGCTCGACGCGCGCATCTTGAGTCCCAGGGCCGCATTGGTCTGCGCCATCTCGATCCAGCGGGCACGGGTGCCGCGCACGCTGGTGCGCAACTGCACGCCGTGCCCCGCTTTCTGTGCCAGCGCCTCCTGCAGCGCGTCCACGCCTTCGATGTGTCGCGGCAGGATGATCTCCGCGGGGGCCTCGCGCGCCAGGTAGTACTGCGCGAGGAAGCCCGCGAGCATTTCGCCTTCGTCACCGAGCCCGCCTTGCGGGAAATAATTCGAGCTGCCCAGGTTGCGCCCGCCACGCACGAACACCACCGAGACGCAGAACTCGCCCCGGTCGCCCGCGATGCCGACGGCGTCGATGTCGTGATCCGACATGCGCGTCATCACCTGCGTGGTCTGGATCTGCTGCAGCATCTGGATCTGGTCGCGCAGTCGCGCCGCCTGTTCGTACTGCAGCTGGCCTGCGGCCTCTTCCATGCGTCGGGCGAGGTCTTCGATCACCTCGACGTTGCGGCCGTCGAGCACCTTGATCGCGTGACCCACGTCGAGCGCGTACTGCTCCGGCGTGATCAACCCCACGCAGGGCGCGGTGCAGCGGTCGATCTGGTGCTGCAGGCAAGGCCGCGAGCGATTGGCGAAGAACGTGTCCTCGCAGGGCCGCAGGCGGAACAGTTTCTGCAGCAGCAGCAGCGTCTCGCGCGTGGCGACGGTGCTGGGATACGGCCCGAAAAACCGCCCTGGCAGCTTGCGTGATCCGCGATAGAACGAAATGCGCGGGTACGCGTGGCCCGAGACGTGGATGAACGGGAAGCTCTTGTCGTCCTTGAGCAGGATGTTGTAGCGCGGCTTGTGCTGCTTGATCAGGTTGTGTTCGAGCAGCAGCGCCTCGGTTTCGGACGCCGTGACCGTGATTTCTACGCTGGCCACCTGGGCGACCATGGCCATGGTCTTGTCCGCCTGGGCGCGACCGTGGAAGTAACTCGACACGCGGTTACGCAGGTGCCGCGCCTTGCCGACGTAGAGAATGCCGTCGTCCTTGTCGAGCATGCGGTAAATGCCCGGCTTGGTCGGCAGCGAGGCCAGGAACGAATTGAGGTCGAACGGCCGTCGTCGGCGTCGGGGGCGCCGAGGACGTAGGAGTCCTCGTTGGCGTCGGCGTCCGGGCGGTCGACGAAGGCCCTCAGCCTGCGCTCGATCCGCGCGACGTCGGCGCGGGCCTGCTCGGCCTGCTCCGTGACGTCCTGGGAGCCGGCGACGGCCGCGTCGGCGCCCGTGCCCGAACCGGCACCGCCCACCCGGTCGGTCGCCGTGCCGACCCCGACGGCTCCGAGGACCGCCGCGGCGGCGAGGCCGCCGACCAGCCCGGCCGTGCGCCGGCGACGAGCGGGTCGTCCCCCCGCGCACGATCGCGTCGAGGTCGGGCTCGCGCAGGTCGGGTCGGCTCCTCGGCCGAGCACGTCGCGGAGGTCGGAGAGGGTGAGTGCTCATGCGCGGGTCTCCTGTGGTGAGGGCGGTCGGAGCTCGATGGTGGCGGCCCAGAGCGCTCTGGAGCGACGCGCAGCTTCGCCAGTGCCCTGTGACGCGCGGCCGCGACGGTGCCGGTCGAGCACGCCGAGCACCTCGGCGGTCTCGGCCTGCGACGCGTCGAGGTAGTGGCGCAGCACGACCACGGCACGTTCACGCGGGGGTCAGGGTGCCGAGCAGGCGGCGGGTCGTCGCGGTCGTCGACGCCCCCGTCGGCTCGCCACCTCGGTGTCGAGGACGTGCTCGTGGTGCGACATCGGCCGGAAGGTGAGGACCATCCGGCGCCGGTGCTCGTCGAGGTAGGCGTTGAGCAGCGCCCGGCGCACGTAGGCGTGGACGTCGGTGGTGCGGATGCGTCGCCAGGATGCGTAGGTCCGGGTCAGGACCTGCTGGACGAGGTCCTCGGCGTCGGTCGGCGTCGCGGGTGAGCAGCCGCGCGACGTGGGCCCACCGCCGACCCGGTGCCTGCGACGAAGGCGCTGAACTCCTCGTCCAGCTGCTCCTTGGTCAACCCGCTCCATCGCCCCTCTCGGTGGTCTCACTGTCCACGACGAGCGGCTCGCTGAAAACGATGAGCCGCGTTCCGGCCGGGTTGCGTGAGCCGGCCGAGGCCGCACCTGCGGAACG
>CAVVBC010000002.1:0-133069 GCA_963746325.1 uncultured Gammaproteobacteria bacterium | reverse complement strand
GTTGCCGCCTCCAATCTGTTGATCGAGCCGGCGCGCGAGCGCATGAAGGGCGCGCACCCGATCACGGTGGATCGAGCGCGTAGAGCTCAGGCCGCCGGTGGTCGCTGGGAGTCGCTCGATCCAGTCGCGCGTGGTCGCGTGCAGATACTGCGCGTCGATGACGACGCCGTCGGGCAGGCCATGGCGGCCGTCGACGAGTTGCGCCGCCTGGCCAGCCTCGCCACAGACTGGGACTGGGCGGAGGTCGCGGTCATAGCACGCGACTGGAAGTACCTGGACCCGGTCCGCGCCTATTGCGAACGTCTCGGGATCGAGACGCAGCGAGCGGACGAGGAGCCACCGAATTTCTGGCGACTGCGGGAGACCCAGGTTCTGCTCGGATGGCTCGACGGTGCGGACCGAAAGCTCGTGGATGGGCAGGAATTAGTGCGCTGGATGGGCGCTCAACCGGACGGGCCGTGGTGGGCGCTGCTGCGGGAAGCCGTGGAACAGTACGTGCTCGAGGTGACGGCGGCTGAGGTTCCGGTGCAACACTTCAAGGATTGGCTCGCCGAATGGGGACGCGAGATTCGACGACGGCAGACCGGTCTGATGTTGCTTTCCGCGCACCGCGCCAAGGGACTCGAATTTCGCCACGTCGCCGTGCTCGATGGCAGTTGGGATCGACGTGACGGCAGCGAGGATCGTGATGCGGCGAGACGGCTCTACTACGTAGCCATGACTCGGGCGCAGGAGACCCTGACTCTGGTCCGACGGGGACACGGAAATACATTGATTGAAGCCCTGTCGAACGACGCGTGTTTGCTGCAACGGATCGTCCCAGCGCCCGCGGCGCCCAGGACGGATCTGCTGCGGACCTATGACCGACTCTCACTGAAATACGTCGATCTCGGGTTTGCGGGACGTCACGCGATCGTCCACCCCGTGCATGCGGCCATTCGTGCGCTACAACCGGGCGATCCTGTGGAACTCGTTCTGCAGGGCGAGCGACTGGAGCTTCGCGATGGGGGCGGGCGCGTCGTGGGTCGCCTGGCCAAGGCCTACGCGATACCCCGCGGTTGCCGCTGCGTGGAAGCGCGGGTCGCGGCCATCGTTGCACGCCGGCTCGAGGACACGGAGGCAGATTACCGCGACGCTGTCAGGTGCGATCACTGGGAGGTGGTCGTGCCGGAGCTGGTGTTCGATGTCGAATAGTGGTGAGTGTGCTGATGAAGAGCAGTCAACGTGCGGCTGACGACTGAGAAAGACGCATTACCGGGAGCGGTTCTCGGAATGCTTTAGAGGAAAGGGACTGATGGCGATCAACAAATCGAAGAGCGCACCGAGCCGGCCGTACCGTCGAAGCATCTGGCGACATGACGAACGGTACGATGTCGACCCTACGGTGCTCAGCGCGAGCGAGGTCGCCACGATCTGTCGGTTGAGTTCGGTGGATGCGGCCAAGAAGCAGGTGCCGCCGATCCCGCCGAAAGGACTGCTCGCCATCGCCAGGCGGCCCGGTCGCTGCCGGCGGTCGGTCGAGTGTCGGCGAATCAGATCGCGAAGTTCCTGGAAAGCACCGTATCCATTCACGGTGCCGGCATTCCAACGGTCGTGTGCATGCTGGCGGTCGAGAGCGAGGGCGCCTATCCGCCGATGGATCGCAGGGTCATCGCAGGTTTGCGCAAGCTGGGCCGTATCAGCCAGGCCGACGCGGACATGCTCGAGTCCGGAGAGCCGCTCGGAGTTCGCGGCAATCTATGTGAGGAAGGTCATTCCGGCGTGGATCAACGCGCGGAAAAGCGCGAGTGCCGAGGCCGTGGATAACGCCTGGGGTTTGGCCGGGATGCGGGAGAATTGAAGGCCTGCGGCTGAGGAATTGACGGGGAGCCTAATTCACCGAGTCTGCTTGAGCCAGGGCGAGTTTGATCTCGAGTTCCTGAAGAAGCTGGCGCTCGGCGTTTTCGAAGGCCACGATTCGCTGCTTCATTTGCCAGGAGTACTCTCCGATCTCAATGACATGTGGGTCGATGTCGGCCTTCATCTCGGCGGCGGTAATTTGAAGACGCTCTTCGCGGTGAAAATAGAGCGCCAATGACCCCCGACGCTCCTGGTAGTTCCCAAAAGCAATGGACCATTCGCAGCTGACGGCGGCCTTCTGCTCGGCCGTGATGCGGATCCATTTCGGCAGGTCAGCCAGTGGAACAGCGTGAGCCTCCTCCGGACCGATCGGTTCGATTTGGGTTGCAATGTCGGTCGTCTGGTCCATGCGCGGTTACCTCCAATCGTCGGCTGAGTCGCGAGCTGCTTGCCTGCGGTCGAGTGCTGCGGGATGCTCCTGACCATGGCATCAAACAAGCGACCCTTGCCGGCAAAACGCAGAAGAACATCCCTGCGACCGACATTTCGACCCCATCGAAATGTCGTATCGAGAAATGGGCTCAGGCAGGAGCTCTGGCCGCCCAGCGAGGCACACGTCGATTTCCAGTACTTCGACCTGATGCGGCAATCGTCGGTTGTGAGCAGCCCGTTGCACTGGCAGGGCATGCGCAAGGCGCTGGTGGCGGGCTTGAGGGACCATCTCGAGTTCGTGACTCGGAACATGGGTCGGCTGCGAGAGGACGCACCAGGTACGGCATTGCCCCATGGCATGGCGACTGCGCTGCTGCAGGCACTGGAGGAGGTCAACGACGGGGAGTCCGCAGCGTTGTTCACGCCGAAGACGCTGTCGGGTGGTCGCGGCAATCGACGTCCGCCGGCCAAGCAGGCGAGCATCGAATGGGCTGTTCGTTATCTGACAGCTGTCCGGCTGGGCTGGGTTCGGGCGGAGGGTGCGCGAGCTGGAGTGGCGAAGCTGTACGGAGTTACGTTGCGGCAGGTCGACCGGTGGATTGCGGCGGCGGGGAAGGCGCGGCAGCGCGAGGACCAGTTACGCCAATGGGCTGCGTCAGTGGGATTCCGACCGTTCACCGAAGCGCAGGCCGGGCGTGCTCTTGCCAGGTTGCTGCCGGTGACGGCGAAGCGATATCGAGGGGCTTCGTCGAATCGCTAGGTGCGTGCATTCAGGGCAAACCTGTCTCGCCCGCCCAACACAACGTATTCACCAACGCGATCTCCCCCGGCGTCTTGCACCGGACATCCAGCAGCCTGGGATTCGCCACGACGATACTCAAGCACCTGCGCCCTCGAAATCGCCACGTTCAGCCGATTCTTGCTGAACAGAAACTCCAGGTGCCTCGGCAGGTCCTCCTCGCTCGAGGTCGTCATCGAGACGATCGACACCGCCGCTTCCTGGCCCTGGAACTTGTCCACCGTGCCCACGCGCGCATTCGCCGGCAACGTCCGCTGCAGCAGCTTCACCTGCATGTTGTAGGGGGCTACTACTAGTATGTCGTCGGGTGTAAGGCGCCGCTTCACGCCCTCGCGATCGATCCATGAGGCCTGCTTGAGCAGGCTCTGGTAGATCCGCTCGATCTCCTGCGCTTCCTCCGCCGACTTCTGCGCGCAGCCGGCATGGTCCATCGGCCAGAACACCACGCCCGTGGGCTGCAGGGCAGGGTGCGGCTTGGCGCCCAGCACCAGGGTCTGGTTCGCGTTCTTCGGCTCGGGCTCCAGGCGCCCGTCGTACACGGCCTCCGAGATGAACCGGCACACGTCGGGGCACATGCGCCACGTGGTGGGCAGGAAGATGCCGCGGTCGGGCGGCACGGTCGCGAGCCCGTCCAGCAGGTACTCCAGCGACGACTCGCCCGAGCGCCCGGGGTGCGTGCCCTGGATCGGCTGGCCCAGCTGCATCTGGTCGCCCAGCAGCACGATGTTCTTCGCGCACGTGCCGATGGCGGCGAGGTTGGCCACGGACACCTGGCCGGCCTCGTCCACGAACAGGTAGTCGAACTGCTGGTCGGCGCCGGGGTCGGAGAACAGCCACGCGGTGCCGCCCATCAGCTGCCAGTCCGGGTGCAACGCGGCTGGCGTCTCGTCCACGTCCACGATCAGCTGGCCGTTGAGGTAGCTGCCCGCGTCCCGCGCGGACGACTTCTTGCCGGCCCGCACCGTGCTTCATGTCCGTTCTCGATCAGCACCTCCTCGACGGCCTCGAGCAGGTTGTTGATGGCCTTGTGGCTGTTCGACGAGACGGCCACGCGCTTGCCATCCGCGAGCAGCGCCGCGATCACGTGCGAGCCGGTGTACGTCTTGCCCGCGCCGGGCGGCCCCTGGATGAACAGATAGCTGCCGTCGAGGCGGCGCACGGCGTCGATGGTCTGTGCCAGCGGTGCGCTGGGATCGCTGACGATCGGCTCGCCGGGCGTGCGGCCCGTGAGTCGCGGCACCTGCTTCTCGAAGAAGGCCTCGAGCGCACGGTAGCGATGATCGCCATCGGCCACGCTCTGGCCGACGCGGAGCAGGGCTTCCTTCAGCACGTCGGAGTTGATGGGCCCGGCCTGTCCCAGGCTCAGGCGCTCGGGCAGGGGCCGATGCTTGCTGGCCACCGAGAGACGCACGCGGCGCCGGTCCTCGTCCACTTCGAGCAGCGTCACCTTCACGCCCGCGGGGTGCTCGAGCCAGACGGCCTGCTTGCCCGCGTCGAACTTGATCTCCTGCTCGGGGTACTCGTACTCGTCCACCGTGCTGCCCGGCACGCGCACCAGGCCCGCGATCGCGTCCACGCTGTCGAGCAGGTCGTCGAACGGCAGCTCGGCGCGCGCGAACATGTCCCACCACTGCGGCTTCTCGGCCCGGCGGTGGAACTCGAGCAGGTCGGCCATCACCGTTCGGGCCGCGGACGGCCGTGCAAGCAACGCGCTGCGCACTGCATCGACCCGGTCGAGGTACGCCTGCAGCTTCGGCGAGGGCGGGTTGAAGGGCGGCAGCGATCCCGCCGCAGTCGTGTCGTCCGTGCCGCCGCGGTACAGGATGTCGTCCGGGAACATGCTCCACAGCCAGTCGTGCAACTGCTGCGTCGACTCGACGTCGTCCTGGTTGTAGCGCTCGATCTTCGCGAGCAGCTCCTTGTCGCCGGTCTCCAGGTATCGCTCGTAGTAGACGATGCTGGCGCCGGCGGTCTGCACGTCACCGCTGCGCTTGCCGCGGTAGAACGTCTCGATGTCCTTGATCGAGTACGACGAGGTCGAGGCGCGGATCGATTCGCGCGTGACGCGGTACAGGTCCACCAGCCGCTTCTCGCGCAGCAGCCGGTCGAGGAACGCCTCGCGCGTGGCGTGGCGGGCGGCGAGCTTCTTGAGCGCGGTGTCCTCGTAGGCCGCGTAGTGGTAGACGCGCATGTGGCAGTGCTTCTCCATGCGGGCCTCGAGCCAGTCCATGAAGGACTCGAACGCGTGCTTTTCCTGCGCGCGGTCGTGCGCCCAGAACGCCTTGAAGACGTAGCGGCCGTGGCCGCGCTGCCGGTACCAGACGCCGAACAGGTACTCGAGCCCGTCGTCGCCGTAGAGCGGGTCGCCTTCCATGTCGAAGTAGACGTCGCCGTCGTCGGGGTCCGGCAGCTGCAGCAGCCCGGTGGGGATGCCGGTGGGTCCCTCGATGAGCTTGAACTGCGGCTTGCCCGTGTCGCGACCCAGCTGCTGCATCGCGGCCTGGTCGCGCAGCTTGGCGAACGACTCCGCGGCCAGGTGCGGCACGGTGTGCGCGGGTTCGAGCTGCGCGAGTTGCTTGAGTGTGTGGATGCCGGCGGCTTCGAGCTTCTGCACCTGGCTCGCGCGGATGTTGGCGACCTGGTGCAGGCTGTCCTCGGCGGCGAGCTGCGCGTTGCAGTGGTCCTGCCAGTGGCACTGGGGGCACTTGGCGCAGGGTTTGGGTTTGGTCGGATCGGCGGTTGCCCGGTTGTCGATCGTGTTCCTGAATCGACCGAGCAGCCGGCGGAAGTACCGTGAGTACTCGTTGCACGTGAACGTCACCTGCTCGCGCGTGCCGAGCACCACGTGCATCGCGTGCGGGTCGAGCTGCTGCACCTTGGCCAGCAGGTCGCCGTAGAACGCGAGCTGCAGCACGTACGACGCCTTAGGCGTCGCGGCCGAGCTTGGTGTCGATGACTTCGTAGCTGTAGTCGCCGAGCGCGGAGGGGCGCGGCACCTTGCGCAGGAAGTCCGCGTGGCCGACGAGGTCGCCGTCCAGGAAGGTGGCCTGGTAGATGAGGTCGGCGCCGGACTGCAGGGCGTGGAGGGTCTGCGGCGGCGGACTTGGCTGGGTTGCCGGGTGCTTGGCGATCTCGACGACGGTGCCGCCGGTGCTTTGCGCTTCGCGCTTCAGGTCGGCCAGGTACGCAGCCTCGAACTCGTTGCCCGCTTGAAGAGCAGCTCGGTGTGCTCGTCGGGCTTGGTCTTCTGCGCCTTCAGCGCCTTGTCGTCGAGCGCGCGCAGGTCGAGCGCGGTCAGGTGCCCGCACTCGTGGAAGTTCACGAGGTCGGTGGCGGAGAGGAGGAGTTGCGGGCCCAGGCGCTGCATTCAGTAGTGCTTATTTTTCATTAACTTAGTGTGGGGCAGGGAAGGCTCGTGGGATGAGCTTTCATTTCTGCCAGTTCCGGGAAGGAATCCGGTTGGATCGCGTGGCGAGCGCTAGGCAGCATGGCGTTCGCCAGGTCGGCTGTGAGATGGCAAAGAATGGCATAATTTGCCATCACTCGATGCACAGGTGGTCGCCATGGCTATGAACGTTTCGCTTACCCCAAGGCTTGAAGAAATGGTGCAGGAACACGTGCGGTCGGGCCGGTACTCGTCGGCCAGCGAGGTGATCCGCGCGGCCTTGAGGCTGCTCGAGGATCACGAACGGGAGCAGGCGGTCCGGTTCGAGCAACTGAAGGCAGACGTGCAGAAGGGCATCGATCAATTGGATGCCGGCCAGGGGCGTGAGCTAACCCACGAAGTTTTTGAAGAGATCAAAGCTCGCGGTCGCGCTGAGCTGGCGCGGCGCAGGAGCAAGTCTGGCGGGGGTTGATGGCACGGATCGTCCATTCCCCCGCGGCGGAAGACGATCTGCTCGAGATCTGGGTCGGTCTTGCTGCAAACAATGTCTCCGCTGCCGAGCGCCTAATGGACGATCTCGACGCCGCCACGCAGACTTCTGGCAACCCAACCACTGATCGGGAAAGCTCGTCGTGAATTCGGCGCCGGGATCCGGAGCTTTCCAGTGAGGGACTACGTCATCGTCTATCGGCCAATCATGGGCGGCGTGGAACTGGTGCGCGTGGTGCACGGTGCGCGCGACCTTGAGCGGGTGTTGTCGTGAAGTAGCGGCGCAGGTCGTCGTCGCTCCACTTCCAGCGATGTACCGGATCTGGGACAATGCAGGCCGGACGTCCAGTCATATTTCATTCGGGCGCGCCGACGACCGAAGGAGATGCTGGATGGCGGTACGTAAGGTGATCGCACGCAACTCGCAAGATCTGTCAGCTGTTCTCGGGCTGTCGAACGCCGAGCACTCCGCGCTACGCGTTCAGTTTGAGCTGGTGGAGGAGATCGGCAGGGAGCTCAAGCGCGTTGGCCTGACTCATGCCGCGCTGGCCAGGCTTGCCCAGACATCGCGCCCTCGGGTGACCGCAATCCTGAATGGCAATCTCGAAGGCGTATCGACTGACCTCCTGCTCCGCCTGTTGGGAGTGCTGGGAGTTCGGGTGGAACTGAAGTTTCGACGGGCGGCCTGACGAACCGCTCGCGATCGGTCCGAGCGGCAGTGTGCCGGCTGTTCCCAGCGATTGCAGCGAGCTGCGCTCGGAGTCTCGGGGTCGGCGCAGGTACACTCCCGAGAATGCACAACAAGTGGTCGATTGTTCCTGTCGCCGCCGCGCTAATGGCAACGCTATTGGCTGCCACTGCGGAGGCTCAGCCTGCACCCCCTGTGGAGCGCTACGAAGTCGTGCACGGCTGGCCGGAGCTGCCGCCGGGCGAAATACTCGGGCAGGCCACGGGTGTCGACGTCGACTCGAAGGGCAACGTCTGGGTGTTTCACCGCGCCGGCCGCGCGTGGTCTGAGCCGTTCCCGATCGAGCCGATAGGCCGTCCGACCGTGTGGGTTTTCGATGGGCAAACGGGCCGACTACTGACATCGTGGGGAGCCAACACCTTCGTCATGCCGCACGGTCTGACCATCGATCATGATGACAACGTGTGGCTCACCGATGTCGGACGGCATCAGGTCTTCAAGTTCGGGCCCGACGGCCGTCAATTGCTGGTCCTCGGTGAAGCCCGAGTACCAGGTGACGATGCGCGGCATTTCAACCAGCCGACCGACGTCGCGGTCGCCGCGGATGGAACGTTCTTCGTCAGCGATGGCTATGGCAACTCGCGAGTCCTGCATTTCACAGCCGACGGGAAGCTGCTGAAGACATGGGGCACCAAGGGAACCGGACCCGGTGAGTTCGACCTGCCTCACGGCATCGCGATCGATCAGCGCGGCCGGGTGCTGGTCGCCGATCGCAGCAATGCGCGGGTCCAGGTGTTCGATACGTCCGGCAAGTTCCTGGATCAATGGCAGGACGCTCAGCTCGGGCGGCCCTATGCAGTCGCACCCGGTGCGGGCAGCCGGGTCTTCATCGCCGACGGTGGCGATCAACCGAAAGCGCCCCCGGACCGTGCCGGCGTCGCCGTCGTCGATGCCGACGGGAAACCGATCATGCGCTTCGGCCGTTTTGGCAATTACGACGGGCAGTTCCGGCTCGCGCACGACATTGCGGTCGCTGATGATGGTGCCGTGTACGTGGTCGACGCCTGGGGCCAGCGGGTGCAGAAGTTCGTGCATGCGCATTGACACCGTCGGGGATGGCATCGCCTGGTCGTGCGAGTCGTTGATCCAGCTTGGGGCTGCAGTGCAGACGGCTGCCGGCAAAAAGGACAAGACGCTCAGCACGCTCGAGCGCATTGCGAACAGTCTGTGGCAGTGCAAGGCGAGCCGACCGGAATACCAATCGGTCGTGCTGGGGCAGCCCTTCTCGGTTCCGGAACGGTTTCCATCGCTCGAAAGCCAGCGCACGGCGGTGGGTACGGTGCTCCATCGAGTCGTCACCGCCGTCAAGGATGAAATGCGGGCGACCTACCAGGCATCCACGGCGTCGCGTCCGCGCGGTCGGTCCAGTGACGAGTCGTTTGAGTGGAGCCTGGAGGAATCGCCCTTCATCGTCAGCGTGACGGAAGCGATCAACCGCATCGAGGAGGTCGAGATCGCACCCGGGGTGGAGGCGGCCTTTCGCGCGCGTTCAGCGTCTCATGCATTGAGTCCGAAGAAGTTGCTTCACACGAAGTGGACGGCGGTGAATCCGCAAGGGAAGGAAAAGCACTTCGTCGTCACGGCGGTCATCGAGCCGGAGTTGCCGGGCTCGCCCGTGGTGTCGGTCGAGATCGAGGCGGTGCACTCGAAGCGCACGCGGATCATTGGGTGGCGGGAGCTGACCGACGTTGCGCAGTGGCGACGCGGGTGGGTGTAGGCGATCAAACGCGCAGTTTGGCAGCGGTGGAGAACCAAGGTAGCGTGGTCGCGGCCGGTCCTACGAATAACGTGTCAGGGGGAAGAACGATGCACAAACTTCTTTTGGCCATGGTGCTGGCCATGTCATGCGCCAGCGCGCTCGCAGATACTCCTGCGGCGTCCGGTCCAGCCGGGCACACGGTGGGCGAGGAAGCGGCGGTTCTGGCCGCGCTGGATCGCTACATGCTGGCGATCTCCGCGAACGATCTCGACGCGATGGCGTCGATGCAGATGCCGGACGGCATGACCTATCGAGCGCGCGCGGTCACCGGCGGTGGCATGGAGGTCGTGGGGCGCCCGAATTCCTATTGGACCGACCCGGCACGCAAGAGCAACCAGACGTACCGCGAACGCTACTGGTCGCCGACGGTGTTGATCCGCGGCAGCGTCGCAGCGGTCTGGGCGCCCTACGAGTTCTGGATCGATGGCAAGACCAGTCACTGTGGCGTGGACCAGTTCGATTTCGTCAAGGTCGACGACGCGTGGCGGGTGGCCAACGCGATGTGGACCGTGGAACCGGATGCCTGCAAAGAACTGCGGCCGGCGGATGCGGCGGCTATTCGTCCCGCGGATTGAGCGGCGTACGCGCGCTCTGGAGACGGACTTGAACCCATTGCAAAGATTGATCCTCGCCACGCTGCTGGCCCTGTTGGCCGGATGCGGCAAGAACACCGGCGTCGGCGGCACCGCCGGTGACGCCATGCCGGCCACGCTGCAGGCCAACGAGCAGATGGCGAGCCGAACTCAAGCTCGACGACCCACAGGATTTCGAGGACGCCAGGCGTGGTCTGATCGCGCGCCCAGAGGGCAAGATCCTGTCGGCCGATGGCTCGACGGTGCTGATCGACTTCGATGCCTACAAGTTCGTCGACGGCAAGGCGCCACCCACCGTCAACCCGAGCCTGTGGCGGCACGCGGTGCTGAATGCGCAGATCGGGCTGTTCAAGGTCACCGACGGCATCTGGCAGCTGCGCGGCTTCGACATCTCCAACATGACGCTGATCGAAGGCAAGACCGGCTTCATCGTCGTCGACCCGCTCACCGCACGCGAGAGTGCCGCCGCGGCGCTGGCGTTCGCGCGCAAGCACCTGGGCGACAAGCCGGTGTCGGGCATCGTCTTCACGCACAGCCACGTCGACCACTTTGGCGGCGCGCTGGGCGTCGCCTCGGCGCAGGAGGTGGCCCAGCGCAGTATCCCGGTCGTCGCGCCCGCGGGCTTCATCGAGGAGGCGACCAGCGAGAACGTCCTCGTCGGCACGGCCATGGCGCGGCGTTCGATGTACCAGTTCGGCAAGAACCTCGAGCGCTCACCGAAGGGCAATGTCGACACGGGCCTGGGCAAGAACGTCGCCTACGGCGCGATCGGCGTGCTGATGCCCACGCAGCTGATCACCGCGCCCGAGCAGGAACTGGTGATCGACGGCGTGCGCTTCGTGTTCCACAACGTCCCCGGCGCCGAGGCGCCGGCCGAGCTCACGTTCTCGATCCCGGACAAGAAAGCCTACGGTGGCGCCGAGAACCTGGCGCAGACCATGCACAACCTGCTCCCGGTGCGCGGTGCCAACGTGCGCGACTCGCTGCAATGGTCGACCTACCTGCAGGAGGCCATCGACCACCTGGGCGACGCCGAGGTCTATTTCGGCCAGCACAACTGGCCGGTGTGGGGCAACGCGCGCATCGTCGACTTCATCAGCAAGCACCGCGACGTGTACAAGTACACGCACGACCAGACCGTGCGCCTGATCAACGCCGGCCACACGCCGCGCGAGATCGCCGAGCTGGTCAAGCTGCCGCCGTCGCTGGCGTCCTTCTTCGGCGCGCGTGGCTACTACGGCGACCTGCGGCACAACGTCAAGGCGTCTACCAGTTCTATCTCGGCGCCTACGACGGCAACCCCGCCAACCTCAACCCGCTGCCGCCGCAGGAATCGGCCCAGCGCTGGCTCGATCTGATCGGGGGTGCGGACAAGGCCGTCGCCGCCGCACAGACGGCTTACGACCAGGGCGACTACCGCTGGGCAGCCGAGCTGCTGAACCATGCGGTCTTCGGCGCCCCCGAGCACAAGGGCGCACAGGAACTGCTCGCGCGCACCTACGAGCAGCTGGGCTACATGGCCGAGGCCGCGACCTGGCGCAACAGCTACCTCACGGCGGCGATGGAGCTGCGCGAAGGGCCGCCGCAGAAGGGCATCGATCGCTCCTTCGTGATCGACATGCTGCAGCAGACACCGATCGAGCGCTTCCTCGAAGCCATGGCGGCCGCGCTGGACGGCCCCGCCGCCGATGGCAAGAACCTGAAGGTCAACCTGGTACTGACCGACATCGAGGAGTCCTACGTGCTGTGGATCGAGAACGCGGTGCTGCACTTCAAGAAGGCGGCCCCCGCGACCGATGCCAACGCGACGCTGACACTGACCAAGCCGATCTTCATCAAGATGATGACCGGCACGGCGGGCGTCCAGGACACCCTGCTCAGCGACGACCTCGAGATCGATGGCAGCCAGATCGACCTGGTGCGCTTCTTCACGCTGTTCGACAAGGCGCCGGGCACCTTCGCGATCGTGACGGCGGAGTAGGGCGCGCGTGCCGGCCGGCTCGCTGGATTTAGCTAGAGATAGCGCTTGAAGAACGCCGTCACCAGCTGGGCACACAGCAGGGCCATGTCCCGCTCCATGTCGAACGCATGATCCAGACCGGCAAAGCTGTGCAGTTCGGCCGTGGCGCCCACACGTTTCAGCGCCTGGTATAGCGCCAAGGAATCTTCCGGCGGAACGCGGCTGTCGGCATCGCCCACGATCAGCAGTGTCGGCGGGTAACCTTCATGCACCCGGTGCAGCGGGCTGGCGTGCCGGTAGTCCGTAACGGCCGCCTTCGGCCCCAGCAACTGCAGGAAGGACTCGTCGTGCCCCGGTTCGGTGGGGGGAAGTAAACGCGTGGGCGGGTAGAAGGCACAGACGGCCGCGGGTCGCCAGTCATTGTCCTGGGCAGCCGCCATCAGTGCCAGGTGCCCACCGGAGGAATTGCCCGAGATGCCGATGCGACGAGGATCGACACCGAGTTCCGTAGCCCTGGACTGCAACCAGTGGGCCGCCGCCGAAACGTCCTGGTTCTGCGCCGGCCAGCACGGCCACCGAAGAGAGTCGATAATCGCAAGCCAGGGCGGCAAAGCCCGCCTTGGCCAGGGCAATTCCGTAAACCTTCTGCTGGCTCCTGTCGCCCATGCGCCAGCTGCCACCAAACACCAGGATCACCGCCGCACCGTTGCGAGTTGCGCGGGTGGGCAGATACAGGTCACCATAAATCGCAGTCGGTGTGCACCGACGGAATGGCCAGCCCCTGCCGGATCTCGATTCGCTCTTCGGGCATGTTCTCAGGTGTGCGTTTCGGGCACTTTGGTTCGTCAGTATCAGGAAATTCTCTTGCCGTTGCCAACATTCCACACCGCAGCACAGCCGGGGTTCTCATGCGACTGACTCGGGTCCGTGCAATCGCGCTCACCGCGGCGGCGTTCCTCGCGCTGGTTCCGCTGCGGCTCTGGGCGGCGCCGGACATCGCACTGCAGATGACCGTCGATACGGTCGTGCCGGCGGCCGGGCAGCCGGTCCAGTTCACGATCACCGCCAGCAACATCGGCACGGATGAAGCGAGCGGCGTGCAGGTCACGAACCAGCTGCCGGCGGAGCTGCGCATTCCCACGGGCACGGCGGCGTTTCCCAGCACCGGTACCTTCGACGCGGCCACGGGCGTCTGGTCGATTGGCGCGCTCGCCGCCGGCGCCAACGCCACCTTGGTCATCCCCGCCATCGTCACGGGTGCGACCCAGCCGCAATGCAGCGTCAATGTGGCGGTGAGCAGCCTCGCCCTCGATACGCAGGCAGCGAACAATCGCGCGGTCGCGGCGGTGAAGCGCTCCGCTGCCGACCGCTGTGTCGACCTTGGGCTCACCACCAGCATCACGATCGTTCCCCCCTGCAGCATCACGCGCCGCCTCGACGCGTCCGTGACCGTGGCCAACAGGGGCCCGGACGTCGCGAGCAACGTGTTCGTCGACATGACCCAGGTGCCGACGTCGATCCCGGGCGTCCGTTTCGACAGCGCCCTCTGCACGGGCACGCGCTGCACGGTGCCGTCCATCGCCGCCGGATCCAGCGTGGCACTGCGCTTGACTTCAAACAGCTTCAGCAACTTGCGACAGCAAGCGGCGACGTTCGCATTTGCCACGTCGAGCAGCGACGTCGACTACCTGACCACGAACAACCAGGTCACTACGACGGTGGATGTCCCGGTGTTCACCGACTGCTCGGAGGGGGTGCCGGACGAAGGCCTGAAAGTGAGCTGCTTCATCGCCACGGCGGCCTTCGGCTCACCGATCGAGCCGCACGTCATGGCGTTGCGGCAGTTCCGTGACCGCTACCTGCAGCACAGCACGCTCGGCCGCGCGTTCATCCGCTTCTACTACCGCTATTCGCCACCCATCGCTGCCGTCATCGCCGAGCACGACTGGCTGCGGTTTCTCGTGCGCATGCTGCTGACGCCGCTGGTGCTGGCGATCGCGTTCCCGCTGCGTGCGTTGATGCTCGGGGCCCTGGTGACCGCGACGGGGCTGTGGCTGCTCAGCGCGGCGGGTCGCCGTCGTCGCCTGGCGCAAGCTTGGTCGCGGCCCAGCGCCTGAGTTCACGCACCTTCTCCGGCCCGATGCCGGAGTTGCGCACCAGGTGCTCGATGCCGCGCTTGACCGCGTCGACCTCGGCCTGAGACGCATCCTCGCCGATCTTGGCCGCGCCCCACAGGTCGAGCCGGCGTTCGCAGCTCTCGCCGAACCGCAGCACGGCATGAAACCACCGGGGCCGCTGCCAGTTGCCGAAGACCAGGTCGAGCCCGGCGGCAGCGAGCGACACCGGGATCAGCGTGAGGTCGAGCAGCGCCTCCAGGCCCAGCTTGATCTGGAAGACGACGACGTCGCGAAACAATCGCCAACGCGTGCCGGGGAGGGTGTCGTCACTCACAGCGATAGTCTCCGTTGGAGTCCTTCTTGCACAAGTCCGGCGGACCATACTGGTCCCACAGCGCGGCGAAGCCGACTTTCCGCGCGAAGTCGGGGAAGGCGGGGCTGGTGCGCGCGGCCTTTCCACGCGGGCTCCACAGCGCCGCATGCCAGACGTTCGACGAGGTGGGGATGGTCGTGACCACACGCAGACCCTCCTCAGGTTCGCCTAGCGTGATCAGTGCCCACGGCACGATGCCCGGCACGACGGTCGGCTTCGCATCAAGAATGCTTTGGATCCGCGCCAGCGCCGCGGCTCGGGCCGTTGGGCCATCGAGGATGCCTGCAGCGAGGACCGCCCCCGTGTCTTCCGGCAAACCCGCGCTCCAGAACTGGATGCCGGCGGATATTTCCGCTCGCGCCTCGTCCATGCGCCCCTGCCGCTGGCTCACCTGCCCAAGCGGCAACTCGATGTTTCGCGCTCCCACCGAGCGCGCGCGCTCCAACAGGCGGCGGGCACCGTCAAGATCGCCCATCCACTCCTTGAGGCGGCCGCGATGGTGCAAGGCATTGGGGAGCAGCGGGTCGATGGCGAGGGTGCGGTCGTGCTGCGCCCCACCCGTCGACAGGTAGCCGCCGACCACCAGCATCGTCGAAAACCAGAAGTTGCTCAGGGAATCTTCGGGATCGATGGCCAGCGCACGTTCGAACTCCACGCGGGCCGGCACAAATTGCTTCTGCAGTTGCAGGACATACCCTAGCACCGCATGCGGTTCGGCGAACTCCGGCTGTAGTTCCAGCGCCCGGCGGGCCAGTTTCCGGGCAGTTTGCAGCGAGACGTCGAGGTCGCTACCCAGGTACTCCGGCGTCAGAGCATGCAGCGCGGCCATCCGCGAGTAGGCACGGGCGAAGCCGGGGTCCAGCGCCACCGCCTGCTCGGTCTGCCTGATGGCATTGGCGGGCTCAGCCGCGGCACGCCGGTTGAAGATGTCGGTCGCCCGCAGATAGAGCGCATAGGCCTCGGGGTTGGCGGTGCCCGAATCGATCAGGCGCGCCTGCTGGCCGGCATTCAGCGCCACTTTCAGCTCGCTGGTGACCTGCTGCGCGATGTTTTCCTGCAGCGCGAAGATGTCGGCATCGGTGCCATCGAAGGTGTCGGTCCACATCTCCACGCCATCGCTCACCCGCAGCAGCTTCGCGCTGATCCGCAGTCGCTCGCCCTGCTTGCGCACCGAGCCTTCCAGCACGTGCGCCACGCCGAGCGTGCTGCCGATCGCTGCCAGCGGCTCGTTGCGGCCCTTGAAGTAGAACGACGACGTGCGCCCCGCCGACCTTGAGGTCGTCGATCTTCGCCAGCGCATTCAGGATCTCCTCGGCCACGCCGTCGGAGAAGTACTCGTTGTCCGGGTCCGCGCTCATGTTGGCGAAGGCCAGCACGGCGATGGACTTCGTATCGACGGTGGCCGGCAACGACAGATGCCGTGGTCGCCGGGGCCGCGGTCGAGGTGTCGACGGTGCATGGCCCGGCGCCAGCACGAACTTGTCGACGGCGAAATAGGCGAGCGCAACGGCCATGACGGCCAGCAGCAAGCGGTCCAGCCGCCGAGCAGTCTGCGGGGCGATCGATTCCGCCGCGGAGACCTCGTCGTCGCGCTTGAGCCCCGCGGGCGTCAGCTCGAACACCCACGAGAACACCAGCGCCGGCACGAAGCCAATCGCGAGCAGAATCACCACCGCGCGCGCCACCCAGTCGGGCGCGCCGAACATCGGCAGCATGGTGCCAGCGACCTGGGTGATCAACCACGCGCCGACCAGGTACAACCCGGCCATGCGGATCACGTTGCGACGCTTGAGTTCGGCCAGGAGGGTCATGGCGACAGGATCTCGATTTCCAGGCCCGGTGCGCGCGCCAGGCGGGCATCGCGCGTGACCAGCGTCGCGTCGAGCTGGCGTGCCAGCGCGACATAGGCCGCATCGTAGGCAGTGATGTGGCGTCGCAACGTCCAGATGTCGTCGAGCAAGCTCGCATGCGGATAGCGACGAATCCGCAGGGCGCGCAGGGAATCGACCAGATCCTGCCGCGATGCTGGAATGGCACCCTGCAGATCGAGCTTGCGCAGCGCCTGCAGCACTTCCACGTCGAGCAGTGCGGGCGCGGCGATCGCGGTATCGGCGGCGAACAGCAGCGCTTCGATCGGTTCCGGTCGAAAGCGGCCCAGCAGGTCGACGACGACCGAGGCATCGACGACCAGCCGCCGACTCATGCCGCGTTGCGCTCCTTGCGGATCAGCGCGGCCGAACTGCGCTTCATCTTGAATGGCTCGACCTCGCGCAGTTGCTGCAGAAGCTCTTCCGGCGACGGCAGCGCAGCCATCGCCTGCAGTTCTTCGAGGATCACGTCGCTGAGGCTCTTGCCGAGCAGCGCCGATCGGGCCTTGAGCACGCGATGGACCGGCTCGGGGACGTTGCGGATCTGGATCATGACGGCCATGGCTGCCCCTTCATGCGCTGCACATGCAGGCATGTTATTGGCATGCCGTCGGCATGACAAGGCTGCGCGCCCCGCAGGGCGGCGAGCTGCTGATTCGCATCGTGGGCGGAACCGGTGGAGATGCAGAATCTACGGTGTTTTCAGCATTTTTTCGCTTGAAGATAGCGGGGCTTTTGCTACGATACTGTACATAAACACAGTATCGGTGCGGCCATGGAACACGCCCCCCAAAACACCCCGCAAGACGCCCCAGAAGGGACCCGCCAGGATGCAAGCCGGGGCGCAACGCACAGCGGACTATCCCTCCGCGAGCTCGAAGCGCAGATCACCGAACTGGCCGGCCACCTCAACGCGGCCAATCACCGCTGGCTGGTGTTGATCGCCGAGTTCGATCGTCGCAACGGCTGGTCCGATGGCTCCACGCAATCGTGCGCGCACTGGCTCAGCTGGAAGTGCGGGCTCGACCTCGGCGCGGCGCGCGAGAAGGTTCGCGTGGGCAAGGCAATCGAATCACTGCCCAAGATCTCGGCTGCCATGGCCAGCGGGCGCCTGAGCTACTCGAAGGCGAGGGCGCTCACGCGTGTCGCAACGCCCGCCACCGAAGACGTGCTGCTCAACGTCGCGCTGCACGGCACCACCCATCACGTGGAGACGCTCGTGCGGCAGTTCCGCCGCGTGCAAGAGGTGGAAGAGCTCTCGCGCGAGGCGCGGCAGCATGCGCAACGCCGGCTTACCTTTTTCCACGACAGCGACGGCTCGTTGGTGATCAAGCTGCAGCTCACGGCAGAGAACGGTGCGTTGTTCCTGCAGGCGATCGAAGCGGCGCTGCCCGAGATCCCGCTGCCGGATCATTGTAAAGATCCGCTTCACGTTTCAGCTGAAACGTCGGAGGCGCGCTTCGACTCGTCGAACGCAACAACTGCGGCGATGCGGCGGGCGGATGCGGTCATGGTGATGGCCGAGAGCCTGCTCAAGCACGGCGCCGAGGCCCTGAAAGGTGGCGATCGGCAGCAGATCGTCGTGCATGTCGATGAGGCGACTTTGTGCAAGGGCGGGGCGGGGCGCTGCGAGATCGACGACGGGCCTGCAATACCGGTCGAAACCGCGCGTCGGTTGTCGTGCGACTGCAGCAAGGTGCAGATCACCGAGGACGAGCAGGGCGAACCGCTCGACGTGGGCCGCAAGACCCGCAGCATTCCACCCGCGATGCGGCGCGCGCTGGCCTCGCGCGACAAGGGCTGCGTGTTCCCGGGCTGCAACCACAAGCGCTACGTGGACGGTCACCACGTCAAGCACTGGGCCGACGGCGGCGAGACCAAGCTGTCGAACCTGGCCACGCTGTGCCGGTTCCATCACCGCTCGGTGCACGAAGGCGGCATCAGGATGGAGCGCTGCGATGACGGCGCGTGGCGATTCACCAACGCGCGAGGCGAATCGCTGCACGCCTGTGCGCCGGGCCACACACAGCCGCTCGCCGATTGGCGGGACCTGGCCGCCGCCCATGCCGAGCGCGGTATCCACATCGATCCCAACACCGCGGCCACCGGCTGGCGCGGCGAACGCATGGATTACGGCATCGCGATCGATTCGATGCTGTTCAGGACCGCGGCGGCGAAGCAGCAGAGAGGCGAGGCGACTTGATCATGCGTGCTGCATCTCACCTAATGGGTTGTACGTAAAGGCAAGTCGCTAGTGCATCGTTCAAAATGCTTCATCCGGGCCAAGGGATGATGCGGTGCGCTTCAAGGGAACGATTGTCGAATGGAACGACGACCGCGGTTTCGGTTTCATCAAGCTCGGCCGAAAGCGGCGAGCGGGTCTTCTGTCACATCAATGCGTTTCAGGAGCGATCACGGCGACCGTCGCTCAACGCGATAGTCACCTACGAACACGGGCGTGACGAGCGGGGGCGCCTGCAAGCGCGCCAGGTCCGATACGGGTCCGCGGTCCGCCGCGAGCGCCAGAGTCGGCAACCTGCGGCAGCGTCGCCGCCCCGGTGGCGACCGCGATCGTCGGTACGTGCTTCTTCATAGCACTCCTGGTGGCCGTCGTCATGGGTGGCGCGCCTTGGTGGGTGCTCCCTTGGTACGTCGTCTTGAGCGCAGTGACATTCACGGCTTACGGCTGGGACAAGGTCTCGGCGCAAGGCGGTCACTGGCGGACGCAGGAGAAGACGCTGCATACGCTGGAAATGCTGGGCGGCTGGCCAGGTGGGTGGCTTGCACAGCCTTTGTGGCGCCACAAGTCGCGCAAGGAATCGTTCAAGGACGCGTTCCAGGCTGCTGCGGCAATCAACGTCGGTTGCCTGCTCGTGTTCCTCATTTTTGGTGAGGAATTGCTGGGCGTTTTGCGCCCATAAGGTCCTTGCCGCGGTGCCTAGGCTCCGGAGAATCACCAGCAAATAGTGGTCACAATGAGAATGCTCATGAGTATCCCGGCGGCGGTGTTCAAGGCCGAATGCCTGAAGCTGATGGACGAGGTGGCGCGGACCGGCCAGGCGGTCGTCATCACGAAGCACGGCAAGCCGGTGGCGCAGCTGGCGCCGGTGGCGCCAGAGCCGAAGTCTCGCTTTGGTTACATGAGGAACACCGACTTGATCAAGCACGACATCGTCGCGCCGATCGAAGATTCGTGGAACGCCGTGTCGGGCGTGGAGGATCGCATTATACCGTGCAGGGAAGAAGCCGCGCTCACGCCGCGCCGTCGCGAAGAAATGAGCGGGCTGCTGCTCGATACGCACGTCTGGCTGTGGTACGCAGAGGGCGTAAGCGAGCGACTGCGTCCGGCGAGCATCAGGAAGCTCGATGAGGCTCGCACCGGCGCAGGGCTGGTCGTATCTGCGATCTCGGTTTGGGAGATCGGCATGCACGCAACCCGGGGACGAATTCAGCTCGCCGTGCCATTGCGGGACTCGGTGGAGCGAGCCCTCGGTGTGCCTGGAATCCGCTTCACGCCGTTGGATGCGGCAGTGGCAGCCGAACGCACGCTGTGCCCGGTGATCCGCTGGGAGATCCCGCCGACCGTTTCCTGAAGCCACCGCGCGAGTTCACGGTCCCGTGCTCGCGACACGAGACGAGCGCATCCTTGGATACGCGAAGTCGGGATTCCTGCGCGTCGTCAGGATTTGAAGGCAAGATCGACTTCACGGCCAATCACCGACCGAGGCGGGACATGAACATCCAGAAGACCATCCTCATCACCGGGCTGCTCGAGCGGCATCGGTGCCGCGCTGGCCCTTGAATTCGCGAAGCGCGGGCACCGCGTCTATGCCACGGCGCGACGGGCCGAGTCGCCTTGGCGACGCTCGAGGCCGCGGGTATCCGCGGGCTCACGCTCGACGTCGACGACGATGCCTCCATCGCGCAGGCCATCGAGGCCATCTCAAATGAAGCGGGCCAGCTCGACGTGCTGGTCAACAACGCCGGCTTCTCGCAGGTCGGTGCCGTAATCGATCTCACGCGCGAGGACTTGCGCCGCCAGTACGAAACCAACGTGATTGCACCCGTCGCCGTCACTCGCGCCGGCCATGCCATTGTTGCGCTCCGGCGGTGAGCCGCAACGGCCGCGCGGTCGTCGCCAACGTCGGCAGCATCGTGGGGCTGTTCACCACGCCGTTCGCGGCCGCCTACTGCTCGAGCAAGGCCGCGGTGCACTCGCTCACCGACGCCTTGCGCATGGAACTGGCGCCTTTCGACATCGACGTGGTCTCGATCCAGCCGGGTGGGGTGCGTTCCAGTTTTGGCCAGCATGCGGAGGCCGCGATCCGGCTGCCCGAGGATTCGCTCTACCAGCCCGTCGAGACCGGCATTCGGGCACGTGCCCAGGCGGGACAGCAGGGTGCGACGCCGGCGGAGGAATTCGTCGTGCCCGTCGTCGATGCGTTGCTGCAGCGGACCCCGCCGCGCGTGATCCGTGGCGGTGCCAACAGCGTGCGACTGCCGCTGCTGAATCGGCTGCTGCCGGGATCGATGTTCGACGCGAAGCTGTCGGCCATGTTCGGTCTCGAGGCGCTGAAGAAGCGCGCCTGACCGGGTTCACCGGAGGCCCGACGGCGATGCTGTACCGGCTGCTGCGGCCGATGCGGTGCTGGTTTTCCACGCGGGATTCGTGCTGTTCGTGATGCTCGGTGGGCTCGTCGTCCTGCGCTGGCCGCGCGTCGCGTGGCTGCACGTGCCGGCCGTGCTCTGGGGTGCGGGCATCGAGTTCCTCGGCGGAATCTGTCCGTTGACGCCGCTCGAGAACCATTGGCGAGGCCTGGGCGGGGACCTCGGCTACCACGGCGGTTTCATCGATCACTACGTGGCCGCGATGCTGTATCCCGCAGGCCTTACCCGTCCGATGCAGATCATGATCGGCGCACTGGTGCTCGGCTTGAACGGGGCCATCTATGGCTGGATGCTATGGCGGCGGCCTTCCGGCAAAATGGCCGGTGATTCCTTTTTCGATCCTCGACCTCGTGCCCGTCACCGAAGGCAGTGACGCGCGCACCTCCTACGCCCACATGGTCGAACTCGCCCGGCTCGGCGAACGTCTGGGTTATCGGCGCTTCTGGCTGGCCGAGCACCACAACATGCCGGGCATCGCGAGTGCGGCGACGTCCGTGCTGATCGGGCACGTCGGCAGCCACACGTCGACGATCCGCATCGGCTCCGGCGGCATCATGCTGCCGAACCATGCACCGCTGCAGGTGGCCGAGCAGTTCGGCACGCTGGCCTCGCTTGTATCCGGGCCGCGTCGACTGGGGCTCGGGTCGTGCGCCCGGCACCGACCAGGCGGCGACTCGCGCCTTGCGGCGCTACTACCAGAGTGCCGACGAGTTCCCGAACGACGTGGTCGAGCTGCTGCAGTACTTCGAGCCGGTGCAGCCGGGCCAGCAGGTGCGCGCGGTGCCGGGGGCCGGACTCGAACTGGAGGTGTGGATCCTGGGCTCGAGCCTGTTCGGTGCGCAGCTCGCCGCCGCGCTGGGTCTGCCGTACGCCTTCGCCTCGCACTTTGCGCCCGACAAGCTCGAGCAGGCGATCGCGCATCTATCGACAGACGTTCCGGCCGTCGGCTCGCCTGTCGCGAGCCGCACGTGATGCTGGCGCTGAACGTGGTCGCGGCCGCGAACGATGCGGAAGCGAAACGACTGTTCACGACGCAGCAGCTCGGATTCATCAACCTGCGCCGCGGCCGGCCCGAGCTGGTGCAGCCGCCGGTGGACGACCTCGACGCGGTCAGCACGCCCGAAGAGCGCATCGGCGTCGATCGCGCTCTGGCGTGCGCGGTGATCGGTGCGCCGGCGACGGTTGCTGACGGCATCGCAACGTTCATCGATCGACATCGGCCGGACGAGCTGATGCTGACGGCCAACGTGTTCGACCATGCGGCCCGGCTGCGATCATTCGAGATCGCGGCGGCAGCGATGCGGCAGATCGCGGTGAGGTCGTCCGCCGCCTGAAACGCGCTGTGTTCCCGGCCTAACGCGGGAAGCGGCTGTCAGGGCGACCGCCGCTGCGTCGCGATTCGCGGTCGCTGCCGTCGTGATCGCGGTACTTCGCCTCCTGCGGATCGCCCGCCGGGCGCTTGTCCAGGCAGCGCGGAAACGGCGTTCCAGTTCGTCGTGCAGCGCGGCGCGACCGCGCCGATGCCGAGCCACTCCAGCCGCATGGCCTCCCAGTCGCGATCGTCCACCTGCCGGGCCTGGCCCAGGCCCTGGCGCAGCAACTGCATCTCGTAGTCGCGGCGCAGCGCTGCATCCTCGGCGGGGTCGGCGTCGAGCTCGAGGATCTCGGCGCGGACGCACAGCGTGCGCAACGCCTGTTCGCGCGCCGCGTCGTCGGCGCCGACCTCGGCCGAGTCCGGCGCGCGCCAGCGCCTGCCGCAGCGCCTGCAGCGCGCCCTTGCCCGGCCAGCGCGGGACGCCGGCGATGAAGGCCTCGGCCGCGTCGCGCAGCGCTTCGCGTTCGGCGTCGCGGCGTCGCCCGCATCACCGCGCGCTGGTAGGCGCGGACGTGGCGCGCGGCCGCGAGCACGTTCGACTCGGCGGCGTCGGCGTCGCGCTGGTCCTGCTCGGCGAGCTGGCCTCGTACCGCGGCCATCGCGCGCTGGAAGCGGTCGCGCAGCGCGCGCGCGTCGGTGCGCGGCAGTTCGCCGATCGCGTCGAACGCGTCCTGCCACTCGCGGAGCCTGCGCTTGCGCCGCGGCGATCCGCGCGGTGCCGCCTGGCTGGCCTGTTCGATCTGTTCGCACAGGGCGACGGCCTGGGCCTTCGCCTGCTTCGAGCGTCGCCGACTGCTGCGCGTACGCCTGCTGGCGGCGCTCGAACACGGCGTTGCACAGCGCGCGGAACTCCTCCCACAGCGCCTGCGACTGCGCGTGCGGCACCGGTCCGGTCGTCCTTCCACTGCGCCTGCAGGCGCTTGACCTCGTCGATGGCCTGCGCCGCCGTCCTCGCAGCGTCGCGAGCTGCCGCGCCTGCGCGATCAGCGCCTGCTTGTCGGCGGCGTTGCGCTCGTACCAGGCGTTCACGACGGCGCGCAGTCGGTCGAGCGCCGGTGAAGAACTCGGCCTCGAGCGGCGCGACCGGCGTCGCGATCGACCGGGCGCGTGGCTGCGCCATTCCTGCGGCGCCTCGCGCAGCACGCGCACGACCAGCGCGTGGTCGGGCTGCTCGGCATCGAGGCCCGCCTCGAACGCGCGGCACGCGCTCGAGCACCTGCCGCGGGCCTCGAGGTTGCTGCGTCGGACCGCCGCCTGCGCGGCGAAATACGCCTGGCAGGGCTTGAACGCGGCCTGGTAGGCCTGCTCGAAGCGCTCGGCCTCGGCCGAGATGTCGACCGCGATGCCCTTGTTGATCGTCCGCCATTCCTGCCGCAGCGCGCGGATGTGCTCGGCCAGCGCCTCGGGCGCTTCGTCCGACGCCGATCAGCGCCTCCATTTCCTCGATCAGCTCGATGCGCTTCGGCGCGGCGACGTAGTCCTTCCACTGCCGCAGCTCGTTCAGGCGCGCGTCGAGCTGCTCGCAGGTTGCGCGTGAGGTGCGGCGGCAGCGGCCGGCGCGGTCGCCAGCGCTTCGTCGATGCCGGGCGGAACCGGGCGGCCTTGCGCGTGTCGCCACGCTGCAGCGCGGCGCCGCAGAGGCGGATCAGGCTGGCGATCTCGCCCTGGGCCTGCGCCTCGGCCGCGTGCTGATCGGCGCGGGCGCGCTCTGCGGCCTCGCGCGCCGCGCCGTCGGCGGCACGCGCGTCCTGCGCGGCGGCGGAGCGCGCGGCGTCGGCCTGCTCGCGCGGCCTGCTCGCGCGGCCTGCCGCTCGGCCTGCAGCTCGCGCTCGCGTGCCGCGCGCGCGGCCTCGGCTCGGCCTGCTCGCGCAGCCTGCCGGCGCCAGCTCGCGCTCGTGCGCGGCGATGACCTCGAGGCAACGCTCGAGCGCCTGCTCGCCGCGCTGCCGAACGCTGCGGCGTCGAGCATCGGCGGGCAGCGCCTGCCAGCGTGTCGTCAGCGCCTGACAGCGTGGCCGCGTAGAGCGACGTCGTGCGGCCGGGTGGCGTGCCGTCTCGAGCGACGTCGCACAGCGCCGCGGCCTCGCGCGGCGGCCTCGTCGGCCTCGCCGCTCGGCGGCCAGCAGCGCGTCGGACTTCTGCTTGACCAGCTTGTAGACCGCCTTGTCCTTGCCGCGCAGGCGCGGCAGCAGGTCGTGCAACAGCGCGGGTCGTCGATCGCCGCGGCGGCCGCCTGCCGCACCCGCGTCGTCGGTCCGTCGACGGCCAGCCGCGACAGCGCCGTCGGCTCGACGCGCGCCCTCAGCGCGATCGTGCTTCTCCGGTTCCACGGCGAAGTGCCGCCGCGGCCGGGACCGCCGGCGCGGCGCGGCCGCGGCAACTGCGTCGAAACCGGCCGTGCCTTCATCGACGGCTGCGCCGGGCGCAGCGGGCCCGGACCTGCCGATGCGCGTCTCGATCACCGAGCGCCGCCTGCAACACTGCCTCGACGGGTGCGGCGGCGAACCGCGTCGACACGATCCGCCTGCGGGGGTGCGCGGGGCGTCGGCGTCGTCTGCGGGGAGGGCCGACTTCCTGCCCCACAGCCCGGAACACTGCCGGTTCATCGCCTTCAGCCGCTGTTGCGCAGCCCGGCCGCCACGCCGTTGATGGTCAGGTGGATGCCGCGCCGGCTGCGCTCGTCCTTGTCGCCGGCACGGTAGCGACGCAGCAGCTCGACCTGGATGTGGTTGAGCGGATCGAGGTACGGGAAGCGGTACTTGATCGAACGCGAGAGCTGCGGATTGCCCGCCAGCAATTCGCCCGTGCCCATGATGCGCAGCAGCGCGGACACGGTCGCTTCGAGTTCCGCGCGGATGCGGCCGAAGATCCTCGCCCGCAGTTCCGGGTCGACGACGAGGTCGGCGTAGCGCGAGGCGATCGCGACGTCGGCCTTCGCCAGCACCATCTCCATGTTGGACAGCACGCTCGCGAAGAACGGCCAGTCGCGATGCATCTCCTGCAACAGCCGCAGGCCTGCGTCGCCGTGCGTCTCGAGCCACGCCTCGACGGCCGAGCCGAAGCCGTACCAGCCCGGCAGCATCAGGCGGCACTGCGCCCAGGAGAACACCCACGGGATCGCGCGCAGCGTCTCGATCGAGCGCGACTGGTTGCGCGAGGCCGGGCGGCTGCCGATGTTGAGTTCGGCGATCTCGCTGATCACCGTCGACTCCCAGAAGTAGTCCTCGAAGCCCGGTGTTTCGTACACGAGATGCCGATAGGCCTTGAACGCGCTGTCCGAAAGCGCTTCGAGCGCCGCCAGGTACTGCGGTTGCGGCGCGCGGCCCGCGGCCCCGAGCAGCGTGGCTTCCATCGTCGCGGCCGCCAGGATCTCGAGGTTGCGGCGGCCCACCTCGGCGTTCGCGTACTTGGCGCCGATCACCTCGCCCTGCTCGGTGACGCGGATCTGGCCCTGCACGGTGCCGCCGGGCTGCGCCAGGATCGCCTCGTAGGTCGGCCCGCCGCCGCGGCCCACCGAGCCGCCGCGGCCGTGGAACAGGCGCATGCGCACGCCGTGCCGGCGGAAGGTCTCGACGAGCTCGATCTGCGCCTTGAACAGCTCCCAGCGCGACGTCAGGTAACCGCCGTCCTTGTTGCTGTCCGAGTACCCCAGCATCACTTCCTGCGCGTTGTCGCGCGAGGCGAGCAGGCGCGTGTACGCCGGGATCGACAGCAGCGCGTCCATCGCGCCCGCGGCATTGCGCAGGTCGCCGATCGTCTCGAACAGCGGGATCACGTTGCACTGCAGGCGCGCGTCGACCGCGCGGTAGAGGCCCACTTCGCGCAGCAGCAGCACCACTTCGAGCACGTCGGACACGCCGTCGCACTTCGAGATCACGTAATTGGGGATGCACTGTGCGCCGTAGCGCTGCTGCATCCGCGCCGCGGTGCGCAGGATCGCGAGTTCGCCCTGGGTTTCGGCGCTGTACTCGATGTACGGCGAGCTCAGCAGGCGCGGAGTCGCGAGTTCCTCGACCAGCACACGGATGCGGCCGGCTTCGTCGAGCGCGGCATAGGCGACGTCCGGTCGCGCAGCGCTGAACAGCTCGGCGACGACGCGCTGGTGCACGTCGGAGTTCTGCCGCAGGTCCACCGCTGCGAGGTGAAAACCGAAGACGTCGACGGCGCGGCGCAACTGTCGCAGGCGGCCGCGCGCCAGCAGGGCCGAGGAATGCGCTTCGAGCGAGCGACGGATGATCTCGAGTTCGCCCGCAAACTCCGCGACGTCTGCGTAGGGCGGCGCGTCGCCCACGGCGTGGCGCAACGGCTCGTGCATGTCGAGGTCGCGGGCCGTGGCGGCCACGCGCGCATACAGCCCCGTGATCGCGCGACGGTACGGCTCGTCACGCCGGTGCGGGCTCGTGTCGGGCGAGCGGTCGGCCAGCGCGGTCAGTTCGGGCGACACCTCGGTGACCAGCGTCGTCAGCGAGAGGTCGGCGCCGAGCGCGTGCAGCTGCTCGAGATAGAACGCGAACACGCGCGACGACTGCATGCGCAGCGTGCGCGCCAGCACGTCCGCCGTGACGAACGGGTTGCCGTCGCGGTCGCCGCCGATCCACGAGCCGATGCGCAGGAACGACGGCAGCTCGGGTGCGGGCGCAGCGGGGTAGCGACGGTGGAGTTCGTCCTCGAGCGCGCCATAGAGGCTGGGCACCTCGGGCAGGAACGTCTGCTCGAAGAACGAGAGGCCGTTCGCCACTTCGTCGAGCACCTCGAGCTTCTCGAGCCGCAGGATGCGGGTCTGCCACAGGGCGAGCACCGCACGCCGGACCGATTCGTCGTTGGCCGCCTGCTCCGCGGGCGTGAGTCGCGTGCGCTCGCGCGTCTGCAGCAGTCGCTCGATCTGCATTTCGAGGTCGCGCACGCTCTTGCGCTGCACTTCGGTCGGGTGCGCCGTCAGCACCGGCGCGATGACCGCATCGCGGAAGAAGCCGTCCAGCGCGTCACGCGCCACGCCTGCCGCAGCGACCCGGTCGAGCGCGCGCGCGAGGCTGCCGTCGGCCGGCGGCTCGCCGGCGATCGCCGACAGCCGATTGCGGCGGCTGTGGTGCAGGTCCTCGGCGAGGTTCGCGAGGTGCGAGAAAAAGCTGAACGCCCGCGCGACGATCATCGTCTGCTCGCGGCTCAGTCCGTCGAGGATGCGCTCGAGTTCGCGCGCGGGCGTCGACGTTTTCGTCGCGGTGGAAGGCGATCGCGCTCTGGCGCACGTGCTCGACCAGTTCGAAAGCGGGGCTGCCTTCCTGGTCGCGGACGGTGTCGCCGAGCAGGCGGCCCAGCAGGCGGATGTCGTCCCGCAGCGGACGCTCGGGCTCAACTTCGATGTCCACGGCGGCTCCAGTCGAGACCGGTCTATCTGGGCGACGCGGGCGTCGCCTCGGCGTTCAGCACTTCGTGCACGTCGAGGTCGAACGGCCGCTCGCGCGGCGGCACGAATTCCTTCGGGAACCACACGAACGACAGCCGCATGATCCGCGCCACGCCCGGGATGTCGTCGAGCCGCGTCAGGTAGATGCCGAAGCGGTTGCCGCTCGGCAGCAGCGTGTTGTCGGAGAACGGGAACGAATACGGCGACAGCGTGAACTCGATCGGTGGCGTGTGCGCCTGCGATTCGCCCTGGCCGTCGAGCAGGACCGCGTAGATGCCCACCGTCTGCGCAGCCCAGCTGACCGCGCGGATGTTGATCTGCAGGCTGTCGCTGCCGTCGGGCGACACGATGCGCAGCGGCGCGCCCGAGCGCCGTGCTCGAGCAGGTGAGCTTGACCGCGCCCGTGGCGGTCACCGGCGTGGGCTCGCCGCGCGCGCCCGGCGCGGGCTCCGGCAGCGCGCACGAGAGCAGCGCGTCGGCCGGTTCGGTGCCGTCGGAGGTGAGCGAGATTTCCTGGAAGGCCGGGTCGCGGCCGTTGGTTGCCGCCACCGACGACAGCAGCGGCGCCAGCTGGCGCGAGATGACGCGACGCGACGTGCTGCGCAGGCGCGCGCGCGCCTCGTCGGTCTGGCCCGGCAGCGTATCGACGTAGCGGAGCAGGGGCCCCAGCTCGAAATGCTCGTGGAAGTTGAGCGCCAGCAGTTCGGCCAGCAGCGCCAGGCGCTGGGCGCGGGGCAGGTCGGTGTCGGCGCCGGCGGCCAGCTGCTCGGATTCGCTCTGCAGCAGCGGCCCCACCAGTTCGCGGAACATGGCCGAGCGCAGGTTCGTCTCGGACTCCTCGCGCTGGTTGCGCAGGGACTGCGAGTTGTTTTCGTTGGCGATCGCGATCTCACGCTCCTTGAGCGTGTTGGTCGCGTAGAGGCCGACGATGGTCGCCGCGACCGTCAGCAGCGGGATCGCGAGCGAGTTGACGATGTTGGCCGCGAACTTGGCGTTCTCGCGCCAGTCGCGGCGGGGCGGCTTGTCGTGGGCGTCAGTCGACACGGGCGGGCAGCGGTCAGCTGCAGTCGACGTTGACTGTGACCGGCTCCGAAAGGCTCAGGAATTCCTGCTCGCTCTGCGCCGGGGCCTGGCATTGGACCTTGAACCGGCCCGGTGGCAGCTGCAGCTGGTAGGCACCTGGCTTCAGCTCGGCGACCGTCTTGCCCGCGGCATCCACGACGACGGCCTTGGCGTTGGCCGGGGTGAGCTTGCCGGTCACGATGTCCGCGACGGCAAGGTCCGGCAGACTAGCAAGCAGCAGCAGACTGCAGACCGACTTGAAGGAGACGTTGGGCATGGTTCGCTCGGGTAAGGATGGACTGCTGGAGATCGGCTACGAGATGTCTGGGACGTTACCCCGCGCTCCCCTGGGTAGCAACCGGAGTGCCGACGTGATCTGCGTCACAGAATCGGTATGCATTCAGGTCGCGTGCGCGAGAGGAGCCGTTGCCTGACATAAAGTACCCCAAACCCTCCTGCGCATGACCATGGCACGCTCCCGCGATTCTTCCTCCACGACCCGGCTCGTCCCGACTTTCAGGACGGCTCCGGGCGCCCCGGCGCCGCACACCCATGCGACCTCGGGCCGGGTGGGGTTCGATGACCGCGGCAATGCGGTCTGGGAAATGCGCACCGCGGACCGGGGGTATTCGCGCGAGGGCAGCACCACGCTGGTGCGCAAGTTGCAGGTGCCGCATCTGAGCCTCGAGGCGACCGGCATCGTCCGCAAGGTCGATACCCCCGTGTCCCAGCCGTTGCACATTCCAACGCCGAAGCGGGCAGTGCCTGAAGATGCAGGCCACACGAATCATTATGGCGGCCGTGCCGTAATGGGTACGGTACGAACCTATCCAGTGAGGTCGAGCGCGGCGGCGAAGCGGCCAGCGCCCGGATCGGCGGGGACTAAGCGCAGCAGGCCAGGATTGCTGGACCGGCTGCTCGGCCGGAAGCCTTAGCGGCGACGGGCGAAATTGCCACCCGGACGCGGTGCGGTCGGGGCGCGCGTGTCTTTTTCGCGGAAGTTGATGCGACCCTTGGTCAGGTCGTAAGGCGACATCTCGAGGGTGACCTTGTCGCCAGCGAGGATGCGGATGCGGTGCTTGCGCATCTTGCCGGAGAGATACGCCGTGATTTCGTGACCGTTTTCGAGCGTCACGAGAAAACGCGTGTCGGGCAGCACCTGGTTGACGGTGCCCTGCATGTCGATGAGTTCTTCCTTAGCCATTCATTCACCGCGTTATGCCGCTACGGCAGTAGACCGCCTAGGATACAGCAACCCCCTGATACGCGTCACAATATAAACCACCTTGATCCGTAGAATGGGCGTATACTCCGCCGCGGGTAGTCTCCCTTCTACTTTCTGTTTGGGCAGTGCTCGCGTTCACTCGCACAGTACTGGTCCAGCGCTTAGACGAAGAGTTTCCGATCCACGTGGCACCGTTGCCACGCGACTGCGATCGCCCCGGCCCAAACCCGGGAGCTCTTCCAGCCGCGCTGCCTCATGCCTTGCGTTTCCAGTCCCGAAGCCGCTCCCGCCCGTCGTTTCGATGGGCACGGCCGACCGGACTTTTTGTCAGTGAGTATCAAATGTCCAAGATTTATGTCGGTAACCTCCCTTTTTCCGCCACCGAAGACGCCGTGCGTGAGCTGTTCTCAGCCCATGGCACCGTCGATTCGGTTGCCCTGATCAACGACCGTGACACGGGCCAACCCCGTGGCTTCGGCTTCGTCGAGATGACCTCGAACTCCGAGGCCGCCAAGGCGATCCAGACGCTGAACGGTTTCCAGATGGGCGGCCGCGCCCTGAAGGTCAACGAAGCCCAGGCGAAGACGGAACGTCCCCGCCGCTGGTAATCGTTGCCGGTTGAGCTGGCTGTCCGCAGCCAACTCCTGACCGGACCACAGAACGGCCCCGCAAGGGGCCGTTTTGCTTTGTGGGAAATGCGCGGCGTGGGCTACGCTCTGCCCACCATGCAACAGGCCCCGCTCGACCTGCGCGTCATCTCCGGCGCTGAACTGCGCGAGTTGCTGCCCTTCGACCAGTGCGTCGCCGCAGTCGAGCAGGCGATGCGCGGCGTGAGTGCCGGCCAGGTGCTGATGCCGCTCCGGCAGTTCATGCCCCTGCCCGCGGGCAAGCTCGCCTGGATGCCGGGGTACCTCGGCGATCCCGAATGTTTCGGCATCAAGCTGCTGAGCCTGTTTCCGGGCAACCCGCAGGTGGGGCTGTCTTCGCACGTCGGGCTCTATGTGCTGTACGAGTCCGCGCACGGGCGGCCCATCGCGATCATGGAGGCGAGCGCGCTCACCGCCATTCGCACGGCCGCGGCCAGCGTCGTGGCGAGCAGGGTCCTCGCGCGAGCCGGTTCGACGACACTCGCCGTGATCGGCACGGGCGAAGAAGCCCGCTCGCACATCGACGCCTTCCAGGCCGTGCGGCCGTTCGCAAGGGTGATCGTCTGGGGCCGGCGCGAGGAGGCTGCGCACGCGCTCGCGGAACACGCCCGTCGTGCAGGTTGCGCGCAGGTCGAGGTGGCTGCCTCAGTCGCCGCAGCCGCCGCCGAGGCGGACGTGATCTGCACGGTGACAGGGTCGCCCACGGCGCTGCTGTTCGGGCGCGACGTGCGCCCGGGCACGCACTTGTGCCTTGTCGGCGCCTCGATCCCGTCGTCGCGCGAAGTGGACGACGACCTCGTCGCGCGGTCGCGCTATTTCGTCGACTACCGCGGCAGCGCGCTGGCGCAGGCGGGCGAACTGCTCGACGCGATGCAAGCAGGCAGGGTGACGGAGTCGCACATCGTCGGTGAAATCGGTGAGGTGCTGAGCGGCATAGTGGCGGGACGCTTGGCCGACGACGACGTGACCGTCTACAAATCGCTGGGCGTCGCGGCGCAGGACCTGGTGAGCGCGCTGGTGGTGTATCGCAACGCACTCGCACGTGGACTGGGGACGACGGCGCGTCTATGAATCGTGCCGGGCGCTTGCGATCGTGCGCTCGCTCAGCTGACCGCGACCGCACCGTCGAGTTTTGACAGGGCGCGATCAAACGTGCCGAGCGGCAGATGCCCGGCCTTGCGTGCAATCTCGAGCACCATGCAGTCGGAGAATCCCAACGCGGGTCGCGCCCGGAACTGCGTCAGTGCCCGTGCGATGACTTCCGGGTCCTGCAGTGCCAGGTGCTCGTGATTCAGCAAGAGCTCGATTGCAGACGCGATCTGTGCGGGCGTCCGTTCGTGCACGGCGTCGAGGACCCACACCGTCTCCGCCAGCACGAGCTGCGACACCCAGGCGCCGTCTGCGACGAAGCTCTCCGCCAGGGTGACCTGCGCGGCGGCGTCGCGGGCGAGCAGGCGTACCAGCAGGTTGGTATCAACGGCGCGCATGACGCCGGCGAATGTACTTGCGAATACCCGCCTTGGTAGCCGTGGGTTTTTGCCCCGCTGATCGAGATTCTGCGCCGAACAGTGCCGCGTGCACCTCTGCTGAGCTGGTCTTTCCAGCGCGCCGGACGACGAACTCCCCATCTCGCTGTTCCCAGATCAGCACGGACCCGGGTCCTACGCCCAGTTGCCGCCGCACTTCGGCCGGAACCGAGATCTGTCCCTGGGCCGTGACCTTGGATTGCAGCGTGCTCATGCGTCCACATTACCCGGGTAATGAGACTGCGTCAAACCGGCAGCGGCACCGTCCCTGGCACCGCCGCCGATACCTGATGGCCGTCGCTGGATCCTCAGCTGCGCGGCGACGACGGCTTCGCCGAGCCATCACTGCGACCCTGGTGCGACTTGCGCCGCAGGTAGGTCGGCGCCCCGGCGATGTTTGCATCGCCGCTTTCGTCGCGCGCAGCCAGCCGCGACTGCATCCGCTGCGAGCCGTAGGCCGAGGCCTTCGCGAACATCGCCTCGTCGCGCCGCTCGGCCAGCTTGCGCAGTTCGACGACCACCGCGGCGATCCACGGGTTGTCGGTGCCGAGTTTTTCGGCCTTGCGCAGCAGGCGCATCACCGTGTCCCAGTCGCCGGCCATCGCCGCGCGCCGCGCCTTGACCTGCAGGTCGGCCGCCTCGAGCTCGCTCATGCGACGCAAGACCAGTTCGTCGTCGCTGATCGCGCCGAAGGCCGATGCGGGCAACACGGGCAGGGCGCAGGCCTGCGGCTGGATCGCGCGCGGTTCGCCATCGATACCCGTGTAGCGCAGCGCGATCGTGCCGAGCGTCACGCCCGCGGCGTTCCCCTCGCCGGTGGCGACGAGCTTCTTCGGCACCTTGAAACGCAGCACCGCCCAGGCTTCGCCACCGTACGCGAGGTCCGGCAGCCGCCATGCGGTGTCGCCGGCGGCGGCGTAGTCATTGAGCATCGTCACCTTCACGCCCGCAGCCGTCTCGATCTGCAGCTCGAGCTGCCGGGCGCACAGGGCGTTCAACAGGTCGAACTCCTCGCGGAACGGATCCATGAGGTCGTCCGCCGACTCACCGTAATAGGACGCGCCGTGGCCCGCGCGCGCCATGCCGATCATCAGCTCTTCGTTGAAGCCGCTGCCGAGGCCGTACGTCGACGTGGCGATGCCGGCGGCTGCGAACTCGACGCATTGCTGCCAGATCGCCTGCGGCTCGACCAACCCTGCGTTGGCGCAGCCGTCCGATAGCAGGATCACGCGCGAGACGCTCTGCGGCGAGACGTACGGCAGCAGCGTGGCGACGCCTTGGTGCCAGCCGCCGTGCAGGTTGGTGGAGCCGCCGTCCGCGATCTGGCGGATCGCGCGACGGATGACCTCGCGACCGTCGCCGACCGGCACGGCCGGCACCAGCGTGTCGACGTCGTCGTCGTACACGACCAGCGAGAGGCGGTCGGTGGGCAGCAGCCCGTCGAGCACGAACTCGGCGCAGCGCCGGGCCTCGGCCAGCGGCCGGCCCGACATGGAGCCCGAGCGGTCGATCACCAGCGACAGGTGGAGCGGATTGCGTTGCGGCAGCTCGGCCGGCGCGTCGGGCGCCTGCAGGCGGACGAGGACTTCGAGCGTGTTGTCGTGCTCCGCAAGCAATGCGGGGCGCCGGGGCGTGGCGAGCAGGGTGGGCAGGGGCGGCTGTTGCTGTTTCTTATCGTTCATTGATCCACTCCATGCGACGGGGTCTGGGCCGTCGTCGGAGCAGGGTCGCAGGCGCCAGGCTCGCTGGATGAGCCTCAGGGTCACTACCGATCCCATTGCGGGGATCGACGCCGTTAGAATCGATCCGGACTTTCCGCCCCGATGGTGCATCCCGCTTGGCCAGAATCCTGTTCCTGCATTACGGCGTCTACGGCCACACCGAGAAAATCAGCGGCGTACTGCGCGACGAAGTCGTGCGGCTCGGCCACGTGGCCGAGGTGCGGCCACTGGTCGATGGCCCGCAGGACGCAGCGAGCTTCGACGCGATCGTGATCGGCGCCAGCATCCGCCACGGCAAGCACAATCCGGCCGTGTACGCCTTCATCGACGAGCACCGTGCGCTGCTCGATGGCAAGCCCAACGCGTTCTTCTCCGTGAGCCTGGTCGCGCGCAAGCCGCACAAGAACACGCCCGAGACGAACCCGTACATGCAGAAGTTCCTCGGCCTCACGACGTGGCGGCCGCGGCTGCTCGCCGTGTTTGGCGGCGTGCTCGACTACCAGCGGTATGGCCCGTTCGACCGCCACATCATCCGCTTCATCATGCGGCTCACCGGTGGCCCGACCGACCTGCACACCAACGTCGAGTTCACGCCGTGGGACGAGGTGCGGCGCTTCGCCGGCCGCGTGGTGGCGCTGGCCGAGGGCAAGGCCGTTGCGTAAGGCGGGCGCGCCGTCGGGGCTCTCGCGGCGCGAGATCATCAACGCGCACCTGCACGTCGTGGTCGCGCTGTTCGTGGTGTGGCTCGTCGCCACGAGCCCGTGGGTGTCGATGCTGCGCAGGATCCCGGGCGACGCGGGCTTCTTCGACTACGCGCACGTCGCGGTGGGCTGGCTCACGCTGGTGTGCGGCGTGCTCTACGCGGTCTCAGTGGCCGGCGGCGGCAGGCTCAGGCAGTACCTGCCCGGCAAGACGGCGGGCCTCGGCGGCGTCATCGAGGGACTGCTGCTGCTGGCGCTGCTCGCGACCGGCCGTGACCGGCGCGCTGTGGTTCTTCCTGCAGGGTACGGCCGACGCCATCACCTGGCGCAGCCTGCACATCTACTCGGCGCGCGCGCTGATCGGCGTGGGCGTCGCGCACGTGGTGGCCGTGGCGGCGCACCTGCTCGACTTCTGAGCGCCGTTAATCCCAGCCTTCCTTGCCCGGCTCCTGGTTCATCAGCTTGCTGAACTTCGCTTTCAGGTAAACGCCCATCACGATGATGAACAGGATGACGCCGAGGCTCATCAGGCCGTAGTCGGTCGTGAACAGCAACGAGAAGGCTTCCATGGGTGCTCCGGGTCGATCCCGTTGATTGACCGATGGAAGTTAGTCCCGCCGGGCGCGGGGCGGGCAGTGGTGAAAACCGCTATCCCGCAACTCCCTCTCCCGCTGGAGCGGGAGAGGTGAATTCACGCCGCGGCGGCTGCGTCCGCCGCTGCCACCGGCACGCGGATCAGGTGATCGAACGCGCTGAGCGCCGCCTTCGAGCCTTCGCCCATCGCGATGATGATCTGCTTGTACGGCACCGTCGTGGCGTCGCCGGCCGCGAACACGCCCGGCAACGAGGTCTGGCCCTTGGCGTCGACCTCGATCTCGCCGCGCGGCGACAGCGCGACCGTGCCCTTGAGCCAGTCGGTGTTGGGCAGCAGGCCGATCTGCACGAACACGCCTTCGAGCTCGACGCGATGGATCTCGCCCGAGGCGCGGTCCTTGTAGCTCAGCGCGCTCACCTTGCCGTCGGTGCCGTGCACTTCGGTGGTCTGCGCCGAGACGATCGACGCGCACGTTCGGCAGGCTGCGCAGCTTGCGCTGCAGCACCTCGTCGGCGCGCAGCTTGCCGTCGAACTCGATCAGCGTGACGTGCGCCGACGATGCCGGCGAGGTCGATCGCGGCTTCGACGCCCGAGTTGCCGCCGCCGATCACCGCCACGCGCTTGCCCTTGAACAGCGGGCCGTCGCAGTGCGGGCAGTAGGCCACGCCCTTGCCGGAGTATTCCTTCTCGCCCGGCACGTTCATCTGGCGCCAGCGCGCGCCGGTGGAGATGATCACCGTGCGGCTCTTGAGCGTGGCGCCGCTTTCGAGCTTGACCGTGAACAAGCCGTCGTCGCCCGCCGGCTCGAGCGCTGCCGCGCGCTGCAGGTTCATGATGTCGACGTCGTAGTGCTTGACGTGTTCTTCGAGCGCGGCCGCGAGCTTCGGGCCTTCGGTCGCCTTGACCGAGATGAAGTTCTCGATGCCGAGCGTGTCCATGACCTGGCCGCCGAAGCGGTCGGCCACGACGCCGGTGCGGATGCCCTTGCGCGCGGCATAGATCGCCGCGGACGAGCCCGCCGGACCGCCGCCCACGACGAGCACGTCGAACGGGTCCTTGGCGTCGATCTGCGCCGCGGCGCGTTCGCCGGCGCGGGTGTCGACCTTGGCCAGGATTTCCTCGAGGCTGATGCGGCCCTGGTTGAACTCCACGCCGTTCAGGAACACGAACGGCACGGCCATGACCTGGCGGCTTTCGACTTCCTGCTGGAACAGCGCGCCGTCGATCATCGTGGTGCGCACGCGCGGGTTCAGCACCGCCATGAGGTTGAGCGACTGCACGACCTCGGGGCAGTTGTGGCACGAGAGCGAGATGAAGATCTCGAAGTTGTAGTCGCCCTCCAGCGCCTTGATCTGCTCGATCACGGCGTCGTCGACCTTGGGCGGATAACCGCCGGCCTGCAGCAGCGCAAGCACCAGCGACGTGAACTCGTGTCCCATCGGGATGCCCGCGAAGTCGATCCCCATGTCCGCGCCCGCGCGCGTGATGCGGAACGACGGGGTGCGCCGGCCCGCCGGGACGTCGCTGCCGCGGACCTCGCGGTAGCTGATGAGGCTGGACAGCGGCGCGATCTCGCGCAGCAGCTCCTGCATCTCGCGGGCTGCATCGGTGTCGTCGAGCGCGGCGATGATCTCGATCGGCTGCGTGAGCCGGCCGAGGTAGCCCTGGAGTTGTTCCTTGATGTCTGCGTCGAGCATGGCGTCGCTACCTTGGGTGGCGGTGTATGTACAGGCCGCCAGTGTGCCCCTGTCCGTCCGGCCGACCAACAGAACTTGCCGATATCCGCGATAGGGCAGCCCTATGGGGAACAGCGGGCGGCCGTGCCCGGACAAGAAAAAGGCCCCACCGGCACGGGGCGGGTGGGGCCAGTCGAGGCGCGCGGTCGCGCCTCGCAGGGGGAGGACTGGAAGGCGGCCGGCTTAGATCTTGCCGACCAGTTCGAGCGACGGCTTCAGCGTCTTGGCGCCGTCGTTCCACTTGGCCGGGCACACTTCGCCCGGGTGCGCGGCGACGTACTGGGCGGCCTTCAGCTTGCGCAGGGTCTCCTTGACGTCACGCGCGATCGCGTTGTCGTGGATCTCGAGCGTCTTGATGGTGCCGCTGGGGTCGACCACGAACGTGCCGCGCAGCGCGAGGCCGGCCTCGTCGATGTGCACGCCGAAGCCGCGCGTCAGGGTGTGCGTCGGGTCGCCGACCAGCGGGAACTTCGCCTTGCCGACGGCGGGGGAGGTCTCGTGCCACACCTTGTGCGAGAAGTGCGTGTCGGTGGTGACGATGTAGACCTCGGCGCCGAGCTTCTGGAACTCGGCATAGTTGTCGGCGGCGTCTTCGACTTCGGTCGGGCAGTTGAAGGTGAAGGCGGCCGGCATGAAGATCACGACGGACCACTTGCCCTTCATCGATTCGTTGCTGACTTCGACGAACTTGCCGTTGTGGAAGGCCTGCGTCTTGAACGCCGGGACGGGGGTGTTGATCAACGACATGAGTGTCTCCAGGTTGGAAAAGGGGCCGGGCTTGGCAGCTCGAGTGGCGGCATTGTCCGGGGTTCTGGCCGCGCGGGCCAATAGAACCTTCTGCGCTGCCTGATAGGCTGCGCCTATGGGACGGGCGGGGTCCAGCCGGACCCGGCCCACCCAACCCGACCGTGGCAGGATTTACTTGATCTGGCCGCGGATTTCGCCGACGCGGTAGTCGCCCGGGCCGGAGTACGGGGGATCCACGCCATCGTAGGTGTGGACATTGACGTAGGTGTTGCCGGAGCGAAGTTCGTCGACCAGGTCGGACATCGGCGACCCGACCATCGGGCCGATGAAGTCGCCGGCGTCGAACGAGCCTTCCGCCAGCACGCCGCTGAACTCGCCTCGCTTCGCCGTTGCGCCGGCCCTGGGCCACAGCTTGACCACGGGCTGGCCGTTCTGGCTCGAACTGCCGAAATGCACGTCAGCCTGCGAAGGATTGGTGAGCTTGTCGACCACGAGCTTGTAGTGGATCGTCTTGCCGTCGGCGCTCAGGCGCAGTTCCAGGCTGCCGGAAGCCGGCGTATTGATTGGATCGGGCAGGGTCTGCAGGCCATCCAGGGCCGCCTTGAACACGGTATCGGCCGCTTGCGCAGGAATTGCGCTGCAGGCGACGGTGGCGACGAGGGTGAGGAAAAAGGCACGGCTCTTGCGCATGGAAGGCTCCAGGGATCGCTTTTTTATGCACGCACAATGTGCGTCGGCAGGCCGTGCGCGGAAATACGTAATTGCTGCGAATTGGTCGCGTTCCACGCCGTCATCCCGCCAGCCGCTGCCGTAATGCCGCAATCTGCGCCCGTCGCTGCTCGAGCAGGCCGTCCAGCGCCGGATCGAAGCCGCGATCCCGCAGCCGGCGCTTGCGGAACGCCAGTTCGTTCTGCGCATTGATGAGCGCGGCGGACACCTGCTCGTTGCGCGGGTCGATGCGGCGTGTGCGGAACACGCGGTCGCCCTTGATGGCCGTGAACTCGGCCGCGGTGACGCTGCGGCCGACCTCGGCTGCGAGCTCGTCGATGATCACGCGCCTCTCGGCCATGCCGCTGCGATAGACGATCGCAGCGAGCAGCAGGGCAAAAGGCAGGAACACGACCAGGTTGGAAACGCTGGCTGCGAACATCGCTTCCCAGAGGCCGAGCGTGGGCGGGGCGAGCACTTCGGTCGGGGCCGCCTCGCCGCCCTTGGCCGCAGCCAGCGCAAAAAACAGGGGCAGCGAGTTGTTCCAGGCATGGCCCAGGATTGCGAGCGCAAAGCCCGCCACGGGCGCCAGCAGGCGCAGCCACATTTTCGAGGTCGCGCGCGAGACGCCAAGCGCGGCGCCGAAGATTCCGGAGAAAAGGGCGTGGCCCGCGAGCCCGAGCCATGCGAAGCGCGTGCCGATCTGGAAGCCGTACGGCGCCGTGCCGAACTCGACGAAGTTCTGCTGCACGTACAGCGCGGACTCGAACCAGTTGAAGCCTGCGCCGATGAGCGCGCCGTAGATGAAGCCGTCGCGCACGTTGTCGAACTCGCCGCGCAACAGCCAGAACAGCAGCACGATGCCAATGCCTTTCGTCGTTTCCTCGACGATAGGGGCCGAGAGCGGCGCGCCGATCATCATCGCCGCATCCGGGCCGAGCATCGTGCCCAGTTCGGGGAACTGCTCGAGCCATTGCGTCACGGCCATGATCGCCGCGGTGTTGAGCGGCAGGGCGAGCGTGGTGGCGATCAAGCCGCCCCAGAGGAATGCGGCGGCAAAGGCATGGCGCGACTCGCGTTCGCGCCGGTCGAGGTACCAGAGGATCAGGATCGGCAGCAACGACATAGCAGACGACAGTGCGAGTGCGCGCACGAAAACCGCGGTGGCGGCGGACCCGAGCCCGGCGACGACGGCGCAGATGACGAGCGAGGCGAATGCGAGCAGGATGCCGAGCGTCCAGGCCAGGGCTCGCGCCACGCGCGGCTGCCGCAGCGGCGACGCCAGCGGGTCGAGCGTGCGGTCAAACGGTCCCTGCGACATCGGTCGGTGCTCCTGGCGTGATCCTCCCCCTGGGGTCAGGTCAGGACGATGGCCCCGACACCCGCGGCGAGTATGCCGATTGTGGCCACCAGAATCGACGTGCGTAGCTCGCGCGTGCCGAGCGCCATCACCATGCCGGCCTTGACGACGGTGTTGCTGAGCGCGGCAATCGTGATCGCATTTGCCGCGACCTGGGGGCTGCCCGAGCGCGCGTACTGGGCCATCGACAGCGTGATGGCGTCGACGTCGGTCGTGCCCGCGAGCGCCGCCACGTAGTACAGCCCCGACTCCGGCGCATGAGTGCGCACGATCGCCACCACCAGCAGCACGACCGCGAACAGCGCGGCGAACTTCACGGCCGACGTCAGGCTGAACGGGTTGCGCAGCTGCACGACTTGAGCCTCGACGCCGCTGCCGGCCTGGCGCAGGTACCAGCCCGCGAAGGCCGCCGCCACCAGCGCCATCGCCGTGAGGGGAGGCAGCAACTGCGGCAGCAGCGCGCGGTTGACCACCAGCACTTCGATCAGCACGCGGATGAAACTGACCGTCCAGGCGAGCAGCACGCCGCTCGCGAGTGCGGCGCGGGCCCCGGCGTACTGCGGTTCGAGGCTTTGCCGCGCGAACGACAACGTGACGGCCGTCGATGACACCAGGCCGCCCGTGAGTCCCGTGAGCGGCAGGCCGCGATGGGCGCCGAGCAGCCGCGTGAGGATGTAGCCCACCAGCGACAGGCCCGAGATCAGCAGCACCAGCAGCCATAGCGATTGCAGGTTCAACGCGCCCCAGGGGTCGAGCGGCCTGTTGGGGATGAGCGGCAGCACGATGAACGTCGCGATCAGCAGCCGCAGGGCCGCGTAGACGTCCTCGCTGTCGAGCCTGCTCACGAACCCGTGCAGGGGCTGCTTGTAGGCGAGCACCGCGGCGACGATCACGCCCAGGCCGACGGTGAGCTCACGCTGGCCGTGCGCGGCGAGGGCGCCCAGCAGGAACGTCGCGATCGCTGCGACCTCGGTGGTCAGGCCGAGGCCGTCCGGATTGAGCCGCACGGACAAGACGTAACCCGCGATGACGGTCGCGGCGGCTGCGAGCAGGCCTGCCGCCAGGATCCAGGGTGTGTGCAGCACCAGCGTCATCCAGCCGCACAACGCGCCGAACAGGGCGAACAGCACGAAGGTGCGCAGGCCCGCGATCTCCGGGTGTTCGAGCAGCTGCTTGTGCCGCTCGCGCTCGATGCCGATCAACGCGCCGGTGAGCAGCGCGGTGGCGAAGTTCCAGACCAGCGTGAAGTCGAGTTCAGGCACGCGCCCTCCTAGGGTCGTGCCGTACCCGGCGCGATCGAATCGATCACCTTTGCGAGGGCCGAGTCGCACACGCGGCAGAACGGCACTTCATTGCGCGTGAACATGATGCAGTCGAGCTGGGGCCGGTAATAGGCCTGCGCGTCGTAATTGGCGCCCCGGAATGCACCGACAACCGCGCGGTGGCGGTCCCGCGCGAACAACTGCGTCACTCGCGCCTGTTCCTCGCGGAACAGTGCGTCCATCTCGGACTCTGGCCGGCGCTCGGCGCGGATCTGCTTGCGTCGCGCCTGCACGTCGCGTTGCAGCGCCTCGAACGCATCTTTCGCCCACGGCGTGGGGATCGGCGTGCTCGACGCCATCAGGTGCCGCCACTTGAGTGCGTCCCGGTCGAGCAGCGCCGTGACGTTGGGTTCCCACGGCTCGATGATCGTCTGCGGGGCGGTGTAGGCGACGGGTGACGTGTAGTACTCGTCGGCGAGCGCCGCGAAGTGGTGCCCGAACTCGTGCACGAACAGGTAATCGGCCCACACGCTGTTCACGGCCACGGTTGCATAGAGGCCGAAGATGCCGCCGCCGCCGTAGGTGTCGTTGTTGGCCAGGATCACCATCGCTTCATAGGGCGCCTGCGACGCCACTTCGCGCAACGCGCGGTTCTCGAAGCTCAGCACGTAACGCTCGCTGCGCAGGGCGTCGTAGGTGGCGCCGAGCGGCGACGCTTTGTGCACACCCGTCGAGGGCCTCGAGATGCCGGATTCGACGGCAGGGGGGCACAGCCCCCAGACGTTGAAGTCCTGCCGTCGCCGTGCAAAGGGTTGCACCTTGAACAGCGCGGCGATCATGCGTTGTGCATCGGCCTGGAACCTGGTGGCGCATTCCGCCGCGGTGTAACCGTCGCCGAGCAGCAGCAGGTCGACTTTGTCGGCAGGCGCACCGTGCTGCTCGAGCGCGATGAGGGCCTGCGGCGCGGTCGGTGAACGGTCGACCAGCATGTCGGCGGTATCGACCTGCTGTTGCCACACGGCCTGGAAAGCCTGGGTGGCATCGCGCTTGTAGATCGTGACCTGCACGGGCCCGGGTTTGCCAGGCGCAGGAAAACGCAGCGACTCGTGGAAGGTGCGGTGCTGCGTCAGCGCTTCTTCGGTCGAAGTCCACTCGCCGAAGATCGAGGCGAAACCGCGCGCCTGCAACAGCGTGCCGTCCGCAGCGCGCGCTTCGAAGCGGTAGGCGCCGAGCGAGCCGTCGTCCGCTGCGCGCGCAGGATGTCCGGGCCAGGGCAGGGGTTCGAGCCGCAGCCGCTCGATCGCGAAGATCTCGACGCCCTTGCCGCCGGTATGGAGCAGGTCCAGCCGGTACGTGGCCGGCGCGGGCTCGGCCGCGAAGCTCGCGAGCGGCGCCAGCACGAAGGCGAGGCAGGCCAGCACGCAGTAGTGAAGGGCTTTCACGGGCTTCTCCGTGGCCGGCGGCGTGGTGCCGGCGCCGCTGCGGCGTCGTCGCCGGCTGGCGTTGCGGCACCCGGACGGACCTTGGTCCTCGTCTTGCGCCGCGTCGCGACACGGCGTGGCCGCGTCTTGCCTTCCAGGCGCGCGAGCGCGCGCTGCTCGCGCGTCTGCACGATCACTTCGACCTGCCGCAGCTGCGTCATGAACAGCTGGGCGACGCGCGAGAGCGGGCGCTTGCGCGTGTAGAACAGGCCGTAGCTCAGGTGCAGCCAGGGCGCCGCGAACGGCAGCAGCGCGACCTGCTTCGAGCGCAATTCCTGCTCCAGTGCGCCAAGCGGCGCGAGGCCCACGGCGTCGCCCGCGAGCACCACGTTGCGCGCCGCGGCGAAGCTTTCGACCATGATGCTCGGCGTGAGGTCGCCGGTCTCGCGTTCGATGCGTGCATGCGTGGCTGCCTTGCCGAGGTGCACGGCCATGCGCTGCGGCAGGCGCGGCGCGACCAGCGGAAACACCAGGATCGTCTCGAGCGAATGCTCCTTGGCTGACACCAGCGGATGGCCCTGGCGGACGAAGAAAAACATGCGGTGCTCGGCCACGGGCTCGATGACGAGCCGCGACGGGTGCCGTTCGGCGCCCATCGTGTCGCCCACCGCGAACTCGAGCTTGCCCGCCAGCACCTCGCGCGCGAGATGCTCGAAGTCGGTGGTCACCGCGTGCACGCGCAGCCGCGAGTTCGCCGACGCCATGCGTCCCAGTGCGGCGCCCAGTGGCAGCTCGGCCGCGAACATGTCGGTGCCGAAATGCAGCTCGGGCGCCTGCAGGCCGGCGAGCTCCTCGAGGTCGCGCGTGAGGTCGCGCGCCTGCGTAAAGATGCGCGCTGCGTGGTCGATGACCAGGCGACCGGCTTCGCCGGGCTTCAGTGCGCGGGTGGCGGTATCGACGAGACGCGTGCCGAAGCCCGAAGCGTCGAGCGCCAGCAGGCGCCGGGTCAGCGTCTCCGGATCGAGCCCGAGCGATTTGGCCGTACGAGCGATTTCCGCAGCCGGCACGAGCGCGACGAGGTCCAGCAGGCCAGGTTTTTTCGCCATGAGGCCGAAGCTAGCAGAGCACGGCCGCGCTGCACAGACGGGCTTTTCAGCAGGGCGTGTCAGCCGGTGGACACAGCATGCCGCCGTCATGCCGAGGCCCAGGCGTATCATGGGCGGTCACAACGAACGCGCCGGGGGAACGCAAGATGGGAGCGCAGCAACAGCCTGCCAGCCGCACGATACTGATCACGGGCGCTTCGTCCGGCATCGGTGAGGGGCTGGCCCTGGAGTTTGCCCGGCGTGGCTATGGCATCGCGATCGCTGCGCGGCGCGCGGACCGGCTCGAGGCGCTGGCGCCCAAACTGCGCGCGGCTGGCGCGTCGCGGGGTCGTCATCGTCCCGCTCGACGTGGCCGACACCGACGCAATCGAGCCCGCCGTGCAGCGGGCTGCGACAGAACTCGGCCGGCTCGACGTGATCGTCGCGAATGCGGGCATTGGCCCGCTCACGCCGACCGGCCGCGGCAAGCTGCCCTTGATGCGCGAAACACTCAATATCAATCTCGTGGGCGCCATCGCCACCATCGAGGCCGCGCTGCCGATCTTTCGCGCGCAGGGGTCGGGCCACGTGGTGGGCATCACTTCCGTCGCGGGTTCGAAGGGTCTGCCGGGCTTCGGCGCCTACAGCGCGAGCAAGGCCGGGCTGCATCGCTACCTGCAGTCGCTGCGTGCCGAGTTGCGTGCGACGCCGGTGGTCGTGACCGAACTCGCGCCGGGATTCATCGACACCGACATCAATCGCAACAAGGGCGCGCGACCGTTCCTGATCGACGTCGACCAGGGCGCGGCCATCATGGCCCGCATGATCGAGCGCCAGGTGGGCAAGCGCTGGGTGCCCGTCCTGCCGTGGACGATCATCGCGCAGCTGCTCAAGATCCTGCCGGCTGCGGTGCTTGCACCGCGGCAGCCGCGCCGCTGAAGAGGAACCACGACGATGGACTTCGAATACTCACCGCGGGTCAAGGACTTGCAGCAGCGCCTGCTCGCGTTCATGGACCAGCACGTCTATCCGGGCGAGTCGCGTTTCTTCGCGGAGGTCGCGGCCAACAAGGCGCAGGGCAACGGCTGGGTGCCGACGCAGGTCATGGAAGAACTGAAAGCCGCGGCGCGTGCGGCCGGACTCTGGAACCTGTGGCTGCCTGAATCCGGGCACGGCGCCGGCCTCACCAACCTCGAATACGCGCCGCTCGCCGAGATCACGGGGCGCTCGCACATCGCGCCCGAGGCGCTCAACTGCTCGGCGCCCGACACCGGCAACATGGAAGTGCTCGTGCGCTATGGCAACGACGAGCAGCAGGAACGCTGGCTCAAGCCGCTGCTGGCAGGCGAGATCCGCTCGGGCTTCGCGATGACCGAGCCTGCGGTCGCGTCGTCGGATGCCACCAACATCGCGGCGACCATCGAGCGCGACGGCGACCACTACGTCATCAACGGCCGCAAGTGGTGGACCTCGGGCGCCGCGGATCCGCGCTGCAAGGTGCTGATCTTCATGGGCAAGACCGATCCCGGCAATCCGAGCGTGCACCGCCAGCAGTCCATGGTCCTGGTGCCGATGGACACGCCCGGAGTGCGCATCGTGCGGCCGGTGCCCGTGTTCGGTTACCTCGACGAACCGCATGGCCACCCGGAAGTCGACTTCGACAATGTCCGCGTGCCCGGTAGCGAACCTGCTGCTCGGTGAGGGCCGCGGCTTCGAGATCGCGCAGGGCCGGCTCGGTCCGGGCCGCATCCACCACTGCATGCGCCTGCTCGGCGCCTCCGAGCGTGCGCTCGAGGCGATGTGCCGGCGGGCGCTGCGCCGGACCGCGTTCCACAAGAAGCTCGCGGAGCAGGGCGTCTGGCGCGAGCGCATCGCGAACGCCCGCCTGCAGATCGACCAGGCCCGGCTGCTCACGCTGCACGCCGCATGGAAGATGGACGTGGCGGGCAACAAGGCGGCGCAGAAGGAAATTGCGATGATCAAGGTGGTGGCGCCCAACGTCGCCTGCCAGGTCGTCGACCAGGCGATCCAGCTCTTCGGCGGCGCGGGCGTGACCGACGACCACGGGCTCGGCTGGGCTTACGCGATGGCGCGCACGCTGCGCATCGCCGACGGTCCCGACGAAGTGCACCGTAACCACATCGCGAAGCTCGAGCTCGCGCGCTACCTGGCGCCCTGAGGGATGCAGCAATGAAGGCGGAGGGCAGGATCGCGCTGGTGACGGGCGCAGGACGCGGGATTGGTCGCGCGGTCTGCCGCGAACTGCGCGCGCGCGGCGCCGCGGGCATCGTCGTCGCGGATCTCGACGGCGCGCTGGCGCAGGCCACGGCGGCCGAGCTCGGCGGGTTGGGGGTCCAGTGCGACGTCGCGGACGAGTCCGCGGTGCAGGCGGCCGTGGCGGCCGCGATCGCGCACTACGGCCGCGTCGACATCGTGGTCTCGAATGCCGGCTTCGGCGTCCACGAGCTCGACCTCGATGACGCACTCTCGGAGTCGAACGCAGTGTGGCAGCGCATGTGGGACGTGCACGTGATGGCCCACGTCTATGCATCGCGCGCGGCGCTGCCGGGCATGCTCGAACGGGGCGAGGGCTGCCTCGTCAACGTGGCTTCGGCAGCGGGCCTGCTGTGCCAGGTGGGCGATGCTGCCTACAGCGCGACCAAGCACGCGGCCGTCAGCCTCGCCGAGTCGCTCGCCATCGCCTATGGCGAGCGGGGCATCCACGTGGCTGTCGTCTGTCCGCAATATGTCGCAACGGCGATCACGGGCCTGCCCGAAACGCTGGCGGCGGACGCACCTGCCGGGCTGCTGTCCGTCGACCAGGCGGCCACGGCCATCGTCGACGGGCTCGAGCGCGGCACGTTCCTCATCGCGACGCACCCGGAAGTGCTGGGCTTCTTCCAGCGCAAGGCGGCCGACTACGACCGGTGGGTCAGCGGCATGCGGCGTGTCCGCGCCGGACTGCGGAATGGCGCAGGGTTCCTGAAAGTCCGCCAATGATAGACTCGGTCAAACTCAGGCTGCGTGCCACGGGCACTCGAAGGAAGATTCGGTCATGAGGCAATTGCGCGGCGAGGATGCAAGGTTCGTCTACGGCGAATCCGGTCACGCCAATTCGAACATCACGCTGATCTCGATCTACGACCCGTCGACGGCCCAGTGACGGTCGCGTCCATTTCAAGGGCCTGCTCAAGCACATCGAGAGTCGCCTGAGCCTGTCGCCGATCTTCCGCCAGAAGCTGCTGCGGGTGCCGCTCGAGCTCGATTTCCCGTACTGGATCGAGGACGAGAGCTTCGACCTCGAGTACCACGTCCGCCACATCGCGCTGCCGAAGCCGGGCGACTGGCGGCAGTTCTGCATCCAGGCCTCGCGCATCCACGCGCGGCCGCTCGACATGTCGCGCCCGCTGTGGGAGCTGTACCTGGTCGAGGGCCTCGACTCGTTCCTGCACCTGCCGCCCGACAGCTTCGCGATCCTGGCCAAGGTGCACCACGCGGCGATCGACGTCCGCGGCGGCGCCGAGATCACCACGCTGCTGCACGACATGACCGCGCTGCCACCGGCGCCCGAGCCGCCCGAACCGTGGTTCCCCGAATCGCCGCCGGGCCCGGTGTCGCTGCTCACGCGCGCGATGATCAACAACGTCGTGCGGCCCCTGATGTTCGCGGGCCCGCTTGCGCGCGCCGTCGGCAAGGTCACGCCCGCCCTGCTCGGGGCGCTCGGCGACCATGCTGCGCAAGGACCGCATCGCCGTCACGCGTTTCAATTCCGAAGTGTCGCCGCATCGCGTGTTCGATTCGCGCCGGTTCTTCATCGATGATTTCAAGCGCATCCGCGACCTGGTGCCGGGCGCCACGATCAACGACGCCGTGCTCGCCGTGTGCGGCGGTGCCCTGCGGCGTTACCTGCTCGCGCACGAAGAACTGCCGGCGACCAGCGTCGTCTCGCTGGCGCCGTTCTCGGTGCGCGCGCACGGCGCCGAGGAACGTCCCGAGCTCAGCCTGATCCGCGTGCCGCTCGGCACCGAGATCGAGGACCCGCTGCAGCGCCTGCGCGATATCTACGAGCACACCTCGACGCACGCCGACATCGACCAGGCCGTCCGCGCCAAGGAACTCACCGACATTCGACAAGCACGCTCCCGCGGCGACGCTGGCGCTGTCGGCGCGGCTGCTCGCCGGGTCGTCGCTGGGTCGGCAGCGCGAACCGCTGGCAGGCTGCACGATCATGAACGTGCCGGGACCGGCGATCCCGCTGTACCTCGACGGCGCGCGCATGACGTATTTCTCGTCGATCATGCCGATCGCCGACGGCATGGGCCTCGTGTTCTCGGTGACCAGCTACGACGGCATGATCTTCATCTCGCCGACGTCCTGCCGCGAGCAGCTGCCCGATCCGGAATTCTTCGCGCAGTGCATCCGCGACAGCTTCCAGGAACTGCTGGCGCTGGCCGACGCCGCGTCGAAAAAGAAAAAGAAGAGGAAGGCGGCAGTGAAAAGGGTTGCCCGGAAGAAGCCGGCTGGGAAGCGCAAAGCCGCGTGAGGCAAGGACTAGGGACTAGGGACTAGGGACTAGAGATTGCAGCTGCAGTTCCTGAATCCTGACTCCGTAATCCCTAATCCCTAATCCCTAATCCTGCCCAGGCACAGCCACGCCTCGCCGTTCGCCCTGCGTGCCGGGGCCGAGGAATCGCGCCAGCTGGCGATAGGCCTTGCCGGCCACACCTGTCGGATCGAAGGGGCGCCATTCGCCCTCGGCCTGCGCGAGCCGGTCGGCCAGGATCCACATCACGGCGGCGTTGAAGCCCAGCCCGACGTGGCTGCCGGGCACCCAGATGTTCTCGTGCAGGTCGTCGTCGGTGTCTTCGATGCGCGCGGCCTCGGGCGGGACGATGCCGTCGGTCATCGAGAAGACGCAGGTCGACGGCACCGGCGGCGGCGCGCGCAGCACCTTGGCCCGCACGTTGGCGAGGTGTGCGACGGGTCCCATCGGGTGCGCGAAGTAGCGATAGACCGCCTTCACGACCACCGGCACTTCGAGCAGCTCGTCGGTCGAGAACTTCATCGGGCTGCCGAGCGACACGACCGAGCGTACGCACGCGGGGGCGCTGTGCGCGGCGTAGAACGCATACACGCCGCCCAGGCTCCAGCCCGACCAGGCTGACCTTGCGCTGGTGCCGGTGATGCATGAAGCGCAGCTTCTGCTCCAGCGCCTGGCTGAACTTGAGCTTGAAGCCCGTGTTCTGGCCGAGGCCCCAGGTCTCGACGTGGTAGCCGCGCGTGCGCAGGAACGCAGACAGGCCGACCAGGGTGGCGTCGCTCGCCGTAAATCCCGGCACGAGCAGCACGGGGTGGCCGTCGCCTTGCGGCGTGTTGCGGAGCAGGGGGTAGAGCGCGGGCAGCAGGGCCATCTCGAACAGCGCGCGGCCTTCGAGCAAGGTGTACAGCGCCCGCGGGGGCTTTGGGATCCGTGAGCCGTTTGCTTTCGCCACTCTGTGCCCCGTGCCTGTGTGCGCCAGTCTCTGTTGGCTGCACTGCAGCAATACTAGCAGGATCGTCTGACGTTGCGAGGCCGCAGCGCCCTAGGCAAGCTTGGCCACCTGTTTTTCGCAGCCGAATTGGCTGGTTCCGGAGTTTTCATGCACCGCAAGGCCGCATTTGGCGCATTTGTGATCGTTTCCATGCTGCGGGTCGCCGGTTCCGGCTCCAGGCGCTCGAGCGCGCGGACGTGCCCGTCGAAGTACCAGTGGGACCTGACCTCGCTGTACGCGGACGAGGCCGCGTGGGCGGCGGGCAAGCAGGAACTGCTGCAGCTGCTGCCGGCGCTCGGGGCCCGCCAGGGCAAGCTCGGCGCGTCCGCTGCGAGCCTGCTCGAGGCGATGACCGCCTGGGAGGAGGCCAGCCTGCGGGCGGACCGGCTCTACTCGTACGCGTTCGCAGCTCTACGACCAGGACACGCGCGTCGGCCCGCAGCATGCAGATGCAGCAGGAGATGTCGCAGGTCTACAACCAGTTCCAGTCCGTGACTGCGTTCATGCGCCCGGAAATCCTGGCCATCGGCCGCGAGAAGATCGACGCGTACCTCGCGGCCGAGCCGCGGCTGCGCCAGTACGGCATGTACTTCGACAACATCCTCCGCGCCGCGCCGCACACGCTGAGCCCGGCCGAGGAAAAAGTGCTCGCGCGCATGGGCGCGCTCGGCGACACCGGCGGCACGATCCAGTCGGTGTTTCGCAGCGCCGACATGCCGTTCCCCGAGATCACGCTTGCCAACGGCGAGAAAGTGCGCCTCGACGCGTCGGGCTACGAGAAGTATCGCGCCGTCGCCGAACAAGGCCGATCGCGATGCGGCCTTCAAGGCGTTCTGGACCCGGTACAACGAATTCACGCGCACCTTCGCCGCGACGCTGAATGCGACCGTGGAGGCGAGCGTCGCGCAGCGCGACGTGCGCAAGTTCCCGACCACGCTCGACGCGTCGCTGTTCGACGACAACATCCCGCGCAGCGTCTACACGCAGCTGCTCGCCGACGTCAACGCGAACCTGCCCACGCTGCACCGCTACCTGAAGCTGCGCCAGAAGATCATGGGCCTGCCGCAACTCGGCTACGAAGACCTGTACGCGCCCATCGTGCAGCGGGTCGAGCTGGAGTGGACGCCCGAGCAGGCCATGCAGATGACGCTCGACTCGTTCGCGCCGCTCGGCAAGGACTACGTCGAGGCGCTGCGCAAGGGCTACGCCGACCGCTGGGTCGACTTCATGCCGAACACCGGCAAGAGCCCGGGCGCCTACAGCAACACGGTGTACGGCGTCCACCCGTACCAGCTCACGAACTACAACGGCGCCTGGTCCGACGTCTCGACGCTCGCGCACGAGTCGGGGCATTCGATGCACTCGTACCTGTCGAACGCGAAGCAGCCCTACGCCACCGCGAACTACTCGCTGTTCGTCGCCGAGGTGGCATCGACGCTCAACGAAAACCTGCTGTTCCATCACGTGCTGGACCAGACGAAGGACGACCGCACGCGGCTGTTCCTGCTATCGAGCTACCTCGACAGCATGCGCACGACGCTGTTCCGGCAGACGCTGTTCGCCGAGTTCGAGATGAAGATGCACGAGGCCGTGGAGCGCGGCGAGCCGCTGACCGGCGAATCGCTGAACAAGATGTACCTCGAGCTGCTGCGGCGCTACTACGGCCACGACCAGGGCGTGGTCAACGTGGACGAGCGCTATGCCGCCGAATGGGCCTTCATCCCGCATTTCTACCGGCCGTTCTACGTGTATCAGTACGCCACGAGCATGATCGGTGGCATGCAGCTGGCGGACGGCATGATCGGCAAGGCCGCGGTGAAGTCCGGCAAGGCGGCCGCCAATCGGGCCGCCTACCTGCGCCTGATGGAGGCCGGTTCGTCGAAGTACCCGATCGAGTTGCTGCGGGATGCCGGCGTCGACATGACCACGTCGCAGCCGTTCGAGGCCGCGATGCGCGAGATGAACGCGATCATGGACGAGATCGAGCGCATCCATGCGCAGGGCACCGTGCGGTGAGCGTTGCCCGCAGGAAGAAGTCCGGCTCGATCTATGCCGGGCTGCAGCAGCTCGGCACGGCCACGCCGCCGCCGGCGTCGCCCGCGACGGCGGTGCTCGAGCGCGTGCCGAACCCGCACCCGCGCAAGACGTACCTGGCGCGGTTCGCGGCGCCGGAGTTCACGTCGCTGTGCCCGATCACGGGCCAGCCCGATTTCGCGCACCTCGTGCTCGATTACGTGCCTGCCAAGTGGCTGGTCGAGAGCAAGTCGCTGAAGCTGTACCTCGCGAGCTTTCGTAACCACGGCGCCTTCCACGAAGACTGCACGCTCGCGATCGCAGACCGGCTGGTCGACTTCCTGCAGCCGCGGTGGCTGCGCATCGGCGGGTACTGGTATCCGCGCGGCGGCATGCCGATCGACGTGTTCTGGCAAACCGGACGCCCGCCGGCGGGTCTCTGGCTGCCGGAGCAGGGCGTGCCGCCTTACCGCGGCCGCGGGTGAGGGATGGGGTGAGGGCGTGCTGAAAACACTCTGGGGTTTAACTGAATGCAGATCCGACTTTCCTTCACCGCCCTCTGCGCCACTCTCTGCGCTGGCGCCGCGCTGGCAGCGACTTCGCCGCCGCCGGTTGCACCTGCGCAGGAGACGGCCGCCAAGCGTGCCGCGCTCAACTCCGTCGACCGGCATGCCGCCGACCTCGCCGATATTTCCGACAAGGTCTGGGCGTACGCCGAGACGGCGCTGCGTGAAAAGCGGTCGGCTGCAGTGCTCGCCGATTACGCCGAGCAACAGGGTTTCACGGTGGAGCGGGGCGTCGCCGGGATGCCGACGGCATTCGTCGCCACCTACGGCTCCGGCAAGCCCGTGATCGGCGTGATGGGCGAGTACGACGCCTTGCCCGGCGTCTCGCAGAAGGCGAGCCCGGTGCAGGAACCGCTCGAGGCAGGCGCGGCCGGTCATGCTTGCGGTCACAACCTGTTCGGCGCAGCGAGCCTAGGTGCGGCCATCGCGATCAAGGAGCAGATCGCCGCGGGCAAGCTCAAGGGCACCGTGAAGTTCTTCGGCACGCCGGCCGAGGAAGACGTGGGCGGCAAGGTCTACATGGCGCGCGAAGGCCTCTTCGACGACGTCGACGCCGTGCTCGCCTGGCACCCCAGCGACGATACCCAGGCCGACATGACCTCCAGCCAGGCGATGGTCACGATGATCGTCGAGTTCGAGGGCCGCACCGCGCATGCCGCGGGCGATCCGTGGAACGGTCGCAGCGCGCTCGACGCAGCCGAGTTGTTCACGCACGGCATCAACCTGATGCGCGAGCACGTGAAGCCCACCTCGCGCATGCACTACGTGATCCTCGGCGGCGGCGACGTGCCGAACGTGGTGCCGGCGCACGCCAAGGTCTCGCTCTGGTTGCGTGACTGGAAACGCGACGAAGTCGAAGCCCTGCTCGCACGCACGCGCAAGGTGGCCGACGGCGCGGCGACGATGACCGAGACGACGGCGAAGGTGACGGTGGATGGCGGCTCGTGGGACATGCTCGTCAACGAGACCGGCGCGCGGCTGCTGCACCAGAACCTGCTGCTGCTGGGCCCGATCAAGTACACGAACGCGGAGCAGGCGTTCGCGAAGCAGATCCAGAGGAACACCGGCGTGCCCGAGGTGGGCATGTTCGAAGGCGTGAAGCCCCTCGAAGGCCAGGTCGCCGAGGGCGGCTCGACGGACGTGGCGGACATCAGCTGGATCGCGCCGACGCTGCACGTTTCGGTCGCGACGTCACCCGTCGATGCGCCGTGGCATGCCTGGCCCGTGGTCGCCGCGGGCGGCATGTCGATCGGGCACAAGGGGATGGTGCAGGCCGCCAAGGTGCTCGCCGCGACGATGGCCGACCTGTACGAGCAACCGCGCGCGTTGGCCGCAGTACAGGCCGAATTCAAGGCGAAAAAGGGCGCAACGGTCTACAAGGCCTACGTGCCCGATGGCCCGCCGCCGGTGCCGAAGGACTGATCCCGGCGTGGTATAGTCGCGACTCTCCAATGGTGGCTCGCGTCGGATCCCTCGCGACGGCCAGCCGCGAACCCCGCCAGGCCCGGAAGGGAGCAACGGTAGCGGCAACGCCGGGTGCCGGGGGTATTCTGGCGCGGGCCGCCGCCTACCCAGAGCTGCTCGCCCGATGAGTTACCTCGTCCTCGCCCGCAAATGGCGTCCGCGCACGTTCGACCAGCTCGTCGGCCAGGACCACGTCCGCCGCGCGCTCACCAACGCGCTCGACTCCGGCCGCATCCACCACGCCTTCCTGTTCACGGGAACGCGCGGCGTGGGCAAGACCACGATCGCGCGCATCTTCGCCAAGTCGCTCAACTGCGAGAAGGGCGTGTCGTCGACTCCGTGCGGCAAGTGCCCGGCCTGCACCGACATCGACGCCGGCCGCTTCGTCGACCTGCTCGAAGTCGACGCCGCCTCGCGCACCAAGGTGGACGACACGCGCGACCTGCTCGACAACGTGCAGTACCTGCCCGCGCGCGGTCGCTACAAGGTCTACCTGATCGACGAAGTCCACATGCTCTCGACGCACTCGTTCAACGCGTTGCTGAAAACGCTCGAGGAGCCGCCGCCGCACGTCAAGTTCCTGCTCGCGACCACCGATCCGCAGAAGCTGCCGGTCACGGTGCTGTCGCGCTGCCTGCAGTTCCACCTGCGGCGCCTGCCGCTGCCGCTGATCTACGACCGGCTGGCGCAGATCAGCGCGGCCGAGCAGGTCGAGTTCGAGCCGGCCGCGCTGAAGGCCATCGCGCGCGGCGCCGAAGGCAGCATGCGCGATGCGCTGTCGCTGCTCGACCAGGTGCTGGCGTTCGGCGGCGGTCGCGCGCTCGAGGCCGAAGTGCGCACGCTGCTCGGCACGCTCGACCGCAAGCACGTCCAGGGCATCCTGACGCGCGCTGGCAGAGAAAGACGGTGCGGCGTTGATGCAGCAGGTGGCGCATCTCGACGAACGCGCGCCGGACTATCACCAGGCCCTCGGCGAGTTGTCGGGCGCGATCCAGCGCATGGCGCTGCTGCAGGCGCTGCCCGAGCTGCCGCCGGGCGACGACGAGGACGAGGACCGGCTGCTGGCCGAGCTCGCGGCGAAGTTTTCGCCCGAAGACGTGCAGTTGCTGTACCAGATCGCGATCAATTCGCGCCGCGATCTCGACTACGCGCCCGATGCGCGCGGCGGCTTCGAGATGGCGCTGCTGCGCATGCTCGCGTTCCGTCCGCAAGGCGTCGCGCCGACGGCGTCGGCGGCACCGCCACCGCCTGCAGCGCGCGCGACGATGGCGCGTGGCGTCAGTGCGCCGGCTGCCAGGCATGGTGCGTCGCGCCCGAACGCACGCCGGAGCGCACGCCCGAACGCGCGCTGCCGGTCGCTACCGACTGGGACGCGCATCGTCACGCGCCCTGGGCCTGCAGGGCACGGCGCGCCATTTCGCCGCGAACTGCGTGCTGCTCGAACGCAAGGCGGCGTGGTGCGCCTGCGACTCGACCCGGCGGGCGAGAGCTTCCGCCGGCCGCAGATCGAGACGCGGCTGGCGGAGGCGCTGTCGCAGTATTTCGGCGAGCCGGTGCGGCTCGAGATCACGCAGGCCGAGGCACCCGGCGAGATGCTCACGCCAGCCAAGCGCGATGCCATCGCGGCGGACGACCGGCAACGCGCGGCCGAAGCTGCGATCGAAAGCGATCCGGCGGTGCGTGCGATGCGCGATGTGTTCGGCGCCACGGTTCGGCCCGGTTCGGTCAAGCCGCTGGGTTGAACGCCCGGCTCACCCATCACCAATCACTTCCACGAGACGTACGATGATGAAAGGCGGCATCGGCAACATGATGAAGCAGGCGCAAGCGCTGCAGGCCAACATGCAGAAGGCGCAGGCGGAGATCGCGGCCATGGAGGTCGTCGGCGAGTCCGGCGGCGGCATGGTCAAGGTCACGATGAACGGCAAGCACGAGGCGAAGCGCGTGCAGATCGATCCCGGCGTGCCGCTCGACGATCGCGAGATGATCGAAGACCTCGTCGCCGCGGCGATCAACGACGCGGCGCAGCGCCTCGAAACCGCGACGCAGGAGCGCATGGCCGGCGTCATGGGCGGCATGAACCTGCCGCCGGGTTTCAAGCTGCCGTTCTGAGCCGCGCATGCTGTACCCACCGTCCCTGAGCCGCCTGATCGAGGCGTTGCGCTGCCTGCCCGGCGTGGGGCCGAAGTCGGCGCAGCGCATGGCGTTCCACCTGCTCGAGCGCGATCGCAGCGGCGGCGGCGAGATCGCGGCGTCGGTGGCCAGCGCGATGGAGAAGCTCGGTCACTGCAAGCGCTGCCGCATGTTCGCCGAGGGCGAGCTCTGCCCGATCTGCGCCTCGACCGGGCGCGACGCCACGCTGCTCTGCGTGGTCGAGTCGCCGGCGGACGTGGTCGCGATCGAGCAGACGGCGAGCTTCCGCGGCTGCTACTTCGTGCTGATGGGCCACCTGTCGCCGCTCGACGGCGTCGGTCCGGCCGAGATCGGCATCCGCGAGTTCGAGAAACTGCTGCGGCGAAGGCGAGGTCAAGGAAGTGATCCTGGCCACGAACCCCACCGTGGAAGGCGAGGCCACCGCGCATTTCCTGGCCGAGGTCGCCGCGCGCTTCAGCCTGCGCGCGTCACGCATCGCGCACGGCGTGCCGGTGGGCGGCGAACTCGAATACGTCGACGGCGGCACGCTGGCCCACGCGCTGGCGGGCCGCACACCTGCCCTCTGACTCTGGAGCTGCGATGAATCATCTGCAATTGGGACGTGGCGCCGTGCTGGGCGCTGGTCACGCTGCTGGCCGCTGGCGCCCGCCACGCAGGCTCAGTTCGGTGGCCCCGCGCCACCCGCGACCGCCGCTCCGCGCGGCACCATCCGCAGCGCCTGCGCGTCCCTTCGACGTCGCCAGCCAGCTCTACGAGCAGGGCAAGCAGGCGGAGGCGCTGGTCACCCTGCGCCAGCTGGCCGAGGCGGGCGATGCGCGGGCGCAGTATCTCGTGGGCCTGGACCTGCTCGAAGGCAAGTACATCGCGCGTGACAACGCGCAGGGCTTCGCGTACCTGCTGCTGGCCGCTGAGGACAAGGTGTGGGGCGACCTCGTGGCGCCCCGCGCGCGCGAGGCCAGGGCGGTGGTCGAGCCGCAGCTGTCAGGCGCCGAACTGATCCGTGCCGATGCGCTCGTGGGCGAGTACAAGGCCCGCCTGGCCAAGAAATAAACTCAGGCCTTCGCCTCGTTCGCCAGGAACAGCCAGGTCTCGACCACCGTGTCCGGATTCAGCGACATGCTCTCGATGCCCTGCTCGAGCAGCCAGCGCGCCAGGTCGGGGTGATCGGACGGACCCTGGCCGCAGATGCCGACGTACTTGCCGGCCTTGCGGCAGGCCTTGATCGCCATCGACAGCATCGCCTTCACCGCGTCGTCGCGCTCGTCGAAGAGGTGCGCGATGACGGCCGAATCGCGGTCGAGGCCGAGCGTCAGCTGCGTCATGTCGTTCGAGCCGATCGACATGCCGTCGAAGTACTCCAGGTACCGGTCGGCCAGCACCGCGTTGGTCGGCAGCTCGCACATCATGATGACCTTGAGGCCGTTCTCGCCGCGCTTCAGGCCGTTGGCCGCGAGCAGCTCGACGACCTGCTCGGCTTCGCTTGCAGCGTGCGCACGAACGGCACCATGACCTAGACGTTGCTGAGGCCCATCTGCTCGCGCACGCGCTTCAGCGCGCGGCATTCGAGCTCGAAGCAGGGGCGGAAGCCTTCGTCGACGTAGCGCGAGGCGCCGCGGAACCCGAGCATCGGGTTTTCCTCGAGCGGCTCGTACTTGCGGCCGCCGATCAGGTTCGCGTATTCGTTCGACTTGAAATCCGACAGGCGCACGATGACCGGCTCGGGCGCGAACGCCGCCGCGATCGTGCCGATGCCTTCGCAGAGCTTGTCGACGTAGAACTCGACCGGGTCGGCGTAACCGGCCATCTGGCGGCGGATGGTGTCGCGCAGGTCGGGCTCGAGCGTGTCGAACTCGAGCAGCGCCTTCGGGTGCACGCCGATCATGCGGTTGATGATGAACTCGAGCCGCGCGAGGCCGACGCCCTTGTTCGGGATCGCCGGCGAAGTCGAAGGCGCGGTCGGGATTGCCGACGTTCATCATGATCTTGACGGGCAGCGGCGGCAGCGAGTCGAGCTCGATCTGCGACTGGCTGAACTCGAGCTGGCCGTCGTAGACGTAGCCGGTGTCGCCTTCGGCGCAGGAGACGGTGACCGGCTGGCCTTCCTTGATCTGCCTCGTCGCATCGCCGCAGCCGACGACGGCGGGAATGCCGAGTTCGCGCGCGATGATCGCGGCGTGGCAGGTGCGGCCGCCGCGATTGGTGACGATGGCCGAGGCGCGCTTCATCACCGGCTCCCAGTCGGGGTCGGTCATGTCGGCGACGAGCACGTCGCCGGTCTCGACGCGCGCCATCTCGCGGATGTCGCGGATGATGCGCGCCGGGCCGGCGCCGATGCGCTGGCCGATGCTGCGGCCGGTCGCGAGCACCGTGCCTTTCTGCTTGCAGCGAATAGCGCTGGATCGTGCGGCCCGCGCGGCTCTGCACGGTTTCGGGCCGGGCCTGCAGCACGTAGAGCTTGCCGGTCTCGCCGTCCTTGCCCCACTCGATGTCCATCGGGCAGCCGTAGTGCTCCTCGATGATGAGCGCCTGCCGCGAGAGCTCGACGAGGTCGGCGTCGGTGAGGCAGAAGCGGCTGCGGTCGGCTTCCGGCACGTCGACGGTGAGCACGCGCTTCTCCGCCTGCGCGGGCGGCGCGTAGATCATCTTGATCGCCTTGGCGCCGAGCGTGCGCCGCAGGATCGGCTGGTGGCCGGCGCGCAGCGCCGGCTTGTAGACGTAGAACTCGTCGGGATTCACCGCGCCCTGCACGACGGTTTCGCCGAGGCCGTAGGAGGCGGTGATGAACACGACGTCGCGGAAGCCGGAGTCGGTGTCGAGCGTGAACATGACGCCGCTGGCGCCGAGGTCGCTGCGCACCATGTACTGGATGCCGGCCGACAGCGCGACCAGCGAGTGATCGAAGCCCTGGTGCACGCGATAGGAGATGGCGCGGTCGTTGAACAGCGAGGCGAACACTTCGTGCACCGCGTGCACGACGTGCTCGGCGCCGCGCACGTTGAGGAAGGTTTCCTGCTGGCCGGCGAACGAGGCCTCGGGCAGGTCCTCGGCCGTGGCCGACGAGCGCACGGCGACGGCGACGTCGTCGCGACCGCCGGCCATGCGCTGGTAGCCGGCGACGATCTCTTCCTGCAGCCGCGGCGGGAACGGCGTGGACAGGATCCAGTCGCGGATCCTGGCGCCCGTGGCTCGGCGAGCTTCGCGACGTCGTCGACGTCGAGCGCGCGAGTTCCTGCTTGATGCGGTCGGCGAGGCCTTCGTGCGCGAGGAAGTCGCGGTACGCGTCCGCGGTGGTGGCGAAGCCGTCGGGCACGCTGACGCCGAGCCGGGCCAGGTTGGCGATCATCTCGCCGAGCGACGAGTTCTTGCCGCCGACCTCGGCGACCTGGTGCCGGCCGAGGCTGGAGAAGGGGAGGGTGTAAGGACGCACGAGCGGGCCCCTTGCTACGTCAACGATGGAGGTGAAACACTGCGCCCATGATTCGGCGAACGGTGTTTTTCGTGTCTGACCAGACCGGCGTGACTGCCGAGACGATGGGGCACAGCCTGCTCACGCAATTCGAGGGCCAGGACTTCAGGCAGGTGACTCTGCCATTTATAGCCACCGTTGACAAGGCAGAGGAAGCCGTCAGAAAGATCAACGCAACCGGCAAGGAAGACGGGATGCGGCCCATTGTTTTCAGCACGCTGGTGAAGGACGACCTGCGCCGCGTGGTCAAGACCAGCAACGGCCTGTTCCTCGATTTCTTCGACGCGTTCCTCGGCCCGCTCGAAGGCGAACTGCATGATCAAGTCGAGCGAGCGCGCCGGGCGTGCGCACGGCATCGCCGACCAGCTCGTCTACAGCACGCGCATCGAGGCCACCAACTTCGCGCTCGCCGCGGACGATGGCGCGATCACGGCCGATTACGAGCGGGCGGACGTGATCCTGATCGGCGTGTCGCGCTCGGGCAAGACGCCCACCTGCATCTACATGGCCATGCAGTACGGCGTCTTCGCCGCCAACTATCCGTTCACCGAGGACGACTTCGACGGCAAGCAGCTGCCGGCGTCGGTGCGCGGCTACACGCCCAAGCTGTTCGGGCTGACGATCTCGCCGTTGCGCCTGCAGCAGATCCGCAACGAGCGCAAGCCGGGCAGCCGCTATGCCTCGATCTCGCAATGCGAATTTGAGATGCGCAGCGCAGAAAATCTGTTCCATCGCCACGGCATCCCGTCGATCGACACCACCGAGTGCTCGATCGAGGAGATCGCGAGCCGCATCATCGACCGCAAGGGCATCGAGCGCCGGCTGCGGCCGTGAGCGCGGGCTGACGCCGCCGCAGGCCATCGTCGCAGGTTGCGGAGGGCTTCACAGGACCGCCAAAACCCTGTGCTATATTCGAACCATGTTGCTCGACCACCTCTGCATCACGTCCTGGCGGGCCCGGCCGGTGAGTTTCGTGAGCCTGATGTCGCTCTACGAAAGCAACTACCTGCGGCTGCGTGAACTCGTGGGCGACGTGCGCCGGCACCATGGCACGCGCGTGTCGCGCGTGAGCGGCGATTGCGACCTGCACCTCACGGTGCTCGAGCACGCTCCGTACACCAGCTCGATCCGCCTCACCTACCTGTTCCAGGATGCGGACAGCCTGGTCGCCGATCCCGACCTCGAGCTGCGCGTGTACCACGACGCGCGGCTCGCCGAGGCGAGCGCCTGCGGGCGCTGGATCCGGCACCAGAGCCTCGAGCAGGTGCGGGCCGGGATCCCCGCGCAGCTCGGCGAGCGCTGGCTGCGCAACATGATGCTCAACAAGTGGCTGGACTACTGCATGGAGCGGGGTCACGAGTTCACGCCGGCGGCGCGGGTTGCGGCGCATGCGCCTGCCTGAAAGCCTGCGCAGGCTGGCTTACCGCCTGGCCGGCCGCGAACCCACCATCGAAGACGAGCGCCTGTTCGCGCTCTTCCGCAATCGCGTCGAGCTCAAGAAAGAGCTCACTGCGCTCGACGACGATCGCCATCGCCTGCTCGACCGCCTGAAGCTGCAGGAAGGCGCGACGATGCGCGTCGAGGAGCAGATGGCGGCGCTCGAGCAATACCTCGGCCGGCCCGAAGAGGGCTACAAGAGCCTCGCCTATTACCAGCTCAAGGCGCTGTGGCGGGCGGCCTGCAAGCGGCTGGAGCAATTCGGCGCCGAACTTGCGCGGCAGCAGAAGGACCGCGAGCGCCGGCAGCAGCTGGCGGAATTCGAGCGCCAGAAGCGCGAGCGCATCGCCGTCGTCGACCGCGAGCTGAGCGAGGCGCGCGTGCTGGGCGAGCAGCTGCAGGCGGAGCAGAAGCTCGCCCGCCAGCGGCTTCACGCAGCTCACGGGGTTCTGGAACTACTTCCGCCGCCGCCGCGCGGCCGACGAGATCCACGCGCGCGACTTCCGGCTGGTGGAGGCCACCGCGCAGATTGCGAGGCTCGAGGCCGAGGTGGCGGCGATCCAGGCCGAGCCGCCGCCGCTGTTCGCGGGCCTGAGCGTCGAGGGACGCCGCGCCGTCAACGTCGCCGTCATCGGCTACGCAGAACTGCTGCACGATCGCCTCGCCGCCGGGGGCCTGGCGGAGCTCGCGCGGCAGAGCACGCTGAAGCGCGTGTTCGACGCGCACTACGGCACGCCAGAGGAATGCCAGGCGCTGATGCAGCAGGCGGCGCAGGCGGCCGGCGAAATCGAGCGCATGGGCGAGGACCTGGTCGAGATCAAGACGCGGGCCGACCGGCTGCGGCGGCAGGTGACCTATCGCAACGACGAAGAGACCGTGCCGCTGCCCGAGTCGATCGTGCCGCCCGACAGCCGCACGCCGGGCAAGCGTGCGGCGCCGAACGTGCTGCTGGACGAGTACTGGGAGCTGTACCGCGCCCTGGTGCGCTGACGCGGGTCGCTGGAACCGATGGCGGCCGCGCCTCGGGTACGTTTCCTCGCGGCGTATTCCTGGCTCGTCAGGGCGCTAAAAACCCTTTATTAACCATGCGGTTAAGAGTTTAAGTTCAAGCACTCTGTTCGGCCGCGGGCGGGATGGCCGCAGCCGCGGCAGCCTGCTGTGGCGAGAACACCCGCTGGCGCCACAGGTTCAGGTCATCGAACCACACGTAGAACACCGGCACGATGATCAGCGAGACCGCCGCCGAGAACATCAGACCGCCCATGATCGCGCGCGCGAGCGGGTGGTAGGCCGGGCCTTCGCCGCCGCCGCCCACCTGGGCATCGCCGATCGCCAGCGGCAGCATGCCGAGCAGCGTCGTGAGCGTCGTCATCATGATCGGGCGCAGCCGGTCGCGGCCCGCCTGCAGGATCGCCTGATGGCGGGGCAGGCCGCTGTGGCGCAGGTCGATCACGTGCGCGATGAGCACGATGCCGATGTTCACCACGACCCCCATCAGCACCATGAAGCCGATCATGGCCATCATCGTGATCGTGGTGCCGGTCAGCGTCAGGAACCAGATCGAGCCCACGATCGCGAACACGATCGAGGTGATGATCGAGAGCGGGTACAGCGCGGACTCGAACAGCGACGCCATCACCAGGAAGATCAGCACCACCGCGAGCAGCATGTTCTGCGTCATGGTCTGGATGGCCTTGTCGTTCTCGTCGAAGCCGCGGCCGAACTTCCACGTGTAGCCTGCCGGCAGGGGATAGGACTCCATGATCGGCTCGACGCGCGCGCGCACCTCGTCCATGGTCGTGCCCTGCGTCAGGTTCGCGTTGATCACTGGCCGTGGTCAGGCGGTTGACGCGCTGGATCTCGCGGTCGCTCGGCATCACGACGAAGTCGGCGACGGCGCCCAGGTCGGTGCGCGACCCGTCCGGCAGCATCACGGGCAGGCGGGCGAGGTCCTCCACGGACTGGCGGTCCGATTCACGGAAGGCGAGACGCATCGTCAGCTCGCGCTCGGACGTGCGCAGTTCCGGCAGGCGGTCGCCGCGCATCGCGCCCGCGACGGTGAGCGCGATGTCCTGCGTGGTCAGGCCCAGCTGCGAGGCGCGGTCGCGGTTGACGATGACCTGCACCTCCTGCTCGCCCGTGCCGGCCTCTGAGCGCACGGCCTCGAGCCCTTCGACCGAGGACAGCCGGTGCGCCACGTCGCGCGAGATCGTTGCCAGGCGTTCCGTGGACTCGCCCGCCAGCTGCAGGCTGAACGAGGTCGAGCCGCCCATGCCTTCGTCGAACGTGAAGTTGGGCTTGCCGATGATGATCTCCGGCATGCCTTCCAGCACCCGCTCCATGATCTCCGCGGCGGCGACCTTCGCATCTTCCTTGGGCGTGAGGTACAGGCGCGTGCTGGCCTCGTCGTTGACCCAGTACGTGTAATAGGTGTCGACTTCGAAACGCTCCTGGTTCGCGGCGATGTAAGCCTCGACGCGGCGCACCGCCTGCTCGACCCGCTCCATCGGGTAGGAGCCCTCGATGTGGTAGTTGATCATCAGGGTGCGGCTCGCTTCCTGCGGGAACGGGTCGACCTTGGTGATCTTGAACGCGAACAGCGGCACCGGCGAGAGCACGATCAGCAGCGTGATCAGTGCCATCCACTTGCGGTGCGTCAGGGCCCAGTCGAGCGCGCCCTCGTAGCGGTCCTGCAGGCGCGCGAACCACGAGCCTTCCTGCACGGGCGGGGGCGGCGACATGCGCGCCGCCAGCATCGGCAGCAGCGTCTGCGCGATCACCAGCGACGCGAGCATCGCCACGATGATCGGCACGGCCACGTGCACCAGGAAGATCGACATCTGGTTGCGCTCGCCGAAGACGAGCGGCAGGAACACGATCACCATCGAGCACGTGCCCGCGAGCGTCGCGACGCCCACTTCCTTGACGCCGGCGAGCGTCGACTCGAGCGGCTTGCCGGGATGCAGCTGCCGGTGCCGGAAGATGCTCTCGGTGATGACCACGGAGTTGTCCACGAGCATGCCGATGGCGAGCAGCATGCCCATCATCGTCAGGATGTTGAGCGTGAAGCCGAGGAAATACATCGCCGCCAGCGTGACCAGCAGCGAGGCCGGCACCGCCAGGCTCACGATGACCGTCGTCGGCAGGTGCCGCAGGAAGAACAGCAGCATGAAGAAGCTGAGCACCGCGCCGATCATGCCGGCGTTGCGCAGCTCGCGCAGCGAGCTGCGGATGCTGTCGGCCTGGTTGCCCACGATCAGGATCTGGATGCCCTGGAACTGCGGCAGCGCGCGCGCATTCTCGACGGCTTCGATGACGCGGTCGGCGACTTCGACCACGTTGGCCTGCGTCGCCTTGAACACGTCGATGCCGACGGCCGGCTTGCCGTCCATGCGGCGGCCCACCGTCAGCTCCGGCGCGACCATCTCGACCTGCGCGATGTCCGACAGCCGCACGTTGCGGCCGATCAGCAGGTTGCGGACGTCGTCGATGTGGCTGAACTCGCCGATCGGGCGCACGGTGAAGCGCGAGTCGTTCTCCGTGATCTCGCCGGCGCTCACCGAGAAATTGGCCTTGGCCAGGGCCTGCCGCAGCTCGCGCACGTCCACGTTGTAGGTCGCGAGGCGCGTGGGGTCGACCAGGATGCGGACTTCGCGCGGCTGCACGCCCTCGAGCTCCACGCGCGCCACGCCCTCGATCCGCTCCATCGGGCGTTGCAGGTACTTCTCCAGCATCTCGTACTGGTCGGTGAGGTCGCGGTCGGACGCGATGCGGATCACGGCGACCGGCTGGTCGCCCGAGCTGAACGCGAACATCAGCAGCCGGTCGGCGCCTGCGGGCAACTGCGGCCGGATCGAGTCGAGCTTGGTGCGGACGTCGAACGCCGCCGCGTCCGCGTCGCGATCCCAGTCGAACAGCACCGTGAAGGTGGCCTGGTCCGACTGCGCGCTGGCGCGGATCTCCTCGATGCCGGAGAGCGTCGCGAGCGCCTCCTCGATCGGGCGCACCACCAGTTCCTCCATCTCCTCCGGGGTCGAGCCCGCGTAGGGCACGACGATCTGCATGCCGGGGAAGGAGATGTCGGGCATCGCCTCGAGCCGCAGCAGGGACGTGGAAATGATGCCGACGGCCATGACGGCCAGCGCGGCCATGACGGTCGTGACCGGGCGGGAGAGGGCGATCCGGGTGTGCAGCATGCGTGCGTCCTCAGCCCGTGGCCGCTTCGAGCGCCGTGGGGGCGGGCCCGGTCGTGCGCGGCTCGGTGGCGGCAAAGTGCTTGCGGTCCATCACCGAGTACACGACCGGAATCACCAGCAGCGTGAGGAACGTCGTGAGCAGCACGCCGCCGATCACGGTGATCGCCATGGGCGCGCGCACCTCGGCGCCCTCGCCGATGCCGAGCGCCATCGGCAGCAGGCCGAGGATGGTCGTGAGCTTGGTGATCAGGATCGGCCGCAGGCGGATCTTGCCGCCCTCGACGATCGCCTGCAGCTTCGGCATGCCCTCGGCGCGCAGCTGGTTCACCGCGTCGATCAGCACGATCGACTGGTTGACGACGATGCCGGCCAGCATGATCAGCCCGATGTAGGCCACGACGTTCACGGTCGTGCCGGTCAGCCACAGCGCCCAGACCGCGCCGATCAACGCGAGCGGGATGGTGAGCAGGATCACGAACGGGTGGATCAGCGATTCGAACTGCGACGCCATCACCAGGTAGACGAGGAAGATCGCGAGCACCAGCACGAACTGCAGCGACTTGAACGACGCGCTCATTTCCTCGCTCTGGCCCGACAGGAACGCCGTGGTGCCCACCGGCAGCTCGACGCGCTGCACGATGCCGTCGAGCGCGGCGACGGCGCTGCCGAGGTCGCCCTGGGCGAGGTTGGCCGAGACGACTGCGACGCGCTCCTGGCTCACGCGGCGGACTTCGGCCGGGCCCATGGCCAGCTTCACGTCGGCGACGGCACTGAGCGGCACGGGGAATTCGGCTCCCGGGTTGACGATGAGGTTGCGCACTTCCTCGATCGAGGCCGCGCGCGAGTCCACGCTGCGGACAAGCACGTCGATCTGCTTCTCGCGCAGCTTGTAGCGGGTGGCGACTTCGCCGCGCACGCTGTTCACGACGCGGTCGGCGATGTCGCGGACCACCAGGTTCAGCTGCGACGCGCGTTCCTGGTCGAACACGATCTGGATCTCGGGATTGCCGGCCTCGACGGTGGTCTTGACGTCGGCGAAGCGCCCATCCTCGAGCATCGCCTGGCGCACGTTCTCGGCCGCGATCCCGAGGCGGTCGAGGTCGTAGCCCGAGATGACCACCTCGAGCGGCGTCGCCATGCTGAACAGCGCGGGTCGGCTGAAGCGGTGCTGCAGGCCCGGCATCTGCTCGAGGTTCTGGCGCAGCTCGCCCATGGCCCGCTCTTCGTCCTCGCGGCCCGAGCCTGCCTGCAGCGTGATGCTGAGGCGGCCGGTGTTCTCGCCCGCGTCGACCGGATTCGCGTCGAGGCGGTTGCCCGTGCCTGCCACGCTGTAGGCGAGGGCGACGTTGCCGAGCGCGTCGCTCGCGCGCTGCGTCGCCATGACGGCGCGGTCGGTCTGCTCGAGCGGCGTGCCCGGCGGCAGGCGCAGGTCGACGTTGAACTCGCCCTGCGACATCTGCGGAATGAGCTCGGTGCCGAGCTGCGGCACGACCAGCAGCATGGTCAGCACAAACGCCGCGACGGCCGTGCCGATCACCTTGCCCGGATGCGCGAGCGCCCAGGTAATGGCCGGCGGGTAGTTGCGGTCGGCCCAGCGATTGACGGCCTGCGTCGCGTTGACGATTGGGCTCAGCGCGAACTTGCAGCCGTGCGCGATCCAGCCGCCGACGCGCCCGGCGCCGTTGCCCACGGCGCGCAGGCCGCGGCTCAAGCGACCCAGCGGCCTGGTCTCGCTCGCAGCGTCGGCGGCCGACCGCCACGCGCGCGCGGCCTGCCGCCAGCATCGGCACGAGCGTGAGCGCCACCAGCAACGAGAAGCTGAGCGCGAAGGCCACCGTGAGCGACTGGTCCTTGAACAGCTGGCCGGCGATGCCGGTGATGAAGATCATCGGTGCGAACACGGCGACCGAGGTCAGCGTGGCCGCGAACACGGCCGTGGCCACGTCGGCGGTGCCGAGCCGCGCCGCCTCGCGCCGGTCGAGACCCGCTTCGTGCCGGCGCACGATGCTCTCGAGCACCACGACGGCGTTGTCCACCAGCATGCCGACCGCGAGCGCGATGCCGCCGAGCGACATGATGTTGAGCGTGATGTCGAATGCGTACATCAGCACGAACGTGCCGAGCACCGAGACCGGGATCGCGATGCTGCTGATCAGCGTCGCGCGCGCATCGCGCAGGAACGCGTACAGCACCAGGATCGCGAGCAGGCCGCCGATCAGGGCCGAGGTCTTGACCTCGCTGATGGCGGCGGCGATGAACGTCGACTGGTCGTACACCTGGGTCAGCTTCGTGCTGGCCGGCAGGTTCTTCTCCAGCTCCTTGACTGCGCGCGCGCACGCCGTCCGCGAGCGCGACCGTATTGGCGTCGCCTTCCTTGTAGACGGCGAGCTCGATCGATTCCTTGCCGTTGACGCGCGTGATGGCCTCGCGGTCCTTGTAGCCGCGCGTGACGCTCGCGACGTCGCGCAGGTACACCGGCTGGCCGTCCTTGGTCGCGATGATGGCGTTCGCCATCTGCTCGACGCTTTCGAACTCGTTCAGCGTGCGGACCAGGAACCGCTGCGTGCCCTGCTCGAGGCGGCCGCCCGACAGGTTGACGTTCTCGGCGCGGATGCGGCGCGTGACCACGTCGATCGAGAGCCCGAGCTGCGCGAGCTTCTGCTGGTCGACGAAGACCTGCACCTCGTCCTCGTAGCCGCCGCTCACCTTGACCGCCGCCGAGCCCTCGACGGCCTCGAGGTCGGGCTTGAGGCGGTCCTCGGCGAAGCGTCGCAGCGACTTGAGCCGTTCGATCGAATCGGCCGAGCCGGCGACGGCCGCGTCGTCCAGCAGCGCCAGCCGCAGCACGGGTTCGCTCGACGGGTCGAACCGCAGCAGCAGCGGGCGCTTGGCCTCGAGCGGCAATTGCAGCAGGTCGAGCTTCTCGCGGACGTCGATGCCCGCGATGTCCATGTCCGTGCCCCAGACGAACTCGAGCGTCACGTCCGACTGGCCGGCGCGCGAGACCGAGCGCACTTCGCGCACGTTGCGGATGATGCTGACGGTTTCCTCGACCGGGCGGCTGATCAGCGTCTCGACCTCGAGCGGCGCGGCGCCCGGCAGCTCGGTGCGGATCGTGATCGTGGGGTACGACAGGTCCGGCAGCAGGTTGAGCTTGAGCCGCGACAGCGACACGAAGCCGAAGAGGGCGATCGCGACCGTGAACATCACGATGGTGACGCGGCGTTCGATCGCAAAGTCGATCAGTGACTTGAGCATGTGTTCGTCCCCGGGGGGCGGGCGCCGCGCGGGCAGCGCCCGGGCGAGCGGCCGTTACCTGGTCTGGGTCTTTTCTGCGGCGACCGCAGCGGCGGGCTGCGGCGCGCCGTCGCCCACGATCTTGACCAGCGTGCCCGTCTTGAGGCCCGCCTGGCCGACCGTCACGACCTGCTCGCCGCCGGTGAGCCCGTCGACCACTTCGATCCAGCCGCCGTTCGACAGCCCGGTGCGGATCGTGCGCTGCTCAGCCTTGTCCTTGACCACGACGAACACCGACTGCGTGCCGTCCGCGTCGAGGATCGACGAGCGCGGCAGTTGCAGCGCGTCCTGGCGCCGCTCGTAGACGATGTTGACGCGCGCGAACATGCCGGGCTTCAGGCGGCGCGACGGGTCGGGCACCTCGACGCGTGCGCGAAACGTGCCCGTCTGCGGGTCGACGGTGGGGCTGATGCGCGAGATGGTGCCGATGAAGCGCTCGCCGCCGAGCGCGTCGACCACGATCTCGGCGTTCTGGCCCGGCGCGATCTTGCGGAACTCCTTCTCGGGCACGTGCACGTAGGCCACGAGCGGGTCGAGATCGGTGACCGTGAACGTCGGGTCGTTCGGCATGATCGTGTTGCCGACCTTGATGTTGCGCAGCGAGATCACGCCCCTGATCGGCGCGCGGATCTCGGTGTAGTTGAGCTCGAGGCGCGCGCTTTCGTAGCCCGCGCGCAGCGCGTCGAGGTCGAACTTGGTGTTCTCGGCGGTGCTCTTCGGCACCAGGCCCTTCTCGGCCAGCTCCAGCGTGCGCTTGTAGTCGCGCTCGAGCTTGCGCAGGTTGGCATCGGTCTGCGCCAGCGTGAGCCGCAGGCGATCGCCGTCGAGGCGCGCCAGCACCTGGCCGGGCTGCACCGAGTCGCCTTCCTCGACGTAGATCTGCCGCACCTCACCGCCCACCTTGGCGACGACCACCGCCTGCTCGTGGGCCTCGACCGGGGCCGTGCCCGAATAGACGGCAGCCATCTCGGCGCGCTTCAGGGGCTGGACCTCGACCGGGACGGCCGTCGACCTTGTCCGCGGCGCCGTCCTTGTCCTTCGCCTTGCCGTCGCCGCAGCCCGCGACGAGCGCGCCGGCGAGGGCGAGGAGGGCCAGCCAACGGGCCGGGTAATGCTGGGTCATGGACATCGAGCCCCTGTGGATCCGTACTAACGTGGGCGCGATGGTATGGAAGTCTAGTGTTGTAGTCAAGTACAACACTAACTACAGCTAGGAGGGCTCTTCTTGGTCTCGCTCGACGCGCGCCAGGAACCGGGGTTCGAGCTGCGACAGGTCGGCCGTGATCTCGGCGGCCTCCCCGAGGATGGCGTCCGGCGGGTCCTTGATCTCGGTGGCCGCTTTCAGGGCCGGTTCGCCCAGGGACTGCCGGCGCGCATTCTCGCGCGCCAGCTGCTCGGCGGTGCGCGTCGCGCGCTCGGCCTTGCGCTTGGCCAGGTTGAGCGACACGGACTTCTCGTTGCGCATCTTGTCGAGCGCCGCGATCTCGTTGACCGTGAACTGGAAGTTCGGGTCGCCGGCGATGCGGGTGTCGTGCTCGCGCTGCAGTTCGGGCAGCAGCCGGGCATAGGCGCCTTCGCGGCTGAATTCGGCCGAGCGGATGCGGTTCCACGGCAGCGAGCCGTCGCGCGAACTCTCGCCGACTTCCTCGGCGCTGATCGCCGAGGGCAGGGCGAGGTCGGGCTGCACGCCGCGGTTCTGGGTGCTGTCGCCCGTGACGCGGTAGTACATGCCGATCGTGACGGTCAGCTGGCCGTACCCGGGATCCTGCCCCAGAGCGTAGCGGTCGAGCGGGTAGAGGTTCTGCACCGAACCCTTGCCGTAGGTTTCCTGGCCGATGACCAGGCCGCGGCCGTAGTCCTGCATCGCGGCGGCGAAGATCTCCGAGGCCGACGCGCTGAAACGGTCGACGAGGATCGTGAGGGGGCCGTCGTACGCAACCTCGGGCACTTCGGATTCGAGCACCTCGACGCGGCCGCCGGTCTCGCGCAGCTGCACGACCGGGCCCTTGGGCACGAACAGGTTCACCAGCCCGATCGCCTCCGAGAGGTGGCCACCGCCGTTCTCGCGCAGGTCCAGCACGAGGCCGTCCACGCCGCCCTCGGCCTTGATCTCGTCGAGCAGCTTGTGCACGTCGCGGGTGGTGCTGCGGTATTCCTCGTCGCCCGCGGCGCGCGCGTTGTAGTCCTGGTAGAAGGAGGGCACGGTGATCACGCCGACCTTCAGTTCCTTGTCGCCGCGCTTCACCTTGCGGATTTCTTTCTTGGCCGCCTGGGCGTCGAGCGTGATCTTGGAGCGGGGCAGCATGAGCACGCGCTCCTGCGCGCCCGGAGGCGCATTGCCCGGCTGGATCTGCAGGCGCACGAACGAGCCGTTGGGGCCGCGGATCAGCTGCACGACGTCGTCGAGACGCCAGCCGACGACGTCGACCATCTTGCCGTCCTTGCCCTGGCCCACGGCCAGGATGCGGTCCTGCGCCTTGAGTTCGCCGTTCTGCTGCGCCGAGCCGCCGGGCAGGATTTCCATGATGGTCACGTAGTCGTCGATCGACTGCAGCGACGCGCCGATGCCCTCGTAGGACAGGCTCATCTGGATGCGGTATTCCTCGGAATTGCGCGGCGAGAAATAGCTGGAGTGCGGGTCGAACACGTGCGCGAACGAGTTCATGAAGTTCTCGAACACGTCGTCCCCCGTGATCTGCTCGGAGCGCTTGGCCACGCGCTCGTAGCGCTTCTTGAGGACGTCGCGCGTCTCGGCCCAGGTCTTGTCCGTGAGCATCAGCGAGACGGCGTCGTTCTTGACGCGCTTGCGCCAGAGCTCGTCGAGCTCGGCCTGGCTGGTGGCCCAGGGAGCATGCTCGCGGTCGAACTCGAACGCCTCGTCGATGGTGAAGTCGGGCTCGGTGTCGAGCAGCTTGATCGCGTGCGCCATGCGCTCGCGGTTACGCTGCTGGAAGCGGTTGAAGATGGCGAAGGCGGGCTCGAGCTTGCCGGTCGTGATCGCGTCGTCGAGCTCATAGCGGTACTGCTCGAATTCCTGGATGTCGCTTGCCAGGAAATAGCTGCGGCTGCCGTCGATCGATTCGAGATACCGGTCGAGCACCAGGGACGAGACCGGGTCGTTGACCGGTGCCTGGCGGTAATGCGACCGCTCGAACATGCTGCTCACCAGCCGCGCGACCTTCGCCTGGCGCTCGGTCGGGGCAAAGTCGGTCGTGGTAGTGGCGTTGGCCGACGCGGACGGCGACCGGGCCGTGCCCAGCAGCAGCGTTGCCACTGCGAGGAGCAGGGCAACCAGGACCGCGGCGCCGGCGCGGTTCACGCCCCGGCGCGGAGCCGGGGCGGCAGGCAGGGGGGACGGTCCCGGTTCAGTCGACTGGTACAATTGGGCATTCCTCGACGGACATCGAAAAGGGCGGCGGACGCGAACTGGTCCGGCGCCACACTAGGCTAGAGACACCCCGGCACCCAAGCAAGGGGCGAACCCACCCCGGAGCAGGCGAATCCGTGCGACCCCTCACCGTATTGACCGGAATCGTACTTGGCTCGTCGGCCGCAACCACCTTTGGGCTCGCCGCGACCTTGGTTATCTTCCTGGTACTGGCGGGCGAAACACCACGCTTTCGCGAGGAATTGCCGCTGCTGGCGCGGTATGTCGTCATCTTCGTCGGTTTGACCGCGCTCGCAGCGGTCAGTTTCATCGGTCAAGCACGCAATACCGCCTGGCGACGCTGGGCCCAGCTTGCGCTGTGGGGCACGCTGGCGGGACTCGCGTTCCTGTACGCGTCAACCCGGGCCTGAGATTTCGCCTGAAACTTGCCTGAAACCTGACCTGAAACCGCGTTTACCGGCCTTACTTGCGCTGGACGTCGTCCCAGCCGCGGGGTTTGCGGTAGCCCCCGGTGTTCTCGTACGGATTGAAGCCGGCTTCCTTGAAGCGAGCCCGGGTCGGGCCGGCAGGCCGCGGCTTGTTCTCGACCGACAGCATCAACGGGCCACTGGGGCCTTGGCCCATGACCGGACGGACGGACCGTGCGCCCGCCGAGCCCGCGCCGGATGAGGGGCTCTGGGGGCTTGCCGCGGGTTGCTCGCAGCCACGGACGCGGTCCCACCACTGCTGCAGACGATCGCCCAGATCCACGTCATCCCCTCCGAGTTGGAGCCCCGCGAACCAATATACGCCAAAATGAAAGGATCAAGAACGGCCCCAGGGCCAGGGCCCAGGAATACCAGCGCAGGGTGAGCAAGCCACGCAGGTAATCGCCGAAAAAGCTGGCTGCGCCGCCGCCGGCGTAGGCGCCCAGGACATAACGCCCCGTCAGGTGCACCAGGAAGGGCAGGACCACCACACCGAACACCAGGGCGGCAGCCATCCAGAACGCGCCGTGGCGCGGATTCAGCAGGTTGGGCATGGGCCGGATCGTGAGGGGAAGACGCACCGGCTGCAAGACCTGCCATTGAGTATCATCGCCCGATGCAGCAAGTACGCACGGCGGTCATCGGTGTCGGCTACCTCGGTCGCTTTCATGCGCAGAAGTATGCGGCGCTGCCCGCAGCCGAACTCGTCGCGGTGGTGGATGCCAACGAAGAGAACCGCAACAAGGTCGCCGCCGAGACCGGTTGCCGCGCGGTCGCCGACTATCGCGACATCCTGGGCGAGGTCGACGCCGTCAGCATCGCCACCCCCACGCCGCTGCATTACCCGATTGCGCAGGAGTGCCTCGAGCGCGGCCTCCACGTGCTGGTCGAAAAGCCGATCACCACGACGCTCGAGGAGGCTCGCAGCCTGATCGAGACGGCGGCGCGCCGCGGGCGCGTCCTGCAGGTGGGTCACCTCGAGCGTTTCAACGCGGCGATCCTGGCGCTGGCGGGCACGCTGCGCACGCCGCGGTTCGTCGAGTCGCACCGTCTCGCCCCGTTCAAGGAACGCGGGACGGACGTCAACGTCGTGCTCGACCTGATGATCCACGACATCGACCTGATCCAGAGCCTGGTCGGCGCGCCGATCGAGTCGATCGATGCGGTGGGGTCGTCGGTGTTCTCGGCCGGCCTCGACATCGCCAACGCGCGGATCCGTTACGCCAACGGTTGCGTGGCCAACACCACGGCGAGCCGCGTCAGCATGAAGATGGAACGCAAGCTGCGGCTGTTCCAGGACGACGCCTACATCTCGATCGACCTGCAGCAGAAAATACTCACGATCGTGCGCAAGCCTCCCGCCGGGGCCGAGGTGCCGAAGGGGCAGGTGCTGATCGAGGAACGCACCTATGACCAGGGCGACGCGCTGCTGCACGAGATCGAGGCGTTCCTGCACTCGGTCCGCACCGGCACGCCGCCGGTCGTGTCGGGCGAAGACGGCCTGCGCGCGCTCGAGACGGCCACCCGCATCACGCAGATGGTGCAGGACGGCGCACTGTCATGACGCGGCGCTTCTACGCCGGGGCGGATTTCCGCCGTGCCCTGTCGATCGAGGAACTGCGGCGGATCGCCCAGAACCGTCTGCCGCGGTTCGAAATGGAATACCTCGAGGGTGGCGCGGAGGACGAGGTGGCGCTGCGGCGCAACCGTTCGATTTTCGAGCGCATCACCTGGCTGCCGCGGATGCTGGTCGGCACCGGGCTGCCCGACGTGTCGCGCACCGTGCTCGGTGACGCGCTGCACCTGCCGCTGGTCATCGCACCGACCGGCTTCAACGGCATGATCTGGCCGCAGGGCGACCTGGCGCTGGCCCGGGCGGCCGACGCCGCGGGCATCGCGTTCACGCTCAGCACCGTCAGCAACTACGACGTGCTGGCGCTCAATCCGCAGCTGCAGCGGCCCGCATGGTTCCAGTTGTATCCGCTCAAGGACCAGAAGACCTCCGACCGGCTCATCGAACGCGCGCAGGCGGCAGGGTGCGACAAGCTCGTCGTCACTGTCGACGTGCCCGCGCTCGGCGCGCGCGAATGGGACCAGCGCAACTACGCGCGCCCGCTCAAGCTCAGCGCGTCGAGCGTGCTCGACGTGCTGCAGCACCCGCGCTGGCTGTGGCAGGTGATGCTGCCGAAGGGCGCGCCTGAGTTCGCGAACCTCACCGAGTTCCTGCCGGAAGGCGCGCGCTCCGCGCTGCAGGGGGTGCGTTTCATGGGCACGCAGATCAACCCGACGCTGAACTGGGCCGACATCGAGCGCATGCGCGCGCGCTGGCAGGGCAAGCTCATCCTGAAGGGCATCCTCTGCGTCGAGGACGCGCGGCGCAGCGTCGAGGTCGGCGCCGACGGCATCGTGCTCTCGAACCATGGCGGCCGGCAGCTCGACTCGTGCGCCACCGGCATCGAACTCGTCGGCCAGTGCGCGGCTGAAGTCGGTGGCAAGCTGGCGCTCCTGGTCGACGGCGGCTTCCGCCGCGGCGGCGACATCCTGAAAGCCATCGCGCTCGGCGCCGATGCGGTGATGATCGGCCGCCCTGCGCTGTACGGCCTCGGCGCCGGCGGCGAGGCGGGCGTTTCGCATGCGCTCAGCCTGCTGCGCGTCGAGATGGAGCGCGCGATGACCCTGCTGGGCTGTCATTCGCTCGACGAACTCGGGCCGCACCTGATCAAGACATGATCGCGATCCGCGAGGCCTGGCAGGCCGGATTGTTGCGGCGCGAGCATTGGGTGCGCAATCTCGTCGCAGGTTTCGTGGTGGGCGTCGTCGCGCTGCCGCTCGCGATGGCGTTCGCGATCGCGAGCGGGGCCAAGCCGGAGCAGGGCATCTACACGGCGATCATTGCCGGCGCGCTGGTGTCGCTGTTCGGCGGCAGCCGCCTGCAGATCGCCGGCCCGACCGGTGCATTCATCGTGATTCTCGCGGGCGTGACCGCCAAGCACGGCATCGACGGCCTGCAGATCGCGACGTTCATGGCAGGCGCGATCCTGCTGGCGCTCGGCCTGACGCGCATGGGCGGCATCATCCGCTTCATTCCCGATCCCGTGATCACCGGCTTCACCGCCGGCATCGGCGTGATCATCTTCGTCGGCCAGTGGCGCTATTTCCTCGGCCTGCCCGTGACGGGCGGCGAGCATTTCCACGAAAAGGTCTGGGCCCTGCTGCAGGTGATGCCGGCGGTGCACTGGCCGACGGCGCTGCTCGCCGTCGCCAGCCTCGCGGCCGTCGTGTTTTCGTCGCGGATTCCCGGCCTCAAGCGCGTGCCCGGTCCGCTGGTGGCGCTGGTGCTGGCGACGGCTGTCCAGGCGTACTTCCAGTTCCCGGGTGTGGCCACGATCGGTTCGGAGTTCGGCGGCATCCCGCGCGGCCTGCCGACGCTCTCGATGCCCGAGATCACGCTGCCGCGAATACTGGAGTTGCTTGGCCCCGCCTTCACGATCGCGATGCTGGGCGCCATCGAATCGCTGCTCTCGGCCGTGGTGGCCGACGGCATGGCCGGCACCCGTCACGATTCGAACCAGGAACTGGTGGGGCAGGGCATCGCCAATCTCGCCGTGCCGTTGTTCGGCGGCTTCGCGGCCACCGGCGCGATCGCACGCACGGCCACGAACGTGCGCAACGGCGGCTCGAGCCCGCTCGCCGGCCTGTTCCACGTGCTCACTCTCGTGCTGGTGCTGCTGTTCCTGGCGCCGCTCGCCGAATACGTGCCGCTGGCCGCGCTGGCGGCGGTGCTCTTCGTCGTCGCGTGGAACATGAGCGAAGTGCGCCATTTCGCCGGCATGGTGCGGCGCGCGCCGCGGGCCGACGTCGCCGTGCTGCTCATCACGTTCCTGCTGACGGTCTTTGGCGACCTGGTACTGGCGGTGAACGTCGGCGTGATCATCGCGATGTTCCAGTTCCTGCGCCGCATGTCCTCCTCGGTCGAGGTCGCGGCGCTCGGCGGCGCTGAACTCGATGCGGCGCTGGCGAAGCGGCGCTGGCAGGCGCTGCCAGCGGGCGTCATGGTCTACTCGATCGACGGGCCGTTTTTCTTCGGCGCCGTCGATACGTTCGAGCGCTCGCTGGCGCAGACCCACACCGATCCACGGCGCCTGATCCTCGTCCTGCAGCGTGTGCCGTTCATGGACATCACCGGCATCCAGAGCCTCGAGGAGGCGATACGGAGCCTGCGGCGCCGCGGCGTCGAGGTGCTGCTGTGCGGTGCGAACCCGCGTGTGAAGGCCAAACTCGAGAAAGCCGGTCTGCTCGACCTCGCCGGGCCCGGCGGCTATCACGACGACCTCGACTCCGCCCTGCAGCACGCGGAGTGGGGCTCCACACTCGCACAACAACCTGGCCGCTCCGCCACCGAGGAACCCCGATGAAAGCGCTCGTCTGCCACTCGCTCGACGGAATCGACGGGCTCAAACTCGAACCCGACTGGCAGGAGCCGGCGCTCAAGCCCGGCACGGTGCTGTTGGACGTCGCGGCGGCTGCGCTGAATTTTCCGGACCTGCTGATGCTGCGCGGCCTCTACCAGGTGCGTCCGCCACTGCCCTGGATCCCCGGGATGGAGATGGCAGGGACCATCGCGGCGGTGGGCGAGGGCGTCACGCGCTTCCACGTGGGCGACCGCGTGATCGCGTATGCCGGCAATGCGGCCGCTGAGCGCGCCGTGGTGCCGCAGGAGAGGCTGCTGCCGTTGCCGTCGACACTGGATTTCGAGTCCGGCTGCGGCGTCAGCGTGACTTATTTCACCAGTTACCACGCCCTCAAGCAGCGCGCGAACCTGGCTGCCGGTGAAACGGTGCTGGTGCTCGGCGCTGCCAGTGGCGTGGGTACGACCGCCATCGAACTCGCCAAGCAGATGGGCGCGACCGTGATCGCCGCAGCCAGCACGCCGGCCAAGCTCGAGGTGGCGCGTCGCGTCGGTGCCGATCACCTCATCGACTACTCGCAGCAGGACCTGCGCGAGCGAGTGAAGGAAATCACCGGCGGCAAGGGCGTGGACGTCGTCTACGACGCCGTGGGCGGGCCTTACGCCGAACCGGCGGTGCGCAGCCTGGCCTGGAAAGGTCGCTACCTCATCGTGGGGTTCGCGGCGGGCGACATCCCGAAGATCCCGATGAACCTGCTCCTGCTCAAGGGCGCGGCGCTGGTCGGCGTCTTCTTCGGTTCGTTCGCCGAGCGCGAGCCGCAGGTGCAGCAGCAGAACGTGCGCGAACTCTGGCAACTGTTCGAGGCGGGCAAGCTCAAGCCGGTGGTGGGCGCGGTGCACCCGTTGGCGGATTACGCCGAGGCTTTCCGCTCGATGGAGCAGCGCAGGGCCGTCGGCAAGGTCGTATTGCGCATCGCCTGAGCGTCCGGGCGGCGCGCCCAGTGGTTACTGCGGGTCGGTGCTTGCTGCGGGCCGGTGCTTGCTGCGGACCGCTCCCGTGGCGGGTCCGTCGCTTGGAAAGGCAGACACGCGCGCCGTACCCGCCACGGAACCGATCCGCCGCTGTGAGTGCCGGTGCAACGTTCGGGCGCGTGCTCGACGACGCGCCGCCACCAAGGCGGGGCGTTCCGCCAATCCCGACGCTGCAACGATGCTCAAGCGGGGCGTTCCGCCGATTGCCCCGTAGCGCGTGTCTGCCTTTCCAAGCGGAGGGGCAATCGGCGGAATGCCCCGCAAGGCTGGCAACCTCGGATGTGGGCGGAAGGGCCCGCCGTGACAGTGGCCTCTTGATCGAGCCCGATCGCTTGCGCAACGGCCTGATCGCTGCGGATCGCTTCCTTGGCTCAGGCCGCGCCGATCTCCTCGAGCGCCGCGTGCACCTCGAGCCAGCGCTCCTCGACCTCGCCGAGCTGGGCGATGACATCGGCGCAGCGGCGGCTCGTCGCTTGCACCTCCGCCGACGGCTGCTGCGCGTAGAAGGCAGGGTCGGCCAGCCGTGCCTCGAGGTCCTTGCGTTCCGCTTCGAGCTGCGCCATCCGCGCCTCGAGCTGCGTCGACTCCTTCAGCAACGGCCGTCGCTGCGCGAGCTTCTGCTGCCGCTCGGCTGCCGCCGTCTCGCGCTGCGACTTGCGATTTTCACGCAGCTCCGCGGCGCTGGTCGTTGCCGCGTCCGCGGGCGCCGCGTCACGCCGCGCCGTGAGCCACGCGAGATAGTCGTCGAGGTCGCCGTCGAAAGGCAGCGGCGCGGCCGTCTGCGACCAGCAGGAAGCTGTCGCAGACCGTGCGCAGCAGCGCGCGATCGTGCGAAACGAGAACCAGGCTGCCCTCGTAGCCCGCAAGCGCGCGCATCAGCGCATGGCGCATCTCGAGATCGAGGTGGTTGGTGGGCTCGTCGAGCAGCAGCAGGTTGGGCCGGCGGCGAACCAGCAGGGCGAGCGCAAGCCGCGATTTTTCCCCGCCGGAGAACGGCTCGACCGGTGCATCGGCCATGTCGCCGCGGAAGTCGAAGCCGCCGAGGTAGTTGCGCAATTCCTGCTCGCGGGCACGCGGATCCTGCACGGCGAGGTGCCGCAGCGGCGATTCGTCGCCGCGCAGTTGCTCGACCTGGTGCTGCGCGAAGTACCCGATCTCGAGCCCGTGGCCTGCCACGCGGCGGCCGGCGAGCAGCGGCTGTTCCCCCGCCAGCGACTTGATCAGCGTCGACTTGCCCGCGCCGTTCGGCCCCAGCAGCCCGAGCCGGGCGCCCGGGCGCAACGACAGCTGCGCGCGCTCGACGATCGCGCGGTTGCCGTAGCCGAGCGTCGCGTCCTCGAGCGTGAGCAGCGGGTCGGGCGCACGCAGCGGCTCCGGAAACTCGAAGTCGAACGGCGTGTCGACGTGCGCTGCCGCGATGCGCTCGAGACGGTCGAGCGCCTTCAGGCGGCTCTGGGCCTGCCGCGCCTTGGTCGCCTGGGCGCGGAAGCGCTCGACGAACTGCGTCATGTGGGCGATCTCGCGCTGCTGCTTCTCGAACATCGCCTGCTGCACGGCGAGGCGCGCAGCGCGCTGCGTCTCGAACGCCGTGTAGTTGCCCGTGTAGAGCGTGAGCACGGACCGCTCGAGATGGGCGACGTGCGTGACCGTGCCGTCGAGGAAATCGCGGTCGTGCGAAACCAGCAGCAGCGTGCCGCGGTACGACGCCAGCCAGCGCTCGAGCCAGATCACTGCGTCCAGGTCGAGATGGTTGGTGGGCTCGTCGAGCAGCATCAGGTCGGCGCGGCTCACGAGCGCCTGGGCCAGGTTCAGGCGCATGCGCCAGCCGCCCGAGAAATCGGCGACCGCACGGTCGAGGTCGGACGTCGCGAAGCCGAGGCCCGCGAGCAACGCTGCGGCGCGCGCCCGCGCGCTGTAGCCGTCGATGGCCTCGAGTTCCGCGTGCAGTTCGGCCAGCCTGCGCCCGTCGTGGGCCGCGTCGGCCGCCGCGATGGCGCGCTCGATGCGGCGCAGGTCCTCGTCGCCGTCGAGCACGAACTCGATGGCGGCCTGCGGCAGGGGCGGCGTTTCCTGCGCTACCGAGGCGATCCGCCAGTCGCGCGGAACGTCGCAACTGCCGGTCTCGCTCTGGATTTCGCCGCGCAAAAGCGCGAACAGGCTGGACTTGCCGCTGCCGTTGGCGCCGACGACGCCCACCCGCCAGCCCGCATGGATCTGGAGCGAGGCGTCTTCGATCAGCCGACGCACGCCGCGCGTCAGGGTCAATTGGCGGAACTGGATCAAGTGCAGGACTGGTGCAAAACGGGGCGCGCATTCTCCCACTTTGGCGGCGAGGGGCGAAGTGCGGCACAATTCACGGCCAAGCAGCTTGCCCGGCCTTCCGCCCGGGTGCCGGAGTCACCGATCCGATGTTCCGTATTCGTTCCGCAACAGCGCTCCTGGCGCTGAGTCTAGTTGGCCGTCGCCGGCCCGGTCATGGCGGCGCCCGCCGTCTCGACCGCCGTAGCCTTCAGTCTTTCCAATCCCGTCGGCAACCCGGTCAAGGGCCCCGACGGCGCGCTTTATGGCACGGCCAACCCGGTCACCTCCGTGGCTGGCGGCGTGATCTGGCGCGCCGCGGTCGACGGGTCAGAAGTCCGTACGCTCTATCAGCTCACGCCCGACGATGCCGTTGCGCCGGGCTCCGGGCTCACGGTCGGCAGCGACGGCCTGCTCTACGGCACCACCAAGTTCGGCAGGGGCAGCGAGGTGGCCGGCGCCGGCTCGATCTTCAAGATCGCGCCGGACGGCACCGGTTTCGCGATCATCTTCCGCTTCGCGCCGATCACGTCCACCAACGCGGAACTGAGCCCGATCAACACCAACGGGGCCTATCCGGAGGCGCGAGCTCATCGAAGGGCACGACGGCATGCTCTACGGCGCGGCGCGTACCGGCGGGCCGAACGGCACCGGCACGCTGTTCCGGATCGCGCGCGACGGCACGGGCTTCCAGGTGCTGCATACGTTTGCCGCCAACACCTCGGCCGCCAACTCGGGCCTGACGGTCACGGTCGACGGTGCGGCGCCCGACCGGGCAGCTGTTGCAGGACGCCGGACGGCGTCCTCTACGGCACGGCTTCGTCCGGTGGCAACAACGGTCGCGGCACGCGTGTTCCGGATCAACGCCGACGGCACGGGCTTCCAGGTGCTGCATCACTTCAGCGCCCACGGTCTTCACCGACGGCGTCGCCAAGAACGACGACGGCACGCTGCCGTTCGGCGGCCTCGTCGACGGCAACGACGGCTTCCTCTACGGCATGGCGAGCCAGGGCGGGGCCGAACGGCTTCGGCGTCATCTTCGCGATCAAGCCCGACGGGTCGGAGTTCAACGTGCTGCATACCTTCAGCAATACCGACGGCGCGCGCCCATCTGGCCGAACTGCATGCTGGGCAGCGACGGCAAGCTGTACGGCACGACGTCCGGCGGCGGCGTCAGCTCGGGCACCACCGTCAGCGGACTGGGCACGTTCTTCGCCATCGACCGCACCGGGACGAACTTCGCGAAGCTGCACGATTTCGTGAACGCGAACGGCACGGGTCCCTCGAGCAAGGTCATCGAGCAGGCCCCGGGCGTGTTCCTCGGGCTCACCAGCAGCGCCGGCAATTGCGGTTACGGCACGATCTGGCGCTACAGCGCCGCCGGCGACACCGTCACCGGCAACACGCGCTGCGGCCAGAAGAAGAACAACAGCAGCGGTGGCGGCAGCGCCGGCTTCGCCGTGCTCCTGCTGCTCGGCGGCCTGGGGCTGCTCCGGCGAAGCAGCGCAAGGCCTGAACGTCGGCACCGCGAGGGCAACAGCGATGACGAGCGAGGGACTGCATCGTCGCACCTGTTGCCTCTGCGAGGCGATGTGCGGCATCGTAGATCGAGCACCGCGACGGCGCGGTGCTCTCGATCAAGCCCAACCGCGACGACGTGCTGAGCCGCGGGCACATCTGCCCCAAGGCCGTCGCACTGAAAGACCTGCACGAGGACCCTGACCGGCTGCGTGCGCCGCTGCGGCGGACCGCACACGGGCTGGGAGACGATCAGCTGGGCGGCGGCGTTCGACGAGATCGAGTCGCGCATGGCCGCGATCCGCGCGCAACACGGCAACGACGCCGTCGCGATCTACGCCGGCAATCCCACCGTGCACAACCTCGGCGCGATGCTCGGCGTGGGCGACTTCATCCGCGCATTCCGCACGCAGCAACCTGTATTCGGCCACCAGCGTCGACCAGTTGCCGCACATGGTGGCGTCCTGGGCGATGTTCGGCCACCAGTTCCTGATGCCGGTGCCGGACGTCGATCGCACGCAGCTGTTCGTCTGCATCGGCGGCAACCCGGTGGCCTCCGGCGGCTCGATCATGGGCGCGCCCGGCTTCGAGAAGCGCATCGATGCGCTGCGTGCGCGCGGCGGCCGCTTCGTCGTCGTCGACCCGCGCCGCACCGAATCCGCGGCGATCGCCGACGAGTACCTCGGGCATTCGTCCCGGCACCGACGTCTACCTGCTGCTCGCACTGCTGCACGAGGTGTTCACGCAGGGCCGCGCCGACCTGGCCCACCTCGCGCCGCACGTCGACGGACTCGACGGTGCTGCGCGCAGCGGTGCTGCAGTTCGATCCGGCGGCAACTCGCCGCCCGCACGAACCTGCCGCGCTCGCGGATCGCCGCGCTGGCCCACGCGCTGCTCGCCGAGCCGCGGGCCCTCGTCTACGGTCGCGTCGGCGCGTGCACGCAGGAGTTCGGCGGCCTCACGCTGTGGCTGATCTACTGCCTCAATGCGCGTCACCGGCCACCTCGACCGCGAGGGCGGCATGATGTTCGCGGAGCCGGCCGTGGACCTCACGCGTGCCTACGGCTCGCGCGGGCACTACGGCAAGTTCCGCTCGCGCGTGCGCGGGCTGCCCGAGTTCTCGAACGAGCTGCCGGTCGCGGCGCTGGCCGAGGAAATCGCGACGCCGGGAGCGGGCCAGGTGCGCGCGCTGGTCACTTTCGCGGGCAACCCGGTGCTGTCCACGCCGAACGGCGTGCAGCTCGACGCGGCGCTCGCGCAGCTCGAGTTCATGGTGTCGATCGATCTTTACCTCAACGAGACGTCGCGGCACGCGCACCTGATCCTGCCGCCGACGAGTCCGCTCGAGCGCAGTCACTACGACATCGCGCTGAGCGGCTTCGCCGTGCGCAACGTCGCCAAGTTCGCACCGGCGCTGTTCCAGAAGCCCGCGGGCGCCCTGCACGACCACGAGATCCTCGGCGAGATCGCGCGGCGCGTGCGCAGGCCGCCGCGCCATCCCGGCGCGCGGCGTCGCGGCGTGGGCCAAGGAACTGGTCACGCGACGCCTCGGGTCCGGACGGCACGCTCGACTGGATGCTCAAGACCGGCCGCTACGGTGTGCCGCACGCAGGCAAGATGAAGGTGCTCGCCGCAGCTGCCCGGGTTCGGCGCCCTGCGCAAGCTGCTGTCCGCTCCAGACCGTCGTCCCGTGGGTCTCACGCTGCAGAGGCTGCTCGACGAACCGAACGGCGTGGACCTCGGGCCGTTGGAGACTGCGTTCCCGCGACGCCTCGCGACGCCGAACCGCCGGCTGGATCTCGCGCCCGACCTGTTCGTCGACGACCTCGCACGCGCTGCGGCGGCGCTTGCTGAGCCCGTGCCGGCACTGGCGTTGATCGGCCGGCGGCACGTGCGCAGCAACAACTCCTGGCTGCACAACAGCCAGCGACTGGTGAAAGGCAAGCCGCGCTGCACGCTCATGATGCATCCAGACGATGCGGCTGCGCGCGGGCTGCAGGATGGCGCGCTGGCCGCGGTGCGTTCGCGCGTGGGCGCCGTGCAGGTCGCGGTGGAAATCACGCCGGACATCGAGCCGGGCGTGGTGAGCCTGCCGCATGGCTGGGGACACGGCCGCAGCGGCGTGCGTCTATCGGTGGCGGCGGCCCACGCCGGCGTCAGCATCAATGACCTCGTCGACGACCAGCGTATCGACGCGCTGACGGGCACCGCCGTGTTGAACGGCACGCCGGTCGAGGTCGCTGCGGTTCACTCGTACGAGAGGGTCACCGAGTTGAGCGGGATCACCCGGTGAGCCCGCAGGGGCGCGATAATGCCGCGATGACCCTCCAACGGAGTCCCGCATAGTGCAGATGGAAAGCCTCGGCTGGGTTGTCGCCTTGCTGGCCGTGATCCTTGCCACTGTCGTCATGCTGCTGGTGGCCGGACGCGGCCGGCGGGCGTTGCAGGAGCAGGCAGCGGCCGCGCAATCGGCAGCGGCGGTCGCCGAATCGCGGCTCGCCGACCTCGCGGCCGCGCACGCCGCGCTGAATGAGACGCATCGGGCGCTCGGCGCCGAGCACCTCGCCCTGTCCGGCGAGCGTGAATCGCTGCGCACGTCGCTCGCAAAAACCGCCGAGGACCTGCGACGGGCCGTGATCGAGTCCACCGGCCTGCGGCAGTCGCTCGAGCAACGCGTGGCCAGCGCCGCGACGCTGGAGTCGGACTGGCGTGTCGCAGCCGCCAACAACGTGAACCTGACGCAGCGCGTCGAAGCGCTCGAAGCGCGCATTCGCGCTGCCGAAGCAGCGAGCCGCCAGCAGGCTGATCGTTACGCGGAAGTATCGGCGCAAGCCAAGGCACTCGAAACGCAGCGCGACGGGCTGCTGGCGCAGCTCGCCGAACAGAAGAACTGGGTCGTGGAGCAGACACGGTTCTTCGAGGAGAAAGTCACGACGGTCACGGCGCGGCTGATGGAGGAGCGCTCGCTCGCCTTGACCGAAGTCAACAAGCGCGAGATGGACGCGGTCGTGCTGCCGTTCAAGACCCAGCTGGAAGAGTTCCGCCAGCGGGTGGACCAGATCTACACGACGGAAACGCGTGAACGTGGGCAGTTGCACGAGCAGATCGTGCAGCTCACGAACCTCAACCAGACAGTCTCGCAGCGGGCCGAAGAACTCACCAACGCGCTCACGATCACCTCGAAATCCACGGGGGACTGGGGCGAGACGATCATGAAGCGGATCCTGGAGGACTCGGGCTTGAAGGAAGGGCGCGAGTACTCACTGCAGCATTCCATCCAGGGCGACGATGGCGAGCGGCTGCAGCCCGATGCCGTGGTGTTCCTGCCCGAGAACCGACAGGTGATCGTGGACTCCAAGGTGTCCAACAAGGCCTGGAAGGAATACTGCGCCGCGACCGACGAGGCCGGGCGCGAGCTGCATCTCGCGGCGCACCTCGCATCGTTGCGCGCACACATCCGCGGGCTGTCGGCGAAGAAATACGAAGCGTCTCCCGACCTGCATACCGTCGACTTCGTGCTGATGTTCGTCCCGGTGGAAGGGGCGCTGCTGACGGCGTTCCAGCACGACGAAGCGCTGTACACCGACGCCTATCGCAGCAAGATCATCCTGGTCACGCCGAGCACGCTGATGGCGGTGCTGAAACTGGTCGAAGGGATGTGGCAGTTCCAGAAGCGGAAGGAGTCCGCGGACAAGATCGCGGATGCCGGCAAGCGGCTGTACGAGAAGCTGACGACCTTCGCGAACACGTTCCTCGAGGTGGGCGAGGCGATCGAGAAGGCCCATGGCACGTTCGAGAAGGCCAAGGGCCAGTTGTCCACCGGCCGTGGCAACGCCATCCGCATCGCGCAGCAGATGGTGGAGCTGGGAGTGGGGCCCGCACCCGGCAAGGTGATGCCGGCCGAGCTCACGCACCTCGTGGGCGAGGCCGAGGAAGCGGAGAGTGACGGCGATGGCGCAACTGCCCCGGGCCGCGATCTCGCTGAGGATGCACTGAAGCCTTCGCCGACCGGGTCGGTGACGCAATAGGAATTGCGCGCCGGCGCGCGAGGCGGGGCGCCGGCGACACAAGGGGGAAGTAACTCATGCGGACTTGCCATCGGCTCGGCGGCGCTGGTCGCGGCTTCCATCGCGTTGCTCACGGCGTGTGGCAACAGCGGGCGTGACGAGCCGCAAAGCGCACCGGCCGCAACGGCGGCCGTCGCCACCGAAGAGAAAGTCCTGCACGTCTACAACTGGGCCGACTATATCGGTGAGAACACGATCCGGGACTTCGAGGCCCGCACCGGCATCAAGGTCACTTACGACGTCTTTGATTCGGCCGAGGTGTTGACCACCAAGCTGCTGACGGGCGGCTCGGGTTATGACGTCGTGGTGCCAAACGGGGCGAGCACCTCCCGCCTGGGCCAGTCTGGCACGCTGCGTACGCTCGACCGCACAAAACTCAAGAACCTGGCGAATCTCGACCCGCGGATCATGCAACTGGTGTCTGCCAACGATCCGGGCAACAAGCGCGCGTTGCCGTACCTGTGGGGCACGACCGGAATGGGCTACAACCCTGACCTTGTCGAGAAGGCGCTCGGCACGCGCACTCTCGACAGCCTGGCCGCGGTGTTCGACCCTGCCATCGCTGCGAAGCTCGCGGCCTGCGGCATCACGCTGCTCGATTCGCCCGCAGACATGTTCCAGGTGGCGTTCATTTACCTTGGGCTCGATGCGAACAGCCACCGCCCGCAAGACATTGCCGCAGCGGAGGCGCTGCTGGCCCGCGTGCGGCCGTATGTCCGCTACTTCCATTCGTCCAAGTACGTCGGGGACCTGGCGAGCGGTGAGGTGTGCGTTTCGATCGGCTGGAGCGGCGCCGTGCAGCAGGCTCGGTCGCGCGGCGCCGAAGCCGAGACGCCGGTCAAGGTCGTGTACGTGATCCCCAAGGAGGGCGCGCCGGTCTGGTTCGACATGGTCGCCATCCCCGTCGACGCGCCGCACCCGGCAAACGCGCACGCTTTCCTCGATTACCTGCTGGAACCCGAGGTCATCGCCGACATCACCAATGCCGTCGGTCAGGCGAATGGCAATGCCGCCTCGTTGCCGTTCGTCATGCAGGCATTGCGCGACGATCCGACGATCTATCCTGGAAGCGAAGATTTTGCGCGGCTGACCGTGGATAAGACCTTTTCACCGGAAATGATGCGAACGATCGGGCGCGCGTGGGCCCGGATACAGGCTGGCCAGTAGCGCCTGACCTGCGCGGAACGAGCGCGGGCCAACGAGCTACCGGAACCTCCACGTCAACCCGAGGACGGCGGAGTCGAAGCGAGCGAACGTGTACAAGTCATCGTTGTCGGCGCCGCCGTCGAGGATGCGATAACCGCCCGCGACCGTGATGTTCGGCGAAACATCGTAGCCAAGCTTCAATGCCACATCGATGGCGCGACCCTGCGGTGCGGCGAGTCCCTCGAAGTCGAGCAGGCCGTACCAGTCGGGCGCAAAGCGCCACTCGCCTTCGAGCGCCAGCAGGGGAACGACGCCGGTGTTTTTCCGCACTCGTGTCAGCGAGCCCTGTTGCAGGCGGATCTCCGCGTCGCGGATGTTCAGCGTGCCGCCGCCCGACCACGTCCACTGCTCGCGCTGGTAGAAAACGTAGCGGTAGCTTGCACGGTAGGAATCGAACCGGTATTTCACATCGATCGGGCCGGGCGCGAACGTCGTGTTGCGGAACACGATGGGCTGCGTGGCAACGCCGGTCTCGTCGACGCCGAGGGGAGCGATGAGGAATCGCAGGCGGTGCTTTTCGTTCAGTGGCCAATCAAGGACCACGCGTCCGGCGGGAAACGGGCCGTCGCCGGTCAGGTCGTCGATCTTGAACCGGGTGTTCGGCGGTTCGTTTGAAACCTGGGCGGTATTGCGCAGCTGCCAGGCGGCACCCAGTTCGACCGTCAGCGCCGGGGACGGCGGCAGTTGCTCGGACGCAGACGCGGCTGCAGGCAGGACGGCAGCCAATAGCACGAGCCAACCGAGCGGTGCAGTGCGGAAAATGAAGTGCGTCATCTCGTCTGTGATCCTTCGGCGGAGATCCTGCCGGTGAAACGGATGTTATCGGCGTCTTCGCGGCAGCAATTCAATGCGCTTGCACGGACTATGATACCGGAGGAACTGTGGGCGACGTTCCCGTTCGGGTGCCTCGCTGCCTGAGCGGGTCGTCCGTCTGTGTGCTTACGTAGGTGTCTTGCTCGGGATGAGCGAGGGGAGTGTGATGCAGGACAAAGCGAATGCCGTGGAGCTGGAATACGTGGGCTTCTGGCCGCGGGTCGGTGCGGCACTGATCGACACCCTGCTGCTGCTGGCCGTGAGCATGCCGTTGGTGACCTGGGTGTATGGCACGGCCTACTGGACGTCTGATGAACTCATCCAGGGGCCGGCCGACGTCTTGATCACCTGGGTGCTGCCTGCGATCGCGGTGATCCTGTTCTGGATCTATCGCCAGGCCACGCCCGGGAAGTTCGCGATCTCCGCACGGATCGTGGATGCCGTGACCGGTGAGAAGCCCACCACAGGGCAGTTGCTCGGCAGGTACGCGGGATACTACGTGGCCATGTTGCCGTTCATGGTCGGAATCCTCTGGGTTGCATTCGATGCGCGCAAGCAGGGGTGGCACGACAAGCTGGCAGGGACGGTCGTGGTGCGGTCGCGCAGGCGCCGGTGACGTTCGACCGAGCAGCGCCTGGCCGGAGCGATCCGCGATCATCGTGGTCGTCACCCGCCAGGTCGGCGCGCATCGAACCGAAGTCTTAATTAATATGTCCTGCACAGGCTTGCCGGGTGTCTTCCGGGAACGGGGGGTGCGTGGTGACGAGCGATCACAATAAAAGGGAGTCGATAGCCATGAAATGGTTTCTGGAAGCACTGACGAAGAAATACGCAACGCTCGAGGGTCGGGCAAGACGCAGCGAGTATTGGTACTTCGTGCTCTTCTACGTCCTCGCGGCCGTCGCGCTTTCGATCGTCGATGTCGTTGTCGGCACGTACCACGAGGAAAGCGGATTTGGCCTGTTCAGCGGGCTGTTCATGCTGGCCACGCTTGTGCCCAGTATCGCCATCACGGCGCGCCGCCTGCACGACACCGATCGCAGCGGATGGTGGCAGCTGCTCTATTTCATCCCGTTGTTGGGTGCCGTGGTGATGCTGGTGTTCATGGTGCTGGACAGCCAGCCAGGAGCGAACCGCTTCGGGCCGAATCCGAAGGGCGTGATGGGTTCGGGCACTCCGAGTCCGACCGTGGAGCCAGGCCTGTCGCAGTGAGCGCAATGTCCCTGGCGACGCGCGCTTTGCCGCAGATTCGATCCGCCATCGCAGCGGTGCGCGATTGCGCGGATTCGATGGACACGCAGGCCGTGAACCTCGCGCAGGCGTTGCCCATGCTGTCGATGCCTGCGGAGCTGCGCGCGGCGGTCGCGGAATCCGTCGCCAGCCTGCGGGAGACATCAGGTCGGGTGACGTTTGCGACTTCGTTGTTGCAGGCGGAGCTTGCGACGAAAGGGCGTCCGGTCGCTGCGGCGGTGGTCGTGCAGGGCCTGGCGCAGATGGACGCGGCGATGCTGACGGCGGTGTCGCCGATGGCGGACCTGGTCGAACGCCTGGAGCGGGCCGCGGAGGCCGACGAAGCTTGTGAACCCGCGTTCGTCGCGGTCATAGAGGCGGTTGGCATGATGCTGGAGGCCGTCGAGCGGGCCAAATCTGCGACCGAGGCGCTCCGCGCGGCGGTACCTGGGGAGGTTGGGTAACGCCTCGCGTGCCCGATCGGGTACGACGCCCAGGTGCACCAAAGAAAAAGAATGTTGGCATAGAACTGTCATAGCGTTCACCGTGGGACTGTCGACGCACGCCACTCCCACCCGGGCAGTGCCAGGTCGTAGCGAGTCGAGCGCCCGCCCGGCCCTGCGGCGCGCACGATCAATCCCTTCTCGAGCAGGTCGGCGAGGTGGCGCGACGCCGTCACTCTGCTAGTGCCGACGATCACCGTGTACTTGCGTGCGGTGAGGCCGCCGTCGAAACGGCCGGGCCCGGCGTCGAGCATCTTGTTGAGCACCCGTCGCTGCATCTCGTTCAACGGCACGGCACGGTGATCAGTCCAGAAGCGAGCGCGTGCGAGCGCCTCGTCGATCAGCGCCGTGCTCGTGCGACAAGCTTCGGTGTAGGTGTCGAGAAACCACTCCAGCCAGGGCGTCACATCACCGTCGCCGCGCTGTGCGGCGTTGAGCGCGTCGTAGTACGCCTCCTGCCGGTGGCGCATGGCGGACGAAATTCCCAGCAATCGGCTCGAGCGGCGCGCGTCCTGCGCGAGCGCGAGGTCGACGACGGCGCGACCGACGCGACCGTTGCCGTCGTCGAAAGGATGGATCGATTCGAACCACACATGCGCGAGACCGGCGCGCAGCAAGCCGTCGAGGTCGGCCGTGCGGTTGAACCACTCGAGGAACGCGTGCATCTCGGCGCGCACCGCCGCGCCGGCGACCGCCTGGTAGTGCACGATCTCCCGCCCGTGCGGACCGCTGACGATCTGCATCGGATCGTCGCTACTGCGGTACTCGCCGACGACGAGGTTGCGGAGATTCGAACCGCCGGGAAACAACGCCGCCTGCCAGGCACACAGGCGCTCGCGCGTCAGCGGCTGCTCCCAATCGTCGGCCGCGTTCTCCATGACGTCGAGCAGGCCCTCGACGTTGCGCGGCACCGCCGGACCCTGGCGCGCGAGCCCCAGGCGACGTGCCACCGACGAGCGGACGGCCGCCAGGTCGATGACCTCGCCTTCGATGGCCGCGGTGGCGACGGCCTCCTGGGACCAGACCTCACGCTCGAGCGCGGCCCGCTCCTCGAGCCCGATCGCCGCCGCCTTGCCGAACAGCGCGCCGGATTCCTGCCGGGCGAGCGCCAACGGCCGCGCCAGCCGGGCGGCGTCAAAGGTCAGGTGCGGCCAGCCCGGCGCTTGCCAGATCCAGCGAACGGGGTCCATATTCGTGTCACCAGGTGCGGCTAAAGTGGCGTCTATCGGTATTTGAGACGAATAAATAGCTTATTCATATCGTATAGTGATACGAATAGACTGTCTAATCGTATCATCCTGATCTCAAGAATCTGGAAGCAGCGTCAACCGTCGCGTCGCGGATGAACGCCAGCCCCAACTCGGTTGTGACCAAACGCGAAACCTCGGCAAGCCCTTAGGCGCATGCCAGCCAACGTGCCTACCATGCCGTGGTCCAGTCGGACCATAAGTGGAATGGTCGCCTTCGTCTTCACCCACTAACGCCATAAGAAAAGGGCTTGCGGGCATCGCCTGCAAGACGCGCCCACTCATGCAAAAGTACTTGATCACTCGGGTCTGGATTGCCTGGCTTGTCGTGGCTGGCATCCAACCTGTAAACGCCAGGGAAGACTCTGGCGCGACGCCCAGTGAGCCGTTGGCGGTGGTCCTGTTACCAACCCGGGCGCACGTACGCGAGATCGGGTTCAAGGTGCGACCGTCCGAGGAGTGGACAGCCACCGCCGGGACCAATATCGATACGGCATTGCGGGAGGCCGTCAACCAGTCGACCCTTCTCGTCGCCAAGGAACTGCCCAGCATCTCGCCGGAAGAGGGCGCTGCGATCGATCAGTTCCTCGCCGTGGCGACGCTGATTCAATTGCAGGGTTACGGCGTAGGCACGAAGACGGTCACCAGAAATCTCCGTGCGTTCATCGAACACACCTCGGTACCGGTGCTGTCGTTTCTCCGAGACCGCGCTGGGGTCGATTACGTTCTCATCCCGCTCGGCACCCAGGACGAACAAGGCACGGAGTGGGTCGCGCTGAGCGCGGCAGGTGCCGTGGCCTCGGCGCTCTTTCCGCCCTTGCTTGTCCTTCCGTCCTCGACCGGAAGCTATGCAGGGCTGTTCCTCGTCGATCTTCGAACGGGACAGGTGACCTGGTTTAACGGGCAATCCGGGCACGAGTATGGAGGCTTCAATTTCACCGATCTTCGTGATCCGAAGTCTGTTCACCGAGTAGTCGCAAAATTACTGAAGCCTTACCCCGAGATTCCCTCCGGGTTTGCAGAAAATGTATCCGCCGAGGAACGTGGTGGGTTGCTCACCGAAACTGTCTCACCGCCCGACGGTGAGTTCTCTTTGCATACCCCCGTGGGCTGGCGCGTGCGAATCAATTCCCACAAGAACCTGGTGAGTGCGAGTCGGAACGGCCGCCTGATCAACGAGATCAAGGTCGCATTGATGCCCTACACGAATGAGTTTCCGTGGGCGGTGGGCAAATCGAAACCGCTTGCTAGCCCGGATCAAACTTCGCAGTGGTATGTCCAGGGGCTTCAAGATCAGAAGCTTGACGATCTGCAGATTATCGACACGTCCCTCGAAGAAACGCTGGCGGGGAGGCCCGCTTTTCGCACGCACTTCAGTTTCAGGTATCCGGTCGAGTACGGCGGGGCACGCATGGAAGGGGTGGCAATCGGCACAGCACTCCCGAGCGGCCTTTTGCTTGCGGAACTGTCCGCCACGCAGTTTCACCATTTCGCGAAAGTGCTGCCTGCGTTCGAGGACGCCACCCGCAATTGTCTTGAGCCCAAGCGAGGCCAAGCGATCGGCCAGAAAAGAAAGCGCCCAGTGACCCCGCAGGACCGAAAGTTGATTTGCGCGGGTCAAAACAGGCTGCACGTCAAGCATCAATTTTTCGGGCGCCGCGATCCAGTTATTCACTGTTTAGCTATAAAAGATCAGGTACCGCAGCAAAGAAAAAGGCCCTCTTTCGAGAGCCTTCTTCCCCAGGGGGATGGTGGAGGCGGCGGGAATCGAACCCGCGTCCGCAAGCCCTACATTCCAGGACCTACATGCTTAGCCGTCTTTTTGATTCTCGTCGTTCACTACCCAAGCGGCAGGGAAGATGACCGACCAGCTCAGGAACGTTTTAGCGAGCCAGCCCTCAGCACACTGGACACGCGAGCTTGTGAGCGCGTCCCCCGGGTCTGGATGCACAAGCACACGCCAGTCGGGGGTTAAGCGGGATTAAGCCGCTAGAGCGTAGTTGTCGTCGTTGGCAACTAATAGTTTGCAAGTAGTTTAACGAGGTATCTTGCACCTCGGCATGCACATGGAGTTTCGCGACCCACGTCGAAACCGGTCGCCCCCGTGAACAGCCCCAGTGTAGGGGTACTGCGCCGGAATACAAGGGGAGAGGGGCTAGGGGTTAGGGTTAGTCGGAGGTGCAGTTGCGCCGTCGAGTGCGGATGAACCTCCGAGCCTACCCCTAGCGCCTGCCTAACCCCTTCAGCGCCTCCGCAGCAGGCGCGATTTCTCCCGCTGCCAGTCGCGGTCCTTCTCGGTGTCGCGCTTGTCGTGGGCCTGCTTGCCCTTGGCCACGCCGATCTCGAGCTTGACCTTGCCGTTGCTCCAGTAGAGCTCGAGCGGCACGATGGTGTGGCCCTTGCGCTCGACCGCGCCGACCAGGCTGTCCAGCTCGCGGCGGTTCAGCAGCAGCTTGCGGGTGCGCGTGGGGTCGGCCACGACGTGCGTCGAGACCGTGCGCAGCGGCGTGACGTGCGCGCCGATCAGGAAGGCCTCGCCGTCCTTGACGATGACGTAGCCCTCGGTGATCTGCGCCTTGCCGGCGCGCAGGCTCTTGACCTCCCAGCCCTGCAGCGCGAGGCCGGCCTCGAGCTTGTCCTCGATGAAATACTCGTAGCGGGCGCGCTTGTTCTGCGCGATCGTCGGGTTTTCGTCGGGCTTGCGGTCTTTTTCCTTGCGCGGGGTGGTCATGGCGGCATCTGGGAACGGGTCGCGCATTCTATCCGGCCCGCTTACACTGCGCGCGCCCGCGACCCAAATCGACATGTCCATCCGCGAAATCAAGCGCACCGCGCTCGTCACCTTCTCGCCCGAACAGATGTTCGACCTCGTGGTCGACGTCGAGCGGTATCGCGAGTTCCTGCCGTGGGTGGCGGGCGCCCAGGTCCACGAGAAGTCCGAGCGCGACCTCGCAGGCCAGCATCACGATGGAGCGGGCGGGCATCCGCCAGAGCTTCACCACGCGCAACGTGATGCAGCGCCCCGAATGGATGTCGCTGCAGCTGGTCGACGGACCGTTCAAGCAGCCTCGACGGGTCTGTGGACCTTCACGCCGATCGGCGGCACGGCCGGCACCAAGATCGTGCTCGAGATGACGTTCGAGTTCGCCAACCCGGTCGCGTCCATGCTGTTCGGGCGCGCGTTCGAGCAGAGCGTCGGCGAACTGATCGACGCTTTCGTCGCGCGCGCGCGGACGTCCTATGCATCCACCCCGGCGGAACCGGCGGCGGACACCGGCGGTGGGTGAGGGCCGGGGAGAGCGTCGAAGTGGTCTACGCGCTGCCGGACGGCAGCGGCTGGTGACCGTCGCCGATGCCGGCCACGGGGCTCACCGCGCTGGCGGCCGTCGAGCAATCGGGTTTGCTGGATGAGTTTCCCGAACTGCGCGGGCGACCGCTGGTGCTGGGTGTTTACGGCACGGTCTGCGCGGCCGACCGCCCTTTACGCGATCGCGATCGCGTCGAGATCTATCGGCCGCTGCGGATCGATCCGCGCTGCGACGCCGCGCAGCGTGCCGCCGCCAGCCCAAGCGGCTGGAAACAAAGGCCCGCAGCGCTAGTTGTTGTTGTTGCCGCCGCTGCCTGGACGCGGTGCGTCTGGCTGCGGCTGCTTTGATCGAAGGCGGCGGCGGCGGCTCTCGCGCCTCGCGCTCGGCCTGTTCGTCGGCCAGCTTCGCCTTCGCCTTTTCCTGCTCGGGATCGATGCGCGGCGGCTCGGGCAGGTCGGGCTTTTCGATCCGGCTGACCTTGTCGTCCTCGAAATGCACGATGAAATGCGCGCGGTCCGATGCGGGTCTCGCGACCGCGCCGGAACGTGTAGATGTAGTCCCAGCGCTGCGGTGTGAACGAGTCGGACAGCATCGGCGTGCCGAGCAGGTAGCGGACCTGGCTGCGCGTCATGCCGACGGTCACCTGGTCGACGTCCTGCGTCTTGAGCAGGTTGCCCTGCTGGATGTTCGGCCGGTAGACGCACCCGCCGGACCCGAGCAGGGCGCCGAGCGAGCAGTAACGCAAGGAGTGCGGCGCGGGGGAACGCGGTCATGTCGGATGGCTTCTGCTGTCTGGAGTTGCCGGGCCGGGCCGGGGATAATGCGGCGCGATCATAACCCAACCGTGCTCTGGGGCGGCATCCCGCCCACAAGGAACAATCCGTGGAACCTTCGCACCTGCGCCGCGCCGGCCTCAAGATCACCGCGCCGCGGCTGAAGATCCTCGAAATCCTGGCCAGCGCCACCGTGCGCCACATGAGCGCCGAGGACGTCTATCGCCGGCTGCTCGAGCTGAACGAGGACATCGGCCTCGCCACGGTGTACCGAGTGCTGACGCAGTTCGAGACCGCGGGCCTCGTGACGCGGCATCACTTCGAGGGCGGCACGGCCGTGTTCGAGCTCAACGAGGGCACGCATCACGACCACATCGTGTGCGTCGACTGCGGGCGCGTCGAGGAGTTCTCAGACGAGGGCATCGAGGAACGGCAGCGGCGGTCGCGGAGCGACTCGGCTTCGAGATCACCGACCACTCGCTCACCCTGCACGGCCACTGCGTGCGCGAGGCTTGCCCGCACCGCCCGAAGCGTCCTAGGCCGACGGTGCCGCCGGCTGCGCCGGGCTGTCCGCGGGCCTGCGCGGCGCGCCGACGCCAGCATCTCGCGCGCGTGTTCCCGCGTCCGCTCGGTGATGGTGGCGCCGCCGAGCATCCGCGCCAGTTCTTCGACGCGATCCGCCTCGTCGAGCGTGTCGATGCGGGTGCGGGTCATGCCGCCCGTCGTCTGCTTCGCCACCCGCAACTGGTGATCGGACTGCGACGCCACCTGCGGCAGGTGCGTGACGCAGAGCACCTGGCCCCGCAGCGGCCAGCGCGTGCAGTTGCCGGCCGACCATCTCGGCGACGGCGCCGCCGACGCCCGGCATCGACCTCGTCGAACACCAGGCAGGGCAGGTGCGCCGCCTCGACCGCCGCCACCTGCAGCGCGAGGCTGATCCGCGACAGCTCGCCGCCCGACGCCACCCGGGCCAGGGGGCGCGGCGGCTGGCCCGGGATTGGCGCTCACCAGGAACTCGATGTCGTCGCTGCCGTGCGGCGTGATCGACCGGCGGCGACTTGCGGCTCGACCCGGGTCTCGAACACGCCGCCCGGCATGCCGAGCGACTGCATCAAGTCCGCTGACGCTGCGATCGAGCGCGCGTGCGGCCTTGCGCCGCGCGTCGGACAGCGCCTGCGCCGCCTTCGAGGTAGTGGTCGCGTGCCGCCGCCAGGCGCTGCTGCAGTTCGGCTTCGCTGACCGCGCCCGACTCGAGTTCGGCCAGTTCGGCTGCCAGCGCATCGCGCGCTGGCGGCAATTCGCGCGAGTCGATGCGGTGCTTGCGGGCCACGGTCTCGAGCGCCGCGAGTCGCGCCTCGACCCACTCCTGCCGGGCGGGATCCGCCTCGAGCCCGTCGACGTAGCGCCGCAGGCTCGTCAGTGCCTCGCGCGCCGCGATCGACGCCTCCTCGAGTTGCGCGGCGGCGGGCTCGAGCGCGGCATCGAGGCCGACCAGCTGCCGCAACACGCCCTGTGACGCGCGCCAGCGCCGTCGTGACGCCGCCGTCGTCACCGGCCAGCAGCGCCTCGACCTGCGCCGTGCCTTCGGCCAGCCGGCCCAGTCCGGCGATGCGCTTGCGCTCCTCGGCGAGCGACTTCGGCTTCGGCGGGCTGCGGATCGAGCGCCTGCAGTTCCGCCACGTAGTGGCGCAGCAGGTCGAGGCGCGAGTCGCGCTCGCGCGCTCGCTGCTCGAACGTGGCGCGCTGCTCGTCGAGTGCCTGCCAGGCGGCGTGCGCCTTGCGCACTGCCGCCGCCTTGCGCGTCGAGCGGTCCGCTGCGCGTCGAGGTCTCGCGCTGGTAGCCGCGTCGCGACAGCGACTGGAACTCGAGCTGGCCGTGCACGTCGACCAGCAGTTCGCCGAGCGTGCGCAGCGACTGCACCGGCACGGCCTGGCCGTTCAGGTAGGCGCGGCCACGGCCGTCGGCGCCGACCACGCGGCGCAGCTGGCATTCGCCGTCGTGCGCGATCGCCTGCTCGTCGAGCCAGGCGAGGGCGGCGGCATTTGCCGCCACGGCGAAGGTGGCGCTGACCTCGGCGCGTTCGGCGCCGTGGCGCACCGACGCCGCTGTCGGCACGGCCGCCGACGGCGAGGAGCAGGGCGTCGACCAGGATCGACTTGCCGGCGCCCGTTTCGCCGGTGAGCACGGTGAAGCCGCGGCCGAACTCGAGTTCGACGGCCTCGACGATGGCGAAATCACGGATCTGCAGGTGGGTCAGCATGCGATGAATCGTCGCCGTCAGGCGCCGGGCGGTTGGCCGTCGCGGGTGCCCCGGCCCCAGTGCAGCTTCGAGCGCAGGATGCGGTAATAGTCGTGGCCCGGCGGGTGCAGCAGTGTCGCGTTGACGCTTGCCCGTTCGATGCGCAGGCGCACGCCCGGGTCGAGATCGCAGAGGACGATGCCGTCGCAGACGACCTGCGCGCGGGATTCGAAGCGGTCGGCGAGTTCGATCTCGACCACGCTGGCGGCCGGCACGACGATCGGCCGATCGGACAGCGTGTGCGGGCACACCGGCACCAGCACCACGGCGTCGAGGCTCGGGTGCACGATCGGACCGCCGCACGAGAGTGCGTAGGCCGTCGAGCCAGTCGGGGTGGCGACGATGAAGCCGTCGCCGACGTGGGTGTTGACGTACGCGCCGTTGACCCAGGTGCGCACGTCGACCATGCGTCCGGTCTCGCGCTTGGCGACGACCACGTCGTTCAGGGCGAGCGCGTCGATCGGTCGCCCGTCGGCCAGGATGTGGGCTGCCAGCAGCATCCGGCGTTCGGCCCGGCAACGGCCGCCGAGGGCGTCGTCCACGCTCTGCAGCATCTGCTCGGGGCCGACGTCGGCCAGGAAGCCCAGTCGACCGCGGTTGATGCCGAGCACCGGCACGTCGGCCGTGGCCGCCATGCGGGCGGCATGCAGCATCGTGCCGTCGCCGCCGACGGCGACGATCAGGTCGGCGTCGAGCGCGAGGTCGCGCTCGAGCACCGTGCAGACGCCCGCACCCTGCAGCGCGAGCGCCTCGTCGGCCACGACCCGCACCGTGCAGCCCTGTCCGAGCAGGTGTCTCGCCAGCGTGCGCATCGCTTCGCCGACGCGCGGATCGACGGCGCGGCCGGCGAGGGCGACGCAGGTACGGCCGGATGGAAGAGTGTGCATAAGGTGGCCTGCCTTTTAGCATGGCGCTCGGCGGACCGGCCAGCGCGATTCCGTGGGGTCATGCGTGCAAATGCGTTGCTTGACTTGCCGAAAAAGTACACGCTAGTTTGACGTGGCCATGAGTGAAACACCCGACGATCCCCTCTCCGAGCGCGCACAGCACCTGCTGCGGGTGCTGGTCGAGAGCTACATCCGCGAAGGCCAGCCGGTCGGTTCGCGCAACCTGTCGCGCGATTCCGGGCTGAACCTGAGCGCGGCGACGGTCCGCAACGTCATGGCGGACCTCGAGGAGTTCGGCTTCGTCTCCTCGCCGCACACGTCCGCCGGCCGCGTGCCCACGGACAAGGGCTACCGCTTCTTCGTCGACACGCTGCTGCGGCAGCGGCAGCGCCCCGACGACGCGCAGATGCTGGGCGAACTGAACCTGCGGCTCGAGCAGGAAGACGACCGCGATCCCAAGGCGCTGGTCGCGGTCGCATCGCAGATGCTGTCGTCGCTGACGCACCTGGCGGGCGTGGTCACGATCCCGCGCCAGCCGCACCAGTCGCTGAGCCAGATCGAGTTCCTGCCGCTGTCCGAGAACCGCGTGCTCGTGGTCATGGTGGTCAACGGGCGCGACGTGCAGAACCGCATCGTCCATCTCGAACGCTATTACCCGGCCGAGGAACTGCGGCGTGCCGCCAATTTCCTCAACCAGCAGTTCGGCGGCAAGGAACTGACCCAGATCCGCTCGGACATCGTCGCCGAGCTCACGCAAGCGGGCGAGACGCTGAACCAGCTGATGCGCGACGCCATCCACGTGGCGCAACAGGTGGTGGGCGAGGGCCACGGCCAGGGCGCACCCGAGTACGTCATCGCCGGCGAGACCAACCTCATGGAGTTCGCCGAACTGTCCAACGTCGAGAAACTGCGCCGCCTGTTCGACGCCTTCACCTCCAAGCGCGACATCCTGCACCTGCTCGACCAGAGCCTCGGGGCCGAGGGCGTGCAGATCTTCATCGGCCAGGAATCGGGGTACCAGATCCTCGACAACTGCAGCCTGGTCACGGCCCCGTATGCCCTGGACAACGAGACCGTCGGGGTCCTCGGCGTCATCGGTCCCACCCGCATGGCCTACGACCGGGTCATCCCGATCGTCGACGTGACGGCCCGCCTGCTCGGCTCGGCCTTGAATTCCCGCCGCTAGGCCCGATCTAGCGGGCCAGAGCCTCGCCAGGGTCCCCGTTGGGGGCCGCGGCAGGGCAGCCATTGTTTGCAGGCAGGATCAATGAGCACCCATCCCGACCACGACCCGACGACCCAACCCGCCGGGACGGATACGTCCGGCGCCGCCGCGCCGACCGCCGAGGAGGCCCTCGCTGCCGCCCAGGTTCAGCTGCAGGAAGCCCGTGACGCGCAGCTGCGGGCACTGGCCGAGATGGAAAACGTCCGCCGACGCGCCCAGCGCGACGTGGAGTCCGCCCATCGCTTCGCCGTCGAGCGCTTCGCGGCCGACCTGGTCGAAGTCCGCGACACGCTCGAACTCGGCATCGCAGCGGCGGGCGCGGCCCCGGAGGCGGCCAAGTTCGTCGAAGGCGCCCAGGCCACGCTGCGGATGCTCGACAAGGCCTTCGAGAAGGCCGGAATCGCCGTGCTCGATCCGACCGGCCAGCACTTCAACCCCGAGTTCCACGAGGCCATGGTCGCCCAGCCGACGGCGGACCACCCGGCCGGCAGCGTCCTGGCCGTGATCCAGAAGGGATTCACGCTCAGTGGGCGGCTGCTGCGGCCCGCCCGGGTGGTGATCGCCCGCGCCCCCGACCCGGCGAACTGACCCGCGATTCTTGAATACCGGCCGCCCGGCCCCCAACTAGGCGGCAACGAAGTTTTACGCTTTCCCCTGGAGCCTCTACCACCATGGCAAAAGTCATCGGCATCGACCTCGGCACCACCAACTCCTGCGTCGCGATCATGGAAGGCGGCAAGCCGCGCGTGATCGAGAACAGCGAGGGTGACCGCACCACCCCGTCGATCGTCGCCTTCACCAAGGACGACGAGGTCCTGGTCGGCCAGTCGGCCAAGCGCCAGGCGGTCACCAACCCGCAGAACACCCTGTACGCGATCAAGCGCCTGATCGGCCGCAAGTACGACGACTCCGTCGTGCAGAAGGACGTCGGCATGGTCCCGTACCACATCGTCAAGGCCGACAACGGCGACGCCTGGGTCGAGGTGCACGGCAAGAAGATGGCGCCGCCGGAGATTTCCGCGCGCGTGCTCATGAAGATGAAGAAGACGGCCGAGGACTACCTGGGCGAGCCGGTCACCGAAGCCGTGATCACGGTGCCCGCGTATTTCAACGACCAGCAGCGCCAGGCGACCAAGGACGCCGGCCGCATCGCGGGCCTCACCGTCAAGCGCATCATCAACGAGCCGACGGCGGCCGCGCTGGCCTACGGCCTCGACAAGTCGGGCGGTGACCGCAAGGTTGCCGTGTACGACCTCGGTGGCGGCACGTTCGACGTGTCGATCATCGAGTTCGCCGACGTCGACGGCGAGCGCCAGTTCGAAGTGCTCGCGACCAACGGCGACACGTTCCTCGGCGGCGAGGACTTCGACAAGAAGGTCATCGATTACCTCGCCAACGAGTTCCAGAAGGAAAGCGGCGTCGACGTGCGGCGCGATCCGCTCGCGATGCAGCGCCTGAAGGAAGCGGCGGAGAAGTCGAAGATCGAGCTGTCGTCGAGCCAGCAGACCGAAGTGAACCTGCCGTACATCACGGCCGACGCGTCCGGGTCCGAAGCACCTGGCGATGAAGCTCACGCGCGCCAAGCTCGAGTCGCTGGTCGAGGAGCTCGTCCAGAAGACGATCGAGCCCGTGCAAGATCGCGCTCAAGGACGCGGGCCTCTCGATCAACGACGTGGCCGAGGTGATCCTGGTCGGCGGCCAGACCCGCATGCCGCTGGTGCAGAAGTACGTCAAGGACTTCTTCGGCAAGGAGCCGCGCAAGGACGTCAACCCGGACGAAGCCGTCGCCGTGGGCGCGGCCGTGCAGGGCGGCGTGCTGACGGGCGAGGTCAAGGACGTGCTGCTGCTCGACGTCACCCCGCTGTCGCTCGGCATCGAGACGCTCGGCGGCGTGATGACCAAGCTGATCGAGAAGAACACCACGATCCCGACCAAGGCGACGCAGGTGTTCTCGACCGCGGACGACAACCAGACGGCCGTGACCATCCACGTGCTGCAGGGCGAGCGCGACCGCGCGCAGGACAACAAGTCGCTGGGCCGGTTCGATCTTTCGGACATCCCGCCGGCGCCGCGCGGCATGCCGCAGGTCGAGGTCATGTTCGACATCGACGCGAACGGCATCCTCAACGTGCAGGCCAAGGACAAGGCCACGGGCAAGGAGCAGAAGATCGTCATCAAGGCCTCGAGCGGCCTGACCGAGGACGAGATCAAGCAGATGGTCCGGGATGCCGAGGCGCACGCTGAAGAAGACAAGAAATTCCGCGAACTCGCCGAGACGCGCAACCGGGCCGACGCGCTGGTCCATGCCGCCGAGAAGTCGCTCAAGGACCTGGGCGACAAGGTGGCGGCGGAAGACCGCGCCAGCGTCGAGTCCGCTGCGTCGGATCTCAAGGCCGTGCTGCGCGGCGATGACAAGGACGTAATCGAGAAGAAGGCCGAGGCCCTCGCTGCGGCTTCCGCGAAAGTCGCGCAGCAGGCCTATGCCAGCCAGGCGGGCGCCGAGGGCGGACCTGACGGTGGCTTTGGCGCCGGCATGGGTGGCGGGGCGCAGGGTGGGCCTGCGGGCGGCGGCAAGGGCGATCGGGACGAGGTGCTCGACGCCGAGTTCGAAGAGGTCGACAAGGACAAGGACCGCAAGGGCTGACCGCGGTCTGCACCTCTCCCGCCCGCGCGGAGAGGTCGGCCGCAGGCCGGCCGCGGGCAGTACCCCGCGCCTGGCCGCGTATGGCTATGATGCACGGGCTTTTTTGAAGCGACCGCCGCGGGGCCAATCACCCCGCGGCGGTTCTGCGTTGGCAACTGCGACATGACGAGCCGAAACGGATGGCGAAGCGCGACTACTACCAGGTCCTGGAACTGACTCGATCCGCCTCCGAGGCTGAGATCAAGAAGGCCTATCGCCGGCTGGCGATGAAGCTGCATCCGGACCGCAATCCCGGCGATCACGAGACCGAAGAGAAGTTCAAGGAGGCGAAGGAAGCCTACGAAGTTCTCTCGGACGCGCAGAAGCGTGCGGCCTATGACCAGTTCGGCCACGCAGGCGTGGACGCCGCGCGCGGCCAGGGCGGGCGGGGCGCCGATCCTCGCGATGCGTTTGGCGACATTTTCGGTGACGTGTTCGGCGACATCTTCGGCGGCGGCCGCCGTGGCCGGTCACAGGTTTTCCGTGGCGCGGACCTGCGCTACGAACTCGAGCTCGACCTCGAGCAGGCCGTGTTCGGCGATACCGTCAACCTCGATTTCGCCACGCTGGGCGAGTGCGAAGAGTGCAAGGGCACCGGCTCGGCCAAGGGCGCGAAGCCCGTCACCTGCGAGACCTGCCACGGGCAGGGCCAGGTGCGCATGCAGCAGGGCTTCTTCACCGTGCAGCAGACCTGCCCGCGGTGCCAGGGCCGTGGCCAGACGGTCAGTGATCCTTGCGGCAAATGTCGTGGGCAGGGCCGCACCCGCAAGCAGAAGACCCTCGCGGTCAAGGTGCCGGCGGGCGTCGATAACGGTGATCGCATCCGCCTGAGTGGCGAAGGCGAGGCCGGGCGGAACGGCGGGCCCACCGGCGACCTCTATGTCGAAGTGCGCGTGCGCGAGCATGCGATCTTCGAGCGCGACGGCTCACACCTCTCGTGCGAAGTGCCGATCAGCTTCAAGACGGCGACACTGGGCGGCACGATCGACGTGCCAACGCTCGACGGCGATGTCACCATCAAGGTGCCGACCGAGACCCAGTCGGGCCGCGTGTTCCGCCTGCGCGAAAAAGGCATCAAGCCGGTGCGCGGCGGCACCACCGGGGACCTGTTCTGCCGCGTCGTCGTGGAAACCCCGGTGCACCTCTCGCGCGAGCAGAAAGAACTGCTGCAGAAGTTCGACGATTCACTGCGAGCCGACAGCAAGCACCACCATCCACGCGAGGAATCGTGGCTGGACGGCGTCAAGCGCTTCTTCACCAGCCTGGGCGAATAAGGATCCGTACGATGGCTGCAGAGCTCCGCGTCGCCATGCTGGGAGCTTCGGGCCGGATGGGCCGCAGCATCATTCCCCTCATCGCCGGGGACGAGGCAGGCATGCGCCTCAGTGGCGCACTGGTCGCGCGCGACGATACTGCCGTGGGCCAGGATGCAGGCGCCTTCGCTGGCACCGCCCCGCTCGCGCTCGCCATCACCGCCGATCCTCGCCACGCCTTGGCAGACGCCGACGTCGCCATCGATTTCACGGTGGCCGATGCGTCGCTGCGCAACGCCGCGACGTGCCGGGAACTGGGCGTGCCAATGGTGATCGGCACCACGGGCCACAGTGCCGCGCAGCTGGCCGAGTTGACGGAAATCGCGCGGGGGCTGGCCATCGTGCTGGCGCCCAACATGAGTCTCGGCGTGAACGTGCTGCTGAAGCTGGCCGAACTGGCGGCGCGCGCACTGCAGCCCGAGCAATACGATGCCGAGATCTTCGAGGCCCATCACCGCAACAAGGTCGACGCGCCGAGCGGCACCGCATTGGCGTTGGGCCGGGCGACCGCTGCGGGCAGGGGTGTCGAGCTCGACGCCGTCGCCGACTATGCCCGGCACGGCACGACCGGCATCCGTGAAATCGGCAGGATCGGCTTCAGCGTGGTGCGCGGCGGTGACATCGTCGGCGACCACCGGCTGATTTTTGCGGGCCCCGGCGAGACCGTCGAACTGGTACACCATGCCCAGGACCGGTCGGGTTTTGCCCGCGGCTCATTGGTGGCGGCGCGTTGGGTCGTGGGGCGGCCGCCGGGCCTCTACTCGATGGCGGACGTGCTCGGTCTCTGACGATCTGTACCTCTCCCACGAGTGCGTGGGAGAGGTCGGACGCAGTCCGGGTGAGGGCTCTCCTTCGTCGCGCCGAGCAGACTCCACGAATGTGTCGCGGCGTCCGGCGGACGTCACGAACGTCGGTCGCCGGGCCGTCCGCCGCATGGACGCGGCGGCCGGAGCCCCCAGGGATGGGTTTACGGCGTCCCGGCGATCGACTTCGGGGCGGCGGACGGGCGCCGATGCACCATCGGACGCGAATCGGCTACGCGACAGAAGACCCTCACCCGGCCTGCGGCCGACCTCTCCCGCGCGGGCGCGGGAGAGGTGATGAGAGGTCAGCAAAGCGCGTGGCGCATCCCGAGACGCTCGCGTAGAATCGCGTACTTAGCCCGTGAGACAAATCTTCACCGGAGTGAGCCAAAGCTCAACCCCGGCGGTGGTCGCACGCGCTAGTAACAGATCGCTGCGCCGGAGGTACCCCGTGACGACACCCGCTGTCTTGGCTCTAGAGGACGGCACCGTGTTTCGCGGCGTCTCGATCGGCGCCGCCGGCACCGCGACTGGCGAGGTGGTTTTCAACACTGCGATGACGGGCTACCAGGAGATCCTGACCGACCCGTCCTACTCGCGCCAGATCGTCACCCTCACGTACCCCCACATCGGCAATACCGGCACCAACCCGGACGACCACGAATCGAACATGGTGCACGCCGCCGGCCTGGTGATCCGCGACCTGCCGCTGCTGCACTCGAGCTGGCGCGCCACCGAGTCGCTGCCGGAGTTCCTGCGGCGGCGCCACACGGTCGCCATCGCCGAGATCGACACGCGCAAGCTCACGCGCATCCTGCGCGAGAAGGGCGCGCAGGCGGGCTGCATCGCCAGTGGCGACGCCGCGCTGCGCCCCGACCTCGCCATCGAGGCAGCACGGCGGTTCCCGGGCCTGAAGGGCATGGACCTGGCCAAGGTCGTCTGCACCGACCGTGCCTACCAGTGGAACGAAGGCACGAACTGGGCGCTCGAACAGGGACCGCGACGCCGCGCGGGCCAGCGCCTGCACGTGGTCGCCTACGATTTCGGCATCAAGCGCAACATCCTGCGCCTGCTGGCCGACCATGGCTGCCGCATGACGGTGGTGCCCGCCGAGACGTCGGCCGCGGAAGTCATGGCGCTTGCGCCCGACGGCGTGTTCCTCTCGAACGGTCCCGGCGATCCCGAGCCCTGCACGTACGCAATCGAGGCCACGCGTGAATTCCTCGCGAACGGCACCCCGCTCTTCGGCATCTGCCTCGGGCACCAGATATTGGGACTCGCGCTCGGCGCGAAGACGGTCAAGATGAAGTTCGGCCATCACGGCGCCAACCACCCCGTGCTCGAACTCGAGACCGGCCGCGTCATGATCACCTCGCAGAACCACGGCTTTGCCGTGGACGAGGCGACGCTGCCCGCCAACGTCAAGGTCACGCACAAGTCGCTGTTCGACGGCTCGCTGCAGGGAATCGCCTGCACGGACCGTGCGGCCTACTCGTTCCAGGGCCACCCCGAGGCGAGCCCAGGGCCGCGCGACATGGTCCCGCTGTTCGCCCAGTTCGTCGAATCGATGTTGCGCAAGGCGGGCACCGCCCCGCTGCGCAAGACGGTCTGATCGCAGGAGCCTGTAGTCACAATGCCGAAGCGCGCAGACCTCGAAAGCATCCTCATCATCGGCGCGGGCCCGATCGTCATCGGGCAGGCGTGCGAGTTCGACTACTCTGGCGCGCAGGCCTGCAAGGCCCTGCGCGAGGAGGGGTATCGGGTCATCCTGGTCAACTCCAATCCGGCCACCATCATGACCGACCCGGAGATGGCCGATTCGATCTACATCGAGCCCATCAACTGGCGCACGGTCGCGCGCATCATCGAAAAAGAGCGGCCGAGCGCGTTGTTGCCCACGATGGGCGGCCAGACCGCGCTCAACTGCGCGCTCGACCTCGTGCGTGAAGGCGTGCTCGAGAAGTACGGCGTGGAACTGATCGCGGCCTCGCGAGAAGCGATCGACATGGCCGAGGACCGCGAGTTGTTCCGCAACGCCATGCGCGACATCGGGCTCGACTGCCCGCGCTCGCGCGTCGCGCACAGCCTCGAGGAAGCGCTTGCGATCCAGGCCGAGATCGGCTTCCCGACGGTGATCCGTCCCTCGTTCACGCTGGGCGGCAGCGGCGGCGGCATCGCCTATAACCGCGAGGAGTTCGAGCAGATCGTCGCGCGCGGCCTCGACGCGTCGCCGACCAGCGAAGTGCTGCTGGAAGAGTCGGTGATCGGCTGGAAGGAATTCGAGATGGAGGTGGTCCGCGACAAGGCGGACAACTGCATCATCATCTGCGCGATCGAGAACCTCGATCCGATGGGCGTGCACACGGGCGACTCGATCACGGTCGCGCCCGCGCAGACGCTCACCGACAAGGAGTACCAGATCATGCGCGACGCATCGATCGCGGTGCTGCGCAAGATCGGCGTGGAATGCGGCGGCTCGAACGTGCAGTTCGCGATCAGCCCGTTCGACGGCCGCCTGCTCGTGATCGAGATGAACCCGCGCGTGTCGCGTTCGTCCGCGCTCGCCTCGAAGGCGACCGGCTTCCCGATCGCCAAGGTCGCGGCCAAGCTCGCCATCGGCTACACGCTCGACGAACTGCGCAACGACATCACCGGCGGGGCCACGCCGGCTTCGTTCGAGCCGACGATCGACTATGTCGTCACCAAGATCCCGCGCTTCACGTTCGAGAAGTTTCCCGGCGCCAACCAGCGGCTCACGACGCAGATGAAGTCGGTCGGCGAGGTGATGGCCATGGGCCGCACCTTCCAGGAGTCGCTGCAGAAGGCGCTGCGCGGACTCGAAACGGGGATCGACGGCCTCACCCCGATCCTGACGCTCCCGCTCGTCGACGACGACGCTCGCAACGCGCTGCTCGAGGAGTTGCGCATGCCGGGCCCGGATCGGCTGCGCTACGTCGCCGACGCGTTCCGTGCCGGCCTCGGCATGACCGAGGTGCACAAGGCGTCGCGCATCGACCCGTGGTTCCTGGTGCAGATCGAGGACCTGATCGCCGAAGAGCGGGCGGTCGCTGCGGGCGGCAAGCGGGCGCTCGACGAACCGCGCATGCGTGCGCTGAAGCGTAAAGGCTTCGCGGACAGTCGGCTGGCGAAGCTGCTGGGCCTGGCCGAGGCCGAAATCAGCACTCACCGGCGCAAGCTGGGAGTCCGCCCGGTCTACAAACGCGTCGATACGTGCGCCGCGGAGTTCTCGACGTCGACCGCGTACATGTATTCCACCTACGAGGACGAGTGCGAATCCGCGCCTACGAACAAGCGCAAGATCGTGATCCTCGGCGGCGGACCCAACCGCATCGGGCAGGGCATCGAGTTCGACTATTGCTGCGTGCACGCGGCGCTGGCGCTGCGCGAAGACGGGTTCGAGACCATCATGGTCAACTGCAACCCCGAGACCGTGTCGACGGACTACGACACCTCCGATCGGCTGTACTTCGAGCCGCTGACGCTCGAGGACGTCACCGAGATCATGCACGTCGAAAAGCCCTTCGGCGTCATCGTGCAGTACGGCGGGCAGACGCCGCTCAAGCTGGCCAAGGCGCTCGAGGCGGCCGGCGTGCCGATCATCGGCACCAGCCCCGACGCGATCGACGTCGCCGAGGACCGCGAACGGTTCCAGCACCTGGTCGAGCGGCTGCAGCTGCGGCAGCCGCCGAATCGCACTGCACGCACCGAGGACGATGCCGTGCGGCTGGCAGCCGAAGTCGGCTTCCCGCTCGTCGTGCGCCCAAGCTACGTGCTCGGCGGCCGGGCGATGGAGGTGGTTTTCACCGAAGAAGACCTGCGGGTCTACATGAACACGGCGGTGCAGGTTTCGCACGACAGCCCGGTCCTGCTCGACCGCTTCCTCGATCTCGCGATCGAAGTGGACGTCGACGCGATCTGCGACGGCAAGGACGTGTACGTCGGCGGCATCATGGAGCACATCGAGCAGGCGGGCGTGCACTCGGGCGACTCGGGCTGCTCGCTGCCGCCCAACAGCCTGAGCAAGGAACTGCAGGACCAGATCCGCGACCAGACGCGCCGCATGGCACTCGCGCTCAACGTGATCGGCCTCATGAACGTGCAGTTCGCGATCCAGAACGGCGTCGTCTACGTGCTCGAGGTCAACCCGCGCGCATCGCGCACGGCGCCTTTCGTGTCGAAGGCCACCGGCGTGGCCATGGCCAAGGCGGGCGCCCGGGTGATGACGGGCCGCACGCTGGCTGAACTCAACCTCACGCGCGAACGCGTGCCGAAATTCTTCTCGGTCAAGGAAGCGGTGTTCCCGTTCGGCAAGTTCCCGGACGCCGACCCGATCCTGGGCCCTGAAATGAAGTCGACCGGGGAGGTCATGGGCACCGGTCGCAGTTTCGGCGAGGCCTATGCCAAGGCGCAGAGCGCGTCGGGCGTCACGCTGCCCACCCGCGGCGTCTGTCTCATCAGCGTGCGCGAGCGCGACAAGCCGGGTGCGGTCGAACTCGGCAAGCGGCTGCGGGTCCAGGGGTTCGAAATCGTCGCCACCCAGGGCACCGCCGACGTCCTCGAGGCGGCCGGCGTCGAATGCCGCCGGGCCAACAAGGTCCGCGAAGGGCGGCCGCACATCGTCGACATGATCAAGAACGACGAGTTCACACTGATCGTGAACACCACCGAGGGCAAGCAGGCGGTCCGCGAATCGAACTCGATCCGCCGTGAGGCCGTGGCCCGCAAGGTCACCTACTACACGACGCTGGCGGGTGCGCTCGCGACCTGCGAGGCCATCGACCACCTCCAGGACGTGGAGGTGAATCGCCTCCAGGATCTTCACAAGGAAGTTTGGGTATGAATCGTAAGCCTATGACTTTAAAGGGTTCTGAGCGTCTCCGTGAGGAGCTGAAGCGGCTCAAGCAAGTCGAACGACCGCGCATCATCCAGGCGATCGCCGAGGCCCGGGCCCATGGCGACCTGAGCGAGAACGCGGAATACCACGCGGCGCGCGAGCAACAGAGCTTCTGTGAAGGGCGCATCAACGAGCTCGAGCATGAACTGTCGCATTCCCAGATCATCGACGTGACGACCCTGCCCAAGACGGACCGGGTGGTGTTTGGCGCCACGGTGCACCTCGAAGCCGGTACCGGCGAGGAGGTCGTCTACCAGATCGTTGGCGAGCAGGAAGCCGACATCAAGCTGAACCTGATTTCGATCACCTCACCCATTGCCCGGGCACTGGTAGGAAAGATGGAAGGGGACGAGATCCAGGTCGCGGTGCCGAACGGCACCCGCTCCTACGAGATCGTGGCGGTCCGCTACGAGTGAGCGGCCGGGCCCGCCGCGTCAGGCGTCGGGCAGCAGGATCTTCGTTTTCTCCGCGTTGGCCCGGTAGAACAGCGCCACGTGCCCGATGCGTTGCACCTGCTCCGAGCGGGTGGCCTTGGCCAGTTCAGCCAGCATTTCGTCACGCGCGTCCCGGTCCCCCACGCGAGCGCGCACCTTGACCAGTTCGTGGTGCGCCAGGGCGCCGTCCATCTCGGCGATCAGGTTGGGGCTGAGGCCGGAATTGCCGATCAGCACGACCGGATTCAGTTCGTGGCCGAGGCGGCGAAGGTATTTGCGTTGGGCGTCGGACAGCATGGGAAGGGGCTAGGGGTTAGGGGCTAGGGGTTAGTCGAGCCAGAGCGGCTGAACCTCAAGGGCAGCTATCATCCCTGAGCGAAGCCCGTTTCGCACGAATTTGAGATTGTCCCAACTGGAATCGGCCCAATGTCTGGCGCGGAGCGCGTATTTCCGACTAGCCCCTAGCCCCTAGCCCCTAGCCCCTAGCCCCTAGCCCCTAGCCCCTAGCCCCTACCCTCCCCTTGCCGCAAAGCGCACCAAATCCTCCGCCGCCTGGCTTGCCGAGCACGAATCCGACCCCTACGTGAAGCGGGCCCGGGAGGAAGGCTGGCGCTCGCGCGCCGTCTACAAGCTCGAGGAAATCCAGCAATCCGACCGCATCCTGCGACCTGGCATGACCCTCGTCGACCTGGGCGCGGCCCCCGGCAGCTGGAGCCAGTACGCCAAGCGCTGGCTGGACGGCAAGGGCCGGATCATCGCGATGGACATCCTCGACATGCCTGCGATCGCGGGCGTCGAGTTCCTGCAGGGCGATTTCAACGATGAAGCCGTGCTCGAGCAGCTGCTCGCCATGGTCGGTCCGGCCAAAGTCGATCTTGTGATGTCCGACATGGCCCCCAACATGATGGGCATTGCGGACGTGGACCACGACCGCTCCATGCAGCTGGTGGAACTTGCGGTGGATTTTGCCGGTCGGACTCTGCGTCCAGGGGGCGATTTTCTCGCCAAGGTGTTCCAGGGGCGCAGCTTCCAGCCGCTCGTCGCGCAGTTGCGGGGCGGCTTTGAATCCGTGAAGTTGCGCAAGCCGAAAGCTTCCAGGTCCCGCAGTGCCGAGGTGTACGTTCTGGCACGCGGGTATCGATTGGTGTAGTGTGAAATTCGGCCGTGATGGCGCGCATGGCGCGCGCAGCTCAAGCGGCGTACCCGAGGTCAGGAAGTGAACGATTTGGCCAAGAATGTCGTGCTGTGGGTGGTGATCGCCGTGGTGCTCGCCACGGTGGTGAGCAACTTCTCGTCCCGCGGCCAGGTCACGGCCGAGATGCCGTATTCCGCCTTCCTGAGCCACGTCAAGGACGGCTCCGTCTCCCAGGTCACGTTCTCGGGCGACAAGATCAGCGGGTTGCGCACCAGCGGCGAGCAGTTCGTCGTCTACAACCCTGAAACGGACAACTCCGCCCTGATCGGCACGCTGCAGAAGAGCGGCGTCACGTTCAGCGCCGCTCCGCCGGAGCGTCAGTCTTTCCTGTTGCAGCTGTTCATCTCGTCGTTCCCGATCCTGCTGCTGATCGGCGTCTGGGTGTACTTCATGCGCCAGATGCAGGGCGGGGCGGGCGGTCGTGGCGCGATGTCGTTCGGCAAGAGCCGGGCCCGACTGCTCAACGAAGACCAGGTCACCGTCACGTTCGCCGACGTCGCCGGTGTCGACGAGGCGAAGGAAGAAGTCTCCGAGATCGTCGACTTCCTCAAGGACCCGGGCAAGTTCCAGCGCCTCGGCGGCAAGATCCCGCGCGGCGTGCTGATGGTCGGCTCGCCGGGCACCGGCAAGACGCTGCTCGCCAAGGCGATCGCGGGCGAGGCCAAGGTGCCGTTCTTCACGATTTCGGGCTCGGACTTCGTCGAGATGTTCGTGGGTGTCGGCGCCTCACGCGTGCGCGACATGTTCGAGCAGGCCAAGAAGCACGCGCCGTGCATCATCTTCATCGACGAAATCGACGCGGTCGGCCGTCATCGTGGTGCCGGCCTCGGCGGCGGTCATGACGAGCGCGAGCAGACGCTGAACCAGTTGCTGGTCGAAATGGACGGCTTCGAAGGCAACGAGGGCGTCATCGTCATCGCCGCCACCAACCGTCCCGACGTGCTCGACCCGGCGCTGCTGCGCCCGGGCCGCTTCGACCGCCAGGTCGTCGTGCCGCTGCCGGACGTGCGTGGACGTGAGCAGATCCTGAAAGTCCACATGCGCAAGCTGCCGCTGGCCGAGGACGTGAAGCCCTCGATCATTGCGCGCGGCACGCCGGGATTTTCGGGCGCCGACCTTGCCAACCTCGTGAACGAGGCAGCATTGTTCGCAGCCCGCGCCAACCGTCGCACCGTGACGATGGAAGAGTTCGAGCGCGCGAAAGACAAGATCATGATGGGCGCCGAGCGCAAGTCCATGGTCATGGACGACAATGAGAAGAAGCTCACCGCGTATCACGAGGCCGGACATGCGATCGTGGGCCTCAACGTCCCCGATCACGACCCGGTCTACAAGGTCTCGATCATCCCGCGCGGCCGTGCGCTGGGCATCACGATGTTCCTGCCTGAGGCCGATCGCTACAGCACCAGCAAGCGCCGGCTCGAAAGCCGCATCGCGACGCTGTTCGGCGGCCGTGTCGCCGAAGAACTCATCTTCGGGCCGGAGTACGTGACGACGGGCGCCTCGAACGACATCGAGCGCGCCACCGAGATCGCCCGCAACATGGTCACCAAGTGGGGCCTGTCGGACAAGCTCGGCCCGCAGACGTATGCCGAGGACGAAGGCGAAGTGTTCCTGGGTCGCAGCGTCACTCAGCACAAGCAGGTATCCGACGTCACGGCTCACGTCATCGACGAAGAGATCCGCATCCTCATCGACAGCAACTTCAACAAGGCGAAGGACATCCTGACGCGGGACGTGGAGAAGCTGCACAAGATGGCCGAGGCGCTGATCAAGTACGAGACAATCGACGACTCGCAGATTGCCGACATCATGCAGGGCCGCGAGCCGAAACCACCTGCCGATTGGGAAGATCCGCACCCGGGCTCGCCGCCCGACACGCGTCCGCGCCCGAGCCGGGGCGGCGAGGGCGATGCGCCCACGGGTCGACCGGCCCCGCAGCACTGAGAGCAGGGGCCAGGGAATAGGGAAGCTAGGGATCAAGCGGAAGGGCGGCATTGCCGCCCTTTCCTTTTGCGGGGTCTATTGAGCGGCTGTACCCTCCCTAATCCCTAATCCCTAATCCCTAATCCCTCCCGTCCTCATGCGCTGCCGCGACCGAACGCTGTCCCTCGACGTGCCTGCCGTGATGGGCATCCTCAACGTCACGCCCGACTCGTTTTCCGACGGCGGCGTCCATTTCGATCGGCAGGCGGCCGTCACCGCGGGCCTGCGCATGGTGGAGGAGGGCGCCGCCATCATCGACGTGGGTGGCGAGTCGACGCGTCCCGGTGCCGCACCGGTCGGCACCCAGCAGGAGATCGACCGCGTAGTGCCCGTGATCGAGGCGCTGGCCGGGCGCGCAGACGCCGTTATTTCCGTCGACTCGAGCAAGGCCGCAGTGATCGCCGCTGCATTGCAAGCCGGCGCCCACATGGTCAATGACGTTCGCGCGCTGCAGCTTCCCGGGGCATTGCAGGCCGCGGCCGCGCACGACGCCGCTGTCTGCTTGATGCACATGCAGGGCGTGCCCGCGACGATGCAGGTGGCGCCGAGCTACCAGGACGTCGTGGCTGAAGTGCATGCGTTCCTCGCTGCGCGGGTGGCAGCCTGCCGCGCAGCGGGCATCGGCCTGGACTCGATCTGCGTCGATCCGGGGATCGGCTTTGGCAAGACCTACGAACACAACCTGGCGCTGCTGCAAAACCAGAGATGCTTCACCGATCTGGGATGCCCCGTGCTCATCGGCGTCTCGCGCAAGGGCCTGATCGGTATCATGACGGGCAGGCCTGCGTCCGGCAGGCTCGTGGGCAGCGCGGTGGCCGCCGCCTTTGCGGTGGCAGCCGGAGCCGCCATCATCCGCGCGCATGACGTGCCCGCGACCATCGACGCGGTCAAGGTTGCCGTGGCGTTGAAAGGAGCCAGCAGACAGTGAGCAGGAAGTATTTCGGCACCGACGGCGTCCGTGGCAAGGTCGGCCACGAACCCATGACGGTCGAGTTCGCGTTGCGACTCGCCAGCGCCGCCGCGCGCGTGCTTGCGCCGAACGGCGGCACCGCGCTGGTGGGCAAGGACACGCGGCTGTCCGGTTACATGTTCGAGGCTGCCCTCGAGGCCGGCTTCATTGCTGCGGGCGTCAACGTCAACCTGATCGGGCCGCTGCCCACGCCGGGCATCGCGTACATGGCGCAGAAGTTCGGCTGCAAGTTCGGTGTCGTGATCAGTGCGTCGCACAACCTGTACGAAGACAACGGCATCAAGTTCTTCGACGAGCATGGCAGCAAGCTCACCGACGAGCAGGAAGCGCAGATCGAGGCTTACCTCGACGAGCCGGCGCTCACGCGCGAATCCATCCACCTGGGCAAGGCTGCGCGCGTCGACAAGTCGCGCGTCGCGTACCAGGAGTTCTGCATGTCGGTGCTGCCGAAGGGCACGGACCTTGCCGGGCTGAAGGTCGTCATCGACTGTGCGAACGGCGCAGCCTACAAGGTCGCGCCGCGCGTCCTCACCGACCTCGGGGCCGAGATCATTCCCCTCGGCTGCTCGCCCAACGGCCGCAACATCAACCTGCGCTGCGGCTCGACGTCGCCCGAGTTGATCCAGGCGACCGTGTCCGGCGTGCATGCCGACGTCGGCATTGCGCTCGACGGCGACGGTGACCGGCTCGTCATGGTCGACCACCTCGGGCGCATCGCGGATGGCGACCAGTTGCTCTACGTCATCGCGTCGGATCGCAAGCGCACCGGCACGTTGCAGGGTCCGGTGGTCGGCACCGTGATGAGCAACCTGGGCCTGGAGCAGAAGCTGCGGGCCGAAGGCATCGATTTCCTGCGCGCCAAGGTGGGCGACCGTTACGTGCTCGCGATGTTGAAGGAGCACGGCGGCGTGCTCGGTGGCGAGACCTCGGGCCATCTGCTGTGCCTGGACCGCACCACGACCGGTGACGGCCTGATCAGCGCGCTGGAAGTGCTCGCCGTCATGAAGCGGACGGGCCGTCCGCTGGCCGAACTCGTGGCCGGCATGCCCAAGTTCCCGCAGGTGATGATCAACGTGCGGATCAAGGAACGCGTCGACCCGGCGCAATCGCCCGTGATCCAGGCGGCGGTGCAGCGGGCCGAGAAGGCGCTGGGGACGACGGGGCGCGTGGTGCTGCGCGCCTCGGGCACCGAACCCGTGATCCGGGTGATGATCGAAGCACAGGACGAGGCCGTCGCTCAGCGGCAGGCGAGTGAGCTGGCGGACGTGGTGCGCAATGCCATCTGACCTGCGCCCGTCCCGCATCATTGCTTTAACCCGACCTCGCCGCTAAGATCGCGCGCCTTTCGCGGCCCGCCCGCCTGGGTGGTTTCGCTTACTGTCTGCGGGGAAATTCAACATGCGTCAGCCGCTCGTCGCGGGCAACTGGAAGATGCACGGATCGCGCGCCGAGAACGCGCAGCTGGTGAGCGGCTTGCTCGACCTGCTGCAGCCCGGCAAGCGAGCCGAGATCATGCTGTGTCCGCCTTTCCCGTACCTGATGGAGACGGCCCGCCTGCTGAAGGACTCCGGGGTGGCCCTGGGGGCGCAGTCCGTGTGCGCGGAAGCGCAGGGCGCCTTCACCGGTGAGGTCTCGGCCGCCATGCTCAAGGACGTCGGTTGCCGCTACGTGCTGGTCGGGCACTCCGAACGGCGGCAGCTGTATGCCGAAAGCGACAACCTCGTCGCCCGCAAGTTCGTGGCGGCGCAGTCCCAGGGCCTGGTCCCGGTGCTGTGCGTGGGCGAAACCCTGGAGGAACGGGAAGGCGACCAGACCACGGCCGTGGTGACGCGCCAGCTGGAAGCGGTCCTGGCGGTGAGCGGAATCCAGTCGCTGGCCAAGGCCGTCATCGCCTATGAGCCGGTCTGGGCGATCGGCACCGGCAGGACGGCCACGCCGGAGCAGGCCCAGGCTGTACACGCGATGATTCGTTCCAAGCTCACGGACCGGGATGCTACAATAGGCGGATCGGTCAGGCTCCTGTACGGCGGCAGCGTCAAGGCTTCCAACGCCCAGGAACTGTTCGCGATGCCCGATATCGACGGCGGACTCGTCGGCGGGGCGTCGCTCAAGGCGGACGAATTCGCACGCATCTGCGCCGGCGCAGGTTGACGGCGAAGCGTCCTCACCCGTTGGCATAAGGTTCTTCTTGATGAATTGGCTGCAGACTCTGGCTGTCGTTTTCCACGTGCTGCTCGCGTTCGCGATCATCGGGATCGTGCTCCTGCAGCGCGGCAAGGGAGCCGATGCGGGCGCCGGCTTCGGTGCGGGCGCGTCGGGCACCGTGTTCGGTGCGCGCGGCTCGGCCAATTTCCTCTCGCGCACGACGGCGGTCCTGGCCACGCTGTTCTTCCTGACCAGCCTCGGCCTGACGTACCTGTTCAGCCAGCAGAAGGCGCCGACCAGCGTCGTCGACACCGTGCAGCAGTCCGCGCCGGCGCCGGCACCCGCGACGGATCCCACGGCATTGCCAGCGCTGCCTGCCGCACCGCCGGCGGCAACCCCGGCAACGCCCGCTACCGGATCCCAGCCTGCCGTGGTGCAGCCGCAGCAGTCGCCGCCGGCAGAAAAGCCCGCGGGCAACTGAAGCAGGTTCCAACGATCGATCGAAGATGCGGATGTGGTGGAATTGGTAGACACGCTATCTTGAGGGGGTAGTGCCGTAAGGCGTGAGAGTTCGAGTCTCTCCATCCGCACCAGGTCGAACAGAACGAGGCGAGCCACGGCTCGCCTTTTTCATTTCCGCACTTACTGCACTGCAATTGGTGCTGTTAGAATTGTGGGCTAATCGCACCCTCTTCGAGACCATTGCTCGAGATGCTTGCCGAATACCTGCCGGTCCTGATTTTCCTGTTGGTGGCTGGCGGACTGGGCGTCCTCCTGCTCGTTCTCGGCTTCCTGCTCGCGCCGAGTCGTCCGGACGCCGAAAAGCTCTCGCCTTACGAGTGCGGCTTCGAGGCTTTCGAAGATTCCCGCATGAAATTCGACGTGCGGTACTACCTGGTGGCCATCCTCTTCATCGTGTTCGACCTGGAGATCGCCTTCCTGTTCCCGTGGGCCGTAGCCCTCGATTCGATCGGCATCGTGGCGCTGGCGGCGATGGGCGTCTTCCTGCTGGTGCTCGTGGTCGGCTTCATCTACGAGTGGAAGAAAGGGGCGCTCGAATGGGATTAGAAGCACCGAGCAGCACCGACGCGCCCGCCGATCGCGGCGTGTTCACGACGTCGGTGGATGCACTCATGAACTGGGCGCGCACCGGGTCGATGTGGCCGATGACGTTCGGCCTCGCCTGCTGCGCCGTCGAGATGATGCATGCCGGCGCCGCGCGCTACGACCTCGACCGCTTCGGCATCGTCTTCCGCCCGAGCCCGCGCCAGTCGGACGTGATGATCGTGGCCGGCACGCTCGTCAACAAGATGGCCCCTGCGTTGCGCAAGGTCTACGACCAGATGCCGGAGCCGCGCTGGGTCATCTCGATGGGCTCCTGCGCCAACGGCGGCGGCTACTATCACTATTCGTACGCCGTGGTCCGCGGTTGCGACCGGATCGTGCCCGTCGACGTGTACGTGCCGGGCTGCCCGCCTTCTGCCGAAGCGCTGATTTACGGCTTGATCCAGTTGCAGAAGAAAATCCACCGCACGCAGACGATTGCGCGCTGAGCGAGACCGGACAAGGGCATGAACCAGGAGTTGGAACAACTCGCCGAGTCGATCTCGGGTCGCTTTGCAGGCCAGGTGACGCGCGTCGAATCACGTTGCGGCGAACTCACGTTCGAAGTGGCGCCTGCCGCGCTCGTGCCCTTGTGCACGGCCCTGCGTGACGACGCCGACTGGAGCTTCGAGCAGCTCATCGATATCTGCGGCGTCGACTACTCGCTCTACGGCGTCGACGAATGGAACACCGAGACCGCAACCTTCCGCGGCTTCAGCCGTGGCGTGAGCCGCGCGCTGCCGGCGGGTTCGCTCGCCCCGACCCTCACCCCGTCCCTTTCCCGCGAGGCGGGAGAGGAGGAGGCGAAGCGATTCGCGGTGGTCTATCACCTGCTCAGCGTGAAGCATAACCGGCGCTTGCGCCTGCGCGTGTTCTGCGAGCCGGGCGAACCGCCGATGATCGATTCCGTGATCGATATCTGGAAGGCGGCGGACTGGTTCGAGCGCGAGGCGTTCGACCTGTTCGGCATCCTGTTCCGGGGACATCCCGACCTGCGCCGCCTGCTGACGGACTACGGCTTCATCGGCCATCCGTTCCGCAAGGACTTCCCGCTGATGGGCAACGTCGAAGTCCGCTACGACCCGCTCAAGGGTCGCGTGGTGTACGAACCCGTCAGCATCGAGCCGCGCACGCTGGTGCCGCGCGTGATCCGCGACGACAACCGCTACGAGGCCGCGCTCAAGGACGCGCCGAAGCATGGCCCAGAACATGGCGCAAAAAATGGCTGAGATCCGCAGCTATACGATGAATTTCGGTCCGCAGCACCCGGCGGCGCACGGTGTGCTGCGCCTGGTGCTCGAGATGGATGGCGAAGTCGTGCAGAAAGCCGACCCGCACATCGGCCTGCTGCACCGCGCGACCGAGAAGCTCGCCGAGAGCAAGCCGTACAACCAGTCGATCGGCTACATGGACCGGCTCGACTACGTCTCGATGATGTGCAACGAGCATGCGTACTGCATTGCGATCGAAAAGCTGCTCGGAGTGCAGGTGCCTGAGCGGGCGCAGTACATCCGCGTCATGTTCGACGAGATCACGCGCATCCTGAACCACCTGATGTGGCTCGGCGCGCACGGTCTGGACATCGGCGCGATGACGATGTTCCTGTACTGCTTCCGCGAGCGTGAAGACCTCATGGACTGCTACGAGGCCGTCTCGGGCACGCGCATGCACGCGGCGTATTACCGGCCGGGCGGTGTGTATCGCGACCTGCCGGATACCCTGCCGAAGTACCAGCCTTCGCGCTTCCGCAGCGCGAAGGAAATCAATCGCCTGAACGAGGCCCGCTCCGGCACGCTGCTCGACTTCATCGACGATTTCACGGCGCGGTTCCCGGCGGCGATCGACGAATACGAAACGCTGCTCACCGACAACCGCATCTGGAAGCAGCGCACGGTCAATATCGGCGTCGTCACTCCCGAGCGCGCGCTCAACCTCGGTTTCACCGGCCCCGTGCTGCGCGGCTCCGGCATCGCGTGGGACCTGCGCAAGAAGCAGCCGTACGAAGTGTACGACCGCATGGATTTCGACATCCCGGTGGGCCTCAATGGCGACTGCTACGACCGCTACCTGGTCCGCGTCGAAGAACTGCGCCAGTCGAATCGCATCGTCAAGCAGTGCGTCGACTGGCTCAAGAAGAATCCAGGTCCCGTGATGGTCGACGATCACAAGATCGTGCCGCCGCGGCGTGAGGCGATGAAGGGCGACATGGAATCACTGATCCATCACTTCAAGCTGTTCACGGAAGGTTATTGCGTGCCTGCCGGTGAATCGTACGGCGCCGTCGAGGCGCCCAAGGGCGAGTTCGGGATCTACCTGATCTCCGACGGCGCCAACAAGCCGTACCGGCTGAAGTGCCGTGCGCCGGGCTTTCCGCACCTCGCGGCGCTCGAGGAAATGACCACGGGCCACATGCTGGCCGACGTCGTCGCGGTGATCGGCACCCTCGACATCGTGTTCGGAGAAATCGACCGGTGAGCGAAACCATCCACCCTGCGACGTCCGGCACGGGCGAGGTTCTTTCCGCGCACGTGCGGGAGGAGATCGACCACTGGCTCAAGAAATTTCCGGTGGATCGCAAGCGTTCGGCCGTCATCGCTGCGCTGCATGCGGTGCAGCACGAGCACGGTCACCTGCCGCAGGAATCGATGGACGCCGTGGCCGCGTACCTCGGTCTGCCGCCGATCCAGGTGTACGAGGTCGCTTCGTTCTATTCGATGTTCGAGACCAGTCCATGCGGCCGCAACCACATCTCGGTCTGCACCAACATCTCGTGCATGCTGCGCGGCGGCGAGGAGCTGCTGGCCCACGTCGAGAAGCGCCTCGGCGTCAGGGCGGGCGGCAGCACGCCCGACGGACGCTTCTTCATCAAGCGCGAAGAGGAATGCCTTGCGGCGTGCAATGGCGCGCCGATGATGATGGTCAACCACGTGTACTTCGAGAACCTGACGCCTGAAAAGGTGGACCAGATTCTCGACGACCACAAGTAAGCCGGTTTCGAGCAGGAGCGCCCGCGTGGCCGACTGGACAGATCGCATGAACCTCGTCTGCTTCGAGCCGCTCAAGTACGAGCGGCCGTGGGAGCTCGAGACTTACCTGAAGATCGGCGGGTACGAGGCCTGGAAAAAAATCCTGGCCGAGAAACCGCCGCGCGAGCTGGTGATCGAAGCCGTGAAGGCCTCGGGGCTGCGCGGCCGTGGCGGCGCGGGCTTTCCGACGGGCCTCAAGTGGTCGTTCATGCCGCGCAATGCGCCGATGCAGAAGTACATGGTCTGCAACTCGGACGAAAGCGAGCCAGGCACCTGCCACGACCGGGACATCCTGCGCTACAACCCGCACGCGCTGATCGAGGGCATGGCCATCGGCGGGTATTGCACCAACTCGTCCGTGGGCTACAACTACATCCGTGGCGAGTTCATGGCCGAGCCGTTCCCGCGTTTCGACGCCGCGGTGCAGGAGGCCTACGCCGCCGGCCTGCTGGGTACGAACATCCAGGGCTCGGGCGTCGATTTCGACCTGTACTCGTTCATGGGTGCGGGCGCGTACATCTGCGGCGAGGAAACCGCGCTGCTCGAGTCGCTCGAGGGCAAGCAGGGCCGGCCGCGCTTCAAGCCGCCGTTTCCCGCCAACTTCGGCCTGTATGGCAAGCCCACCACGATCAACAACGCGCAGAGCTATGCCTCCGTGCCGACGATCCTGCGCAAGGGCCCCGACTGGTTCGCAGGGCTCGGTCCGCCGAATTCGGGCGGCACGGTGATCTTCTCCGTCTCGGGCCACGTCGCCAATCCCGGCAACTTCGAGGTGCCACTCGGCATCCCGTTCACCGACCTGCTCGAGCTCGCGGGCGGTGTCTGGAAGGGTCGCCAGCTCAAGGCCGTGATCCCCGGCGGCTCGTCCGTGCCGGTATTGAAGGCAGAGGCGATCCTGGCCGCCAACATGGATTACGACTCGCTCAAGAAGGCGGGGTCGTCGCTCGGCTCGGCCGCGGTCATCGTCATGGACGAGACCACGTGCATGGTGCGCGTGCTCGAGCGCCTGTCGCGGTTCTATCACGCCGAGTCGTGCGGCCAGTGCACGCCGTGCCGCGAGGGCACCGGCTGGCTCAATCGCACGCTGCAGCGGATCCTGGCGGGGCAGGGCAGGCAGGCTGACATCGACATGCTCGTCGACGTCGCCAACAAGATCGAGGGCCACACCATCTGCGCGCTCGGCGACGCCGCCGCGTGGCCGGTGCAGAGTTTCATCCGTCATTTCCGGCACGAGTTCGAGCATTTCGTCGAGCACGGCCACAGCATCGTCGAGGCGCGCGGTCGCGCGGCGTGATCAAGGCACCATGAGCGAAGAGCTGGTCAACATCGAAGTCGACGGCGTGCCGATGAAGGCGCGCAAGAACGCCATGCTCATCCAGGTGACGGATGCGAACGGCGTGTACGTCCCGCGCTTCTGCTACCACGACAAGCTGACCATCGCGGCCAACTGCCGCATGTGCCTGGTCGAGGTCGAGAAGGCCCCGAAGCCGCTGCCGGCCTGCGCCACTCCCGTCGCCGAGGGCATGAAGGTCTTCACCAAGTCGCCCAAGGCGATCTCGGCGCAGAAGGCGACGATGGAGTTCCTGCTGATCAACCATCCGCTCGACTGCCCGATCTGCGACCAGGGCGGCGAGTGCGAGCTGCAGGACCTCGCGGTGGGCTTCGGCCGCGACGTCTCGCGCTACGCCGAGCGCAAGCGCGTCTTCAAGGACGAGAACCTCGGCCCGCTCATCTCCACGGACATGACGCGCTGCATCCACTGCACGCGCTGCGTGCGCTTCGGCCAGGAAATCGCGGGCAACCCCGCGCTCGGCACGATCGGCCGCGGCGAGCAGACGATGATCTCGACATTCATCGAGCAGAGCATCGAGCACGAGCTGTCGGCCAACATCATCGACCTGTGCCCGGTCGGCGCGCTCAACAACAAGCCTTACCGTTACCGCGCGCGGGCCTGGGAAATGACGCAGGTACCGCTCGTCTCTCCGCACGACTGCGTCGGCGCCAACCTGAGTGCGCACGTGCTGCGCGGGCGCGTCATGCGGGTCGTGCCGCGCGCCAACGAAGACATCAACGAAACCTGGATCGCCGACCGCGACCGCTTCAGCTACGAAGGCTTTTATGCGGCCGATCGCGCGGTCAAGCCGATGGTCAAGCGCGGCGCGGAGTGGGTGACGGTCGACTGGGAGACGGCGCTCGAAGCGGCGGCCAAGGGCCTGCAGCAGGTCGTCCGGGAGGCCGGTGCGGCACAGGTCGGGGTGCTCGCCTCGCCGATCTCCTCGCTCGAGGAGCTGACGCTGGCCGCGAAGATTGCGCGCGGCCTCGGTACGGCCAATCTCGACCACCGGCTGCGCCGCGTCGATTTCCGCGATCAGGCCAACGATCCGGTGGCGCCGCTGCTCGGCTGCACCCTCGCGCAGCTCGAACAGGCTTCAGCATTGCTCGTCGTCGGTTCGAACCTGCGCAAGGAAGTACCGCTGATCGCGCATCGGGTCCGCCAGGCCGCGGTGCGCCGCAGTGCGAAGATCGCCTTCGTCAACCCGCGCGCATACGACGTGCGCTTCCCGGTCGCCGCCCACCTGACGAGCAACGGGCTCGGCATGGCGCAGCACCTGGCTGCCGTGCTGGTCGCTGCGCTGCGCTCGCAAGGCAAGCCGGTGCCGTCGAACCTGGGCGCAGCCCTCGAGGGCGTGATGCCTGCCGCGCAGCACGAGGTCGTCGCCGCAATGCTCGCGACTGGTGAACAACGGATGATCCTGCTCGGCGCGCTGGCGCAGCATCACGCGTCCTATGCCGAAATCCGCGCACTGGCTGCTGCACTCGCAGCGGCAACGGGCGCGACGCTCGGGTTCCTGCCGGAAGGCGGCAATGCCGTGGGCGCCGCCCTGGCCGGCGTACTGCCGCACCGGACGGTGGGGGGGCGCGCGGTCGCGCAACCGGGGCTGAATACAGTCGAGATGCTGGCCGCGCGGCTCAAGGGCTACGTGCTGCTCGGCGGCATTGAAAGCGCCGACCTGCCTCCTTCGTCGACGACCGAGGCTGCGCTGCGCGGCGCCGACTGCGTCGTCGCGATCACGCCTTACGCAAGCGACGAGATCCTGGCGTCGGCTTCCGTCATCCTGCCCAGCGCCGTGTTTGCGGAAACCTCGGGTACCTGGGTCAACGTCGAGGGCCGCTGGCAGAGCGTGGCCGGCGTCACCAAGCCGGCAGGCGAGGCGCGGCCGGCCTGGAAGATACTGCGCGTGCTCGGCAACCTGCTCGGCCTCGCAGGCTTCGAATACGTCAGCTCCGAAGACGTCCGCGACGAATTGCAGCGCGAGCTGCAGGCCGACAAGGGCACCGTTGCAGGTGGCGCCGGGGCCTTCGCGCCGGGCCGCCTGGCCGCGATGGACGTGACGCGCGAGACGCCGATCTACCGCGTCGACGCGATCGTCCGGCGTTCCGCGCCGTTGCAGGCCACGGCCGACGGCATCGCTGGCGCGACCGGGGGCACCACCGCATGATCGACACGATCGCTGCATTCTGGTTGTCGCAGCCCGATTGGTTGCGCACGTCGCTGGTCGCGTTGGGCCAGATCCTGGCCATCACCATCACGGTCATCCTTTGCGTCGCGTACACCACCTACGCCGAGCGCAAGGTGATCGGCTACATGCAGGTGCGCATCGGGCCGAACCGCGTCGGGCCGCTCGGCCTGCTGCAGCCCTTCGCCGACGTCATCAAGCTGCTGCTGAAGGAAGTGGTCGTGCCGTCGCGCTCGAACCGCTATCTCTTCGTCGTGGCGCCGCTGCTGACGCTCACGCCGGCGTTCGCGGCATGGGCCGTGATGTCGCTGTGGCCGGGGTTCTCAGTCGCGCACATCGATGCCGGCGTGCTCTACATCCTCGCGCTCGCGGGCTTCGGCGCCTACGGCATCATCCTCGCCGGCTGGGCCGCCAACTCTAAGTACGCATTCCTCGGCGCGATGCGCTCTGCCGCGCAGATCGTCGCGTACGAGATCGCGATGGGCTTCGCGCTGGTCGGCGTCGTGATGGCGGCCGGCACGCTCAACATCGGCAGGATCGTCGAGGCGCAGGCGGGCGGGCCGGGCAGCTGGTACTGGTTCTGGCTGTTCCCGCTGATGGTCGTGTACTTCATCTCGGGCGTCGCTGAAACCAATCGCGCGCCATTCGACGTCGCGGAAGGCGAGTCGGAGATCGTCGCTGGCTTCCACGTCGAGTACGCGGGCATCGCGTTCGCGCTGTTCTTCCTCGCCGAATACGCCAACATGATCCTGATCTCGGCGCTGGCGGCCACGTTCTTCCTGGGTGGCTGGCTGTCGCCGTTCGAAGGCTACCCCGTGGTCGGCGACATCGCCGTGCTGGCCGCGCCTGGACTGCACTGGTTCGTGCTCAAGTCAGGTTTCTTCCTGTTCTGTTTCCTGTGGTTCCGCGCCACGTTCCCGCGCTACCGCTACGACCAGATCATGCGGCTCGGCTGGAAGGTGTTCATCCCCGTCACGCTGGTCTGGCTGTGCGTCGAGGCCGTGATGTGGATTTACAAGATCGGTCCGTGGGCGGCCTGAGGTAGACCCGAGCGTGCGCAGCTTAATCAAGACCTTCTTCCTCTGGGAACTGCTGCAGGGCCTGCGGGTGACGCTGCGCGCGTTCTTCGCGCCGAAATTCACCGTGCACTACCCGGAAGAGAAGACCCCGCAGTCATTCCGCTACCGCGGACTGCACGCGCTGCGCCGCTACGCCAACGGGCAGGAGCGCTGCATCGCCTGCAAGCTCTGCGAGGCAGTCTGCCCGGCGCTCGCGATCACGATCGAATCAGACGTCAGCGCCGACGGCACGCGCCGCACCACGCGCTACGACATCGACCTGTTCAAGTGCATCTACTGCGGCTTCTGCGAAGAAGCGTGCCCGGTCGATGCGATCGTGGAAACCCGCATCCACGAATACCACATGGAAAACCGCGGCGAGAACATCATGACCAAGGACAAGCTGCTCGCGATGGGCGAGCGCTACGAAGCCATGATCGCGGCCGACAAGGCCGCTGACGCGCGCTACCGCTGACCGAGGCGACACCGGCAATGATGGTCAACCTGCTGTTCTATGTCTTCGGCGCGATCCTCGTGCTGACGGCGATCGGCGTCATCACGGCGCGCAACCCCGTGCACTGCGCGCTGTTCCTGGTGGCTGCGTTCCTCAACAGCGCCGTGATCTGGCTGCTGCTCGAAGCCGAGTTCCTCGCGCTCACCCTGGTCGTGGTCTATGTCGGCGCGGTGATGGTGCTGTGGCTGTTCGTCGTGATGATGCTGGACATCGACGTCGCGCGGATGCGGCAGGGCTTCACGCGCTATGCACCGCTCGGGGCGCTGATCGCGCTGATCGTGGTGGCGCAGATCGGCATGGTGGTCTACGTGCGCAAGCTCGGGCTGGACGACACCGCGGCGGCCGCGGTGGCACGCCCGGCGGATTACTCGAACACCCATGAGCTCGGGCACCTGCTCTACACGCAGTACCTGTACCCGTTCGAGATCGCCGCCGTCATCCTGCTGGTGGCGATCGTGGCCGCGATCACGCTGACCATGCGCGATCGTCCGGGGCAGAAGGTCCAGGACATCGGCGCGCAGGTGGCGGTCCGGGCCAGGGACCGCGTGCGCATCGTGAAAATGGACGCGGAGAAGCGGCAATGATCCCGCTGTCCCACGTCCTGCTGCTGTCCGGCATCCTGTTCAGCCTCGCGGTGGCCGGCATCTTCATCAACCGCAAGAACGTCTTGCTGCTGCTGATGTGCATCGAGCTGATGCTGCTGTCGGTCAATTTCAACTTCATCGCCTTTTCGCAGTACCTCGGCGACCTGTCCGGGCAGGTGTTCGTGTTCTTCATCCTCACCGTGGCCGCGGCCGAGTCCGCCATCGGTCTCGCCATCCTGGTCGTGCTCTTCCGCGAGCGGAAGAGCATCAACGTCGAAGACCTCGACTCGATGAGGGGCTGAGCCGTGGAACAGACGCTGCTCATCATCGTCCTGGCGCCGCTGCTTGCGGCGATCGTGGCCGGCTTCTTCGGTCCGGTCATTGGTCGCGTCGCCACGCACAGCATCACCATCGCCGGCGTGGCGGTCTCGTGCGCCCTGTCGGCCCAGGTGCTCTACGGGCTGCTGAATGGCGCGCCCGCGTTCGACGGCCCGGTCTACACCTGGCTGGTCAGCGACGGTATCCAGATGCAGGTGGGATTCCTGGTCGATCGGCTGTCGGCCCTGATGATGGTGGTCGTGACCTTCGTCTCGCTGATGGTCCACATCTACACCATCGGCTACATGCACGACGATCCGGGCTACACCCGGTTCTTCAGCTACATCTCGCTGTTCACTTTTTCGATGCTGATGCTGGTGATGGCGAACAACCTGGTGCAGTTGTTCTTCGGCTGGGAGGCGGTGGGACTCGTGTCGTACCTGCTGATCGGCTTCTGGTACACCAGGCCGTCGGCGATCTTCGCGAACATGAAGGCCTTCCTGGTGAACCGGGTCGGCGACTTCGGCTTCCTGCTCGGCATCGCGGGCATCGTGCACCTGACCGGCTCCGTGCATTACGCCGACATCTTCGCCCAGGCGGACAAGATCGCCGGCAGCACGTTCGAGCTCATCCCGGGGCAAACGTGGCAGGCCGCCACCGTCATCTGCATCTGCCTGTTCATCGGCGCGATGGGCAAATCGGCGCAGGTGCCGCTGCACGTCTGGCTGCCGGATTCGATGGAAGGCCCCACGCCAATTTCGGCGCTGATCCATGCCGCGACCATGGTCACCGCCGGCATCTTCATGGTCGACCGCATGTCGCCGCTGTTCGAGCTGTCGGAAACCGCGCTCAGTTTCGTGCTGGTGATCGGCGCCACAACGGCGCTGTTCATGGGCCTGCTCGGCATCGTCAACAACGACATCAAGCGCGTCGTCGCTTACTCCACGTTGTCGCAGCTCGGGTACATGACCGTGGCGCTCGGCGTATCGGCGTATGCCGGGGCGTTCTTCCACCTGATGACGCACGCGTTTTTCAAGGCGCTGCTGTTCCTCGCGGCCGGCTCGGTGATCATCGCGATGCACCACGAGCAGGACATGCGCAAGATGGGCGGGCTGCGCAAGTACATGCCGATCACGTACTGGACCGCGTTGCTCGGCACGCTGGCTCTGATCGGTTTTCCAGGGTTCTCCGGCTTCTTCTCCAAGGATGCGCTGATCGAAGCCGTGCATGCATCGCACATTCCCGGCGCCGGTTACGCCTATTTCTGCGTCGTGGTCGGCGTGTTCATCACCGCGTTCTACTCGTTCCGCCTGATATTCCTGACGTTCCACGGCGAGGAGCGCATGGACGCCCACACCCGTGAGCACCTGCACGAAAGCCCTTGGGTCGTCACGCTGCCGCTGGTGTTGCTCGCCATCCCCTCGGTGGTGGTGGGCTGGTTCACGATCAAGCCGCTGCTGTTCGGCGGGTATTTCGGCAGTGCCATCGTGGTGGCGGAGAACCACGACGTGCTCGGTGAGCTCGGCAAGGAATTCCACGGGCCGGCGCAGTTCGTGCTGCATGCCTTGACCGGCCCGGCAGTGTGGCTGGCGGCCGCAGGCGTCGCCCTGGCCTGGTTCCTGTACCTCAAGCGCCCGGACCTGGCGGCGCGTCTGCGCGAGCGGGCAGGCATCCTCCTTACGGTGCTCGATAACAAGTTCTACTTCGACTGGTTCAACGAGAAAGTCATTGCCGCCGGCAGCCGCTGGCTCGGCACCGCGCTGTGGAAGGGCGGCGACGTCGCGATGATCGATGGCGCAGTCGTCAACGGCTCGGCACGGCTCGTGGGCTGGGTGGCCAGCGTCGGTCGTGGCCTGCAGTCCGGCTATCTCTACCACTACGCGTTCGCGACGATCATCGGATTGTCAGTCCTGCTCGCGTGGCTTCTCTGGCGCAGCTGACGATAGAACCATGCAACTCGACTGGCCCATCCTGAGTGTCCTGGTCTGGCTGCCGATCGCAGCTGGCGTGCTGCTGCTCCTCGTCGGCGACCGCAACGCCGCCTTCGCCCGCTGGCTGGCGCTCGGAGCGTCGCTGCTGACCCTTGCCGTCAGCGTGGTGCTGTGGCGCGAGTTCGATCCCACCTCGGCCGCGATGCAATTCGTCGAGCAGCAGCCGTGGATCGGGGCCTTCAACGCGTGGTACACGCTGGGCGTCGACGGCATCTCGATGCCGTTGATCGTCCTCACCGCCTTCATCACTCCGCTGGTCGTGATCGCCGGCTGGACGGTCATCGAAAAGCGTCCGGCGCAGTACATGGCCGCTTTCCTGATCCTGGAAGGCCTCATGATCGGCGTGTTCGCAGCGCTCGATGCGATGCTGTTCTACGTGCTCTGGGAAGCCATGCTGATCCCGATGTTCGTGATCATCGGCGTCTGGGGCGGTCCGCGTCGCGTGTACGCGACGGTCAAGTTCTTCCTCTACACCTTCCTGGGCTCGGTGCTCATGCTGGTGGCGTTGGTCTACATGTACCTGCAGGCCGGCAGCTATGCGATCGCCGACCTGCAGGCGCTGCCGCTTACGCTGCGGGAGCAGGTGCTGATCTTCACGGCCTTCCTGCTCGCCTTCGCGGTGAAGGTGCCGATGTGGCCGGTGCACACCTGGCTGCCCGACGCGCACGTGGAGGCGCCTACGGGCGGTTCCGTGATCCTGGCGGCCATCATGCTGAAGATGGGCGGCTACGGCTTCCTGCGTTTCAGCCTGCCCATCACGCCGGACGCCGCGCGCGAGCTCGACTGGCTGGTCATCACGCTGTCGCTGATCGCCGTGGTGTACATCGGCTTCGTCGCGCTGGTGCAGCAGGACATGAAGAAGCTGATCGCGTATTCGTCGATCGCGCACATGGGCTTCGTCACCCTGGGTTCGTTCATCGCCTTCGACATCGTTCGCAACACCGGTGGCCTGCAGGGCGCGACGATGGGGCTCGACGGCGCGATGGTGCAGATGATCTCGCACGGGCTCGTCTCGGGGGCGCTGTTCCTCTGCATCGGCGTGCTGTACGACCGCATGCACAGCCGCCAGATCGCGGACTACGGCGGCGTGATCAACACGATGCCGAAGTTCGGCGCGTTCATGGTGCTGTTCGCAATGGCCAACGCGGGCCTGCCGGGCACCTCAGGGTTCGTCGGCGAGTTCCTGGTGATCCTGGCTAGCTTCAAGGCCAATTTCTGGTATGCGTTCCTCGCCGCGGTGACGCTGATCCTGGGCGCCGCATACACGCTGTGGCTGGTGAAGCGCGTGGTGTTCGGCCCCATTGGCAACGAGCATGTCGCCCAGCTGCAGGACCTGAACAGCCGTGAATTCCTCGTGTTGGGCGTGCTGGCGATCGCCGTGCTCGCGCTGGGCCTGTGGCCCGCGCCGCTGCTCGACGTCATGCGCCCGACGCTCGAGCAACTGGTGCAGCAGATGATGGTGACGAAGCTCTGACCATGAACCCGGCATCAATCACACGGCTGGATCTCGTCCTCGCGACGCCCGAGATGTTCCTGCTCGCGGCGACCTGCGTGGTGCTGCTCGGCGACCTGTTCCTGCGCGACAAGGACCGCTGGATCACGTTCCTGCTGTCGATGGTGACGCTCGCCGGCGTGGCCTGGATCACGGCGGCGACCGGTTTCGACGAGCGCACCGTCGGCTGGCATGGCACCTACGTGTCCGATCCGCTGTCGACCCTGCTCAAGATCGTGGCCTGCAGTGCCGTCGCGGTTGCGTTCCTCTATGGGCACCACTACCTGCAGGTACGCAGGATTCTCAAGGGCGAGTACTACGTGCTCGGCCTGTTCGCGTTGCTCGGCATCATGGTGCTGATCTCGGCCAACAGCCTGGTCACCCTGTACCTGGGCGTGGAGCTGCTGGCGCTTTCGCTGTACGCGATGGTCGCATTCGACCGCGATAACGGTATCGCGGCGGAAGCCGCGATCAAGTATTTCGTGCTGGGCTCCATTGCCTCAGGCGCGCTGCTGTACGGCATGTCGATCATTTACGGCGTGACGGGGTCGCTCGAACTCGGCGTGGTGAGCAACGCGGCGTTGCAGATGGAAGCGGGGCAGATCGGCCTGCTGTTCGGCCTGGCTTTCCTCGTCGTCGGTGTGGCGTTCAAGTTCGGCGCCGTGCCATTTCATGCCTGGGTGCCGGACGTGTATCACGGCGCGCCCACGCCGGTGACGTTGTTCCTGTCCGCTGCGCCCAAGCTCGGCTCGTTCGCGCTGGCCTTCCGCCTGCTGGCGGAAGGGCTCGGCCCGGTGCACGCCTCGGGCTGGCAGGACATGATCACGATGGTGGCCGTGGCCTCCATCGTCGTCGGCAACGTCGTCGCAATCGCGCAGACCAACATCAAGCGCATGCTCGCGTACTCGACGATTTCGCACGTGGGCTTCATCCTGCTCGGTATCCTCGCCGGCACCAGCGCTGGTTACGAGGCTGCGCTGTACTACACGATCACCTACGTGATCATGTCAGTGGGCGGGTTCGGCATGGTGATCCTGCTGTCGCGACAAGGTTTCGAGGCCGACAGCCTCGACGACTTCAAGGGCCTCAACGCCCGCAGCCCCTGGTTCGCCGCCGTCATGCTCATGCTGATGTTCAGCATGGCGGGTGTGCCACCCTTCGTGGGTTTCTGGGCCAAGCTGGCCGTGATCCAGGCGGTGCTCGACATCGGCAGTCTGTGGCTGGCCATCGTCGCGGTCGCGCTCTCGGTGGTTGGCGCGTACTACTACCTGCGGGTCGTGAAGCTCATGTACTTCGACGAGCCCACCGACCACGCCGCACTGCAGGGCGGCGGCGGTGCCATGCGGATCGTGCTGAGCCTGAATGGGCTGGCGGTGCTCGCGCTGGGGTTGTTCCCAGGGCTGTTGCTGGCCTTGTGCGCACGGGTCATCCCGTAGAGCAGGGCGGGGCAGCGCTGCACGATAATTTGATAAGAACGCCTGCCTATGTATAATAGGCGGCTCGATTGCGGGGTGGAGCAGTCTGGCAGCTCGTCGGGCTCATAACCCGAAGGTCGTAGGTTCAAATCCTACCCCCGCTACCATCGAATCGAAGCAAACGGCCCCTCTGGGGCCGTTTTGCTTTCCGGTGCACCCGATTCCACGCTGCGATTTCGATTGCCGATCGCGCATTCGGTAAGCTGCGGGACCTTCAGGCAGTTTCTGTTCGCCGGCCATACGGCGATCAGTCAATTGCAGCCGCTTGGCGCGCAAATCGCAGGGAGAGACTGTCGTGAATATTCCAAAGACGCCCCGGACGTTCTTGACCTTGGCCTGGGCATTCGCGGCCACCGTCGCGGTGGCCGCCGAACCAGCCGCGCCTCCGACCGCAGTACTGATCGAGAACGTACGCGTCTTCGACGGGCAATCGCCGCGATTGTCGGAACGATCGAACGTGCTGATCGTGGGGAACACGATTCAGTCGATCTCGACTCGGACGATTACGCCGCCTGCCGGGGCACAGCTCACGCGCATCGCTGGCGGGGGGCGCACGCTCATGCCAGGGCTGATCGACAACCACGTGCATATTGCTCTCAGCACGACGGGCCAGGCTGAGTTGCTGAGCCCCGAAACCACGATGGACGTCCTGCAGGCCCGGGCGACCAAGGAAGCGGGCGACATGCTGCTGCGCGGCTTCACCGCGGTGCGCGACATGGGCGGTCCGCTGCTTGCCGCGCGGCCCAGTATCGACAAGGGCGAGTTGCCCGGCCCGCGTATCTACCCGAGCGGCGCGATGATCTCGCAGACCTCCGGACACGGCGACTCGCGGCTGCCACACGAACGTTCGCGGCGCTTCTTCGGCGAGGTGTCGAAGGGCGAGCAACTCGGCGCGAACTTCATCGCTGACGGGCGCGACGAGGTACTGACGGCGACGCGAGAGAACCTGCGCGCGGGTGCCAGCCAGATCAAGGTGATGGCGGGCGGAGGCGCGGCCTCGGCGTACGATCCACTCGACGTCTCGCAGTACACCCTCGATGAGATGAAGGCCGCCGTAGAGGCCGCCGACGACTGGAACACTTACGTGACCGTGCATGCCTATACGCCGCGAGCGGTGCGGCGTGCGGTCGAGGCGGGCGTGAAGTGCATCGAGCACGGGCAGCTGCTCGATGAGGAGACAATGCGGTTGCTTGCCGAGAAGGACATCTGGCTGAGCCTGCAAGCGCTCGATCCCGCGCCGCCAACCGCACCTGCAGCCACACGTGCGAAGAAGGCGCAGGTGATCGACGGTACTGACAGCGCGTTCAAGTGGGCGAAGCAGTACGGCGTGAAGCTGGCCTGGGGTACTGACTACCTGTTCGATCCGCGGCAGAACGCGAAGCAAACGGCTGACATCCTGAAGCTGAATGCGTGGTTCACTCCGGCCGAGATCCTCAAGCTCGTGACTCACGACAATGCACAGTTGCTCGCGCTGTCCGGTCCGCGCAATCCCTACCCGGGCAAGCTCGGCGTGGTCGAAGCGGGCGCACTGGCGGACCTGCTGCTGGTGGACGGTGACCCACTTGCCAACATCGACCTCATCGGCGATCCAGCGAAGAACTTCGTGGTGATCGTGAAGGACGGGAGGGTCTACAAGAATTCGCTGAGGTAAGTTCGCGTGCCCGGACGGTCCAGCTTGGCTCTGCCACGCTAAGTCACTGAAATTAAATGAATATACGCGCGGTGCAGTGGGACTGCCTGGATCGGTAGCATACCCCCGCTACCATCCGTACAGGCGGCCCGAAGCAGCAATGCTCCGGGCCGTAGTTCTATCTGGGCCCATAGTCCCCGGTGCCGACGCTTCAGTCGCACTCTACCGCCGAAAATCTCACGGAGTCGCAGGCAAGCCTTAGCCGCTGCTCCGGCGAAACAGCGCTCAACAATATAGGTGAGTCGGTAAACCTTACACAGCGATGAACTCATCGGCTGGTCCGCCGGGACCAAGAAACACGAAATAGAGCTGTTTTACAGAGCGAACTCGAAATCTGCATAGCGCCGGCACACTTCTTGCTGTCTGCCCGAATGTGGTTCCGCCGGTAGCAAGTCGGGCGTACATCGCTCTGGAACAATTAATTTAGAGGCAAATAGTGATGAAAGGGATGTTCTTGGGTTTGATCGCTGCGGGGCTGCTCGGTCCAACTCTAGCGAATGCGGTTGTTCGCTATGATTTCACGGCTTATTCCTCCATAGCCGGCGCCGCACCAAGTGGCGGTTCCATTACGGGCAGCTTCGTTCTGGAGACACCTGACTTTGTCGCCGCCAATTCAGCTTTTGAACCGTCCGAACTACTCAGTTGCTCGATGATTGATGTGAACGCCAGCAGCAACATCGCTTGCGGTACGCAGGAGTTTCGGACGCCTTTCGATGCTTTCGGATCACTGGATTCCCAATACGACGTGGTCAGTTTCGGCACCTACACGGGATCTACAAGGTTCTACTATTTCAGTCTCGGGGCATTCGGCGTCGCTGGCACTTACGACTCGTTGGTGTTCGGCGAACTGCAGCAGGGCCGACTTGTCGTGACGGACCTGAGCCGTCAAGTCCCGGAACCCAGCACGCTCGCATTGCTGGGACTCGGCCTTGCTGGGCTGGGAGTGAGCCGCCGCCGCAAGGCGTAAGCGACACGTGCAGAGGGGCAGCGGAACCCGGGCCTGGCCGGGCTTCTTGGTTCTGCGTGTTCGCGGGGCGCGCGGCGCTGGGCCGATGCCTATCCAGCCAGGGAGGCTCGTAACGACCTCCCGCAGGGCCTGAGGGGCTTTGCATGGTCGGCTCAACCGATCAGGCGACTTGACCGGGAAATCCAAGTGGAACCAAGGGACAGGGCAGATCTCGCCCCCGCTACCATCAAATCGAAGTAAACGGTCCCTCTGGGGCCGTTTTGCTTTGCGGCCAGTAAGGACTTCGTCGGGTCTACCGCACGCTCGGTACGACCAGCTTCTTGCCACCATCGGTTCGCCGGCTTCACGTGACTCCATGGAATCTCGACCGCCCCAGGCCGCACGTCGCCCCGTCGACCCGGCCACCGCACGGGCTGTCGCAAAGATATGTCAATCGAATCAACGGATGCCTAGACTGCCGACCCCATCTCCCGCCGTCGGTACGCGTGG
>CAVVBC010000001.1:0-179497 GCA_963746325.1 uncultured Gammaproteobacteria bacterium | reverse complement strand
GATCTTTGGCGTACAGCGTCCGCTTTCAGTAGCGGTAAGATCGGCCAACAGCGGTCACACGTTGTCTTCATGAGCAGAGGGAACCAATGCCTACGGTGAAAAGTGTGCTTGCGCTTGCCGCTGTCAGCGAAATCGCGACCGGCATCACTCTGCTGTTGGCCCCGTCGCTGATTGGCCAGTGGTTGTTCGCAGCGGATCTGGTCGGAATTGCCATAACGATTGCGCGGGTGGCCGGCATCGCCCTCATTGGCCTGGGCGTTGCCTGCTGGCCAGGGACGCCGCTGCTCGGCATGGCGACGTATAGCGTGGCGGCCGCACTCTACCTCGCGTACGTTGGATATTCTGGCGGTCCGAGCGGCATGCTGCTGTGGCCTGCAGTCGTCGCACACGTTGTCCTGGCGGCGCTCTTGATTCGGGGGATTGCACGCGGCACAGCGACTAGGACATAGGGCATGCACGAAGAACCCGAGCCGCGGGTCGTCGTATCGATCGACAACAATCGGACAAGGATCCGCTGCATGCTCAAAAGACGCGATTTCTTGATGACCCCCATGGCGGCTGCTGCTCTGCTGGTCACTCCGGCCGGCGCGATTCCTGCCGCGCGCCGCTTCGACGCCGCGACGCAGCTGCGGCCGCTCGAAGTGCGCCAGGCGCGTCTTGGCGTTTGTTTCCTCGACACCGCCACCGGCGAAGTCACCGGCAACCGCATGGAAGAACACTTCGCGATGTGCTCGACGTTCAAGCTGGCGCTGGTTGCCGCCTGCCTGCGCGAAGCAGACCAGGGCCGCCTGGATCTTGCTCAGGTCCTGACCTATTCGGAAGCGGACCTTCTCCCGTGGGCGCCGGTGACGCGCAAGAATCTCGCCAACGGTGGCATGAGCATTGCCGCACTGGCGCAAGCGGCCCAGCAACTGAGCGATGGGGCAGCCGCCAATCTCCTGATAAAGCGTCTGGGCGGCCCGGCCGCCGTGACCGGGAAGTTCCGCGAAATGGGCGACACAGTGACTCGTCTTGATCGCTACGAACCGGACCTGGGCCTGGTGCTTTCCGCCGACCTGCGCGATACCACCTCGCCCCTGGCGATGGCGCAGCTCGTGCGGCGGATTACAACCGGTGATCTATTGCAGCGTGGTTCGCGGGAGCAGCTGCTGCTGTGGATGCAAGACACCGACACCGGTCCCAATCGGCTGCGCGCCGGTCTCCCCGCCGAGTGGCGCTCCGGGAACAAGACCGGGACCGGACGTACGGAGGGAACGACCAACAAGTGCAATGATGTCGCAATTACGTTCCCGCCCGGCAGGCCACCGATCATCATCGCCGCGTATTTCGATAGCGGCGAATTCACCGCGCAGACTGAGCGTCGGCACGAGGCCGTCCTCGCTGAAGTGGGACGGATTGCCGCCCAATGGGCGGTGGGCTAGGTGCGCTGAAGGCCCGCCGAGGAGCGTTCGCACGCGCACCGGGCTGGAACGTCGCGAGCGAATCTGCCGCGCAGTAAGGCGTGCGAGGCACTTATCGCCGCGCGTTCAGCCGGCGAGTCGTCGTTCCTCGACCGTGCCGGTCAACGTGTCGTCGCCCAGGGTCAGGTACAGCGTTCGATCCGACACTGCCAGGTCGAAGCTCATGCGTCGGTCGAGGCGCGCGACGAAAGCGGCGAGCAGGTCGCGATCGACGGCGCAGATGCGCAATGCCTCGGCCCGATGAATACGCTCGCCGGCCAGGCGCGCCAGCAGTGCGTCAACGTCGCGATGCACGTACAGCGCCACGTTGGGCGCCGCCTTCGCCGCCTTGTGCAGGCGCAGCGCATCCGGCGCACCCACTTCGATCCAGCACTGCAACGCGCCGGTCAGGTCGCGCACCGTGATGGCAGGCTCTTCGACATCCGACAGGCCTTTCGAGAACTCGATGCCTTCGGCGTATTCGAGGCAATACGCGAACAGGCGGGTGACGAGGTACTCGGCTGTTTCGGACGGGTGGCGGGCCACCCGCAACGTCAGCGTCTCGTAGACACCGCGATCGGCGTCGTTGAGGCGCACCTCGAACACGTACATTGTTGCACCCAGCGCCACGGCTCTCGCACCTGTCGTAGATAAACCAGCAACCAGTGTGCGCGATGTCGCGAAGACGCGCTCGCCGCCGGCAGTCGCCAGCGAGAGGAATTCAGCGCGGCAGCACGTCCAGGCGCTGCTCGAGCTCCGCGCGATCGGCGATGATCAGGCAGCTTGCGGGCAGCACGGACTCGTCCAGTCCCAGCGCGCCCTGGCCGCCGATCCAGATCGGCACGTCCGGCCCTGCTTGCTCACGCAGCAAGTGCAGCTGCGTGTCCAGCGTCGGCACGCTCTCGAGAAAAACGACGCTGATCGCGATCAGGGCCGCGTCCACCTCGCGTGCATATCGGGCGATCTCCTCGGCCGGCAGGTCGGGACCGAGGTAGTGGATCTTGCAGCCGTGGCTGGCGCAGATCATTGCCGACATGAGCAATCCCAGTTCGTGCCGTTCGCCCGGCAGCGTGGCGAACACGATCGGCTGGCGTCGGGCACTGCGGTCGAAGGTCTCGACGATCAGCCCGACATGCTTGCGCACGCTGCTCGACACCATGCGCTCCTGTGCGATGGTGAAGCGACCGGCGTGCCAGCGCTCGCCCACTTCGCGCAGCAACGGCTCCAGCACCTCGTCGATCAGGCGCGCCGGCGACAGCAGCGAAATTGCGAGCGTCAGCGCCTGTTCGCACGCGGCCGTCGAGTAGTTCTCGGCAGCCTCCAGGATGCGCGCGACGAACGCGGAGGGCGCCGAGACGGAGGCCGGGGCCGCCCCGGATTGATGCAGCAACTCGACGAGCCCGGAGTCGTCCATCTGCGCGAGGCGGCCGATCGGATGGCCGCGCTCCGTGGCTTCACGCAGCCGCCGCAACCGCAGCACGTCTTCCGGGCAGTAAAGCCGGCGGCCGAGGTCGTCGCGCTGCGGGGAAACGATATGGTAGCGGCGCTCCCAGGCGCGGAGCGTCTCGACGGTAAGGCCCGTGGCCTGCGAAACGGCCTTGATCGAATACATACCCGGGATGTTCTCGGCGGCGGCCTGATTGGATTCAGCGGGCACGCGGCCTCGCCTGGACGGGTCAGGCCGGCATCTGCAGGACGCGGTGCTGGCCGGTGGCCTCGAGCTGCAGCATCTCGAGGAAGGCGCTGCTGCTGATCGCGTCGCCGAAGAGGCGGCCCTGGCCGAACTGGCAGCCACTGTGCAGCAGGAAGTACCGCTGCTCTTCGGTCTCGATGCCTTCGGCGATCACCTGCAATCCAAGGCTGCGCCCCATTTCGATGATGGTGCGGACGATGGTGGCGTCGTCGGGATCGGTCGCGGCGTTGGTGACGAACGAGCGGTCGATCTTGAGCGTGCTGATCGGAAACTGCTGCAGGGCGCTCAGGCTCGAATATCCGGTGCCGAAGTCGTCGATGGACAGGTGCACGCCCATCGAGCGCAGTTCATCGAGCAGCGGCAGCGTTCGCGCCGCGTCGAGCATGAGGGTGGTCTCGGTGATCTCGAGTTCGACGCACGAGGCAGGCACGTTGTACCGCTCGAACACCGAGCGGCAGCGCGGAATGAAGCTGGCCTGGCTCAATTCCTTGAGCGACAGGTTGATCGCCACGCGGCCGGGATCGCTGACACGCTGTTGCCAGGCCGAATAGTCGATGCACACCTGGTTGAGCACCCAGGCGCCGATGTCGAGGATGAGATGCGACTCTTCGGCGAGCGGGATGAAGTGCGACGGGGCTATCTCGCCATGGCCCGGCAGCCGCCAGCGCAGCAGTGCCTCGGAGCCCACCACAGCGCCGCTGGCCAGGTCGACCTTGGGCTGGTAGTGCAGCACGAACTCGTTGCGCTCGAGCGCGCGCCGCAACTTGCTCTTGAGCAGCAGTCTCTCGACGGCTGCGGCATTCATCTCCGGCACGTAGAAGACGTGGCAGTTCCGGCCCTGGCGCTTGGCGTGATACATCGCCGCATCCGCGTTGCGGATCAGGTCGATCACGTTGTCCGCGTGCTCGGGCACCAGCGCGACGCCGATGCTGGCCGTGATGTCGATCTCCTGGCCGGGCAGGTGGACGGGTTTTGCGATCTCCTCGAGCACCAGCCGTGCCAGGTCACGTCCCTGCGCGTGCCGCGCATGCTCGCCATCGATCGTTTCGGCAAAAACCGCGAATTCGTCGCCCGCCAGGCGGCCCGCGACCGCATCGCGCGGCAGCGCGCGCGCCAGCCGCTCACTCAGTGTTTCGAGCACGCGATCGCCGGTCTCATGCCCGAAGGTGTCGTTGACCTCCTTGAAATTGTCGATGTCGATGTAAAGCAGCAACAGGCCGCGGCCCGCGCGCGTGCTGCGCGTGATCGCCTGGTGCAGCAGGTGCTGGAACTGCAGCCGGTTCGGCATCTTGGTGAGCGTGTCGAACCGCGCCAGGTAACGGATGCGGCGTTCGGCGCGCTTGCGGTCGGTGATGTCACGCAGCACGAGGATGTGGCCCTGGTCGTCGCCATCCTGCCGCTTGAGCGGAGAAACATGGACGGAGACCGGGATGGTCTGACCCACTTGCGTGCGGATCACCGTCTCGCCTGCCTCCCGCTTGAGGCGCTCGAGATTGAATGCCGCGATGTGCTCGCGCGCCACCAGTTCGTTGAAGGCCACGTCCGCGAGCTCGCGCTCGGGTCGGCCGAAGAGTGTGCCCGCGGCTGCGTTCGCTGTCTGGATCCTGCCGTCAGGGGAGGTGACGAGCACGGCGTCGCTGATGCCGTTCAGCACGTCGTCGAGGTAGTCGCGCGAGATGGTGGTCGCGGCGAGCGCCTGTCGCATCAGCTCGAGTGAACGCTCGAGTGCCGCGACTTCGGCGACACCGCTGACCACGACGGGCTCTTCAACCTGGCCGCGCCCGATGGACCTGGCATTGTCCATCAGCGAACTCAAGGCCCGGTCGATGCGGGTCATGAGCAGCAGGATGATGATCACTGCGACCAGCGTGAGCAGTGACCCGGCGATGACGATGGTGCGGACGCGGCCGTCGTACCCCTCGACCACCACGCGACGCAGTTGCCGCGCGGCGTCGTCGAGCGCCGGACTGCGCTCGGCGATACTCGCCAGCTGACGTTCGGTCGCAACGAGTTGCTGGTGCTCGTCCCGCTCGTAGATGAAGGTGGTCGTTGCGACACCCGCGGTCAGCAGCGCGCCCACCAGCAGCACGGCGACGATGTAACGCAATTTGAGTCCGGGTCCGACCATGGGTGCAGCTACTCCGAGCGCCGAATCCCCCAGCATGCTTTTTGCTGCATTTTTTCTGTGCGGCTCGCCCGCCTGCGCGGCATCATAGCTGACCTCGCTCCAGAGAACACCGATCGCATGAATGCGCTGGAACTGACCGGTTGCGCGCGCACCCACATCGTCGAGCTCGATACGCCGCGGTGTGCACTGCACTACGAGGTCGTGGCGTCGTTCCTCGCCCTGCGCGATGCCGCAGCCGGGGCGGGCCTGCAGCTGGACGCGGTCTCGAGTTTCCGTGACTTCGACCGGCAGCTGCTGCTGTGGAACCGCAAGTGGCGAGGCGAGCGGCCACTGTACGACCGCGACGGGAAAGTGCTCGATGCCGCCGGGCTCACCGATTCCCAGCGCGTCGACGCCATCCTGGCGTGGTCGGCGATCCCAGGCGGCAGCCGCCACCACTGGGGCACGGATATCGACGTCATCGATTCGGCGGCCATGCCGCCGGGCTACCAGGTGCAACTCGTGCCCGCCGAGTACGCCCAGGATGGCGTTTTTGGCCGGCTCACCGCCTGGCTGGACGGGAACATGGGCCGGTTCGGGTTCTTCCGGCCTTACGGCTCGGACCGCGGCGGAGCGGGCATTGAGCCCTGGCACCTGAGCTACGCGCCGGTGGCACGCGAGGCAGTCGAAGCGCTGTCGCTGGCGGTGCTGCGCGAAGCGATCGTGCAGCGTGACATGCTGGGCAAGGAGGTCGTGCTCGACCGGCTGCCCGAGATCTATACCCGGTTCATCCTCGCGGTCGACCCGCCTTCTTTACCTGTGCGTCGCGGAACGACTGCACTCGCTTGAGGAACCACAGCGGGAACCAGCGCTTGAGGCGCCACGCCCAGCGGTATTCGGGCGGCCAGATCACGTAGAGGTCGCCCGCGGCCGCGGCCGTGAGCAGCGCGTGCGCCGCCTCGTCCGGGTCGTGCCCCGAGTTGTCCATGATGCGGTGGGCCAGCTGGTTCTCGGCGGGCGGTGCACGCATGTGGTCGAGCAGGTGCGTGCGGAAAAATCCTGGCATCGCACAGGAGACCTGGATGCCCGTGCCCGCGAGTTCGCTGGCCAGCGTCTCGCTCAACGAGATGACGCCGGCCTTGGTGGCGTTGTAGGCGGCCATCTGCGGGGCCGCCGCGAAACCCGCCGAGCTCGCGACGTTGAAGATCAGGCCCTTGCCCTGCCGCTTGAGCACGGGCAGTGCGGCCTGGCAGCCCCACACCACGCCGAGCAGGTTGATGCCGACGATCCATTCCCAGTCGGCGGGCGGCGTGGCTTCGACCGGGCCCGCCACTGCCACCCCTGCGTTATTGACGACGAGATCGAGGCCGCCGTGGGTCTCGACAAATGCGCCGATCGACGCGCTGACGAACCCTTGCGCCGCCACGTCACCGAGGAAGGCAGTCACGCCTGTGGCGCCGGCCTGCCGCAGTTTAGCCACGGCTGCGTCCAGCGCGGCCCCGTTCAGGTCGAGCACACCCAGTTGCCAGCCGTCCTGCGCCAGGGCGTGGGCCATGGCCAGGCCGAGTCCGCTGGCGGCGCCCGTGATGAATGCACGCTTTGCGGCAAAGCGGCGGGACAGTAAGGTAGCGGGGGAGGCTTGTGTCATCCAGCCATGCTAGCGGGATGACCGGCCAGGTGAAACCGGCGTTTCCCGCAGCGCGGACGCATGGCCGGGAGGTCAGGATTGCGCAAGGTTCATACGGCCGATTCGATCATCGAGATCGCGCACCTGCGCAACGTGCTGGAGCAGGCGGGCATCGCCTGCCACGTCCGCAACGAGCGCCTGGGCGGCGTGGTCGGCGAGATACCGTTCGTCGAGTGCTGGCCCGAGTTGTGGGTGCTGCGCAATGGCGATGCGCTGCGTGCCAGGGGCCTCATCGATCTGGCTGCGGCTCCACCACAGGAGCTGCAACCGGACTGGACATGTCGTGAGTGCGGCGAACGCGTGGAAGGACTGTTCGACGCTTGCTGGCGGTGCTCGGCACCGGCGCCTGACGCCGCTTGAACAGTACCTGGAGATCCGGATGCCGGCCTCGTCACTGACCATCGCCCGCCGCTTCAACGGACCGCCCGATTCCGGCAACGGCGGCTACGTCTGCGGCGCGTTCGCCGTCGCCGCAGGAACGGACCTGCGCGTGCGCCTGCTGGCGCCTCCGCCACTCGATACTCCGCTCGCGCTGCAGCAGGGAGACGCGAACGACGCGTGGGAGTTGCGGCACCAGGGTCAGCCGATTGCCTCAGGCGTCGTGGTCGGTCCGCTCGCCCTCGAGGTGCCGCGTGCGCCGCCCTACGTGCAGGCGGTCTGGGCCTCGCAGCATTACGCCGGCTTCCGCGAGCACACGTTCCCTGACTGTTTCGTGTGCGGTCCACATCGCCGGCGCGGCGATGGCATGCGCATTTTTCCGGGCTTGCTCGATTCCGGCATGGTCGCCGGGCCGTGGATTCCGGCAGACGATCTCGATGCGGGCGATGGCAAGGTGGCGGTCGAGTTCCACTGGGCAGCGCTCGATTGCCCCGGCTATTTCGCCGCGGTCGAGGACACGCCGCGCCCGATGGTGCTCGGCGAGATGCAGGCGCACGTCGACCGGCGCGTGCACGTCGGCGAAGCCTGCAGGGTGATCGGCTGGCACATCGCCAGCGCAGGCCGCAAGCATCGCTGCGGCACGGCGATCTTCGACGAAGACGGCGAGCTGTGCGCGCGGGCGCTGGCGACGTGGATCGAGATCGCGCGCTGATCTGCGCGCCTGCCTCTCCCGCGCCAGCAGGTGAGGTCGGCCGCAGGCCGGGTGAGGGTCTCGGCGTCCAATCCGGCCTGTCCTGTCGCGCTTGGAAAGGCAGACACGCGCGCGCCAGGACAGGCCGGATCGAACGCCTGGCGTCACGCGGCTGAGCAAGTTGCCGGCGTGGGCGCCGTCAACTCGCACGCCGCACGCAACCGGATCGAGGCGCCGCCGTCGACGTCTGCGTTCCGCCGCACTCAACGTGGCATGCGCCGTGTCGTAGGCGGTCGATCCGGGACCTGCCCCCGAGCGCGTGTCTGCCTTTCCAAGCTCGGGGGCAGGTCCCCGATCGACGCCTGGAACCGGAGTGTCTGCCTTTCCAAGCTCGGGGGCAGGTCCCGATCGAACGCCTGGCGTCGTGCCGCGCCTGACCGCGCCGTGCGGACTAGCGGCGCGCGAGCAGGACGGTCAACAGCCCGGCCGCGCTCAACACCACGCCGGGTAACCAGTCGGTGCGGAACGCGAGCCACAGGATGCCGGCCAGCAGGACCGCGGCGCCGAGGATCGTCTGGTCACGGCGGCGGCCGCTCTCCCGGATCTCGCGTCGCAGTGCCTCGGAGGAATCCTGGTCGACGCGGATGCGCAGCGTGCCTTCCGCCGCCTTCTGCACGAACTGCTGCAGCAACTGCGGCAGCATGCGCACCGCCTCGGACAGGTCCGGCAATTGCCGGCGCAGGCCGTCGGCGATGTTGCGTCCGCTGAGCCGGTCGGCTCCCCACTCCTGCAGGATGGGGCGCGCCGTCTTCCACAGGTCGAGCTGCGGATAGAGCTGCCGGCCGAGGCCCTCGATCTGCAGCATCGTCTTCTGCAGCAGCAGCAATTGCGGCTGCACGCGCATGTCGAAGCGCCGTGCGACCTCGAACACCCGCATCAGCACGGTGCCGAACGAGATCTCGTCGAGCGGCTTCTGGAAGATCGGCTCGCAGACCGTGCGCACGGCGCCCTCGAGGTCCTCGACGCGGACACCGTCCGGCACCCAGCCCGAATCGATGTGCAGGCGCGCTACACGGTTGTAGTCGCGGTCGAAGAAGGCGAGGAAATTCTCGGCGAGGTAGTGCTGGTCGCGCGCGTCGAGCGTGCCGACGATGCCGAAGTCCACTGCCGCGTAGACCGGGTTCTCGGGATCGTCCGTCTGGACGAAGATATTGCCCGGGTGCATGTCCGCGTGGAAGAAATTATGGCGGAAAACCTGCGTAAAAAAGATCACGACGCCGTTCTCGGCCAGGGCCTGGATGTTGGTGCCGCGCCGGCGCAGCTCGGCCATGTCGTTCACGAGCACGCCGTGGATGCGCTCCATCACCATCACATCGGAGCGGCAGTAGTCCCAGTACACCGCCGGCACGTAGAGCAGCGGCGAGCCTTCGAAGTTGCGCTTCAGCTGGGCGGCATTCGCCGCTTCACGCATCAGGTCGAGCTCGTCGAGGATGGTCTTTTCGTACTCCTGCACCACCTCGGTGGGCCGCAGTCGATAGCCTTCCTTCGAATAATCGCGCGCGAGTCCCGCGAGCACGAACATGACCTCCAGGTCGCGTTCGATTCGCTCGCGCACGCCTGGGCGCACGATCTTGACCACGACCTCCTCGCCGGAATGCAGCCGGGCGGTGTGCACCTGCGCGATCGAAGCGGCAGCGAGCGGCTGGTCGTCGAAGCGCTCGAATACTTCCTCGGCCGGCTTGCCGTACACGCGGGCGATGATCGCCTTGGCCTCCGCCACCGGGAACGGCGGCACGCGGTCCTGCAGCTTCGCGAGTTCGTCTGCAATGTCCGGCGGCAGCAGGTCGCGGCGCGTCGAGAGCGCCTGCCCGAACTTCACGAAAATCGGACCCAGTTCCTCGAGTGCCAGGCGGATGCGCTCGCCGCGCGGGCCGCCTTTCTTGCGCTCGAACCACGTGGCAGGCGACAGGTAGAACGCGAACCGCAGCGGGCGAAACAGGTGCGTCGCGAGAATGATCTCGTCGAGGCCGTGTCGGACGAGCACGCGCTGGATCTGGAGCAGGCGGGTGGCGACGCGAAAGCGCATGAGGAAGGGGCTAGGGGCGAGGGATTAGGGGTTGGTCGGGCGCGAGCCGCTGCAGCGCACAGCGCATTACTTTACTTCGACTTGGGGCTGCTGCGGGATTCGGCGCGGGCGAGGCGGGCTTCGAACCGGTCGGCGGCTTCGCGCAACTGGTCGACGGCCTCCAGGAATTCCTCGACTTCGACCCGCGCGGGCACGTCCCGCCCTTCTTCCTGCAGGTACTCGGCCACGTTGGTCGAGAAGGAATCGGCCGCCTTGCGGCCCCAGTCGAAAAACCCGCGGGTGAAGTTCGCGACCTGGTGGGCCGCGACATCGCCCACGACGCGCGACATCTCTTCTTCGAAATCGGGCTGGGCCTGCTGCAGCAGGTCGCGAAAGCGCTGTGCAACTTCGGCGTCACCCGCGATGCGGATCGACGAGCCGCGGAAGCGGTCTTCGGCGCCCGGCCCGACCAGCGACAACAGCGAGAGCGGCGAGCCGGTCAGCGTGGCATCGGCCGCCTGCCCGGCGCGCATGTCGATCTCGACGTTTCCCGCGGCCACGCGAAACGCCAGCGTGAAGGGCGTGCCTTCGAACTCGAGCGCCAGCGCACGACCCTCGAGCTGCTGCGCCAGAGCCGTCGCACGCGCCGACTGCGCGACGTTGCGATTCATCGCCGCCGACAACTGCTCGAACAGCACGTGGAGCGGATTCGCGCTCAATAGCGGAACCCCTTGTGCAGCGCGACGATGCCGCCGGAGAGGTTGTGATACCGGCAGTCCTCGAGGCCTGCGGTCCGCATCATCTCGAGCAACGTCTCCTGGTCGGGAAAGCGCCGGATCGATTCGGCCAGGTAGCGGTAGCTTTCGGGGTCGTTGGCGATGCGCGCGCCCAGCCACGGCAGCACGCTGAATGAATAGGCGTCGTAGACAGGCTTGAGGCCGGGAAACACCGGCTTCGAAAACTCGAGGATCAGCAGGCGGCCACCCGGCTTCAGCACGCGCCGCATCGATGCGATGGCTGCCGCCTTGTCGGTGACATTGCGCAGGCCGAAGCCGATCGTCACGCAATCGAAGGTCTCGTCGGCGAACGGCAGGCACTCGGCATTGGCCAGCGAGAACTGCACGGTGCGCAGCAGGCCGCGATCGAGCAGGCGATCGCGACCGACCTCCAGCATCGCCGCGTTGATGTCGGACAGCACGACGAGCCCTGTCTCGCCCACCTGCCCGGCCATGCCGGCAGCGATGTCACCGGTGCCGCCGGCGACGTCGAGCGCGGCCATGCCGGGCCGCAACCCGGTCTGGCTCAACGTGTACCGCTTCCACAGGCGGTGCACGCCGGCCGACATCAGGTCGTTCATGACGTCGTACTTGTCGGCGACCGAATCGAACACCGCGCGCACGCGCCGCGCTTTCTCGGGGGCCGGGACGTCCTGGTAGCCGAAATCGACCGACGGGGTCGCATCGGCTGAGGCAGGGGCCTTGCTGGGAGGGGGTGAGGCGGTCATGAGATCCGCCATTCTACGCGGTTCCGGTGCCGCCGTCGGGGGGGCGCGGCGGACTGCCTGCACGAACCTGTGGCGCTGCGCGACGCTCGGTCGGCTCAGGCTTTCCGGTTCGCAACCTGCGTGGGGTAAGGAATGCCGAGCTTCGCCAGCCGCTCGAGGTACTGCGGCCACTTGGCCCCGTGGGTCTCGCCAAGCTCGTACAGGAAGCCCCACGTGTACAGGCCCGTGTCGTGGCCATCGTCGAAGACCAGGCGGACGGCATAGTTGCCGATCGGCTCGACGACCCGGACCTGCACCTCGTGCTTGCCCAGTTGCAGCGTCTCCTGGCCCGGCCCGTGGCCGCGCACTTCGGCCGACGGCGAGTACACCCGCAGGTACTCGAAGGGCAGCAAGTGGGTCGTGCCGTCGTCGAACGACACCTCGAGCAGGCGCGACTGCTTGCGCAGCTTGATCGAGGTCGCCGTGCGCGCGGACCAACGTGCCTTATCGTTGCCGTCGTGATCGTCCACAGCGTTCACAGGATGTACCGCGCGAGGTCTTCGTCCTGCGCGAGCTTGCCGAGGCTTGCATCCACGTACGGACCGTCGATCAGGAGTTCAGTGCCGAAGCGGTCGGATGCGTCGAAGCTGATCGCTTCGAGCAGGCGCTCCATCACCGTATGCAGCCGCCGCGCGCCGATGTTCTCGGTGCGCTGGTTCACGTCGAACGCCACTTCGGCCAGCCGGCGCACGCCGCTCGCATCGAACCTGAGCGTGACGCCCTCGGTGGCGAGGAGCGCCGCGTACTGGGTGCACAACGAGGCGTCGGGTTCGGTCAGGATGCGCACGAAGTCGTCGACCTTCAGCGCTTCGAGCTCGACGCGGATCGGCAGGCGTCCCTGCAGTTCCGGAATCAGGTCGGACGGCTTCGACATGTGAAACGCGCCCGAGGCGATGAACAGGATGTGATCGGTCTTCACCATCCCGTACTTGGTGTTGACCGTGCTGCCCTCGACCAGCGGCAGCAGGTCGCGCTGCACGCCCTCGCGCGAGACGTCGACGCCCGACACGGCATCCTGGCGCCGGGCGATCTTGTCGATCTCGTCGAGGAACACGATGCCGTTCTGCTCGGCGTTGCGCAGCGCCTGGGTCTTCAGTTCTTCTTCGTTGACGAGCTTGGCCGCTTCCTCGTCGGTGAGCAGCTTGAAAGCCTCGCTCACCTTGACCCGGCGCGCCTTGGTGCGGCTGCTGCCCAGGTTGGCGAACATGCCCTGCAGCTGCTGCGACAGCTCTTCCATGCCGGGCGGCGCCATGATCTCCATGCTGGAACCGGGCGCGCGCAGCTCGATCTCGATCTCGCGGTCGTCCAGTTGCCCCTCGCGCAGCATCTTGCGGAAGCGCTGGCGGGTGTCGCTCTCTTTCGGCGTGGGCGGCGGCTCTTCCGACGGCATCCCGAAACCCATCGACGGACCCGACTGCGAACGCGGTCGGGGCAGCAGCTCGTCGAGCACGCGCTCTTCAGCGGCGTCGAGCGCGCGGTGCCGGACTTTCTCCATCTCGCTTTCGCGCGTCATCTTGACCGCGACATCGACCAGGTCCTTGATGATCGAATCGACCTCGCGACCGACGTAGCCCACTTCGGTGAACTTGGTTGCCTCGACCTTGATGAACGGCGCATTGGCGAGACGCGCGAGACGCCGCGCGATCTCGGTCTTGCCGACGCCCGTCGGGCCGATCATCAGGATGTTCTTGGGCGTGATCTCGGCGCGCAGCGGCTCGCCCACCTGCATGCGCCGCCAGCGATTGCGCAGCGCGATGGCGACGGCACGCTTCGCTGCGGCCTGGCCGACGATGTGCTTGTCCAGTTCCTGGACGATCTCACGGGGGGTCATGGATGACATAGGGGGAGGAAGGGGAGAAAGGGGAGGAAGGGGTTAGGGGCTAGGGGCTAGGGGCTAGTCGGAATGCAGCTTAAAGATTCGGGGGGGTGGCGACATCGGTGCCAACCAAAAACGAGTTTCAGTGCTAAGTGCTTGGACAGCGGGTGCGGATTACGTTCCGTCTAGCCCCTAGCCCCTAGCCCCTAGCCCCTTCCTTAGAGCTCCTCGATCGTCACATTCCGGTTGGTATAGATGCAGATGTCGGCGGCGATGCCGAGCGCGCGCTCTGCGATCGAGCGTGCGTCGAGGTCGGTGTTCTGCAGCAGCGCCAGTCCCGCCGCCTGCGCGAACGGACCGCCGGAGCCGACGGCGATCAGGTCATGCTCCGGCTCGATCACGTCGCCGTTGCCCGAGATGACCAGTGTGTGGCCCTTGTCTGCTACCAGCAGCAGCGCCTCGAGGCGGCGCAAGCTGCGGTCGCTGCGCCAGTCCTTGGCCAGCTCGATCGCGGCGCGTGTCAGGTTGCCGTACTGCTGCAGCTTCGATTCGAAGCGCTCGAACAGCGTGAAGGCGTCGGCGGTGCCGCCGGCGAAACCCGCGATGACGCTGCCGTCGTGCAGGCGCCGCACCTTGCGCGCGTTGCCCTTCATGACGGTGTTGCCGAGGGTGACCTGGCCGTCGCCGCCCATGGCGACGCGGCCGTCGCGGCGGACGCAGAGGATGGTGGTGCCGTGGGGATCGAAGGACATGGTGGGAAGGGGTTAGGGGCTAGGGGTTAGGGGTTAGTCGGAGGTTTCGCTGCAATCTGATGCTGCTTGGCTTCGCCTCGACAAAGAGACCGATTCATCATGCCGCACTGTACTTCCGACCAGCCCCTAGTCCCTAGCCCCTCTTTATACGTGCCCGGGGATGGGCCGCATCGTAGATGCGGGCCAGGTGCTGGAAATCAAGGTGAGTGTAAACCTGGGTCGTGCTGATGTTGGCGTGCCCGAGCAACTCCTGCACGGCGCGCAGGTCCTGCGACGATTCGAGCAGGTGCGAGGCAAACGAGTGCCGGAACATGTGCGGATGGACGTGCTCGGGCAACCCCTGCAACCGGGCCCAGCGGGCAATGCGTCGCTGCACGATGCGCGGGCCGAGCCGGCCGCCATTCACGCCGACGAACACGGCATGCTCATCCACTGCGGCGATCGTCGCCCGCTCGGCGATCCAGCGCTGCAAGGCCTCGATGGCCTGACGTCCCACCGGTACGATTCGCGTCTTGTTGCCCTTGCCTGTCACCCGGACGGTGCGGTCCCGCAGGTCGAGGTGCAGCAGGTCGAGCCCGAGCAGTTCCGACAGTCGCAGGCCGGACGAGTACAGCAGCTCCATGATGGCTTTGTCACGAATGCCAAGGCTGTCGTCGCGCCGGAACTCGAGCAGCCGTGCCATGGTGTCCGCGTCCAGCGGCGTCGGCAGTCGCTTGCGGCCCTTGGGCGCCTGCACGTCGGCGGTCGGTTCGCGCTTGACTACGCCCTCACGCAGCAGGTGACGGAACAAGCCCCGGCACGCGGACAGTCGCCGCTGGATGCTGCGTGCGCCGAGGCCGCGGCGGTGCTCCCGCGCGGCGAACATGCGCATGTGCTGGGAATCGACCTGGTCCCAGGACGTGATGCCCTGCGCGCCGCAGTAGTCGAGCAGCGCCGCAAGATCGCGGCCGTAGCCGCTGGCCGTGTGCGGCGAGAGCTGGCGCTCATTGCGCAGGCTGGCCAGGTAGTGTTCGACGCCGCTCCGTAGCGGCCCCGCGCTCATGCCAGTCGCGCCGACACCGCTTCGGTCACGATTTCGCCGATGCGCACAAGGAAGTCGGTGCTCATCGTCGGCAGGTAGCGCTCGGTGTCGTGACTCGCGATCGCGAGGATGCCGAGGCCGGCCCGGTCGCCGAGCGGAATCAGCACGGTCGATCCCACCGGGCTGCCTTCGCCGCCGAAGAGGTATTCACGCTGCGTGTCGCGAATCTGGCCACTGCGCGGACGCCCGGATTCGAAGAAGGTCTCGAAGATCTTGAGTTCGGGGCTGCCGCGCGGCACCACTCGGACATGACCACTCTGCGTGTTGCCGAGCGACGCCAGCGTCGAGTCGATGGCGAGCAGCACCCAGCGCGAGGCGCCGAAGTCCTCGCGCAGCGAGGTCTCCAGGCCGGCCAGCACGCCCGCCGCGTCGCGGGCACGGAGCAGGCGTCGCGTCAGGCGGTGCATGCGGTCCGCTATCGCATCGTTGGTGCGGCCGTTCTCGATCAACTCGTGCAGTTTGCGCTCGAGGGTCGCGTGCCGGTCGCGCAGCACCAGGACCTGCCGCTCGACCAGCGAGATCGCCGCGCTGCCGCGCTGATGCGGCAGCTTGATCCGGGCCAGCACCGCGCCGTGGCGCTCGAAGAAATCAGGGTGCGCGACGAGGAAATCCGCTATCTGGTCTTCGGCCAGTTGCGTGGGAGGTTCCGTACCGCGTATGGGCTTGTTCATTTTGCTCAGACTCCGGCGTCCGCAACGCCTGTCACTTCGACCTGGCCTTCGTAGGCAGCTTCTGCCGGACCGATCAACCAGATCGGCTCTCCGGGCCCGGGCCAGCGGACGACCAGGCGCCCACCGGGCACATCGACGTTCACTTCCTCGGCCAGCGGCCCGTGCCGCCGCCCGACGGCGACTGCGGCGCAGGCTCCCGTGCCGCACGCCTGGGTTTCACCTGCACCGCGCTCGAACACCCGCAGCCGCACATGGTCCGGGGCGACGATCTCGACAAAGCCGACATTTACGCGACGCGGAAACCTGGGGTGATTTTCCACTGCGGGTCCCACGCTGTCCACGGGAGCTTCATCGACGCGCGCGACGCGGATCACCGCGTGGGGGTTGCCGATCGAGACGGCGCCGATTTCGACCGGGCCCGCCGGTGTGTCGAGTCGATAGCTGGGCGCAGCCGCCGGCGCGTCGAAAGGCAGGGAGGCCGGGTTGAAATCCGGTACGCCCATGGCGACGGCGACGAGGCCATCGGCCCGCAACCGCGCGTTGACGATGCCGCCCGGGCTGTCCATGCGCAGCGGATGATCCAGGTCGCCGCGGCGGCTGGCGACGAGACGCGCAATGCAACGTGCCCCATTGCCGCATTGCTCCACTTCCGAGCCATCGGCATTGAAAATGCGGTAGTAGACGTCGGTGCCGGCGCGTCGCGGCGGCTCGAGCACCAGTGCCTGGTCGAAGCCGATGCCGGTGCGGCGATCGCCCAGTCGTCGAATCTCTGCCGCCGATGGCAGGGCCGCGGGCGAGGCTGCGTCGAAGACGATGAAATCGTTGCCGAGGCCGTGCATCTTCGTGAAGGCGAGCCGCATGCGCGCAGGATACCCGACTCGGCGTCACCCCCGCAGGGACATGCGGTCGACGTAAATGCAGCGATCCATCACCACCGTGATGCCGGCGGCCGTCGCACGCTCTGCGGCGGGCTCGTTGATGACGCCCTGCTGCAACCACAGGTTGCCTACCCCGAGCCGGATGCACTCGTCGACGACGGCGTCGACCTGTGCGGGGCGGCGAAACACGTTCACGATGTCGATGCGCTCCCCCGCGTCCAGCGAGCCGGCCGCGGCTTCGAGGCTGGCGAACGCGGGGAGATCCTGCCACTGCGACAGCGTGGGATTGACGGCCAGGATCCGGTAATTCAACTTGCGCATCGAGTCGGTGACGCCAAAGCTTGGTCGCGTCGGGTCGTCGGACAGGCCGACCACGGCGATGACGTGCGCGCGATCCAGCAGCTCGCGAATCTGTGCTGGCGCAGGATTGCGGAATCCGGTCATGACGCGTCCGTCTCCTGCAGTTGCATTTCGGCCATGCTCGCCAGCACCCCCGACTGCAGCGTGGGGTATTGCAGCTGCACGCCCAGTTCTTCGAGCATGCGCCGATTGTCCACGCGCCGAGATTCCAGCAGGAACGAGAGCATTCCCGCGGGAATCACGGCTTGCGCCTCGGCTTTCGCGATCAGCGGGGGAGGTGCGAGGCCCGCCGCCGCCGCCGTCATGCGCAGGTACGCCGTCGTGCTGGCATGGTCGCCATCGGTCACGTTGTAGAGACCCTGAGCCTGCGGCTCATCGATCGCTTGCGCGATCGCTGCGGCGAGGTCGTCGACATGAATCCGGTTGCCCGGCCCGGCGTCTTCATCGCGCAAGGCGGGTTCGTTGCGTCGCAGGCGCTCGAGGGGCAGGCGGTGCGGGCCATAGATTCCGGGCACGCGCAGGATCACGCAGCGCACAGCCCGCTGCGCACACCAGGCCTGCGCGATGCTTTCCGCGGCGACTCGCCTGCGCGAGCGCTCATTGGCCGGTGCCACCGGGGTGGATTCGTCGACCTGTGCGCCGGCAGCATCGCCGTAAACGCCCGTGGTGCTGATGTAGACGAAGACCGCGGGCAGCGCATCGCCCGCTTGTGCGAGGAAGGACTCGAGTCGCGGATCGGTGACGCCATGATCAGGAGGCGGGGCAAGGTAGACGACCGCCGCACGCTCCACGGCAGCAGCCAGCGCCGATTGCAAGGCTGGGTTCGGTGGTGCGTCGAAATCAATGCGCAGCGTGCGGGGGACGCTGCCGGACGCAGCAAGCGCGGCCTCTGCCTGCGCCGAACGCACCAGTGCCAGCACGGGCCGCCGGCCGGCCTCGCGCCGGGCAAAGCGCGTGCCTACGTAGCCGCAGCCCACGATCAGGCATGATAAAAGCGCATCCATGGCCAAAGCATACGCGAACAGCGCTGCAGCGCCTTTCCCCCGCGCCGGAGTCCAACCTCGATGCCTCAGGTGACGATCGTTCCCACGGGGGAAAGCTTTGCCGCGGATCCCAGCGAGCCCGTGCTGACCGCAGCCCTGCGCGCCGGGCTCAACCTGCCGCACAGCTGCAAAGGGGGGCATTGCGCCTCGTGCCAGGCGCGGCTGCTCAGCGGCGAGACCGCCTATCCCACGCGCACGTTGCCTGCCGGCATCACGCCGGCGGAAGCAGCCGATCACTTCGTGCTGTTGTGCCAGGCGCAGGCCGTGACCGACATCACGATCGAAACGCGTGAGATGCGGCCGGCGCCCGAGGTGGAGGTGAAAAGCCTGCCGAGCCGCATCGAGCGCAAGGAGCGGCTGGCCGAGGACGTGATGGCCGTGTTCCTGCGGCTGCCCGCGGTCGAGGACCTGCATTATCGGGCAGGGCAATACATCGATTTCATCGTGTCGGGCGGACGGCGGCGCAGCTTCTCGCTGGCCAGCGCGCCTGCGGACGGCAAGCTGCTCGAGGTGCACGTGCGGCGGGCGTCATCCAGCGGCTTCACCGGCCAGTTGTTCGACGGGATGCATGCGGGCACCCTGCTGCGCGTCGAAGGCCCGCTCGGACAATTCTGGTTCCGCGGTGATTCGCCGCGGCACGCGGTCATGATCGGGGGCGGCACGGGCTACGCGCCGTTGCGCGCGATGCTGCGGCAACTGCTTGCAACCGGCGACCGTCGGCCGCTCACGCTGTACTGGGGCGCGCGCACCACCAGCGATCTGTACGAGCACGACTGGCTCACGCAAGTGGCCGCGACGCGACCGGCATTTTCCTATCGACCCGTGCTGTCCGAGCCGCAGGACGAAGCGGGTGCATGGACGGGCCGCACAGGCCTGGTGCACGAGGCGGCGCTTGCGGATCTTGAACCCGCTGACCTGGCCCAGTTCGACGTGTATGCGAGCGGCCCACCGGCGATGGTGGAAGCGATCCGGCACACGTTCGTGGAGCGGGGCCTGCCGCGGGCGCAGCTGTTCTTCGACTCGTTCGACTACGCGCCGGACACGCTTGCCGCGATGCGCAAGTCGGAAGGCGCGTAGACGGCATCAGTTGCGCCGTGCACAGAGCGTGCGTCGCAGTGAAGTCCCGGGCCTCCTTGCGGACCCGGAAGGCACGCCGTGAATACGTCCCTGTAGGCTCGCGCTCGCCATCCATGGCTCGCGACGGCCTTCCGTACCGGCAGGAATCCCCGAGCCTTCACTAGCCAGTTACAGTCGGTGCTCGCTGGGCATGCACGAGAATGGCCGCGCCAGAGGCGCAGTCCGCGCTGCGGCTGCTGCTCAAGCACGACCGGATCGATGGATTGCGCACTCGTGGCAGCGCGCCCCGCACTTGCGGCGAAGCGCTCTTGGCGCGCGCCCGGCCTGCCTTAGGGATGGGGAAGGCCGTCGCGAGACATGGACGGCGAGCGCGAGCCTACAGGGACGTATTCACGGCGTGCCTTCCCCCTCCGTAAGGCAGGTCGGGTGTGCGCTACTGCGCAACCGTCGCTGCCAACCGCCTGCTATCGCCGCCGCAACCGCACGCGCGGCACCGTGAGGCGTCGACCCACCGAGCGCGTGAGGCTGTCGCGCAGGACGACGCGCGCGCGCTCGCCTTCGCCCAGCTGTTCGAGCAGCTCGGCAAACAGCAGGCTGTTCTCCGCCGACGGCTTGCGCGCGAGCGACGCCTCGAGGTAACTGCGGGCCTTGCCGATGAGTTCCGCGTGCAACGCGAGACGCGCGCACGTCGCCAGCAGGTCGGGATCTTCGGGGGACTTGCGCAGCCAGTTCTCGGCGCGCTCCAGGGGCGCCAGCGTGTCGGCGAGGACGAGCTCGCCATAGAGCCGCACCAGCAGCGGCTCGCGCTGCTCGTCGATCGCCTCGCGCAGCAGCTTTTCGGCCGCCGTCGCTTCGCCTGCAGTGATCAGCGCGCGGGCATAGGTCGCGATCGCCTGCGGCACCTTGCGCGTCGCGCGTGGCACCTCGGCCCAGGCCGCAGTCGTCGCCGCTTTGTCGCGTCGCTCGCCGGCGGCGCGCACTTCTTCGAGTTGCACTTGCGCCAGGATCTCGTTGACCTGCGACTCGGGCAGTTCCTTGGCGCTGCGCAAGCGCGGTCCGAGCGCCCGCAGGTGCTCGCCGCGACCCAGCTTCTGGCAGAGCCTGGCCATCAGCTCGAGACCCCGCGAGTTCAGGTCGCCCGATGCATCGAGCTGCTCCAGCGTCTGCAGCGCTGCGCCATCCTGGCCACGCCGCATCTGCATCTCGGCGAGCGTCACCAGCGCAGCCGCGCGTTCGCCCGGCGCAGCCTCCTGTGCCAGGGCCAGCCACTCGTCGCGACGCTCGATGGCATCCTGGAGGTCAGCCGCCCGTGCAGCGACCAGGTAATTGGCGGCGGCCGAGTCCGCTTCCGGTGCGGCGCGCGTCAGCAGTTCCTCGGCGCTGCGCCAGCGGCCGGCGGCGAGATCGAGCAGGCCGCGCTGCGTGTCGTCGCGCGCGCGACGCCGGCGCCGTTCCATGCGCAGCTCCGCCAGCCGTCGACGCGCCGTCAGCGACCCGACCACGGCCCGGGCCAGGAAATACAGCCCGACCAGCAGCAACAGGAAGACAGGCGCTGTGGTCTCGAACAACGAGCGGCCCACGCTGACCGCGACGTAGCCTGGGTCGTCGAGCACGAGGTGTGCCAGAAGGCCTCCGCCGACCAGCGCAGACGCGGCGAGCACGCTTCCCTTCATGGCTGCGAGGGAGGCGGTGAGCTCGAACGGATCACGCGCTGCAGCAACTGCGCCGCGGTGCCCACGTCAGGGACGACCGGGTCGACGTCGATCGCCGCCAGCTGCGTAAGCTCGGCCCGGGCAGCACCGACGGTTTCGTGGCGCGGGTCGAAGGCCTCGTCGAGCAGGTCGATCGCCGATCGCAGCGCGTCGGCGTACGCCGCGCGGTCCTGTTGCATGGCAGCGATGCGGGCGGCGAACAGCTGCATCGAAAACTGCTGTCGCCGCAGCGCTTCTTCTTCGCGCGTGACGAGCCGCGAGCGCGACGGGTCGACGCGTCGATAGGAAAACAGATCGGACCATGCCTCCTGCAACCGGCGTCCCGCACGCTCGAGCGCGCCCGCCGACTTCTGTGTCGGCGGCGGCTCCAGCCGACGGGCGCTCGCGACCGGCACGCCGAGCACTGGGAACGCGGCAACGTTGGCCTCGATCGCGGTCAGCCGGGCGAGCACCGAGCCAAGGTCCGGCACGTTCACTGCACGCAATGCCGCAAGCTCGCGCGCCAGCGCGGCACGGACCTCGGTCACCGCCGGGTCGGAGACGGTTGCCAGGCGCGCGTCGGCGGATTCCAGGGCCGCCATCGCGGTCGGCACGTCGTGTTCGAGGCGCAGGCGACGACCGCCGAGTTCGAGCAGGTACAGCGCTTCGGCTCGCACCCAGGTGCGTTGTGGCGCGTCCGTGCGCGCGCGCAGTTCCGCAACGCTTTGCCCGAGCTCGCCGATCTGCGCCGGAACCTCGCCCAGCGATCGGATCTGGGTGCGGACCTGCTCGTTGTACTGCCGTTGCTGGGTGCTGACAGCCTCGATCTGTGCGGCGAGACGCCCCTGCTCCGCGCGCAGCTCTGCCACCTGGCCGCGCACGCGGTCGATGCGCTCGTCGAACTGGCCGAAGCGCCAGTGCGCGTAGCCCGCGAGCAGCAGTGCGAGGCCGACGACCGCGAACAGCATCGGGCTGCCACCGCTGCCGGTCCGGCGCGAGTTCAGGTCGGAAGTAAGGGATTCGATTTCGTTGGTCATCGGCGCACGGTGCCTTCCGGCAGGCGTGTCGCATGCTATCACGCAGCCGGCAGTGCGCCCCCGGCCAGCCGCGCCAGGGCCTGGACCATCGCCTCATCTTCTGCGGTCGAGGACTGCACCACGGGGCCGGTCCAGCCCTGGCTGACGGCCTCCGCGGCGACTCTCGCGCCGGGCACCACCAGCGGGCAGCGACGCAGGCTCGCCGCATCTGCTGCAGCGACGTGATCGAGCAGCGAGCGCAGGATCTCCGCGCTGGTGACGGTGACGACGACTGCGGACCCAGGCTGGGCTCCCGCCAGTGCCGCATGCAACGCGGTCGCCGCCGCGGTGTCCGGCGGGACCGCGCAGCGCCGATACACTTCGAGTTCAAGGACGTCGGCGCCGCGTGCGCGCAATGCTGCGGCCAGCAGTTCACGGCCACCGCTGCCCTTGACGAGCAGCACGCCGCGGCCGGCCACGTCAGCGAATGCTGGCAGCTCGAGCACGCCTTCGGACGTCGCACTGTCCGGGCGCGCGGCAACTGGCACGTCCGCGTGCTCGAGCGCACGCGCGGTAGCCCGGCCGACTGCCGCATGGCTCAGGGCCAGCGGCGGCGGCAGGTTCGCGAGGCAGGCGGCGACGGCATTGGCGCTGGTGAAAATAGCCCAGTCCCAATCGCGCCCGCGCAGGCGCGCGAGTGTCTGCGGTGAAAGCGCCAGCGGCTCGACCTGCAGCGTGGGGTAGGCGATGCAGCTCGCACCCGCCGCGCGCGCGAGCTCGATGAACCGGCCTGACTGCGCTGCCGGCCGCGTCACCACGACGGTCATGCCGTCGAGCGCGCGATTCACGAGATCGCGGCGGCCTCCTGCCGCAGGCGCTCGAGCAGGGTTTCGGCTCCGGCCGCCTGCATGCGGCGCGCCAGCTCCTGCCCGAGGGACTCCGCTGCGGTTGCCACGCCGATAACCTCGTCGCGATAGGTTTCACCGCCATCGGGTGCGCCGATGAAGCCGTGCACGGTGAGCTGGCCGCCATCGAGCACGGCATGCGCCGCAATCGGCGAATGGCAACTGCCGCCCAGCGTCGCGGCGAACGAACGTTCGGCGAGCAGCCGGGTGTACGTGTCGGCATGATGCAGGGTCGCGAGCGCTGCGCGACTGCGAGCGTCGTCACTGCGGCACTCGATGCCGATGACGCCCTGGCCCACGGCGGGTAGCGACAGCTGCAGCCCGAGTTGCTGCGTGATGTGGTGCGCGATCCCCAGGCGCTCGAGGCCGGCGCAGGCCAGCAGGATCGCATCGAGCCCGTCTTCTTCCAGCTTGCGCAGGCGCGTGTCGACGTTGCCGCGCAGCAGCTCGAGCTGCAGGTCGGGCCGGGCGTGGCGGAGCTGCGCCTGGCGACGCGGGCTCGACGTGCCGACGCGCGCGCCCTGCGGCAGGTCCTCGAAGCGCCGGTGGCGGCGCGAGATGAACGCATCGAGCGGATTGGCGCGCGGCAGCACCGCGACGATGGCGAACCCCGGCGGCAACTCGCTCGGCACGTCCTTCATCGAATGCACGGCAAAGTCGGCCCGACCCTCCTGCATCGCGATCTCGAGCTCCTTGACGAAGAGACCCTTGCCGCCGACTTCGGCCAGCGCGCGATCGAGCACGCGATCGCCCTGGGTGGTCATGGGCACCAGCTCGACCGGCAGCCCGGGGTGCGCCGCGCGCAGCAGTGACTGCACGTGCTCGGCCTGCCACAGGGCCAGTTTGCTGCGACGGGTGGCGATGCGGAGGGGCGTGTTCGACAAGACTCGACTCCTAAAGGCCGCGACGGCGGCTCATTCTTCGTTCGCTGCGGGCGCCAGCGCTTCGGTCGAGAAGCGGAAGAGCGCCACCAACAGGCCCAGCACGATCGGCCCGACGAACAGGCCGATGAAGCCGAAGGCCGACAGGCCGCCCATGACGCCGATGAAGACGGCAAGGGTAGGCACTTCGACGCGGCCCGAAATCAGGATTGGCCGCAGGAAATTATCCGCGCTGCCGACGACCAGGATGCTCCATCCCGCCAGGAACAGGGCGTAGCCGGGCTGGCCCTGCAGCATGAGCCAGAGGGTCGCGGGTATCCAGACGACCGCCGTGCCGACCACCGGCACCAGCGCGAACAGCGTGCCGATCACGGCGAACACGAGCGGCGAGGGCAGGCCCGCGATCGCGAAGCCGATGCCGAGCAGGATGCCCTGCGCCAGGGCCGTGAGCCCGATGCCCATGAAGACCGCACGGGTGACGTCGATCAGGTGGCGCCACAGCTTGCCGCGCAGTGCCGGCTCGATCGGCAGCATGCGCACGACCGACCCGGCGAAGCGCGGGCCGTCGCGCAAGACGAAGAACAGCACGAACAGCATCAGCAGGAAGCTCACGATCGTGCCGACCGCCCCGAGAAACACCGAGCCCCCCGAGGAGGCCACGACTTCCAGCAGCCGCCGCGCGCCCATGACCACCCACGACTCGATCTGGGTGAGCGACACGCCTGCGGTGCTTTCCAGCCACTGCAGGGGCCGGGCGAGAATCGGGTAGCTCGACAGGTCGAGGTTCGCGGTGCGCAACGAAGTGGTGTCGATGCGTCCTACCAGCTGCGATGCCTGCGCGGCGACGGCGCCGCCGATGGCGATGAGGGGCAGCAGCACGAGCAGCACCACGCCGACCGTGGTCATGGAGGCTGCCAGCCTGGGGCGACCGCCTAGCCGGGCGGCAAGCCGCGCATTGAGGGGAGCCAGCAGCGCGCCGAGCAGTACAGCCCACAGCAACGGTTGCCAGAGCGGCTGCACGATGCGCCACACCAGGTAGACCAGCGCGCCCATTAACAGCAGGACGCCGACGCGGGCATAAAAGGTGCTGCGCGACGGGCTGCTGGGGTCAGGCAGCGTGCTGGTCGATTCGCCGACGTCGTCGCTGTTCATTGTCATTGTCCGGTGCGGATCTGGCGCAGGGCCTCCGCAGCATGGCGCCGGCTGACCTGCAGGGTCTCGTCGCCTTCAGTCAGGCGCACCAGCAGGTGGCCGTCCGCACTGCGCTCGACGGCCCGCACGAACCGTCGCGCAACGAGCGAATTGCGATGGATGCGGATGAAGTCCGGCGCGAACTCCTGCTCGAGCGCGCGCAGCGATTCGTCGATCAGTTCGCGCCCGCCCCGGTGTCGCATCGTCACGTATTTCTGGCCCGCATTGAAGTAATACACGTCCTCCACCGGCACCAGTCGCAGCTGCTCGCCAAGCCGGGCGCAGATCTGCGCCCGCCGGCGCCCGAGCTGCGACTGCTCGGCCAGTCGCGCGAGCTGCGGTCCGGCGATCCGGGCGGCATGGCGCACGGCGCGCACCAGTTTCTCACGCCGCACCGGCTTCAGCAGGTAGCCCACCGCCTCGGACTCGAAAGCGGCCAGGGCGTACTCATCGTAGGCAGTCGTGAAAATGACCGCAGGCGGTTCATCCAATGCGCCCAGGTGGCGAGCCGCTTCAATTCCGTCCATGCCCGGCATGCGCACGTCGAGCAGCACCAGGTCGACGTCGAGCGCCGCGCAGCGCTCGAGCGCCTCGATGCCGTTCGCCGCTTCGCCGACCACGGCCACGTCGCCCTGGTCTTCGAGCAGGTGGCGCAGGCGCTCGCGCGCCGGCGCTTCGTCATCGACGATGAGCGCACGCAGCTTGTCGGGACCGATGGTGGGGCTTTCGTCCATGCGAGGGCGGGATTGTCCGACGGACCGGGCCGCCTGTCACGAACGCAGCGTCAGGGTGTCCGTCAGACCCGGCCAGGCGCTGCCGGGTCCAGGCTCGAATCGCGGAAAACGCACGCGCACAGTGTACCGGTCCGCGGTGTCCTCGATGTCGACGGACGAACGGCCGGGAAACACCAGGTCCAGCCGTTGGCGGATGTTGTCGAGAGCGATGCGATGCCCGCGGCGGGTGGGCGGAGCCGGCCGCGTGGGCTTCGGATTGCTCACTTCAAGGAGGACGATGCCGTCCGCCTCGAGCCGTCCGCGCACGTCCACGATGCCGCCATGGGGCAGTGGCTCGATGCCATGGCCGATGGCGTTTTCGAGCAGCGGCTGCAACAGCAGGCTGGGTACAACGCACAGCGGCGGCAAGTCGCTGACGTCCCAGTGCACCTCGAGCCGTGCCCCCAGCCGCAGTTGTTCGATGCGCTGGTAGGTCCGCGCCAGCTCGATTTCTTCCTCCAGCGTGAACTGGGTCCGCGAATCGCTCAGGTTGACGCGGAAGAGATCGGACAGGTCCTCGATCGCCGCTTCCGCCAGGGCGGGATTGGTGCGCGTCAGCGACGCGATCGTGTTCATGCTGTTGAAGAGAAAGTGCGGGCGGATGCGCGCCTGCAGCGCGCGGATCCGCGCGCGAGCCTCGAGTTCGACCGAACGGCGCCACTGCTGCGCGACGTAGAAATAGCGCAGCGCGAGCGCGCCGACGACCGCCGTGATCAGCATGTTGGGCAGCGCGAAGCGCCACGGCGAATCCGGCAGGAACGAAGCGGGGAAGCCCACGCGCGACAGCCACAGCCGGCCGGCGAGGTAGACGGCTGCGGACAGCAGGCCCACCGTGCCGATCAGCAGCAACAACGCCCAGGCGATGCCTGCGCGCAGCGACTTGCCAGCCAGCCAGCCGCGCGCACGACAGAGAACCGCAGCGCACAGCAGGCCCGCCCACAGCAGGAAAGCCGTCGTGCGTGCGAGGTCGAACCAGAAGCCATCGGCGCCGGGCTGGCGCGCGATGGAAAGGACGAAGCCCACCAGCGCCGCGATCAGCACGATTGCGAAGACGGCGCTCGCCTCGCAAAAATCAGGCAGGAAATAGTCGCGTGGCTGGTCGCGACTGCGTTCCGGCGCCGCGGCCGGCACGCTCATGCCGGCTGGCGCGGGGTACCGCCGGTTGGCGCCGCCGCCGCGGCGAAGAGTGCGTCCTTCAGGCGAAAGAGGACTGAGATGTCCTCGTCGCCGTGGCCCTGTGCGATCAGTTCGCGGTACTGGGCGAGGGTGGTCTCGATGACAGGCAGCTCGACGCCGTACTGCGCCGCCATCGCCTGGCAGATCCGCAGGTCCTTCTCGTGCAACCGCACGCGAAAGCCGGCCGGGAAGGCGTCTCGTACGATGTTCGGGGCGCGATTGACGAAGTACCAGCTGGAGCCCGCGCCCTTGCCGAGCGTCTCGATGAGCTCCGGCAGCGGCAGGCCCTGCGCCTTGGCGAAAGCCATCGCCTCGGCCACCGCCTGGATGACTCCGGCGCACATGATCTGGTTGGTGGCCTTGGCGGCCTGGCCGGAGCCACTCGGTCCGAAGTGTGTCACCGTGCGGCCCATCGCCTGCAGGACCGGCTGGGCGCGGGCGAAGGCCTGCGCAGTTCCGCCCGCCATGATGGCGAGTGTCGCATCGCGCGCGCCCTCGACGCCGCCACTGACCGGCGCATCGAGAAACTCGGCCCCGCGCGTGGCCACTCGGCTTGCGGCTGCACGTGCCGTATCGGAACTCACCGTGGAACAATCGATCACGAGTGCATTTGGGCGCAGGCCCGGCAGCAGGGCATCGACGACTGCGAGCACGTCCGCATCCGCACTCACGCAGAGCACGATCACGTCGCAATCGCGCGCGAGCGCCGCAGGGCTCGCCGCGGCCGTGACCGCCAGTTCTGCAGCAAGTTCGGCGGACCGGGCGGTCGTGCGATTCCACACCGCGCGCAACTGGCCGGCGCGGTGCAGGTTGCGCGCCATGCCGCGGCCCATGGCCCCGAGGCCCGCGAATCCGACGGTGGCGTGCGGCTGGGTCAAGGGATCATTGATCCGCGCAGAGAGCGTCCATCGCCTGCTTGCTCGACGCACGGGCTGCGTCGATCTCCTTTGAGTCGAGGTAGCGGCGCTCGCCCTCGTTGGCACCGGGCTCGTAGAGCCGCTGCGCCGTCATGACCTGTTCGTAGCGGGCACGCGCCTCCACACAGCGCTTGGCCTTGTCCGCGGCCGTCAGTTCCTTCGCCTCCCTGGCCTCGGCCGCCTGACTGGCGGCAGCGGCATTGGACTTCTCCGCCGCAGCTGTCGCCTGCATTCTCTCTGAGTTCTGGTTCTGGGCGTCCACCGTGTTGGTGTTGCCGGTCGCCACCTTGACCTTCTGTGCAGGCAGGCTCTCCGGTCGATCGGTGTAAACCGTGCGGCCCTCCGCGTCCTTGGTCACGAATACCTCGCTGGCCTGGGCCAGGCCCAGTGCCGCCAGCGCTGCGAACAGCAGAATCAACCTTGGCATAGCGCTCTCCACGAAGAAGGGGATAGGGACTAGGGATTAGGGGTTAGTCGGATGGCCGCTAAGGCAACCGCACCGGCTCGACTAACCCCTAATCCCTAGTCCCTAGCCCCTTAAAGTGTAGCAGCAGCCGACCACGGCGAGCCGCTCTGGGGGTGCGCAAATCATGATCCAGTTCAAGGATTTAGCGCAAAAAAAAGCGGGCGCCGAAGCGCCCGCAAGCGGGGGAGAGGGCGACCGGACCAGGAACCGGCCGCCCTCCACAGACACCGATCAATCAGTTGTAGGCACGCTCGCCATGCGACACCGTGTCGAGGCCCTCGCGCTCGGCCTCTTCCGGCACGCGCAGGCCGATCACCAGGTCGATCAGCTTGAAGGCGACCGCCGCGACCACGCCTGACCACACCAGCGCGGTCAGCACGCCCCACAGCTGCGCCTTGAACTGCGCGGCCATGTCGTACGGGGCCACTGCGTTGGCGACGTAGTCGTAGACGCCCGTGCCGCCGAGCGACGGGCTGCAGAACACGGCCGTGAGCAGCGCGCCCACGATGCCGCCCACGCAGTGCACGCCGAACACGTCGAGCGAGTCGTCGTAGCCCAGCGCCTTCTTCAGGCCGACCACCGCGTAGAGGCAGATCAGGCCGGCGATGATGCCGATCGCGATCGCGCCCATCGGCCCGACCCAGCCGCAAGCCGGCGTGATGGCGACCAGGCCCGCGACAGCGCCCGAAGCCGCGCCGAGCATCGTCGGCGTGCCGCGGTGGATCCATTCAGCGAAGGACCAGGCCAGCGCCGCGGCCGCAGTGGCCAGGATCGTGTTGGCAAACACCATGCTGGTGAAGCCATTCGCCTCGAGGCCCGAGCCGACGTTGAAGCCGAACCAGCCCACCCACAGCAGCGAGGCGCCGATCATGACCATCGGCACGTTGTGCGGCGGCATGGCGGTGGTGCCATAGCCGATGCGCTTGCCCAGCATGAGCGCGCCGACGAGACCCGCGATGCCGGCATTGATGTGCACGACCGTGCCGCCGGCGAAGTCGAGCGCGCCCTTCTGGAACAGGAAGCCCGCGGTCTCGGCGGCTGCAGCACCCGCAGCGGCGTCCGTGTACGCGTCGGGGCCCGCCCACCACCAGACCATGTGCGCCATCGGCAGGTAGGCGAACGTGAACCAGATCGCCACGAACAGCAGCACCGCGCTGAACTTGATGCGCTCGGCGAACGCGCCGACGATCAGCGCTGGCGTGATGGCCGCGAAGGTGAGCTGGAAGATGAACCAGGTGAACTCCGGCAGGTAGACGCCCTTGCTGAACGTCGCCGCCACCGAGCTCGTGGTCATGCCTTGCAGGAACAGCCGGTCGAAGCCGCCGATGAACGGGGTCGAGCCCTGCGTGAAGGCGAGGCTGTAGCCGTAGATCGTCCACAGGATCGCCATCAGGCAGAAGGTCATGAAGACCTGCATCAGCAGCGACAGCACGTTCTTCGACCGCACCATGCCGGCATAGAACAGCGCGAGGCCGGGGATCGTCATGAGGATGACGAGGACCGTCGAGGTCATCATCCAGGCCGTGTCACCCTTGTCGGGCACGGGAACGTCCTGGGCGAATCCCAGGGCGGGCGCAAGCATGGCGCCCAATGCGAGCGCAGCAGGCCACATGCGGCTTGGCGCGGCGGTCGAGGTCTTCACTGGTGTTTACTCCTGTCGATGAATCTGTGCATGGCGCGGGGTTGTCGGGGGTGCGGTTCGCGACCTAGACGGCTTCGGCGCCGGCTTCGCCCGTGCGGATGCGCACGGCCTGGTCGAGCTGGGTCACGAAAATCTTGCCGTCACCGATCTTGCCGGTGCGGGCGACGTTGGTGATGGCCTCGATCACCTGCTCGACGATCGTGTCGTCGACGGCGATCTCGATCTTGGTCTTGGGCAGGAAATCGACGCGGTACTCGGCGCCGCGATAGAGCTCGGTGTGCCCGCGCTGCCGTCCGAAGCCCTGCACCTCGGTGACCGTGACGCCCTGCACGCCGATGTCGGCAATGGCCTGGCGCACTTCATCGAGCTTGAAAGGCTTGATGACGGCGGTGATGAGCTTCATCGAGGAGTCTCCCTTGGCGACCACGGTCGCGCTGAACGTCGGAGACCCTCGATGCAGGAAGCGTGCCACGCGCATCCGCCTGTCGCGGCCCTGCAAATGCGCGGCGCGGTCTGCCGCGGTGCACCACGATGGAGCGCACGGTCGGTGCGATGCACCGAGATGCCGCCGTGCCAAGTGCAGGGCGGCACGGGTCCGCTAAACTAGGCGCCCCGCCCCAGGATCCCGGCAGCCATGGCTTTCGACCCGCGCATGATCGACGACCTCGCACGCCGCCTGGCGGGCGCGGTGCCCGAGAACGTGTCCGCGCTGCGGCGCGACCTCGAACAGAACTTCAAGGGCGTGCTGCAGGCGCAACTGGCCCGGCTCGACCTGGTGACGCGAGAGGAATTCGACGTGCAGAGCGCGGTGTTGCGGCGAACGAGGGAAAAGCTGACCGCTCTCGAACAGCGCCTGGCCGATCTGGAGGGCCGCGCGACGCCCTGACTGCTGGCCCGGGCGCAGCAGGCTGCGCCCGATTTCTCAGCAGGCCCCGCCGCGTGGAGCCCCGCGTCGGGTTGCTGCCTTGGCGCGCGCGCGCCCTGGCCGCACCGGGCCGCTGCAATAGATGTCCTGCAGCAGCGCCATCAGCCGCGTGACCGGGCCCGGCGGCAACGAATAGACGATCGACTGCGCTGCGCGCCGCGTCTCGACCAGTTCCAGGTCGCGCAACACGGCCAGATGCTGCGACAGCGCGGACTGGCTCAATTCCACGCGCTCGTTGATCTCTCCCACCGACAGCGGCCGCTCGAGCAGGTTGCACAGCACCAGCAGGCGCTGTTCGTTGCCCAGCGCCTTCATCAATTGCGCGGCTTCGCCGGCGTGTTCGTGCATCTGCGCGAGCAGGGCGAGGTCGGGAGTGCTGGCGGTCTTTGATCGCGGCATGGTCGTCTCCGGGGGCGGCCATATTACCACGATTGACTAAATTAGTAGTAACTAATATAAGGTCGATATCAACCAGCACCGGGAAACCCGATGAGCATCACCCAGGCCACTCCTGCCGCAGTCCGCGACGCCCTTGCCGCAGGCACGATTCTCCTCGTCGACGTGCGAGAGCCGAGCGAATACGCCTTCGAGCGCATTCCAGGCGCGCTGCTGTACCCGCTGTCCACGTTCGACCCGAAGGCAGTGCCGGCCGAGGGCCGCAAGGTCGTCGTGCAATGCGCGGCAGGCGGGCGCTCGATGCGCGCGGCCCAGGCGCTGCTCGCCGCCGGGCACCAGGGTGTCGCCAACCTCGATGGCGGGATCAACGCGTGGAAGGCCGCCGGCCTGCCGCTGATCCGCATCGACCCGGCCACGGGCCAAGTCGTGGAAAACGGCCGCTGCTGAGCGGCCTCGCCAAGGAGTGAAACGATGAGCATCGACCGCTTCGTCATGGCATTCGCCGGTACCGTGGTGCTGGTGAGCCTTCTGCTCGGCCACTTCGTGTCGCCGAACTGGCACTGGCTGACTGCATTCGTCGGCGCCAACCTGCTGCAGGCTTCGTTCACGGGCTTCTGCCCGCTCGCGCTCATCCTGCGCAAGGCCGGCGTGAAGCCGGGCGCCGCGTTCTGAAACATCGGAAGGACGCGCCCATGCACTTCGCCTCATCCCGCGCAGCGCTGCACGCCGGCGCTATCGCTGCAGTCTTCGCCCTGTTGGCTGGCTGTGACGACCGGGCGGAGCCCGCGGCGACCCGGTCCGCCGCCGCCGCATCGAAGCTCGTCACGCTGACGGTGGGCGAGCAGGCCACGCCGTCCGAGCTCATGCTCGATGGAGTGGTCGAAGCCGTGCACCAGGCGACGCTCTCCGCGCAGACCGCCGGACGAGTCGCGGAGGTCGCCGTCGACATCAATGACCGGGTGCAGCCCGGTCAGCTGCTGCTGCGTCTGCGTGCCTCCGAGCAGGTGGCCGGCCTCGGCCAGGCGCAGGCTGCGCTGCAGGCCGCGCGCGCGCAGGACGCACAGGCGAGCGCCCAGCATGACCGTATCCGTGACATGTACGAGCGCAAGGTCGTGGCTCGTGCCACCTTCGACGAAGCCGTCGCCGCGCGCGATGCCGCAGCGGCCAACCTCGCGGCCACGCGCGCTGCCCTCACGTCGGCGCAGGAAGGCGTCGCCTACACCGAACTGCGCGCACCCTACGCCGGCGTAGTCACCTCCAAGCGCGTGCAGGCCGGCGAAGCAGTTGCACCCGGCACGCCGTTGCTGACGATTGCGTCGATGGAAGCCATGCGGGTCGTGGCCGAAGTGCCGCAAAGCGCGGCGCGAGCGGTACAGGAAGCACGCCAGGCACGAGTCTACGTGGGGGATGAGCGCATCACTGCGGCCGCGATCACGCTGTATCCGTCGGCCGAGCCGCAGTCGGGGACGTTCCGCGCGCGCATCGACCTGCCGGAGGGTGCGACGCCGCTCGCCCCGGGCACGTTCGCCAAAGTCGGGATCGTCGTCGGCGAGTCGAACCGCATCCTCGTGCCGTTCAGCGCCGTGATCGAACGCAGCGAACTGCGCGCCGTCTATGTCGTGACGCCCGCCGGCGATGTGGCGCTGCGCCAGGTGCGGCTCGGCCGCCGCGCGGGTGACGAGGTGGAAGTGATCGCGGGACTCGCCCGCGGTGACAAGGTCGCCGTCGACCCCGCCGCCGCCGGCATCGTGGCACGCGCGGGTGCGGGTCAACGGCCGTGAGCGAACCCCTCGGCTTCAGCGGCCGCGTCGCGCGCCTGTTTCTCAATAACTCGCTGACGCCACTGCTGGGACTCACTGCGCTGTTGCTCGGCCTGTTCGCCGTGCTGGTCACGCCGCGCGAGGAAGAGCCGCAGATCAACGTGACCATGGCGAACGTGATCATCCCGTTTGCCGGCGCCAGCGCGCAGCAGGTCGAAAGCCTCGTCACCACGCCGATGGAGAAGGTGCTCGCCGAGATCTCGGGCGTGAAGCACATCTACTCCGTGTCGCGGCCCGGCGCTGCCGTCATCACGGTGCAGTTCGAGGTGGGGGAAGAGCGCACCGACGCCATCGTCCGCCTGTGGAACGCCATCTACTCGAACCAGGACTGGCGTCCGGCAGGGCTCGGCGTCGGCCAGCCACTGGTCAAACCGAAGGGCATCGACGACGTGCCCGTCATGAGCCTGACGCTGTGGACGCGCGACGAGGCGCGGGGCGCGTTCGAGCTGCAGCAGGTCGCGCACGCCGTCGAGTCGGAGCTGAAGCGGGTGCCGGGCACGCGCAACGTCGACACGATCGGCGGTCCGGACGAGATCGTCGCAGTCACGCTCGATGCGCAACGCCTCGCGGGTCACGGCCTGACCGTGCCCGACCTCGTGGCAGCGCTGCAGGCCGCCAACGTCGTGCAGCACGCCGGCTCGCTGGTGAGTGCGGAGGGCGTTCTGCCTCTCGCGGCCGGCCAGTTCCTCGCTTCGCGGGATGACGTGGCGCAGGTCATCGTCGCGGTCCGCGACGGGCGACCCGTGTATCTGCAGGATGTCGCAACCGTCAAGTTCGGTGCGGACCAGCCGGAGCAGTACGTGACTTTCGGCACGGGCCCGGCGGCGCAGTCGCGCGGCATCGACTTCGCGGGGACTTCGCCGGCCGTGACGCTCGCAATCTCCAAGAAGCCAGGCGAGAACGCGATCGACGTGACCAATGCCGTGCTCGCCCGCATGGAGCACCTGCGCGGCACGTACATCCCCGAGGGTGTCGAAGTCACGGTCACGCGCAACTACGGCGACACCGCCAACGACAAGGCCGTCAAGCTGATCCAGAAGCTGATGTTCGCCACCGCCTCGGTGGTGCTGCTCGTCTGGCTGACCGTGGGCTGGCGCGAAGCGGCTGTCGTCGGCGCCGCGGTGGTGATCACGCTCGCAGCCACGCTGTTCGCTTCGTGGGCGTGGGGCTTCACGATCAACCGTGTCTCCCTGTTCGCGCTCATCTTCTCGATCGGCATCCTCGTCGACGACGCCATCGTCGTCGTGGAGAACATCCACCGGCACATGCAGCTGCGCCCCGGGCAGCCGCTCGACGAGCTGATTCCATTCGCAGTGGACGAGGTAGGCGGCCCGACGATCCTGGCCACCTTCACCGTCATCGCCGCGCTGCTGCCGATGGCGTTCGTCAGCGGCCTGATGGGGCCGTACATGAGCCCCATCCCCATCAACGCCAGCCTGGGGATGCTGATCTCGCTTGCGCTCGCGCTCGCTTTCACGCCCTGGCTGTCGCGCCGGTTGTTGTCGCACGGCCATGCCACCCACGAGCACGGCGATCCCGCGGCGGACCGCTTGCATCGCTTCTTCGAGCGGCTGATGGCCCCGTTCCTGCGCAGCGACGCTGCGCGCCCGCATCGACATCGGCTCTACCTGGGCACGCTCGCTGCGATTGCGCTGGCCGTGTCCCTGGTCGTGGTGCAGTGGGTCGTGCTCAAGATGCTGCCGTTCGACAACAAGTCCGAGTTCCAGGTCGTGCTGGACATGCCCGAGGGCACGCCGGTCGAGACCACCGCCCGCGTGCTCGACGAACTCGCCGCGGAAGTGGCCCGCCGCCCGGAAGTCACGGATTTCCAGGTCTATGCCGGGACGTCCGCGCCGATCAACTTCAACGGCCTGGTGCGCCAGTACTACCTGCGCAGCGGTCCCGAGGTCGGCGACATCCAGGTCAACCTCGTCGACAAGCATCACCGCGACAAGCAGAGCCACGAGATCGCACTGGAGGTGCGTCCGGCGCTCGCCGCGATCGGCAAGGGCCATGGCGGCTCGGTGAAGATCGTCGAAGTGCCGCCCGGGCCGCCGGTGCAGGCGCCGCTCGTCGCCGAGATCTATGGGCCGTTCCAGGCGGGGCAACAGCAGTTGACGCGTGACCTGCGCAAGATCTTCGAGGCCACGGACGGAGTGGTCGACGTGGACGACAGCCTCGAGGCACCGAGTCCGCGACTGGTCGTCGCCATCGACCGGCAGAAGGCGGCCATGCTTGGAGTCAACCAGGCCGAGGCGGTGCAGACGCTCGCGGCCGGGCTCGGCGGGCTCGACGCGACTTATGCCCGCATCGGTCGCGAGACCTACCCGATTCCGGTGCGGCTGGAACTCGAGGTGCCGGCGCAGGCAGACCTCGCCAGCGTGCTGGCGCTGCAGGTGCGGTCGCACAGCGGTGCGCGCGTGCCGCTCTCCGAGATCACGACCACCACGCGACAGCCGTGGGAGAACGCGATCTACCACAAGGACCTGCTGCCAATGGCCTGGGTCACCGCCGATTCCGTCGGTGCGACCGACAGCCCGCTCTACGGCATGTTCGCCATGGTCGGCACGCTCAAGGAGCAGCGGCCCGACGTCACGCAGTACTTCTTCGCGCAGCCCGACGATCCATACCGGCCGAGCGTGAAATGGGACGGCGAGTGGCAGATCACGTTCGAGACGTTCCGTGACATGGGCCTCGCGTATTCGGTCGGCCTGGTGCTGATCTACCTGCTCGTGGTGGCGCAGTTCGGCTCGTATGCGGTGCCGCTCGTGATCATGGCGCCCATCCCCCTCACGATCATCGGTGTGATGCCGGGGCACGCGCTGCTCGGCGCGCAGTTCACCGCCACTTCGATGATCGGCATGATCGCGCTCGCGGGCATCATCGTCCGCAATTCGATCCTGCTGGTCGACTTCATCAACCTCGAGATCGCGCGCGGCCAGCCGCTCGCGGACGCGGTGATCGCCGCAGCGGCAGTGCGCGCACGCCCGATCGCGCTGACGGCGCTCGCCGCGATGGTCGGCGCCTTCTTCATCCTCGATGATCCGATCTTCAACGGCCTGGCGGTGTCGCTGATCTTCGGCATTCTCGTCTCCACCGCGCTCACGCTCGTGCTGATCCCGATCCTCTATTTCAGCTATCGCAACCGCAAGACAGCCGCCGCCTGAGGCGGCCGGGGAGATGCAACATGGCCAAGGTAATCGTTCTCGGTGCAGGGCTCGGCGGCGTCGCCTGTGCCTACGAGATGAAAAAGCGACTCGGCGCGAAGCACCAGGTCACGCTGGTCGGCAGCTCGCCGTACTTCGAGTTCACTCCGTCCAACCCCTGGGTCGCGGTCGGCTGGCGCAAGCCTGAGCAGACGCGGGTCGAACTCGCGGGCCCGCTGCGGGCGAAGGACGTCGGCTGGATTCCGAAGCTGGTGCAGACGATCGACGCGGCGGGCTCGAAGCTCGTGTTCGTCGACGGCACGGAAGAGCCCTACGACTACCTGGCCATCTCGACGGGCCCCAAGCTCGCCTTCGACGAGGTGCCGGGACTCGGCCCCAATGGCCACACGGTGTCGGTCTGCACGCAGGCCCATTCGCTGGCCGCGTGGGAGAACTACCAGGAGTTCCTCAAGCAGCCTGGTCCGATCGTGATCGGCGCTGCCGCAAGTGCCAGCTGCTTCGGTCCGGCCTACGAGATGGCGATGATCGTCGACTCCGACCTGCGCAAGCGCAAACTGCGCGACAAGGTGCCGATGACGTTCGTGACGTCGGAGCCGTACATCGGCCACATGGGGCTCGGCGGCGTGGGCGACAGCAAGGGACTCATGGAATCCACGCTGCGCCAGCGCCACATCAACTGGGTGACCAATGCCAAGGTCACGTCCGTCGATGCCGGCATCGTGAACGCCAGTGAGTTCAACGAGGACGGGGCGGTGCGCAAGGAGCACAAGCTGCCATTCAAGTGGGCCATGATCCTGCCGGCCTTCAAGGGCGTCGATGCGGTGGCGTCGGTGCCGGAGCTGTGCAACCCGCGTGGTTTCGTGCTGATCGACGAATTCCAGCGCAGCAAGCGTTACCGCAACATCTTCGCGGCCGGCGTCTGCGTCGCGATCCCGCCGGTCGAAGTCACGCCCGTCCCGACGGGCGCCCCGAAGACCGGGTTCATGATCGAATCGATGGTGTCGGCGATCTGCGAGAACGTCGCTGCCGATGTCGAGGGCCGGCCAGCGGAGGCGCGCGCGACCTGGAACGCGATCTGCCTGGCGGATTTCGGCGACACCGGCGCCGCCTTCGTCGCCCTGCCGCAGATCCCGCCGCGCAACGTCACGTGGGCGCGCGAGGGCAAATGGGTGCACCTGGCGAAAATCGCGTTCGAGAAGTACTTCCTGCGCAAGGTCGAGACGGGTTCGATCGCGCCGATCTACGAGAAATACGTGTTGAAGGCGCTGGGTATCGAGGCCCTGAAGCAATGACAGCCGGCCTGCCCGTGGCGCGCGCGCTCACGGCAACGCTCGCACTGCTAGGTGCGCTGGTTGCCAGCGCTCCGGCGCGCGCCGAAGCGCCGGTGGAGACGTTGACGGAAGCGTGGGCGGTGGCGTTGCAGCAGGACCGTGCACTCGCCGCGACACGCAGCCAGGCCGAGGCCGCCGGCTTCGACGCTGAAGCGGCGCGTGCCCAGCGCTGGCCGACGGTGTCCGTCGCGGGTTCGTACACGCAGCTTGACGATTCGCCCGCGTTCGATTTCTCGTTCACGGGCCTGCCACTCACGCCTCCCGAGCTGTTCCAGGACGATAGCTACGTCTCCGCCACGGCCGCGATCACGCTGCCGTTGTTCACGAGTGGACGGATTTCGTCGAGCATCGCCGCGGCTGAGGCGCGCCAGCGGGGCGCGGGCGCGCATGTCGCTGCAGCCACGGCTGACCTCAAGCTGGCGGTGGCCGATGCCTACGTCGGTGTACTGCGCGCGCGCAAAGCGCACGCGGTTGCCACCAGCAACGTGCAGACACTGGAAGGCCTGGTGCACGACACCAGCAGCCTGTTCGAACGCGAGCTGGTGCCAAAGAACGAGCTGCTCGCTGCGGAAGTCGCGCTTGCCGATGCGCGACAGAACGCGCTGCGGGCGGCCAACGCGGCGGCCGTGGCGCAGGCGCAGTACAACCGGCGGCTGGGCGCACCCCTCGATCGTCCGGTCGAGCTGAGCGAGTCGATCGACGTGGTCGTCGAGGCCGAACAGGAACTGCCGGCGCTGATCGCGCAGGCGCAGACACGACGCACTGAACTCACTGCGCTCGACGCACAGGCTGAGGCCCTCGGCCAGCTTGCACGCACCGAGCGCTCGCGTGTGCTGCCCCAGGTCGGCCTGAGCGGCGGCTACCAGTACCTCGAGAACCAGTTTCTCGACGACGAGACGGTCGGCATGGCGGGCATCGGCGTGCAATGGGCGATGTTCGACGGCGGCCAGTCGCGCAAGCGCGCGGCGGCCCTGGACCGGACTCGTCGTGCCACCGAGCAGCAGCGCGCCGACGCGGCGAGCCAGGTCGAACTGCAGGTGCGACAGGCCTGGCTCGGCATCGACGAGGCTCGGCAGCGGGTCGAGGTGAATGCGCGCGCCGCGGAACAGGCGGAGGAGAACCTGCGCATCGCCCGCGAACGCTACACGGCCGGCCTCGGCACGCAGACGCAGCTGCTGGAAGCGGAGACCCTGCGGGTGCGGGCGCTCATGAATCGCGACGAGGCGGCACTCGACGCGAGCCTGGCGCAGATGCGGCTCGCGCGCGCGGTTGGTTCGCTCTAAGGGCCCGTAGCTGCGTCAGTCGCGGATTCGGAGCAGGCGGCCGGGCCAGGTGCTCTCGCGAACTCCGGGTCTACCGCGCATCGTGAATCGCGCCGAGGACCGGCACGATTCACGGCGAGCCTTGCCCGAACGGGCTCGAGGCGATGGTGGCAGCGTGCCTGCGACATGACTGCAGTGCCGCCTCGAGCCTGCGCTCGGGCTGCGGCGTCCGACACGGAGTTCGCGAGAGCACCTGGCCCGGCCGCCTGCTCCGGTCCCGCGACAACTCGAGAGCGCGATCAGCCCGCCCGCAGTGCCCGCCCGAGCCGTCGCCGGCCGAGCGCCGGCAGCACGTCGACGCCATCCCAGACCTGCTCGCCGGCGATGTACACCGCGGTCACCACGCCGTCCGAGCGATTGACGAGTTGCTCGTGCTCGAAGATGTCGCGGTACACCATGCGCCGGTTGGCGTCGGTGTCGTAGGTGCTGAGTGCTTCCGGGTCGATCAGCACCAGGTCGGCCTGTGCGCCCACCTCGAGCCGCCCCGCGTCGACGCCGAAGAATTCCGCCGGCTCGCGCGTCAGCCGCCGCACCGCCTTGGCCACCATCTCCAGCGACTCGCGCGCGGCGATCTGCAGCGTCAGCAGGTTGCCGTCGAAGAACGCGAGGTTGATCAGGTGCGCGCCACTGTCATTGAAGCCCGGCAGCATGTGCGGATGAAACAGCAGGTCGCGCAGGATGGCGGGCCGGTCGTTGGCGACGGTGAACCACCAGCGCAGCTCGCGGTCGTAGCGGCGGAACAGGTGCAGCAGCAGGTCGGCGTCGCGCGTGATCGGTTGCGGGAACTCGGCCAGGGCCGCTCGTTCAGGTTCGCTGCGCGCGGCGCTCGCGACGCCTGACTGGAAATCGCGCACGCGACGATACAGCGCGCCGAAAGTCTCGCCACACCATTCGGGCACGGGCGCACGTTCGATGGTGAGCGCCTCCAGGTCGCGATTGAACGTCGAAACTGCGCCGGCGTCGTGCCACTCCCGCACGAATACCCGGCCGAAATCCTCGGTGGCCATGGCCTCGCGGCGCCCGGCGGCGTCCTCGATGTCGAGCGCCATCAGCCGGCGCGACGATTCGAACTCCTCGAAGATCGGGCAGAGTGCGCCCTCGGCGAACATGCGGAATGGCGTCGCCAGCACCTGGAAGTGGAAGCGGCCCTGCACCAGTCGTGAATTGAGCACGTTGGCGATGAGCGGAAAGAGCTTGTAGGTCCGGCGCTCGTGCGTGAGGTCCACCGCCGTCAAGGCGCTGGTCTTGAGCGGCTTGCCGAACAGCCGGCCGCTGGTCAGGAAGAAGCGCAGGAAGGTCCTGGCACGATTGGACGCGTCCGGGGTGCACTGCCACACGCGGTCGCTCTCACGCACCACGTCGAGCAGGTCCTTGAGCTCGGACCACGACGCGTGCTGCGCAGGGATGCGTTCGCTCTTGTGTGGATCGTTGGCCAGGTAATGGAAGGGGATCGAATCGGTCGACAGACCCGCGTAGCCCTGTGCCATCGCATCGGCGAGCAGCGTGCGCATCCGCGCCCTTTCCGCGCCAGTGGGCTCGCGCGTGACCGCAGCGTCGGTGCTGCCCATTGCCTCGATCCGCAGCATCGAATGCGGCAGCAACGGCACGATGTTCGGGCCGAGCGGCAACCGGTCGAGGTGCTCGAGATACTCCCCGGTGCCCGCCCAGTCGATGCGGTCGACGACCTTGCGCAGGACGGACTTGGGCATGTTCTCGACCCGAGTGAAGCAGTCGAGGATCGGATCGTCGCCGTTGCGGCGTTGGGAACCGAACGCGGTACCCAGGCTGCAATTGCCGACGACGACGGTCGTCGTGCCGTGGCGCACGGATTCCGGCAGGCCCGGGGACAGCTCCACCTCCAGGTCGAGGTGCGTATGGATGTCGAGCAGGCCGGGCAACAGCCAGCGGCCGCCCGCGTCGACGACGTGTTGCGCGCGCCCCGGCGCCAGATTCGCGCCACGGGCGGCGATGCGGCCGTCGTGGATCGCGACGTCTTCGATGCTGGCCGGGGTGCCCGTGCCGTCGAACACGCGTGCGCCGCGAATCAGTACTTGCCATTCGTGTTGCATGATCTCGCGCCTGCCTCAGCGGTAGCGAAGCCGCATGTCAGCGGGGCAGCAGGACGCGGCCGGGATTGAGAATGCCCTGCGGATCGAGCGCCAGCTTCAGCGTCCTCATCAGGGCCAGCTCAGCCGGGCTGCGGCACAGGTCGAGCCAGGGCTGCTTTTCAGTGCCAACGCCATGCTCTGCCGAAACGGAGCCGCCGCGCGAAGCCAGGGGCTCGTACACGCAGCGCTCGATGCCGTGGCGCGCCGCGGCACTCGGCGGCCCCGCGGCGATGATGTGCAGGTTGCCATCGCCCAGGTGACCGAACACGAAGCGCTGATAGGCGGGCCATTCGCGTTCGAGCCGCGCCAGCACCTCGCTGACGTAGTCCTCCATCGCGGCGAGCGGCAGGCTGATGTCGAAAGCGACCGGCATGCCGAGGCGAAAAATACCCTCGACGTCGTCGCGCAACGCCCAGAGCGCATCGCGTTGCGCCGAGGACGAGCACACCACCGCGTCGGCGACGAGTCCGGCCTCGATGGCTGCAGCAATCGCTTCCTCGAACTGCGCCTGGTCGCGGGCCGGATCGCCGCCCGTGCTTTCCACCAGCACGTAGAACTCGTGGGTCTGTGGCAGCGGCGGCGTGCCTTTTGACGGCGGCGTGGTCACCATCCGGTAGAACGAATTCCACATCAGTTCGAAGGCCGACAGCGCGCCGCCGAGTGCGCCGTCCATGTGCTTGAGGAACCGGGTGACGTCGTCGAAGCGGGCGCAGGCGACCAGCGCGGACTGCGTGCTGCGTGGCAGTTCGCGCAGCCGCAACACCAGGCGGGTGATGACGCCGAGCGTGCCTTCGGAGCCGATGAACAACTGCTTTACGTCGTACGCCGCGTTGTTCTTCAGCATTCGGTTCATGGCAGGAATGACGGTCCCGTCGGCGAGCACCGCTTCGAGTCCAAGCACTGAATCACGCGTCATGCCGTAGCGGATGACGCCGTTGCCGCCCGCGTTGGTCGCGACGCTGCCGCCGATCTGTGCCGAGCCGCGCGCGCCCCAGTCGACCGGATACAGCAGTCCGTGCTTCTCGGCCTCTTCCTGCACCTTTTGCACCGGCACGCCGGCTTCCACCGTCATGGTGCGTCCGATCGGGTCGATGTCCTCGATGCGATGCAGGCGCTCGAGCGACAGCGCGATCTCGTCTGGCCCGGCCACGCAGCCCTGTACCAGTCCCGTGAGGCCGCCGAACAGCACGACCGGTTGCCGTGCCGCGTGGCACGCTGCGAGCACGCGCGACACTTCGTCGGTGCTGGCGGGCCTGACGATCGCCCGCGCGCGACATGGGCTGCGATCACCCCAGCTCACACTGCGCGCAGCGACATCGACTCCCGTCAGCAGGTTCGGCGGGCCGACGATGGCGGCCAGGGTATCGAGCAATGACATCGAAGCACTCCAGGCCCGGTGGACGGCGAGTCAGGCAATGAGCGTACCGGTCACGTCGGCGAACGCTTCCTGCAGCTGCGCAATCTGCGGCGCGGTCGTGTCCGGACACACCAGCATCATGTTGTGGAACGGCGCAATCAGGCAACCACGGTTCAGCAACGCCAGGTGGACGGCGCGTTCGAGCTGCGGCGCATGGGCCGCCTCGCCTTGCGTGCCGTCGCGCAAGGGACCGGGTGCACAGATGAACTCGACGCGCGCGCCCACGCGCACGGCGTGCCAGGGCAGTCGGTGCGCCGCGATCGTGTCCTGCAGGCCTGCGACCAGCACTCTGGCCAGGCGCTCCATCCTGGCGTAAGCGGCGTCGGTCATGACGTGTTCGAGCGTCGCGCGCATGGCGGCGAGCGCGAGCGCGTTCGCGGACAGCGTGGTGCCCATGCCCGAATGCCCGGCCGGCTTGCTTGCACGCACCGCGTCGAGGCGTCGCGCCACGGCCTCTGTCATGCCCCAGACGCTGGCGGGCACCCCGCCTGCGATGGGCTTGCCCAACACGAACAGGTCCGGCTCGAGGCCATGGACCCGGGTGTATCCGCCCTGGCCCGTCGAGATCGTGTGCGTTTCGTCGATCAGCAGCAGCGTGCCCGCGTCGCGAGTCAGGCGTCGCACTGCCTCGAGGAAGCCTGGCGCGGGCAGCACCATGCAGGAATTGGTGAGCACGGGTTCGGTGATGACGCAGGCGACGTCGCCGTGCGCAAGTTCGCGCTCCAGACCCGCCACGTCATTGAACTCGACCACGCGCGTGAGCTGCGTGAGGTCGGCGGCCTGCCCGAGCAGGCCGGGGAGCGGCTGCGCGCGGCCGGCAACCAGCCGCACGAAGGTTTCGTCGACGATACCGTGGTAGCAGCCATTGAAGACGAGGATCTTCGGGCGACCGGTCACGGCGCGCGCGACCCGCAAGGCGAAGCGATTGGCATCCGTCGCCGTCGTGGCGATCTGCCAGTGGGGCAGCCCGAAGCGTTCGACCAGCAGTTGGCCGACCACGACCGCATCTTCGGTCGGCAGCATGTACGTGAGGCCCTGGCTCGCCTGGCGCGCGATGGCCGCAGCGACCGGCGCAGGCGAATGCCCGAACATCGAGCCGGTGTCGCCGAGACAGAAGTCCGCGTACTCGTTGCCGTCGACGTCGTGCAGCGTCGAACCCTGCGCGGACGCGACGAGGAACGGGAAGGGCATCGACCAGTCGCGCATCCAGTGCATGGGCACGCCGTCGTAAAACCCCGCGATGCCGTGCCCCGTGCGCTGCTGCGACAGCGGATGGGCCGCGACATAGTTTCGCTGCTCGGTTGCGAACAGTTCCGCGATCCGTTGTCTGTCCACGCCGCCGAGAGAACCCGTCGTCATTGCGTCTCCGCTTCGCCTGCCGTGATTCTAGGTGGGGAAGGGGCGGAAGGGGGAGGAAGGAGGGGAAGGGGTTAGGGGCTAGGGGTTAGTCGGAGGTGGCGTGACTGTTCCGGTCTTCGCGGCACGATTGCAGCTGGGAGTTTGATTGCGAGGTTGGCACGCTCCTCCGACTAACCCCTAGCCCCTAACCCCTTCCCCTCCTTCCTGTCCTTCCTGTCCTTCCTCCGCCCCTTCCTTGACGGTCCGCACCGGCCCATGGATACTGCGCCGCGAGATGAACGCAACCGTACAGCACACGCTCAACAGCCGTTGGTGGTGGCGCCACTTCTAGGAGTGGGGCCGGCCGCGTTAGTCTCTTTTCGCAGGATTCCAGGACCCATCTCCGCGCAGCACCGTGGGATGGGTTTTTTGTTGTCCGTCCCCCGGGTCCCGCGTCAGAGGAGCCGCAGGTGACGACGACCTTGTTCGATATTGCAGCCGACCTCGACACACCGGTGTCGGCCTACCTCAAATTGAAACCTTTTCGCCCGCGCTTCCTGCTGGAGAGCGTCGAGGGCGGAGAGCGTCTCGCCCGCTATTCCTTCATCGGCTTCGGCGACTGCCTCGAGTACCGGCTCGACGCCCAGGGGTTGACGGTCAACGGCGTGCAGGGGCCGCGGCCCGCGGACCAGGTCCAGTTGCTCGCGTCCTTGCGCCAGGCCCTGGCGCAGTCCCCACGGCCGGACGTCACCCAGGCCGGGTTTCCCCTGCTCGGGGGCATGGTCGGCGCCGCGAGCTACGACCTGGTGCGCTACTTCGAGCGGCTGCCGTCGCACGCCCAGCCTGGGGAGGGCGTGCCTGACGCGCACTATGTCGCGCCACGTTCGGTGCTGGCGTTCGATCACCTGACGCGTCGCGCCGCCTTGCTGCACGCGGGCCCGGAGAGTGAACGCCGGGCCCTGCGCGGCGAGGTCATAAAGGCCCTGCGCGGAGGCCTGCCCGGCCCGGTGCGACCGACGAAATTCGGTCCGGCACAGGCCAGCCTGTCGCAGGACGCGTTCCTGCACAACGTCGCGCGCACCAAGGAATACATCGCTGCGGGCGACGTGTACCAGCTGGTGCTGTCGATCCGCTTCGGCGGCCTGTGCGACATGGACCCGTTCGAGGCCTATCGCGCACTGCGCCTGCTGAACCCGTCGCCCTACATGTACTTCTGCGAGCTCGGCGATCGCGTGATCGTGGGTTCATCGCCTGAAGCGCTGGTCAAGCTCGAAGGCGGCGTCGCGCACCTGCGCCCGATCGCCGGCACGCTGCCGCGCGGGGCCGACGCGGCGGAAGACCTCGCGAATGAAGCCAGCCTGCTCGCGGATCCGAAAGAGAATGCCGAGCACGTCATGCTCGTCGACCTGGCGCGCAACGATCTCGGTCGCGTGGCCGAGGCGGGCAGCGTCAACGTCGATCCCTATCGTTCCATCGAGCGCTACAGCCACGTCATGCACATCGTGAGCGGCGTCAACGGGCGCCTCGCGCCCGGCCGCGATCAGTTCGACCTGTTCGCCGCGGCGTTCCCGGCCGGCACCCTGGTCGGCGCACCCAAGGTGCGGGCGATGGCGATCATCGACGAGCTCGAGCCCGTGCAGCGCGGGTTTTACGGCGGCACGGTGGGTTATTTCGGTCTCGGCGGCGACATGAATCACGCGATCACGATCCGCACGATGGTGTTCCACGGCGATACCTACAGCTTCCAGGCGGGGGCCGGCATCGTCGCCGACAGCGTGCCGCAGAACGAGTACCGCGAGGTGTTCGCCAAGAGCGACGTGTTGCGCCGCGCGCTCGACATCGCCCGGGAGGGCCTGTGATGACACACGCGGCCCCGCGCCTGCTGCTGGTCGACAACTACGACAGCTTCACCTACAACCTGGTGCAGGCGTTCCTGGTGCTCGGCGCAGACGTGCTCGTGCATCGCAACGACGCGATCACTGTCGAGCAGGCGCGCGCGCTGCAGCCGACGCATCTCTGTATCTCGCCGGGCCCCGGCACGCCGCGCGATGCCGGCGTCTCCATGACCATGATCCGTGCCTTCGCGGGCCAGATACCGGTCCTCGGCGTCTGCCTCGGTCACCAGTCGATCGTCGAGGTGTTCGGCGGCGACGTCGTGCGCGCCGGGCGACTGATGCATGGCAAGGTCTCGCCCGTGCAGCATGACGCGACAAGGCGTGTTCGCCGGCGCGCCGCAACCGATGGACGTCGGCCGTTATCATTCGCTCATCGCCAAGCCCGAGACGCTGCCGGCGGAACTCACGGTCACCGCGCGGACGCCCGAGGGAGAAATCATGGGCGTGCGCCATCGTGACCTGAACGTCGAGGGCGTGCAGTTCCATCCCGAGAGCGTGCTCACGCCCGCAGGTCCGCTGCTGATGGGCAACTTCCTGCAGTTCAGCGGAGGCCGGCGCGGAGCCTGACGCATCGACGATGGCCGAACTGCGCGAAACCCTCGAGCGGCTGCTGAACCGCGAGCACCTGGCAGAGTCGGAAGCCGCTGCCTTGCTGCTCGCGTTGACCGATCCGTCGATGCCGCCCGCGATGGCGGGGGCCTTGCTGGCCGCCTTGCGCAGCAAGGGGCTGACGGCGCCCGAGGTGCGCGGCTTTGCCGGCGCCATGCGCAGCCTCGCGCGCCGGCCCACCTTGCCGGCGGGTGCACCTGCCATCGACATCGTCGGCACCGGCGGCGATGCCTCGGGCAGTTTCAACATATCCACGGGCGCTGCCTTGCTGACGGCAGCGCTCGGCGTGCGCGTCGTCAAGCACGGCAACCGCTCGGTCTCCAGCCGCTCCGGCAGCGCCGACTTGCTCGAAAGCCTGGGGCTGCCGCTGCCGCTCGACGAACGCCGCGCCGGCGAGTGCCTGGCCGCCACGGGCTTCACGTTCCTGTTCGCGCCGCACTATCACCCCGCGATGAAAGAGATCGCTCCGGTGCGCCGCGCGCTGGGTGTGCGCACGGTCTTCAATCTGCTGGGTCCGTTGACGAATCCAGCGGAGCCGCCGTTCGGCCTGATCGGCGCGTACAGCCGCGACGCGGCCCGGCTGATGGCCGAGACGCTGGCGGGCATGCCGATCGAACGCGTGTTCGTCGTGCACGGCGAGCCCGGCTGGGACGAACCCACGCCGTGCGGTCCGTTCGAGCTCTACGACGTGCGTCCCGGCAGCGTGCAGCGCACCGAGCGCGATCCGCTCGCGTTCGGCTTTCGCCCGCTGCACGCCCCAATCGCTCGCCGGCGGCGACGCGGCACACAACGCGGTGGGCATGCGCGCGGTGTTCACGGGCGCGGACCGCGGACCTCACCGTGACGCGCTGGTGCTCAATGCCGCGCTGGCGCTTGAAGTCTCCGGCGCGGTCACCGAGCCGCACGCGGCCATTCGTGCCGCCAGCGACGCGCTCGATCGCGGCGACGGCGTGCGCCTGCTCGACCGGTTGGCGGCGTTCGGCCGCTCCATCGGTGGTGGCGGCTGATGGGGCTGCTGGACGACATGGCGGCGGGCAGCGCGCAGCGCCTGGCAGTTGCGCGTGCTGCGGTCAGCGAGGCCGAGCTGCGTGAACGCTGCGCGAGCCTGCCGCGCCCCGCGCGCCTGCAATTGTCGGGCGAGGCATTCGACCTGATTGCCGAGCTCAAGCTGCGCTCGCCTGCGCTGGGTGACCTGTCGGCGCGGACACTCGACCCGGTCGCACGGTTGCGCGGATACGCTGCAGGCCGGTGCCGCCGTCTGTTCGATCCTGACCGAGCCCTCGCGTTTCGACGGTGACCTCGCGCACCTGCGCTCTGGCGGCGGCGACGCTGGCGCCGTACGGCGTGCCGGCGATGCGCAAGGACTTTCTCGTCGATCCCTACCAGGTGCTCGAGGCGCGTGCTGCAGGCGCCGCCGGTGTGTTGTTGATCGTGCGCATGGTGCCGCTCGCCACGCTCGTGTCGATGCTGGACGCTGCGGCAGAGCTCGGCCTGTTCGTGCTGCTCGAGGCGTTCGATGCGGCCGACGTCGCCGTTGCGGCCGGACTTGCACGCGAACGCCGCGGTCGCGACGAGCAGGTGCTGATGGGTCTCAACAGTCGTGACCTGCAGTCGCTGCAGATCGATTTCGCACGTTTCGCGCAGTTGCGCGATGCCTTGCCGCCGGAATGGCCGGCCGTGGCCGAAAGCGGCGTCGTCACCGTCGAGGACGCCGCGACCGTGGCGCGGCTCGGCTATCGACTGGCGCTGGTCGGCACCACGCTGATGCAGCACGACGACCCGGCGCAGGCCGTGCGCGACCTGCTCGCAGCCGGACGCGGCGCAGCGCGATGAACCGCACTGCCGCGCCGCTCTGGATCAAGATCTGCGGCCTGCGCAGCGCCGCAGATGTCGCAGCGGCCGTAGCCGCCGGCGCCGATGCAGTCGGCTTCGTCTTCCACGCGGCCTCGCCGCGTCACCTGGCCCTGCAGTCTGCCCAGGCGCTTGCGGCGACCGTTCCCCGCGGCGTCGAAAAGGTCGCGGTGTTCCTGCACCCGACGCAAGCGGAGCTGGATGCTGCGATCGATGCAGTGCAGCCCGACTGGGTGCAGACCGATGCCACGGACCTCGACACGCTCGAGCTGCATGACGACCAACGCGTGCTGCCGGTCTATCGCACCGATCGCGCGCTGCCCGCGCAATGCCGTCGTTGCCGCCGCGCTGCCTGCTCGAAAGCGGTCGCAGCGGCACCGGGGAACGGGCCGACTGGGACGCTGCAGCGCGCCTGGCCCGGCAGCGCGAAGTGGTGCTCGCCGGTGGGCTCGACGTCGCGAACGTCGGTACCGCCATCGCAGCCGTGCGGCCCTTCGGCGTCGACGTGAGTTCGGGCGTCGAGCTCACGCGCGGCGTGAAGGATGCAGCCTTGATCATGAATTTCGTGAATGCGGCCCGTGCGATGCACGCGCGGCTCGCGTCGTCGTCGCTGGAGTAATTGCACACATGAAGACCCAGGCCCTCAATCTCGATCGCGAGGCGCTGCTTGCCCAGACACTGAAGGGAGAGTTCCCGGATGCGCGCGGGCGCTTCGGCCCGTTCGGTGGGCGCTACGTTCCCGAAACGCTGGTGCCGGCGCTCGACCGGCTCGAGCAGGGCATCCGCGACATCCTGCCGGATCCCGCGTTCAAGGCCGAGCTCGACCAGCAGTTGCGCACCTGGGTCGGGCCGGCCCGACGCCGCTCACGTACGCCGCCGCACTTGTCCAAGCGCTGGGGAGCAGAGGTCTGGCTGAAGCGGGAAGACCTGGCGCACACCGGCGCCCACAAGATCAACAACGCAATTGGCCAGGGCCTGCTGGCGAAGCGACTCGGGGCGAAGCGCATCGTCGCGGAAACCGGCGCCGGCCAGCACGGCGTGGCCACGGCGGCGGCCTGCGCGCGGCTCGGCATGCCGTGCACCGTGTACATGGGCTCGATCGACATGGAGCGCCAGGCGCCGAACGTCGGTCGCATGAAACTGCTCGGCGCGAACGTCGTGCCGGTCACGGGCGGCGACAAGACACTGCGCGCCGCGATCGACGAAGCGCTGCGCGACTGGGTGTCCGATCCGGACGGCACGTTCTACATCCTCGGCTCGGCGGTCGGTCCGCATCCGTACCCCTACATGGTGCGCGAGTTCCAGCGCGTGATCGGCGTCGAGGCGCGCGCGCAGATGCTGGCGCAGGCGGGTGCGCTGCCCGACGTCGTCGTGGCCTGCGTCGGTGGCGGCTCGAACGCCATCGGCCTGTTCCATCCGTTCGTGCCCGACCTCGACGTCAAGCTGCTCGGCTTCGAAGCAGGGGGCACGGGCCCCGGCCTTGGGCAGAACGCAGCGTCGCTCGCCTACGGCACGCCCGGTGTGCTGCAGGGCTGCTATTCGCTGTTGCTGCAGGACGAACACGGCCAGATCCAGGAGACGCACTCGGTATCGGCCGGCCTCGACTACCCGGGCGTCGGACCCGAGCATGCGCTGCTCGCCAGCATCGGCCGCCTCGGCTTCGCCGCTGCGGAAGACGACGAATCGCTGGCTGCGCTGGCGGAGTGCAGCCAGTACGAAGGCATCCTGCCAGCCATCGAAACCGCCCACGCGTTTGCCGGCGCACGCAAAGTACGCCCAGGCGAATCCCGGCTGCCGCATCCTGATCGGCCTCTCCGGTCGCGGCGACAAGGACATGCCGACGTTGCAGCGCACCTTGCTCAAGGGACAGATCTGATGACGACTTCGCAACAGACCGCGCAGCCGCGCGACAGCATCAGCAGCGCGATCAGCCAGGCCGCAGCGAGCGGCCGTCCGGCCGTCGTCGGCTTCATGACGGCAGGCTTTCCCGGATCGCGCGCATTTCGCGGAAAACCTGCGCGCGATCGCGTCAGAGGCCGACGTCGTCGAGATCGGCGTGCCGTTCAGCGATCCCATGGCCGATGGCGCCACGATCCAGCGCGCCAGTTTCGCGTCCCTGCAGGGCGGCTTCACGCTCACGTGGCTGCTGCAGGAACTGACTGCGATGCAGCCGCAGGCCGCGTGCGCCGGTCCTGCTGATGAGCTACCTGAATCCGTTGCTGGCCTTCGGGCTCGAGCGCTTGCCCGAAGTGGCGCGGGGCGCGGGTGTCGCAGGCTTCATCATTCCCGACCTGCCCTACGAGGAAAGCGCGGACATGCGCGCCGCGCTCGACCGTGTCGGCGTTGCGCTGGTGCAGATGGTGACCCCGGTGACGCCGGATGCGCGACTGCGGATGCTGTGCGCGGCCAGCCAGGGATTCGTCTACGCGGTGACGATGACCGGCACGACGGGCAAGTCCGTGGCGGTGCCGGACGAAGTGCTGCAGTACATGGATCGCGTGAAGTCGATGTCGCCGATTCCAGTCTGCGCCGGGTTCGGCATCCGCACCGCCGAGCACGTGAGCCGCATGCAGGGTCACGTCGACGGGGTGGTGGTCGGCTCAGCGCTGGTGGAGGTGCTCGAGCGAGGCGAGGACCCCGCCGCCTTCCTGCGCGGCCTGCGGCCGTGAGGCCCGCTAGACGGCCTTGAGCCCGAGCTGGATGTGCTGGATCACCAGCGCGCGCGCCGTCTCGAGCGGGTTCTTTGACCAGGTGAACACGGGCGGCAGCCGGCGCAACATGCGCCAGTTGCCGGTCTTCAGCACCTGCGCCAGGTAGGCGAGATTGCGGTGGATCGCTTCCATGTACGGATTGCGGCCGCCAAACAGGCATTCGAGGTGGCGATAGGCCGCGCTGAACTCGCCGTCGAGCCGTGTCCGCATCGTCATCTCGGCGAACTCCGGCGTGCGGCGCAGCACGTCGAGCCCGGAGGCGTAATGCACCTTGAGGCCGCCATCTTCCGCCCGTTGCATGGCAACGCCGCCGAGCACGAACTCGGGGTAGAGGCGATCACGGCACTTCTCGAGGTAACAGCGATCGGACATCTGCGCCAGCATGTCGGCCGTGCCGAGCAGGTGGCCCACGCGGCGATCGCGCGGGTCGTCCAGGCGGATGTCCTTGAACGGAACTTCGTAGCCCGTGTAGTGGATGACCTGCGTCGCGACCGGCACCCAGCTCGCCAGGCCGATGGCCGGCAGGTAGTGCGTCAGGAAGGTGGCGCCGCGAGCGACATGCGTGCGCGTGAATTCGGCGCCGTTGCGGTGCAGCGTGTCGTCGCTGCGACGGATGTAACCCGAGTCGTGGAACAGCGCGACGATCAGGCCGACCATCGCGCGTTCGGCGCCGAGGCGCTGCTCCGGTGCCTGCGATCGATCGTGGCCGGCAAGCAGGCGTGCCATCGCCAGCGTGTCGTCCAGCGAATGCTGCATGTCGTGGTAAACGGTGTCGCAGCCCAGGTAACCCGGGTAGTTGCCGAGGAACAGACGCTCGAAATCGGCAAATGCCTGGGCGAGTCGCGCGAAGTCGGCGCCCGGCCATGTCTGCTGGCAGAGATCTTCGACCGCCCTGCGCACGGACGCGACCGAACTCACCTGCACGGTGTTCGTGACATCGAAATCGCTGCGGCGAAACTGCATGGGGCGACTTTGCAAGCTCGGGTTTGCGGGCGAGTCTAGACCCTTCGAGCCAAAGCGCCAGAGTCAAAAAAACCGACACTGCAGGTAAACAGGCCGGCAGGCGCCGCTTACGGCCTCATATGTCAAAACTCGCGACGACCGGGGTGTGGTCCGAAGGCCGTTCCAGCTTGCGTGGCGCCTTGTCGATGTGACACGCGCCACACTTCTGAGCGAGCGCGTGCGAAGCCAGGATCAGGTCGATGCGCAGGCCCGCATTGCGGCGAAAAGCCATCATGCGGTAGTCCCACCAGGAATAGGACTTCTCCGGCTGCTCGAACGAGCGGAAGCAATCGACCAGTCCGGTGCCGAGCAGGGCCTGCAGCGCCGCCCGCTCAGGCGGACTCACGTGAACCGAGCCTTCCCAGGCCTTGGGATCGTGCACGTCGCGGTCTTCCGGTGCGACGTTGAAATCCCCGAGCACGACCAGGTGCGGGTGCCGGGCCAGTTCTGCAGCCACGTAGTCGCGCAGCGCGGCAAACCACCGCAGCTTGTACTCGAACTTGTCCGAGCCCACGGTCTGTCCGTTCGGCACGTAGACGTCGATGACGCGGACGCCGCCGATCGTGGCCGCGAGCACGCGGCGCTGCTCATCCTCGAAACCGGGAATGCCGGCCACCACGTCGCTGGCCGTCGCACGGCTCAGGATGGCCACGCCGTTGTAGGTGCGCTGCCCGCTGAACACGGCATGCCAGCCCAGCGCCTCGAGCTCGGCGGCGGGAAAGTCTGCGTCCGGCAGCTTCGTTTCCTGCAGGACGATGGCGTCGAGCGGAGTTGGCAGCCAGCCAGTCCTGCAGGTGGGGCAGCCGTACTCGCAGCGAATTGACGTTCCAGGTGGCGAGCGTCCAGGTCATGCGGTGCGGCTCCGTGGGGTGGATCAGGCCGCCAGCCCGAGCTGGCGCAACAGCGGCTCGAGCTCCGGCTTGCGGCCGCGGAACTCGACGAACGCTTCCATGGCATCGCGACTGCCGCCTCGCTCGAGGATCGCGCCGAGAAAGCGCCTGGCCGTCGCGGCGTCGAAGATGCCGGCTTCCTCGAACGCGCCGAACGCATCCGCCGACAGCACCTCGGCCCACTTGTAGCTGTAGTAGCCCGCGGCGTAGCCGCCCGAGAAGATGTGCTGGAAGCTGTGCGGGAACCGGTTGAACGCCGGCGGACGCACCACCGCGACCTCGTCCCGCACCTCTGCCAGGGTCTGCAGCAGGCGCGCGCCGCGCGCGGGCTCGAACTCGGCATGCAGGCGGAAGTCGAACAGCGCGAACTCGAGCTGGCGCACCGACTGCATGCCGGCCTGGAACGAGCGCGTGGCCTGCAGTTTGCGCAGCGCGTCGAGCGGCAGCGGCGCGCCGGTTTCGACGTGGCCCGAGATCAGCGGCAGCACTTCCTCGCGCCAGGCAAAGTTCTCCATGAACTGGCTGGGCAATTCGACTGCATCCCACGGCACCCCGTTGATGCCTGCCACGCTCGGGAAATCGACACGTGTGAGCATGTGATGCAGGCCGTGCCCGAACTCGTGGAACATGGTCACGACTTCGTAATGCGTGAGCAGCGAAGGTCGCGCGCCGCCCGGCGGCGTGAAATTGCAGACGAGATACGCGATCGGCAATGCGTGCGCGCCCGCGACGTCGATGCGGCCGAGGCATTCGTCCATCCATGCGCCGCCGCGCTTCTTCGGCCGTGCGTAGAGGTCGAGGAAGAAGCCGCCGCGAGGGGCGCCGTCGGTGCCGACGATGTCGTAGAAGCGGACGTCCGGGTGATACACATCGACGCCGGGACGTTCTTCGATCCGCACGCCATAGAGCTGGTGTGCCACGGCGAACAGCCCCTGCAGCACGCGCGGCAATGGAAAGTAAGGGCGCAGCTCTTCTTCCGAGACCGCCAGGCGCTCGCGCTTGAGCCGCTCGGAATGGAAGGCGACGTCCCACGCTTCGAGCCGGGTGCCGGCAAAGGCCTCGAGCTCGGCGAACTCACGCTGGGCTGCGGGCCGGCACAAGCGCGCAAGGCGACGCAGGAATTCGAGCACCTCGCCCGGATCGTGCGCCATCTTGGTGGCGAGCGAATACTCCGCGAAGCTGCCGAAGCCGGCGAGCTGGGCTGCCTCGTGACGCAGCGCGAGGATTTCCTCGATCAGCGCAGAGTTGTCCCAGTCCGGGTTGCCCTGCTCGGATGCGCGCGTGATCCAGGCCGTGTAGAAATCCTGGCGCAGCGGCCGATGCTCGGCGTGCGTGAGCACGGCCTGGTAGTTCGGCGCGTCCAGCGTGAACAGCCAGCCGCTGCGGTCGTTCCGCATGGCCTCGGCGCGTGCGCGGGCGACGACTGCTTCCGGCAGGCCGGCCAGTTCGGCCTCGTCGTCCACGCCGCGTGTCCAGGCGTTGGTCGCGTCGAGCACGTTCTCGTCGAACTTGGCCTGCGCCGTGGCCAGTCGCTCCATCAGTTCGCGAAAGCGCTGCTTGCGCTCGGGCTCGAGCGCCACGCCTGCCAGCCGGAAATCGCGCAGCGCGTTGTCGACGAGCTGGCGCTGATCGGCGTGCAGTGCGTCGTACTGCGTGTCCTTGATGTGCTGGTACGCGGCGCACAGGCTGGCGTTCTGCGCCATCTCCGTGTGGTACGCGGTGAGCAGCGGCAGGCATGCGTTGTAAGCGCCACGCAGTTCGTCGCTGTTCGCGACTCCGTTCAGGTGGCCGACCGGCGACCAGGTACGGGCGAGCCGATGCTGCATCCGCTCGATCGGAAGCACGATGCCGTCCCAGCCCGACGCGCCGGAGGCCAGCAATTCCTGCAGGCCGTGCCTGTTTTCCTCGAGCACTTGCCGCACGGCGGGCTCGATATGTTCAGGGCGGATCGCGCTGAAAGCGGGCAGGGAGGCGGCGTGCAGCAGGGGATTGTCCATGCGCCGCATTCTACGGTGCGCGGGACGCCGAATCAGCCGGACGTGGCCTGCAGCAGCCACCCGAGCGCATAAACCGCCGCCATGAAGCCCAGGAACGCGAACAAGGCCCGTCGTCGGTACCGGCTGACCAGGTCGCCGTGGGGCAGGGCGGCGACGAGAAACAGGCGACCCGCGTCCGGGCGCCCGAGCACGTGGTAATTGGCCCGCGGGGCACGCTCCGTGCTGCCTGCGAGCACCGACTGACGGGCCATGGCCCGTGCGGCCTCCCATTCGTCGAGGTCGATGCGGCCGTCGCCGTTGCGGTCGAACCGGCGCAACAGCGCGGGCTGGTCCTGCTTCCACAACGCCAGCAACTCCGTCACCGCGGCCTTATGGTCGGGTTCGGCCGCGGAGGCGGTCGAGCGGAAATCCCCCAGCGCGTAGAGTCGCTCATGCTCGTAGATGCGGTGTTCGGCGTAGCGATAGTCGCGTCCACCCGTCAGTCGCATCGTTTTTGCGCTCGCCGCGGCGGGCCATGGCGTGTCGCCGTACCACGTCGTGGATTCCGTCGGAATGACCTCCGCGCCGTCCGGCTGCACGATGCATTGCCCGGTGTCGTCGTCGAGCAGGAAAGCAGTTGACGACGTGCCCGACGCCACCGTGGTCCAGCGATTACGGCTGGCCTTGCCTGACCCGCTCTCGTTGCGCTTCGAGATCGTGTAGCGCCACCACACGCAGGGTCGTTGCGTCAGCGGAGCGAGGTTCTGCGCGCCTGGCATGAGGCGCGCGTTGCCCGCGAGTTCGACATAGCCCTGCGCGGCCGAGCGGATGCGGGACGTCGGCGTGTCTTCGAGCAGCCGCGCGATCTTGAGCGAGCGCAGCGCTGCCGCGCCGCCCGCAAGGATGGCGACGCCCAGCGTGATCAGCCAGAACCAGAAGTCGTCGTCAGCCAAACAGCTTGCCCAGGTCCACGTCGCGCTTCTGGTCCTCGGTGAACTCGAGCAACTGCGCCGGCTTGAAGGCGAACTGGCGCGCCACGATCAGGTCGGGGAACGTCTGGATCCGGATGTTGTTGAGATTGACCGTCTCGTTGTAGAGCTCGCGGCGGTCCGCAATCGCTTCCTCCAGCTCGGAGATCCGCGTCTGCAGATGGCGAAAGCCGTTGTCCGCCTTCAGGTCCGGGTAGTTCTCGGCGAGAGCGAACAGCTTGCCCAGCCCCTGGCGCAGCTGGTCCTCGGCCACGCCGAGCGCTGCCACGTCGCCGCGGCCCTGCGCCTTGAACACGGCGGAACGCGCCTGCATGACGCGCTCGAGTGTTTCCTGTTCGTACTGCATGTAGCGCTTGCAGGTCTCGACCAGCTTCGGCAGCTCGTCGTGTCGCTGCGTGAGCAGCACGTCGATGTTGGCCCAGGCCTTGCGCACGTTCTCGCGCAGCGCCACCAGCCCGTTGTAGATGCGGACGACGTAGACCGCGGCCGCGACCAGCAGGGCAATGAACAACAGCAGCATGACCAGCATCAGACGCTCCCAGGCTCGTTAGGACGGAGGCGGGCCGTCCCGCGAGCGGCAAGATTGCCGGTCCGTGGTCGTCACCGTCTACACTGGAGGTCCCATTTTGTGACGATCCGGGCAATCGAGCATGACGACCCGAACCTACCGCGGTCATGGCGCCCACCCTTGGTGCAGGCGCCTGGGTCGACCCCACGGCCGTGGTCATCGGCGACGTCGTCCTGGGCGACGACGCCTCGGTCTGGCCGCTGGTGCTGATCCGCGGCGACGTCAATCGCATCCGCATCGGTGCCCGCAGCAACGTGCAGGACGGCAGCATCGTGCACGTGTCGCGGCCCTATCCGGGCAACGACGCCGGTTGGGCGACGATCCTCGGTGACGACGTCGTCATCGGCCACAAGGTCGCGCTGCATGGCTGCACGATCGCGGACCGCGTGCTGGTCGGGATCGGTGCGATCGTGCTCGACGGCGTGGAAGTGGCCAGCGACGTGATCATCGGCGCGGGCAGCGTCGTCACGCCAGGCAAGCGGCTGGAATCCGGGTATCTCTACGTGGGCAATCCGGCACGGCGCTCACGCGAGCTGCGTCCCGAGGAGATCGCGCGCATCCCGCAGATGGCGCACGACTACGTTTTGCTCAAGAACGAGTACGCGGCGCAGCCGACGCCGCCAGCGTCGTAGCACGCGCACGCAGCGCCTCGAGCACGGGAGGCGTGTCGGGCCGCACGCCGCGCCAGACGTGGAAAGCCTCGGCCGCCTGCTCCACCAGCATGCCCCAACCTTGCGCCACGACCGCTGCGCCGTGGTCGAGCGCCCACTGCGTGAAGGGCGTTTCGCCGACGCCGTAGGCCATGTCATAGCAGGTGGTCTCGCCGCCGATTGCGCGGGCCGGGATGGGTGGCACATCGCCCTTGAGGCTGGCGGATGTCGCGTTGATGACCAGGTCGAATGGCGCGAGCGGTTCGAGCGCGCCGAACGCGGTGCCGCTCACTGCACCGAACTCGGCGAACTCGCCGGCGAGCTCGACCGCGCGTTTTTCCGTGCGATTGGCGATGACCAGCGTCGACGGCTGCAGTTCGAGCAGCGGGCCGAGCGCGCCGCGCGCCGCGCCGCCTGCGCCCAGCAGCAAGATGCGTGGCGCGGCGAGCCGCACGCCCAGATTGTGCGTGAGGTCGGTGATGAGGCCCACGCCGTCCGTGTTGTCGCCGATCAGCTCGCCATCACGACGCACGAGCGTGTTCACGGCATCGGCGCGCTGCGCGCGCGGGGTCAGTTCGTTGACCAGATCCGCGGCGGCGCGCTTGTGCGGCAGCGTGACGTTGGCGCCGCGGCCGCCTTGTTCGAAGAAGAAATCGAGCACGTCGTGCCGGAACTGCTCAGGGGCCGACTCCAGCAGGCGGTACACCATGTCCTGCCCGGTCTGCCGCGCAAACAAGCCGTGAATGAACGGCGACCAGCTGTGGTTGACCGGGTAGCCGAAGAGGGCGTAGGAGTCGGACATTGCGGAAGGGACTAGGGACTAGGGATTAGGGATTAGGGATTAGTCGGAGGGGCAGTTGGGCCGTGCGTGCAGCGTGTCACCAGCCGAGTGTAAATCTGAAACCCATGCATTCCACCGCACCTCCGACTATTCCATCTAATCCCTAATCCCTAATCCCTATTCCCTAGCCTCGCAGCCAGCCCGCGGCGCGCTTCGCGAAGTAGGTCAGGATGCCGTCGGCGCCGGCGCGCTTGATGCAGCTGAGTGATTCCAGTGCGACCGCACGTTCGTCGAGCCAGCCGTTCTGCGCGGCCGCCATGTGCATCGCGTATTCGCCGCTGACCTGGTACACGAACGTCGGCGCGCCGAAGCGATCCTTCACGCGGCGCACGATATCGAGGTACGGCATGCCGGGCTTGACCATCACCATGTCGGCGCCTTCGGCGAGGTCGAGCTCCACTTCGCGCAGGGCCTCGTCCGAATTGCACGGGTCCATCTGGTAGTTGTACTTGTTGCCCTTGCCCAGGTTGCCGGCCGAACCCACTGCATCGCGGAACGGGCCGTAGTAGCTCGACGCGTACTTGGCGGAGTAAGCGAGGATGCGCGTGTGGATGTGGCCGGCTGCTTCGAGCGCGTCGCGCAATGCGCCGATGCGGCCATCCATCATGTCCGAAGGCGCGACGACGTCGGCGCCGGCCTCGGCATGCGACAGCCCCTGCTTGCACCAGCGCCGCGACGGTGACGTCGTTCAGCACGTAGCCGGTGTCGTCGATGATGCCGTCCTGCCCGTGCGTCGTGAACGGATCGAGCGCGACGTCGGTGATGACGCCGAGTTCCGGCACGGCCTTCTTGATCGCGCGCACCGCGCGCTGCGCGAGACCTTCCGGGTTCCATGCCTCACGGCCGTCCAGGCTCTTGACCTCTGCGGGCGTCACCGGAAACAACGCGAGCGCCGGGATGCCGAGCCGCGCGACCTCCTCGGCTTCGCGCACGAGTTCGTCCACCGACACGCGCTCGATGCCCGGCATCGAGGGGATGGCCACCCGCTGCCTGGTGCCTTCCATGACGAACATCGGGTAGATGAAGTCGTCTGCCGTCAGCGTCGTCTCGCGCATCATGCGGCGCGAAAAGGCGTCGCGGCGCATGCGGCGCATGCGCACGCGCGGGAACTGGCCGGGGGCGTCGGAGTGGCTCATGGTTGGGGCGCTTTTTCTTCAGGAATCCAGCCTTTATACCCGAGCGGGACCCGCCGCGAAAAGAACGCAAAAGCCGCAGCGGCCGGGGCAGAATCCGCCCATGAGCACGAAAAAGCCCAACCCCGCCTCTGGATTCGCCCCGGACGCGCGCCCGCGCTGCGGCTGGTCGTATGCCGGCATGAGTGCCGAATACATCGCCTACCACGACCAGGAGTGGGGCGTGCCCGTCCACGACGACCGGCGCGCTGTTCGAGTTCCTGATCCTGGAGGGCGCCCAGGCCGGCCTGAGCTGGTCGACCATCCTGCGCAAGCGCGAGGGCTATCGGCAGTCGTTCGCGGATTTCGATCCGGTGAAGGTCGCGCGCTTCGACACCCGCAAGGTCGAGAAGCTGCTGCAGTTCCCCGGCATCGTGCGCAACCGGCTCAAGATCGCGTCCGCGATCACCAACGCGCGCTGCTTTCTGCAGGTGCAGGAGGAGTTCGGCAGCTTCGCCGAGTACAGCTGGGCGTTCGTGGGCGGCAAGCCGATCGTCAATCGCTGGCGCGAGATGTCACAGGTGCCGGCGAAGACAGCGGAATCGGATGCTCTGTCCAAGGACCTGCTGCGCCGCGGGTTCAAGTTCGTCGGCTCGACGATCATGTACGCGCACATGCAGGCGACGGGCATGGTCAATGACCACGTCGTGACGTGCTTCCGGCACGAGGAAGTGAGTAATGGGTAATGAGTGGTGAATGGTGGGTAGTGGGTGGAACCAGGCACGACTCCGACTATTCACTACTCACTATTCCCTATTCACTTCCCTCACTCCCCCACCCACCATTCGACGCCCACGCCGCCGGTCGCGTCGGGCACGAGCAGCCGATGCAGGTCCGGCAGCAGCTCGGCGAGCCGCTCATCCAGCAGCCACGGCGGGTTCACGATCACCAGGCCCGACCCGCGCATGCCCACCGGCGAATCGTCCGGCATGACGCTCAAGGTGACGTCGAGCACCTTGCGGATGCCGGAGCCCTCGAGGTTGCGGCGGAACCGCAGCGGTGCGGCGCGCTCCGTGAGCGGATACCAGATGCAGAACGTGCCGGTCGGCCAGCGCTCGTAGCCCTGCTCGAGGGCGGACAGGATCGTGTCGAACTCTGCGTCGGATTCGAACGGCGGATCGATCAGCACGAGGCCGCGCTTCTCGCGCGGCGGCACCTGCGCCTTGATCGCTTCGTAGCCGTCGCTCTCCAGGATCGACACGAGCTTCTGCCGCCCCAGCGAGGAGCGCAGTGCCTGGGCCTCGCGCGCATGGGTTTCGGCGAGCACCATGCGATCGGTCGGTCGCCGCATGCTCGCGACGATCGTCGGCGAGCCGGGGTAGGCGGTGATTGCGCTGCGACCGGGCCCGGCGCATTCCTTGACCAGGCGCACGTACTGCGCAAGTTCCGGAGCCAGCGCTGCTTCCGGAAACTCGAGCAGGCGCCCGATGCCGTTCTTGTACTCGCCGCTGCGCTGCGACTCGCCGAGGCTCAGGTCGTAGGTGCCGCCGCCCGCATGCGTATCAAGGTAGAAAAAAGGCGTGGCTTTCCGCTTCAGGTGCTCGACGAGCATGATGAGCACGACGTGCTTGAGCACGTCCGCAAAGTTGCCCGCATGGAAGGCGTGTCGATAATTCATGTTCGACCGATCCGGATGCCCGGGTCTCGCGAGAAATTGGCATCGCCCGCGATGGCGATAGGGACGCTACCGCGGGGCTGGTTCGGCAAGCCAGTCGCGCGGCCGCAGAAAATCGTCGTAGAGCCGGGCTTCCGGCGTGCCTGGCGCCGGCTTGTAGTCGTACTCCCAGCGCACCAGCGGCGGCAGCGACATCAGGATGGATTCGATGCGGCCGCCCGTCTGCAGGCCGAAGATCGTGCCGCGGTCGTAGACCAGGTTGAACTCGACGTAACGTCCGCGACGATACAGCTGGAAGTTGCGCTCGCGCTCGCCGTAGGGGGTGTCCTTGCGCTGCTCGACGATCGGCAGGTACGCGGGCACGTAGTGGTCGCCCACGCTCTGCATGAACGCGAACGAGCGCTCGAAGCCCCATTCGTTCAGGTCGTCGAAGAACAGTCCGCCGGCGCCGCGCGTTTCGTTGCGGTGCTTCAGGTAGAAATAGCGATCGCACCAGTCCTTGTACTTCGGGTACACGTCGGCGCCGAACGGTTCGCACGCGGCTCGCGACGTGCGATGCCAGTGCAGCACGTCTTCGTCGAACGGGTAGTACGGCGTCAGGTCGAAGCCGCCGCCAAACCACCAGGCCGCGGGCTGGCCGTCCTTGATCGCCATGAAGAAACGGACGTTGGCATGCGAGGTCGGCACGTACGGGTTGCGCGGATGGATCACGAGCGACACGCCCGTCGCCTCGAAGCTGGCGCCCGCGAGTTCAGGGCGCTGCGCAGTGGCGGAGGCAGGCAGCTTGCCGCCCATGACGTGCGAGAAATTGATGCCGGCCTGCTCGAACACCGCGCCGTCGCGCAGCACGCGTGATTCGCCACCGCCGCCTTCAGGACGTTGCCAGGTGTCGCGCCGGAACGCCGCGCCCCCGTCCACCTGCTCCAGCGCATGGGTGATACGGTCGTGCAGCCCGCGCAGGTAGTCGATCACGACGGACGTGGAGGGTGTGGCGTTGCTGCTCATCCCGGGTGCCTCAGTGCTTCTGTACCGCGCGCAAGATAACCCTCACCCGCGCTGCGCGCGACCTCAGGCGGACTTCTTGACCGCAGTCTTGCGCTTGGCCGCAGCCTTTTTCTTCGGCGCTGCAGCCTTCTTCCTGGCCGCAGTCTTCTTGGGCGCCACGTCAGCTGTCGGCGGTCGCCTTCTTGTCCGTGGTCTTGGCGGCGGTCTTGCGTCCCCAGCGATTGGCGCCGCGCTCGGGCGCCGCCGCGATCAACGCCTGGCACTCCTCGAGCGTCAGCGAAGCCGGCTCGCGATCCTTCGGGATCTTGCCGTTCTTCTTGCCGTCGGTGATGTACGGGCCATAGCGGCCGTTCAGCACCTGGATGCCGGCGTCGGCAAACTCCTTGATGATCCGGTTCGCCTCGATCGTCTGCTTCTCGCGGATGATCTCGAGCGCGCGTTCCAGCGTGACGGTGTACGGATCGTCTTCTTTCTTGAGCGAGGCATACTTCTTGGCGCCGAACTGCACGTACGGGCCGAAGCGGCCGACCGCCACCTTGATCGGATAGCCGTCTTCCCAGTCGCCCAGCGTGCGCGGCAGCTGGAACAGCTCGAGCGCGAGCTCGAGCGTCAGGTCGTCCATGCGCTGGCCCGGTTTCAGGCTCGCGAACTTGGGCTTCTCTTCGTCTTCGCGCGTGCCGATCTGCGCGAACGCGCCGAAGCGGCCGTAACGCACGCTCACGGGACGGCCGGACACCGGGTCGATGCCGAGCGGGCGCTCCATCGCGACGTCCGAGCGCGTGACGTTCGCGTTCACGTCGTCGACCTGCTTCTTGAGGTCTTCCCAGAAGCGCTCGAGCATCGGCAGCCAGTCTTCCTCGCCGCGCGAGATGTTGTCGAGCTCGTCTTCCATCGCGGCGGTGAAGCCGTAATCGACGTAGCGCTCGAAGTTGCCGGTGAGGAAGCGGCTCACGATCTTGCCGAGGTCGCTGGGTATGAAGCGCTTGTTCACCAGCTCGCAATACTTCTTGTAGAGCAGCGTCTGGATGATGCTGGCATAGGTCGACGGCCGGCCGATGCCGTGTTCTTCGAGCGCCTTGACCAGGCTCGCTTCCGAATAGCGCGGGGGCGGCTCGGTGAAATGCTGCTCGGTCTCGATCGACAGCAGCCGCACCTGGTCGCCCTTCTCCAGCGCGGGCAGCAGGCGGTTCTCGTCGTCGTCCGCATTGAGCGTGACGTCGTCGAAGCTTTCGCGATAGACCGCGAGGAACCCGGGCGAGAGCAGCGTCGAGCCATTGGCGCGGAACATGTTGCCGGGGCCGGCGGCCAGGTCGACGGCCACGGTATCGAACACCGCGGCTTCCATCTGGCTCGCGACCGCGCGGCGCCAGATCAGCGTGTAGAGCTTGTGCTCGTCGGCCTCGATCTTGCCGGCGAGCTGTTCCGGCGTGCGGCTGGCTTCGGTCGGGCGCACGCCTTCGTGCGCCTCCTGCGCGTTCTTCGATTTCGTCTTGTACAGGCGAGGGCGCGCCGGGCAGCGCATCCGCACCGTACAGCTTGCGGATGACACCGCGGATCTCGTTGATCGCGTCGGCGCCGAGGCTGACGGAGTCGGTACGCATGTAGGTAATGAGGCCGACGGGGCCTTCGCCGAAGTCCACGCCTTCGTAAAGCCGCTGCGCGATGCGCATCGTGCGTTGCGCGCCGAAGCCGAGCTTGCGCGCAGCTTCCTGCTGCAGCGTCGACGTGGTGAAAGGCGGCGACGGGTTGCGCTTGCGCTGTTTCTTCTCGACGTTGGCGACGACGAGCAGGCCGTTCGCGTCGCGTTCGAGCTTCTGCCTGGCGGCATCCGCGCCGCCCGCGTCGGTGACGGTGAACTGCTCGACCTTCTCGCCGCCCAGTTGGGTGAGCTTGGCGGTGAAGTTCGCGGCATCCTTGGCGGCCTGCGCGTCGATCGACCAGTATTCGCGCGGCTTGAAGGCAAGGATCTCTTCCTCGCGCTCGCAGATCATGCGCAGGGCAGGGCTCTGCACGCGGCCGGCGGATGCGCCGGAGAGCCCGGCCTTTTTCCACAGCAGCGGCGAGAGGTTGAAGCCCACCAGGAAATCGAGCGCGCGGCGCGCGAGGTAGGCCTTCACCAGTTCGTCCGCGATCTCGCGCGGCTGGTTCACGGCTTCCTGCACGGCGTTCTTGGTGATCTCGTAGAACACGCTGCGATGGACGGTCTTGCCCTCGAGCGCGCCCGCTTCCTGCAGCAGCTGCTGCAGATGCCAGGAGATCGCTTCTCCTTCGCGGTCAGGGTCGGTCGAGAGGTAAAGCGCGTCGGCTTTCTTGACCGCACGCGTGATCGCGTCGACGTGCTTCTTGTTCTTTTCGATGAGTTCCCAGCGCATCGCGAACTTGCGCGTGGGGTCGACGGCGCCCTCCTTGGGCACGAGATCGCGCACGTGGCCATACGACGCCATCACCTCGAAGTCCTTGCCCAGGTACTTCTTGATGGTCTTGGCCTTGGCGGGCGACTCGACGATGACGAGATTCTTGGTCATGTCCCTTAAAAAAACATGCCGCGGGGGTCCGCGGCAGACGGAAGACGGAAGGGGTTAGGGAATAGGGGTTAGGGGTTAGCAAGAAGCTGCATCGCTCCTCGGCCTTCCGACTAATCCCTATTCCCTAATCCCTAATCCCTTCCCTCAGTGGATCGCTCCGCTGCGATCCTCGAATACCAGGTCTTCCATGCGGGAGAACGCGGTCTCCTGCCCGGGCTGGCTGAAGAGCACCATCAGCACCACCCATTTCAACTTGTCGATGTCGATCTCATCGCCCTCGAGCGCCATGAGGCGGTCGATGACCAGCTCGCGCTGCGTCGGCGACAGGATGCCCACCTGTTCCAGATGGAACAGGTAGCCACGGCAGTCCGTATCCAGCCGTGCCTGCTCGAGCGCGGCGAAGACCCGGATGGCCCGCGTCGTCGGCGTCGGGTGCAGACGGTCAGGATCCGCGGCCAGGTCTTCCAGCCAGCACAACGCCCGTTCTACTTCGGAAACCGGGAAACCGGCCTTTTCGAGCTCGAGCTTGAGTGTCTCGCGGTCGGGTTCGAAGCCGTCTTCGGTCTCGGCGTCAAAGTAGTTCTCGAACAGGTAGATCAGGATGTCGAGAACGCCTTCCTTCATTACACCTTCCCCGGCAACCGGCGGCAGAATCGTCCGCCTGGCTGCTGTTGGACCCGGCCATCGAGCTCGAGGATCAGCAGCATCGAGGCTACAGCACCGGCTTGTAGACCCGTCCGGACCACGAGTGTGTCGAGTCCGGCGGTTTCGAAGCCGAGCGCATCTAACAGGATTTCATACTCCTTGTCCAACCGCGGGGCTCCGGGGCTCGGCCTGCCACGGTCTTTTTCGGTGGCGTTATGCTTTATTTCGGCGATGATTGGCTCTATTTCGGCGAATATGTCGTCCACCGTCTCGACCAACTTGCGCGCCCTGGCGCAACAAGCGGTGGCAGCCGCGGACCAAGGGGTTGTGGATCGAGCCCGGAATCGCGAAGACCTCCCGCCCGTGCTCCGCCGCCAACCGGGCCGTGATCAGGGAGCCGCTCTGCAGGGCCGCCTCGACCACCAGCGTGCCTACGGCCAGCCCGCTCAGGATCCTGTTGCGGCGCGGGAAGTTCTGCTTGAGCGGGGGCGTGCCGATGGGCAGGTCGGTCACGCAGGCACCGCCGCGCGCGACGATCTCGCGGGCGAGGCCTGCATTCTCATGCGGATAGACGGCGTCGAGCCCGCGACCCACCACCGCCACGGTGCGGGCATTGGCTTGTAATGCGCCACGATGGGCGGCCGCGTCGATGCCCAGTGCCAGGCCGCTCGTGATCGCGAAGCCGGCCAGCGCCAGGTGACGGGCGAACTGCGTTGCGGTGTCGCGGCCAGGCGCGGTGGGATTGCGGCTGCCGACGATTGCGAGCTGCGGCAGGGACAACGCGCCCACGTCGCCTTCGAGGTACAGCACCAGCGGTGCATCGGGAATCTGCGACAGCAGGGGCGGGTAATCCGCCGCACCCCAGCACACCAGCGCGCGTTGCGGGTGGCCTGCGAGCCAGGCGAGATCGGTTGCGATGGCAGCTGCATCGGGCTGGAGCAATGCGTCGGTGGCTGCGCGGCCCAGGCCGAGAGCCGCTAACGCAGGCCTGGACTGCCGCAGCAGGTCGTCAGGCTGCGCCCCTTGCGCGAGCCATTCCTGCAGTTGCCCCGCGTGCAGGCCCGGGGCGTGTGCCAGCGCGAGCCACCGTTGCAGGTCGTCCATAAGCAAAGAGCCTACCGGGCATCGCTCCCGGCAGGCTCTGGTAAAACTGGGCTGAACGCGCAGGAACTGGCGTGCAGCCGCGGCAGCGGGTCACCTCGCGAAGTCGGTGCTCCCGCCTTCCTTGTGGCCCAGCTGCGGATGCGCGATGAAGTCGCCCCGGTTGATGACCTGCGACGACTGCACGACGAGGCCGTAGCTCATGCGGTCCTCGACCGTGAACAACATGATCGTCGCGCTGCGCTCGTCTGGCAGGCGCACTTTGTCGTAGTTGGCCGTGAATGCCGACCAATTCTGGCGATCGAAGCGATCGCGGATCAGTTCGCCGCGGTAGAACACGCCGAGCGCGTTGCCCGGCACGAGCCCGTGCTGCTTGCCACGGTTGATCGCGACCACCTGGTACTTGCCAGCCGCGTGCACTCCGTCGACCACCGCGATGATCTGGCCGAGGATCGCTTCGTTCGACGGCGGCGACGGGACGAAGTCCGCACCGATGCTCGCCTCCGCGGGAAACACCTTGTCGCCCTGCATGATTTCGCGTCCGATCTCGACCACGCGCATGTGCGTCAGCGGCTCTTCGCGCCGCATGCTGCGGACCGAGTCGCTCCCTGGCACGACCGCACCGGTGGACTGGATGACGGCAGTCGTGCCGGCATAGTGGCCGATGTAACCGAGCAGGTCGCCGTCGTCCGGGTCGTAGAGCTTTTCGCCGACCGCAACGATGTTGTAACGCGTGCCCGCGGCGGGGTCGCCGAGGCCGCGCGCATACACTTCGTTGGTGGTGGAACCGACAATGTGGCGATCGCGCATGCCGATCACGTACGGTTCGTTCTTGACGTCTTCCTTGCTGAGCAGGCTCGGCCGGCCGACGAAGTCCATCAGCAGGTCGTAGGGGATGGCCCGGATCGCGCCATTCAGCGGCGAGGTGCGGACTTCAGGCGAGAGTCGCATGGCGCTCGCGGCTTCGAGCGTGACGCGCGGCTTGCCGTCGACGTACGAGAAGAACAGCACGTCACCCGGGTAGATCAGGTGCGGGTTCTGGATGGACGGGTTGACGTGCCAGATCTCCGGCCAGTACCACGGGTCCTTGAGGTACATGCCGCTGATGTCCCACAGGGTGTCGCCTTTCTGGACGACATAACGCTCGGGCGCGTTCGGCGCTATCGGCACGGACATCGAGCGGTCGGCCGTGGCCTGGGCCAAAGCGACCTCGGGGACGGCGGTGCCTGCTCCCAGGCCGGCTACGGCTGCGGCAAGCAGTAACGCATGCATCCAGCGCCGCGGTTGCAGCGTGGCGGATTCAAGTCGAAGGGTACGAGCCATCCCTCTCTCCATCGGGTATCGGGGTCGCGACCGTCGCCTTATAATCCGGCCTGCCCGGCGGCCGCTGCCGACCACGTCTCAGTCGCGCCATGCCGCTGGACGGCGACGGGTGCCCAGCAGCCGTTTTTTGGTCATTAAATTCAAGCGTGACATCACTTTAGCAGTATTTTCGAAAGAATGGCGAAGCTCACCATCCTCGAATATCCAGACCCCCGGCTGCGGATCAAGGCGGTGCCAGTCGAGCGCGTGGACGAGCAATTGCGTCGGCAGATCGACGACATGTTCGAGACCATGTACGCCGCGCCAGGCATCGGGCTCGCGGCCACGCAGGTCGATTTCCACCAGCGCCTGGTCGTCATCGACGTGAGCCAGGACAAGACCGCGCCGCTGGTCCTGGTCAACCCGCAGATCATCGAGCGTGACGGCTCGCTGCAGGTCGAGGAAGGCTGCCTGTCCGTGCCTGGCGTGTTCGATACCCCCACCGCCCGTGCCGAGACGATCCGCGTGCGAGCGCTCGACCGCGACGGCAAGCCGTTCGAATTCGAGGCTACCGGGCTGCTGTCGGTGTGCATCCAGCACGAACTCGACCACCTCGACGGCAAGCTGTTCGTCGATTACCTGTCCGAGCTCAAGCGCAACCGCATCCGCAAGAAGCTCGAAAAAGAGAAGCGCAGCCGTCCCGCAGTAAACGACCGCGTCGGGACCCCCGTAATCTGATGCCGCCACTTCGCATCGTCTTTGCCGGCACGCCAGAATTTTCGGTGCCGGCCCTGCAGGCATTGCACGACGCCGGGCACACGCTTGTCGCGGTGTACACGCAGCCCGACCGGCCCGCCGGTCGCGGCCGCGCGCTGACCGCCAGTGCGGTGAAGCAACGGGCGCTCGCCCTTGGCATTGCCGTCGAACAACCGCCCACGCTCAAGACGGCAGAAGCCCAGGCCGGTCTCGCGGCGCATGCACCGGACCTGATGGTGGTCGTGGCCTACGGCCTCATCCTGCCGCAGGCCGTGCTGGATATCCCGCGGCTCGGTTGCCTGAACATCCACGGGTCGCTGCTGCCGCGTTGGCGCGGAGCGGCGCCCATCCAGCGTGCCATCCTTGCCGGCGACGAGCGCACCGGGATATCGATCATGAAAATGGATGCGGGCCTCGATACCGGGCCGGAGTTGCTGCGGCGCGAGCTCGCGATCGGTCCGCACGAGACCGCGGGCGAGCTACACGACCGGCTTGCGCCGCTCGGTGCACAGGCCATCGTCGATGCGGTGCGTGGCTGGGCTGCAGGTACGTTGCAGGCGCAGCCGCAGTCGGCGACCGGCGCCACGTATGCGGCCAAGATCCGCAAGGACGAAGCGCGCATCGATTGGTCGAATTCCGCCGTGGCGATCGATCGCCAGGTCCGCGCGTTCAATCCATGGCCGGTCGCAGAGACCCGGCTTGGCGACGAGCAGGTCCGTGTATGGGAAGTCCGTCCCGTGCCGCATGCACAGCCTCCTGTCGACGCCACCCTGCCGCCCGGTGCCGTAACACACGCGGCAGACGGGCAATTGCTCGTGGCCACCGGCGACGGCTTGCTCGAGTTGCTCACGCTGCAGTTTCCTGGCCGCAAGCCGCTCCAGGCGCGCGCTGTCCTCAATTCCAGGCCGCTGCGCGGCGAACGCTTCGGCGAGGTGATTCCATGAGCACGTCCACGGGTCCAGCCGAGGTGCGCGCGTCGGCGGCGATCATCGTCGCCGAGGTGATCGAGAACGGCCGCTCGCTCGACGATCTGCTGGCCGCGGAAAGCGACGAAGGCTCGGTGCGCGGACTCAAGCGTTCGCTCTGCTATGGCACGCTGCGCTGGCATGTCCGGCTCGCGGCGATCCTGAACGCGTTGGCGACGCGCTCCCCCGATCAGCTGGCGCCGCGCCTGCGGGCGCTGCTCGAGGTCGGCCTGTTCCAGCTCGTCGCGGGCGAGACGGCGGCGCATGCGGCGGTATCGGAGACGGTGAGCGCGGCGCGCGTGCTTGGCTTCGAGAAGGCCGCGGGCTTCGTCAATGCGATCCTGCGTCGCTTCCAGCGCGAGCAGGCCGACATCCTGCACGCGATCGACCGTGACCTGGCCCTGCGCACTGCCCACCCGCGCTGGTTCGTCGACGCGTTGCGCGCCGACCGCGGCGAAGCGGCGCTGGCCGTGCTCGAGGCCAACAACGTGCACCCGCCGCTGTGGCTGCGCGTGAACACCATGCGGGGCGACCGCACCTGGGCGCAGGCCGAACTGACCGAGGCCGGCTTCACGGTCACGCCGCATCCGTTCGCTCCCGACGCGCTGCAGGTGACCCCACCCACCGACGTGCGCTCGCTGCCCGGTTTCCTCGATGGCCGGCTCTCGGTGCAGGACGCCGCCGCGCAGTTGGCGGTCGAACTCCTGGCGCCGCAGCCGGGCGACCGCATCCTCGACGCGTGTGCCGCGCCGGGCGGCAAGACCTGTCACGTGCTGGAGCGCACCAATGGCGAGGCCGACGTCACTGCGCTCGATGTCTCCGGGCCCCGCCTCGCGCGCGTGCAGGAGAATCTCGACCGGCTGGGCTTGCAGGCCCGGTTGGTGGCCGCCGACGTCGAGAACGTCCGGGGCTGGTGGGACGGGCGGCCCTTCGACCGTGTCCTGCTGGACGTGCCCTGCTCGGCAACCGGCGTGATCCGACGCCATCCGGACATCAAAATCCTTAGGCGAGTCAAGGACATACCTGCGCTGGCCCGCAAGCAGGGCAACCTCTTGACGGCCGCCTGGGGGGTGGTCAAGCCCGGGGGCCGACTGCTTTACACCAGTTGTTCGGTGCTGGCCGCCGAGAACGAGCGCGTGGTGGCGGGGTTCCTCGGCGCGACTGCGGATGCCCGTGACCTGACTCCGGAACTGACCCGGCAGTGGCCGGCGCGGCCGTCGGACGCCGGTCCGGGCTACCAGGTCCTGCCCGGCGAGGCCGATATGGACGGGTTCTATTATGCTTGTCTGGGCAAGTCGTTATGATTGTTGGAAATGAGCTACAGCCTTCTCACCGTGCTGCGCAAACCGCCGTATTTGGCGCGCTGCGCTGCGTGGGTCGCCCTGTGCTTTATTGCAACGGCGGTTGCGCCGGCAGGCGCCGCAGATGAAGCGCGGCTGGTGCTGCGGGAAGTCGCGGTCACCATCGACGAAGGCGTCTACGAACTCGACGCGAAACTCGATCTAACGCTGCCCGATGGCGCACGCAGGGCAGTCGAGTCCGGATTGACGCTGCGGCTTACTTATGAAGTGAGCGTCGATCGTGTTCGACGCTACATGCCCGATGCCGGCATCGCTGCACTCGAGCAGCGCTACGAAGTCAGCTATCACGCGCTGAGCCAGCGTTACCTGGTCAAGAACCTCAACACGGGCGAGCAGCAGGATTTCGGCTCGCTGCAGGGCGCGCTGGAGCGCGTCACCGAACTGCGCGGCCTGCCCGTCCTCGATACCTCACTGGTGAGCGATGGACCGGTCTACCAAGGACGGATACGAGCCGTCCTCGGGATGAACACCGCGCCCGACGTCTTCGGCTGGCTCCTGTTCTGGACGGACGACTGGAGCGCCGAGAGCGAGTGGAAAACGTGGACACTCCGGCCCTGAAGCGCGCCGCAACCGCGGTGACGATGGGCCTGGGCGGGCTGCTCTGGCTCGCGGCCATCCTGTCCATGGCCCAGACCGCGCAGAACTCCGAGCAGTTCAGCCGGCTGCATCCGTGGATCCTCGCCATCAACATCGCGGGCCTCGTGGTGCTGGTCGGCCTGCTCGCGACGAAGCTCACCCAACTGATCCGCGACTGGCGTGGACACGTGATCGGCTCGCGCCTCAAGGCGCGGATGGTCTGGATCTTCGGCGTGCTGGCGACGTTGCCGATCCTGCTGGTCTATTTCTTCGCGGTGCAGTTCCTGAGCCAGGGCATCGACAGCTGGTTCAACGTCGAGATCCGCAAGAGCCTGGATGACGCGCTGGTGCTGTCGCGCTCCGCACTCGAAGTGCGCATGCGCGAGCACCTGGCCGATTCGGAGTTGATCGCGGACGAAATCGGTGTCGGGGGTTCGACGCTGCCGGGCCTGCTCGAAACGATGCGGCGACAGGTGGGCGCCTCGGAACTGACGGTGGCGACGGAATCGGGTCGCGTGATCACGGTGAGCAAGGGCCTGTCGTCGGACATCGTGCCCGAAGCCGTGCCGGACGAGGTGCTGCTGCAGGTGCGGCAGGGGCAGCCTTTCGTCAGCCTCGAGCCGCAGCAGAACGGCGGCTACCTGATCCGCACGGCCGTGCCGATCGGCGACGCGCCGGGCCTCGGCAGCGAGCGACTGGTGCTGCAGTCGATCTATCCGGTCGCGGAGCGTCTCGGCGCGCTGGCTGACACCGTGCAGGCGGCCTACCAGCAGTTCGGCGAGAAGGATTACCTGCGCCGGCCGCTCAAGGCGAGCTTCATCCTGACGCTCACCGTGGTGCTGCTGCTGTCGCTGCTCGCGGCCTGGTACGGCGCGATCTTCACGGCGCAGCGGCTGGTGCAACCGATCCAGGACCTGGTGCAGGGCACGCGCGCCGTGGCACAGGGCGATCTCGACACCAAGTTGCCGCTCACGTCGCACGACGAGATGGGATTCCTCGTCCATTCGTTCAACGACATGATCAAGCGGTTGCGCAAGGCCCGCGAGGACCAGCGGCGCGCGCAGCAGGCCGCGGAAACCGAACGCGCCAACCTCGCCGTGATCCTTGCGCGTCTGTCCACGGGCGTGATTTCGCTCGAGCCTGACTGGCGCGTGCGCACCGCCAACCGCGCGGCAGGAACCATCCTGGTCGACGACATCGAGGCGCGCGTCGGCACGCCGCTGGCCACGGTGGGAGCGGACCCGCACAGCCTGGCGCGCCTGTTCGCGGACGCGTGCCAGCAGCGCTTCGCCGGCGGCGTGCCCGAGTGGCGCGAGCAGTTCACGTTCCAGACCGGCGCGGGTCGTCGCATCCTGATGTGTGCCTGCACGCCGCTGCCGGCCGAAGGCGACGCGCCGGGCGGGTACGTGCTGGTGTTCGACGACATCACGGCGATGCTGCAGGCCCAGCGCGAAGCGGCATGGGGCGAGGTGGCGCGACGCCTCGCGCACGAGATCAAGAACCCGCTGACCCCGATCCGGCTTTCGGCCGAGCGCTTGCGCCACAAGCTGCTGCCCGTGATGACCGACCCGAAAGACGCGCAGATGCTCGAGCGCGCGACCGAGACGATCGTGCAGCAGGTCGAGGCCATGAAGGAAATGGTCAACGCCTTCTCCGAGTACGCCCGGGCGCCGCGCCTCGAGATGGCGACGGTCGACCTCAACAAGATGGTCACCGAAGTCAGCGACCTGTACCGGGCGCAGGGCGCGATCCGCGGGGTGCGCCTCAATGTCGACCTCGACGCGGCCATCGATTCAGTGGTGGCCGACCCCGGCCGCCTGCGACAATTGCTCAACAACCTGCTCACGAACGCCGTCGAGGCGCTCGAGGGCCAGGCCGACGGCGCGATCGCGGTGACGACGCGCCGGGTGCTGCGCGGCGAGAACGAAGTGGCGCGCGTCACCGTCGAGGACAACGGCCCGGGGTTCCAGCGCGAACTGATCGGGCAGGTGTTCGACCCGTACGTCACCACCAAGGCCAAGGGCACCGGACTCGGGCTGGCCATCGTCCGCAAGATCGTGGAAGAACACGGCGGGCACATCGAGGCCGACAATCGCGCCGCGGGCGGCGCGCAGGTTCGAATCGACCTGCCGTTGCGTGAAGCAGCGGCAGTCCGCGCGCAGGTGCGCGGCATGACAGAGCCAAGGAGAGAAAGCGCATGACCAACGCACGGATTCTCGTCGTCGATGACGAGAACGACATCCGTGAACTCGTTCGGGAGATTCTCTCGGAGGAGGGCTACGCTGTCGAAACCGCGGGCAATGCAGCGGAGGCGCGAGCCGCCTGCGCGCAGCTTGCGCCAGACCTCATCCTGCTCGACATCTGGATGCCCGATACCGATGGCATCAGCCTGCTGCGCGAATGGCAGCAGGCGCAGTCGCTTACGGCGCCGGTCGTGATGATGTCCGGCCACGGCACGGTCGAGACCGCCGTCGAAGCCACGCGGCTCGGTGCGATCGACTACATCGAGAAGCCGTTGTCGCTGGCAAAGCTGCTGCGCACCGTGGAGCGCGCGCTGGAAGAAGGCAAGCGCCGGCAGCGCGTCACGCGCACGCTGGTGCCGCCGCTGATCGCGCCGGTGGGCCGCAGCCGCCTGATGCGTGACCTGCGCGAGAAGGTGAAGCAGATCGCCCCGCACGAGGCGCCGGTGCTGGTGCTCGGCGAACCAGGCACGGGACGCGAGGCATTTGCGCGCTACATCCATGCGCTGAGTGCGCGCAGTTCGGGGCCGTTCGTGCTGCTGGTGGCCGGTTCGGTCACCGACGCCAACGCGGAAGACGTCCTGCTGGGAGTGGAGAATGCCTCGGGCGTGAGCGCCGGTGTACTCGAACAGGCACAGGGCGGCGTGCTGTTCATCAACGGTCTCGAAGACTTGCCGCAGAGCGCGCAGCGCCTGCTGCTGGCCGTGCTGGAATCCGGCACGTTGCAACGCAAGGGTGGCCGCACGCCGCTGCGCTTCGACGTTCGCATCCTGTCGTCGGCGCAGCCCGGCTTCGAAACCCGCGGGCTGACGCCGTTCCGGCTCGACCTGCTGTCGAACCTGAACGTGCTGACGCTGCGCATCCCGCCGCTGCGCGAATACGCCGAGGACGTGCCGGAATTGCTGCGCTACTACGTCGACCGCCTGGTCGATGACGAGCGTCTGCCGTTCCGCCGCTTTGGCGTCGCGTCGCAGAACCGTCTGCGCAATTACCCCTGGCCGGGCAACATCCGCGAACTCAAGAACCTGGTGCAGCGCCTGCTGATCCAGGGCGGCTCGGAAGAGATTCGCCTCGAGGAGATCGAGCGCGAAATTTCGTCGCATGCACCCGTGGACGAGCCGCTGGTGAAGCAGGACCTGCTGGCCTTGCCACTGCGCGAAGCGCGCGAGCACTTCGAGCGTGCCTATCTCACGCAGCAGTTGCAGTTGTGCAATGGCAAGGTGGGTCAGCTGGCGAAGCGCGTCGGCATGGAGCGCACGCATCTGTATCGCAAGCTGCGGTCGCTGGGAGTGGATTTCCGCCAGGCGGATGATTGAGGAAGGGATTAGAGGGATTAGGGACTAGGGATTAGGGATTAGTGTAGGAGTGAAGTAGCTGGCCTCGGTCGCTCGCAGCGAGCAGGCAAAGCAATGGGTTGGCCATTCGCAAATTCTGCCTTCGGCTAGCATGCAGGCTCCGCACTTTTGCCGGTTGGCGCGGCGCAGCGAGCCATGCTGTGACGCAATGCGCGCGCGACACCTAGCGACACGTGGTCCTCCACGCTGAAGACGTCGTCTGCGTTCTTGTCGAACATCAGCGACCAGACGTGGGTGCCGTCGGTCGCGTCGATCAGCTGGACAGTGATCCGCAGGCGCCTGCCGGCGCGCTGCAAGCCGCCTTCGATCAGGTAGCGTGCATCGAGCCGGCGCCCTACCTCACGGGCGTCGAGGCGCATGCCGCGAAAAGCGAACGACGAGGTCTGCGCCACGAGCTTGATGCCTGCTGTCCGGGCGAGTCGATGCAGGATGCCCTCGGCAATCCCCGCTGCCAGCAGTTCATCGTCCAGCAGCCCGCTCCAGTTGCTCAGCGGGAGCACCGCGACAGTGGGGTGGTCCAGGGCGGGAGGTGGCGGCGAAGCGGAGGCGACGTGAATGACCGTCGCGACGAAACAATAGCCACGGCGCGGAACGGTCACGATGTAGCGGTTCTCGCCCCGCGTCTCGCCCAGTGCAGACCGCAGGATCGAGATCATCTGCGTGAGCGCGTTTTCCTCGACGATGACATCGGGCCATAACTGCGCCAGCAAGTCCCACTTGGACAGGACCTGGGCCGGGTGGCGGACGAAGTAGTGGGCGACGTCGAAGGCTTTCGGCGGGATCAGCAGGCGTCGGCCGCACTCACGCGCCTGGATGACGCGACGGCTCGCATCGAGGCGGAAGCCGTCGAAATCGTAGCAGCCGAGATTCTGAAGGCGGTCTTCCATGAGCGGCCCTCGACATGGCTTCAGTCGTCAGAACTCCAAAGAATTCTTCAGATAGCGCCAAGGACATCCAATGTCCCGTTCAGGGATTATACCTACGACCGCTTCGCTTGGTACATAGGCGGCCCGTGCGGAAGGAACCGCACGCAGCGTTCCAAAATTCGTTCCGCAACACGTCCGGGCGCAGGCGTGCGCCTGAGGGAGGGATTCCGATGCTGACCCGACACTTCTTGGCGGTGGCGCTCGCCTTTGCGCTGCTGGCCGTCCAGGTACCGGCCAGGGCCGGGTACGATTCCGATCCGGCCGTGGTGATCGAGTGGAACCAGCTCGCGCACGCCACGATTCCCGCGGCAGCGGGCCCGCTGGGCTTGCGTTACTACGCCGTCATGCATGTCGCGATGTTCGATGCCGCCAACTCGATCGCGCGGCGCTACACCCCGTTCCATGGCTCGGTGATCGCGTCGTGGGGCGCCTCGCAGGACGCTGCGGTGGCACAGGCCGCCCACGACGTGCTCGTGGCCCTGATACCGGGGGATGCCCAGAAAGCGGCGTTCGACGCGGCATTGAAAGCCCGGCTGGCGAAAATTCCGCCGGGGCGTGCCTTTCAGGGCGTGGCGATCGGCAAGGCCGTGGCCCAGCGGACCCTGCAGTGGCGTGCTGACGACGGGATCTTCGGCCCGCCGATTCCGTACGGGCTGCCAGCGTTGCCGGGGCTGTGGCAACCGTCGGTGCCGGGCGGACAGCCGGGCCTGTCGCAGTTACCCGCGGCGAAGCCGTTCGTGATGAAGTCGATCACGCAGTTCCTGGTGCCGCGTCATCCCGAGATCACCAGCGAACGGTATGCCAATGACTTCGCGGAGGTGAAGTCGCTCGGTGCCGCCAACAGCGCCACGCGCACCGCCACGCAGACCCAGTCTGCGCAGCTGTTTGCAGGCGTGATCACCAGTACCAATGTCTTCGTGATCTGGAACAACGTGGCCCGCGACGTGGTCCTCGCGCGTCGCATGTCGCTGCTCGAGGCGGCACGGCTGTACGCTTTTCTCAACACCTCGATGATGGATTCCCTGCTCAGCACGCAGACGGGCAAGTTCACCTATGGGATGTGGCGCCAGATCACCGCGATTCCCCAGGCTGACACCGATCTCAATCCCGCGACGATCGCGGATCCGTCCTGGACCCCGCTGCTGCCGACACCGCCGTACCCGACGTACCCGGGCAACATGGCGGGCCTCGGCGCGTGTGCGGCCGAAGCGCTGGCGAGGGGCGTCGGCACGGACGCCGTAGCGTTCTCGGCCACCTGGGTGGGCTCCGGTGCCAACCCAAACGTCACGCGCCAGTATTCGAGCTTCTCGCAACTGGGCCAGGAAGAGGCCGACAGCCGGATCTACGGCGGCATTCACTTCCGCTTCGATAACGAGGCGAGCCAGTTGTCGTGCGATGCGATCGTGGAGCACGCTTATGCCAGCGTGATGCGGCCGCGCTACTAAGGCACGGCGGGTCGCCGCGAACGATCGCGGGAGATGAGCCTGAACCCGGCCGGCGGTGACCGATTACTGCCGGCCGGTCGGGCTGCGTCAGCGGACCGGAAAGTCCGCCATTGCCGTCGCGACGGCCTGGTTGATGGCGGCAGCCTCGAGGCTGCCCTGCGTGACCTTGCCGGACACGCGCCCCTGCCAGACTTCGGTGTTGCGCGCGGTGTCGATGGCATGCACGACGAGCGTGCCTTCCTTGTAATTGCGGATGCTCGGGCTGCCCATATTGACGGACCCGCCCATGTTGCCGCCCCAGCTGCCCACGCCGATGCCGATCCGCACCGGATTGTTCTCGATCTTGTCCGCGCTCATCGTCTCGAACGCGATGCGCAGGTCCGGCGTCGTGCCGGCGGGGGCCGGCACGTAACCTTTGCGCTGCATCACGCCGGTGATGGCGTTACGGATGTTGGTGTCGAGCAGTCGCACCGGGGCGTCGGTGGCGGCGGTGGCGCCTCCATCGGTCCAGCCGAACGTCTTGAAGTTCGTGAAGTTCACGCTGGGGTCGCGCATCGTTTCCGGCTTCGGCGGGGGCGATGCGCATCCTGCAACGAAGACAGCCGCGAGCACCGCGACCAAGCCGACGCCGACCCTTTGGCGCAGGCTCGCTGTGTTCACTGGACCAGGCTCACCATGTGCTCGACGGCGTTGATGACCGACTGGTCGGTCAGGTCGGTGCGGCCACCCTTGGGCGGCATGTAGCCGGCCTTGCCCTGGAAGCCTTCGAGCGCGTGCTTGTTGAGCGTTGCAGCGCCCTGCGCGAGACGCGGACCCCAGGCTGCCTTGTCGCCAGACTTGGGCGCGCCGGCGACACCCGCGGTGTGGCACGCGGAGCAGATCTGCGCATAGACCTCTTCGCCCGGGAGGTCGACTGCTGCGGTCGTTGCGGCGGCGGCCGGAACGGCCAATGCCGTGTTGTCCTGGCCGGCCACGGCGACCTTAACGACCGGGGCGATACGCGCCAGGATTTCCTGTTGCCTGAGGGGATCTTCGGCCCGGAACTGTTTCGCCGTCCGGTCGGAAATCACGCCCGCGAGCAACATCAGGCCAATGGTGATGGCGGCGAGGATGCCGAGAATCAGCATGAAAGTGTCGAAAAACTTGCGATCGTGCTCAGCACTCACGGTCGAACTCCGGGCGGGCGGTGAACGGGGTCGCGCAGTATAGCGTGGAGATTCGGCCGGAGCGCGTCCTGCCGCCGTCGAACGGGCGGGGTGCCCGGACACCGGACACTGATGGCCCAAATGGACGCGCGGCAGCCCCGGGGCTATGATTCCGGCCCCTTTTCCGGGGCCAGTCACGCGCCCGTAGCTCAGCTGGATAGAGTGTCGCCCTCCGAAGGCGAAGGTCACTGGTTCGAATCCAGTCGGGCGCGCCATCCATTGCCGGTCCATACCGGCCACTTAGTTCTTCTTACGCTCTTTCTGCGGCAGGCCCGCCTGTCCGCCTGCGCGAGGCCGCGGCTCGCGCCCAGGGTGGCGTCGACCGGCCTGCGCACGCGCGACGTTCGTCGTCGTGCACAGGCCAATCGAGCGCCAGGGTTCCCCGGCCCGGGATCAGCTGCTCAAGTGCTCGCAACGCCCGAACCGGGCACCTGCCGCAACCTTGGCGCGCAAGCCCTCCGGAAAGGTCGTCGCTGATGAACGGCCCTTGTCGCAGACGAAGACCTTGGCCAGGTCCACGATCCAGGAGAAGGAGACGCCCACCATGCCTCCGGTCACGACCTTGCCGTTGCCGCTGATCGAGATCGGGTTCGAGAACGGTGTGTTCGCAGCCTCGACGACACCCTGCTTGCGGAAGAACTCGCCCCAGGTCATCCAGCCGATCTGCTCGATCCAGACCACGCCGGTGAAGCCCGTGAAGAACGAGCCGGTGCGGCCGATCAGGATCGAGCCGTCATCGCTCATGTCGAAAATCTCGACCGGGGGCTGGCCGACGCTCGCCGTGATCTCTGCCCGGGTCATGGTCGCGCACAGGTCGCCACCGAAGAAATCGACGTAAGGCACGTCACGACACCAGCTCGGCGCGCCGATCGGGGTCAGCCCGCTGGCGTAATCCCAGAGCGCGACACCCTTGCCCTTGAACGTGACTGGATCCATGCGGTTGATGGCGACGCGATGTCCGTCCGCGCTCACGGCGTAGGCCGAGTTGGCGCCATAGCGCTTGGTCAGGTCGATCGCCTTGCCTTCCTTGACCCAGGCGTACATGTACGTGAAGTTCGACGTGCCGAGCACCACTTCGCCGTTGCCCGAGATCGCGTGGGCACGGATCCACGGCAGGTCCTGGACCGGCAGGTTCGACGTGTTGAGCTGCCGCATGCCGCGCACGGCGTCCCAGATGAACGGGACGATCTCGCCGGAGACCGACCCGCCTTCGCAGAAGCCGTCCCCGTCCTTGTCCAGGTACGCAGTGCCGACGGCCGTGCGGCCGGTGTCGTCCACGTCCCAGCCATAGCTGCTGGTCTGGCCCGCCTCACTGCCGCCACCGCAGGTATCGCCATTCAGGTCGCCGAGGGAGATGACGCGGCCGTCCGCGCGGCGCAGTGCCGCCTGGCTGATGCCGTTGCCGTCGAAGTCCTTGTTGACCGTGATCCACTCGCCGTGGCGCGTCAGTTTGGAGTTGTTCGCGATCAGCTCGGGCGGCAGTACTTCGATGCCATCCTGCCGGTCCCAGATGAACGCGGTCTGCTGGGACGACCCGGCAGCCTTGCGCCCGCCCTTGGACAGATCCATCAGGTAGGCCGCGACGATCGGCGTGAACTGCACGCCGCTGAGATAGCCGTTGAAGGTGATGTCGGCCGTCTTGGTGACGCCGGCCTGTGCCCGGATACGGGTGACGTCGCAGGGCAGGTCAGTAGCGGGGTCACGACTCTCCGCGGTGTTCCAGTACTCGGCCTGCGAGACCAGCATCGTCGGCGTCGTCGGGTAGCCGCCGGCGAGAATTTCCTCGATATAGAGCTCGTAGTCCTGGCCCGGGGTGAGGTTGTTGATCGTGAACCGTCCGTCCATCCCGATCAGTCCCTGGGTCTGGTCACCGCTCATCGCCGAAACCGCGTCGACCAGCCGGTTCCTGGCGTTGCGTGCGACGATGTTGATGCCGCTGTACTCGGTGCGGCCGTCCTTCAGCCGCAGCACGCCGCTGATGGAACCCCGGCTCGTCCGGTAGTTGGCCGTGGGGTACAGGTTCGAGATGGCTGCGATGTCATCCGCGTGCGTGATGGTGCTCTGCTCGCTCGCGACCACGCCGAACGTGTCGATGAACGGATACATCGTCTCGATGATCGCCGGGTCCGCGCGATTGACGCCGACGTCGTCCCAGTGGTTCCAGGCATGCACTGGCGCCACGCATCCCGCCACGCCCGGATACTGCTCGTAGCCCGGAACCTTGAGACTGGAGTACACCATCGGCCCGTTGACCTGGGCATGCGACAGGTTGATCGCATGGCCGAACTCGTGCGTGAAGACACCGGCGTAGTTGTCCCCGCGTACGTCGTTGGCGTCCACGAGGTAGCCGTTCAACAACGCCGTAGCCTCGGTGATGACGCCGTTTTCATCGGCCCACTCCGGAAACGCGATGCCGAGCACGGCGTCGCGCGGAATGCCGAAGTATTCCTCGAGGATCGCGCCGTCCGTGTCGTAGATCACCCAGATGCCGCGGCCATTCTCGGCCTCGTACAGCGACGCGGCATTGCTGGCGTTGACGTCGGCGATGCCGGTCTTGCTGGCGATCGTGCCGGCGATGGCGGCACGGAAAGTCGAGGTCTTGACCTTGCTCCATTCGTTCAACGCGAAGCCGGTGATCTCGTTCGCGCGCTCGATCGTGATGAACGGCGTGACGCCGTCGAAGTCGTAAGTGAAGGCGCCGCCGCCGTCGGTCCAGACCGGCACCGGGCCCTTGCTCGTGTCCCACGCGTAGGGCTTGGGCGGATTCGTCTCCTGCAGGTTGAGCGGACCGGCTGCCTGTGCGGCAGCGGTAAACAAACCAAGGCCGATTGCGGCCATTGCGATGACGCGATTCATCAGCGCATCTCCCCGTTCTCGATCCAGTTCTCGGTCACCGCGCGGCCGATGAGGCCGACCAGGGTCGCGGCGTCGACCGGGCCCTTGCTCGACAGCATCGTGCGTTCCTTTTCGCTCAGCAGTCCTTGCTGGACCTGCACTCCGTCGAACAGGCCTTCGTTGTTGAATTGATTGCTGACGCGGCCATCGAGCATCCGCAGCTTGCCCTGCGCGAGCCCCGCGGTCGTCTGGAACCCGGTGCGGCTGGCTGGCTTGTGCAGGAACGCGACGACGCGCTCGCCTTCGCCCCATTTCGGGAAGCCTTCGGGCGACAGCGCGAGCATCACCTTGCCATTCGGCATCGTGCGCGGCTTGAGCAGGCCGAACTGGCGGAACTTGTGACGGCTGCCGCCGTGCACATTGCCCTTGGCGGCATTGCTCACGATGATGGTGATCTCGGTGTACGGCATCCCGTTTTCGTCGACACCGTCGGTCACGCGATCGACCTTCCCCGAAATGATGCTCTGGGACTCCGTGATCAGCTGCGTGAGATTCTGTTTCCGCAACGAGGTCGCATCGGCGCTGGTGGCCGCAAGCGCGGCAAACACCAGGGCGGCCGCCGCGACCAGGCGGCGAGTGGGCATGGCATGGATCGACACTTCTGTACCTCCGTCGAGGCCGCGCGACGGACCGGGTCGGGCCGCCGGACGGGTCGGCAAAATGTGACGGGTGTCACGCGCCGGAGCCATCGGGGAATGCCTGATATTCAGCTTATGTCGTATGTCGCTTCGGGCGGCAGCAGGCCGTGGCGGATCGCGAAGCGGACCAGGCCTGGCACGTCGTGGATGTCGAGCCGTTCCATGACCTGGCCGCGGTGTGTCTCCACGGTCTTGATGCTGACGAACAGCCGCTCCGCAATCTGCCGGGTGCCGTAGCCCTCGGCCACCAGTTGCAGGATCTGGCGCTGCCGTGGCGTGAGCCGCTCGAGGCCGTACTGGCCGAGGACGACCTGTGCTTCCATCTGCTGCACGCGGTCCGCGTCGAGCGCCCGGCACAGGTAGCGCCGGCCGCTGCAGATCGCGTCGAGCGCCGCAGCCAGTTCATCGAAGGCCGAATCCTTGTTGAGGTAGCCTGCTGCCCCGCACGCGAGCGCGCGCGCGGCGTACTCCGGCGAGGCGTGCATCGACAGCATCAGCACGCGGGTCGGGATGCCCAGTCGCGCAATGCAGGCGGCGACGTCGAGTCCATTCAGGCCCGGCAGCGTGATGTCGAGCAGCACGGCGTCCGGCGGGTCGCGGCGGATCCACGCGACCGCGTCCAGTCCGTCACCGGTTTCACCTGCGATTTCGACACCGGGGAGGCTTTCGAGCAGCACCCGGATGCCTGCACGCACCAGCGCATGATCGTCCGCGAGCAGGATCCGGCGGCGGGGCATCATGCGGGCTGGCCAGCGGTTGCGGTCGCAGCGGTCGCCGGCCTGGCGAAGGGGATCCGTACTTCGATGCGGCTGCCCGCACCCGGTCGCGAGTCGAGCGTGATGGTCCCGCCGGCATTCCTCACGCGCTCAGTCATGCCGAGCAGTCCGAGGTGTTCGCCGCGCTTGACACGTTGATTGACGGCCCCCGGATCGAAGCCGACACCATCGTCCTCGATCAGCAGGTGCAGTGAGCACGGCGCTTCCTGCAGCGAGACCCGGATCACGTGCGCCTGTGCATGTCGTAACGCATTGCTGATCGCTTCCTGGACGACGCGGAACACCGTCGTGTTCAGTCCCGGTGGAATGCCGGCCGCCGCGGGCGACACGTCGAACTCGACGCGGAGGCCGGAGCGTTCGGCCAGCGACTTCAGGTAATGATCGAGCGCCGGCACCAGGCCGGCCTCGTCCAGCAGCGGCGGTCGCAGCCCGAGCGCGATGTTGCGCGCCTGCTTGATCATGCGATCGACCATCCCGACCGAATCCGCGAGTCGCTGCTCGACCGCCGCGTCCGCCGCTGTCTGCCGCAGCATCTGCAGGTTGATCTTGGCCGCGGTCAACGTCTGGCCGAACTCGTCATGCAACTCGCGGGAGAGGCGGCTGCGTTCCTCCTCTTTCGCGGACTCGAGGCGCCCCGTGAGCTGTCGCAGGCCGGCATACGCCTCTTCGAGCTCATGCTGGCTGCGGGTGGCCTGCGCCAGCGCCTGTTCGCGCTGCTGTTCGAGCTGCTCGAGCACCTGGTTGCGCTGCCGCAGTCGGCGCAGCCGCAGGGAATGCACGCCGAACACGAGCAGGCCGGCCGCGACCAGCAGCAGCGCGCGGAACCAGTCAGTCATCCAGAACGGCGGTACCACCTCGAAGGACAGCACCGGACTCGTGCTCCATTGCCCGAAGACGTCGCGGCCACGCACCTCCAAGGCATAGTGCCCGGCCGCGAGACCAAAGAAGGTCAGCTGCCGGCGTCGGCCGAGTGCGGTCCATGCGTCCTCGGGTCGCAGGCGATAGGCGTACTCGTGCGTGGTCTCGGCAAAGTCGAGCACGGCGAATTCGAGCGCCAGCATGTCGCCGAAACTGGTCGCGAACCCGGCGCGCAGCGCGTCCGGTGGCAGCGAACTGCCGGTGCCCTTGGCCAGGCGTTCAAGCGCGGTGATCCGCACCGGCGCGGGTGGGCGCGGATGCAGGGGCGTGCCCCGCGGCACGCTGAGCAGGCCCTCCACCGAACCAAAGTGCAGGAAGCCCGCATCGGATGACGAGGCACCGGTATTGAAATGGCCCACCGGCAGGCCGGATTCGGCCACGTGATTGACGACGCGTCCGCTCGCCGGGTCGAGACGCGAGAGCCCGTGACGGGTGCTGAGCCACAACGAGCCATCGTCGTCGCTTTCGATGGCCATGATCCCGTCGTTCAAGAGGCCCCGCGAGGTGCCCCAGCGTTCGAAGCCGGTCACGCGGCCGTCGCGGTCTTCGAGCACGCGCGATGCGCCGCCACCGTCGGTCGCGACCCAGAGCGCGCCCGCTGGATCGCGATGCAGGGCGGTCACGTGGTGATGACCGAGATCAAGCTTGTCGGCTCCAGTCCCGTCCAGTCGCTCGCACGACCAGGGCTTGGTGTGGCAGAGATTCAGTCCGTTGGAGCGCGTCCCGACCCACAGGAGCCCGCGATTTCCCGCGGCGAGGGCGGTGATGTAATCGCCGCTCAGCGAATCGAGCCTGGCCGTGTCGTGGCGATAGGCATGAAATCCCGCGCTGCTCGAATCGCGCAAGAACAAGCCGCTGCCACCGACACCGACCCAGAGGCTGCCCTGTTCCGCCGGCAGCAGCGCCCCGACGTAGCCTTCACCAATCGCTTGTGACCGGTTCCCCGCATGCCGATCGGTCCCCAGGCTGCGGCCATCCGCCGCGAATCGGTGCAGGCCGTCGGTGGCGCCTGCGAAATGGTTGCCGTCGCGGGTCACGGCCAGGCTGGTCACGCCCGTCTGGCGAATTGGGTCCGTGGCCGTGCCTGCACTGGGGAACACGGTGCCGCTCGCGACGTCCACGCGTTGCGGGCCGCCGCCAAAGCTGCCAACCCAGGGCTGGCCCGCGACCGGCCCACCGAGCACCGCAGTGATGTTCTTGTGTCGCAGGCCGCGTCCGTCAGGCGCGGCCGCCAGCAGGTGGAATGCCGGCTCGTCGAGTTGTGTGCGGTAGACACCGCTGCCCCAGGTGCCGACGAACAGCGTGTTGCCGGTCGAGGCGAGACTCAGTTGTGGCTGCGCCGGCAGGTTGCCCGGGGCACCGATGCTGCCTGGATGGGCACGTGCCCAGCGGCGTGTCGCGAGGTCCACGACCAGCACTCCCTGCGCGTGCGTTGCCACCCACAGCCGCCCAGCCTGGTCCGCGTGCAGTCCGGTCACCAGCGGTTGCGCTCCACTCGCATCGGCCATGTCGAAAAGCACCGCCTTGCGTCGGGCAGGATCGAGTTCCACCAGGCCCTGGCGAGTGCCCGCCCACAGTCGTCCAGCGGTGGTTTCGTGCAATGCGAACACGTCGTCGAGTCCGGGGTCGCCGCCCGCCAGGCTGGCGAGTCCGAAATGATCGAAGCTGCCGCGGGCGTCGTTCCAGCGGTTGACGCCGCCGCCGACCGTACCGATCCAGAGTTGCTTCGAGGGACCCAGGTGCAGCGTGTAGACCCAGTCATGGGCCAGGCTCCCCGCCACCCCGCGGCTGTGGAAGTAGCGTGTGAAGCCACGACCGTCGGCGTCCAGCCGGTTGAGCCCCTTCTGCGTACCCACCCAGAGACGCCCCGCCGCGTCCTGGCCGACGCCGTAGACACTCTCGTCGCTGAGCGAACGCGGGTCCGCCGACACATGGTGGAACTGGGCGAACGAGCCGGTCCGTGGATCGCGCCGATTGAGGCCGCCGGTGTTGGTGGAGACCCAGAGCGCGCCGTCGTCGGCTTCATACAGCGCACGCACGTCCACGTCGCTGACGTGTCCCGGTCGGCCTGGATCGGGCATGAAAGCGACGGCCTGGTAGCCGTCGTAGCGGAACAGTCCCTCGCGCGAACCGACCCACAGGAAACCGTCCCGGTCGACCAGCATGGCCGGGACCACCGCGGCGTCGAGACCGCGCCCTGCGCCCACCTCGACGAAGCGCCGCGCGGCTGCCGCGTCGGCCGCGAACAGCAGGGCGGCCAGCAGCGCCAGCAGGGTGAATGGATTGGGCACGGGTGACAGCCGGGGCCGGACTCGCGCTGAGTCCGGCCACAACCTGTCTCGGTCAGCCGAGTTCGATGGGCACGAACACCCGTGCGTCGCCGCGCTGCACCAGCAAGGCGACATGGCTCTTCGAGCCGGACACCACTGACCGGAGTTGCTCGACGCTCTTCACCGATGTGCCGTTGGCAGCGATGACGATGTCGCCGGGCCGCACGCCCGCCTCGGCAGCCGCGCCTTCGACGTCTTCGACGACGAGGCCGTCGCCCAGCTCCGTCTGCTGCTTTTCCTCGGGCGAGAGCGGCCGCACCATCATGCCGAGACGCCCTGCGGCGGTGCCATCGGCACTGGCGGCGACTTTCTCGCCCTCAGTCGTCTGGCCGAGCTCGACCTTGACCTCACGGGTCGCGCGGTCGCGCCACACCTGCAGGGCCACGGCCTTGCCTGGGTCGGTGGCGGCGACGGCTGCAGGCAACTGCCCGGCGGAATCGATCGCTTGCCCGTCGAAATTGAGGATGACATCGCCTTCACGCAGTCCGGCCCTGGCGGCGGGCCCGCCTTTTTCCACGCTCGATACGAGCGCGCCGCGCGGCACATCGAGACCGAACGACTCGGCCAGCGCCTGGTCCACGTCCTGGATGCCGACGCCGAGCTTGCCGCGCGTGACGTGCCCCTGCGCCTGCAACTGCTTGCCGACGTTCATCGCGACGTCGATCGGGATCGCAAACGACAGGCCCTGGTAACCGCCGGAGCGGCTGTAGATCTGCGAGTTGATGCCGACCACTTCACCGCGCAGGTTGAAGAGCGGCCCGCCGGAATTGCCCGGGTTGACGGCGACGTCCGTCTGGATGAAAGGCACGTACGTGTCGTCGGGCAGGCTGCGACCCTTGGCGCTCACGATGCCGGCGGTGACGGTGTTTTCCAGGCCGAAGGGCGACCCGATCGCCACGACCCATTCGCCCACCTGCAGTGTCCGCGGGTCCCCGAGCTTGGTGACGGGCAGGTCGCGCGCGTCGATCTTCAGCACGGCGACGTCGCTCTTTTCGTCCGAGCCGATCACGCGGGCCTCGAATTCGCGGCGGTCCGTCAGCTTGACAGTCACCTTCTGCGCGCCGTCCACGACGTGGGCATTGGTGAGGATGATGCCGTCCGCGCTGACGATGAAGCCCGAGCCTTCGCCGCGCATCGGCGCGTCGCCCTGGCCGCGCGGCATGAACTGGAACAACGGGTTGTCCTGGTCCATGCCCGGCGGCAGGCGCCCGTGACCAGCAGTCTTCACGTTCGAGCGGACGCTGACGTTGACCACGGCCGGGCCGTACGTCTGTACGAGCTGACTGAAATCGGGCAGGCCGGTCACGACCGGCGCGGTGCTGCGCGCGGCCGCGCCCGCCGTGGGCGCGCTGGCGGCAATGGCCGGTGTTCCGGCCGCTTCGGCGCGGTGGCCGGAGCCGTAGAAGTAGAGCGCGCTGGCCGGCAGCGCGACGACGGCAGCGCCGAGGGCAGCGGCGAGCAGCGGATGACGAATCATGGCGCGGGTGTTCACGAGATGCACTCCTCCAAGCGGTAAGCCGCGGAAGGGGCCGCGGCGCCTGGGAGTGATCGTGAACCGGGTGACTTAGGACAGACTTAAGGGGACAGACTCAAGGCGGATCGAGCGCGGGAATCTCGACGTACACCCGCAGCCCGCGGCCATCAGGACCCTCGCCGAGATGGACGTTCGCCTGGTGATGGTCGGCGATCGAGCGCACCAGCGCCAACCCGATACCGCTGCCGGGGGCCGCGGTGCCAGGCACGCGATGAAAGCGATCGAAGACCCGTTCGCGTTCTGCCGACGGGATGCCGGGGCCGCCATCGACAACGAACAGCACTGCCAGCGGCGGGACGCCGCCGCGGTGTTCCACGGAGACGTCCACCTGGCCGCCCGTGGGCGAGTAGCGAATGGCGTTGTCGAGCAGGTTGCGGACCAGCACGCGCAGCGCCTCCCGGTCGCCGTCGACCCGCACTGCATCTGCGCGCTCCATGCCGAGGTCGACGCCACGCTTGTCCGCCAGCGGCAGCATTTCCTCGAGGACCTCCCGGGCCACGTCCGCCAATGGCACGGGCTCGTGCTCGCGGTTGCCGTCACGCTCCTCGCGTGCCAGCGCCAGCAACTGCTCGACCAGGCGGGCGGCCCGCGCCACGCCGGCTTCGAGTCGCTGCACGGCTTCTTCGTGTCCACTGCCGGTGGCCTCGGCCCGCAGCGACTGCACCTGGAGGTCGAGCGCAGTCAAAGGCGTACGCAGCTCGTGGGCGGCGTCGGCGATGAACGAGCGCTCGCGCTCGACCGACTCCTTGAGTCGTGCCAGCAGGTCATTCAGCGCGGTCGCGACGGGCTGGATTTCGTCCGGCAGCCCCGCGCCGTCCAGCGGATCGAGCGCACCGCGCTTGCGGCTGCGCAGGATGGCGGCAAAGTGACGCACCGGGTGCATTGCACGCCCGACGATCCACACGACCAGCAGCGCGAGCGCGGGCAGCAGGAACGCGAACGGCACGATCGTGCGCAGTGCGAGGTGCGCTGCTCGCTGCTCGCGGATGTTCATCGGTTGCGCGACCTGGATGACACGCCCGTTCGCCTCGACGCCGAATACTCGCCAGCCGCCCTGGGGTGTGGCGACTGTCGACAGGCCGAGCGTCGTCAGTCCAGGCAGCACGGTATGGGGCCGCGACAGGTACACGCGCACGCCGTCCAGCGTCCACACCTGCACCACGAGGTCGTAGGCGGGAACCTCCTGCGGCAAGCCGGGTGCGGGTGAGAAGCCGTAGGCCTGGTCGCGCAGCAGCAGCGCCGTCTGGCGCAGGTAGTCGTCGAAGAATGCGTTGGCCTCGGTGAGCGCGTTGCGATAACTCACCCAGGCGCCCGCCGCACCGACCACGGCCACGGCTCCGAGCAGCCACACCAGCAGCTTGTTGCGCAGCGAGTTCATGGCGACGGCGGCGCGACCCGGTAGCCGACGCCGCGGACGTTGCGGATGAAATCGGCACCGAGCTTGCGGCGCAATGTATGCAGGTGGACCTCGACCACGTTGCTCTCGACCTCTTCGCCCCAGCCGTACAGCCGCTCTTCGAGCTGCGGGCGCGACAGGATCCGGCCGGGATGCTCGAGCAGCGCCTGCAGCAACGCGAACTCGCGCGGCGACAGCGCCACCAGTTCACCGTTGCGCCGGACCTCGCGGGTCGCCGGGTCTAGAGTGACCTCACCATGCTCGATGGCTGCCTGCGCCCGCCCGCCCTTGCGACGGGTCACGGCGCGAATCCTGGCGGCGAGCTCAGCCAGGTCGAATGGCTTGACGACGTAGTCGTCGGCGCCGGCGTCGAGGCCGTCGACACGATCGGTGATTGCGTCCCTGGCCGTCAGCACCAGCACCGGCAGCGTCGATCCACGCTCGCGCAGGCGGCGCAGGACATCGAGGCCTGCCTTGCGCGGCAAGCCGAGATCGAGCAGGCAGGCATCGTAGTCTTCGGTCAGCAGCGCCTGCTCGGCGGCAATGCCATCGTGCACCCAGTCCACGGCAAAGCCCTGGCGACGCAGGCCCTCACGCACCGCCTCACCGATCATGGTGTCGTCTTCCGCCAGCAGCAAGCGCACGTCTGGTTCCTTGAACTTGCGGCGTGTGACTCGGCGACGCGGTCAGCGCTTTACCCCGGTTGCAGCTACGAGCGGCGCCCCTCAGGTCACGGCCCGGACGATGTAACCGCCGGATTTCTCGTCCTTTTCCAGCTCGAGCAGCTTGCGGTCGCGCGCTTCCTCGAGCAGCTGGTTGAAGCTGCGGAAGCCATGGTAGCTCTCGTTGAAGCCGGGACGCTGGCGCTTCAGCGTCTGCTTGATCATCGAGCCCCAGATCTTCTCGTCGGCCTCGCGTTCGTCCGCGAGCGCTTCAATCGTGGCGAGCACGTGGTCGAACGCTTCCTGCTTTTTCTCGGCCTCGGACTTGGCGCGGGCCGGCGCCTTGCGCGATGGCTCGGCGACCGCAGCGTCGCCGGCGTCCGGTGCAGTGGCCGCAGGAGCCGCCGCTTGCTGCGCCGGAGGCTTGGTCGCAGCCGTCTGCCGGCCCCCGGGTGCGGTGACAGGTGCGGCGACGGGGCCTGCGACCGGGGGCTTCTTGCGCCGGCTGCGCTGTTCTTCCTTGCGCACCAGGTCGTCGTAGTAGATGAACTCGTCGCAGTTGGCGATCAGCAGGTCGGAGGTCGAGCTCTTCACGCCGACGCCGATCACGAGCTTGTTGTTCTCGCGCAGCTTGCTTACGAGCGGTGAGAAATCCGAGTCGCCGCTCACGATCACGAACGTGTCGACGTGCGCCTTGGTGTAGCAGAGGTCGAGCGCGTCGACGACCATGCGGATGTCGGCCGAGTTCTTGCCCGACATGCGCACGTGGGGAATCTCGATGAGCTCGAACGAAGCCTCGTGCATCGGCTTCTTGAATTCCTTGTAACGCTCCCAGTCGCAGTACGCCTTCTTGACGACGATGCTGCCCTTGAGCAGCAGGCGCTCGAGCACCTTGTCGATGTCGAAGCGGTCGTATTTCGCGTCCCGCACGCCGAGCGCGACGTTCTCGAAATCGCAGAACACCGCCATGTTGTTGATCGTGGGTTTGGCCATGCGCCTAATCCTACACCCTGGTCGCCACCAGCAAGGCGGCGAGCAGCATCAGCGTGCCCGCCACCCGGTGCAGCAGGGCCTGGGCGCGGTCGTCGGTGAAAAAATGCCGCGCGCGCGACGCCAGCACGGCGTAGCCCGCATTGATCGCGCCGATGACCACGGCCAGCGTCAACGCCACCAGGGCGAAGTCGCCCGCGGTCAGGCGCGAGAAATTCACGAAGCCCGGCAGCAGGGCCGCGTAGAACAGCATGGCCTGCACGTGACCGAACATCAGCAGCAGTCCCGCGCTGTAGTTGCGCCAGAAATGCGACTCGTGCGCCGGCGTGGCGGACTCCGGCACGGGCCGTGGCCGGAAGCGCCAGAGGCTGACTCCTTGCCACACGAGGTAGGCCGCGCCTGCCCACCGCAGCACGGTGAACAGGTCGCCGAGCGATGCGGCGGCCGCTGCCATGCCGGCCGCGGCGAGCGCGAAGAAGATGAGGTCGCCGGTCACGACGCCCGCATTGATCGCGAGCGCGGGGCGGACGCCATCGGTGATGGCGCGCGCGACGATGGCCGTTACGGCTGGCCCGGGCGTCAGGGCTGCCACTGCGATCGTCGCCGTCAACGCGAGATAGACGGCCGGTGTCATCGGGCAGTCGGGAAGCTGGAAACTACAGCCAGCCCTTGCGACGGAAATAGATGTACGGGAACAACGCGGACACGACCATGGCGAACAACGCCATCGGATAGCCCCAGTGCTTGCCGAGCTCGGGCATGAACTCGAAATTCATGCCGTAGATGCTCGCCACCAGCGTCGGCGGCAGGAACATGACCGCGGCGACCGAGAAGATCTTGATGATGTTGTTCTGCTCGAGGTTGATCAGGCCGAGCACGGCGTCGAGCAGGAACTGGATCTTGCTGCCGAGGAACGAGGCGTGGTCGGACAGCGACTGCACGTCGCGCAGCGTCGACTTGTAGCGCCCCTTCTGGTCCTGCGACAGCGTCAGGGTGGTCGTCTGCTGCACGTACATCAGGATGCGCTGGAAGCTCACGAGGCTTTCACGCGCCTTCGAGACCAGGTCGCCGTCGGCGCCGATCTGGCGGATCAGTGCGTGCAGGTCGGCGCTGCTCGGCGAGGCGCCGCCGCCGCGCGGGAAGATCGCAAACGACACGCCGTCGAGTTCGGTCTGCACCCGTTCGAGCAGGTCGGCGATACGTTCGACGAAGGCCTCGAGCAGGCCAGCGAACAACGTCGGCGCCGAAGTGCAGGCGGCCGGCGAGCGCTCGACGATCTGCATGAAGCGCAGCACCGGGGTGGCGTCCACGTAGCGGTTGGTGATCATCCGGCCGTTGGCCAGGATGAAGGTGATCGCGCTGCTCACCGGCCGCTCGCTGTCGAGCTTGCTGCCGATGGTGGCGGTCATGTAGACCGCGCCGCCCTCTTCATAGAGGCGGTTGGAGGTCTCGATTTCCTTCATCTCGTCGCGCGTGGGCACGTCGACGGTGAGCAGCGCCTCGACCGCGCGCTCTTCTTCAGCGGTGGGCTCGAAGAGGTCGGCCCAGAGGAATTCGTCGGGAAACGGCGCGGGCGGGACGTGCTCGACCCAGGTGTAGCCGCTGCCGGTCGGAATCAGTAAGCGCAGCATCAGGAAACCTGCCTGCAGGCGTCGACCAGGTCAGCGCGCGGGCTTTTCCCGGGCCACGAGCGCGTTGATCACTTCGAACAGCTTGTCCTCGCCGCCCGCCATGGCGACGTCGGTGACGTACTTGCCGGCGACGATGACGGTGGGGGTGCCGGTGATCTTGTAGCGGCGATTCAGGTCTTCGGCCTTCATGATCTTCGAGTCGATCGCGAAGCCCGCGAAAGCCTTGTCGAAATCGGCCTTGCTGACGCCGCGCGAAGTGAAGAAGGTCTCGATCGCCGCCGGCGTGTCGAGACGGTTGCCCTTGACGTTGATCTCGCGCCAGATCTCCGTGTTCAGGTTCTGCTTGCCGAGCAGTTCCATCGTGTAGAACAGGCGTGCGTGCGTCTTGAGCACGTTGTTCCACGTCGCCGGCAGGCGCACGAGCTCCGCATTCGCGGGCCGCCCGTTGCGGTTCCAGGCCTCGAGCTTGGGCTCGAGCAGGTAGCAATGGCCGCAGGCGTACCAGAACACTTCGACCACTTCGACCTTGCCCGGCGCGACGCTGGTCGGTTGCGGGGGCGTGAGCAACTTGTAGTTGACGCCTTGCTGCAGTTCGACCGCCGCAGTGGCCGTGCCCGCCGCGAGCAGGAACATGCCAGCGATGAACGCTTGCCGGACCCGGGAAACGATGCTCAGTTTGTTCATGGTCACTTCTGACTCGCGACTCGGACGGAGGTTCAACGCATGCCCTGCAGGTACGAGGCCACCGCGTCGATTTCCTCGTCGGTGAGCTTCGCGGTGATGGTGCGCATCATGGAGTTCGGGTCGGTGGCACGGGCACCCGATTTGTAATTGCGCAACTGGGCCGCCGCATACACCGCGTGCTGGCCGCCGATCTGCGGGAATGCCGCGCCGGCGATGCCGCGACCGCTGGGCCCATGACAGCCGGCGCAGGCTGGCACGCCCTTGGCCGGGCTTCCGCCCAGGAAGATCTTGCGGCCGAGCGCCACCTTGGACGGCTCGGTCTCGCCCGTGGGACGCAGCGTCTGCGACGAGAAGTAGGCGGCGAGGTCTTCCATGTCCTGGTCGGACAGGATCATGGCCATCGGCGACATGAGCGGGTTCTGGCGTTCGCCGGCTTTGAAGTGCTTGAGCTGCTTCACGATGTAGGACGAATGCTGGCCCGCCAGCGACGGCCATTCCGGATTCGCGCTGTTGCCGTCCATGCCGTGGCAGGCCATGCACGTTACCGATTTGGCCTGGCCCGCTTCGACGGTGCCTGCTGCGTGGACGGAGCCGGTCCAGCCGAGTACGGCAACCAGCGTCAGGGCGGCGAGCTTCGCGGTCATGTCTGAATCCACTCCCAAAAACCGAACGGGCGCCGGGCGCAGAAAGGCCGGGACTTTCAGTTCTGCGGCCTGCCGGGCAAGCCGCAAATTGTACACTAAGGCCTTCGCGCGTCGTGGGCGCGTCCCACCCCCACCGGCAAGGCAGCATGGCCGCATATCCAGACGTCCGATTCCTGACCAGCGCGAACAAGCTGACCCAGTTGCCCCCGGACGAGGGAGCCGAGGTCGCCGTCGCTGGCCGGTCCAATGCGGGCAAGTCGAGCGCCATCAACGCGATTACCCAGCGCAAGGGCCTCGCCCGCACCAGCAAGGCGCCGGGCGCGACGCGACTGCTCAATTTTTTCGAGCTCCGCACCGGCCGTCGGCTCGTCGACCTGCCCGGCTACGGCTACGCCAAGGTAGCCGGGGACATGCGGGCCCACTGGGGCACGCTGCTGCAGGGGTACTTCCAGAAGCGGAGCGTGCTCAAGGGCACCATCGTGGTGATGGACGTCCGCCATCCCTTGACGGACCACGACCAGGCCATGCTCGAACTGGCCTCGTCCCGCGGCCTGCCGGTCCATATCCTGCTGACCAAGGCCGACAAACTGGGCCGTGGAGCGGGTGGCAACGCGTTGCAGGCGGTGCGCAGAAAGCTGCCGCAGGATGGGCGGGTAACGGCGCAGTTGTTCTCGGCCCTGTCGGGTGACGGCGTCGCCGAGGCCCGGGGGGCGCTGGAAAAACTGCTCGACGGCAAGCACAAAAAAGAAACCCCGGCGGGACCAGCGGATCCGGCCGGGGTTAATCAACCCGGTATTGGGGGATGACCGGGCAGACGTCGAACCCAGGGAGGTAGGTCGACGCCAAGCATCCAAAGACGCTCGGGATTTCAGACCGAGGTGTGCCGCAAAAGTTCCGCGTTTGCCGCCCGTTGACCGCAGCCAGCGAGAAACCGTTTGGCGTCAATAATTTACGTTACAGGAACGTCCAGGTGACGCCGAGCGACACCATGTCGACGGTGTCGGCGTCCGAGATGTCGAAGCGCTCGTATTCGGCCCGCAGGCTCAGGCTCCACACCCGGAACTGGGCGCCCACGCCATAGGTCAGGTCCGTGCCGTCGTCGCTGCCGCTGATGCCAAGGCCCGGCGCCGTGAGGTCGGCGTTCCAGTTGATCGCGCCGACACGTGCGAAAAGGTCGACGGGACCGACGGGCAGGAAGCCGACCGCTGACAGCGACACGCCATTGATGTCGGTTTCGATCTTTTCGCCCAGGACGTTGTCGTCGCCGGAACCGAGGTCGACGTAATTGGCCTCGACGGCGACCCAGTCGAGGAAGCGCCAGCCCGCGATCGCCTTGAAGCCGGTCGCGCTGGCGTCGAAGCTGAAATCTTCGCCGGCGAAATTCTGGTCGTATTCGGTGCTGCTCTGGCCGACGCTGGCGCCGAGGTAAATGCCATTGTCGGCAGCCTGGGAGCTGACGCTGAACAGGCCGAGCGCAGCCGCTGCCGCAGCGGCGATGAAGTTTGAACGCATGGGTGCTTCCTTTCGTTATTGCCCGCAGGGGGGCGGGCTGGGGATTCTACGCTACGGCCTTTTTGATGCCCGACGACGACCGAAGTTCAGTGCGCCTCGTCCCAGTTCCTGCCGACGCCCACCTCGACCTTGAGCGGCACCCGCAGGTCGGCAGCCGCGACCATGTGGGCGCGTAATTCCTGCAGCACGGCGTCGACACGGTCCTCGGCGACTTCCAGCACCAGTTCGTCGTGCACCTGCATCATGAGACGCGCGTGCGGCTGGCCGTGCAGCCAGCGATGCACTTCGATCATTGCCCGCTTGATGATGTCGGCCGCCGTGCCCTGCATGGGCGCATTGATCGCGCTGCGCTCGGCGTACTGGCGCATCTGCGCGTTGCGCGAGCCGATCTCCGGCAGGTACAGCCGGCGCCCGAACACGGTCTCGATGAAGCCCTGCTCGCGCGCCATGGCCCGCGTTTCATCCATGTAGCGTTTCACGCCCGGATAGCGCTGGAAATACAGGTCGACGTACTTCTGCGCCGCCCCGCGCTCGATGCCGAGCTGGCGCGCGAGCCCGAACGCCGACATGCCGTAGATGAGGCCGAAGTTGATCGCCTTCGCGGCCCGCCGCTGGTCGGCCGTCACCTGGTCAGGAGAGGCTGCGCCGAACACCTCGGCGGCGGTGGCCTGGTGGATGTCGCGATCGTGCGCGAACGCATCGAGCAAGCCGGCGTCGCCGGACAGGTGCGCCATGATGCGCAGTTCGATCTGCGAATAGTCGGCCGCGATCAGCACGTGCCCGGCGGGGCAACGAAGGCCTGCCGGATGCGGCGGCCCTCGGCCGTGCGGATCGGAATGTTCTGCAGGTTCGGGTCGGTGGACGAGAGGCGGCCGGTCGCAGCGACCGCCTGGTGATACGAAGTGTGCACGCGGCCCGTGCGTGCATTGATCTGCTCGGGCAGCTTGTCGGTGTAGGTGGAGCGCAGCTTCGCGAGCCCGCGGTAATCCATGATGATGCGCGGCAGCTCGTATTCGTCGGCCAGTTCCTCGAGCACGTCCTCGGCAGTCGAAGGCTGTCCCGTCGGTGTCTTGCGCTTTACGGGCAGCCCGAGCTTGTTGAACAGCACTTCCTGCAACTGCTTCGGTGACTCGAGGTTGAAGGGCTGTCCGGCCGCGATGTGCGCGCGCTTCTCGAGTTCGATCAGTCCGAGCGAAAGCTCGTGGCTCTGCCGGCGCAGCATCTGCGCGTCGACCAGCACGCCGCAATGCTCCATCTCGAGCAGCACCGGCACCAGCGGCTGCTCGATCTCGTTGTACAGCCTGGCCAGCGCCGGCACGGCTTCGAGCCTGGGCCACAGCGTGCGGTGCAGGCGCAAGGTGACGTCCGAGTCCTCAGCCGAATACTCGGCGGCCGTCTCGACCGATACGTCGCGGAAGTTGAGCTGCTTCGCACCCTTGCCCGCGACGTCCTCGTAGTGAATCGTTTCGACGCCCAGGTACAGGCGCGCGACCGAATCGAGGTCGTGCCGGGTGGCGGTGCTGTTCAGCACGTACGATTCCAGCATCGAGTCGAACCGCATGCCGCGCAGCTCGATGCCGTGATTGCGCAGCACGTGCGCGTCGTACTTGAGGTGATGGCCCACCTTGCCGCGGTGCTCGTCTTCGAGCAGTGGCTGCAACTGCCGCAGCACGTCGGCGCGATCCAGCTGATCCGGCGCGCCGGGGTACGTGTGCGCAAGCGGCACGTACGCCGCGTGACCGGGTTCGATCGCGAACGACACGCCGACGATCTCGGCCTGCATGTAGTCGAGCGCGGTCGTCTCCGTGTCGAATGCAAACAGGTCCGCGCCGCGCAACGCCTCGAGCCAGCGATTGAACGCTGCCGCGGTGAGGACCAGTTCGTAATTGCGGCCGGGGGCCCAGGCGGCATTCCCCACCTCTCCCGGCATGCCGGGAGAGGTCGCGCGCAGCGCGGGTGAGGGTGTCCCCCGGTCAGGTGAAGGCTGATCCAAACCCCCTCCCGCACTTCGTGCGACCTCCCCCGCGGACGCGGGGGAGGTGGGAGAGGTCAGGGAGAAGGCAGTGTCGAGGCCCTTCAGCAGCGAGCGCAACTCGTAGCGGGTGTACAGCTCGCGCAGCTTCGCGCCGTCCGGCTCGCCGCGACGCAGGTCCTCGGGCCCGACTTCCAGCTCGACGTCGCAGCGGATCGTCGCCAGCTCGCGCGACAGCGCCAGGTCGGCCGACGAGGCGCGCAGGCTCTCGCCGACCTTGCCTTCGATACGGTCCTGGTGCTCGATCAGGTTGTCGAGCGTGCGGTACTCGTTCAGCCACTTCGCAGCCGTCTTCGGGCCCACCTTCGGCACGCCGGGAATGTTGTCCGACGTGTCGCCGACGAGTGCGAGGTAATCGACGATCTGCTCGGGATAAACGTCGAACTTGATCTTTACCCCCGCGCGGTCGAGCGACGAGTTGGTCATCGTGTTGACCAGGGTCACGTGCTCGTTCACGAGCTGCGCCATGTCCTTGTCGCCGGTCGAAATCAGCACCTGCATGCCAGCGGCCACGGCACGCTGGGTCAGCGTGCCGATCACGTCGTCGGCCTCGACGCCCTGGACGCGCAGCAGCGGCAGGCCCAGGGCCTGCACCGCCGTGATCAGCGGTTCGATCTGCGAGCGCAGGTCGTCCGGCATCGGCGGCCGGTGCGACTTGTACTCCGCGTACAGGTCGTCGCGGAACGTCTTGCCTGGCGCGTCGAAAACGACAGCGACCAGTTCTGGTTTCTGCTCGCGCTGCATGCGCAGCAGCATATTGAGCACGCCGAGCACCGCCCCGGTTGGCTCGCCGCGCGAGTTGGTCAGCGGCGGCAGCGCGTGAAAGGCCCGGTACAGATACGACGAGCCATCCACCAGCACCAGTGTGCGAGCGTCAACCACCGCGGGCGGTACCCGGGTTGCCCCCGGGCAGGGGAGGCGGCGGCAGCCGTTCGTCGGGCACGGTGATCCTCTGTCCGGCCGGCGGTGCCGCCGTGCCTGTCGCCGGGGCGCCTTCGGTCGGCGCCGTCTGTCCCGCACCGGTCGGGGCGGGGCGGATGACGATCTGTTCGGACTGCGGCGGCAGCGTGAGCGAGCCTTTCAGCCCGCACCCCCCCAGCGCAAGCGCGGCTGCTAGAAGCACCAAGGACAAGCGCGGGCAGTGTGTCTGCATCAGGTTGCCTTCTCTGCCACGGTCGTGGCTGCGCTCGCGATCACCGCCATCGTCAGGCGGGATACGCAGGTGAGACGTCCGGCCTCGTCGTGGATCTCGATGTCCCAGACGTGCGAGCGGCCGCCGATGTAGACCGGACGGGCGGTGCCCGTCACGCGTCCTGATCGCACCGATCGGAGGTGATTTGCAGTGATCTGCTGGCCAACGGCATGGAACTTCGTCGAATCCACGACCATGTTGCTGGCCACGCTGCCGAGTGTTTCCGCCAGGACCACGCTGGCTCCCCCGTGCAGCAGCCCGAAGGGCTGCCGGGTGCGTTCGTCCACCGGCAGGGTGCCGCGCAAGTAGTCATCGCCCATCTCGGTGAGGCGCAGGTCCAGGTGCAGGTTGATGTCACGGACGCCCGCGAAAAGGGCGTTGACCTGCTCGATCGTCGTGGGGCGGAACCAGATGCTCATGCGGACCTCGCGGGAAGACCGCGATTGTACCCGCCCCGGCAGGGTCGGCATGGCAGGAGGCGTGCCGGAAGGGCAAAATGGATTGTTGCAAAGCACAAACGAGCGCCGGAGCTGACCATGCCTGATTACACCGCCCCCCTGCAGCAGATGCGTTTCACGATCGAGCATCTCGCCGACTTCCAGGACGTTGCGGCCCTGCAATCGTATGCGAGCGTCGATCTCGATACCGTCGAGGCCGTACTCGAAGAGGCGGGCCGATTCGCGGGCGGCGTGCTCGCGCCGATCAACTGGCTCGGCGACCGCAAGGGCGTGCAGGTGGTCGACCAGGCGGTGCAGGTGCCACCCGAATTCACCGCGGCCTATGGCAAGTTCGCCGAGGGCGGCTGGCCCGGCATCGCCGCGAATCCGGATTTCGGCGGGCAGGGCCTGCCCAAGACGATCTCGATTGCGTGCGATGAAATGTGGGCCGCGGCCAACGTCGCGTTCGCCCTGTGTCCCGAGTTGTCGCAGGGCGCCATTCTTGCGCTCGATCGGCACGGCTCGGATGAACTCAAGGCGCAGTACCTGGGCAAACTTGTGTCGGGCGAGTGGACAGGCACGATGTGCCTGACCGAGCCGCAGGCCGGCTCGGACCTGGCCGCACTCACGGCGCGTGCGGAACCGCAGGCGGATGGCAGCTACCTGCTGACCGGACGCAAGATCTACATCACGTGGGGCGACCACCCCATGACCTCGAACGTGGTGCACCTGGTGCTCGCGCGCATTCCCGGTTCGCCGCAGGGCACCAAGGGCATCTCGCTGTTCCTCGTGCCCAAGTTCAAGCTGAACGCCGACGGCACGCCGGGCGAGCGCAACGACGTGTTCCCGGTCTCCGTCGAACACAAGCTTGGCATCCACGCCAGCCCGACGTGCGTCATGACGTTCGGCGACAACGGCGGCGCGCTGGGCTACCTGGTCGGTGCGCAGAACGAAGGCCTGGCCGCGATGTTCACGATGATGAACTACATGCGCCTCGGCGTCGGCGCGCAGGGCGTGGGCCTGGCCGACCGTTCGTACCAGGCCTCGGTCAAGTACGCGCGTGACCGCGTGCAGGGGCGTGCGCCCGGCGAGAAGGGCCGCGTCGCAATCATTCGTCACCCCGATGTCCGGCGCTCACTCATGCTGATGCGTTCGCTGACGCAGGCGTGCCGCGCGATCTGCTTCTACACCGCGTCGTGCCTCGATCGCGGCAACCACGGCGACACGCCGGAATCCGCGGCGGCCTGGCTCGCGCGCGGCGACCTGATGACGCCGATCGCCAAGGCGTTCTCGTCCGAGATCGGCCAGGACGTGACGGCACTCGGCATCCAGCTGCACGGCGGCATGGGCTACGTCGAAGAGACCGGCGTCGCGCAGTTCTACCGCGACGCGCGCATCGCCTCGATCTACGAAGGCACCAACGCGATCCAGGCCATCGACCTCGTCGGCCGCAAGCTGCTGCGCGACGGCGGCTCGACGGTTTCGGCCTTCGTCTCGGAAATGCGCGCCGTCGATGCGCCGCTCGCGAACGCGGGCGAAGACATGGCGAGCGTGCGGCTCTGGCTGGCGAAGACGCTGGACGAACTGGTGCAGTGTTCGTCGTACCTGCTCGCAGGCGAGCGCAAGGATCCGGAGCTGGTGAGCTCGGCGGCCTTCAATTACCTGATGCTGATGGGCACGGTGATCGGCGGCTGGCAGCTGGCGCGCGGCGCGCTCGTCGCCATCCGGCAACTGGAGACCGATGCGACCGACCCGGTGTTCCTGCGCACGCAGGTGCTCATGGCGAAATTCTATGCCGAGCACGTGCTGCCGCGCGCGCTGGCCTACGGGGTCGCCGTGCGGGCGGGCAGCAGCTCGATCATGGCGCTGACCGCCGAACAGTACTGATTGCGCAAGTTGGGCACACAGTCGCACTGGACATCACTCACCGCGGTTGCGGGGCGCGTGCCGCACGAGCTGTTGTCGTGGCTGGCGGAGCCGGGCCTGCTCACCGCGCGCGTGCGGGCGCTGTGCGGACCCGCGATGGGATTCCGGCGGCTCGGGCGCCTGCGCGAGGCCGAACTCTCCACCTCGCTGCGCGAGCGCCTCAAGGTCGAGGACGACACTTGCCTGTTGCGAGAGATCGAGTTCAGCTCGGACGGTGACCGCATCGTCTTCGCGCAGACGGTGCTGCCCGCATCGACCGTTGCACGCTACCCGTGGCTGCGCGAGCTGGGCGACTCGCCGCTCGGCGAGGCGCTGCGGCAGGTCGACGATCCACTCGAACGCGAGCCGCTCGAGTACGCGGAGCTCGCGCCCGGGCATCCGCTCGCAGACGTGGCCCGGTCCGGTGACTCGAGCGTAGCGCTGTGGGCGCGACGCGCGGTCTATCGCCTGGGCGGCCTGCCGATCCTGGTGCAGGAAGTCTTCCTGCCTGAATTGCTGCGCGTACAGTCGAGCGCACGCGCGCACCACGAGGACCCCGCCATGAACACCGATACGCTGCCGTTCGCCGTGCCGCGACCCACCGTTGCCATCGCGGGCAGCGCCGCGCGCTTTCCGGTGCATCGCATCTACTGCGTGGGCCGCAACTACGCCGCGCATGCGCGCGAGATGGGCAACGACCCGACGCGCGAACCGCCGTGCTTCTTCACCAAGCCCGCCGACGCCGTGGTGGCGAATGGCGCGCCGGTGCGCTATCCGCCGCGCACGAACAACCTGCACCACGAAGTGGAACTCGTGATCGCCATCGGCAAGGGCGGCAAGCAGATATCCGCCGCGGATGCCCTCGAGCACGTGTTCGGCTACGCGGTCGGCAACGACCTCACGCGGCGTGACCTGCAGGCGCAGGCGAAGGACGCCGGCCTGCCCTGGGACGTTGCCAAGGCGTTCGACCACTCCGCGCCGATCACCGCGATTCGCCCCGTGACCGAGGGCGGTCATGTCACGACTGGCCGCATCTGGCTCGAGGTCAATGGCCAGTCGCGCCAGGATGCGCGACTGGACGAACTGATCTGGAGCGTGCCCGAGATCGTGGCTGAACTCTCGACCCTGTTCGAGCTGCAGCCGGGCGACCTCGTCTTCACGGGTACGCCCGCTGGAGTGGGCGCGCTGCAGCGAGGCGACAGCATCGTCGCCGGCATCGACGGCCTCGACACGCTGCGCACCACGATCATCTGACACTCGCGCGGGCGGGGAGGGGCGGCATGAGTCTCAGGCTCTACACCTACTGGCGCAGTTCAGCCGCGTTCCGCGTCCGCATCGCCCTGGCGCTGAAGGGGCTCCATTACGAATCCGTGCCGAAGCACCTGGTGCGCGACGGCGGCGAGCAACGGCAGGCGGACTACCTCGCGGTGAATCCGCAGGGCCTGGTGCCTGCCCTCGTCGATGGCGACTTCGTGATCCCGCAGTCGCTCGCGATCTGCGAGTACCTCGAAGAAGTTCATCCGGAACCGCGGCTGCTGCCGGGTTCGGCGCGCGAGCGCGCCACCGTGCGCGGCATGGCGCTGGCCATCGCGTGCGATACGCATCCGCTCAACAACCTGCCCGTCATGGGTTACCTGCGGCGCGAGTTCGGCGCCGACGACGCCGCCGTGAACCGCTGGGTGGCGCACTGGATCGACCGGGGGTTCTCCGCCCTCGAGCGCTGGGTCGCGACGGTCCCGGGCGCAGCGCAGCGGGCGAGTGACCAGCGCTACTGCTTCGGCTCGCAGGTGACGCTGGCCGACGTGTTCCTGGCACCGCAGATGTTCAACGCGCGCCGCTTTGCGGTCGACGTGACGCCCTATCCGCGGCTGGTTGCCATCTGCGCGCATCTCGAATCGATGCCTGCATTCATTGCAGCGCGGCCGGACCAGCAGCCAGACGCGGAAGGGAATAGGGAATAAGGATTAGGGATGTTGATCGAAGCGAAGTGCGGAGGGGTTAGAATCCCGCCCGAGCAATCCCTGACCCCTAATCCCTAGTCCCTTCTTCCGAGGCTTCCCATGGTGACCGCAGTCGTCCTGATCAAGGCCGAGACCGACAAGGTGCCTGAGCTCGCGCAGACCATGGCCGAACTCGAGGGCGTGAGCGAGGTGTTCTCGGTGGCCGGCCAGTACGACCTCGTGGCGCTCGTGCGCGTGCGCGAGAACGAAGACCTGGCGCGCGTGATCAGTGAACGCATGCGCAAGCTGCCGGGCATCACCGGCTCGGAGACGCTGATCTCCTTCAAGGTCTACTCGAAGCAGGATCTCGACGCCGGTTTCCAGCTCGGCCTCGACTGACCCCGCGTCTCCACCGCTCCCGCGTGGCGGCAGAGGTCGCGCGCAGCGCGGGTGAGGGCTGCACAGTTACAGCGTACCGCCCAATCGACGCAGTGCGTCCGGCTGGAAAGTCGCCCACCTTCGCCTTGGCATTGAACTGGATCGGCTCCTTCACCTCGTTGTCGAGGCCGCCCACCAGGTAACCGCCACTGTTCAGGTCGTGATAGATGCCGAAGCGATAGAACGGCACCTGTGCATCGTAGGCCTGCACCAGCCCGTGCATCGAGGCGCGCCACAAGCTGCCGCGCGTGTCGTAGGCGTCCTCCGCGAGCACCGACCAGCTGTCCTCGTCCAGGTACAGCGTGCGCTTGCCATAGATGTGGCGCTGTCCCGGCTTGAGCGTCCCTTCGACCACCCACACACGGTGCAGCTCGTAGCGCACGTAATCCGGATCGATCGACTTGGGCTGGATGAGGCTCTTGTACTTCAGTGTCTTGTCCGACAGCCGGTACGAGTTGTATGGGACGAACATTTCGCGCTTGCCGAGCATCTTCCACTCGTAGCGGTCCGGCGCGCCGTTGTAGCCGTCGACCTGGTCCGTCGTCAGCATGCCCTCGGAGCCATCGTTGATGCCGTCGTACCCCAGGTCCGGCGCGCGGCGCACGCGGCGCTGCCCCGAATTGTAGATCCATGCCGAGCGTTGCTCGGCCACCTGGTCCACCGGCTCATGGACGAGGAAGATGGTGCCGCGCAGCGTCGCCGGTTCGGTGAAATACCCGAGTGCGTAGAACAGCCGGTTGGGCTCGACGTTCTCGACGTTCGCCGCGTAGATGCGCTGCGAGCGGAAGCCGATCTTGTAGTGGTCGCCATTGGGCCGCACCGGAAACGAATGCCCGGCGCGCACGATGCCGCCGCCAAGGTAACGGACCAGGTGATTCCAGATCGCTTCGAGCCCGTTCTGCGGGATCGGGAACGGAGTGGTGGAGCCGTTCAGGTCCTTGAGGCCGAAACCCTGCAGCGAGACCTTGCCGGCCTGTGCCATGACGCGGTCCGTCACTGCTTTCGGGTAGCCTACCGTCCGCCGCGTCGGGTAGACGTTCATGCGGAAATTCTGCGGGTACTTGCGCAAGAGCGCTGCCTGGCCCTTGGTGAGCTTCGCTTCGTGCTGCGCGACGTTGCCCGAGTCGATCGTGAACAGCGGCTTGTCGTTCGGGAACGGATCGATGTAGCCCTGCTGCGGCGTCCAACCGGCGGGCGGTTGCATCAGGCCGCCGTCCCACGCGGGAATCGTGCCCTCCGCATTGCCGGCGCGCTCGGCACCGATCGGCGTGAGGTCCTTGCCCAGGCGCGCATGGTCGGCGGCCGGGGCGGCCACGCTACCCCCGACACACCCCAGTGCGAAAAGGATCCATCGAACAACGTGAACCCCGATGCCGCGCCCGACACCGTGCCTCGGGGAAATCACGGCAGGCACGCCGTGAACCCATCCATGGGGGCTCGCGCTCGCCATCCATGGCTCGCGACGGCCTGCCGAAATTTCCCCGAGGTCCGTTTCGGTCGCGGTGTCGGCGGATTCATGGCGCATTGATACATCCCCTCCTGCGAAATGGACGCGAGGCTGATGCTAGCGCGTCCGCGGGCCGGGCGTTACTCCGGCCGACGGTACTTGGCGCCGATGCGCTGGTACGCCTCGCGGAACGGGATGCCTTCCTTCGCTACCAGTTCGTTGGCCTCGGCGGCCGCGTGGATGTCGCGGTCCAGGCGGATGCGCTCGGGCACGAACTTCACCTGCGGAATCGCGGCTGCCATCACGTCCAGCGACTCCAGGCAGACGTCGATCGAACGGAACAGCGGCGCCTTGATCAATTGCAGGTCGCGCTGGTAACCCGACGGCAGTTTGGCCGTGATGCCGAGTACTTCAACCAGGCACGCCTGCGCCGTGGCCGTGCGGCCCCGCACCAGTTCAAAGACGTCGGGGTTGCGCTTCTGCGGCATGATCGACGAGCCGGTCGTGAACGCGTCGGGCAATTCGACGAAGCCGAACTCGCGCGTGTAGAACAGCAGCAGGTCGGAGGCGAGCCGGCCCAGGTCCTGCAGCAACAGCGTGACCTGGAACAGCAGTTCAGCTTCGGCCTTGCCGCGCGACAGCTGCACGGCGGTCACCGGTTCGTGATTCGTCGGGAACGCCAGCTTGGCGCGAGTGATATCGCGATTCACGGGCAGGTTGGGCGTGCCGTAGCCAGCCGCCGATCCGAGCGGATTCTTGCCGATGCGGCGATGTGAATGCCGCAGGCCTTCGATGTCATCCCGGATCTCGGCGGCGAAGCCCTGTGCCCACAGGGCGACGGAACTCGGCATCGCCTGCTGCATGTGCGTGTAGCCGGGCAGCGCGATTGCACCCTGAGTCGTGGCCAGTCCATCGAGCGCGTCAGCGACATGCCGTGCGCCATCGGCCAGCTGCTCGACCGCGTCGCGCAGGTACAGCCGCAGCGCCGTCAGCACCTGGTCGTTGCGCGAACGTCCGGCGTGCAGTCGCGCGCCTGCCGTGCCGATCCTGTGGGTCAGCAGCGTCTCGAGGGCGGTCTGCCCGTCCTCGAGCTCGAGCGTCACCGACCATTCTCCGCGCGCATGCGCTGCAGCCAGTTCGCTCAGCCCGTCGCGGATGGCTTCGAGCTCAACCTGCTCGAGCAAGCCGCACTCGTGCAGCATTTCAGCGTGCGCGATCGATGCCTGCACGTCATAGGCCACGAGCCGGTTGTCGAGTGCGTGATCCTCGCCGGCCGTGAAGCGCAGCACGCGCTGGTCGAGCGGAGCGCCCTTGTCCCAAAGTCTACTCATGCACCTGTCCTTCGTAGTCGGAAGGGGCTAGGGGCTAGGGGCTAGGGGTAGCAGAAGTGCAGAGTATCGGCCGACTACATCTGCCACCTCTGACTAGCCCCTAGCCCCTAGCCCCTAGCCCCTTCCCCCTCACTTCCCCAGTTCCGCCGCCGTCAGCGCCTTTGTGTCGGCGACGACGAGCGTGCCCTTGCCTTCGTTGGTGAAGATCTCGGCCAGCAGCGAGTCGGTCTCCGCATAAGAGATCACGTGTACGCGCCGCACGCCACCGCGAATCGCCGCCTCGATCGCACTCGACTTAGGCAGCATGCCGTCGCTGATCGCGCCTTCTTCGCGCAGCCGGCGCAGGCCCGCCACGTCGGTGAACGAGATCAGCGATTGCGGATCGGACAGGCGCTCGAGGATGCCGGGGGCGCCGGTGCAGAGGATGAGCTTCTCGGCGACGAGCGCGCCGCCGATCGCCGCGGCCACGGTGTCGGCGTTGATGTTCAGCAACTGGCCGGAGGCGTCGCACGACAGCGGGCTCACGACCGGCAGGAAGCCGCCGTCGAGCAGGCGGGTGAGCACCGTGCTGTCGATGGCGTCGATGTCGCCGACCATGCCGTAGTCCACGACTTCGCCACTTGCCAGAGTTACGGGTGCGCGGCGGTGCGCCTGCACCAGGCCGCCGTCCACGCCGCCGATGCCGATCGCCGCAATGCCGAAGCTGCTGCACAATGCAACCAGTTGGGTGTTGATCAGGCCGTTCAGGACCATGCTGGTCGCGTCGATCGCCGAGGCGTCGGTGACGCGCCGGCCCTGCACCATGCGGGTCTCGACGCCGAGCTTGGCGGTGACCTCGTCCAGCTGCGGCCCGCCCCCGTGCACGAGCACGATGCGGATACCCAGGTGGTGCAGGATCGCCACCTGCTCGACGAATGCGCGCATCGTCGCCGCGTCGCGAAAGGCGCCGCCGCCGGTCTTGATGACGAAGACCTTGCCCTTGTACATGTGGATGTAAGGCGCGGCACCGCGCAGCGCGCGCACCGTCACGGCCTGTTCGACTTTGTGTCCGATCATCGTCAGTTCCCCTTGAGCAATCTGTGCAGCACGGCCATCTGGACGACCATGCGGTTGGCGGCTTCGCGCAGCACACGGCTGCGCGGCCCGTCGAGAATTTCGTCGGCGACCGCGACGTTGCGGCGCACGGGCAGGCAATGCATGAAGTGGCAATCCGCCTGTGCGCGCTCGAACCAGCTCTCGCGCACGCACCAGTCGCTGAGTGGCGCCCGCGCCGCGGCTTCCGCTTCGGCGTTGCCGTAGTGCTGCGGCGAACCCCATTCCTTCGCGTACACGACGTGCGCGCCACGCAAGGCAGCGTCACGGCTGGTCGTCTCGGTGACGGTGCCGCCGGAGGCGACGGCTGCAGCTCGCGCTTTGTCCATGATCGCGTCGGGCAGGGCGTAGCCGTCGGGCCGCAACACCACGACCTCCATGCCGCGCTGCGCCGCCATGTGCAGCGTTGCAGCCGGCACCGCCAGGGGCAACGCGCGCGGATGCGTGACCCAGCTCAACACGAACTTGCCGGTTCGCGGCACGGCCAGTTCGTCCATCGTGCGCCAGTCGGCCAGCGCCTGGCAGGGATGGTTGACCGCCGACTCCATGTTCACCAGCGGCTTCGGGCACAGCTCGGCCATGCGCATGAACTGATCTTCGGCGATGTCCGCAGCAAGGTCCTTGCCCTCGGCGAACGACCGGATGCCAAGCGCATCGCAGTAGGACGCCAGCACCGGAATGGCCTCGCGCACGTGTTCAGCGGCGCCGCCGTTCATGACGGCGCCGATGCGCGTCTCGAACTGCCACGTGCCCTGGCCCGGCGTGACCACGAAGGCCGTGCCGCCCAGGCGCTGCATGCCGGCCTGGAAGGAGGCGAGCGTGCGCAGCGAAGGATTCAGGAACAGCAGCCCGAGAATCTTGCCGACGAGCGCCTGCGGCTCGGGTCGATCCTGCAGGCTTTGTGCGAGCGCCAGCAGGTCGACGACTTCGTCGCGCGAAAGCTGGGCCAGGTCGAGAAAGTTGCGCATGGCGTTCAGGCGGGCAAGGAGGCGAGGGCGTCGCGCAGTTGTTCGACGTGCTGCGACTCGAGTACGTAGGGGGCGAGGATGCGCACGATGTGCGGATCGCCGCTCGTGCCGGTGAGGATGTCGTGCTGCTCGAGCAGTTCGCGCTGCACATCCTTCGCCGGACGACGCGTGCGCAGGCCGAGCAGGAAGCCCGCGCCCTGCGTCGCGACGACCGGTCCCACCACGCAGGTGTCGCGCATCTGCTGCGAGAGCTTGCGCACGTTGGCGAGCAGTCCTTCGCTTTCTATGATGTCGACCACGGTCTCGATCATGGCGCACGCCATCGGGCCACCGCCGAACGTGGTGCCCAGGTCGTCCACCTTCAGGTGACCGGCGACGTGGTCCGCCATGCAGCAGCGCGGCGCAGGGGAAGCCCGCGCCCAGCGCCTTCGCGGTCGTGATCATGTCGGGTGAAATGCCGTACATGTTCGCCGCGAAGGGGAAGCCGGTGCGGCCCATGCCGCACTGCACCTCGTCGAACACCAGCAGCGCGCAGGTTTCACTGCAGCGCTTGCGCAGGGCTGCGAGAAACGGCCCGCCCAGGTCGAGCGCGCCGCCGACACCCTGCACGGGCTCGACGATGACGGCAGCCGTGTCCGTGCCGACGATGCGGTCTATCGCCGCCAGGTCGCCACGCGGAATGAAGTCGACGTCGAAGGGCATCTGCGGAAAGCCGTACCACTTGGCTGCAGCGCCCCAGGTCACCGCGCCTGCAGCAGCGGTGCGTCCATGAAAGCTGCCTTCGATCGCGACGACCTTGCGCCGACCGGTGATGCGCAGGGCCAGCTTCAGCGCGTTCTCGTTCGCCTCGGCGCCGGTGCTGATGAAGAACGCGGTGTTGAGTCCCAGGCCTGCAAAGCGTGTCAGCCGCAACGCCGCGCGGGCGCGGACGTCGAGCGGTACCGCGTTGCTCTGGAAAATGAGCGACTTGGCCTGGGCTTCGAGCGCGGCCAGCAGGCGCGGATGCGAATAGCCAAGCGCTGCGACGGCGTGACCGCCATACAGGTCGAGTACCCGGCGGCCGTCGCGCGTATGCAGATGGACGCCCGAGCCGCCCACGACGTCGAGCGCCCATTGCGCATACACCGGTGCCAGGTGATCGGCGGACGCGGTCCACGGCATGGCGGCGGCGTTCATCAGGTCCAACCCGGGGCCGGGCTCATCAGGCCGGCCGTCTCGTCGTGTCCGAACATGCGGTTCATCCACTGCACGGCGCCGCCTGCGGCGCCCTTGGTGAGGTTGTCGATCGCGCACATCACGGCCACGGTGCGGCCGTTGCTGACGCCGGACAGCTCGGCGAAATTGCTCGACACGACGTCCTTGAGCCGCGGCATCGTCTCGCTCACGCGCACGAACACCGACTGCTCGTAGAATTCGCCGAGCGCGTGCAGGAGTTCGGCCGTCGTGATCGGCTCATGCAGCGTGGCCTGCACCGTCACGTGGATGCCGCGGGCAAAAGGCCCGCTGTGGGGCACGAAGGCAAAGTCGGCCTGCACTCCCGCCACGGCCTGCGCCAACACGGTGATCTCCGGCGTGTGCCGATGCGCCAGGGCATTGTACGAATACAGGTCACTGTGCCGTTGCGGATGGTGCGTGCCCGCGACGGGTTGCCGGCCCGAACCCGTGCTGCCGGTGACGCCGGATACGAACAGGCGCGGCTCGACCAGGCCGAGCGACAGCAGCGGCACGCTCGCGAGCAGCACGGCCGTCGCGAAGCATCCGGGATGGGCGACGTGCGGTGTCGTCAGTGCCTGCAGGTGTTCGGGCACGGCGCAGGTGAATTCATCGAGCCGGGCCGGCGCGCCGTGGGCGTGCTGATACACGGCCTCGTAGGCATCGGCGCTGGCGTAGCGGAAATCCGCCGAGATATCGACGACACGGGCTTCGGTGCCAGCCTGTTCGGCAGCGGCGAGCAGGCGATCGATCAAGCCGGCGGAAACACCGTGCGGCGCTGCCGAGAACACAGCGGTCGTCGGGTTCGACGTGACGTATTCGAGGATCTCGTCGTGACTGGCGAAACGCAGGTGCGGCAGCACCGGCTGCAGGTGCCGGAAAAACCGCCCGACCGGCTCGTCCGGCTGGCTGTCGGAGGCGACTGCGGCCAGGTCGAAGTGCGGATGCGCAGCGAGCAGGCGCAGCAATTCACCGGCGACGTAACCGGTGCCGCCCAATACGATGACCGGCGTCCGTGCGCTCATTGGACGGCGGCCGCCACGGGTTGCGCCGCCAGGCCGAGCGATTCGATGATGTGATCACCCAGTGCGGCGCCCGCGGTGATTGCGTTGAATGCGCGCACCTGCATCTGCTGCTCGATGATGTTGACGCCTACGGCGTTGTCGGTTGCCGGGCCCGTGACCGCGCACGGTTCGATGGTGAAGCGTTCCCTCAGCAGTTTCACGCCGCCCCACGCCGCCACCGGGTCGTTGGCCGAGAGGATGACGGCAGTGAGCGACCGCGCGATGTCCGGCGCGGACAGGATGGCCTCGACGCCGTAAGCGCCCAGGATACCGTCGCCCAGTTCGAAGACCACCACGTCGGGCTTGCCCTGCGTCATCTCGGTGAGCATCGTGCGGGTGAGGGCCGGCCCCGAAGCCGCCGTCGTCGTGACGATGCCGAAATCCGTGAAGATCTGGCTGCGGCGCGCGCCAGCGTCCTCCATCGCGAGGATGTCTCGTCGCAGCGAAACGCCCGTCGCCTTGAAGGCGTGGACCGCCAGGCCGCGATGCCGCATGCGGCTCACGATGGCGCAGGCGGCGGCCGTCTTGCCGGCTTCCATGCAGGTGCCCGCGAGCGCCACGATCGGTACGCCGTGCGTGTCGAGCGTCGCCGCCGGGTCGAGCCGGTGATAGCCCACCCGCGCCGGCACGCCGATGCGCTCACCGAGGAACGGGAACTGCAGCACACAGCCGAGCACGCGTGCATCGAACGGCTGGCCGCGCTCCGGATTCGCCGAATCGCAGATGCCGAGCACGCCGCCGATGTTCAGCACCTGGATGATGTCACCCACGGCCACTTTCTCGGGAATGTGCCCGGAGTAACCGAACAGCGCCTGCCGGTGCCCGAGCGCGCCGACCATCACGTCGCCCTTGGACACCTTGGCCATGCGGCCGCTGGTGAGCTCGAGCGTGTTGTAGGTCGACTTGTTGGTGAGCACCTCGACGACCAGCACCACGCCTTCCTCGCACGGAATGTCGGTGGTGGCGACGCGCAGCTCGTGGCCCAGGCCGCAGGCCTGCGCAATGGAGCCGATCTTGTCGACGACGACGGTTTTCATCTGCATGCGTGTTCCCCCGGTCCGAAGCCGGCGCTCAGTTGCGGCCGGCGCGCGTGTAGAAGATGCCCGGCAGCGCCAGCATCTTGGAGAAGCCGTGGGCTTCGGCGGCCGTCCATTCACCGGCGGATTCGCCGTACGCGCCTTTCGACGCCTTCATCAACGAGTACTTCGACGACGTGCCCTCGACGAAGACGGCGCCCGGACGGAACAGCACGTGCACTTCGCCGGTGACCCGCTGCTGCGTCGAGACGAAGAACGCCTCGATGTCGCGGCACACCGGGTCGAGGTGCTGGCCTTCGTGCACGAGGTCGCCGTACGGTGCGGCGAGCGTGTCCTTGAGCCGTGCCTGCCGTGCCGACAGCACCAGCTTCTCGAGTTCGCGATGCGCGGTGAGCAGGACCTCGGCCGCCGGCGCCTCGAACGCCACGCGGCCCTTGAAGCCGATGATGGTGTCGCCCAGGTGAATGCCGCGGCCGACGCCGAACTTCGCGCCGATCGTCTCGACCTGCTCGATGAGGCTCACCGGATCGAGCGTCTTGCCGTCGAGCGAGCAGGGCACGCCCGCCGCGAACCCGATCGTGTGCCGCTCGGGCGCGTGCGGGTGCGTGAACGCGTCCCTGGTGAGGACCCAGGCCTCGTCGGGAATGCAGGTGTCGGAAACCAGCGTTTCCTTGCCGCCGATCGTCACGCCCCAGAGCCCGCGGTTGACGGAGTACGCGGCGCCGAACGGCGGCACCGGCAGCTTGCGCGCATTCAGGTACTCGAGTTGCTCCGGCCGCTTGAACGCCTTGTCGCGCACCGGCGCGAGGATCTCGAGCTCCGGCGCGAGCGTGCGCAGCGCCACTTCGAAGCGGACCTGGTCGTTGCCGGCCGCGGTCGAGCCGTGCGCGACGACGTCGGTGCCGATCTCGCGGGCGAACTGTGCGACCGTCTGCGCCTGCAGCACGCGCTCGGCGCCCACGCACAGCGGGTAGAGGTTGCCGCGACGCACGTTGCCCATCACGAGGTACTTCAAGACCTGGTCGAAATAGCCGGGACGGGCGTCGACCAGGTGATGTTCGACGGCGCCGAGCGTCCGGGAGCGCTCTGCGAGCACGCGCGCGGCGTCCGCGTCGATGCCGCCCGTGTTCACGGTGAGCGTGACGATGGGGCGGCCGTAGGTCTCCGCGATCCACGGCACGCAGAACGAGGTGTCGAGGCCGCCGGAAAAAGCGAGCAGGATGGGCTTGGCGCCCGCGGGAGTGGTGGTCATCGGGGTTTTCTCAGCGTCCGAAGTGGGTACGGAGGTGCTCGTGCAGGCGACGCTGTGCCTTGCCGCTGTCCGTGGCGATGAAGATCGTGTCGTCGCCCGCGATGGTGCCGACGATCTCGGCCCAGCGGGCCTTGTCCAGGGCGATGGCCACGGTCTGTGCCGTGCCCACCGAGGTGCGCAGGACCGTCAACGTGGGCCCCGCCGCGCGGTACCCTTTCACGAACGAACGGACCGTCTCGAGGTGGCTGGGCGTCAGCGCGTCTTCGACGGCGGGGAGCAGGTAGCGATCACCGCCCTTGACCACGCCGAGCTCGCGCAGGTCGCGGCTGACGCTGGATTGGGTCGCGTCGTAACCTTCACGGTGCAGCAGGTTGACGAGCTCGGCCTGACGCCCAACGGCCGTCCCCCGCAGGATGCGGACGATCGCATCGCGGCGCTGGGTCTGGGCGTTGAGGTCGGTGGCAACGGGCATCGGGCTCGGATCGGGTGAATAAAAGGTACGCGAATGTGCATAATTATGCAGAGCATGTCAAGCCCGGCAGGCACGACGGGTGGCTTGTATGAGTAATGGGTCGGATTACCTGGATAAGCTGCGGAGCCTCCAGGCGCTGTCCCGCACCGGCCTGCACTTCTGCAAGGACCAGTACGACCGCGACCGCTACGAGGCCATCGAGCGCATCGCCGCCGAACTGCTGGCGGCCGGCGCGGGCGCCGGAGTCAACGCCGACGAGTTGATCGCAGAGTGGTCGCGCGACGGCGGCTACGTGACGCCCAAGGTCGAAGTGCGCGGCGCCGTGTTCCGGCCTGCGGATGGCAGGCTGCTGCTGGTCCGGGAAACCGCCGACGGGCTGTGGACGCTGCCTGGAGGCTGGGCGGACGTGAACGATTCGCCGTCCGGCGCCGTGCGCAAGGAGATCGAGCAGGAGTCCGGGTTCCGCGTCCGTGTCACGAAGCTCGCGGCACTGTACGACCGCAACCAGCATGGGCATACGCCGTCGCTGCACCACAGCTGGAAGGCGTTCTTCCTGTGCGAGATCCTGGGCGGGGAAGCACGCGGCAGCTACGAGACCGACGGCGTGGACTTCTTCGATCCAGACGACCTGCCGCCGATGTCGGTCGGCCGCTGCACGCCGCGGCAGGTGCTGCGCATGCGCCAGCACTTCCTGCGGCCGGAGATCCCGACGGATTTCGACTGATGCTGCCACTCGCGAGCACTGTCGAGTCGCAGGCGAACTTTGCGGTGCCTTGCTCCGCGGGCGGAAAGGCAGACACGCCCGCGGAGCAAGGCACCGCAAAGCTCGCTGGCAAGACCGCGCCTGAGTGAATTCCCGTCGAAGCCCGGGAATTCACACGGCGCAAGTAGCGGCCGCACGCCCAACCGCGAAGCACCGGAGTGACGCGCTCCTCCATTCTTCGCCCTTCCAGGTTGATGCGCCGTGCGATTCATCGGGCCTGGTGGTGATCCAGGCGTGGGACGCCGAGCGTGCGGCCCGATGATCGCTCAGGCGCCTGACTGCAGGACAGGGTTTCCGGATCCTGCTCCGGCGAGCGTGTCTGCCTTTCCGCTCGCCGGAGCAGGACCGGAATCCCTGCCCTTGGCTTCCTGACGCCAAAGCGACCGCGGGGCCTCACCGCTCGATCCTGTATTCGATGTCAGCGCTCTGCTCGATTCCCGCCTCGGCCTTCAACGACCATCGCTCGTTCAGCGTGTACCGCAGCTTGATCGTGTTGATCGCCTCCGCGATGGAGATCCCGTAGCTCACGAACAGGTCAGGCGACAGCGCCTTGCCCAGTACCACCGACGTGTCGTCCTCGCCCGTCCGCTCCACCGACACCTCGTCGAGCCCCAGCCGCGTGCCAAGCTGGCCCAGCAGCAGGCCGCCCCCGCTGAGTGCGAGATTCTCGGCCGCCTGGTTCACGTTCGAAGCTTCGCCCGACTGCAGGGTGTCGATCGAACGGCCCGTCAGCAGGTAAGAGAGGGCCTCGTTGCTCGGCATCGCCGGTTGCGACGTGATCGAAATGAAGGGGCGATCGATGGTGCCGCGCACGTTGACGGTGACCGTGATGTCGGCGTTCTTGATCTTGCGCTCCGCGACGATGTCGAGCACCGGCTCGTTGAGCGGCGCATTGATGTACGTCAGTGTGCCCCGCGTGATGGTCACGTCCTGTCCGAACGCCTTGTACTGGCCTTCGGCAACCCTGATCACGCCGTTGCCGCGTGCAACATCGTCGGGGACCGTCGAGACCGTCACGGCGCCTTCGAGCCGTGCCCTGAGACCGTAGGCGTCGACGCGCACGGCATCGCCGAGCGTCACCTTGATGCGGGTCGTGACGCGGTCGCTCGAGTCCGGTTCGGACTCCTCGATGTCCGGCACACCCACGATGCGCTCGTCCGGTGACGTGCTCGTCGTCGTCGTGAGTTCGCGCGGTGAGATGCGTGCGTTGGGGATCAGGACGTCACCGACGACCTCGTAGCCGTCCGGGCCCGCGTTCAGCACGATGTCGGGCGAGGCGAGAACCCGCAGTTCCGGAGTGTCTGCCACCAGCAGCCCGTCGCCGCGCAGGCGCATCGAGCCGGTCATGACGCCTTCCGGCCACGTGAAGCGGCCATCGACCGTCAGTCCGCCCTTCGGCGTCTGCCCGCTGGCGTCGAACGTGAGCGTTTCGCCGGAGAAACGCCCGTCGGCCTGCAGGTTCGTTACCTTCAGGTTGGTGCGATACAGCTCGATCACTGCGTCGCGAACCTTGAAGTCGCCGTTGAACGTCGGCTCGCCCACCCTGCCGCCCAGCAGCACCTTGCCCTCGAGCTGTCCCGCCGCGCGGTCCACCTCCGGCACGAGCAGCGGCAACACCTTGATCGCCGAGGACGTGCCCTTGATCTGGCCACTCAGCGGCGAGTCGAGCAGGTTGCCCGTCACGCGATCGACGCAGCGCCTCGCCCTGGATCTGGGTGGATTCGTCGACGTCGATGTCGAGGGTTGCACGGATCACGTCGGGCTCCGCCAGCAGGTCGAATCGGCTGCTGCCGAGGAGCACCCGCTCGACGCGGAACTTGTTGCGCGGCACGTTGATGACGGGCTCGTGCACGAGCAGCGTGGTGCCGCCGACCCAGTCCTTGCCGGGCACCTTCTCGGCCCAGCCGCTCGCCTGCAGGCGGCCATCGAACTCACGCCAGCCGAGCAGCGAGCGCAGGAGGCGCTGCAGCGGCCAGTCGGAGGCGCTGTAGATCACGCGCCAGGCGAGCGGTTGCGCCCGGTGTTCGCCTTCGACGCAGAGCCGCGCGTCGTCGTCCGTGCGCAGGCACACCGGCGCTGCGCGCTGGAATGCGGGCCCGAGCACCAATGCAGCGGGCTGGATGAGTTGCGCGGCGCCTTCGGTGAAATTGACCTGCACCCGTGACAGGTCGCCGGCCCATTCGCTCCGCGCCATGTCGTAGCGGCCCTCCGCGTGCATCTCGCCGCGGAACTCCGTGATGCGCCGCTCCGGATCGCCGGGAGACGCGAAGTTCACCTTGATGCGGTGGTCGCTGAGCAGGCCTTCGAGGCTGCCTCGAGCGGAATCGAACTGCAGGCCGGACGCTGCAAGCGCATCCGCGTTGAAGGTGATGCTCGAGCGGCGCTGGTCGCTCACGTCGATGTCCGCCTCCGCGTCGAGCGACGCGATGGTCGCTCCTGCGTAGGCGAAATTCCGGACCCGCGCGGAGCCTACGATCTCAGGTCGCTGTGGCGTGCCGCGAGCCGTGCCGCGCGAGACCAGGTGGCCAGTCATGCCGGGCACTGCAACGGCGAGCGAACGCAGGTCCAGGTTCCAGTTGAGGTCGAGCGCCGTCGCGCCCACGCGACCGTTGATGTCGGCGAAAGACTCGCCATTGGCGACCCGGATGTTCCGCAAGTCGAAGTTGCCCTCGCGATGGCCGATCTCGCCGCGGCCAGTCACGGGCCGGCCGAAAAGCGTGCCCGACATCGACGCCAGCCGGGCGGTCCACGGTGCCGTGGCGGTGAGCCCCGCACCGGCGATCGAGCCCTTGGCGCTCACGCGGCCCTCGACGCCTGGTCGCAGGTCGCTGATCGCCAGGCCCTTGGCGTCGACGTCGAAGTTCCACGCCTGCGTCCCGGTCCATGCAAGTGTGCCGCGGCCATCGATGCGACCGCGCAGGGCGTACCCTTCGAACCGGTCGAGCACGACGCTGGTGCGATCGATCACGCCGGTCGCGGCGAAACTGACCGGCGGAATCGCCTGCCCCTCGACTTGTGCGCGGGCCGTGAACTGATACGGCAGCGAGCCCGCGATGGTGTACACGCCCTGCGGGCTCTGCACGATCGCTTCGTCATCACCGACGACCGGCCAGCGCAGCGCGGACCATTCGCCGCCCAGTTCGAGGTGCGGCAACGTGCCGTCCGGTGCATCGTCAGCAGGCAGCGTCACGGTGCCGCTGGTCGTCAGCGACAGGCCGCTGCGCGGCAGCCACAGGCGCACGTCAGCGAGCGAGATGGTGCCGTCAGTCCAGCGGCCCGCGCCCTGCAAGCGCAATTGCTGGCTGGGCAATGCAGGTGAGGTGAGCGTGCCGTCGATCCCCAGCGACGCCACGCCCGCTGCGAGCGAGATCGTGCCCGTGACTTGCGGGAAGCGCCCGGCCGGTACCCACGGCGAGCCGTCGAAATCAGCCACCCGCAGAGTGCCTGCGGCGCGCGGCTGTTCGGTGAGGTCGAGCAGCGTGCCGGTGAACGACAGCTTGGCGGGAGCGTCGAGGTACAGGTCGGTGCCGAGCCGGTCGAGGTTGCCGCGCGTCACGACGCGAAAGCGGTACTCGTAGTCATCGCCCGGCAGGCGCCATTCGCCGCGCAGATCGGTGCGCAATCCCAGTGGCTGCATCGCCCGCAGCGTCATGTTGCCCGTGACGCGGCCCGCCGGTCCCTGCACGTCGACGGGATCGACATCGAGCCGCCAGCGCGTGAGGCTGAGCGAGCCGGTGATCGCGCGCGCGTCGATGCGCTGCCCGCTCGTGAGCGTCACTGCGGTGGGGCCGAGCTGGAAGCCCGGCGCAGTGACACGCAGTCCAGCCGGCAGGAAATGCAGCGGCTGGTCCGGCTGGGGCGGGCGCTCCTTGAGCGTGACGTCGATGCGCGCCACGGACAGGTCTGCGAGGCTCGCGTGTCCGATGATGAGCCCGCTCGGGTCCGGGTTCACACTGATGCCGCGAACGACGATGTGCGCCGCCGCATGGTCCACCGTGATCTGGTCCGCGGCCAGTGAGCCGGCCAGCGTGCCGCGCGCACCGCGTACCTCGATCTGCACGTTCGGGATGCGCGTCAGTTGCGCCAACGCAAAGTCGAGACCCTGCTGCGTGTACAGCAGCCAGTGCGTAAGCGACGCAATCGCGCCGGCCAGCACCAGCAGCATCCCGGCCAGGAACAGGGAACGGCGTTGCACCCTAGAGCACCTGGGTGATGTTCAGGTGGAACCGGGGGTTCTTGCCGGATTCCGACAGTGCCTGCGCGATGTCGACGCCGATCATCAGCATCGGCAGTTTCCAGCGCACGCCGACACCCGCCGAGTACTCGAGCGGCGTGCTCCAGTCGTTGAAGGCGTTGCCCGTGTCGAAGAATACGGCGCCGCGGAAATTACGCGGGAAATCGCGCTCGAACTCGATGCTGGCAACCACCTTGTGTTCGCCGCCAGCGCCCTGGCCCGACGAGGTCGCGCGCGGGTCGCCAGGGGGCAGCGGCGGGCTCAGCTCGTTCAGCCCGAAGCCGCGCACGCTGCGGTCGCCGCCCGCGAAGAATCGCTGCGAGGCGGGCAGCGCGGAGAAATCGTCGACCCAGCTCGTGCCGAGCTCGGCGCGGCCGCGCACGTGCCACGGACCGCTGATCGGCCACACGCGCTCGGCGCGTCCATAGAAGCGCAGGTACGACGCATCGGAGCCGAGCGTCGCAGGGCTGCCGCTCAGCTCGACGTAGTACGCGGCATCGCGCACCCAGCCGGTGAGGAAATTGGGCGGCAGGCTGGCGTAGCTGATGCCGGGGATCAGCAGCAGCGCCTGTTCGGACGATCCGTCGGGAAAGATGGTGCGCTCGTCGTTCAGGCGCAGGAACATCACCTGCTGCCAGCGGCCGAAGACCTGCGTAAGGCCGCCGGTGAGTTCGACGCGTTCGCTCCGCAGGTCGCCGATTTCCTCGTCGGTGTAGCCGAGCGTGAACTCGAGTTTCTCGAGGCTCGGGTCACCCACGGGGATCGCGTAGCGTGCCAGCGCTTCGTAGCGGATCTCGGAAGCGGTGAGCTCGACCCGTGAGCGGTGTCCGCGCGTGTTGATCAGCCGATTGTCCCAGGTGAACTGGCCGCGTATGCCCGTATCGGTGCCATAGCCCGCATTGACCGCGTAACGGTTGCGCTTGATCTGCTCGACGTGCACGTGCACCGGCACCGTCAGGGTGGCCGGGTCGCGCTCGCCGGGAGTGACCACGACCGTCGAGAAGTAATTGCTGTCCTCGAGCGCGTACTGCGTGGCGTTCAGCTGGTCGGGCGAGTAGGGCTGCCCCGGCGCAAAGCGCACGTACGCGCGCAGCAGGTCATCGTCGATCACGCCCTGTTCCAGCTGCAGCTCGCCGAACTCGTAACGACCGCCGGTATCGAGCGTGATGCGGGCGTCGGCCGTGAGGTCGGTCGGGTTCACGATCAGCTCGCGGCGCGTCAGCATTGCGTCGAGGAAGCCGCGGTCGCGCGCGGTGCGCAACAGCGAGGCCTTGAGCTCCTCGTAACTCGTGTGGTCGAGGCGGGCGCCGGGTTGCAGCGGCGTCGTGGTGCGCAACCTGGTGAGCGACTTGTCGCTTGCGCCGGCGCCGACGATCTCGACGTCCACGGTCTTCATCGTCACGGGCTCGCCCGGCGTGATCTTGAGGCGGACGATCCAGCGCGGGTCGTCCCAGCTCGTGCGGCTGCGGATGGTGGGCGCGTAGTAACCGAAAGGGCGCAAGGCATCGGCGGCCTCGTCGACCGCGCGATCGGCGAGCCTGCGCACCTGCGGGTCGGTGAGGTCGTCGCGCGTCACGTAGCGCGACAGCGTGAGATAGGAGCGCACGTTGTCCGCCATCGCGTCCGGAACGCCATCGACCCGGATGTCGATACGGCCCTTGTTCAGGCCGAGCAGGGGCGCCGACCAGGCGGGCGCAGCGAGGCCCCATCCGAGCAGGCACGCGAGCACTGCGACCAGCGGCAGGCTGCGCACCCCTGGCCGCGCGCAGTGTGTATGTGTGCGACGTTCATGCAGCCTGCGGTGCGGCGACGTCTTGCGCCGTGAACGCCAGGCGCGTCGCGCCAGTCAGCGCGCCGGTCGCGTCGAAACGTCGCTCGAGCACCGTGGTGCGACCGTCGTGCCCGACGAGCAGCACGGTCGAGCAGCGGGTGCCGTAACGGTCGTGGACACGAAGGGTGAGGACAACGCGCGTTCCCAGTCGGGCGGCAGGCCGGTGTCCGGAGTCTCGTCGAGGTCGGCCGGCGTCCGGTCAGCGAGCAGCGCGAACAATGCCTCGGGTTCGACGCGATCGGCGGCCACCAGTTCCGCGAGGCGCGCGCGGCTGCGCAGCAACTTGGGCCACGGCGAATCGAGCCAGTGGTTGCTGAGCCCGTACATGCCGCGCTCGAGCCGGCGCGGCTCCTGTCCGTCGCGGTTCGAATGGTAGTAAAGCGCATCCGGACCGCCGAGCAGCAGGTTGAAGCCCGCGTACCGCGACGCGCGCAGGCGCAGCGAGTCGAGGTATTCCAGCGGCGAGGCTGCAGGCGCGCCGAGGAAGCCCGCGACGAGGTCGCCGCGGGACGGCGCGTCCGGCGCCGCACGCTCGAGCTCGCGAAAGTTGGTCACCACGCCGAAGCGGCCCGCACGCGAGCACGCCCATCCACGTGCCTGAACCGCGCAGGTCGCGGCCTGCCAGGATGCGCGGTTCGTCCGGCCACCAGCCGAGCGCGGCGGCGGCACGCTCATGAAATTCGTCACGGTTCGCGGCGACGATCAGCCGGAAGCGCGGGTGGCACTGCCATGCGAGCACCAGCAGGCACATAAGCCCCGCTCACGGCTCCCTGGGTGCAGGCGCGCTGGACGGCTGCGCTGCGGCCGAACAGCAGCCGGCCCGTCTTGCGCACCACCCAGTAGAGCAGCGCGACGATGGCCACCAGCGCGACGATGGGCAGCGCAATCGCAAACAGCGACAACCCGGTCGCACCGATCGTCTCGACGGTGGAGACGGCGGGATTGCCGAGCCCGCCGGTCATCAGGCCGGACTTGGCGCGCATGAGCGCCGAGCCGCCCTTGGTCAGACCGGCGATGCCGCTGCCGCCGATGATCGCGACCGGCCAGACGATGCTGGGCGGCAGGTCCGTCATCACGGCTGCGCTCGCCACGGCGCCAGCGACCAGCGCGGCGGGACTCGCGATCACGTCGAGCAGGTGGTCCACGCCCGGAATGTAATAGGCAAGCGTCTCGGCGACGGCGGCCGTGCCGAGCATGACCAGCGCCGGCGTGCTCGCCAGCCACTGGAAATTCTCCGACAGCGGGATGTAGCCGAAGTGCGCCGCAAGGCCTGCGATCAGCAACGGCAGGAAGACGCGGATGCCGGTGGCGGCGGCCAGGCCGATGCCAAGCGCGATGCCAGCGAAAGTCGTCCACGAGAAGTCCATGCGGTCTGCACCTCGGCCGCCAGGGGAAATCCTTGCGCCATCATTCTACTGGCCGTCCGCGCGTGATGTCGGCTCACAGGTGCAGTTGGAGGGCGTCCCAGGCGGTTTTGGTGATCAGGGCGCCCACCACCACCAGGAACACCTTGCGCACCAGCGCGCTGCCACGCCGGATCGCGAGGTGGCTGCCGAACTGCGCGCCGGCGATGTTGCAGGCCGACATCGCGAGGCCGAGCAGCCAGAACAGCTCGCCGGTCAGGCCGAACAGGATGATCGCGGCCGCATTGGTCGACGCATTCACGATCTTGGCCGAGGCGGAGGCGTGCAGGAAGTCGAGACCGAACATGCGCACGAACAGGAACACCAGGAAGCTGCCCGTACCGGGGCCGAAGAAGCCGTCGTACAGGCCGATGACGCCTGCCGTTCCCGCTGCCAGCCATTGCGCTCGCGCATCGACGGGGCGCGGCTGGTGGTGCTGGCCGAGATCCTTGTTGAGCAGCGTGTAGATCAGCACGAAGGTGAGCAGCAGTGGCACCAGCGCGCGAAAGCGTTCAGGCGAGATGCCAGTTGCGAGCCACGCGCCCAGCAGCGCGGCGGCGAAGGCTCCCGCCGCCGCAGGCAGCAGCAGGTTCCAGTCGAGCTTGACGTGCCGGATGAAGCGCGCGATCGCGCTGCAGGTTCCGGCAAACCCAGCGAGCTTGCCCGTTCCGAGCAGGGTGGTGTGCGCGGCGTTGGGAAACGTGGCAAACAACGCAGGCAACTGGATCAAGCCGCCACCGCCCGCGAGGGCGTCGATGAAGCCGGCGCCGAACGCGGCGATCAGGACGAGAAAGATTTCCAGTGACACGCGTTGCCCGGGTTCGTCTGGCGCGGCAGTCGCGTTGCGCTCAGCGCCGCGAGCCCCAGTGCATCACGCCGGCGGTCGCGGCGAGGGGAATCGGCGAGCCGGCGTCGTACCAGTGCTCGATGAGCCGGAAAGAGACCGACAACGGCGGTGGCAGGCCGGGAAAGCCGGCTGCAATTTCTGCGCGGGTAAACCAGCGCACGTCTTCGAGTTCTTCGTCAGCGCGCGGCACTGCGTCGGCAGCGGCTCGCGCAGTGAACCCGATCATGAGCGATGAAGGAAACGGCCAGGGTTGCGACGAGTGGTACTCGCATTCACTGACCGCGACGCCCGTTTCCTCCAGCACCTCCCGGGCTACGGCGTCTTCGAGGCTTTCGCCCGGCTCGACGAAGCCGGCAATCGTCGAATAGCGGCCCTGGGGCCACGAGGCCTGGCGACCCAGCAGCGCGCGCTCGCCGTCGGTGACGAGCACGATGATCGCCGGATCGAGCCGCGGGAAATGATCGATGGCGCAGGTGTCGTTGGTGCACTTCATCACGTGTCCGGCGCTCGCGCTGCGGGTGGGCGCGCCGCACGCGCCGCAGAACCGATGGCGGCTGCGCCAGTAGAGCATGGCGCGCGCGTACGCCAGCACGCCGGCCTCGTTGGCGGGCAGCAGGCCGCCTGCGACGCGCAGGTCCTCGAAGCGCGCCGCAGCCGGATCCACCAGCACCGGGGCGGGGTCCGCGAATTCCGCGGCGAAATAAACGCATTCGTCACGCCGACCGAGCAGGACGAGGTCGGTCGAGCGCAACTCCAGCCGTTCGACGTCCGTTCCGCCCAGGAACGCAGGCGACCACCCCGCGGCATCGCGCTGGATCAGGATGCGCGAGTCGTGCACGGCGACGATGCGGACGCTGGCGCTGCCGAGCGTTGCCGCGACGAACGTCGCGTCCTTGCGCAGGTGCGCGATGCGGTCGAGATAGGGTCCGGCGAAGACGTTGGTAGGACGTGGCAAGGCGGGCAGGCTCGCGGAGGGGGCACAAGTCTAGCGCGCCCGCCGCCCGCGCCCTGCTCAACCGTGGCTGGCCGGGCCGCGCCGGCAGGCGGACAATTGTCGGGAAGAATCTCCAGCGTGTCCCGCACCCAAGCCGATTCGCAGTCCGGGCACCGCGACAGCACGATCTCATCGTTGCGACAGAACACCTGCCACAGGTGCCACGCGTGTTCGAACGAGATGTGCGCCTTCGGCCAGAGTCCGAGGTAGGTCTCGTAGACGTCGCAGAAGCGGCCGACGTCCTCGAGTACCGGACGGAACCCGGCGGGGTACGCGGCCAGCAGGCCGCACAGCTGCAACAGCGCGCCGAGCAGGGCCGCCTGCTGCTCGTGTTCGAGCGAGCGGCGGAAGAAGGACATCTGCCGCGGTGACTTGCCGCGCCTGCGGCGGACGCGATTGCCGCCAAGGCGTGGCGAAGTAGTCGCGATACATGCGTCGGATGCGGTCGTCCGACAACTGGGTTGCCAGCCGGATGGTGCGCGTGCGTGCTTCCAGCGCGATCATCCGGTAGGTGATCGCCAGCCGCAGGCGATCGCGGTCATACCGGCTGTCGGTGATCCTCATGGCCCTTCTCCCATTCTCAGTATTTTTGGTCATATATGGTCTGTTCAGACCAGATGTGACAATCTATATCCATATATGGTCTATTTGGACCATATATGGAGTTTAGACAATGTCTGATTCAAAGCCGACTACTCCCCACCCCAGCCGCAGCCACCAGGGCAACCTGCTTACCCACGGCATTCGCCGGGATATCGCGGACCTCAACCGGCTGTTCCTGGCGCACGCCCTGGACCCGGTCTACCGCGAGGACCACTGGTTCCAGCTGCCGACCTTGACCGTGAGGCAGTTCGAGCAGGCCGCGCCCGAGGCGCTGGAACGGGCAGCCTGGACGCCGCTCGCGCTGTTCGAACTGAGCCTCCCCGCGCCAGACGAGCCGACACCCTGTTGGCCAGCAGGGGCGGTGGGCGACACCGAGTGGCCGGGCGCGGACCGTTCCCGGAGCGAAGCCCGGCGGTCCTTCGGGCTAGTGGCGTTGGGTGTGGTGCGGCGGCTGGCGGAGGGGGTGCCGCTCGCCTCGCGCATCGCGTTCGGCCTGGCTCCGACCAGCGAGAGCCGACTGTCGGCGCTGTCGCCGTCCGAGGCGTTCAGCTGGGCGTCCTGGCAGGGGCTGGTGCGTCCGCGCTGGCCTGGCCACGCGCATTTCTGGAGCATGCTCGCCGGCGCTGCGACAGGAACCGGCAAGGACGACCTGCACTGGGCCTATTCGACGGGCCTGTGCCTCCTCGGGCGGTGCGAACGCGAGCCGGCCAGCGTGCGTTACGGCGCGGCGACCCGCCGGCCGCGGACCGTGCACCGGCGCGGCGGGCGCGACGACCCCGACGTTCCTTGCTGAGGAGTGGTCCGCACATTACCCTTCGCTCCCCTCCCGTCGGCGTCCGCTCCACTCATGCAGGCCCTGTCGTTACGCCAGCTTCGCAAGACCTACAAGAATGGGGTCGAGGCCCTCAAGGGCATCGACCTCGACGTGGAGGAGGGTGATTTCTTCGCGCTGCTCGGTCCGAACGGGGCCGGCAAGTCGACGGCCATCGGCATCGTCTCGTCGCTGGTGAACAAGACGGGCGGCGCGGTCGAGGTGTTCGGCCACAGCATCGACACCGACCTCGAGGCCGCGAAATCGTGCCTCGGCGTGGTGCCGCAGGAAATCAACTTCAACCAGTTCGAGAAAGTGTCGACGATCCTGCTGAACCAGGCGGGCTTCTACGGCATTGCGCGCAAGACGGCGCGCGAGCGCATGGAGTACTGGCTGAACCAGCTGCAGCTCTGGGAGAAGCGCGAGGCCATCTCGCGCTCGTTGTCGGGCGGCATGAAACGCCGGCTGATGATTGCGCGCGCGCTGATCCACGAGCCGCAGTTGCTGATCCTCGACGAGCCGACCGCCGGCGTCGACATCGAGGTGCGCCGCTCGATGTGGGAATTCCTGCGCCGGATCAACGAACAGGGCACCACGATCATCCTGACGACCCACTACCTGGAAGAGGCGGAGAACCTCTGCCGCCACATCGCGATCATCGACGAAGGCCGCATCATCGAGAACGACCGCATGTCGACGGTGCTGCGCAAGCTGCACACCGAAACTTTCGTGCTCAACCTGCGGGCCCCGCTGTCGCTGCGGCTGTCGCTCCCGGGGTACCGGCTGCTGCAGGTCGACGACACCACGATCGAGGTCGAGGTGAGCAAAGAGCAGAACCTCAATGAAATCTTCGCCGCGCTGTCGGCCGCGGGCGGCGAAGTCGTGAGCATGCGCAACAAGGCCAATCGCCTCGAGGAACTGTTCATGCGCCTGGTCGAAGGGCGCGACGTCGGCAGCGGCCAGCAGCCGGGCGTGCAACCTGCCGCGCAACAGCAGGTGGGCCCGTGAGCGCCGTGCCTCCTCCTGTCCGGACGCCTGGCGCAGCGCCTGGCACCCACGTCGAGGTCACCACGGCGGAACGCATGCGCACTGCGCGGCGGGTGGGTTTTGCGACGATCGTGATCCGCGAGTTCTCCCGCATCATGCGCATCTGGGGCCAGACGCTGGTGCCCCCGGTGATCACGGCGACGCTGTACTTCATCATCTTCGGCAACCTGATCGGCGGTCGCATCGGCGAGATGGGCGGCTTCACCTACCTGCAGTACATCGCCCCCGGCCTGATCATGATGTCGGTCATCACCAACAGCTATGGCAACGTGGTCTCGTCGTTCTTCGGGGCGAAGTTCGGCCGCCACATCGAGGAACTGCTGGTGTCGCCGCTGCCCAACTGGCTCATCGTGCTCGGCTACGTGGCCGGCGGCATGTTGCGCGGCCTGCTGGTCGGGCTGATCGTGACGATCATCGCGCTCTTCTTCACGCGCCTGCACGTCGAGCACTGGTTCGTCGTCGTCGCGGCCGTGCTGCTGACGTCGGTCGTCTTCGCGCTGGGCGGATTCGTCAATGCCGTGTTCGCCAAGAACTTCGACCAGATCACGTTCGTGCCGACGTTCATCCTGACGCCGATGACCTACCTCGGCGGCGTGTTCTATTCGATCAGCATGCTGCCCGACTGGGCACAGACCGTGTCCAAGGCGAACCCGATCCTCTACATGGTCAACGCGTTCCGCTACGGCTTCCTCGGCCACTCGGACGTCGATCTGGGATTCTCGTTCGCGATCATGATCCTGTCGGTGGTGGTGCTGTTCGCAGCCTGCGTGATGCTGATGAATCGCGGGACTGGGATCAGGGAATAGGGGCTAGGGGCTAGGGGCTAGGGGCTAGGGGCTAGTAAGAAGAGCCTTACCAACCTGAAGCCGCAATGTGGCTCCCTGCGAGGTATCGCCAGCGCTACAGTCTTCAACTGCACCTCTGCTACCCTAGCCCCTAGCCCCTAGCCCCTAACCCCTAACCCCTAACCCCTTCCCATGTGTGGCCGCTTCGCCTTCTACTCACCCCACGAAGCCGTCGTGCGGCTGTTCGGCCTGCCGGACGACACACCCGCGATCGAGCCGCGCTACAACATCGCGCCGACGACGTTCATCCCGGTCGTGCGGGAACTGCCCGATGAAGACGGGGCCGCGCCCGACGTCGCGGCCACGCGCCGTCTCGCCATGCTGTACTGGGGACTGGTACCGGTCTGGGCCAAGGAAAAGTCCATCGGGTCGCGCATGACCAACGCGCGCGCCGAGACGCTGCAGGAGAAGCCTGCATTCCGGTCGGCGTATCGCAAGCGCCGGGGCCTCGTGCCGGCCGACGGCTACTACGAATGGATGCAACTGGGGCCCCGCGACAAGCAACCCTTTTTTCTGCAGCCGGCGAGTGGCACGCCGTTTGCGCTCGCCGCACTGTGGGAGAGGTGGCGTGATCCAGCGTCAGGCGAGCCGCTCGAATCCTGCACGCTGATCACGACGGCGCCGCCCAAATCCATCGCCTGGATCCACGACCGCATGCCCGTGATCATTCCGCAATCGGCTTACGACGAGTGGCTCGATCCGCGGAACCAGGACGTCGGTCGGCTCGATCGCCTGCTGAGTGCCGAGGGCGCCGGCGAGATGGGGGCGCACCGCGTCAGCCGACTGGTGAGCAATGCCCGCAACCAGGGGCCGCGATTGATCGAACCAGTGGCGGAGCCACCCCTGGCCATGACCCTGGACCTGGCGCCCGACCCGGACGATGACCACGACTGACTGCCGACTGCCCCGCTGGCTTGCACGGACCTTGCTCACGGCGCTGCTGCTGGCCGGCCTGGCCGGTTGCGGCGCGTCGCTCGTGTATCCGCGGCTCGATTCGCTGGTGGGTCTTTACGTGCGCGGTCTCGTGTCGCTCGACGGCAGTCAGAGCGCCCTTCTTGCGCGCACGCTGGAGCACAACCTGCAATGGCATCGCAGCGAGGAACTGGAGCGCTACGAAGCCTTTCTGCAGGGCCTGGCGTCGCAGATCAGTAGCGGCCTCACGCGCGCTGGGCTCGAGGACGCCGCGCAACAGGCCGAGGTCTACTGGCGGCGTATTTTCGAACAGGCGGCGCCGGGTTACACCGCGCTCGCCGCCACGCTCAACGACCGCCAGGTGCACGAACTGCTCGAAAGCCTGCAGCGGGCAGACGAGAAGGCATGGCGCGAGCACTCCGGACGAACAGCGGAGGATCGCCACGCTCGGCGCGAGAAGTCGCTGCGCAAGAACATCGAGCGCATGACCGGTCCGCTGAGCCCCCAGCAGCGCCAGCTGATACACGACTATGCGTGGACGGCGCGTCCGTTCATGTTCGAGTGGCGCGAGAACCGGCGCCTCTGGCGCGAAGAGCTCGCAGCCACGCTGCGCGCGCGGTCCGGGCCGCAGGCGGTTTTTGCAGAGCGGATGCGCGTGCTGGTCGCCGAGCCTGACCGGCTATGGACGCCCCAGTACCGCAAGGCGATCGCAACCAGCCGGTCGGAGTTGCTCGACCTCGTCGTGCAACTCGACGCCTCGCTGACGCCGCAACAACGCGTCGTTGCCCAGGACCGGTTGCTTGCCCTGGCGAAAGAAGTCCGCGAACTCGCGCAGCAGCGCGGCTGAGTGCAGAATCGTGCCCATGCAGCGCGCTCCCTATGCTGGCAAGGTCTTTGCCATCGGCTTCTACAAGACGGGCACCACGACCTTGTTCGAGGCCCTCCAGGGCCTTGGGTACCGCACGATCAACGGCGACAAGCCCGGCAGTTACCCGGGGGCTGACGACGGCGAGACGCTGTTGCGCCAGATCGAAGCCGGCGACTATCGCTTGCCTGCTCTCGACCTGTTCGACGCCTTTACCGACAACCCGTATTTCCATCTCTGGCGCGAGATGTATCAGCAGTTTCCGCAAGCGAAATACATCCTGACCGTGCGCGACGAGCAGCCGTGGATCGCCAGTTGCGAACGTTTCTACCGCAACCGGCGCGTGCGCCCGATGCGGGTCTGGATGTTTGGTGCCCACGCAAACCCGGGCGCAGACGACGCGAGCCGGCAAGCGTGGCTTGAAGCCTACCGCGCCCACAACGCTGCCGTGCGCGAGCATTTCCGCTCGCGGCCTGGGCAGTTCCTCGAATTCGATCCCACGCAGATGCGGGAGTGGGGACCCCTGTGCGATTTTCTCGGACAACCTGCGCCGGCCGTGCCATGGCCTCACGCCAACGTGACGACCGCCGACAAGCCCTGGCGCAGCGCGTGGCGGCGCCTGCGCCGCACGCTCGGCTTGGAGATGTCGGCGCCGGACAGCGATTGAGCGCCAGTCCGGTGAGCTGATCAGCAGGCCCTCACCCGGCCTGCGGCCGACCTCTCCCACTGGCGCGGGAGAGGTGAGTCCTTCCTTCCTACTCCGCTTCCTCGTGCGGCTTGAACGCCGCGACCAGTTCCTGCTGCTTCCGCGGCGGCACCGGGTCGTAGTGGCTCAAGTCCATCGTGTAGGTGCCTTCGCCGCCCGTCAGGGCCTTGAGGCGTGACAGGTAGTCCTGCAACTCGCCGAGCGGCACCAGCGCCGCGATCTCCGAGCGCCCGCCCTGCAGTGTTTCCTGGCCGCTGATGCGGGCCCGGCGCGTCGCCAGGTCGCTGCTCACGTCGCCGATCGACGCGGTCGGGCAACTGATGGTGATGCGCACGATCGGCTCGAGCACGATCGGCGCCGCCTGCTTGACCGCCTCGATGAAGGCCTTGCGACCCGCCGACACGAACGCGACTTCCTTCGAGTCCACTGCATGGTGCTTGCCATCGTAGACGCTGACGCGGATGTCCTGCAGCGTGAACCCGGCGAGCGCGCCCTCGGTGAGCACTTGCCGCACGCCTTTCTCGACGGCGGGAATGAACTGGCCGGGGATCGCACCGCCCACCACGTCGTCCACGAATTCGAAACCCGCGCCGCGCTCCAGCGGCTCGATCCGCAGGTACACCTCGCCGAACTGGCCAGCACCGCCAGTCTGCTTCTTGTGACGGCAATGGCCTTCGGCGGGACGGGTGATCGTCTCGCGGTAAGGAACCGCTGGCGGAGTCGTCTTGACCGCCACGCCGTACCGATCGGTCAGCCGCTGCAGCATCACGCGCAGGTGCAGGTCGCCCAGCCCGTAGAGCACCGTTTCGTTCTGCGCCACATGGTGCTCGACGCGCACGCACGGGTCTTCCGCCATCAGCCGGTGCAGGCCTTCCGACAGCTTCTGCTCGTCGCCGCGCTTCTCCGTGTGGATCGCGAGCCCGAGCATGGCGGGTGGGAACGTCACCGACTTGAGGTGGAAGTGGTCTTCATCGTGCGAGTCATGCAGGACCGCATCGAAGTGGATCTCGTCCACCTTGGGCACGGCGCAGATGTCGCCGGGCACGGCCTGGCTGATCTCGGTGTGGTCCTTGCCCTGCAGCTGGTACAGGTGCGCGAGCTTGATCGGCTTGCGCGCGTCGCCCACGAACAGCTGTGCGCCGGGTCGCACGGTGCCCTGGTGCACGCGGAAGATGCCCATCTTGCCCACGTAGGGATCGATGGTGACCTTGAACACGTGCGCCACCACGTGCTTCGACGCGTCGGGACTCAGCGCGACGCGCTCGGCGGCCTCGCCTTCGCCTTTCAGGAACGGCGGCGGATTGCCCTCGGCCGGGTTCGGGGCCAGCCGCGCCAGCACGGCCAGCAGTTCCGCGACGCCCGCGCCGGTTTCGGCCGAGCAGAAGCAGATCGGGATCAGGTGGTCCTCACGCAGGGCCTGCTCGAACGGGTCGTGGAGCTGGTCCGGGTTCAGCTCCTCGCCTTGCTCCAGGTACAGGGCCATCAGTTTCTCGTCGACCTCGACCACCTGGTCGATGATTTCCGTGTGTGCCGTCTCGACCGACGAGAAGTCCGCAGCCTTGCCGCGTGACTGGAAAAAGCAGTCGACGACGGACGCGCCTTTGTCGGCGGGCAGGTTGAGCGGCAGGCAGGTCCTGCCGAACGCCTCGCGCAATTCCAGCAGCACCTCTTCGGCGCGTGCGTCGCGGTTGTCGATCTTGTTGACCACGATCAGCCGGCACAGGCCGCGGGCCTTGGCGAAATCCATCATGCGCTGGGTCATCGGCTCGACGCCGTTCACGGCGCTCACCACGATGACGGCTGTCTCGACCGCCTCCAGGGCGCTCAGCGTGCGTCCCAGGAAGTCGGGGTATCCGGGCGTGTCGATGACGTTGATGCGCTTGCCCTGCGTCTCGAAGCCGCAGATGGCCGTGTCGAGGGAGTGCAGCAGGCTTTTTTCCTGGGGATCGTAGTCGCAGACCGTCGTGCCGCGGGCCAGCGAGCCCTTGGACCGGATGGCGCCGGACTGCGCGAGCAAGGCTTCGGTCAGCAGCGTCTTGCCCGCGCCGGCTTGGCCCACGAGAGCGATATTGCGGATGTCCTGGGTTGTATAGGGCATTGGGATGCCTCCGTTGCTTATTTGACTCAGTCGATGCACCGAGCATACGCCGGGGGTAGCGGGGCACCACTTCCACTTGCCGGGATTGGCTTCGGCCGTCATTCAAGGTAGAAAGCCGGTACACATGGCGCCGTTTCCGGCGCCCCACTAAGGACGCAGGGATTCATGAGCACGGGCAAACGCGCCCTGATCGTCGATGATTCGCGCTCGGCGCGGGTGATCCTCAGCCGGATGCTGGAGCAGCACGACTTGACGGTCGATACCGCCGAGTCGGCCGAACAGGCATTGGAGTACCTGCAGCGCAGCCGGCCCGACGTGATCTTCATGGATCACCTGATGCCCGGCATGGACGGCTTCCAGGCCGTGCAGACCATCAAGGCCGATCCGCTGACGGCGACCATCCCGCTCATGATGTACACCTCGCAGGAAGGCGAGCTCTACGTCAGCCAGGCCCGCGCGCTCGGTGCGGTCGGCGTCCTGCCGAAGACGGTGCGGCCCGTCGACGTGTCGCGCATTCTTTACCAGCTGCACCTGCTGCCGGACCGCCGCACGCAACGCATGGCGCTGTTCCCTGGCCCGGCTGCGGCAGCGGCGCAGGCGGCGGAAGCCTCACCCGACGATGCCGCGATCGCCGCCGCCCTGGCGGCGACGCACCCCGCGGAGCCGGCGCTGGGGCAGACCGGAGACCTGCTGTCCTCGACCGGCACGCGACCTGTGCTCGGCGCGGCGCCGCTCGGGTCGGCGGCGGCCGCGGCGACCCTGGCGTTCACGCCTGCGGTCGCATCCGAATTGCAGGCCAGCCTGCGCAATTCGCTCTCACTCCAGTTGAAAGACCAGCTCGGCGAGCAGCGTCGCTTCATGCTCGCCACGTTCGAGGCGTTCGCGCGGCGGCTCAACACTGAGATGAAAGAAGTCATCGCCAGGCTGCCGCCGCCGCCTGCACCGGAATCCCTGCTGCCGCCGCGGCCGCCGCGACCCTGGTGGCCGGTCCTCCTCACGGCGCTTTTCGCTGCCGTGCCGGCACTCGTGCTCGGCTACATGGCCTGGACGGCCAGCGCCACCAACGCCGCCCTGCAGCGCGAACTCGCCGACGCACGCGCCGCAACCGAGCGGGCCAAGGCAGCGGCACTCGTCGCGGCGGCCTCTGCGAGCGCGACGATGGCCAGCGCTTCGACGCTTGCAGGCGAGTCAGGCGCCGCGACCGGTCCCGTCGCCACGGAGTACGTGCCGTACGGCGAGGCGCCGCTCTCCGGCAACCGGCTGGAGCGCCTGCGCGCGCTCACGTCTGCGCTCGAGGCGCAGCAGTTCAAGGGTCGCGTCCGCATCGAAACGTACGTCGGCGATTTCTGTTTGTCGGGCACTGCCAACGAAGGCTTTGCGCCGGCCGAGACGGCACTGGCCGCGAACAAGTGCGATGTCGTCGGCAATCCTTACGACGACTCGCTCTCGAACGCGCAACGCCAGTCGGTCGATTTCGCCAATTTCGTCGCGACGCTGCGCCGCCGTACGGGTGGCTCCATCCAGGTCGACGTCGTGAATGGCGGCCGCAACAAGCCGGTCGCGTATCCCGACCAGGAAGAAAAGACCACGGCGGGCGTCTGGAACACGGTCGCTGCCCAGAACAATCGCGTCGAGTTCCACATCCTGCCTGCCGCATGAGCGCGGCCCAGCTCGCCATTTACGGCGCTACGGGTTACACGGGCGAACTGATCGCGCGCGAGGCCGTGCGTCGCGGCCTTCGTCCCATCCTGGCGGGACGCAGCGAAGCGTCGGTGGCTGCATTCGCGCGCGAACTCAACTGCGAGTACCGCATCGCCGCACTCGATGATCCAGCCGCGCTTGCGCGCGCGCTGCGCGGCGTTGCCGTGACGCTGCACTGTGCGGGGCCCTTTGCGGCGACGTCGGCGCCGATGGTCGCGGCCTGTCTGCGCGAGCGCAGCCATTACCTGGACATCACCGGCGAAATCGACGTGCTCGAAGCCGTCCACGGCCTCGATGCGGCAGCGCGCGAGGCGGGCGTGGTGTTGTGCCCGGCGACGGGATTCGACGTGGTGCCGACGGACTGCATCGCGGCCTGCCTGCACCACGAACTGCCGGCTGCCACCTACCTGGCTTTGGGCTTCGCTTCGCGCGGACGTCCCAGTCGCGGCACGCTGAAGACCAGCATCGAGAACCTCGCGCGTGGCGGGCGCATCCGCAGCGCCGGGCAGATCATCCGTGTCGCCCATGCCTTTCGCGAGCGTGACATCGATTTCGGCGCGGGCGTCCAGTCTGCGGTCACGATTCCCTGGGGCGACGTCAGCACTGCGTACTGGACGACCGGCATCGGCAACATCGAGTGCTACATCGCGATGCCTGCCGCAAGCATCGGCAAGCTGCGGCATCTCAATACTTTCGGCGCGCTGTTGCGGTTCGGTCCGGTGCAGCGACTGCTGCAGCGCCAGGTGACCAAGGGTCCCGCAGGCCCGGACGCAGCGGCGCGCGCGGCCAACACGATGCTGGTGTGGGGCGAGGTGCAGGCGCCGAGCGGTGAGCGGGTGACCGCACGGGTGCGCGTCGCCAACGGCTACGACGTCACGGTGCACGCATCGCTCGCGATCGCGCAGCACCTGCTGGACGGCAAGCCGGCTGCACCGGGTCATCGCACGCCGTCGCAGGTCATGGGCCGCCGCTTCGTCGAGACGTTGCCCGGTTCGAGCGGCATCGAGCTGAGCCGGGATCGCGCCTGGAATCCCCAGCCTCCAGCATGAGTGCGGCCGGCCGATCGCCTCCCGCCAGCGGGACCGAGTTCCTGCCGCCGTGGCGGCTGCGCCATCATCACGTGCAGTCCATCTATCCCAGCCTGCCGCTGCGCAGGGCTGGCGTCGAACGGCGCGCAGCGGGATTGCGGCAAGCCTCGCGCGAAAAGCTGCTCGACTGCGGCGACGGCGTGCGACTGCTCGCGCTCGAGGCGAAGCAGGTCGACGCCGGTCGCGCCCCGGCCGGGCGACTCGCCATCCTGCTGCACGGGTGGGAGGGCAGTGCGAATTCGCTGTACCTGCTTTCGCTCGGCCAGCACCTGTTCGATGCGGGCTACGACGTGGTGCGCCTGAACCTGCGCGACCACGGCGACAGTCATCAACTCAATGCGGAACTGTTTCACTCGTGCCGGATCGCCGAAGTCGTCGGCGCGGTGCGTGCCCTGCAGCAGCAGCGCCCCGGCCAACGCCTCGCGCTGGCCGGATTCTCGCTCGGTGGAAACTTCGCGCTGCGCGTGGGCGTGCGTGCGGCGGATGCCGGCATCGACGTCGCCAGCATCGTCGCAGTCTGCCCCGTGCTCGACCCGGAGCACACCCTGGCGCGGCTCGAGGGCGGCTGGGCGCTGTACCGCGAGTACTTCATCTGGAAATGGCGGCGCTCGCTGCGCAAGAAGCGCGCGGCCTGGCCGGACGTGTACCAGTCGCTCGAGGACATCATCGAGCTCGGCAACCTCACCGAGATGACGCACCGCCTGGCCTGCGGCTACGCCGGATTTCCCTCACTGCCCGAGTACCTCCGCGGTTATGGACTGGTGGGCACGGCGCTCGAACCGCTCGAAGCGCTGCATGACGCACGGGTGCGCATCATCGCGGCTGACGACGACCCGATCATCCCGGCGTCAGACCTCGCGCGGCTGGCCCGCCCGGCGGTGCTCGACATCACGCGCACGCGCCACGGCGGTCATTGCGGCTACTACGACGGCGTGGCCGGGCCGACCTGGATCGAGCGCGAAATTCTCGGCACGTTCCTGCGGCGTTGACGCCGCGCCAGCAGGTTGCTGGTCGCTGGCCGCCGTCACTTCAGTGCGCGCCGCGTGCGCCCATGGCCGCGAGCCAGCGCTCGAATCGTCGCACCGATCCATGCCCGCTGTCAGGCGCGAAAGATCTCGCGATCGGGATGGCCTGCCAGTCCTGTGGCTGGCCGGCAGCAAGGTACGCAATGCCGCGCGCAGTCGCCTCCAGCAGTTCCGGGCGGTCCACCCTGAGCCCCGTCACTGCAGCGAGCACGGTGCACAGGTAGTCGCAGGATGCGAGTCCGCCGGTCATCAACAACCGGTGCAAAGGCGCGGCGCGCCGCATTGCACGAACGTTGACCGCGATCAGGAAGGCGATGCTCTCGACGACCGCGCCGACCTGTTGCAGGTCGGTGGCACTGGTCATCGCAGCAGCTGGCGCATCGGCTTCGACGGCGACGAACTCCACCGGAAAGTCGGGCAGCCAGTACGGAGCGCCGAGACCTCCCACGCCGTTCATGAACAGCACCGGCAGGTCGTCTTCGGCCAGCGACGTGGCAAGCGCAGCGAGCGCACGCCTGACGTCGAGCCCCAGGCGCTGGCCGAGCCAGTCGAGCGCGGCAAAACCGCCATTCACCGTTCCTTCGTGGCAGTAAAGCGCGCCCGAAGTTTCGTTCGTGCGTGCGAACACGACGCTTTGCAGGAGGCCGTGCGGGATGGGTAAGGAGCCATCCGGCACGAGGCGCTGCAGGAACGCACCGGTGCCGACGTTGACATAGCCCGTCGTCGGGTCCGGCGGACCGAACGCGAAGACGGCGGCAGACTGGTCGCCACTCACGGCGCGCAGCGGGACCGTGCGGCCACCGTCCAGCGCGAGGGTGCCGAACTCATGGACCGTGCCCACGCAACGCGGCAGCACCGCGGCGGGGATAGCGAAGGCATCCAGCAGCGGTGGCGACCAGTCCAGCACGGCCGGGTCGAACAACAGTGTGCGTGAAGCATTGGCAGGATCGACGCAGGCTTCACTCGCGCCGCACAGTCGTTGTGCGAGGAAACTGGCCAGCGGGCCCGCCTGCAGGCGCTCATCGCGCAGCGCCAGGCGGACGGCGGGCAACTCGTCCAGGCACCAGCGCAGCTTGCTGGCGCCGTAGTGAGGCGACAGCGGCAGGCCGGTCAGCTCGCGCACCCACGCGGCGCGTGCTCCGAGCTTCTCCTTGAGCCATGCCGCATTGCGTCGATCCTGCCAGGACAAGGCCGGGCCGAGAGGCTGGCCATCGGTGCGGTCCCAGCAACAGATCGTCGAACGCTGCGTCGCGAGGCCGGCCGCGACGATGTCCCGCCCCGCAGCACGCGGCGACGCGCAGACCTCCTGCGCTGCCGCCTGCAGCGACTGCAGCAGCTCGGTCGCGTCGTGTTCGACCCGGGCGTCGCCACTGCGCTGGGTCGTGATCGGCACGTGGGCCGACGCAAGCTCACGCCCGAGCGCGTCGAACAGCACCCCACGGCTGGACGTACCGCCCTGGTCCAACGCCAGGTAGAGAGCGCGGGACTCGCCTGGCGGCACCAGCTCGCGACGAATTGCGCTCAACTCGCCTGCGAGCCAGGCCAGATCGGCGTCGGTCCCGGGCGCACTCATGCGCCAGGACTGGCCTCACGACCGGCCTCATGACAGGCATCGCGCAGGGCGCGCACCGTCATCGTCTCGACAAAACGGGCTCCCAGCTGCTGGCAACGCCGCACAGTGGCAAGGTCACGTACTTCGTAAAGAGCCCAGTCCCAGGGGCCGGGCCAGAGCGCCGTTGTCGCCGGCGGCACGCGGTCGATGTTTGCGAATAGAAACTCGGGCGCCAGCGCGGTCGCCTGGCGCAGCGTCTCCGCATCGTGCCGTTCAATGACCCAGCCGATGCGCGCACCGGTCATCATGCGCAGGATCTTCACGGCAGTGAGGTCGAACGAAATGAGCACGCAGCGGTCGAGCACGGGTTGCAATACCTCTGCGACTCGCCGCAGCACCGGCTCTTGACCGAACCGCCGCAGGCTCGCGCGCTTCACTTCGACGAAGGCAGTGACGCCGGGCCAGTCCGCGAGGGAGTCCACGACCTGCGCCAGCGAAGGGGCGCAGGCGTGGGCGAAGCGCTCGCCGAGCCGGCCCACTTCGCCCACCGGCATCTCGGCGAGTTGCGGCCAGGTGATTTCATGCACGCATTCGTCACGGCCGCCGACCCGCTGCAGGTCGGCATCGTGAATGACGACCGGGACGTGGTCTGCGGTGAGCTGCACGTCGAACTCGACATGCTGCAGGCCCAGTTCGACCGCCGAGCCGAGCGCGGCGAGCGTGTTCTCGGGAAACTCGGCCGCGTTGCCGCGGTGAGCGATGATTTCGGGCAAGCGCGCGTTGCTGTTCGTCATGGGGCGAAGAGTTTACTTAATGTGCGGCCCGCTGGGGCCGGACCCGACGGCACGAATGCGCGGCCGCAGCGTGACGCCCGTCACGCTTGGACAGGCCGCGTCACCGCCACTGACGAGTGTCGTCATCTGGCGCGGTTCAAGCGTGTCGAAATGGTTGCAATTGTTCGCGCCCGGGGCTGGCACGCAAGTTGCTACATGACACGCATGGCAACGCATCAGTGCGCAACGATGACTGATTCCCTCATGGCTGAAGAAGTCCTGGCCTTGCTGTTCCCCGAGCCCGCGTCGTCCGGCAATCCCAGCAACTCGGTAACCGCATTCGTCCGCGATCCGCAGGGTGGGCTGATGCTCACGTCCGTGGTACCCAGCCGCACCCTGCTCGAGACGGCCCGTGTCGCCGGCCGCTGGAACAGCGGCACGCCGATCCTCGACCCGCTGACCCGCGAGATCATCGGCTACGAGTTGTCGCCGCTGGCCGTCGCCTGACGCGGGCGATCAGTCGATAAGCCGATAAGCCGCCGGTCTTCGCGGCGGCGTGCGCTATATTCGGCGCTGCGCCGGAGGACGTTCCGTCGCCTGTGACGGAACCTCCGACGATGACGCCTCCCACTCCTGGTCCAGCGCCTTGAAGAAGTCCGGCTCGATTCGATTCGGCTGGGTGCGCGGCACCATGCGACGCATCCGGGCCGACCGCGGCGAAGGCGCACTGTCGATCCTCGTCCAGCGCGCGGCCCGCCCGCCCGAGGTCACGCTGGCGCTGCGCGCTGGCTTCGTCCTGCTGATGATAGCGGCGGTGTTCCTCGTCTTCCTGATCGACCGCGACGGCCTGCGTGACCAGATCGACGGGCACATCTCCGTGTCCGACGTCTTCTACTTCACCATGGTGACGATCACGACCGTCGGCTACGGCGACATCGTCCCGGTGTCCGACCAGGCCCGCCTGATCGACGCGTTCTTCGTCACGCCGGTGCGGATCTTCGTCTGGCTCACTTTCCTGGGCACCGCTTACCAGCTCATCATCCAGCGGCTCATCGAGGAATGGCGCATGTTGCGTTTGCAGCGCGAATTGAAGGACCACGTGATCCTCTGCGGCTATGGCCACAGCGGTTCCATCGCCGCGAAAGAGTTGCTGCTGCGCGGCTGGGACCCCGACAGCGATCGTCGTGATCGACCCGGATCGCGACGAGGTCTCGCGTGCAGCCGAGCGGGGTTTCACCGGGCTGCATGGCGATGCGTCGAGCGAGGAGATCCTGCGGGTGGCGGGCGTACAGCGCGCCAAGTGCGTGATCGTGAGCGTTGGCCGTGACGACACCACGGTGCTGATCGTGCTGACCGTGCGTGCGCTGTCGGAGCGTGTGCGCATCGTCGCGAGCGTCTCGGAACCGGAAAACGTGAAGATCGTGCGGTCGGGAGGGGCGGACGAAATCGTCTCGCCGGCGCGCTTCGGCGGCTTCCTGATGGCGGATGCCGTCCAGTCCGACGGCACGATCGAATTCGTGTCCGACCTGCTGTCGTTCAAGGGCCGCTGCCAGCTCGTCGAGCGCGCGCCGCGTCCCGAGGAGGTCGGCCGCGTGGCGCGTGACATCCCCGGCACGGTCATCGTCGAAATCCGCCGTGGACACCAGCGGCTGGGTTGCTGGAACGATCCCGCGCTGCGGATCGAGGCGGGCGATCGCCTGGTCGCGATCGATGCGAACGGGCCGCCCGCGTCCTCCTAGCCGGCTGGCTCAGGGCAGCGACGGACGCCTGAACCTGCCCGAGATGCTGCCGAGCCATTCCCGGGCGTCCTGCTCGCGCGCGAATACCCGCGACGGATAGGGCAACACGCCGAGGGTGGTCTGCAGCTGGATCAATCGTTCGATGTCCGGGTCAGTGACGAGCAACGCCGAGTGGATGTTCGGGTTGCTGTACGAGGCGCCGATCAAGGTGGCGTAGGGTGTCTCGAGCCCGGCCCGGTCCTGCAGGTCGAACCGGTGGCCGGTCGCCGCGAGATAGTCGGTGATCGTGTAGCGCAGATCATCGAAGTTCGGGTCGCTGGTGATGGCGAGGTTGGCAGCGCCAACGTCGGCGGGAGTGACTGCGCCGCTGAAGCGCAGGTAAACCCCGAAAGGTCGTTCCCATTTGATTTCGCAACTCAAGGTGTCGTCCTGCGTGAATCGTGCAGCCAACACCCCCTGCCAACCAGACTGCCCGAGGCCACCTCGCGCGGCATCGTGGACTGTCCCTAGCTCATCCAGGTGATGACGTGCCGCACACGTCAGCAGCGCGCCGGTGCTCGCGCGGCAGCCTGGAACGCGTGACGCGGCCGCCGCACCCCACCAAGAAAAAGCCCCGCTTACGCGGGGCCGGGGTTACTCATCGAACGCAGTTCTTCTTGTTGTTCTGCTCTGCTTTTTATTGCGCGTTCTGCAACCAGATTTCTTTTTGTGCGATCCGTCTTGTCACGACGATTAGTTCAGTTTTCAAATCCCCTGGCGGACATCCCCACCCATGAGCTGGCTTGCCCGTCCTTCGCCCGGTGGCGGTTTTTGGTGCTCTTCTGGGCCAATGAAGGACAAGAACAACTAAGCAAGGCCCGTGCCAGTTATAGGCGTGGCCTTTGTTTTCAAGGGTTTACGGGAGTTATGCGCGGCCAGGGCGCTCCGCTGACGGCGCCGATACCGGGCTGGCGTAAAAAATGCCGACAGGTCAGAAGGCGTTGATGCCCGTCAGTTCGCGCCCGATGGTGAGCTGATGAATCGTCTCGGTGCCTTCGTACGTGATCACGCTCTCGAGGTTGAGCGCGTGCCGGATCGGCACGTACTCCGCGCTGATGCCGGAGCCGCCGAGAATGTCGCGTGCATCGCGGGCGACTTCGATGGCCGCGCGGCAGTTGTTCCACTTTGCCAGCGACACGTGCGACGGCGTCATCTGGCCCGCGTCCTTCAGCCGGCCGAGTTGCAGCGACAGCAATTGCGCGAGCGTGATCTTGCGTGACATCTCGGCGAGGCGAATCTGGATCGCCTGCGTTGCGGCCAGCGGACGGTTGAAGAGGATGCGCGTCTTCGAATACTCGAGCACTTCGCGCAGGCACGCCTGGGCGGCGCCAATCACGCCCCAGGTGATGCCGTAGCGCGCCTGCGTCAGGCACGACAGCGGTGCCTTGATACCGCAGGTCGAGCCCGGCAGCATCGCCGAATCGGGGACCACGACATCGGTGAGAAAAATGGCGCCCGTGGCCGATGCGCGCAGCGAGAACTTGTTCTCGATCTCCGGCGTCTCGAGGCCTTTGGCGCCGCGCTCGACGAGGAAGCCGCGCATGCCTTCTTCGGTGCGCGCCCAGACGATGAAGATGTCGGCGATCGGCGAATTGGTGATCCACATCTTGCCGCCGTTCAGCACCCAGTCGGTGCCCCGGCGCTTGGCGTGGGTCTTCATGTTGGCAGGATCCGAGCCGCCGTGCGGCTCGGTGAGCCCGAATGCACCGATGAGCTCACCCCGGGCCATGCGCGGCAGGTAGCGCTGCTTCTGCTCCTCGCTGCCATAGGTGTAGATGGGGTACATGCACAGCGAGGACTGCACCGACACGAAACTGCGCAGGCCCGAGTCGCCGCGCTCGAGTTCCTGGCAGATGAGACCGTAGCTGACGGCGTTCATGCCCGCGCACCCGTAGCCCTCGAGCGAGCTGCCCAGCAGTCCGAGCGCTGCCAGTTCGCCCACCAGTTCTTTCGGGAACGTGTGGTTTTCGAAATGTGGCCGGATGACGGGGAGCACGGCGTCGTCGACGAAGCGCGCGACCGCGTCCTGCACCATGGCCTCCTCGGCGGAGAGGGCGGCGCGGACGTCGAACAGGTCGAGCGGATTCAGGGCATTGGCGGGCACGGTGGCTCCGGTCGGATTCGTGTAGGTGGACCGGGAATTCTAATGGAAAGTCTGGCCCGTTACCCCGCGTCGCCCTATGCTGCCGGGCCGGGAGAGGCCCGCATGAACGTCCCCGAAATCCTCCACGTCGAAAACTTCCACAAGCGGGGCTCGCTCAAGCGCAGCGACGACACCGTCGTCGCCAGCGAGCAGTGCAGGTCGATGGGCGTCATAGCCGCGGCGCCGCGCGCCGTTGCCGAGGAACTCCTACCCGATCCGTCGAATCCTGCAACGCATCGTTCGGTGACCGCGGCTGCAGGCCTTGCCGCCTTGGGCTCGGTGTCAACCGAACATTCACAATTTCGTTCTAAGACTCTCAAGTCTTGATCTATTGTTCAGGCTATCCAACAAGGAGCGACTCATGAATAGAACCACCCGGTCGGGCTTCGTTGCCCTCCTGGCTGCTGCCGCCGTGGCGCTGGCAGGCTGCGCGCCGATGCAGGACATGGCGACCAGTCCAGACAAGGAAAAGACCCGCAAGGGTGCAGGCTACGGCGCGGCTGCCGGAGCCGTCATCGGACTGCTCACGGGCGGCAACGACAAGTTCGAGGCGGCGATGATCGGCGCTGCAGCGGGTGCCATCGCCGGCGGATCGGTTGGCTACTACATGGACAAGCAGGAGGCCAAGCTGCGCCAGCAGATGGCCGGGACGGGCGTCGACGTCGTCCGCAACGGCGACAACATCACACTCGACATGCCGGGCGGCGTGACGTTTGCGTTCAACAGCTCCGACCTGAACTCGCAGTTCTATCCGGTCCTCGACAAGGTGGCGGGCACGCTCGGGGAGTACGACAAGACGGTGATCGAAGTGGCTGGCCACACCGACAGCGTCGGCAGTGCGACCTATAACCAGCAGCTGTCAGAGAAGCGGGCGGCCAGCGTGGCGGCGTACCTCGGCAGCCGCGGCATCGACCGCAGCCGCATGGTCACCGTCGGGGCGGGCAAGGATCACCCGGTTGCCAGCAATGAAACGGAAGAGGGCCGCGCCCAGAACCGTCGCGTCGAGATCACGATCGTGCCGGTGACGCAGGAGAACGTGCAGAAGGCCAAGTCCGGCTGATCTTCCCGGCAACAGCCCACGAGCGCACTCGCGAACGGGCTCTCCGGGATCTTGCCCCGGGCTTGGAAAGGCAGACACGCGCCCGGGGCAAGATCCCGGAGCGGCCGCTCGCGCTGGGCGTGCGGCTGCACTGCGAAGATTGTGTCGGGAAGATTGGTGGCAGCCTGCTGCCAGCTCAACCAGGCGTTCGGTGTGCCACGTCCTGGCGCGCGCGTGTCTGCCTTTCCAAGCGCGACGGGACGTGGCGCACCGAACGCCGGGCCCCGGCCGACCCTTACCCGCGCTTTGTGCGACCTCTCCCGCAGGCGCGGGAGAGGCGCATTTCAGGCGACGACGAGCTTCTGCAGCTTCTTGATCGCGTTCGCCTCGATCTGGCGGATACGCTCGGCCGAGACGCCGTACTGGTCGGCCAGTTCGTGCAGCGTAGCCTTGGGTTCGTCGACCCAGCGCGCACGCATGATCGCGCGGCTGCGTTCGTCCAGCTGCGTCATGGCATGCGACACGCGCTCACTGACGTCGTCGTCCCACTCCGCCGACTCGATCGCCACGGCCGGATCGGAGTCCGGCGCCGGCAAGTAAGCCGCCGGCGAATACGCAGTCGAATCCTCGTCATCGGCGTCCGGACTGGGGTCGTACGAGACGTCGCGTGACGAGAGTCGGCGCTCCATCTCGGTGACGTCCTGCTCGGTCACGCCCAGGTCGCGCGCGATGGCAGTGGTTTCCGCCGCCGACAGCCAGCCCAGGTTCTTCTTGAACTTGCGCAGGTTGAAGAACAGCTTGCGCTGCGCCTTGGTGGTCGCGACCTTGACCAGTCGCCAGTTGCGCAGCACGTATTCATGGATCTCGGCACGGATCCAGTGGACTGCAAAAGACACGAGACGCACGCCGACCGCCGGGTCGAAGCGTTTCACGGCCTTCATCAGGCCGACATTGCCTTCCTGCACCAGGTCGCCCATCGGCAGGCCGTAGCCGGCATAGCCGCGCGCAATGTGCAGCACGAATCGCAGGTGCGAGAGCACCAGCTGGCGGGCTGCGTCGATGTCGCCGTCGGCATGGAACCGGATCGCAAGCGCCTGCTCATCCTCGCGACTCAGCACGGGGATGCGGCTGACCGTATCCACATAGGCGTCGAAACTGCCTACCGGACCGGCCAGGGCCAGCTCGGCGGGTGTGCGGGGAATGAGTGCGTTCGCCATCGTATTCATCGGAGCGGTGAACCCCTTCGGTACTTCGGTGTGCTGCCAATATTAGCAGTCTGCAACTTGGAGTGCTAAACGTCGGGGAAGTTCCTCATAACGCTTCGTGAGGTTGCCAAAAGTTTATTTAAATCAGGTGGTTGTGACCACCCAGGGCCAGGCCGGGAGGCAGCTATCCGACCGCGCCTGGGCACTTCGTCAGGTTGGCGTGCGCCTACTTCGGCTCGATTTCGCGCAATTCGCGGGTGGCGACGATGAACGAGCCCAGCCACCCGAGCAGGGCACCGCCGGCCAGCAACGCCCCCCAGCCCACGACGCCCACGCCCTGCAACTCGAACTGGCTGCCGTACAGTCCGGCGATGCGCTGCACGGGCGCGTTCAGCACCATCACAACCACGGCAACGATGAGCCCGGCGATGAATCCGCCGGCCAGGCCGTACCAGACGCCGTTGTAGAGGAACGGGCGGCGCACGAAGGCGTCGCTGCCGCCGACGAGCTTCGTCACCTCGATTTCGTCACGCCGGTTCTCGATGTCGAGCCGGATCGTGTTGCCGATGATCACGAGGATGCCGAGCGCGAACAGCACGGCAGCCAGGAATACCCCTCGGCGGATCACGTCGAGGATGGCGTTGAAGCGGCTCACCCATTCCGTGTCGAGCTGCACGATGTCGACGCCGTCGATACGCTTGAGTTCGCCCGTCAGTGCCTGCACGCGGCCCGCATCGCGGAACTCGGCATCGGGCCGCACCACCAGCGCATGCGGCAGCGGGTTGTCCTTGAGCGCGTCCAGCGCCGCGCCGAACCCCGAGTTGCGGCGGAACTCGGCCAGCGCGGCGTCGGCTTCGATCAGCGTCACCTCGTCGACGTCGCGTCGCTGCCGGATGCGCTCAGCCGCGCGCTTGGCCTGCTCGAGCGTCGCATTCGGCTTCATGTACACCGAGATGTCGAGCGCACTGTTCCAGCCGCCGCTCGCAACGCGCACGTTCTGCACCAGCACGTGCAGGCACGCGGGCAAGGCGAGCGCGATGCCGATCACCACGATCGTCAGCATCGTTGCGAAGGGGTGTTGCCACAGCCGTCCCAGCGACCCGACCAGGGTCTGCAGGTGCCGTTCGAACCATTGCTTCATGGCAACTCCGCCCGGATCTCGGGCATTGGAGCTGCCGGGTGCGCGTCCCACGAGTCCACGGTGCGGCCCTGCGCCAGGATGACGCGCCGGACGCCGAAGCGCTCGATCAGGTGGATGTCGTGGCTCGCGATCACGACGGTGACGCCCACTTCGTTGAAGCGCTTGAAGATGTTCATGACTTCGATCGCGAGGTCGGGATCGAGGTTGCCGGTGGGCTCGTCCGCGATGAGCAGCGCGGGCTTGCCGATGATCGCGCGCGCGATGCCGACACGCTGCTGCTCGCCGGTCGACAGTTCGATCGGGCGCGAACGTTCGCGTCCGAGCAGTCCCACCTGGTCGAGCGCGGCGCGCACGCGCTTCAGGATCTCCTTTTCAGGCACGCCCGCGATCACCAGCGGCAGGCCGACGTTGTCGTACACCGGCCGGTCCATCAGCAGCTTGTGGTCCTGGAACACGACGCCGATCTGACGGCGGAACGCGGGAATCTTCGAACGCGGCACCGCCGAGGTGTTCTGGCCGTTGACCACCAGCGTGCCCTTGCTGGGTCGCTCGATCAGCGCGATGAGCTTGAGCAGCGTGCTCTTGCCCGCACCGGAATGGCCGGTGAGGAACACCATCTCGCCGCGGCCGATGGCGAGCGACAGATCGCTGACGGCCTCGCGCCCGTTCGGGTAACGCTTCGAGACGCGCTCGAACCGGATCATGCGGCGGATTCCGCGCGCGCGGGCGACAGCACGGCGTCGACGAACGCGCCGGCGTCGAACACGTCGAAGTCGGCTGCAGTCTCGCCGATGCCGATGAAACGGATGGGCAACTTCAGGGTGTCGGCGATCGCGAGCACGATGCCGCCCTTGGCGGTGCCGTCGAGCTTCGTCATCACCAGTCCGGTGACGCCGATGGCCTGGTTGAACTGCTGCGCCTGCGTGAGCGCGTTCTGCCCCTGGCTGCCATCGAGCACCAGCAGCACTTCGTGGGGCGCTGTCGGGTCGAGGCGCGCCAGCACGCGGCGCACCTTCTTGAGTTCTTCCATCAGGTTGCTCTGCGTGTGCAGGCGGCCTGCGGTGTCGGCGATCAGGATGTCGATGCCGCGCGCCTGCGCGGACTGCAACGCATCGAACGTGACAGCCGCGGGATCGGCGCCCGCGCCCTGCGCGATCACCGGCACGTGGTTGCGTTCGCCCCAGACCTGCAGCTGCTCGATCGCCGCGGCGCGAAACGTGTCGCCGGCAGCGAGCATCACCTTGCGCCCCTCGGCGACATAGCGATGGGCCAGCTTGCCGATCGTCGTGGTCTTGCCCGAGCCGTTGACGCCCACCACCAGCACCACGAACGGCTTGTGCGCGGAGTCGATGACGAGCGGCTGCGCGACAGGCTGCAGGATCTCGAGCATGGCAGAACGCAACGCAGCGAGCAGCGCGTCCAGGTCGGCCAGTTCCTTGCGCTGCACGCGCGCGCGCAGCGAGCCCAGGATCTTCTCTGTGGTCTCGATGCCGACGTCGGCGGCGATCAGTCGTGTCTCGAGTTCGTCGAGCACGCCCTCGTCGATCTTGCCGCCCGGCAGCAGGTTCGCCAGATCGTAGGTGAGCCACGAATCGCCGCGATTGAGCTTCGCCCGCATGCGGGCGAGCCAGCCTTGCTTCGTCGCCTCGGTCACGGCAGGCACGACGGATGCAGCGTGCTCGGCATCGGGCGGGCCGCCTTCGCTGGTTTTCTTCGACCGGAACCCGAATAAACCCATGGTGTCGCGTCGTCGTCCAGGCGTACGGGCCTGCGATTGTAGCGGACCCCAAAAAAGAAGGGCGGGATCGCTCCCGCCCTTCGATCACACTACCTGTTTGCGCGTCAGTTCAGGTCGAGCACCGTCGGGTCCGTGAGGACCACGAACGGACCGCCGGGCTGCACGGCCGAGGCGCCGAACAGCACGCTCTGACGCTGCATCTCGACCGTCGCCGCGAGGCTGGCCGTGGGATCGAACAGCGAGCCGTGCGAGCCTTTGGAGAAGAACGTGTAGCCGCCACTGCCCGCGCTGACCGCATTCGGACCGAGCGTATTCAGCTTCTGCAACCCACCTTGCGCGATCAGCCGGTCCGTAGAGCTGTTCGGAACGACCGTGTCATTAAGTATCTTGATCAAGTGGACCGGGTGCATCGCCGTCGCGTCCTTGATGTGGTTGATCGGGTCGCCCGAATCGATCACTGCCTGGAAGTCGCGGAAGAACAGGTTGTAGCTGAAGGAATTTTCCACGAGCTGTCCCGTCACGCCCGCCTTGATCCGCGGGCCGAAGGTCTGCGAGTCGAGCAGCAGCCTGGTGATCACGCCGCCCGGAGCGGACAGCGTTGCGGTGCGCAAATCATTCGTGAAGTGAATGTGCGAGCCGCCGACGATGGCGCCGAGCGACAGGCCGGTGAAGCTGATGCGCGTCGGATCCACGCCCACCGGGCCGGCCGGAGCCGGCGTGCCGGGGGGGATGGCAAGGCCGGGGATCGACTTCGTGAGCTGGATGAGGTCAGCCTCGGCCTGGCGCAGGTTGTCGCGCCCCGTGGCCGGGCTCGTCAGGTTGATGAAGTGCGTGCCGGAGGCGTCGACCTTGCCGTCGCGGGGGGCAGCACCCGTCGTGTTGTTGACGAGGTCGACGTCGAAGGTGCGCTCCGTGGCGCCGATGCACTGCGGCAGCGTTGGTGAGCAGTACAGCGCCCCGAACGTGGGATCGCCCTGCAGGATACCGTGCAGCGGCAGGTCCATCGCGACGACGATGAAGCAGGCATCCGCGTAGGCATCGGCCATGGTGAGCGCCTGCGCACGGTTGCCGGTGATGCCGTGCTGGACAATCGCCACCGGCCAACCGGCGGCGGGCTTGCCCGGGCAGGCCGAGGTGGCGTTCGGAATCGAGGCGACGATCGGTACGGTCACGTCGGCGACCTTGGCGGGCACCGGATTGAACATCGTCAGGTTCCGACTGGTCGCGTCGATGCCCGGCACCTGCGAAGGCCCGGCCGCAGTCCAGAACTTGGTGAGCACGGACGCGCTGTCCGTCGCGGTGGCGGGCGGCGTCAGGAAGTAGGACAACTTCGTGGAGCCGACGTAGATGTCCGCCTTGCCTGCGGCACCGATCGCTGCGGTCGTCAGGCCGCTCGGCACGATCAGCGTCTGCTGGGCTGTCGAGATCTGGGAGATGACGTCCAGCACGTCATCGATCGACTGCGTGGAGAAGCTCCAGGTGAGGATCACCGACGCCGGGCTCGTGGCCGTGACCGCCTGCGCGATGCCGAGGTGCGCCTTGGTGAGCTGGCAGAGCTGCCGCAGCGTCGCATCGGTGATCGTGCTGCAATCGGCGGGGGCCGACTTGAACGAATCGTAGAGCGTGCTTGCGCCCATGTTGGAGCCGTTCGTGGCCTTGAGGCCGTCGGTCAGCACCACGAGGTAGCCGACGTTCAGGACCTTGCCGATGTTCGGGCCGCTGTTGTTTACGGCCGGGCCGGTGCTGAAGGCGAGCGGCTTGAGCGGCGTGATCCGCAGGAAAGTGCTGGAGCTGTCGACGTCCGGCGAGATGTCGGCCGTGAAGTCAGTGCCGTAGGTGAGCACGCCTGCGACCGGACTCGTCGCGCCTGTGGGCAGGAAGGCCGGGTTGGTGGCGGGCGCCTTGGTGGTCGGGTCCAGCCACAGCTTCACGATTTTCACGGAGCTGGCACTGATGGACGCCGGATCGATGGGCAACGAGAAGCCCGTCGTCAAAGACGCAGTCGTGGACCAGCCGTCCTGCGAGTTCAGCGCCGCTTGCATTGCAGCGCTGCGCCACGGGAGCGTGGGGAGGTTGAGGGTGCCGTCCACCGGAGCGCCCGGGATCGCGAAGTAAAGATCGTACGGATACGGCACTTCGAGGACCGACGCCGCGAGGTTGATATCGAACTTCGCGAAGGCGACTTCCGTCGGCGGCGGCGGCGACTCTGGACCGTCAGTCGTGGCATGGCACCCGCCTAGCGCGATCCCTGCCAACGCAACCGCGAGCGCGGACGCGAACAGCCTGTTCCTGGACTCGAACATTTGCTTTCCCCTCAGTAAAATCCGCGCGTAGCATCGCGCCTATTAATGATCTTCACGAAGCCTACGCTCGCCTGACGATGCCGCGCAACAAGCGCCCGGAAACCCCGCGGACGGGCCGTTTTGCAGACGCAACAAACGGTCCGGCGGGCGGTCCCCCGACACGCCACGCGACAGCCGCTGGCGGCGGTCGCTCCGAAGTGCGAATCATCGGGGGCGAATGGCGTGGTCGCAAGCTGCATTTCCCACACGGCGACGGCTTGCGGCCCACTCCGGACCGAGTCCGGGAAACCCTGTTCAACTGGTTGCAGTTCGAACTCGCCGGGCGTCGCTGCCTCGACCTGTTTGCGGGCAGCGGTGCGCTTGGGATCGAGGCGCTGTCGCGTGGCGCCGCAGAGGCCGTGTTCGTCGAGCGCGACGCGGTCGCCGCGCGAGCCATCAATGAAGCTTTGGCCAAGCTGGATTGCAGTCGCGGCCGCGTCGAACAGTGCGATGCCTTCGCCTGGCTGGGGCAAATGGAGCAACGGCCCGGGCCGCAGTTCGACATCGTATTCATCGATCCGCCCTATGGCCAGGCGCTGCTGGGTGAGGCGATGGCCCGGCTCGACCGCAGCGGCTGTCTCGCCCCCCGCGCCTGGGTTTACCTCGAGGACGCCGCGGACCGGGGCGTGCCGGCCGTGCCGCCCGGCTGGGAACTGCTCCGGGCCAAGCGCGCCGGCGAGGTCGGCTATCATCTCGCTCGCCGGGCCCACGGGCCCCTCTAGAAAAAATACCCGCAAGTCGCGGGGCAGAAGGAACCGCATGGGCAGTCGCGCGATGTATCCGGGCACGTTCGATCCGTTCACGAACGGGCACAACGACCTCGTGCGGCGGGCCAGCCGCATCTTCGACAAGGTCGTGGTCGCGATCGCGGCGAACCCGGGCAAGGCCCCGCTGTTCCCGCTCGAGAAGCGCATCGAGCTGGTCAAGATCGTGCTCGGCGACCTGCCCAACGTCGAAGTCATGGGGTACACGGGCCTCACCGTCGAGTTCGCGCGCGTCAACGGCCTGAACGTGATGATGCGTGGCCTGCGCGCGGTGTCTGATTTCGAGTTCGAATTCCAGCTCGCCACCATGAGCCGTCACCTGACGGACCAGGTCGAAACGGTGTTTCTTACGCCCACCGAGCAGTTCAATTTCATTTCGTCGACGCTCATCCGCGAGATCGCGAGCCTGGGTGGCGACATCACGGAGTTCGTGCACCCCGCGGTGGCTGCGGCCCTGCAGGCGCGTTTCGCCAAGCAGGCGCTGTAGCGGGATTCAGCCCGGGCCGAGCGGCCATTTCACCGCGCTTCCGCCGCTTATGCCCCGTGTACCCGCAGCCGGCAGGCACGAACATGGCGCTCCAGTCGAGGAGCCCCGATGTCATCGCTGCCGCTGCCCTTGTGGCCCGAATCCGAACGTCCACGCGAGAAGTTGCTGAAGCTTGGCGCGCCGGCGCTCTCCGAGGCCGAGTTGCTCGCGATCCTGCTGCAGACCGGCACTCGCGGCCGCACCGCCGTCGACACGGCGCGCATGCTCCTGGGCGAGTTCCGGTCGGTCCGCGGACTGTTGACGGCCGAGCGCGATGCGGTCTGCCGGACGCCCGGCCTGGGCGCGGCCAAATACGCGCTGCTGCAGGCGGCGCTGGAGCTGTCGCGACGGCACTATGCCGAACAGATGTCCGCGGGTCCGCCGCTGGCCAATCCCCGCGCCACCCGGGAGTTCCTGCGGGCACGCCTCCGGGATCGCGAACATGAGGTATTTTGCTGTCTTTTTCTGGACAATCGCCACCGATTCATTGCTTTTGAGGAGGTTTTTCGGGGCACGATAGACGGCGCCAGCGTGCATCCGCGCGAGGTCGTCAAGCTGGCTCTCACCCGCAACGCCGCGGCGGTGATCCTGGCCCACAACCACCCGTCCGGGATCGCCGAGCCAAGCCAGGCCGACGAATTGATCACCGGGCGCCTGCGCGACGCGCTCGCCCTGGTGGACATCCGGGTGCTCGACCACATCGTCGTGGGGGATGGGCCGTGCGTTTCCTTCGCCGAACGGGGGCTCCTTTAGGGACAAGGGGTTAGGGGTTAGGGGTTAGGGGCTGGTCGGAGGTGCAGATCGAGCGGATGCTGCAGCTGCCCCTCTGACTAGCCCCTAGCCCCTCGTCCGCCACCGCTTGCCTCGGCGGAGACGGACTGGTATAAAACGCGGCTCGTTTACGGGGTCCGCCCTTCGGCCGGCCCGACTGTCACAGGATTCAGCACCATGTCGAAAGTCTGTCAGGTCACCGGCAAGCGGCCGATGAGCGGCAACACCGTTTCGCACGCCAACAACCGCAAGCGCCGCCGCTTCCTGCCGAACCTGCACACGCAGCGTTTCTGGCTCGAGACGGAAAAGCGCTGGGTCAGCCTGCGCGTGTCCGGCAATGCCATGCGCACGATCGACAAGAAGGGCATCGAAGTCGTCGTCAGCGAGCTCCGCGCCCAGGGCGTCAAGGTCTGACGGCGTTAAGCCGCAGGAGTCACTCAAATGCGCGACAAGATCAAACTCGTTTCGACCGCCGGCACCGGCCACTTCTACACGACGACCAAGAACAAGCGTCTCCACCCGGAGAAGCTCGAGGTCAAGAAATTCGACCCCAAGGTCCGCAAGCACGTGGCCTACAAGGAAGCGAAGATCAAGTAATCCTTGGTCCGCGCTTGCTGCAGAAAGACCCGCCATTGGCGGGTTTTTCGTTTGTGCGGCACCCGCTGGCGAAATAGGGGACATTCACCTGTTACAGGAGACCGTCCCGAGCCATGCCGGAGCTGCCAGAAGTCGAAACCACCCGCCGCGGCGTGCGTGATGCCGTGGTCGGTCGCACGATCACCGCGTTCGACCTGCGCGAGCCGCGCTTGCGCTGGCCGGTCGAACCCGGCCTGGTCGCAGGAACTGGCAGGCCAGCGCGTGCACGACGTGCGGCGCCGGGCCAAGTACCTGCTGCTCGACCTCGACCGCGGCTCGCTGATCGCGCACCTGGGCATGTCCGGCAGCCTGCGCGTGATGCCTGCCGGGTCGCCGCGCCTGCTGCACGACCACTACGACCTCGTGCTCGATTCCGGGCAGTGCCTGCGCTTCAACGACCCGCGCCGCTTCGGCAGCCTGCTGTGGTGCACCGGCCCCGTCGACGAGCATCCGTTGCTTGCCGCGCTGGGGCCCGAACCGCTCGAGGACGCGCTCACCGCGGAGTACCTCGCCACCCGTGCCCGCCGCCGCAAGGCTGCTGTGAAGCTGTTCCTGATGGATCAGCACGTGGTCGTCGGCGTCGGCAACATCTACGCGAGCGAGGCCCTGTTCCGCGCCGGAATCCGGCCCCGGCGCGCCGCCGGACGCATCAAGGCCGCGGAATGGCAGCGCATCGTGACGTCGATTCGGCAGGTGCTCGGCGAGGCGATCCAGCAGGGCGGCACGACGCTGCGCGATTACGTCAACACGGACGGCACGCCCGGCTATTTTCGCCAGCAGCTCTTCGTCTACGAGCGAGCCGGCGAGCCGTGCCGGCAGTGCGCTACGCCGATCCGTCACCTGGTGCAGGGCCAGCGGTCGACCTATTTCTGCCCCACCTGCCAGAAATAGCCGGTCCCCACCTCGCCCGCTTGCGGGAGAGGTCGGCCGCAGGCCGGGTGAGGGTTTTCCAGCGCCGCCGGTTATGACCTGAGACCACCTGCGACATCGCAGGTGATTTTGCGGCTTGCCGCTTTGCCGCGGCGCGGGCTCCACCCCCATAATCGTCCGCCATGCCAGTCGCAGAAACGCCATCGATGCGCGTCGTGCTCGGGGTCACCGGCGGGATCGCCGCGTACAAGAGCGCCGAACTCACGCGCCGTCTCATGGAGAGGGGCGCGGACGTCCAGGTCGTGATGACCGCGGGCGCGCGCGAGTTCGTCACGCCGCTCACGTTCCAGGCGCTCTCCGGACGGCCCGTGCGCACCGACTTGTGGGATGCCGCCGCCGAAGCCGCGATGGGGCACATCGAACTGGCGCGCTGGCCGCAACGCATCGTGATCGCGCCGGCGACGGCTGATTTCATCGCGCGCCTCGCGCACGGCCTGGCGGACGACCTGCTCTCCACGTTGTGCCTCGCGACGGACGCCCCGATCGTCGTCGCTCCCGCCATGAACCGGTTGATGTGGTCGAACGCCGCCACGCAGGCCAACGTCGCTGCGTTGCGCCAGCGCGGCTTCACGATTCTCGGTCCCGCCGACGGCGCGCAGGCCTGTGGCGAAACCGGCGCCGGCCGCATGGTCGAGCCGCAGGCCATCGTCGACGCGCTGTTCGCAGCGCCACGCCGCCCCGACGACAACTTGCCGCTGCGTGGCCGCAAGGTGGTCGTCACGGCCGGGCCGACGCGCGAACGCATCGATCCGGTGCGCTTCATCACCAATCGCAGCTCGGGCAAGATGGGCTATGCGGTCGCCGAAGCGGCGCGCGACGCCGGTGCCGACGTCGTCATCGTGAGCGGGCCCGTCAACGTGCCCACGCCACCCGGCCTGAAGCGAGTCGACGTCGAGACGGCCGAGCAGATGATGAATGCGGTGCAGGCGGAGATTGCCGACACGGACATCTTCATTGCGGCGGCGGCGGTATCGGACTACCGCATGCGCGAGATCGCGGCGCACAAGATCAAGAAGACCAGCGACGAACTGTCGCTGCAGCTTGCGCGTACGCCCGACATCCTCGCGACGGTGGCGGCGGGCTCGCCGCGTCCGTTCGTGGTGGGCTTCGCGGCCGAGACGCAGAACGTCGAGCGCAATGCGCTGGCCAAACTCGAAGGCAAGAAACTGGACATGATTGCTGCGAACCAGGTGGGCGAAGGCCTGGCCTTCGACTGCGACGACAACGCACTCACGGTGTACTGGGCCGGTGGCAAGCGCGAACTCGAGCGCGCGCCCAAGTGTCAGCTGGCCGGCTCGCTGATCGACGTGATCGCGGAGCGTTTCGCAGGCAGCAGGAAACCATGAGCGCGGCACGACCCACGTTGCAGGTGCGTGTGCTCGACGCACGCATCGGCAAGGAGTTTCCGCTGCCGCACTACGCGACCCCAGGTTCTGCCGGGCTCGATTTGCGCGCGTGTCTCGACTCCCCGCTCGTCCTGGCGCCGGGGCAGACTCACCTCATCCCCACGGGAATTGCAGTCTACGTTGCAGACCCGGGCCTCGCCGCAGTGCTCTTGCCGCGCTCGGGCCTCGGCCACAAGCACGGCATCGTGCTCGGCAATCTCGTCGGCCTGATCGATTCGGATTACCAGGGCCAGGTGATGGTCTCGTGCTGGAACCGTGGCCAGACGCCGTTCACGATCGAGCCCGGCGAACGCATCGCGCAGATGGTCGTGGTGCCAGTCGTGCAGGTCGACTTCGAAGTGGTCGACGAGTTCGCCGCGACCGATCGTGGCGCGGGCGGATTCGGGAGTTCGGGAAGAGGGTGAGGAAGGGACTAGGAGACTAGAGACTGGTAGGAATGCAGTGGCGGGTCCCGGTCGCTCGCCGCGACCAGGAAAAGCAGACCTTCGGCAGTTTCCGAGTGCGGCCAGAAGCGGCCCCTCGCTCCATTGCCTGCTGCTCCGAAAGACCCCGGCCTGGACCGGGGTCCGTGTGCAATCAGACCGAGCAGCTATTTCGTAAACTCGACTCCGATCGTCCCCAGGATGGCGCAGGTGCCCTGTGCCCGTGCTACGCCAACGAGGTCATCTGGTCCCACACGAATTGGCCTCGGCAGCGTGAGTACCACGTTGTCAGCACTGATGTCCGAAGAGAAAACCAACCGGAACAGCTCGATGATTTCTTCACCTCCACCGGGGATCATTCGCTTGATTTGAACGAACGCCGAACACAGGTCGGTGCTCCGCCCACCGGCGACGATGTAGTGAATCAAGAACGGCCGCCCAACTGGACCGTTCCATCGCGGGCAGGTCGGGTTCACCGGCGTGCCACAACTGACGAAGAGCGTGGTGAACTCGGTGCCGAGGTCCATTGCGAAAGGTTTGGGCGCCGGTCCTTGCGGGCCGTTGTGTGCAACGGCAGACACGACAAAAAGCATCGCCACGATACCCAACAGTATCCTTCTCATGGTGCCTCCTTCTCTTGGTGACTCTACTCATCCTCCCTGAAGGCTGGGTGCATCACGAACGTGCATCGTCTGGCCCTGCAGGCATCATGGCACTCTGATCGCGAATGACCACTCGGGCATCATGCGAATAGGTTGGGTATTAATCGCCATGCCGGCGGCGAGCTTCTTCTTCGGGTCGGCAATCGCCTGTGGGAGCCATGACCAGGAGGAATCTGACGTTTCAGCTGAAACGTCGAAAGGCGGCCATGAGCGGCCCCGGGGCGAAAAGAAAGCAAACCGGGACGCAGCCCAGCCCTGACTCCCTACTTGATTCCCTTCAATTCCTTGAACCGGCTGATGTCCGCGCCGAACTCCTGGGCCACGCGCGCGCGCTCAGTGGTGTTCTTCGCCAGTTCCTGCTCGTAGACCTGCAGGCCCTTCACCGTATTCACGATGTCGTTCGCAATCTGTCCCGGCAGCGCCGGTGCGTTTGGCTTCGAGCTGTAAGGACGGAAGCGCTGCACCGACTCCATGAGTCGCGCCTCGCGCGCCCGCAGGTTGGCGATGTACTGGCGCGTTACGACATTCTGCTGCTCGAGCAGTTCGATGCGCTGATCACGCAGGCGCTCGATGTCGGCGACGGTGAGGTACGTTGCGAGCAGGGTGCGATCGCGCTGAACGGCCGCCGCCTTGGCATCTTCCGCGGCCTTCTGCGCCGCGATCTGTTCCAGCGACTTGGCGCCGGGAATCATCCGCACCACGCGGCCGGTCTCGTCAATCACCTCGACGTCGGCACCCATGCATTCCGGCGGGATGTTCTGGCCAAAAAAGCTGTGGCCGCTGGCGCTCTTGCAACGGTAGACGTACTCGTCGTTGAGCGACTTGCCCTGCTTATTTTTCTTCTGCGCGGCGTCCGCGACTCCAGCCGCCAGCGCGCAGACCAGCAGCAACAGGCCGGCGAGCAGTCCAAGGCGCAGCAGGCGCCCGGGAGCGGGGGCTGAAGGACGGGCGGTCAGGCGAGGTTCGGCGCGCATGACGATGATTCTGAACCCAGAAGCCCCCGACTTTGCAGCATTTTGGGGGGGCGAGCAGTCAGCAGTGTGACCCGCGTCAAGACTGGACCCGCCTCAGACCCCGTACTGGTCCCGGTAAGCCTGCACGGTCTGCAGGACGGCCCGGTCGCCCGCCGCTTCCAGGTGCGCCATCAGGTCGCGCAGGCGCAACACCGAGATGACCGGCAAACCGAAGGTCTGCTGCACTTCCTGTACCGCCGACAGCGTGCCCTGGCCGCGTTCTTCGCGATCCAGCGCGATGAGCACGCCTGCGGGGGTCGCGCCCTGGGCGCGGATGATCTCGACCGACTCGCGGATGGCCGTGCCGGCCGTGATCACGTCGTCGATGATCAGCACCCGGCCCTTGAGCGGGGCGCCCACGATCGTGCCGCCCTCGCCGTGGTCCTTGGCTTCCTTGCGGTTGAACGCGAAGGGCAGGTTGCGCGCCTCGTGCTCGGCCATCGCCGCGGCCGTCGCGGTGACCAGCGGGATGCCCTTGTAGGCCGGGCCGAACAGCATGTCGAAGGGCACGCCCGACGACAGCGCCGCGCGCGCGTAGAAGCGCCCGAGCGACCCGATCGCGAGCCCGGTGTTGAACAGGCCGGCGTTGAAAAAGTACGGGCTGCGGCGACCGGACTTGAGCGTGAACTCGCCGAAACGCAGTACGCCGAGGTCGAGGCAGAGCTTGATGAAGTCGGATTGGTGCATGGGTGCGTACTTTATACTTTGCGCCCATGCGCATCATCACCCTCAACGCAAACGGCATCCGCTCCGCGGGGCGGAAGGGCTTCTTCGAGTGGCTGCCGGCGCAGGACGCCGACGTCGTCTGCCTGCAGGAGACGAAGTGCCAGCGCGACCAGATCACCGATGCGCAGTACCATCCCGCGGGCTACCACTGCTATTACTTCGACGCGAGCAAGAAAGGCTACAGCGGCGTCGGCATCTATACGCGGGAGAAGCCGCTCACGGTGGTCGCGGGACACGGCTCGAAGGAATTCGATGGCGAAGGGCGCTACATCGAGGCCCGCTTCAAGAACCTGAGCGTGATCTCGGTGTACCTGCCTTCCGGGTCGTCGAGTGACGTCCGGCAGCAGGCCAAGTTCCGCTTCCTCGAGGAATTCATGCCGTACCTGCGGGCGCTGAAGCGCAAGAAGCGCGACTACATCCTGTGCGGCGACTGGAACATCGCGCACAAGGAAATCGACCTGCGCAACTGGAAGTCGAACCAGAAGAATTCCGGCTTCCTGCCGCAGGAGCGCGCCTGGCTCGACGAGTTGTTCGACGACGTCAAATACGTCGACGCCTTCCGCGAGGTGAATGCCGAGCCCGACCAGTACACGTGGTGGTCGAACCGGGGCCAGGCCTGGGCCAAGAACGTGGGCTGGCGCATCGATTACCAGGTGCTGAGCCCGGGCCTGCGCGGCAGCGTGCGCAGCGCGGAGATCTTCAAGGCGCAGCGCTTCTCCGACCACGCTCCGCTCACCATGACGTACGACCTGTGAGCACTGGCGCGGCCGGCGCGCGCGGTCCCTGGTGGGCGGCGTTGCGTCCGTACCTCGAGAAGGAAGCGCTGGCCGCGTTCTTCGTCGGCGTCTCGTCCGGCTTTCCCTACGCGATGATCGGCGCGACGCTGACCACGCGCCTGGCGCAGGACGGCATCGACAAGAAGACCGTCACCGCCTTCACGCTCGCGTTCCTCGTCTACAACCTCAAGTTGCTGTGGGCCTGGGTCGTCGACGGCGTGCGCCTGCCGCTGCTCGGCCGGCTGGGCCAGCGCGTGTCCTGGCTGCTGCTCGCCGGCGCGCTGGTGATCGCCGCGGTCGTCAACCTGGCGCTGGTCGATCCCGGCCGCGAGCATCCAGGCCACCGTGATCGCCGCGATGCTCGTCGGCGTCGCCGGCGCGACCTTCGACATCGTCATCGACGCCTACCGCATCGAGACGCTGAAGCCGCACCAGCTCGGCGTCGGTTCCGGCATGTCGCAGTACGGCTGGCGCATCGGCTCGGCGACGGCCGGCGCGCTGGCGCTGGTGGTCGCGGGCCGCTGGGGCTGGTCCGCGGCCTACATCGGCGTGCGCCGCGTTCGCGCTGCCGGCGATGCTCACGGGGCTGGTGGTGGGCGAGCCCGCGCGCCACCGAGTCGTTGCCACGAAGCAGGGTCTCGCAGGCGATCCGAGACGCGATCATCGGCCCGTTCGCCGAGTTCCTGCGCCGCAACGGCGCCTGGATCGTCCTGCTGTTCATCCTGGTGCACAAGATCGGCGACACGCTCGCGAACCTGACGTTCCGCCTGCTGTTCAACGACCTCGGCTTCAGCAACGACGAGATCGCGATCTACGACGTCGGCGTCGGGTTCTGGGCCTACCTCGTCGGCATCTTCATCGGCGGCATTCTCTACGCGCGGCTCGGCCTGCAAGCGCTCGGTGCTGCTCGCGCTGGTGCTGATGTGCCTGTCGAACCTGAGCTTCGCCGCGCTGGCCGCGGCCGGGCACAGCAACGCCGGCATGGCGGCGGCGATCGGCTTCGAGAACCTGGCGAGCGGCTTTGGCGGCGTGGTGGTGGTCGCCTATTTCTCGGCGCTGTGCGACCTGCGCTTCACCGCCGCGCAATACGCGCTGATCTCGGCGGCCGCGAGCGTGGTCGGTCGCGTGCTCACCGGCACCACGGCCGGCGCGCTGATCGAGTCGCTCGGCTACGTCAACTTCTACCTGCTCACCACCGCTGCTGGCGCTGCCCGGCATCCTGCTGTTCTGGTTCATGATCCGCCGGGGCATGGTCGACAGTGCGCTCGGTTCCGCCGGCAAGCGCGAGTCCTGACGCGATGGATGCCATCGACACCACGCGCGTGATCTGCGCGCTGCATGAACTCGCCGACCCGGGCGCCAGGGGTTTCACGATGGGGCAGGGCGAGTGGCCGCTGAAAGGCTTCGTCGTGCGGCAGGGCGGGCAGGTCTTCGGCTACGTCAATTACTGCCCGCACGCGGGCTTCCCCTTGAACTGGCAACCCGACCAGTTCCTGGTGCCGGGCGGCAATACCATCCGCTGCGTCATGCATGGGGCGTTGTTCGAGCTGGAGACCGGGCACTGCCTGGCGGGCCCGTGCCTGGGACTGGGCCTGCAGCCCTTGCCGGTGCACGTGCGGCACGGCTACGTTCTGCTCGACGATTCGGTCCCACTCAAGGATCCGAACTGACGGCTGGGCGCTACGGGCGATCCTGCGGCTCGTCCGGCATTTCGAGTTCCGAGAACCCGTCGGCTTCGCCACGATCGATGGCATCGAACGGGCTGGTGCCGTTGACGCCAGGCGCCGCGTCGAACTCGTTTTCCGTGTCCTCGGGCTCGACGTCGACGGAGCCTGTCCAGTCTTCAGGCGGCGATGCGGGGACGATTTCGTCTTCGCGCCATTCGTCGAAATCCAGTTCTTCGATGGTGCCGTCGAAATACTGGATCTCGATGGTGCCGTCGTCGCCATCGATGGCGACGATCTCGAAAGAGTCGCCTCCTGACCGTGCGTACCACTTGCCAACGACAGGTGCGGGATTGCTCATCGTCTTTGCCCTCGACGCGTCCGTGCGCTTGGTATCCTGTAGTCGTTTGTAGACCTGCGCGCAGCCGAGTTCAAGTCGCGAAACACGCGAAGGCGAGATGTTCGACGAACTGGTCAAATTCTTCGTGGTCCTGCTGGTGGTGGTGGAGCCTTTGTCGCTCCTGCCCATTCTTGCGGGGCTCACCGAGGGCTCAGACGACGCCTACCGGCGCCGCATGTCCTTCAAGGCGGTCGGCATTTCGGCCGCGGTGTGCATGCTGTTCGCGGTGGGCGGCACGGCGCTGCTGCGGATACTGGGCATCAGCGTCGAGGCCTTCAAGATCGGCGGCGGCATCCTGCTGTTCATGCTCGCGATCGAAATGGTATTCGCGCGCGAATCGGGCGTGCGCTCGATCACCCCGGGCGAAGGCGAAGAGGCGCACCACCGCGTCGACATCTCCGTGTTTCCCCTGGCCTTTCCCATGATCGCGGGTCCGGGCGCCATCGCCACCATCCTGCTGGCGTTTGCCGCAGTGCCTTTCGGTTCGGTGCAATTTTTCGCGCAGCTCGTCGTGATCGGCGTGGTGCTGGCGCTGACGCTTGCTTTGATGCTGGTAACGGGACCGGTGATGCGCGTCGTGGGTGTCACCGGCAGCGCGGTGCTTGGGCGCCTGCTGGGCGTGCTGCTCGCCGCGCTTGCTGCGCAGTTCGTGATCGATGGGGTGCGGGGCGCGATGGCGTGAACGGAAGGGGATAAGGGGCTAGGGGTTAGGGGCTAGTCGGAAGCGAGGTGCAATTCACGTCCGGCATTCGTTCAGGCTGCATGCGCAAACCTCTGAATAGCCCCTAATCCTTAGTCCCTAGCCCCTTCTTGCAAACGCCAGATCCCACACCCCATGCCCCAGCCGCTGGCCGCGCTTCTCGAAACGTGTGACCGGGCGGCTGTCGGGACGATCCACGTAAGTGCCCGTTGCGGCCTGGTTCTGCAGCGCAGCGCATGCGCCAGCCGTCTCCAGCATGTGCTCGGCGTAGGGTTGCCAGTCCGTCGCCATCCGCAGGATGCCGCCGGGCTTGAGTTTGCGTGCCACCAGTTCGACGAACGCGGGTTGCACGATGCGGCGCTTGTGGTGCCGCTTCTTCGGCCACGGATCGGGAAAGTACAGCAGCAACTCGTTCAGCGACCCGTCCGCCACGCGGCGTTGCAAGACCTGCACGGCGTCATCGCAGATGACCCGCACATTCTGCAGTTTTTCAGCCTCGCAGCGCAGCAACAGATGCCCTACGCCGGGAGGGTGCACTTCCAGGCCCAGGTAGTTGCGTTCGGAGTGCGCGCAGGCCAGCGCCACCAGCGATTCGCCATTGCCGAAGCCGATCTCGAGCGAGACCGGCGCGTCGCGACCGAAAGCGGCGGGGAAATCGATCGGCTCGTCGCCATTCTCTATGCCGAGCGACGGCCACAATTCACGCCAGGCGCGTTCCTGCGCGACGGTCATGCGCCCCGCACGAACGACGAAGCTGCGGATCGCGCGATGGCGCGCAGGCGCCGCCGTGGTCGTCGTCTCGGCGGCGCCGGCAGGGCCGATGTCTGTGTGCGATATGGGCAAGGGCTGGGTAGTCAGTGGGCTGCGACGGCCGTCATGATAAGCCCCCGCTACCGCCGCCGCGTAGCTGCCATGGGCTCAAGCGACGCGACCTGCAATGCGGCCACCCAGCAGGCAACCGCCGAGGAACGTTCCTTCCAGCCCGCGCTTGCCGTTCATGCCGCCGCCGCCGAAGCCGGCGCTCTCGCCGGCGGCAAACAGGCCCGGGATCGGCGCGCCCGACAAGTCGAGCACGCGCGAGTCCAGGTCGGTCTGCAGTCCGCCCATGCTCTTGCGGCTGATGATGAACTCGCGGATCGCGATGAGTGGACCTGCCGCGGGATCGAGGATCTTCTGGAATTTGCAGGTGCGCAGCCGGTCGCCAACCCAGCGCCGCGCAAACTCGATCCGCCGTAGTTGCTCGTCGGTGTGGAAGCGCGGGCCGAGGTCGATGATGTCGTCGTACCTGCTCGCCGCCGTGCGCACGGACTCGAGATCCACCGAGCCGTCGCCTGCGAGTGCGTTCATCTTGGTGACCAGTTCCTCGACGTTGGCGGCGACCACCACGTCGGGACACAGCTGCGTCAGCTGGTCGTACAGCCAGTGATTGCCGAAGACCATGTCGCGCGCGACGGCGAGGCGGTTCTTGCGCCGGAACGCAGGATTGAACTCGCCGCCGGAGATCGCGAGTTCCTTCAGCATGATCCGCCGGTTCAGCAGCTGCCATGAATACGCACGTTCCTGCCGGCAGATCTGCGCAACGAGATCGTGCGTATCGAAGCCGGTGACCAGTGGCAGCGGGCCGATGCGCTCGCCGCGCCAGTTCAGCCAGAGCGCCGACTTTGGCGGCACCAGCGACAGCCCGTGTGCAGGCTTGCGCGGTTGCCAGTGATGGACGCCGGCTGCGTAGTTCCATTGCCAGTCGAGATGCGTGATGCGCGCGCCGTGCGCGGCTGCGGCATCGTGCAGCTTGCCGTCGGCATACTTGTGCGAGCCGTTCAGCAGCACGGACGGCGGCTGCGACCAGTCTGCATGCCAGTTGGCCCGCACTCGATCGAGATCGCCATTGATGCCGCCGCTCGCGACGATCACGTTCTCGGCCGTCGCTTCGAACTCGGTATCGGTACCCTCGAGCCGGCCGCGACAGCCCGTCACGCGCCCATCGGTGACGACCAGGGATTCGACGCAATGCTCGAAGTGCATTTCGAGCAGGTGGCGATTGGGTCGCGCGAGCAGGTGCTCGTTCAGGACCACCTGCAATTCGTGCCCGGTGCCCCAGACGATGTGCCAGCGGGGCACGGAGTTGCCCGGCGCGTGCAGGCCGCGCTCGACCCACAGCGGCATCGGCATGAATTCGACGCCGATGCGCCGCAGCCAGTCGTAGATCTCAGCCTGGCTGCGATGGACGTAGGCCTCCGCCCATGCACGCGGCCAGTGGTCATCAGGGCCGAACTCCGCGAACGCATGCCAGTCGCGCAAACCCTGCCCGACGCCGTCGCGGATGCCGTAGCGCTTCTGCAGCGGGGTGCCGGCAAACCAGATGCCGCCAAAGCTTTCCTTGGCCAGCCCGCCCATGTTGGCCGAGACGTCGCGGTCGAGCAGCAGGACACGGCGGCCGCGGTCCACCAGCTCGATGGCCGCGGTGACACCGGCGATGCCTGCGCCAATCACGATCACATCGGCGGCATAGCGGACCATGGAAACCGCTCCGGGGCGATGGACAGGGTGCCAAGCGTATCGCGCCGCTATCATTCGCGGCATGCGCACCGTCCGCAGGTCCCTGGATTCGCTCTCGCTGCCTGAAGCGCGTCGCATCGCCCTCGGTGCGCAGGGTTTCGGTCGCGCCCGGCCGGCGGCGGAGATCGCCAGGGCCGACGTCGTGCGCGCTGTACGCGGGCTGGGCGTAGTACAGATCGATTCGGTCAATGTCCTGGTGCGCTCGCACTACCTGCCGCTGTACTCCCGCCTGGGCCCCTACGCGATGCCGTTGCTGGATGAGGCGGCGTACGGCGGACGCAGGCGCCAGTTGTTCGAGTACTGGGGTCACGAGGCGTCGCTGCTGCCCGTCGAGTTGCAGCCCCTGCTGCGCTGGCGCATGCAGCGGGCCAAGAACGGTGACGGCACCTGGGGCAACGTCGCGCGCTTCGGGCGCGAGCAGGCGCACTTCTGCGCCGCAGTTCTTGCGCAGATTCGCGACCAAGGCCCGCTCGGCGCGTCTGCGATCGAAGTGGGTGCCCGGCGCCAGGGCGGGTGGTGGGGCTGGAGCGAGGGCAAGATCGCGCTGGAGTACCTGTTCTGGTCCGGGCAGGTCACGACGCACTCGCGCCGCGGCTTCGAGCGCATGTACGACCTCACCGAACGCGTACTGCCGAGGCCGGTCATCCAGACACCCACGCCCACGCCGGCGGACGCGCAACGCGAACTGCTGCGAATCGCGAGCCGCGCACTGGGCGTCGCGACCGAGCGCGACCTGCGCGACTATTTCCGGCTGAGCCCGGCCGATACGAAGGCGCGCATCGCCGAGCTGGTCGAGGCGCGCGAACTGCGACCCGTGCAGGTCGAAGGCTGGAAGGGTCCCAGCTACCTGGCTGCGCGGGCCAGAGTGCCGACGCACATCGACGCTCGGGCACTGCTGTCGCCGTTCGATTCGCTCGTCTGGTTCCGTGACCGCCTGCAGCGCCTGTTCAATTTTCACTACCGCATCGAGATCTACACGCCGGCGCACAAGCGCGTGCATGGCTACTACGTGCTGCCGTTCCTGCTCGGAGATCGCCTCGTGGCGCGTGTCGATTTGAAGGCCGAGCGAGCGGCAGGCACCCTGCGCGTGATCGCGACACACTACGAGCCCGGCGTGCAGCGGCGCGAGGTCGCGGCGCAGTTGCGCGACGAACTGCAGCTGCTGGCGCAGTGGCTGGGGCTCGAGCGGGTTGCTCGCGCGGGGGTAAGGCTTGATGACGAGGCGCTCCAACCCAGGCCCATCGCAGCGCACCCAGGCGAGGCGGCGGCGGCCGCCGAACTTGCCCGTCATCCCGCGCTGACCGGTCGCAAATGAGGCCTGGATCCGCCGGGTAGCGGCAAACGGCCGGTTCGGGTACACTTCCGCCACAGTTTGCCGCCGCGCAGTCCGGTCTGCGCACGAGAGTCTTCAGTGCTTCCCTTCATGGGAATGCCTATGCGGCCCCTCCTGCAGACTGATCGAAGTCTGCATTTCGCTGCTCGATTCATCAAAGTTAAGGCGCCAGTCCGGTGCCTGCACGTGCTTGCACGCGCAGGTTTGGCGCGCGGAAAAGTCATTCAATGTCATTCGAAAATTTCGGCCTCCAGGCCGAACTCGTGCGTGCGGTCCTCGAAATGGGCTACACGCAGCCCACCCCCATCCAGACCCGCGGCATCCCCGCAGTGCTCGAAGGTCGTGACCTGCTCGCCGCCGCCCAGACGGGCACCGGCAAGACGGCCGCCTTTGCACTGCCGCTGCTGCAGAAACTGCACGAAGACCAGCCGAACCCGCGTGGTTCGCGCGCGCCGCGGGCACTCGTGCTCGTTCCCACTCGTGAACTTGCTGCACAGGTCCAGCAGTCCATCGCCGATCTCGGCGCCCACCTGCGCCAGCAGTCGGCGCTGATCTTCGGCGGCGTCAGCCCGCGTCCGCAGATCGACCTGCTGCGCCGTGGCGTCGACATCGTGGTGGCCACCCCGGGCCGCCTGCTCGACCACGCCAACGAGCGCAACATCGACCTGCGCAGCGTGCGCTACCTCATCCTCGACGAAGCGGACCGGATGCTCGACATGGGCTTCATCCGCGACATCCGCCGCGTGCTGGCGATGCTGCCGCCCAATCGCCAGAACCTGCTGTTCTCGGCGACGTTCTCGGAGGACATCCGCGGTCTCGCCAACGGCCTGCTGCGCAATCCGCTCACGATCGAAGTGGCGCCGCGCAATGCGCCGACCGAACTGGTCGATCACCGCGTGCACCTGGTTGCGCAGGGCGAAAAGCGCGCGGTGCTGAGCCACCTGCTGAAGTCAGGCGCCACGCCGCAGACGCTGGTCTTCACCCGCACCAAGCACGGCGCCAATCGCCTGGCCGAGCAGCTCACGCACGACGGCGTGCAGTGCGCAGCCATCCACGGCAACAAGTCGCAGAGTGCGCGCACGCGCGCGCTCGAAGATTTCAAGGCCTACAAGGTGCAGGTGCTGGTCGCGACGGACATCGCGGCGCGTGGCCTCGACATCACCGAGCTGCCGCAGGTCGTGAACTACGAGTTGCCGCACGTACCGGAAGACTACGTGCATCGCATCGGTCGCACGGGCCGCGCCGGCGCCACCGGCCAGGCGCTGTCGCTGGTCTCGGACGACGAGCGTGATCGCCTGAAGGCGATCGAGCGCGTGCTTGGTCGCAAGATCAACGTGCTGCCGCTCGACCGTACCCAGATCCCGCGTCCTTCGGGGGAAGGCAAGGCGCGCGAGCCGCGTCACGTCGACCCCCGTGCGCAGCAGCAGCGACACGCCGCGCCGCAGGGCCAGTCGCGTCACCGTCAGGGTCCGGGGCAGGGTACGGGCCAATCGCCGCAGGGCGGCGGCGCGCATGCGGCGCACGGTCGTCCCGGCGGCGGTGGTCACCCGCGTCGGGCCAAGCCCCGCAACTGGGGTTCGCAGGCATAAGTAGAAAATTGAGGCCCGGCATTGTCCGGGCCTCAACTTTTCCGGGGCGCCTCCGAGCTTGTCGCCAGGCGCCGTTTATGCGGCCTGCGAAAACTCGTAAGCGTCCATCGACAGCGCGACGCCTTCCATCCCGGCATGGACGCGTTTCGACTTCGCCCCGGCCCCGGCCGCACCCAGCGCAACGTACAGCGGCAGCAAGTGCTCCTCTGTGGGATGCGCGCGCGCCGCTTCGGGTGCCACCTCGCGATAGGCGAGCAAGGCGTCTGCATCGCCGCGCGCGAGGCTCTGCTCGAGCCATTGCGCAAACGCCGTGACGTAGGGAAGCGGCTGTTGCCCGGGACGGCTCGTCATCCAGTCACGCAGGTTGTGCGTGACGTGCCCCGAACCGATCACGAGCACGTCGCGCTCAGTCAGTGCGTGCAAGGCCTCGCCCATCTGCAGGTGGTGCCGCGTGCCAAGCCCGGGTTGCACCGAGAGCTGCACCACCGGCACGTCGACTGCCGGGTACATCCCGCGCAGCGGCACCCAGGCACCGTGATCGATGCCGCGAACGCCGTTGATCGACGCGGCGATGCCCGCCGCCCGCAGCATGCCCGCCGCTTCGCTCGCGAGTTGCGGCGACCCCGGAGCGTCGTACCGCAATTTGTACAGCGGCGCGGGAAAGCCGCCGAAATCGTGAATCGTCTGCAGCGCCGTGCCGCCGGTCAGCATCGGCAGCGCAGTCTCCCAGTGCGCGGACACCATGAGTATCGCGCGCGGCCGCGGCAGCGCCGCCGCAAGCGCCTGCCAGGCGCGACCGGCGTCGCCCGCGTCCAGCGCGTGCAGCGGCGAGCCGTGCGAAAGGAACAGGGTGGGCAAGCGGGCCATGGTGATCCTTGCCGGCAACCCTCCCTGCGACGAAGCCGGGAGGGCTGGGCGAGTTGGTTACTTGATGAAGCCTTCGGCCTTCAGCGTGGCCTGCACCGCCGGGCGCGTGGCAATTCGCGCGCGATAGGCCTGCAACGCAGGCCACGGCGCCAGGTCGACCTTGTGATAGTCGGCCCAGTTCAGCACCACCCACAGGTAGGCGTCGGCGATCGTGAACTGCTCACCCGTAAGGTACGAGTGCTTGGCGAGCGTCTGCGAGATGAACGTGAAGCGGTTGCCCAGCGTCTGCACGGTGCGTTCGCGCACGTCGGCAGGCGTCTGCGGATTCCACAGCGGCCCGAAGCCCTTGTGCACTTCGGTCGAGATGAAGTTGAGCCACTCCATCAGCTGCCAGCGCGCCTTGGTGCCGAAGACGGGCGCGATCGTGCCGGGCTTCTGGTCCGCGACGTACTGCAGCAGCACGCCCACTTCGGTGAGACGCGTGCCGTCGTCCAGCTCCAGCATCGGCACGTAGCCCTTGGGATTGATCGAATAGAAGTCGGTGCCGTCGGGCAGCTTGTGCGTGCCGAGGTCGACCGTGACCGGCGCATAGGCCAGGCCCAGTTCGTTGATCGCGATGTGCGGAGCCTGCGAGCAGGCACCAGGGGTGTAGTAGAGCTTCATGGGCGATGTCTTCCTTGTTGGGAGTCTCGATGTGGTCCACCCCGCTGCGGCGGGGGCGGGACTTAATCAGGATAGTGATCCCTTCTTAAGCAGGGATAAACAGATCACTAATGGATAAACTATTGTGATTTATGCAACAGTAATCGGATGGATCGCTTCCTGGTCATCAACTCGTTCGCCAAAGTCGTCGAAACCGGCAGTTTTGCGCGCGCAGCCGAGCGGCTGGGGCTGTCGACCTCGGCGGTATCGCGCCAGGTCGCGGAACTCGAGGCCCACCTCGACACGCGGCTGCTGAATCGCACTACGCGACGCCTGTCGCTGACCGAGGCCGGCCAGTCCTTCTACGAGCACAGCGTGCAACTGCTCGCGGACCTGGCCGAGGCCGAAGGCTCCGTTCGCATCGCCACGGCCGAACCCAGGGGCACGCTGCGCGTGACCTGTGGCGTCAGCTTCGGCATGCGTTACCTGGCGCCGGTCCTCGCGGACTATTGCGAACAGCATCCCGACGTACTGCTCGACCTGGACCTGTCCGATCGTGTCGTCGACCTGGTCGAAGAGGGGTTCGACCTTGCCATCCGCATCGGCAACATCGGGTCGCAGGGCATGGTGTCGAAGCGGATCGGCTGGACGCAGATCGTCTGCTGTGCGTCACCGCAGTACCTGGCACGGCCCGGCGCCACGCCGATCGTCACGCCCGCAGATCTTTCGCAGCACGAATGCCTGAGCTACACCAATGTCGGCATGCCCAACACGTGGCATTTTGAAGGTGCTGCAGGCAAGGAGTCACGCGTCGCGGTGCGTGTCCCGCCACGTCATCGCGCCAACAATGGCCAGGTGCTGGCAGCGCTTGCAGTGCAGGGCATGGGCGTGGTCTACGAGCCCGACTTCATCGTCGCGCACGAGATCAGGGCCCGGCAGCTGGTGCCTTTGCTGCCCGACTATCGTCCACCGCGTTCGCCGATCGCCGCGGTTTATCCGAGTCGCAGGCACCTGTCCGCAAAGGTGCGTTCTCTGGTCGAGTTTCTCGCGACACGTTATGAGCAGAAGCACGAATGGGATCTCGACGAAGTGCTGCATCCGCGCGCGCAGGCCGGCGAGCATCCCTGAGCTCGGAAGCCGTCCGCTAAGCGACCGGTTTGGCGCCCTGCACAGTCCACGACGGGTCGTCGAAGAATTTTCCGTACGCGTTGAGCGCGCCATGCACGAGGGCAGCGCCGTCGTGCCGGCTGTGCGCAGGATCGGAACCCCGCATCAGTGCCACGCCCCGCAGCAAATCGCCGACCACGTAGTGCAGCTGCGCGTCGGCCGCCGCGGGCAGCTGGCACTGCTCCACGATCCGGTTGACGGCCTTTTCCAATGCCGAGGCCAGCTCGTCGTACTGCGCTTCGCTCTGGGTGCCGGCGTGGATGCGGGAATGGTGCGCATCGAACAGGGTGCGGACCTCCAGCATTCCTGCGCGCAGCGCAGCATCGGTTTGCCAGCGCGCGCCTTCGTTCAGCTCCATCTGCGACACCAGCGCCGTCTGGGCTCCGGAGTGTCCGTGAGCTGAATGCTCGTGCTCGGTGGGAGCAGCGGTTGCCACCGCCGACGCGATGACGAGCATTGCGAGCAGAGCAGTCCAACCGAGTCGAGCCATGGCGAGTCCCCAGTGAATGAAGGGCTCGCATACTACGGCTTTACGCTGCAAACCATCGATCGCCAGGTGACGTGGGTGAATGCCAAGCGGCGAACCGCGCAGTGGATCAAGCGCCGAACGCGCGATCCAGCAGGCCTTGCACCATCCGCCACGCTTCGTCGATGTTGGTGCCGGTCTTGTACGCAAACCAGAGGACGACGGCGACGTATGCGGTTGATACCAGTGTGGTTACATAGCCCGCGACGATCATGACGCCGTCACGCTCGGCCATGCCTAGACACAGCAGGATGATGGCGATCCCTGGCAACGTGTTGGCGAGCGGCACCAGTGGCAGCGGCGCCATCAGCACCAGCACGCTCACGACCAGTACGATTCCGTTCACGCTGTTGACGCCGGCGGTTGCGGTCAGCCCGAGCAGGCGCGGGCGGACGAGGTGCTCGAAGCGTTCCGCCGCATGCGTGGCGCGCTCGAGGATGTGCTGCACGGTTACCGTCGGCAACGCATGGTCGAGCAGCCGGTCGGGCAGCCAGGGCACCCGATTCGCGACGATCGCCCATGAAACCAGCAACATCGGCAGGCCGAGCGCCGTGCTCATGAACGGCAGCGTCACCGGCAGCAGGAACGGCATCGCGAGGATAGCGCAGAAGACCAACAGGCCCTGCTCGCCGACGAGCGCAAGCAACTCGCGCAATGTGACGGCATGACCCACCACCGCCTCGCGGGTCGCCTGTAATGCCGCAGAGAGGCGGACCTCCGGATTGCGAAACTGTACGGCCGTCATGGCGTCAAGAGTACCGAGTGGGCTCTGGAAATATCTGCCACCCATGCCCCAAAACAAGACTGCAGACCCCGGCGCGAGGCGCGCCGAATCGAGGCACCTCGGCCGGCGTGAGCCCGCGTCCCTACTGCAGGCTGTTCTTGAAGATCTTGCCGTCCTTCATGATCACACGGAAGTTGCGCTCGGGATCCTCGACCAGCCGGATGTTCGCAATCGGGTCCCCCTCGACCAGCAGCAGGTCGGCCAGCGCACCCACTTCGACCACGCCGAGCTTGCCCACATACGGGCTGCGCAGGCCCGACAGCGCCAGCAGTTCACCGTTGGTCGAAGTGGCCATCTGCAAGACCTCAGCCGGCGTGAACCAGCGCGTCATCGCTGCCAGCAGTGAACCTTGCCGACGGGCCTGGGCCTCCGAGAAAAGGATGTCGGTGCCGAAGGCCGTCTTGAGGCGGTATTTGCGCACGAGACCGTAAATGACTTCCGTGCCGGCCACGACCTGCTGCTTCTTCTGGTATTGCGACGAACCCGGCGGGAAAGGCTGGGCTTCCTCGGCCAGGAAGGGCTGCGTGGAGAGCCAGACGCCCTTCTCGGCCATGTACCTGGCGGTTGCATCGTCGATCAGGTGCGCGTGTTCGATGACCTTCACGCCGGCGTCGATGGAGCGTCGCACTGCCGTTGGCGTATAGGCGTGAACCGAGACATAGGTGCCCCAGTTGGTCGCGGCGTCGACCGCCGCCTTCAATTCCTCGGGCGTGAATGCCGAGACGTCGAGCGGGCTGTGCGGTGAGGAGACGCCGCCGCCGGCCGTGAGCTTGATCTGGCTCGCGCCGAGCATCAGCTGCTCGCGCACCCGCTGTCGCACCGTATCCGGCGAGTCGGCGACCATCGAACCGCCGATCTGCTCCATCCTGGACAGCGCCTGCGACGCGTCGCGCGGGAGTTCGGACTGCATGCGGAAATCGCCGTGCCCCGAGGTGACGGTGATCATCGCGCCCGAAGGCCAGATGCGCGGGCCCGCTACCACTCCCAAATCGATCGCCTGCTTGAGTCCGAAGCTGGGACCGCCGAGGTCGCGCACGCTGGTGAAGCCGCGCATGAGGGTCGCCGTGGCTTCAGCGCCGGCGAGCAGGTTGGTGAACCCGAGATCGCCGAAAATCGCCTGCTCCGGCGTGGGCCGGATGAGTGTGGTGTGCCAGTGGGCGTCGATGAGCCCTGGCATCAGGGTGCGGCCGGCGCCCTCGATGACCGTGGCGCCGGGTGCGGTTGCAACAGCGGTGGGACCGACTGCGGCAATCTGGTTGCCACGCACCAGTACCGACGTGGCGGCCGTCAGCCGATCAGACTTGCCGTCAAACACACGCACGTCGCGAAACAGCACTTCGCCTGGTGCCTGCGCAAACGCGGTGCCGGCCAGGAGAATCATCATGGCCGCAGTCAAAGTCGCTTTGAGCATCGTGATTTCCGCCCAGGTTATTTCGCGCTTGACCATACTGGAAACGCTTGCCAGCGGCAAAGGCGTGCCGCGATGGCCGATTTGCCGGCCCGACGCATCCCGCATAAACTCAGCCTTCGGCGCGGGTGTAGTTCAATGGTAGAACTGTAGCTTCCCAAGCTACTAGCGTGGGTTCGATTCCCATCACCCGCTCCAACCTTTTGACTCACCGACCCGATTCAAATTTGCTGCAAGAGCTTCGTCTCTCACGCAGCGAGGCGCAGCTTCGGGTTGAGCCCAGCTCTGGCGGCTAACCGAACGAGCAGGTCGAGGCTGAAGGAACTGATCTTTCCACGCTTGATGTCCGATACCCGCGCTTGGGTAATACCCAGAACCTTTGCCGCCTCCGCCTGGGTCATGTTCGCCCCAGCCAGCCAATTCCCGAGCCCCTGCAGCAGCAGCGAGCGCATCTCCATTTCGGCGGCCTGATCCTGCGGGTACAGATCGCGAAAGACGCTCTGAACCTTTTTCTTAGCCATGAGACGTTCTCCTGGGGACGCGGGCCAGACGTTGTCGCGCCAACTCGATGTCTTCGCGCGCAGTCTTGGTCGACTTCTTTCGGAAGCAATGCAGGACGTAGATGCCTTCCGCTCGAGTTGCAAGATAGATCATCCGGTACGCACCGGACGAATCACGAACACGAATCTCGCGTATACCAGTTCCGACCGAAGGCATCGGCCTCCAGTCGTCCGGATCGAGCCCGCACTGGACCCGGAACAATTGATGACCCATGTCATCCATCGCGGACACCGGGAACGCCTTGATGTCTGCCTTGGAGCTCCCGAGCCAGATGACAGGCTTCATGTTCCAAGCCTACGCGCGTATTCGGGCCTATGCAATATATAGCATAATCGCGTCAGTCCCGAGCACGGGGCTCTCGCGAGCCACAACATCGCGTTTCGAACGCGGCGGACATTCACGCGTAAATCACACGCATAGACGCCGTCGCCTGCAACTCATTGATCCGGCGAGCGGAGCAGGGCGCGTCGCGTGGGTTCGATTCCCATCACCCGCTCCAATCTCATATCCGCATCGACGGCGCTCGACCTTGCCTGGCGCGGTTCCCTCTATGGTCCGTATTGTTTTTTGCCGCGTTCGACCATGTCCGAAAATCTGGCCATAGCCGGCGAGGGCTACCGGTACGCCTTGCGATCACATGCAGCGCCACACGCAGCCGGCTATAACAAGCGGCCATGCGCACAGGACGTGCAAGTGCGACGGCGAGTTGCGCAAATCCGTTGTACGCCGGAGCGGTTGACGGACGCGCAGGCGGGCACTGGATCACACCCCGACGACGAGCCATCTGCGGCTGCAGCCTCCACTCACCCCAGTGCGGCCGCCGGTCGTCACTGGATGGGGCTCAGGAAACTGCAACCGTGAGACGATGACACCACGCATCGCCAGCGCCGCTGACGCTGTTCGTGCGGCGCGAATAGTGCAATTGGGTATGCTGCCGACACCAGCGGCGGGGTCGGCGACTGGGGGCAGGCCGGCCGATGGCACATCTCGCTAAAGAAGAGCACGAAGGGACGCGACCGGTGGGGAGACGCTCCGGATTCAGCCGCCGGGGCGTGGCCATTCTGGCGGCATGGACGCTGGTCGCGATGCTCTTCGCGGGGCAGGCCTGGTTCGCCGCACAGGTGCGCGGCGAACCGCTGGCCTGGGCGCGTGCCAGTGTCATCTGGCTCGTCTGGGCCGCGGTCTGGGCTGCCCTCACTCCGATCGCCCTGCGGCTTGCGGCGCGCTTTCCGCTCCAGCGCCCGCACGTCCTGCGCGCGATCGCGATCCACGTCTTCGCGTCGGCGACCTGCGCCCTGGCGAACCTGGCCCTTTTCGCGCTCGCGGCGCCCGTCATCGGTGCAACCCAGGTCGAGCCCACCTGGCTCGGCACCTTCAGCCGCCTGCTCGGCACGACCTTCCTCCTGAACCTTCCCGTGTATTGGCTCATCGTCGCCGCGGCACATGTGGAGCGACTGGTGCGCACCGCCCGCGAAAAGGATCGCCGGCAGCTTCGCCTCGAAGCGCAACTGGCGGATGCCCGCCTGCAGACACTGCGCGCCCAATTGCAGCCGCACTTCCTGTTCAACGCCCTGAACACGATCTCGGTGCTGATGCACGAGAACGTCGACTCGGCAGATCGGATCCTCCTGCAGCTGAGCGCCTTGCTGCGCCGGTCGCTCGACAGCAGCGAGGCGCATGAGGTGACGCTCGGCGAAGAGATCGGCTTTCTCGAAAGCTATCTCGAGATCGAACAGGCCCGCTTCGGCGGGCGCCTGAGCTACCGGATCCTCGTGCCCGACGAGGTGCTTGAAGCGCGGGTTCCCAACCTGATCCTCCAACCGCTGGTCGAGAACGCCCTGCGCCACGGAATCGCCACGCGCGCCGGCCCGGGGCGTGTGGAGATCAAGGCGGACCGGCACGGCGACGCTCTGCTGCTGAGCGTTTCCGATGACGGCCGAGGGTTGCCACCGGCGACGACCGAACGCGTCGGCCTGGCGAACACGAGGGCGCGTTTGCGCTTGCTCTACGCGGACAGGCAGCGCTTCGAGGTGCGCAATTCCGACGACGGCGGCGTCATCGCCGAGATCGAGCTTCCCTGGCGCACTGTCGCATGACCATCCGTGTACTGATCGTCGACGACGAACCGGTCGCCCGCCGCGGGATACTGCGGCTGCTCCGGCAGGAGCCGGACATCGAAGTCGTCGGAGAGTGCGGTGACGGTCGGGCGGCGATATCGGCGATCAGCGCGCTTTCGCCCGACCTCGTCTTTCTCGACGTGCAGATGCCCGAGCTCGATGGATTCGCCGTGATCGAGGCCATCGGGGGCAACCGCATGCCGGCGGTCGTGTTCGTGACCGCGTTCGATCAGCACGCCGTGCGGGCGTTCGATGCTCAAGCCATCGACTACGTGCTCAAGCCGGTCGATCCGGAACGCTTTCGCCGTGCACTGCAGCGCGCTCGTACTCACCTCGCCCATCCGGATGACGGCTTCGTCCGTCGCGTTTCCGAGGCCCTGAAACTGATCGATCGAGGAGCGCTGCAGCGTTATCCGGCGCGACTCGCAATCCGTTCCGAGGGTCGCGTTCGATTGCTCGACATCGACGAGGTCGATCGCATCGTCGCCGCGGGGAACTACGTCGAAATCCACGCAGGCGCGAAACAGCACCTGCTGCGCGAGACGATGACCAGCCTCGAGTCCCGCCTCGATCCACAACGCTTCATCCGAGTGTCGCGCGCGGCGATCGTCAGCATCGCCCGGATTCGCGAAGTGCAGCCGCTGTTCAACGGCGACTTCGTCGTTCTGCTCAAGAATGGCGCGCAGGTCAACGGTAGCCGTCGCTATCGGGCGGCGCTCGACGTGCTGCTTCGCTGAGCGCTGATTGCAAGGATGGCGGTCAGCGCAGGCGCTGCACCAAGCCCTAAGTCACGCGTGGAGGCTCGTTGACCTGCGCGGCCACGCGCGTCGATGCGCCCGCAGTTGCGGCAGATCGCCCCAGCGCGAAGTTCAGCTCGCATCCTGCATCCGCGATCGACAACATGCCGATGGCGCCGACCTACGACACGGTCCCGTCACTGCGCAACCGCTACTCATCCCACCGCCGCGTCCGCCCGACACCAAAGGGGCGCGACCGGTCGTTCGGAACCTCATCATCCGCAACACGCACTTTTGCGTTTGGGAGATGGTTATGAAAACGTTCCTGAAAACGTGCAACACCCTGCTGTCCGCAGTGGCAACAATCGTCGCCCTCGCCGGCGTGATTCCGTGCAAGGCCACTGCATCCGACGGCGTTCGCGCCGAGTCTCTGGAGCTCAACAGGTCGATCACCCGCAGGGTGTACGAGGAAGGTCTCAATCAGGGTCGATTCGAAGTGCCGTACAGCGCAGACTTCGTTGGCCACGGCGGCAGGAGAACCTTCACCCATGCCGATGGCATGGCCGAAGCCAAGGGATGGCGCGAGGCGTTTCCGGATCTCAAGATCACGGTCGACAAGCAGGTTGCCGAAGGCGACCTGGTGGCCGTGCACTGGACCGCGCGCGGGACCAACACTGGCGCCGGCAACGGCATTCCGGCGACCGGTCGCGCAGTGGAGATCACCGGCACGACGCTGTTTCGATTGGCGGACGGGCGAATCGCCGAAGAATGGACATGCGCCGATTCGCTTGGGCTAATGAAGCAGTTGGGCCTGTTGCCGTCGCCGGCAGCGGCGCCTCGCATAGCCGACCAAGTGAAATCAGCGATCGCGCCAATCTCGCGCTCTGCCGGGCGCGTCATCGGTGAGGCTCCGCCGCAGTTCCAGCGCTGAGACCCCAACAGCCACCATCGACGAAGAGGATTGGGAAGTTGAGTGCGAGAGGACCCTCTCGCTCACCGGGTGCTTCAGGATCCCTGCGGTGAGTTGAGGCGACGACGCAGAACGGACTGCGCGTCCGCTGTTGTGATTTGAGTAAGGAGCCCGGCCATAACGCCGGGCTCCTCGCTTTGATGAGTCGACAACTTCGGCTTCGGGTCGCTTGTGTGCCGAAGACGTCCGCTATCGGGAATGGTAGGGGCGGCCAGAAACGGACATAGGAATGAATTTCCGAGTATCCGCGGAAGCCCAGTTCATTCGCCGGGGATGGTTCGCTGGACATTCACACGTCTATCACACGCGAGATCGTCGCCGCGTGTAAGTGATTGATCCGGCGGGCGGGGCAGGGCAACTCTCGTGGTTCGATTCCCATCACCCGCTCCACCTCTCAGCTGGATCGGAACGCCGCCGCTGGTGCAGGCTGACGTTCGCGGGCGTTAGCGACCGGCTCGAGTCGCGTCGTAGAACTTCGCTGACTGTTCGAGATCGGCTACCCCAAATGAAATGTGATGAAGCATGGCGTGCACTGCAATCGTCAGAAGCTATGCAGGCTGCCCGCGTGCAAGCAAGTCACGGCAACGCGAGTCGTCCCGGAGGGCGGCCCAGTTCCAGTCGTGACGGGTCCACCAGGCGTGGCGCCAGCCGCGTCTTACCGCTTCCTCCAGGACCTCGAACGCTCGCTCGTTCTCTCCCATGACCGCATGCGCACTCGCGACCCAGTACAGGGCATCGACGTTCACGATCCCTTCCGCGCGCAACTCCTCCGTGCGTGCGACAAGATCTAGCAAGGCATCTCGCCCGCGCTCGTCGCCGGCGACCATGCGCAGATGGGCGTGATTCACCACGTGTGGCAGGCGCCAGACCCACTCATCGTTGATGAGGTCATTGACCGAACCCCGGGGATCAGGGGGGTCCTCCGTGTATGCCTCGAGCGCCGCCGGCAGGTTGCCGATTGCGATGTGCGCCTGCGCGCGTTGTGCGCCAGACCAGATGCACCCAACCCGGTGAGCTGCTATCGACGCGAGTGCGGCCCGGTTGTCACTGACGATGCGCAGCCCAACGACCAGGTCGGCTTCGAAGCGATTTCCCGTCGGATTACAGCAAGCGGCCTCGACCGTCGCGACGGCCGCGTCGGTTTGACCAAGTTGCGCAAGAATCAGACCCCTGCGCGCGAGATAGAACGCCCGCCCCGGCGCGCGCTCGATCGCTTGCTCGATCCAGCGCAGCGCCTCCCCGATGGCACCCCGTGCGACGTTCAATCGTGTCATGCCGGAATACGGCACCTGGAACGCCGGGTCGATCTCGATCGCCGCTGCGAAGCGAGCCTCGGCTTCCGCGTCATTGCCGAAACGCAGCGCGTCGAAGCCGACGTTGGCATTTATGATCGGCGAGAGTGGATCAAGCCGAAACGCATTACGCATGTTCGCCGCGGCTTCGCGATAGCGGCCCTGCGCGGTCAGCGTCAAGCCATGCCAAACGTAAGCCATCGTGTAGCCCGGGTTCAGTTCAATGGCCCGCTCAAGCGCGCCTCCTGCCGCAGCATGGTCGCCCTGGTTGTGGCGAACGAGTCCCAGCGAGGCATGTGCCTCGGCCAGCATGGGTGCGAGGTCCAGCGCCTTCTGCGCGGCCGGGAGAGCGTTCGCGATCGACTCCGCCACCGGCAACTCGCCGTAGTAACCGGTGCTTGCCAGCGAGTACGCGTCGGCAAGACCGGAGTACGCCAGCGCATAGTCCGGGTCGTAAGCGATCGCCTGACCAAAGCACTCCATCGCGCGACGTAGCGCGGTCTCGGTGCGCTTGTGGAAGTGATGGCGACCGAGCAGGTACAGGTTGTACGCATCGAAATTCTGCGTCGCCGGCTCAGGCGGCGGTCGCTCCGCGTCGGCCGCGCGCGGTCGCACCGCTGTGATCACGGCACATGCTACCTCGGTCTGCAGCTTGAAGATGTCGTCGAGGCGACGCTCGAACGTCTCCGACCAGACCTGGTAGCCGTCGACGGCGCTGACCAGTTGCACGTCGATGCGTACCGTGCCGCCTTGCCTGCGAACCCCACCCTCGAGAACGGAGGCGACATTCAGCTGTCGGCCGATTTCGCGCACGTCCTCGTGGCGTCCCTTGAACGCAAACGACGAGCTGCGGGCAGCGACGCGCAACCCGTGCACGCGTGCAAGCTGGTTGCGGATCTCCTCGGCCAGGCCATCCGAGAAATACTCGTTCTCCAGTTCGTGACTCAAGTTTGCGAATGGCAAAACGGCGATCGAGTCCTCGGGAGGGTCGGCCACGGGGACGGACAGCGCGGGCGTGCGCTCGATACCCGACGACGTGAAGTCGAAGATCCAGGCGAGGGCGGTAGCGATCGGCAGGCCAAGCACGAGTCCGGCGACGACGAAGCGCATGTAATGCGAGGCGTCGAACGCGTCCAGCAGCAGGTCCAGCACCTGCGCCAGGATCCACGCGCCCGCGACGTAGTACAGGGCGGCCCGCACCACGCGCCGCCGCTGCAATTCCGCCCAGAGCTGCTTTGGATTCGGAATACCCATTGCCTGCCGCACCGTGCCCTGCGGCAACCTCTTACGAGCAGGGGCCGATGTCAAGCATCGCCGACGATTTCACACGAGCGACTCCCCGACTCTGACGGCACGCGCGTGGCCGCCGGACGAGGGCGAGGACGAGTTCTTCTCCCTGTTCTTTTCGGCAGAGTGCTGGATCACACGTGAATCACACGCGTGCCCGATATGCCATTGAATCCAGCGGAAATCTCGCCGCCGCCTCTGATTCGGAGACAGCCGCGAGCAGTTTGCCCGGGGAAAGCTGCTAAAACTTGGCCAGACGGTTGCATCGGATCCTCGTGGACCGCACGATGTCATTGTTGGGCACGAGCCCGTCGAGACGATCCGGATGTCATTCCTGGGGGAGTTGAAACGACGGAACGTTGCCCGAGTGGCCGTGCTTTACCTGGCCGTCAGCTGGCTGATCCTGCAGATCGTCGAGACTGTTGGTTCGCTGATCCAGGTGCCGGACTGGGTCGGCAAGCTGACGCTTCTGATGCTCGGTCTGGGCCTGCCAGTGGCCCTCGGCATTTCCTGGGCGTACGAACTCACGCCCGACGGCCTGAAACTGGACCGGACGGTGCCGCGCGCGGAATCGAGCCGGCACATTACGGCGCATCGGCTCAACGTGATCACACTGATCGTGGCCGTGCTGGCCATCGGCTCGGTCATCGTCGATCGATTGTTGCCAGAAGAGAGGATGCATCAATCGGCGGACGCGATGAATGTTGCGAGCCCGCCGATGGCCCCGTCCGCTACCCAGCCGGCCTCCCGCCCTGCGACCGGCATCGCCGTCCTGCCGTTCACCAACATGAGCTCGGATGCCGAGCAGGACTTCTTCTCCGACGGCGTCACCGAAGAAATCCTCAATCTGCTCGCGAACGTCGAAGGGCTGCGAGTCACGTCGCGGACCTCGTCGTTCTCGTTCAAGGGGCAGACGACCGACCTGCCGACGATTGCGCGCAAGCTCGGCGTCAGTCACGTCGTTGAGGGAAGCGTGCGGCGTGCCGGTGACCGCGTGCGCGTCACTGCGCAATTGATCGACGTCGCGTCGGATACGCACATCTGGTCGGAGACGTACGAACGCAAACTCGACGATGTATTTGCCATCCAGGCGGATATCGCCGGACATATCGCGCGGGCACTGAAGATTGCGCTCGGCGCAGAGGATCTCGCATCGATCGGGCAACGGCCGACCGCCGACCTCGACGCTTGGCAGTGGTTCCTGCAGGCGCGCTACAAGCTGCGCAATCGCCAGACGGCTGCGGATCTCGACGGTGTCCTGACGCTGGTCGATGCGGCCATCGCGCGCGACCCGAAGTTCGCGCGAGCGTATTCGCTGCGTGCCATCGCACTGATGCTGCGGCCTGCCTGGCAACACGGACCGGGCGGGTTCGAGGCGCAGCCGTCGAACGGGCCCGCCGGCGAGGAAGGACGGGGCCCCGAGGCAACCTGGAACGAGGCGCTCGCGGCGGCAAATCGGGCGCTGGAACTCGACCCCAGGCTGGGCGAGCCTTACGCCGTTCGCGCGCTGTTTGCCAAGGCGCATAACCTGTACGGCGACGCGTATCGAAATTTCAAGGAAGCATTGGCCCGTGCACCGTCGGATCCCGACCTGCGCAACTGGTACGGCGCTTTCCTGCTCGACGCCGGATACCTGCAGGCCGGCTGGGTGGAGACACAGCGCGCTGGCGAAATCGACCCGTTGTCGCCGTTGATCGCCTGGCAAGTGGCGTATGCGGCGCTGATCCTGAATCGACCGGAAGTCATCGAGGCCTATGCGGCCAAGGCTCGCGAGAATGGCTGGGAAGGTCCGGAGCCGCTCGCGCTCGAGGGCGGCGGGGCGAGCGAGCGCGGCGACATCGATCGTGCCGAGAAGTTGTGGATCCAGGCCGTTCCTCAGCGTGCCGAGCAGATTCGGATGTCGATCAAGGCGATAAGGAATCGACACGTCGATCCTGAGACCGCCAAGATGCTGGCGACCCTCTCGCCCTACGGTCCTCCCGGGATCGGGCGCTTTGCGGTACTCGCGTTGAGTGGCGACATCGACGCCAGTATCGCGACGATCCGGGGCACGCTTGATCCGTCATCACTGCTCAGGGCGGATGGCAGCGGCGGCCCGGCCCGATCGAGCAGTGGCGACGGCGTCGGCAGCGTGCTGCGCGCTGACTGGTGGATGCACGAATCAAGTGCGATGCGCCAGGATCCGCGCTTCGGCGAAATCCTGCGTGAGATCGGGCTCGTGAAACTCTGGAGTGAGTTCGGCTGGCCCGACTTGTGCAAACCGCTCCAGAATAGCGTGACCTGCAGATGAGGCTGCGGCGTCGCATCACACCTTGGTCACACGCGGACGAGTCCGTGCTCGCAAGGTGTTGTTAATTTAGGTCGTGGAGCTCCGGCTATTTGGGTTCACCAGGCCGGTCAACAAACAAGAGCA